>NZ_CP126257.1:0-1200000 GCF_003234175.2 Curtobacterium sp. MCSS17_007
ATGACGATGCCGGCCGACCCCGTCGAGGACCTCTGGTCATCCGTCCTGGGCCTCCTCTCCGAGGACGACCGCATCACGCCGCAGCTGCACGGCTTCCTGAACCTCGTCGAGCCGAAGGGCGTCCTCGCGGGCACGCTCTACCTCGAGGTCCCGAACGACCTGACCCGCGGCATGCTCGAGCAGCGCATCCGGATCCCCATCACCGAGGCGGTCGCACGCGTCGGTGACGACTCGGTCGCGAACTTCGCCATCACGGTGAACCCCGACATGGCCTCCGAGCCCCGGGTCGAGTCCGTCGTCCCCAGCCACGTGCCCGAGTACGCCGAGCCGGTGCAGCAGCCGGTCGAGCAGAGCGCCGCTCCGCGCCAGTACATCGAGGCGCCGTTCGTCCCGAGCCAGATCGACTCCCCGGGCACCGGCGGCCGCCCGGAGTCGCGCCTCAACCCGAAGTACAACTTCGACAACTTCGTCATCGGCTCGTCGAACCGCTTCGCGCACGCAGCGGCGGTGGCGGTGGCCGAGGCTCCGGCGAAGGCGTACAATCCGCTCTTCATCTACGGTGACTCGGGCCTCGGCAAGACCCACCTGCTCCACGCGATCGGCCACTACGCCGAGAGCCTGTACCCGGGCATCCGCGTCCGCTACGTGTCGAGCGAGGAGTTCACGAACGACTTCATCAACTCGATCGCCAACAACCGGTCGAACCAGTTCCAGCAGCGCTACCGCGACATCGACATCCTGCTGATCGACGACATCCAGTTCCTGCAGGGGAAGGACTCCACGCAGGAGGCCTTCTTCCACACGTTCAACACGCTGCACGACCACAACAAGCAGGTCGTCATCACGTCGGACGTCGCGCCGAAGCACCTCACCGGCTTCGAGGACCGCATGCGCTCCCGCTTCGAGTGGGGCCTGATCACCGACGTGCAGGCGCCGGACCTCGAGACCCGCATCGCGATCCTCCGCAAGAAGGCGCAGTCCGACCACCTGCAGGTGCCCGACGACATCCTCGAGTTCATGGCGTCGAAGGTGTCGAGCAACATCCGGGAGCTCGAGGGGACGCTCATCCGCGTCACGGCATTCGCGAGCCTGAACCGGACGGCCGTCGACATGGCCCTGGTGCAGACGGTCCTCAAGGACCTGATAACGCTCGACGACGACAACGTGATCGCGCCGACGGACATCATCAACCACACCGCGGAGTACTTCAAGCTCTCCGTCGACGACCTCTACGGGTCTTCGCGTTCCCAGGCGATCGCGACCGCGCGGCAGATCGCCATGTACCTGTGCCGGGAGATGACGAGCCTGTCCCTGCCCAAGATCGGGCAGCTGTTCGGCAACCGGGACCACACGACGGTCATGTACGCGAACAAGAAGATCACCGAGCTGATGAAGGAGCGTCGGTCGATCTACAACCAGGTGACCGAGCTGACCAGCCGCATCAAGCAGGACCGCCGCTACCGCTGACGCGCGGGCGGGACCGCCTGACGGACGGGAGGCACGGTGCGGGAAGGCACCGTGCCTCCCGTCCGTCTCCTGTCGATCCGGCAACCGGCCGGGAGGCCCGTCACACGCCCCCGGATCGGCCCACCTCGGCGCGCATCCACCATCTGAGACGGTTCCATGCGCCGAGTTTCCCCCAGTGTGGAAAGCCTGTGGATAACTGTGGATGACACGCGGTCCTGTTGTTCACAGTTCTGTACCCACCTGTGGAGACTGGGGATGGAAGTGGATAGATGAGATTTGTTCATCCAGACGGCGTCAACACCCCACTCACAACTCACACGTGTGTAGTTCCCGGTGGAGAAGCGGGATGCACAGAGTTATCCACACTGTGCACAGGCGTTAACACCATTGATCCTGGTTAACGATGAAGTTCCGCGGGCCAACCCTGTGGACGGCGGGATGACAAGAAATCCGGGCCCTGCTCCGCTGTGCCACAATGGGGCGGCCGGACAGTCCGCACCGATCGACAGGGGTCCCAGCTGTGAAGTTCGAGGTCAACCGGGACGTCTTCTCCGAAGCCGTCTCCTTCGCGGTGAAGCTCCTCCCACAGCGCACGACCCTCCCGATCCTGTCCGGCGTCCTCATCCACGCCGAGGGCGACCGCCTCACGCTGTCGTCGTTCGACTACGAGGTCTCGGCGCAGACCTCGATCACGGCGCAGATCGACGACCCCGGCACCGTCCTCGTCTCCGGCCGACTGCTCAACGACATCGCGAGCCGACTCCCGAACGCCCCGGTGACCTTCACGACCGAGGACTCGAAGATCTCCGTCACCTGCGGCTCGGCGCACTTCACGCTGCTGTCCATGCCGGTCGAGGAGTACCCGACGCTCCCCGAGATCGGTGAGCAGACCGGTGTGATCCCCGGCGACGCGTTCTCCGAGGCCGTGTCCCAGGTCGCCGTCGCCGCCAGCCGCGACGACGTCACCCCCGTCATCACCGGCGTCCAGCTCGAGGTCGGTGACAACGACCTGTCGCTCATCGCGACCGACCGCTACCGCGTCGCCGTCCGGACGATCGCGTGGGACTCGGGCCGTGTCGGCTCCGACCCGCTGCACGCGCTCGTCCCGGCCCGCACCCTGCAGGAGGTCGGCCGCACGTTCGGCTCGGCGTCCACGGTGTCGGTCTCGATCAGCGGCACCTCGGACCGCGAGCTCATCGCGTTCCACGCCGACGACAAGACCGTGACCTCGCTGCTCATCAAGGGCAACTACCCGCCGGTCCGCCGGCTCTTCCCCGAGACGGTCGAGGACCACGCGGTGATCAACACCGCGGAGCTGGTCGAGGCCGTCCGACGGGTCTCCCTCGTCCTGGAGCGCGAAGCGGCGCTCCGGTTCTCCTTCTCGGTCGACGGGCTCACGCTCGAGGCGATCGGTTCCGAACAAGCGCAGGCGTCAGAGTCGATCAGTGCGTTGCTGACCGGTGAGGAAACGGTGGTCTCGCTGAAGCCCGCCTTCCTCCTGGACGGGTTGAACGCGGTGCACTCCGAGTTCGTCCGGATCTCCTTCACCAAGACGGAGAACCCCAACAAGCCGGGCCCGGTGCTCATCACCGGCCAGACCTCGCAGGAGGCCCCGGCGACGGACGGATACCGGTACCTGCTGCAGCCCAATCTCCTGCTGCGGTAAGCGCAACAGCCGTACCACTGCGCTGACGCGCCACTGGCCACCAGCGCGACGACGAACAGAAGAGGAAATCATGCACATCGGTCTTGTCGGCCTCGGTCGCATGGGCAACAACATGCGTGCCCGTCTCCGCAACGCAGGCATCGAGGTCACCGGCTACGACGCCAACCCCGCCGTCTCGGACGTCGCCGACCTCGGCGCACTCGCCGCGGCCCTGCCCGAGGGCAAGAAGCTCGTGTGGGTCATGGTCCCGCACGGCAAGATCACCGACGACGTCATCACCGACCTCGCCGAGGTCCTGGGCGAGGGCGACCTCGTCATCGACGGCGGCAACTCGAAGTGGCTGGACGACACCGTCCACGCCGAGCAGCTCGGCGCCAAGGGCATCCGCTACATGGACGCCGGTGTGTCCGGTGGTGTCTGGGGCAAGGACAACGGCTACGGCCTCATGGTCGGCGGCGCCCCCGAGGACGTCGAGTTCGCGATGCCGGTCTTCGACGCGCTCCGCCCCGAGGGCCCCCGCGAGGAGGGCTTCTCGCACGCCGGCCCCGTCGGCGCCGGCCACTACGCCAAGATGGTCCACAACGGCATCGAGTACGCGATCATGCAGGCGTACGGCGAGGGCTACGAGCTCCTCGAGGCCAAGGACATCATCAAGGACGTCCCGGCGGTCTTCGCCGGTTGGCAGCGCGGCACCGTCGTGCGTTCCTGGCTGCTCGACCTCATGGTCCTCGCGTTGAACGAGGACCCGAAGCTCGACGCCATCGAGGGCTACGTCGAGGACTCCGGCGAGGGTCGCTGGACGGTGGAAGAGGCCATCGAGCACGCCGTGCCGATGCCGACCATCTCCGCGTCGATCTTCGCGCGCTTCGTCTCGCGTCAGGGCAGCGCGTCCCCGACCATGAAGGCCGTCGCGGCGCTCCGCAACCAGTTCGGCGGCCACGCCGTCAAGAAGGCGTAGCTCAGGTAACCACCTGAGCTCGTCTCGGCCCGCGTGCACGTCGACCACCTGCAACTCACCGACTTCCGGAACTACCGGGAGGCGGACGTCGACCTGGCACGCGGGCCGAACCTGTTCGTCGGCCGGAACGGCCAGGGCAAGACCAACCTGGTCGAGGCCATCGGCTACCTGTCGACCCTCGGCTCGCACCGGGTGCCGACCGACGCGGCCCTCGTGCGACAGGGGTGCGACGCGGCGATCGTCCGTGCACGCCTGGCGCACGAGGACCGCAGCATCCTGGCCGAGGTGCAGATCAACCGCACCGGCTCGAACCGCGCCCAGGTCAACCGGGCCGCGATCAAGCCACGCGAGCTCCCGCGGTACTGCACGAGCGTCCTGTTCGCCCCGGAGGACCTCGCGCTCGTCCGCGGCGAACCGTCCGGTCGCCGACGCATGCTCGACGAGCTGCTCGGGCAGATCGCGCCGCGGATGCAGGGTGTCCTCGCCGACTACGACCGGACGCTCAAGCAGCGGAACACGCTGCTGAAGTCGGCCCGCGCCTCCGGTGCCCGATCGGGGTCCCTCGCGACGCTCGATGTCTGGGACGACCGTCTCGTCGCGTTCGGTGCCGAGATCATCGCGGCGCGCGACCACCTCACCCGACGGCTCGCGCCGTTCGTGACGGACGCGTACGCGACCGTCGCAGGTGCCCGCCACGAGGCCACGATCTCGGGGGTCCTCAGCGTCCGCGGCGGCGACCCCGAGGACGCCGCAGCGACCGACCCCGTGCTCGGGACACCGGACGAGCCGGTGTCCGTCGCCGCTGCGGCCGACGCCTTCCGGAACGCACTGGCGCGTCGTCGTCGGGACGAGCTCGACCGGGGGCTCACGCTCGTCGGGCCCCACCGGGACGACGTCCTCTTCCAGCTGAACGGGTTACCTGCCCGCGGTTACGCCAGTCACGGTGAGTCCTGGTCCTTCGCGCTGGCGATCAAGCTGTCCAGCGCGGCCGTGCTCCGCTCGGAGTCGACGCTCGGCGACCCGATCATCATCCTCGACGACGTGTTCGCCGAGCTCGACGAGTCCCGGCGTGAACGACTCGCAGCGGCGGTGGCGGACTACGAGCAGGTGCTCATCACGGCCGCGGTGTTCGGCGACGTGCCGGCGCAGCTCGCCGCGCACACGGTGCGGATCGAGGCGGGCACGATCGTGACCGACGAGGCGGGCACGATCGCAGCCGACGCGGCACGTGCCTCCGGTACGGAGGCCGCTTCCTGATGCCGAAGCCGTGGAAGCCCTCCGAACCGGCACGCGTCTACCGACACCTCCGGGCGGTCTTCGGCGACCCGTCGCTGCGCACCGTCGACGCCCGGCGCCGACGGTCCCGCGAGCTCGACGCCGACACCGTGCCCTACGGCAAGGGCCGAGAGCCCCGCGGGCTCGGGGACGTCGTCGGTTCGCTGGCGCAGGAGCTCGGCTGGACCGAGCCGCTCGCCCGCTCGGAGCTCTTCGTCGACTGGCCCGCGGTCGTCGGGGACGAGCTGGCGAAGCACTCGCGACCGATGACCATCGACGACGGCACGCTGGTCATCCGCTGCGACTCGACGGCATGGGCGACACAGCTCCGGCTGATGCGCGCGACGATCACGACGACCATCGCCGAGCGGCACCCGGGAGCGGGCGTGCAGTCGATCAGGGTTTCGGGCCCCGACGTCCCCACCTGGAAACGCGGCCCCAGGACCGTCCAGGGGCGCGGCCCCCGCGACACCTACGGTTGACGAGACGAAATCGTCCTCAGGGATGAAGAACACCCGTCCAGCGGGCGGATGAGCCCTCGGAAGAGGGGTCCCTGCGGTAGACTGGCGAGTGCAGTGTGCGGGTGTTCCGCGCGCAGGCAGGAGCCATCCCGACATGACATCAGAATCTGACGACGACCGGACGATCCCGCAGGACGAGACCGAGCAGGCTCCACGGACGGAACCATCGTACGGTGCAGACCAGATTCAGGTGCTGGAGGGGCTCGAGGCGGTCCGCAAGCGCCCGGGCATGTACATCGGTTCGACGGGTCCCCGCGGTCTCCACCACCTGGTGCAGGAGATCGTCGACAACTCCGTCGACGAAGCCCTCGCCGGCTACTGCGACACGATCGACGTGTCGATCCGCGAGGACGGTGGCGTCCGCGTCGTCGACAACGGTCGTGGCATCCCGGTCGACATCCACGCGGCCGAGGGCGTCTCGACGCTCCAGGTCGTCCTCACCGTCCTGCACGCTGGCGGCAAGTTCGGCGGTGGCGGGTACGCGGTGTCCGGCGGTCTGCACGGTGTCGGCTCCTCCGTGGTGAACGCCCTGAGCTCCGAGCTCGACGTCGAGGTCCGTCGCCAGGGTCACGTCTGGCGTCAGAGCTACACCGACGGCGTCCCGGTCGCCCCCGTCTCGAAGGACGAGGAGACCGACGAGACCGGCACGACGATCACGTTCTGGCCGAACGCCGACATCTTCGAGACCGTCGAGTTCGACTACGAGACGCTCCGCACGCGCTTCCAGCAGATGGCCTTCCTCAACAAGGGCCTCCGCATCAGCCTGACCGACGAGCGCACCCCGGACGAGGGCGAGGAGTCGCGGAAGGACTCCTTCCGCTACGAGCGCGGGCTGCCCGACTACGTCGAGTACCTCAACGCGCAGAAGAAGGTGGACCTGGTCCACCCCGACGTCATCGCGATCGAGGCCGAGGACACCGAGCGCAAGATCGCGCTCGAGATCGCCATGCAGTGGAACACCTCGTACCAGGAGAGCGTCCACACCTTCGCGAACACGATCAACACGCACGAGGGCGGCACCCACGAGGAGGGCTTCCGCGCAGCCCTGACGAGCCTGGTGAACCGGTACGCCCGCGAGACCAAGATCATCAAGGAGAAGGACGACAACCTCACGGGTGACGACATCCGCGAAGGGTTGACGGCCGTCATCTCCGTGAAGCTCGGCGAGCCGCAGTTCGAGGGCCAGACGAAGACGAAGCTCGGCAACACCGAGGCGAAGTCCTTCGTGCAGCGCGTCGTCGGCACCGAGCTCACCCACTGGTTCGAGAGCAACCCGGCGCAGGCGCGCGACGTCGTGCGCAAGGCGATCCAGGCGTCGCAGGCCCGGCTCGCCGCCCGCAAGGCCCGTGAGACCACGCGCCGCAAGGGCCTGCTCGAGTCGGGCGGGATGCCCGGCAAGCTGAAGGACTGCCAGTCGAAGGACCCGACACTGTCGGAGATCTTCATGGTCGAGGGCGACTCCGCCGGCGGTTCCGCCGTGCAGGGGCGCAACCCGATGACGCAGGCGATCCTGCCGCTGCGCGGCAAGATCCTCAACGTCGAGAAGGCCCGTCTGGACCGCGCGCTCGCCAACCAGGAGATCCAGTCGATGATCACGGCGTTCGGTGCCGGCATCGGCGAGGACTTCGACCCGGACAAGGCGCGCTACCACAAGATCGTGCTCATGGCCGATGCGGACGTCGACGGCCAGCACATCACGACGCTGCTGCTCACGCTGCTGTTCCGCTACATGCGTCCGCTCATCG
The DNA here is from genome assembly GCF_003234175.2 of Curtobacterium sp. MCSS17_007. Lineage (NCBI taxonomy): Bacteria > Bacillati > Actinomycetota > Actinomycetes > Micrococcales > Microbacteriaceae > Curtobacterium > Curtobacterium sp. MCSS17_007. The sequence continues at coordinate 7,633 of NZ_CP126257.1, forward strand.
AGCGCGGCTACGTGTACCTCGCGCAGCCGCCGCTGTACCGCCTGAAGTGGTCGAACGCGCCGCACGAGTACGTGTTCAGCGACCGGGAGCGCGACGCCCTGATGCAGGCGGGCATCGCCGCCGGCAAGCGCATCCCGAAGGACAACGGGATCCAGCGCTACAAGGGTCTGGGCGAGATGGACTACAAGGAGCTCTGGGACACCACGATGAACCCGGACACCCGCACGCTCCTGCAGGTCACGCTCGAGGACGCCGCAGCGGTCGACAGCGTCTTCGCGACGCTGATGGGCGAGGACGTCGAGTCGCGTCGCCAGTTCATCCAGCAGAACGCCAAGGACGTCCGCTTCCTCGACATCTAGTACCGGCCTGGAGGCGCGGTGCCAGCCGCGTCGACCAGTCCCGACCCCCTGTGGTCGCGCCCGGCGCGACCGACGGAACCAGTGCCTCCCGGCCGACGACCGGAGGGCCACCAGAAAGGTGACCAAGCCACATGGCTGACGACAACGAGAACGGCGCCGACGAGCAGCCCGAGATCGTGCACGGCGAGGTAGGCGACATCGTGGTCTCCGGCGACCGCATCTCGCAGGTCGACCTGCAGCTCGAGATGCAGCGGTCGTACCTCGACTACGCGATGTCCGTCATCGTCGGACGCGCGCTGCCGGAGGTCCGCGACGGCCTGAAGCCGGTGCACCGCCGCGTCATCTACGCGATGTTCGACGGTGGCTACCGGCCGGACCGCGCGTTCTCGAAGTGCTCCCGCGTCGTCGGCGACGTCATGGGCCAGTTCCACCCGCACGGTGACACGGCGATCTACGACACGCTCGTCCGCCTGGTGCAGCCGTGGTCGCTCCGCTACCCGCTCGCGCTCGGCCAGGGCAACTTCGGCTCTCCGGGCAACGACGGTGCGGCCGCCCCGCGGTACACCGAGACCAAGATGGCGCCGCTCGCCATGGAGATGGTCCGGGACATCGACGAGGACACCGTCGACTTCCAGGACAACTACGACGGGCGCACGCAGGAGCCGTCGATCCTGCCGGCGCGCTTCCCGAACCTGCTCGTCAACGGTTCGGTGGGCATCGCGGTGGGCATGGCGACGAACATCCCGCCGCACAACCTGCGCGAGGTCGCCGAGGGCGCGAAGTGGGCGCTCGAGCACCCCGACGCGACGCGTGAGGAGCTCCTCGCCGCGCTCATGCAGCGGATCAAGGGTCCGGACTTCCCGACCGGTGCACAGATCCTCGGCACGAAGGGCATCCAGGACGCCTACCGCACCGGTCGTGGCTCGATCACGATGCGTGCGGTCGTCAACGTCGAGGAGATCCAGGGTCGCACCTGCCTGGTCGTCACGGAGCTGCCGTACCAGGTGAACCCGGACAACCTGGCGATCCGCATCGCCGAGGGCGTGAAGGACGGCAAGCTCGCCGGCATCGCGGACATCCGCGACGAGACCTCCGGCCGCACCGGTCAGCGCCTGGTCATCGTGCTCAAGCGCGACGCCGTGGCGAAGGTGGTCCTCAACAACCTGTACAAGCACACGCAGCTGCAGGAGAACTTCGGCGCGAACATGCTCGCGATCGTCGACGGCGTGCCCCGCACCCTGGCGCTCGACGGGTTCATCTCCGCCTGGGTCGACCACCAGATCGACGTCATCGTCCGCCGCACCCGGTTCCGCCTGCGCGAGGCCGAGAAGCGTGCGCACATCCTGCGCGGCTACCTGGCCGCACTCGACGCGCTCGACGAGGTCATCGCCCTCATCCGTCGCTCGCCCGACGTCGAGGAAGCCCGCACGGGCCTGATGGACCTGCTGTCCGTCGACGAGATCCAGGCGCGCGCCATCCTCGAGCTGCAGCTCCGTCGCCTGGCCGCCCTCGAGCGCCAGAAGATCCACGACGAGGCCGAGGAGCTCGAGCGCAAGATCGCTGACTTCCAGGACATCCTGGCGTCGGAGACCCGTCAGCGCACGATCATCGGCGACGAGCTCACCGAGATCGTCGACCGCTTCGGCGACGACCGTCGCACCGAGGTCATGCTCGGGTACGACGGCGACATGTCGATCGAGGACCTCATCCCCGAGGAGGAGATGGTCGTCACCATCACCCGCGGCGGCTACGTGAAGCGCACGCGCAGCGACAACTACCGCTCGCAGCACCGCGGCGGTCGTGGCGTCAAGGGCGCGCAGCTCCGTGCCGACGACATCGTCGAGCACTTCTTCGTGACGACGACGCACCACTGGCTGCTCTTCCTGACCGACCAGGGCCGGGTGTACCGCGCCAAGGCGTACGAGCTGCAGGAGGCGAGCCGCGACGCCAAGGGCCAGCACGTCGCCAACCTGCTCGCGATGCAGCCGGACGAGCAGATCCAGCAGGTGCTCGACATCCGTGACTACGAGGCCGCGCAGTACCTCGTGCTCGCGACCGAGCAGGGTCTCGTGAAGAAGACCGCGCTGACCGAGTACGACACGAACCGCACCGGCGGCATCATCGCGATCAACCTGCGCGAGGGCGACAAGCTCCGCCAGGCGCTGCTCGTCGACGAGACCGACGACCTGCTCCTCGTGTCGAAGCACGGCATGTCGCTCCGCTTCACCGCGACGAACGACACGCTGCGCCCGATGGGTCGGTCCACCTCCGGCGTGAAGGGCATGTCCTTCCGCGGCGACGACTCGCTGCTCGCGGCGCGCGTGGTGTCCGACGACGGCTACGTCTGGGTGATGACCGAGGGTGGCTACGCCAAGCGCACGTCGGTCGACCAGTACCGCGTGCAGGGCCGTGGTGGCCTCGGCATCAAGGTGGCCAAGCTCGCCGCCGACCGGGGCGACCTGGTGGGCGCGCTCATCGTCGGCGAGGACGACGAGGTGCTCGTCGTGCTGCAGTCGGGCAAGGTGGTAAGGTCTGCCGTGTCCGAGGTGCCCGCCAAGGGTCGCGACACGATGGGTGTGGTCTTCGCGAGGTTCGCGGAGAACGACCGGATCATCGCGGTGGCCCGGAACAGCGAGCGGAACCTGGACGACCAGGACGACGCCGAGCCTGAGATCGAGCCTGCGGGCCCGGTGGAGACGGTGAGCCCTGACGAAGCGGCGCCCGAACCCGCCGACCCCGCCGACACCGAGCCTGTCGAGGACGAGGCCGGAGAGGACCAGTCGAACAATGAGTAGTGTCGCCGAGAAGCTCCAGAAGAAGGCGAAACGTCCCACCGGTACCCGGCAGGTCCGCCTGCGTCTGGTGTACCTCGACTTCTGGTCGATGGTGAAGCTGAGCTTCCTCATCGCGCTGGCCGGGTCGATCGTGATCGTCGTGGCGACGGCGCTGGTGTGGGTCATCCTCAACCAGACCGGCGTCTTCACGCAGATCGACGCACTGCTCAAGGACGTCACCGGCCAGAACGGCTACTCGATCATGGACCAGTTCTCCCTCGGGCAGGTCCTCGGGTTCTCCGTCGTGGTGGGCATCCTCAACGTGGTCGTCGGCACCGTGCTCGGCGCGATCGTGAGTGTCCTCTACAACCTCAGTGTGCGGATCACGGGCGGTCTGCTCGTGGGCTTCACGAACAACTGACACACCCGGGCTGGACGACAGCCGCCGCTCGATTTCGTTCTGCGACATCGGTACGGTAGGCTTTCATCTGGTCTGAGGGGCTATAGCTCAGGCGGTTAGAGCGCTTCGCTGATAACGAAGAGGTCCAAGGTTCAAGTCCTTGTAGCCCCACCACTTCCCTCCGGGGCCGGTACGCTGGTCCTCTCGGGGCCTTAGCTCAGTTGGTAGAGCGCCTGCTTTGCAAGCAGGATGTCGGGAGTTCGATTCTCCCAGGCTCCACTCCCTCAGGGTGGACTCTGCTCCGCTCGTTCCTCACTCCGCCGGGTCCGGTCGTCGGGTTCGTCAGCGCCTTCGGCGCGCCGCTCCGCGGTGGTTACCTCCGCCACGGGCGTTGCTTCTGTGCGGTGCTTGCTTCTGTGCGGTGGCCGTTCTGGTTGCAGGACGTGCCGTTCGGCGAGCGATCGGACGGCATGTCGTGCGACCTGGCCGGCTGCGTGCGGCGCGTCGTGCGACGGAGACGGACGCCTCCGGCGACCGGTGACTCCCCGCCCGTCGGTGCTGCCGGCGTCCCGAGCGGGGAGGGCACCCGCGTGTGTGCCACCGGACGGGTGCTTCTCGGCGGTCGGCAGCGTCGAGCGTGGCAGAACGTGCCCGCTCGGTGACCGGCAGACCTCGGCGCACTCCCACCGGGCAGCAGCGGAGACGACGAAGGGCCCCGGCGTGTGCCGGGGCCCTTCGTACGAACCGGGAGGTCAGGCGGCGGGCTTGTCCGCCGAGTCGGCGTCGTCGGCGACCCAGAGGTCGTCGTCGGCGCGGAGCGTCTGGTACGCGGCGTAGGCAGCACCGGCGACGGCGACCACGCCGACGACGATGAGGGCGACCCCGCCGAAGCCGAGCCCCTTCTTCTGCTGGCCCGGCGCGACCTTCGCCGCGGCCTTCTTCGCCTTGGAGCCCTTCTTCTGGGCGTCCTTCACGATCTTCTTGACGCGCGGGTCCTTCGCCAGGTCCTTCACGCTCATGACCGAACCGGCGGTCGCGACGAGGCCGGGGACGACCTCGGTCTGGAAGCGGTGCGAAGCACTCTGGGCGGCTGAGGCCGCTGCGTGCACGCCCGTCGCGACGGCGGGACGGATCCCGTTGTCGATCGCGTTCTGCACGCGGGGGGCGATGTCCTTGCGGGCTGCGTCGGCAGCGTGCGAACGGGCCTCGGCGAGGATCGCGTTCGCGTGCTCGAGGACCTTGCGCTGCTCGCCGAGGAGCGAGGCGGTCTTGCCCTTGAGCTTCTTGATCTGCTTCCGACGCTTGCGCGGGATCTCGATCGTCGTCATCTGGTACCTCCATCGGATCGGCGTGACCCCATCCTGCCACCGAGCACCCTGACAGGTCACGGATCGTCGGCTGTGTGATCCGTGTCACCGTCAGGAGTACATGCGAGAATCGGAACATGTCTCTGCACACCGCTGTCGCAACGATCCACACGAACAAGGGCGACATCCGCGTCAACCTGTTCGGCAACCACGCTCCGAAGACCGTCAAGAACTTCGTCGACCTCGCGACCGGCAAGCAGGAGTGGACGCACCCCGGCACGGGCAAGGTCTCGACCGACAAGCTCTACGACGGCGTCGTCTTCCACCGCATCATCAAGGACTTCATGATCCAGGGCGGTGACCCCCTGGGCCAGGGCATCGGCGGCCCCGGCTACCGCTTCGACGACGAGATCCACCCGGAGCTCACCTTCCAGAACCCCTACATCCTGGCCATGGCGAACGCCGGCATCCAGGGCGGCCGTGGCACCAACGGCTCGCAGTTCTTCATCACGACGGTGGCGACCCCCTGGCTGCAGGGCAAGCACACCATCTTCGGCGAGGTCGCGGACGACGAGTCCCGCGCGGTCGTCGACGCGATCGAGGGCGTGCCGACCGACGGTCGCGACAAGCCCGTCGACGACGTCGTGATCGAGAGCATCGACGTCGAGGACGTCTGAACCCGGTGACCGACCAGGCCTCGGGGCGGGACGGCTCCTGCTACCGGCACCCGGACCGGCAGAGCTTCATCCTGTGCCAACGGTGTGGACGAACGATCTGCACCGAGTGCCAGACGCCGGCCGCCGTCGGCGTGCACTGCCCGGAGTGCGTGCGCGAGCAGCGCGCGCAGTTCCAGGCGAACCGTCGCGCGTCCGGGGCGCCGAGCGGGCTGACCGTCGCCCGGCGACGCTTCGCGATGCTCGACCAGAAGGCGACGACGGTGATCATCGCCGTCTCGGTCGTCGTCTGGCTGCTGAACCTGCTGTCCGGTGGGATCGTCAACCAGTGGCTGAGTTACTGGACGCCCCTGGTGGGAACGCAGCCGTGGCGTCTCGTCACGGGGCTCTTCGTGCACTCGTCGATCTTCCACATCGGCTTCAACATGCTCGCGGTGTTCATCTTCGGGCGGATCCTCGAGAACCTGCTCGGGACGTGGCGCTTCGTGGCGCTGTACTTCCTCGCGGGGCTCGGCGGTGACCTCGCGGTCTCGCTGCTGACGCCGGGTACGCCGGTCGTCGGCGCCTCCGGCGCGATATTCGGTCTGTTCGCGGCGTTCTTCGTGATCCAGCGGAGCCTCGGCTACAACGCCGTCCAGCTGCTCGTCATCATGGGGCTCAACCTGGTCGTCGGGTTCCTGCCCGGGACGAACATCTCGTGGCAGGCCCACGTCGGTGGCATCGTCCTCGGGTTCGTCACCGGCTTCGTCTTCTCGAAGACCCGCAACGTCCGGCAGCGTGGTCTGCAGATCGGTCTGCTGGTGGCCGAGGCGGTCCTGCTCGTCGCCGGCATCGGCGCCGCGTACATCAGCATCGGTGGTTACGCGATCGGCTGACGACCGGACACTCCGCTCCAGGACGCCCCGTCACACCAGGTGTGACGGGGCGTTCGGCGTTCCGGTGTGTTCTGCTGCGGGGTTGTCCACATGAGCAGCGGCCAGTTGTCCACAGCTGTGGAGAAACCAGTGAGTTACACGGGTGTGATTATCCCCACTGTGGACTGCGCTGTGGATAAGTCGGGGACACGGGTGTGGAAGAGCGTGTGGAAAGTGTGGACAACTGTGGAAAAGCCACGCAGTCGTGTGGAGGAACTGCTGGGCCGTTGCGCGGGCTTGTGGAGAGCGGGCGGCAGTAGCTCCTCCGCCCATGAGCGGACGGAGGCCGGGAGGAACGACGACGCCCGCCGTACCGATCGGTACGACGGGCGTCGAGTGTGTGCGGAGCTGCGGTCAGCGCCACCGGGTCGTCATGAGGAAGCCGATGAACATGATGCCGAAACCGATCAGGATGTTCCACGACCCGAGCGACGGCACGGGCAGCGTCGTGTTCGAGATGTAGAAGACGATGACCCACGCGAGGCCGACGAGCATGAAGCCGAACATGACCGGCTTGAACCACACGGGGTTGGGCTGGTCACCCGCCGTGTCGACCGAGTCGGCTCGGGTCCTCCGGGCGGGCTTGGTGCGGTCCTTGTCCTTGGCCATGGCCGGTATCCTACCGTCACCGAGTGTGTGGGAAGACCCTCAGGAGCCTGCGCACATCCCCCACGAGTACGGTGATCCGACCATGACCAAGATCCTCGTCGTCGACAACTACGACAGCTTCGTCTACACCCTCAACGGCTACGTGCAGCAGCTCGGGGCGGAGACGGACGTCGTCCGCAACGATGCCTTCCCCGAGGCAGAGATCGCCGAGCGCATCGCCGATTACGACGGCGTGCTCCTCTCGCCCGGGCCCGGCACCCCGGCGGACGCCGGCATCTCGATCCCGACCGTCCGAGCGGCGATCCAGGCGGAGACGCCCCTGCTCGGGGTGTGCCTCGGGCACCAGGCCATCGCCGAGGCACTCGGAGCGACGGTGACGCATGCCGAGGAGCTCATGCACGGCAAGACGTCGCAGGTCGACCACGACGACAGCGTGCTCTTCGCCGGCGTGCCGCACCCCTTCACCGCGACGCGGTACCACTCGCTCGCGATCGTCGACGGCACCGTGCCCGACGAGCTCACCGTGACGGCGCGGACGGGCGGTGGCGTGATCATGGGTGTGGAGCACAAGGACCACCCGGTGTACGGCGTGCAGTTCCACCCCGAGTCGGTCCTGACCGAGGGCGGCTACCGGATGGTGGGCAACTGGCTCGAGACGACCGGTCTGGACGGCGCGGCGGAGCGTGCCGCCTCGCTCAACCCGCTCATCGCTGCGCACCGCTCCTGAGACACTGCGCTCGACCGGGCGCGTCCTGCCCGACCGGACGGGCTGTGCTCGACGCGGTGGGTCGCGCTCGACGCTGGGTCCTGCGGCGGACGTACCGACCCGTCTCGGACGGGACCACGGGGTGCCGGTACCGGCTTCGGGACGGTCCCCGTGCCTCCCGGACGATGACGGCCTCGGTCCACGCCGGCGATGACGAAGCGCATGGACGACCGCGACCCAGGCCTGCGACCGCGATCGATCCCTGTGCCCGCGACGCGGGCCGGTGACAGCGCCAGCAGCGCTGTCAGGGGACGTCGTCGGGCAGGCTACTGCCCGTCGCCGCCGTCCTCGCCACCGTCGCCCTGGTCGTCCTGCGCAGGCGCCGACGGTGCTCGTGACGGCTGCTGCGCGGCTGCGGCGCAGTAGGTCAGCGTGACGCTGCTGCCCTGGGCGATCTCACCCTCGGGCGCACTCTGCTGGACAACGGTGCTGCCCGTGCACGTGTAGGTCGGGGACGCCACCACGGTGAGCCCGAGGTTCGCGAGCGTCGAGTTGGCGGCCGAGATCGGCTGCTGCGTCACGTTCGGCATCTTGACCTTGCCGTTCGACACGGTCAGGTTGACGACGGAGCCCTTCTCGAGCTGCGTGCTCGAGCCGGGGTCGCTGCTGAGCACCGTGCCCTCAGGGACGTCTGGCGAGTAGTCCGAGTTGATGGCGCCGACCTCGAATCCGGCGTCCTTGAGTGCCTGCTGCGCGGCGTCCTGCGTCTGGTTCGTCACGTCCGGCACGGCGACCTGTTCCGGGCCGAGGGACACCACGACGCGGATGCTCTGCTTGCGGGCGACGTTCGTGCCGGAGCCCGGTTCCGTCCGGATGACCGTGCCCTTCGCGACGTCGTCGGAGTTCTCGCCGACCTCGACGGCGGTGAGGTCCCGCTTGCCGAGCTCCTGGCGTGCCGAGTCCCACGTGACCCCGACGACGTTCGGCACCGACACCGAGGAGGACACCGGAGCCTTGCCGGGCTGCAGGTTGGCGACGAAGAAGACGACCGCTGCGATCACGGCCGCGGTCAGGATGATGCCGAGCCAGATCCACGCGACCGGCGGACGGTTCTGCGTGCGCTGCGGGCGGTGCTCGGCGGTGTCGTCGTCGAGCTCGCGGAAGGCGACCGCGGGGTTCGAGGTCGTGCGCGGGTTCACGCCGAAGAGCATGGTCGAGGCGTCGTGCGCGGCGTTCTGCTGCAGCGTGCGCGTGGACACCGGGACCTTGCCGGCGGCGGCCTGCTGCAGGTCGGTCCGGAACTCGGCCGCGTTCTGGAACCGCCGCGTCCGGTCCTTCACGAGGGCGTGCAGCGTCACGGCGTCGAGCGCCGGTGACACGTCCGACGAGATCGTCGACGGTGCGACGGGCTGCTCGCTGACGTGCTGGTACGCGACCGCGACCGGGGAGTCGCCGATGAAGGGCGGACGACCCGTCAGGAGCTCGAAGAGCAGCACGCCGGTGGAGTAGAGGTCGGTGCGGGCGTCGACGGTCTCGCCGCGTGCCTGCTCCGGGGAGAAGTAGGACGCGGTGCCGAGGATGGAGGTGGTCTGTGCGACCGTGGCGGAGGTGTCGGTGATGGCCCGGGCGATGCCGAAGTCCATGACCTTGACCTGGCCGTTGTGCGTGACCATGACGTTGGCGGGCTTGATGTCCCGGTGCACGACACCGGCCCGGTGCGAGTACTCGAGCGCGGTGAGGATGCCCTCGGTGATCCGCACGGCCTCGTCCGGAGCGAGGGGGCCGTCCTCGAGCACGTCGGACAACGCCCTGCCGTCGACGTGCTCCATGACGATGTACGGCACCTGCACCTCGGCGCCGGAGGCCTCGGTGACGGTCTCCTCGCCGGCGTCGTACACGCGCACGATCGTCGGGTGGGCCATGCGGGCGGCAGCCTGCGCCTCCTGCCGGAAGCGGATGCGGAAGGCGGGGTCGTTGGCCAGGCTCGGCTTGAGGAGCTTCACCGCCACCTTGCGGCCGAGCCGGGTGTCGGTCCCGACGTGCACCGTCGCCATGCCCCCGCGACCGATGACGTCACCGATCTCGTAGCGGTTGGCGAGGAGCGTGATCCCCGCGGTCACACCTTCTGGCACGTACTCCTCCGAATGTCCGTCCGGGACAGTGTACGGCAGCCGTTCCTGCCGGAACGCTGGAACGGGGGCTGCCGACGAACCGTTACACAACGGTGTCGACAGCCCCCGTTCGGGTGACGATCAGCTCGTGTCCTAGCGGCCGGTCGGACTCGGGGTCGGCGTGCCCGACGGCGTCGGGTCCTCTGCCTGCTCCCACGTCGCGGTCGCCGCGTCGGAGGACTCGGATGCAGCGAGCGAGCCGCACGTCACCGTGTACGAGAACGACACCTGGTCGTTCACGGCGTCTGCCTGGATCGTCACGGCCGTCGAACTCGTGTCTCCGGAGGTCGCGCCGGACGCGTCCTTCCCGCCCGTGACGGTCCAGGTGTACTTCGACACCGAGTAGCCGTCGGGGCAGGTCGCGGCGGACCAGCTGAAGGTGACCTGGCCCGAGTCGGACACGGTGCCGGCTACCGGCGTGTTCGGCTTGTTGGCCGTCGGCGGGGTCGTGTACTGCGTGATCGTGATGAGCGTGCCCTCGACGACGCTGCCGGTCGGAGTGAGGTCGGCGACCGTCTCCGCCTGGCCCGCCGTCGGCGCGGGGCTGCCGTCCTGGACCGTGACCTCGAACCCACGCCCCTGGAGGTCCGCACGGGCGTCGTCGGTGCTGCGTCCGACGTAGTCGCTCTTGTTCAGGAACACGCGGGCAACGGTCGGCGTGGGCGTCGAGGACGGTGCGGAGCGGGTCGGCGTCGGCTTCGACGACGTCGGTGCCGGGTCCGGCTCGTCCGAGCCCCCGAGTGCGAACGCAGCGATCACGCCGCCGATCAGGAGCACGGCGAGGACGCCGACGAGCCACCAGATCCAGGCGCGCTTCTTCGCCGGCTCCTCGTCCTCGGGACCGGCGGGTGAGCGAGGGGTCCCGGGAGGCCCGGCGACCGCGCCGGCCTGCGTGCCGATGAGGGCGGTCGCGGCGTCGTCGCCCCGGTTCTGCGGCGGGTTGAACGCGACCGTGCCGGCCCCGCCGACCGCGGGGACCGCGACGGTGGCGGCGGCCACGTCACCGCGGCGCAGGGCCTGGGCGGCACGTGCGAGGTTGGCGGCCGTCGCCGGCCGGTCCGCCGGCTTCTTCGCGATGCAGGACAGCACGAGTGCCGAGACGGGCTCGGGCACGTCACCCGGCAGCGGTGGCGGCTGCTCGTTGATGTGCGCCATCGCGATCGCGACCTGCGACTCGCCCGTGAACGGACGACGTCCGGCCAGGCACTCGTACGCCACGATGCCGAGCGAGTAGATGTCGGTCGACGGCGACGCCGGGTGCCCGCTCGCCTGTTCCGGCGACAGGTACTGGACGGTGCCCATCACCTGGCCGGTCGCGGTCAACGGCACCTGGTCGGCGATGCGGGCGATGCCGAAGTCGGTGATCTTCACCCGCCCGTCGGGCGTGATGAGCAGGTTGCCCGGCTTGATGTCGCGGTGCACGAGGCCGACGGCGTGCGCTGCCTGCAGGGCGTTCGCGGTCTGCGCGACGATGTCGAGCACCTTGTCGACGGGCAGCGTGTGCTCCCGCTCGATCATCGTGCTCAGGGCCTCGCCGGGGACGAGCTCCATCACGAGGTAGGCGCTGCCGTCCTCCTCGCCGTAGTCGAAGACGTTGGCGATGCCCTCGTGGTTGACGAGCGCAGCGTGCCGAGCCTCGGCGCGGAAGCGCTCGAGGAAGCCGGGGTCGCCGAGGTACTCGTCCTTGAGGATCTTGAGTGCGACGGTCCGGCCGATGACGAGGTCGGTCGCCTGCCACACCTCACCCATGCCGCCGATGGCGACCCGGGAGGAGAGCTGGTACCGCCCACCGAAGGTGAGTCCGCTGGTGGGTCTCATTTGTTCAGCACCGCCTCCATGACCTTCTTCGCGACCGGAGCCGCGACCGTGTTGCCGACGCCGGACTGACCGAGTCCGCCGCCGTTCCCGACGACGACCGCGACGGCCACCTCCGGGTTCTTCGCCGGGGCGAACCCCGTGAACCACAGCGTGTACGGGTCGCCCGTACCGCCCTCAGCCGTGCCCGTCTTGCCCGCGACGTCGACACCGTCGATCTTGGCATTGGTGCCGGTCCCGTCGCTGACGACGCTCTGCATCGCCTCGGTCAGGTCGGCCGCCTCGGAGCCGGACAGCGGGTCGCTGTACTGCTTCGGCGAGAACGACTCGACGGTCTTGAGGTCGCTCGTGGTGATGGAGTCGACGAGCGACGGCTGCATGACCTTGCCGCCGTTCGCGATGCCCGCGGACACCATGGCCATCTGGAGCGGCGAGACGCGCACGCTGGCCTGGCCGAAGGCGCTCAGCATGAGCTGGGCGGTCGAGTCGACGTCGGGGTACTGGCTCGCCGTGGCACGCATCGGCACCTCGATGGCGTCACCGAAGCCGTACTCGTCGGCGACGGACTTGATCGTGTCGTAGCCGAGCTTCTGCCCGAGCTCCGCGAACGGGATGTTGCACGAGTACTGGATCGCCGTCCGGAGCTTGACGGTCTCACCGCCGCCGCAGGAGCCGCCCTCGGCGTTGTTGATGTACGAGCTCGTGCCGGGGAGCTGCAGCCTGGACGGGTTGGGGAACTCGGAGTCGAGCGAGTACTTGCCGTCCTTGAGCGCGGCGGAGGCCACGACGAGCTTGAAGACCGAGCCGGGCGTGTACAGGTCACCGCCGATCGCGCGGTTCTGCAGCGGGGTCGGGGTCTGCTGCAGCAGGGCGTCGTACTGCTGCTTCACCTGCGCGGTGTCGTGCGAGGTGAGCGCGTTCGGGTCGTAGGTGGGCTTCGACACCATCGCCAGGATCTTCCCGGTGCTCGGCTGGATCGCCACGACCGCGCCGCTGTTCTCACCGAGGGCGTCGTACGCGGCCTGCTGCACGGCGGGGTCGATCGTCAGGTTGACGTTGTCGCCCTGGACGTCCTGTCCGGTGAGGATCGCGTTGAGGTTCTGGAAGAACGAGGCGTCGGAGTTGCCGGAGAGCACGGCGTTCTCGGCGCTCTCGATGCCGGTGTTGCCCTGGCCGATCGTGAAGTACCCGGTCACGGCCGAGTACAGCGCACCGTTCGTGTACTTCCGCTGGTACTGGTACTGGTCGTCCGACGGGGTGGACTCGGCGATGGGGCTCCCGTCGACCAGGATGGCACCGCGCTTGGTCGAGTAGCTGTCCAGGATCGTGCGGGAGTTCCGCGAGTCCGCACGGAGCGTGTCGGCCGCGAAGAACTGGATGGACGTCGTCGACACGAAGAGCGCGACGAACATGAGCACGATGACGGTCGAGACGCCACGGAGCTGTCGGTTCACCGGGAGCGCTCCTTCCTGGTCGTCGCACCGCGTCCGGAACGGCCACGGGCGGTGGGCACCGCGCCCTGCTGGACGCGCTGTTCCGCGGGGATCGAATCGGTCAGTCGCAGCAGCATCGCCGCGATGATCCAGTTCGCGATGAGCGACGAACCACCGGCGGCCATGAACGGTGTGGTCAGACCCGTCACGGGGATGATCCGGGTGATGCCGCCGACGACCACGAAGACCTGCAGCGCGATGATGAAGCCGAAGCCGACGCCGAGCAGCTTGCCGAAGTCGTCCTGCGCCATGAACGCGACGCGCAGACCACGCGACGCCAGGACGATGAAGAGCGCCAGGATCGCGAAGACACCGATGAGCCCGAGCTCCTCGCCCAGCGACGCGACGATGTAGTCGGCGTTCGCGACCGGGGTGATGTAAGGGCGTCCCTGGCCGAGGCCGGTACCCGTGATGCCGCCGTTCGCGAACCCGAAGAGACCCTGCACGAGCTGGTAGCTGCCCTGCGTCTGGCGGTCGAAGATCTCCTGGTTGAACGGGTCGAGCCACTGCTCGAAGCGTCCGCGGACGTAGACGAGGACGGACTGGGCGACCAGCGCACCGCCGATGAACAGCCCGAGACCGATGACGACCCAGCCGAGCCGGGCGGTCGCCACGTAGATCATCACGAGGAACAGACCGAAGTACAGCAGCGCGGTGCCGAGGTCCCGCTGGAACACCAGGACCGCCATCGCCGACGCCCACATCACCAGGATCGGACCGAGGTCGCGGGCCCGCGGGAACGTCATGCCCGCGAACTTCCTGCCGACGATCGACAGCGAGTCCCGGGCGGTGACGAGGTACCCGGCGAAGAAGAGTGCCATGGTGATCTTCGCGAGCTCGCCGGGCTGGAACGAGAACGGACCGATGCGGATCCAGACCCGGGCGCCGCCGACGTTCGCCCCGATGCCGGGGAGCATCGGCAGGAGCAGCAGCGCGATCGTCGCGGCCATGAAGATGTAGCGGTAGCGCTGCAGGAACCGGTGGTTGCGGACCGCGATCAGCGTGATCGTCGCCAGGACCATGGCGAGCATCGTCCAGACGATCTGCTTCACGCCGATGGCGTCCCAGCCGGTGAGCCCGTTGTGGACGTCGATGCGGTAGATCTCCGCGATGCCGATGCCGTTGAGCACGAGGGCGATCGGCAGGATGAACGGATCGGCGTGCTTCGCGACGACGCGGAGCACGACGTGCATGACCAGCGCGAGCCCGAGGATCCCACCGCCGACCCAGAGCACGCCGGTGTCGAAGATGCGCCCCTTGGTACCGAGCTGCACGAGCACCATGGCGCCGGCGCAGATGCCGCAGGCGATGACGAGCAGCACGAGCTCGAGGTTCCGGGCGCGCGCGGGCTCACGCAGCTTGATCGTGATCGCCTGCGTGAAGGACTGCGCGGTCGCGGTGCTCATCAGCGGTTCTCCGGACTGGCGGACGGCGAGGCGCTGTCCGACGGCGGTGCCGAGCGGGACGGTGACGGTGAGGACGACGACGCGCCGTCACCGCCGGTGCCCGCCTGGTCCTGGCCGGTCTCGGCGGCCTTGCGGAGGCGGTCGACGATGTCGCGCGCGTCCGAGAGCGAGGTCGCGTTGATGGTCGACCGCACGTTCTCGCGCGTGTAGTCGGGGAGCGACGACACCGTGATGTCGGTGTCCTCGTACACGTCGGACAGGGCGATCGGGCCGATCGACTGCTGGACGCCCTGGTAGATCGCCACCGTGCCGCGGTCGACCCCGACGTAGTAGTGCGCCTGGGTGATCCGCCAGCCGAGGAACACCGCACCGACGAGCGCGGCGACGGCGACCACGAGCGCGACGGACCACGCGACGCGACGCCGGATGCGCCGGCGACGGTCCTCGGCGATGAGTTCGGCGAAGTACTGGTCCGACTCGGGTTCGAAGTGCGAGTCCTCGGGTGCGGTGGTGACCTTGAGGGGGTGGAGGAGGATCGTGGGGAGGCGGATCGGCTTGCGACCGGTCGACGCCTCGAACGTGAGCGGTGCCGCCGCGGAGCCGACGGTCGTCGCCGCGTCGTCGTCGTCCTCGGGCTCGGTGTCCGTGACGTCCATCACGACGACCGTCACGTTGTCCGGCGCACCGTGGTCGAGGGTCTCCTTGACCAAGCGCTGCGTGACCTGGTTGGCGTCCATGTTCGACGCGAGGGCGTGGCGGATCCGTTCCTCGGCCAGGTACGACGACAGGCCGTCGGAGCAGAGCAGCCAGCGGTCGCCGGTCTGGATGTCCATGACGGCGGTGTCGACCTCGGGCGCGGCGTCGACGTCGCCGAGCACGCGCATGAGCACGGACCGGCGCGGGTGGACGGCGGCTTCTTCCGGGGTGATCCGCCCGCTGTCGACCAGGCGCTGCACGAAGGTGTGGTCCGAGGTGATCTGCTGGAGTTCGCCGTCGCGCATCCGGTAGATCCGGGAGTCGCCGATGTGGGCGATGGCGATCTGCTCGCCGACCCGGATCAGCGCGGACACCGTGGTGCCCATGCCGGTGAGCTCCTGGTGTTCGAAGACCGTCTCGGTGATGAGCTGGTTCGCGGCGATGAGCGCGGACTGCAGGGCGAACTCCGCGTCGTGTGCCGAGGGGAACTCCCGGTCGACCTCGCGGATCCGGCGGATGGCGATGGCCGAGGCGACGTCGCCGCCGGCGTGTCCGCCCATGCCGTCCGCCACCGCGAACAGGTGCGTGCCGGCGTAGCCGGAGTCCTGGTTGTTGGCGCGGATGCGCCCCACGTGGGACACAGCGGCGCTCAGCGTGCGAGCCGTCATGTCCCGGTTACCGCCGCAGCTCGAACGTCGTCGTCCCGATCGTGATCGGCGTCCGCTCCGCGACGGTCACGGGGGCGGTCACCTTCTGACCGTCGACGAACGTGCCGTTCGTGGACTCGAGGTCGGACAGGACCCAGCCCTCGGCGCGGAGGTCGAGGCGGGCGTGGTTGGTCGAGGTGTAGTCGTCGCGGATGACGACGTTCGACTCGCTGGAGCGTCCGATCGTGATCGGGCCGCCCCCGAGGGGCATCTCCAGGCCCTCGCGCGACCCCTCGGTGATGACGAGCCGGGTCGGGACACCGGTGGCCGCGGTGGGCTGCTGCCCGCCGCTCGGTCGGCCGATGAGCTCGGTGGAGGCGCCTGCCGCCGCGGGTGCCACCGCGGCGTTCGCGGGCACGGCGGGGGTCGTCGGACCGGACGCGCCGGCCTTCGGGTCGGTCGGGATGGTGCGGACGCGCTGGCCGAACAGGTCGCTCCGCAGGGCGAAGACGATCACGAACACGAACAGCCACAGCACCGCGAGGAAGGCGAAGCGCAGGACGAGCAGGGTCAGTCCCGTGGTCATCGAGCACCTCCGTCGCTCTCGGGGATCACCCGGAACACCATACGGGTACGACCGATCTCGATGGTGGAGTCGGGCTCGACGATGGCCTGCTGGAAGCGCTCGCCGTTCAACTTCGAGCCGTTCGTGGAGCCGAGGTCGTTCGCCTGGGCATGCTTGCCGTCCCAGATCAGCTCGACGTGCTTGCGGCTCGTGCCGGTGTCGGCGACGGTGATGTCGGCGTCCGTGCCCCGACCGATCACGGTGCGCCCACGGTGCAGCCGGTGTCGCTGCGAGCCGATGTCGAGCACGGCCACCCAGGCGACGTCGCGCTGGACGGTGGACGAGTCGATCTCCAGGATCCCGGTGGACAGCGTGCCGTCCTGCTGCAGGGTGATCGAGACCGGACCCGAGAACGAGTAGTTCTGCGCGACCGCGTGCTGCTGGACCATCTGGGACAGCTCGTCGATGAGCGGTCGGCCGATGTCGCTCATGCGTGAGTGGTCCGGCGGGGCGAGCCGCACCGTGAACTCGTTCGGCACGAGGATCCGCTCGCGGGAGACGACGGCGGCCTTGGTGTCGAGCTCCCGCCGCAGGGCGCTGGAGATCTCGACGGGCTGCACGCCGGAGCGGAAGGTCTTCGCGAACGCGCCGTTGACGGCGCGCTCCAACCCTCGCTCGAAGCTGTCCAAGAGGCCCATGTGTCTCCGTGTTCGTCGGTCAGGGACCACTGCATGGTAGTGGGTGGCGCTCCTGCCCGTCTGTGCGTGGTCACGGAGCCCCTTCGATGCGTGCTAGTGTTGCCGGGCTGGCGCGAGTGGCGGAATTGGTAGACGCGCACGGTTCAGGTCCGTGTGCTGGAAACGGCGTGGGGGTTCAAGTCCCCCCTCGCGCACCAGGAGAGAGAGAAGGCCTCCGGAGGAATCCGGGGGCCTTCTCGCGTTCCGGCCGCCGTCGTGCGCCGGCCCCGTGGGCCCGGCCCCGTCGCGCCGGCCGGGAGGCACGGATCACCGCCGCCACGAGCCTCCCGTCCGTCCCGGAGCGGCTCGACGCGTCAGGGGACCAGGTCGGTGAGCTGACCGACGACGACGGCCGCCGCCAGCACCACGAAGGGTCCGAGGGCGACCACGGTGACCCAGCGGTGCTCGACCAGCAGCGCGACGAACTCGCGGAGGAACGCGCTCGGCACGTAGTAGCGCGCGGTCCGTGCGCCGACGACCTGGGCGTCGACGCCGAGACGTCGGGCGAGCGACGCCGTCCGGAGCACGTGGTAGTCGCTCGTCACCAGGAGCAGGGGCCCCGGCCGGCCCGCTCCCCGCAGGAGCACGGCGGACCGCTCGATGTTCTCCCGCGTGGTGGTCGATCGGTCCTCCAGCAGCAGTGCCTCCGCCGGCACGCCCTGGGTGCGGAGGTACTCGCCCATCGCATCCGCCTCGGACCGGGCCTCGTCCCCGCCCTGTCCGCCGGAGGGGACGAGCAACGGGCGGTTGCCGCGCGCGGTCTCGGTCCGCCAGACCCGGAGCGCTCGGTCGAGCCGGCCGCGCAGCAGCGGTGTCACGGTGCCGTCCGGTCGGAGCCCGGCACCGTGCACGACCACCGCCGTCGGCACGACTCCGTGCCGCATCCGCCCGTAGACGACGGAGTAGACGGCGAAGGAAACGAACGCCGCGCTGGCGTACGCGGACACGAGGGCGACGAGCGCGGCTACGGTCACCCCGACGGTGCCGAACCAGACGACGACCAGGACGGCGAGGACCGGCAGCGCGAAGACCAGCACCCCGGCGATCAGCGAGAGCTGGTTGCCGAGGCTCCTGCCCTCCTTGCGGAGCATCGTGACACCGTTCGCGACGAGGGCGACACCGAACACCACGACGCTGACCGGCAGGGCGAGCATCAGCAGCGCGAGCAGGGCGAGTGCCACGGGGGAGCGGTCCGCTGCGACGGAGAGCGCACCGAGGACGCCGAACACGACCGCCGCGGTCAGGAAGACGCCGTTGCGGAGCAGACGCGGGTCGCGACGGCGTGACACGGCGAAGGAGACGGCGAAGACAGCGGCGACGGCGACGAGGAACACGGTCGGAGCGTACCGGTGGGTCTCGCGGGGGCGAGCACCACCGTCCGCCGGGCCCCGCGCAGGGGCGAGCATCCTGCACTCTCTAGGATCGAGCGCATGACGAGCACGATGCCGGGCTTCGGCTCCGCCCGGATCACCCAGATCGGCTTGCGCGACCGCGTGTACGACCGAACGTCATCTGGCTGACCGGCCCGCGTTCGCAGGGTCGCGGGTGCTCTACGGCGGCAGTGCCGGGCCCGGCCTGCTCGCCCGCGGGGCGGGACGCATCGGCGGACTGTTCCTCGGGCGCTTCGCGCACGACCCGGCGGCGGTCGGTGCGGTGCTCGACGAGGCGGCGGCACTGACCGTGTGACCGGGACCGCTCGTCAGACCTCCCGCGCGCCCGCCAGTCCGTGGTCGTGCGCGTAGACCACGAGCTGCACCCGGTCGCGGAGTGCGAGCTTGCCGAGGATGCTCGAGATCTGCGTCTTCACCGTCGACTCGGTGACGAACTCCTTCGCCGCGATCTCGGCGTTCGACAGGCCGCGAGACGCCCACCCGAAGACGATGCGCTCCCGGTCCGTCAGGGTCTGGAAGGCCTCCGGCTGCGGGGCCGGTGCCCGCTGCACGTCGGCGCCGAACAGCTGCGACAGGTCGTTCGGCGCGATCACCGAGCTGCCCTCGTGCACGGCCCGCACGGCGGCGAACAGGAACGGCGGCGTGGTGTCCTTGAGCAGGAACCCGCTCGCGCCGAGCCGGATCGCGGTGGCCGCGGCGGGGTCGAGGCCGAACGTCGTGAGCACCACGACGCGGGGGAGCGGCCCCGGGAACGCGCCGGAGAACAGCTGCCGCACGGTCTCGACGCCGTCCGTCCCCGCCATGCGCATGTCGAGCAGCACGACGTCCGGACGGAGTTCGCGGATTCGGTCCAGGGCTTCGGCGCCGTCGGACGCCTCGCCGACGACCTCCATGTCGGGCTGGGCGTCGAGCACGACGCGCAACCCCGCACGGAACAGGGCTTGGTCGTCGGTCAGCAGGATGCGGATCGGGTCGGTCACCGGGTCGTCCCCCCTCGGACGTCGAACGGGATGCGGGCGCGCGCGGAGAACACGGCGTCCAGCACGGCGGCGTCGAACGAGCCGCCGATGGTGGTCAGTCGGGTCTGCATGCCGGTGAGGCCACGGCCGGAACCCCGGGTCGACGCAACGGTCGGGTGCTCGCCCGTGGCGACGGCGAGTTCCTCGAGGCCGAGTTCGCCGCCCACGGGGAGCGCACTCGTCGGGACGCCGTTCTCGACCTCGAGGACGAGGTCCGCCGACCGCCAGGTCTCGCGGACCTCGACGGCACCGCCGGGCACCCCGTGGCGCAGCGCGTTCGTGAGCATCTCCTGCAGGACCCGTCGAGCGGCCGTGCCGTGCACCGCACCGAGCGGCCGCGCGGTCCCACGGACGGCGTGCTCGACGTCGACCCCCGCCTCGCGGATGCCGCGGACGATCTCCTCGAACGACGTCGGGTCGGTCGCGGCGTCGGAGCCGTCGATGTGCCCGAGCACCTGGCGGACCTCGACGAGGGAGCTGCGCGCGGTGCTCGCGATGGTGGCGCTGACCTCGCGGATGCGTGCCTCGTCGTCGAGGAACGGCACCGAGTCGGCCTGGGCGATGATCACGGCGAGCGAGTGGCCGACGACGTCGTGCACGTCGCGGGCGATGTCGGCGCGGATGCGTTCGGCCTCGGCCTCGTCCACCGCACGCGTGGCG
This sequence comes from Curtobacterium sp. MCSS17_007, assembly GCF_003234175.2. Lineage (NCBI taxonomy): Bacteria > Bacillati > Actinomycetota > Actinomycetes > Micrococcales > Microbacteriaceae > Curtobacterium > Curtobacterium sp. MCSS17_007. Next base: position 27,976 of record NZ_CP126257.1, read on the forward strand.
ACGGCCTCGGCCCGGTTGGCCACGGCCTCGGCGCGACTGGCGGCTGCCTCGGCGTCGGCACGGCGCCGGGCCTCGGCGTTCTGCGACCGGACGGCACGACCGGCGAGACCCGCCGCCCACACCGAGAGCAGCACGAGGGCCGGTGCCGCAAGGACGAGGGCGACCTGGTCGCTCGGACCGTTCAGCAGCAGTGCGTAGCGGTAACCGGTGGTGGAGAGGTACATGGATGCACTCGCTCCGGCCACCACGGCGAGCAGTCCGGCGAGGACGGCCTCGGTCCGGGTCCCGACGACGGCGACCGTCCCGATCACCACGGCGATGGCGAGGTCGACGAGCGACGGACGCTCGCCACCGGTGACCTGCACGGCGCCGAGCGCGACCGTCACGACCATGGCACCGCTCGGCGTGAGCCGGCGCAGGGCGATCGCGACGCAGGCGGTGACGACCGCGAAGGGGCTGGCGTGCTCGAGTTCGAGGTCGATCGGCGCGCTGAAGACCAGCGCGGCGATCCCCGCCCAGACGGCGTCGACGACGATCGACCGGGTCCGCAGCGGCCGGAGGAACGTGCGCCGGTCCGTCACGGCTCGATCTTCGCACGGCCCCGTCGACCGGTGGCGGGTGGTGGCCCTGCCCGCCTGCGCTGCCGGCGCCGCACCGCTGGTCGGAGGTCGTCCGTCACGGGACGGGCGACATCGCGACGAGTGCCGCGGCGGTGACCGCGACGATCGCGGCGCAGGTGGCGAGGGTGGCGATCACGTGCTTGGTCGAACTCTCCATGCCACCGAGCCTGGCGCGCGGGTCGGTACCGGGGCATCGGGCGGAGGGACGAAGGGGGTCGTCCTGCAGGACGAAGCGACGGCGGGCCGGATCGATCGTCCGCTGCCCGGGCACCCGGGTGTGCGATCGACACCGACACCGTCCGCGTGCACCCCGCCTGCGCGATCCGGACACGGCGACCGCGCGATCCGTCCACACCGGACGGGCACCCAGAGCCGGAGGCCGACCGTGGGCTCCGACGACCGGGCCGCCCGCGTGCGGCCCGACCGAACCGCGAGGACAGGGAGTCACATGACCGACCAGCAGCAGCCCCCGGGCAGCGACCAGGACCTGACGCCGACGGCGGACCACGGCGAGCAGTCGTACCGCGGCTCCGGCAAGCTCACCGGCAAGCGCGCCGTCATCACCGGCGGCGACAGCGGCATCGGCAAGGCGGTCGCGATCGCGTTCGCTCGCGAGGGTGCCGACGTCCTGATCAGCTACCTCCCCGAGGAGGAGGACGACGCGCAGGACACCAAGCGGTGGATCGAGGAGGCCGGTCGGAAGGCCGTGCTCCTGCCCGGCGACGTGAGCGACCCGGCGACCTGCCGCTCGATCATCGCCACCGCGGTCGAGGAGCTCGGCGGTCTGGACGTCCTCGTGAACAACGCCGCGTACCAGATGACGCACGAGACCATCGAGGAGATCAGCGACGAGGAGTGGGACCACACCCTCGCGACGAACCTCAGCGCCTACTTCCACCTGGTCAAGGCTGCGTTGCCGCACCTCGGCCCGGGGTCGTCGATCATCGGCTCGAGCTCGGTGAACTCCGACAACCCGAAGCCGAACCTCGCCCCGTACGACGTCACGAAGGCCGGCGTCGCGAACCTGTCGGCCGCGCTCGCGCAGCTGCTCGGGGAGCGCGGCATCCGCGTGAACAGTGTCGCGCCCGGACCGATCTGGACGCCGCTCATCCCGTCGACCATGCCGCCGGAGGAGGTCGAGCAGTTCGGCAAGCAGTCGCCCCTCGGCCGCCCGGGGCAGCCGGCAGAGCTGGCACCCGTCTACGTGCTGCTCGCCAGCGACGACGGCAGCTACGTGTCCGGCGCCCGCGTCGCCGTGACCGGCGGCACGCCGATCCTCTGAACCCCCCAGCGACCACCACCACCAACCAGACAGGAGAACGAGTTGTACTTCCACAAGCAAGAGCTCCAGTTCAAGGCGACCCCGGACAAGCCCGACGCGATCTACGCCCGGAAGCTGCAGGAGGTGCTCGGCGGTCAGTACGGTGAGATCTCCGTCGCCCTGCAGTACCAGTTCCAGGCGTGGAACATGCACATCCCGGGCAAGTACCGGGACATGGTGTTCGGCATCGGCGCCGAGGAGATGGGCCACGTGGAGATGCTCGCGACGATGATCGCGCAGCTGCTCGAGAAGAGCCCGCTCGGGATCACCGAGGACGCGCTGCAGGACGACCCGACGGTCGCCGCGATCGTCGGCGGCACGGACGTGCAGCACGCCATCGTCGCCGGCGCCGGCGCGCGTCCGGTCGACAGCAACGGCAACCCCTGGCAGGGCTCGTACATCACCGCGTCCGGCAACCTGCTGGCCGACTTCACCGCCAACGAGAACGCCGAGATGCAGGGCCGCGTCCAGGCCGCCCGGCTTTACCACATGACCGACGACCACGGCGTGCGGGACCTGCTCTCGTTCCTCATCGCCCGCGACACCATGCACCAGAACATGTGGGCGACCGCCGCGGCCGAGCTCCGCGAGAAGGGTGTCGAGGGGTTCCCCGTGCCCAGCAACTTCCCGCAGTCGAAGGAGAACCAGGAGGTCAACTACCAGTACCTCAACTTCTCCGACGGCAAGGCGGCGGCCGACGGCCCGTGGGCGAGCGGTCCGTCGTTCGACGGCAAGGGCGAGTACTCGTACCACGACGGCCCCACCACCTCGGTGCCGATGCCGCCGCCCACACACCCGGACGTCCGTCTCTACGGCACGACCGAGATCCCCAACGTGGTCGAGAAGACCGCGGGGCTCGTGCAGGACACGTTCAACAAGGAGTGACGGTCCCGCCGGTCGGTCCCCTGAAGTGACCGCAGACGGACGGGAGGCCCGGTGCCAGCTGGCACCGGGCCTCCCGTCCGTCACGTGGTCACGCCGTCACGTCTCCGCACCGACCGTCGCCAGCGCGGCCGTGTCGTCGTCACGCGGTGCGCGCGTCGGCTCGAAGATGCCGGAGTAGAGGCGCACCGCGCTCCAGAGCGCGATGCACGCGACGGTCCCGGCCACGGCCGCGACCCAGGGCACGATCGCCACGTCGGTCCACGCCCGCGGAGCGACGACCCAGGTGAGGAAGCTGCCCACCGTGCTGCCACCGGCACCGAGCAGGGCGGCCGTCCGGCGATCGAGGCTCGTGACCACGAGGCCCGCGGTCACGACCACCACGGCGAGGAGCGCGTTGAGGACTGTCGTCACCGGCGCCCTCCGGACTACTCGGCGGAACCGCTGCCGACCGCGAGCTGCTGCGCCCCGCCACCGGTGGTGACGTCGATCTTGCGCGGCTTCGCGGACTCCTTGACCGGGATCGTGACGCTCAGCACGCCGTTGTCGTAGGCGGCGCTGATGCGCGCGGTGTCGAGGTGGTCACCGAGCGTCAGCTGTCGGACGAACGTGCCCGGCTGGCGCTCGCGCGTGAGCCACTGCGATCCCTCGGGGGCGCCGAGCGTGCGCTCCGCGCGGATGGTGAGCACCGAGCCGTCGACGTCGACGTCCACCGAGCCGGGGTCGATGCCCGGCAGGTCGACGTCGAGGACGTAGTGGTCACCGGTGCGGTAGAGATCCATCGGCATGGAGCGGGGAGCACCGGCGCCGGCACCGAGCAGGGAGCCGGCGAGTCGGTCGAGCTCGCGGAACGGGTCGAACTGCATCGTCATCGAGATCAACTCCTTCGTGGTCCTCGTTGAGTCCCCTCGACTCAACTGCCGTCCGTTCTAGCACTCTCCCCTCAGGAGTGCCAAGAAGCCGCTCGGAGACCGCTGGGAGTGCGCCCGTGCTGTCAGACGTCGCGGTGCGCGATCTCGCGGTGGAGGCGCTCGAGAGCGGGGAGCGCGGCGGCGAGGGCGTCCCGGTCCTCGCTCGACAGGCGTCCGAGTGCCTCGACGAGCACGGTCGTGGAGGCCTCGTCGTAGGCGGTGAGGCGTTCCTCGGCGAGGGGGGTGAGCCGGAGCTCCGTCCGTCGTCCGTCGCCGGGCGCGAGCCGGCGCTCGACGAGGCCCGCGAACTCCATCGCCGAGACGAGGTTGCTCACGGTCGACCGGGCGAGGCCCAGGCGCCGCGCCAGGGCCGAGGGAGTGGTGGTGCTGTCGGACAGGGCGCGCATCACCTCGACCTGGGCGTCCGGGACGTCGGGGAGGTCGGCGACGGCCCGGGAGGTCCGGAGGAGCGCTCGGCGGAAGGGGCCGATGCGGTCGCTGAGCCTGCGGGCCACCTGTGTCGTGGCGTCCGAGCCGTCCGTCCCCTGCACACACGGCAACCTAGCAGCGGTGGATGTTTGCAACAAAACCAATTCGGGAGCAAACTCGACTGCATGACCATCCAGACCTCCGTCGAGCACCCCGAGCCGCCCCAGGACCTGTCCGGCATCGTCGGCCACCGCTTCGTGTACACGTACGCCAACGGCTGGCAGTACGAGATGTACGTGAAGAACGCCACGACGATCGACTACCGCATCCACACCGGACACGTCGGTGGTCGCTGGGTCAAGGACCAGACCGTCGACCTCGTGGCGCTCGCCGCCGGCGTCTACAAGGTCTCCTGGAACGAGCCGACCGGCACGAGCGTCGTCGTCAACGTGCTCCCCGAGCAGCGCGTCCTGCACGGCACGATCTTCTTCCCGCGCTGGATCGAGCTCGACGGGTCGAAGACCGTGCTCTTCCAGAACGACCACCTGGACGAGATGCAGCGGTACCGCGACGAGGGCCCCACGTACCCGATCTACGTCGTACCGGAGTTCGCGCACATCACGCTGTTCGAGCACGTGGGCGAGGACGACGAGACCGTGGTCGACACCGCTCCCGGCGACCTGCCGGCCGGCTGGGCGGACCGGACGAACTGATGGCCGCCGCGCCACTGCGGGGCGTCGACCCCCGTACCACCCCGACCACGCTCGACCACGGCGGCCGCACGATCCGCGGCTGGCAGTGGGAGCCGGAGGACGGCGCCGCCGCCGACGCACCGGCCGTGCTGCTCGTCCACGGCTTCAGCGACAGCGCGCTCGGCGGGCACCAACTGTTCGTGCAGACCGCACGGCACCTGGTCGCCCGCGGCGCGGTCGTCCGCAGCCACGACCGGCTGGGCCAGGGCGTCAGTGACGGGGAGTTCGCCGACATCACGATCCGCGACGAGGTCGAGCAGGTCGTCGCCATGGTGCGGGCCGCGGACCGCGGGCAGGGCGTGCACGTCGTCGCGCACAGCCTCGGCGCGGTGGAGTCGGCGCTCGCCGCGGCGCGGGTGCCGTCGCTCGTCAGGACGCTCACGCTCTGGTCGCCCGCCGGTGTCGTCGTGGACGACATCACGAAGCACGACGAGATCCAGGGGCAGCCGCTCGCCCCGGTGCGGGAGCGCGGCTGGTTCGACTTCGGCGGGATGCCACTGGGCAGCGCCTTCATCGCCGACGTGCAGGACGACCTCGACGTGTACGGGCCGGTGTCGGGCTACCGTGGGCCGGCCGACGTGGTGCACGGCAGCGAGGACGCGATCGTGCCGGTGTCGTACGGGCGCCGCTACGCCGAACTCCTGCCGGGCGCGCGACTCACGGTCGTCGACGGTGCGGACCACGGCTGGTCGTCGGTCCCGTTCCGTGAGCGGCTCCTGGCGCTGCTCGACGAGCGCCTCGGCCTGTCCTGACGGTCGCCCCTTCCGCAACACGCAACGTGGGCGGCAGCACGCAGCGTCCTACCGCTGCGAGCAACCGCCCACGTTGCGTTCCGCGATCCGACCCGAGTCGGAGGGGTCGAGGCGTCAGCTGACCTGACCGGAACGGGCCCCCGACCAGAGGTCGACGTCGAGGACGCCGACCGAGTGCTCGTCGATGCGACGCAGCTCGTCCTCCGTGAAGGACAGGTTGCCGAGCGCCGCGACGTTCTGCTCGAGCTGCTCGACCCGCGACGCACCGATGACGAGCGAGGTCACCCGCTCGTCGCGCAGCGCCCAGGCGAGTGCGAGCTGCGCGAGGCTCTGGCCGCGCTCGGACGCGATGTCGTCCAACGCCCGGAGGTGCTCGACGACCTCGTCCGTCAGGGACCCGGCGTCGAGGGACTTGCCGGCCGCGGCCCGCGAGTCCTCCGGGACCCCGTCGAGGTAGCGCCCGGTGAGCAGGCCCTGCGCGAGCGCGGTGAACCCGATCACGCCGAAGCCCAGGTCGCCGGCGGCGTCGAGCAGGCCCTCGTCCTCGATCCAGCGGTTGAGCATCGAGTACGAGGGCTGGTGGATGAGGAGCGGCGTGCCCAGGTCGCGCAGGATCTCCACGGCCTGGCGGGAGCGCTCGGCGTCGTAGGAGGAGATCCCGACGTAGAGCGCCTTGCCCTGCTGCACGGCGGTGTGGAGCGCGCCCATCGTCTCCTCGAGGGGCGTCGAGGCGTCGAGGCGGTGCGAGTAGAAGACGTCGACGTAGTCGAGCCCCATCCGCTCGAGCGACTGGTCGAGCGAGGCGAGGACGTACTTCCGCGACCCTCCGCCCTGGCCGTACGGCCCGGGCCACATGTCCCAGCCGGCCTTCGTCGAGATCACCATCTCGTCGCGGTAGGGGCGGAAGTCCTCGCGCATGAGGCGGCCGAAGTTGACCTCCGCGGCGCCGTACGGCGGGCCGTAGTTGTTGGCGAGGTCGTGGTGGGTGATGCCGAGGTCGAACGCCCGGCGGCTGATCGCCCGCTGCGTCTCGAACGGCTTGTCGTCGCCGAAGTTGTGCCAGTAGCCCAGGGAGAGCAGTGGCAGGTCGAGACCGGAGCGGCCGGTCCGGCGGTAGGGCATGGAGTCGTAGCGGTCGTCCGCGGCGGTGTAGGCCATGGGTCCCATCCTGGCCCGTCCCCGCGGCCCGCACTCCCGGCCGGCCGCGCGAACCGTACAGAAGACTGAAGGTTCGTTGCGCTGATTGTTCGCGTTGTGAAACAGTTCCTGCTGTCCGACCAGGACGGCAACGAAGCAGGAAGGCGGGATCACTCATGCACAGCACGTACTCCGGGATGCCGCGCTCGTCACGGGTCTCCGCGACCCACACGCGCGTCGGACTCACCGACCCGGCCGTCATCGACGCCTACGTGGCACGCCGCGTCCAGGACCCCTCGCTCCTGTCGACGCGCAGCGAACCGTCGTACGCTGACTTCTTCACGGCGCCCACCGCGTAGCCGCCCGCTCCGACCGGACCCGCCCGACAGAGAGACCCCACCAGCAGATGCCACTGACCGTCGTCCGCCGTGAGCACGTGCACCTCTACGCCCGGGAGCCGCGGTCGAAGGCCGCGAAGGTCGCCGTCGACGCCCTGCTCCGCCTGCAGCACGCCGAGGAGCAGCAGCTCGAGCAGGCACGCGCCGAGAGCGGCCTGACGAAGAACGAGTTCCTCACCGTCCGCTACATGCTGCAGGCGCACCGGGACGGCCGGGCGATGGGCCCGAAGGACCTCGCCGTCATGCTCAACGTCTCGAACGCCTCGGTGACGAAGATCGTCGACGGCCTCGTCACCAAGGGCGACATCGTGCGGGTGCCGCACCCGACCGACCGCCGGGCGCAGGTGCTCGAGCCCACGGTGCAGGCCGCCGAGAAGATCGACTCGTCCTACGCGCGCTTCCACGAGGCCGTGGTGGGCGTGATGGACCACCTGTCGAGCGAGGAGAACGAGATCCTCGCGCGGTGCCTGTCGCAGATCACCGACGCGCTCGCCGAGGGCACGCCGACCCCGGTCGACGAGTACACGGTCGACCCCGAGGGCGCGGCCGAGCCGAACGACGCCTGACCGGCCCGCGCCCCGGGGTGGCGCGAAAACCTTCCAGCGGTAAGTTGGGGGGATGACGCACGAGGTCGACGACGACGCGACCCCGCCCCGGCGCGGCGGGTACCGCAAGGGAGCCGAACGCCGTGCGCAGATCCTCGACGAGATGATCCGCATGGTCGCCGCGCAGGGCGTCGACGCGTCGTCGCTCCGTTCCGTCGCGGACGCCCTCGGCATCACGCACGCCGCCCTCCGGCACTACTTCCCGAGCCGCGACGAGCTGCTCCTCGCCGTCTACCGGGAGCACGAGGTCCGCGAGCAGGACGCCCCCGACCGGATGCGCTCGGCGATCGGCGACATGCGGGAGAGCGCCTCGCGGAACCGCGGCGTCCCCGGGCTCGTGCAGCTCTACACGACCCTCGCCGCCGACGCCGTGCAGGAGGGTCACCCCGCCACGCGCGACTTCATGCGCGAGCGGTTCACCCGCCTGCGGGCCGACCTGGCCGAGCTCATCGCCGCCGACCAGGCCGCCGGGCGGATCCGCGCCGACCTCGACCCCGTCGACCTCGCCAGCCTCGGCATCGCCGCGTCCGACGGGCTGCAGGTGCAGTGGCTGCTCGACCCGGAGGCGGTCGACAGCGAGCGGGTGCTCCGGCTGCTCGAGTCGATCATCCCCGCTGCGGCCGACTGAACCCGCCTCGGGCGTCGCCCGCGACACCGGTCCGACACCACCGACGGACGGGAGGCGCGTGTCGGCCCCGCGACGCGCCTCCCGTCCGGATGCTCTACGCGCCGTCCGCGATGTTCGCGGTCACGGCGTCGATGTACGCAGCGCGCTCCTCGCGGCTGTGCGGACGACCGGGGACGCCGGGCCGTTCCTCCCACGGACGCGGGCCGGACTCCTGCCGGTACTCGACGCCGAGTGCGTCGAGCCGCTCGAGGTGCCGCTCGAGCCGCTGGCGGAACTCCTCGACGTCCCGGGGGCGAGCGACGTCCGCGGACCACAGGGCCTCGGAGAGCGCGACGACGCGCGGGAACAGCTGGTAGTCGAGCCGCCGGACGGTGTCGACGTGCTCGGTCCACATGTTCGCCTGACCGCCGATGACGTGCGCCCGCTCCTCCTCGGTGAGCTCCGCCGGCACCGGGTCGAACGCGTACACGTCGTCGACGGTGAGCACGATCGACACCGGGATCGGCTCGTTCGGCAGGTCGCTCTGCCGGTAGTCGAGGTAGACCTGGTCGTCCGGGGTCGAGATGACGTCGTGCCCGCGTCGGGCGGCGGTGATCGCGCCCTGCAGCCCGCGCCACGAGACGACGGTCGCCGACGGGGACAGCGTCCCGCCCTCGAGGATCTCGTCCCACCCGAACGCCCGACGCCCGTGCGACCCGAGGTGTGCCGCGAGCTGCCCGACGATCCAGGCCTGCAGCTGCTCCTCGTCGGCGAGGCCGAGCTCCCGGATGCGCTCCTGCGTCCGGGGGTCGTCCTCCCACTGGTCCTTCGGGCACTCGTCACCGCCGATCCCGATGTAGTCCGAGGGGAAGAGCGTCACGACCTCGTCGAGGACGTCGCGGAAGAACTGCACGGTGCGCTCCTCGGCGTTCATGACGTCGTGCGCGATGCCCCACTCGGTCCACACGTCGAGCTGCCGCTCCGGGTGCACGCCGAGCTCCGGGTACGCGGCCAGCGCGGCGCGGACGTGCCCCGGCGTCTCGATCTCCGGCACGACGGTGACGAACCGGTCGGCGGCGTAGGCGACGATCTCGCGGATGTCGTCCTGCGTGTAGGACCCACCGTGCGGTCGGCCGTCCTTCCCCGCCACCCGGAGCGTGCCGTCGGCGTCCGGCACGTGTGCACCGACCTGGGACTCGGTGCGCCAGGATCCGACCTCGGTGAGCCGCGGGTACCGCTTGATCTCGATGCGCCACCCCTGGTCCTCGGTGAGGTGGAAGTGCAGGCGGTTGATCCGGTGCACGGCGAGCTGGTCGACCAGGCGGAGGACCTCGGCCGTCGTGCGGAAGTGCCGGGCAACGTCGAGCATGACCCCACGCCAGGCGAAGGCCGGTGCGTCCTCGACGACCGTGACCGGGAGGGTCCACCCGTCGGTGCGGACCTGCCCGCGTCGGTACACGTCCGCGGGCAGCAGCTGCAGGAGCGCCTGGACGCCGTAGAAGACACCGGCGGGCCCACCACCGGTCACCGTGACGCCGTCCGTGGTGACCTCGAGCCGGAAGGCCTCGCTGCGGTCGCCGCCGGGGCCGGCCGGCAGATCGGCGGGGTCGGCGGCGATCCGCAGCGCGATCAGGGGGACGTCGGTCGCACCACCGGCGCCGAACAGGGGGAGTCGGGTGGAGGCGCGCAGCACCTGCTGCAGGTACTGGGCGACGGGTTCCGCTGCCGGGTCCGCGGTGACACGTGTCCGCTCGTCGAGCGTGAACGAGCCGACACCGTCGACGCGGGATCGAGGCTGGGGGATGAGCATGGGCGAGCTGCCTTCCGGTGGTGGGTCAGAGACGGAACGGGTTGGTGCCGCGGGCTGCGAGCAGGTACCAGGCGGTCGCGCCGAGGTGGAGTGTCTGGTTGTAGGTGTCGCCGAAGCCGGTGACGAGCCCGTCGCTCGAGGCGGACACGATCCCGCGACCGTCACCGTTCCGTGCGCGTGCCTGGGCGTCCTCGATGCTCGTCACCAGCGCGGTGTACCGGGCCGGGTCGCCGGTCGCGCCACGGGCACGGACGGCCAGGGCGAGGTGCGCCGTGCCCTCGAACCACACCTTCGAGACGTCGGCGGTGCTGTAGGCGGAGCCGCTGTACCCGCCGTCCGACGCCGCGAGGGTGGTGATCACCCAGGTGACCGCGGGGGAGTACTGCGAGTCGAGCGTGGCGAGGTACGCCCAGTTCTGCACGTCACCCGGCACCGGCGACCGGTTGGTGGTCACGCCGTCCGCTCCGGTGCCCGTCCAGAGGCGTCCCGTCGCGCCGTCCCGCATCGCCGCGACGAACGAGAACGCCGACCGTGCTCGGGAGGACCACACCGGGTCGCCGGACATGCTCGCCAGCATCGTGAAGAAGGCGCCGACGTCGATGTTGTGCTCGGTGGCCTTGTAGGTGATCGCGGCGTCGCCGCCGTCGCGTCCGCCCGTGTAGCCCACCGGCGACCGCTGCCCGTCCCACGCGACCGACTGGATCCACTGCGCGAGCCGGAGCGCGCCCTGCAGGAACCGCGGCTGCTGCGTCGCGCGGTACAGGCGGAGCAACGCCATGCCCACCCACGCCTGGTTGCCGGTGTTGGCGGCGGGCGACCCGATGTACGGGCCGTCCGCGGTCCGGAAGGGATCCGGCTGGTACGACGCACGGGTGCGTCCGTCGCGGTACGGATCGTTGGCCTGCGCCCAGAGGAGCGAGTCCGCGAGCACGGTCGCGTACCCCAGGCTCGTCGCGTCGCCCGCTGACACCCAGGCCATGATCACGATCGCGTCGTCGTAGGCGAAGCTCGACACGAACCCGGACGCCCCTTCGGCACCGCCCGTGTAGCTCTGCGGGACCCGGAGCGTCGAGCCGGAGCCGTACTGGTCCATCCGGGCGGCGAGGAACGCCGACGCGGCGGCGATCGACGTGGCCGAGGGCGCTGCCGCTGCCGCCGCCGTCGCTGCTGCCGCCGGTCGGGCGGTCCCGAGCGAGCCGGACACCGCCAGTGCCACGGCAGCACCGGCGGTCCCGAACAGGAGGCCCCGCCGGCTCACCGGACCCGTGCCCGGCGGAACGGCTGCGTGCGGGTGACGGCGAGCAGGAACCAGGCCGTCGCGCGGTCGCGGTCCGGCTGGGTCGGAGGGACGGTACGGCTCGGTCATGGTGTGCTCACTCCCGCCGCGGTGGTGCGGCGATCGGTGGAACAGGACTCTGGAAGGTGCAGGGGCGACCGGACGACCGCGGTCAGGCGGCGGTCACGGCCGACTCGGGTGCGAGGAACGCGGCACCGAGTGCGGCGAGCGGCTGGTCGGTGGGCGCGAGGAGCACGCGAGCCGACAGGTCGAGCGACGCGACGAAGGGTGAGGTGCGGGCGGCGTCGTCGAAGTGCGCACGCAGCGGCGCGAGCAGGCGCTCGCCGAGGCTGGCGAGGCCACCGCCGATCAGCACGGACTCGACGTCGGCGGTGACCACGAGGATGCGCACCGCGGAGGCGACGCCGGCGACGAAGCGGTCCCGGACCGCGACGGCCGTCGGGTCGCCCGCGTCGGCGCTGTCGAACAGGTGCGTCGCCGTGCTCCCGGCGTGGCCTGGCCATGCGACCGCGAGCGCCGAACCGGAGGCGACGGTCTCCAGGCAGCCGTACTGGCCGCAGACGCAGCGCGGGCCGTCGACCAGGACCGGGATGTGCCCGACCTCGCCGGCGTTCCCGCGTGCTCCGCGCCAGAGCCGGCGGTCGTTGACGAGCCCGGCGGCGAGCCCGGTACCGATGTTCAGGTAGGCCTGCGGTCCGTCGAGGCCCATCGCCTGTGCGGCTCCGAGCGCCGCGACGTTGACGTCGTTCTCGACCTGCACGACCAGCCCGGTCGCCGCGGCGACGAGGGGGCCGAGCGCGACCTCGGACAGACCGAGGTTGACCGCGTGCCGGACCCAGCCGGTCTCGTGGTCGATCAGGCCGGGGATGCCGATGCCGACGGCGCTGGCGGACTGCGCGGTGTGGTCGGTCAGGGAGCGGATGACACGGAGGGTCGTGGCGACGACCACCTCGGGTCCGAACCCCGTCGCGACGCGCACCCGGTCGAGCACCGTGCCGGACGGCGAGACCGCGACGGCGTCGATCTTCGTCCCGCCGATGTCCAGGCCGATCCTCATGGTGCTCCCGTCGTCGGGGTGCCCGGCCTCGGCGTCGAGGACGCGGCGTCGAAGCTGCGCATGCGGGTTAGTAAACACGTCTTACTCCACGCTGGCAAGCGTCCTTCTGGGCCGTGTTTCCCCGGTATGACGCGGTTGTTACGGGTCTGAAGAGAGGGTTGACAGCGGATTGGGAAGGGCTCTTTACTAAGGCAACCGCTCGACGAGGGAGAACTGATGACGAACGAGACGGACGCTCCGGTGGCGTTCGGCGCGCAGCTCCGACGCCAGCGGAGCAAAGCGCTGCCACAGCACAGCCGGGCGCACAACCGCTCGCTCATCCTGCAGACGCTCTTCACCGACGGGGCCATGAGCCGCGCCGACCTGTCGCGGCAGTCCGGCCTCACCCGCCCCACGGTGTCGGGCCTCGTCGCCGAGCTCGAGGCCGACGCGCTCGTCACAGAGCTCGGCCCGCGCGAGGACCTGCGGGTCGGCAAGCCGGCGACCCTCATCAACCTCAACGTGGACGCGTTCCACATCGTCGTCGTCGACCTGTCGCTCCCCGACCACTTCGTCGGCGCCGTCACGAACCTGCGCGGCGACGTCGTGAACAGCGCCAAGATCGAGGTCGACGGTGCGACCGGCGACCAGGCCCTCAACCGCATCATCCGCCTGGTCGAGCGGCTGGCCGCGATGACCCCGCGCCGCCTGCTCGGCATCGCGGTCGGCTGCCCGGGCGTCATCGACGAGACCGGCACCGTCCTCGACTCGGTCGCCCTGGGTGGTGGTCTGCCCCTGCAGCGGCAGCTCGCCGACCACTTCCGACTGCCCGTGCACGTGCTCAACGACGCCAACGTCGCGGCGCTCGGCGTGCACGCGTTCGAGGTCGAACCGGCGAGCGACCTGCTCGTCGTCGCGCTCGAGCACGGTGTCGGCACGGGCATGGTGCTCGGCGGCCGGCTGGTGCTCGGCGAGCGGTACGCGGCCGGCGAGATCGGGCACCTGACCATCGACGAGGACGGCGACCCCTGCCCGTGCGGGCGGCGGGGCTGCCTCGAACTGCTGATCGGTGCGGACCACCTGGCGCACCGGGTCGCCACCGCACCCGAAGGCGAGCGGGAGCGCGTGCTCCGCTCCGCGGGCCGCACGCTCGGCGGCGTGCTCGCGCCGATCATCAGCGCCGTGAACATCACCGAGATCGTCGTGACGGGGCCGGCCGACCTGGTCGAGGGCCCCTTCGTCGACGCGGTGCACGCCACCGTCTCGGCCCGCACGCTCGCGAGCGTCGGCGACGACCTCGCCGTGACGGCCACATCGACCAACAGCGACCTGATCCTCCGGGGTGCAGCAGCCTTCCTGCTCGCCGCGGAGCTCGGCGTGAGCTGAAGCACCACAGCACCGACCACCACAGCAGAACGACCACCACAGCAGAACGACCACCAAGGAGAAGCAATGCGTACGACGAAGTTCGCGGCAGCAGCTGCCGTGGCCCTGACCGTCGCCCTCGGGATGACCGCCTGTTCCAGCGCCGGCAACGCCGGTCCCGGGGGCAGCGGCGGCACCAAGGAGATCGGCGACGTCAAGGGCGACGGCAAGACGCTGACCGTGTGGGCGATGACCGGGGACTACTCCGACGAGACGATCGCCGCGATCAACGAGCGGTTCGAGAAGGAGACCGGCGCGAAGGTCGAGGTGCAGGTCCAGCAGTGGGACGGCATCACGACCAAGGTCTCGACGGCCCTCGCCACGAACACGCCGCCGGACGTCCTCGACCTCGGCAACACCCAGGTCGCCAGCTACGCGGCGAACGGGGCACTCCTCGACCTCAGCCCGTACGAGGAGGACCTGGCGCAGGGGCAGACCTGGCTCGACGGGCTCTCCGACCCGGCCACGGTCGAGGGATCGCTCTACGGCGTCCCCGGCTTCGCCGGTGCCCGGTCGGTCATCTACAACAAGCAGATGTGGAAGGACGCCGGCATCACGGCCGTCCCGACGACCTACGAGGAACTCACCGATGCCCTGGACAAGGTGAAGGCGGCGAACACCGCGAAGGACTTCTCGGCCTTCTACATGCCCGGGCAGTACTGGTACGCCGGCATGCAGTTCGTCTGGGACGCCGGCGGCGAGATCGCGACCGAGGACGGCGGCGAGTGGAAGGCCGGCTTCGGTGACGAGAAGGCGCAGCAGGGGCTGCAGGACTTCAAGGAGTTCGCGAACGCGTACTCGACGAAGGCCTCGGCGACGCTCAACACCGACAGCCCGGACATGAACCAGGTCTTCGCGGACGGCAAGACCTCGGCCATCCTCAGCACGAGCGGGACGCTCGGGCTCATCGAGCAGGCGAACCCGGAGATGACGGCGGACACGATGGGGACCTTCCCGTTCCCGGGGAAGTCCGGGAAGACGCAGCCGGTCATGCTCGGTGGGTCGGACTGGGGCATCGCGGCGAAGTCGAGGAACACGGACCTCGCGCTGAAGTGGGTCGAGATCGCGGCGAGCCCGGACGTGCAGAGCGAGTACGTCTACGGCGACAACGGCTGGATCCCGAACAGCACCGAGGGCATCAAGGCCGCGGACTCGAGCCTGAGCGACATCAACAAGGCGTTCTTCACCGCAGCCCTGAACTCGAAGGCGACCCCGGCGAACGCGCGGTGGGCCGACCTCGAGGGCGACCAGAGCATCAACACCCTGTTCTCGAGCATCGTCTCCGGTTCGAAGAGTCCGGAGGAAGCCGCCGCGACCTTCGACGAGGCCGCTGACGACGTGCTCAACAAGCAGTAGGACGACCCCAGCAGGACGGTGCGGGTGCCGCGGCACGCCCCGCGGGACCCGCACCGCCCGACCCTCACGGAAAGGCCAGACGTGACCGTCTCAGCCACCCGCCCGAGCCTGGAGCGACACGGCCGTCCCACCCGCTCACCCGACGACGGACCCGGACGGACCCCGCGCCGTCGGGCCGCCCGGTCGTTCGCGCCCCTGTGGCTCCTCACACCGGCGGGCCTCGTGCTCGTCTTCGTGACGATCGCCCCCATCGTCTTCCTGGTCGTCACGTCGTTCACCGACTACGACCAGCGCTCGCTCTTCACCGGTGCGTACGACGCCGTCGGACTGGCGCAGTACGGGCGGATCCTCGGCGATCCGGCGTTCTGGGCCTCGCTGGTCCGGACCGTGCTGTTCACCGCGGCGATGGTCCTCGGCAGCATCCTGATCGGCGCCGGGGTCTCGCACCTCATGACCCGACTCGGCGTCGTGCTGCGGTACGCCGTCACGATCGTGCTCATCTGCGCGTGGGGCATGCCGAACGTTGCATCGTCGCTCGTGTGGAACTGGCTGTTCCAGCCGGGCTACGGCGTCGTCAACTGGGCCCTCACCCAGCTGCGCGTCTTCGGCGACGTGACGGACACCGACTGGGGCAACAGCGCCGGGCTCGCCTACACGTCGATCTGGATGCTCGTCGTCTGGCAGGCGGTCCCCTTCATCGCCCTGACGCTGTACGCGGCGGAGACGCAGATCCCGCTCGAGGTGAAGGAGGCCGTCCGGCTCGACGGCGGTTCCGAGTGGACGGTGTACCGCGTCGTCACCGTCGAGTACCTCCGGCCGACGCTGCTCCTGGTGACGATGCTCTCGATCATCTGGGACTTCAACGTCTTCAACCAGATCTGGCTCGTCTCGCAGGGCGGTCCGGACGGCGCCACCTCGACCCTCGGCGTCTTCACCTACGTCACGGCGTTCGTCGGGCACGACATCGGCACCGGGTCCGCCGTCGCCGTCATCGCCGCGCTGATCCTCATGGCGCTCAGCGCGCTGTACATCCGGAACCTCGTCCGATCGGGAGAAGAGCTGTGACCACCGCGATGCCGACCGGCGTGCCCGTCGAGGCCGACGTCCCCGCTGCCGTCCCGACGCGGGAGGGCGTGGCCGCCACGAAGCGGATCCGGCGCCGTCGTCGGCCGGTCCGGTGGATCAGCAGCACGATCGCCGTGGTCTTCTGCGTGGTGTGGATCTTCCCCGTCTACTGGATGGTGAACACCGCGTTCAAGCCACGGTCCGAGGCCCTGACGAGCACGCCGCTGTTCGTGCCCGCCCACCCGACGGTCGAGAACTTCGTCACGGCGTTCACGCGGGCCGACTTCCTCGTCTACCTGGGGAACTCGACGATCGTCGTCGCAGGGGCGGTCGTGCTGTCGCTCGGGCTGGGGATCCTGGCGTCGGCGGCGCTCTCGCGCTTCCGGTTCCGTGGACGCCGGACGATCCTGGTGGTGATCCTGCTCGTGCAGATGCTCCCGGGGACCGCCCTGCTCATCCCGCAGTTCCTCATCTTCAACCAGACCGGGCTCACCGGCACCTACGCCGGGCTGATCCTGGCCTACGTCGCCGCGGTGCTGCCGTTCTCGATCTGGGTCATGCGCGGGTTCTTCCTCGCGATCCCGATGGAGGTCGAGGAGGCAGCGCGCATCGACGGCGCGAGCACGTGGCAGGTGCTGACGAAGGTGCTGTTCCCGCTGGTGATGCCCGGCATGATCGCGACGAGCGTCTTCGCGTTCATCGCGGCGTGGAACGACTACATCGTCGCGTACACCTTCATGCAGGACCAGGCGCACTACACGCTGCCGGTCTGGCTGGCGTCCTTCACCACGCAGACGACGGGGACCGACTTCACGGGGCAGATGGCCGCGTCCGTGCTGTTCTCGCTGCCGGTCGTCGTGTTCTTCATGATCATCCAGCGCAACCTGGTCTCCGGCATGTCGGCAGGAGCGGTGAAGGGTTGAGCGCGTCGGACGGGAGGCGCGGTGCCAGCCGGCACCGCGCCTCCCGTCCGACGCTTGGTCGCGACCTACGCGTCGACACCCGCGGTCAGCACCGCGGCAGCCGGGTCGAAGTCCTCCGGCAGCGGCGCGGGCCGCTCGACGGTCGACTCGATCGTGACGGCCTGGCCGGACTCGGCGGCGTCGCGGATGCCGAGCAGCACGTCGAGGACGTGCAGCGCGACCTCACCCGACGCGCGCTCCGGACGGCCCTCGGCGATGGCGCGGGCCATCTCGACGACGCCGGTACCGCGGCCCCAGGTGGAGCCGACGGCCTCGAGGGTCTCGGGCTCCTCCTGGCCGTAGCGCCAGAGCTGCGAGGCGCCCTCGAAGGTGTTCGGGTCCGGCAGCGAGATCGTGCCGAGCGTGCCGTTGATCTCGACGAAGCCCATGCGCGGCAGCGCGTGCTGGAACGAGAACGTCGACTGGGCGGACTGCCCGGCGGCGAACTCGATGAGCGCGGCGTGGTGCGTGGGGACCTCGACGGGGAAGGTCTCGCCGGCGCGGTCACCCGAGGCGATCGTGCGACGGTCGAGGGACTTCGACGAGACGGCCTGCACGCGCGACGCGGTACCGAAGGCGTGCACGAGGGTCGTGACGTAGTACGGGCCCATGTCGAACAGGGGGCCGGCACCCTTCGCGAACAGGAAGTCCGGGTTCGGGTGCCACGCCTCCGGCCCGGGCACGTGGAACAGCGTCGTCGCGGTGAGCGGCTCGCCGATGTCACCACGGGCGATGGCGCGGAGTGCGGTCTGGATGCCGGCACCGAGCACGGTGTCGGGAGCCGTGGCGACGCGCAGGCCCTTCTCCTTCGCCGATGCGAGCACCGCTGCGGCCGACGCGTGGTCGGTCGCGATCGGCTTCTCGCTCCAGACGTGCTTGCCGGCGTCGATGATCTGCTGGTCGACCTCGGCGTGCGCGGCCGGGATCGTCAGGTTGATCACGATGGAGATGTCCTCGCGGGCGAGGAGCTCCTCGACGGTGCCGGACGCGGCGACGCCGTAGGCCTCCGCCTGGGCCGCCGCACGGTCGAGCAGCACGTCGGCGACGAAGCGGACCTCGACGTCGGCGAACTTCGTCAGGTTCTCGAGGTACTGGGTGGAGATGTTGCCGGCACCGATGATGCCGATCCCGACGCGGCTCACTTGTCGTTGCCCTTCAGCCACTCGAGCGACTCGGTGATGCCCTGGAAGACGTCACCCGAGTACGCGTCGAACTCGACGACGCGGATGGCCTGCGGTGCGGCGGCGAGGATGCCGCGCACGTCGACGTCGCCCTGGCCGGCCGGGGTCTGGTTCTCGAAGGCGCGCTGCAGGGCCTCGGGCACGATGAGGGCGCTCTCGGACGAGGGCAGTGCGGTGAGGATGTCACCGTCGACCTTGCCGTCCTTGACGTGGATCGCGACGACGCGCTCACCGAGGGCCTGCAGGACGGCCGGGGCGTCGGCGCCGCCGACGGTGGCCCAGAAGGTGTCGACCTCGAGCACGGTCTCCGGCGAGAGCTGCTCGACGAACAGGTCGTAGACGGTGCGACCGTCGACCTTGTTGGTGAACTCCCACTGGTGGTTGTGGTACCCGAACTTGAGCCCGCGGGCGCTGGCCTCGGCGGTGAGCTCGTTGACGCGCTCGGCGATCTTCGCGACGTCGTCGGCGGTCTGCCAGCGGTCGGTCGGGATGAACGGGTCGATGACGGTCTGGATGCCGAGGCGCTCCGCGGCGTCCCAGATCGGGGCGGTGTCCTCGGCGTCGATCACGGCGACGTGACCGGACGGCGCCTGCAGACCGGTGGCGGCGAAGGCCTTCTCGAGGTCGGCGGCGCGCTCGACGAACGCGTACGGCTCGACGTTCTCGTAGCCGATCTCGCGCACCCGGGCGATGGCCTTGTCGAGGTCTTCGGCGATGGCGTCGCGCAGCGAGTACAGCTGCACAGAGGTGGTGGGCATGGCAGAGGGCTCCTTCGGTCCTGTCAGGTTGTCGGGGCCCGTCGAGGATCGATGCTCCCCGGCGAGATCGAGACCGACGCTACCCCAAAAACCACCCGCTGTGTAGTTTTTGTCGCGCATCGTTCGCGGGCAATCTGGACGACACGTGTCGCACGCAGCCCGGTCGATGTATGCTCGCCGTCGGAAAACCTTGCAGCACAAGGTTTCCGATCGACTCAAGGAGGCGTCATGAGCACACCCGAACCCGGCAGCCCCGCACTGCTGAACCCGGAAGAGGGCATCACCCAGCCCGTCAGCACCGTCAAGGTGGGGATCGGCTACCAGGTCGCCCTGTTCCTCGGACAGTTCGGACTGTTCGTGGCGCTCATGGCCCCGGTCTACGTGAGCATGCAGATCAAGGCGCAGGCCCTGGTCGGCGACGACGCGGCGAACGTCATCGGCTCCGCGCTCCCGATCGGCGCGTTCGGCGCGCTCCTCATGAACCCCCTGGCCGGCGCGCTGTCCGACCGCACCCGCACCCGCTGGGGTCGTCGCCGCCCGTGGCTGCTCGGCGGCGTGGTGGTCTTCGCGATCGCGCTCGCCTGGATCGCCTACGCGCCCGACGTCCTCAACCTGACGCTCGGCTGGCTGCTCGCGCAGGTCGCGGCGAACGCCACGCTCGCCACCCTGCTCGCGAGCTTCGCCGACAACGTGCCGCAGCTCCAGCGCGGCCGGGCGTCGAGCATCATCGCCCTCGCGCAGAACATCGCCGTGCTCGCGGGCACCTACCTGTCGGTGTTCTTCGTCGCGAACCTGCCGGTCCTGTTCATCGCCCCGGGCATCCTGGCGATCGTCCTGGTCGTCGTCTACGCCCTGGTCGCCCGTGACGAGTTGCCGACCTACAAGCTCAAGCCGTTCACCTGGATCAACCTCATCTCGTCGTTCTGGACGAACCCGATCAAGAACCCCGACTTCGCCTTCGCGTGGTGGTCGCGCTTCCTGATCATCCTGGCGACGTTCATGTTCACGACGTACCGCCTGCTCTACATGCAGGAGCACCTCGGGATCGAGAACCTCGAGGACGCCACCGAGGCCGTCGCGTTCGGCGTGCTCCTCTACACGATCGCGCTCCTGGTCAGCGCGGCGCTGTCCGGTTGGGCGTCCGACAAGATCGGTCGCCGGAAGGTCTTCGTCGGTGGCTCGACGGCACTGTTCGCGGTCGGCCTGGTGATCCTCGCCCACGCCGACACCGTGACCGGATTCTACGTCGCCGAGGTCGTCATGGGCTTCGCCTACGGCATCTACTCGGCCATCGACACCGCACTCGTCGTGGACGTGCTGCCGAACGCTGACCGGCCCGGCAAGGACCTCGGCGTCATCAACATCGCGAACGCGCTGCCGCAGTCGCTCGCGCCCGCCATCTCGCTCTTCTTCCTGAAGATCGGCAGCGACCACGCCGACAACTACGAGCTGATGTGCTGGGCCGCCGGGATCGTCGCCCTGCTGGGCGCCCTGGTGGTCATCCCGATCAAGCGGGTCCGCTGACAGCCCGCGCCACGACGGACGGGAGGCGCGGTGCCAGCTGGCACCGTCCTCCCTCGCAGGCTCGGTCGGCGCGCCCCGCGCAACGCTCCGCGTTGCCGCTGAGCGGGGCGCGCCCGTCCGTCCAAGGCCACGTCGCTAGCGTGGGCCGGTGCGATCCACCGACACCCGTTCCTTCGACACCCCGGCCGGCACGATCGAGGCGGTGGTCGACGGTGACGTGACCCGCGCCCTCGGGATCCCGTACGCCCAGGCCGACCGCTTCGCGCCGCCGGCGCCGCAGCCGCCGTTCACCGAGCCGTTCCGCGCCGACACCCCGGCACCCGTCCCGCCGCAGCCGAGCGCGCAGTTCGTCGACCAGCTCCTGCCGTCGATGGACCACCTGCGGGTCGACGAGCACTGCCAGCGCCTGAGCATCACGGTGCCCGCGGACGTCGGACCCGACGAGCGCCTGCCGGTGATGGTCTGGGTGCACGGCGGGTCCTACGTGCTCGGCGGCGGTGACCTGCCGATCCACGACGCGCACGACCTGGTGACCGAGCAGCGCGTGGTGGTCGTCACGGTGACCTACCGGCTCGGGGTGCTCGGGTTCCTCGGTGACGGCGAGACGGTGCCGGCGAACCTCGGCCTGCTCGACCTGGTCGAGGCGTTCCGGTGGGTGCGGCGGAACATCGCGGCGTTCGGCGGCGACCCCGACTCCGTCACGGCGTTCGGACAGTCCGCCGGGGCGGACGCCATCGCGCACCTCATGATCAGCGAGGGTGCGCACGGGCTCTTCCGTCGTGCGATCGTGCAGAGTGCGCCCCTCGGGCTCTCGCGGGGGCGGGCGCGGATGAACCGGGCGATGGTCCGGGCCGTCGGGACGGTCGCGGCGGACAGGTCGCTCGACGAGGTCCTCGAGCGGCAGGCCCTCGCGACGAAGGCCGGCGGCCGGTACGGCCTGGCGGGCGGGATGCCGTTCGGCACGCAGTACGGCTTCGCGCCGCTGCCCGCCGAGCACGACACCGACCGGGCCTGGCGCGCCGTCGCGCACGACGTGGACGTGCTCATCGGGTCCGGTTCCGACGAGGCGGGCATGTACGTGCCGCTCGTCCCCGGGCTCCGGACGGCGGCGCGGTCCCGGCCGCTGCGGTCGCTGCTGCGCTGGCTGCTCGTCCGGCCGTTGTCCGAGGTGATCTACGGGCGCGATGCCCGGCGCTTCGCCGCACGGCACCGGGACGCCGGCGGTCGGGCGACGGTCTACCGACTGCTGCGGCACCCGTCGGTGGCACCGGTGGGTGCGGTGCACATGAGCGACCTGCCGCTGCTGCTCGGCGGGCGGGCGGCGTGGGTCGGCAGCCGGTTCGTGCCGGAGCGGGACTGGCCGGTGGTCGAGCGGCGCGGGCGCGCGCTGCGGGCGATCTGGGCGGACTTCGCGCGCACCGGTCAGGTGACCGCGCCGGACGACGAGACGCTGGTGTTCGACCGCGGGTGAGGAGCCAGGACCGTCGGTCCCGGCTCCTCGACGTGGTGTCCCGCCGTCGCCCGATCAGCCGCGGCGCGTGGCGCCGATCGCCCAGACACGCGGCGGCTCGACGCCGTTGACGGCGTGGTCGCCGACGATCCGGGCCTTGAACACCCACGGGTTGTGGCTGCCCGCGGTGCGGGCGTTCCGCCAGTGCCGGTCGAGGTTCTTCGCCGTGCTCACGCCCGAGGCCGCGAGGGCGTCGAACAGGTGTGACGTCGCGGTGGTCGCGAGGGTCGTGAGCGCGACCTGCGCCTGTGCGGTCGCGAGCTCGGCGCGGTCGTTGCGCCGCTCGTCCTCGGCGACGTCGAGGGCGGCCCCCTCGTACGCCGCCTGCAGGGCCTCGGCCGCCCGGTCGACGATCGCGGTCGCCGCGAAGCCGGCCGCGGACACCTCGCCCACGACCTGCAGGATCTGCGGGTCCTGGGCGAAGGTGTCGGCGTTGCCGTGCGAGAACACCCGGTTGCGGTTCCGGACCTGCAGCGCGATCTCCCGCTCGGCGGCCAGGACGGAGCCGGCGAGGACGGTGAGGAGCACCGCCTGGTAGAACGCGGTCTGGTACTTGAACCGGTCGTCGAACAGCACGACGGCGTCGGCCTGGACGACGGCGTCGGTGAAGGTGCTCGTCCCGGAGCCGGTGGTGCGCTGACCGAAGCCGTCCCAGTCGTCGGTGTGGGTGACGGCGGGCTGGTGTGCGTCGACGATCGCGATGACCCGCTCGCCGGTGTCGGTGCGCTCGGCGTAGGTGTCGATCCAGTCCGCGAAGATGCTGCCGGTCGAGTAGTACTTCTGCCCGCTGATCCGGAAGGTGCCGTCGTCCTGCGGGGTGACCTTGGTGATGACGTCGCCGATCTGCACGGCGCCGACCTCGGTCCAGGAGTTGCCCGCGATCTCGCCGCGACCGAAGCGCTCGAGCCAGGCGTCCCGTTCGCCGGACCGGGCGACGAGGCGGTCCTCGACCAGGGCGAAGTGCCCGCGGAGTGCCTGTGGGATGTTGCTGTCCGCGGCGGCGAGCTCGGTCAGCAGGCGGAACAGCTGCGGGAGGGTGGCGCCGGCGCCGCCGAACCCGGTCGGGACGCGGACGGCGCCGAACCCGGCGGCTGCGAGTTCGCGGATCTCGTCGGAGGGGAGCCGGTGGTCCCGTTCCCGCTCGGAGGCACCGGCGGCGATGCGGTCGAAGATCGGCCGGAAGCGTCCGGCCAGGGTCTCGTAGTCGACGGGCGCGTCGGCCTGGTGGGTGCCGAGCGCTTCGGTGGTCGTGTCGGTCATGTCGTGTGCCTTCCGGTGTGCGGGTCGGTCTGCGGGTCGGTCTGCGTGTCGTCGTGCGGGTCGGTCTGCGTGGAGGGGGAGTGTCGTCAGGCGGCGGCGGGCTGGGCCACGACCGGGGTCTGCGCGGGCTGGACCTCCGTCGGTCGCGCCCCGCGACGGGCGAGCACGGCCGCGCCGACGAAGACGATGACCGCGACGGCGCCGGCGCCGACGGTCCACGCGGGCCCGGCCGGCCACCGACCCGAGAGCCCGAGGAGCGCCGGCACCGTCGTGGTCGTCTGGCTGGCGAGGACGAGCGCCCAGGCCGTGTAGCGGCCGACGTCGAGGCCGAGTGCGAGCAGCAGGAAGAAGAGCGTCCACAGCCCGGCCCAGGTCGCCCACAGCACGGCGAGGACCGGGTCGACGGTGGCGTTCGTGACCGCGAACACGACGGCGATCGCGGCGACGAGGCCGCAGAACCAGCCGAGTCCCGTCGATCCGAGGCTCGCGAGCGTGTCGAGCCCCACGTACAGGTAGGTGAGGCCGAACAGGAACGTCCCCGCGATCGACAGCAGGACGGGCAGCGACCCGTCGGCCGTGACGGCGACGGCCGTGCACAGCACGAGCTGCACGCCGCCGACCAGGACGTTGAACACACCGCTGTCGCGGCCGGGCACCCGACCGAGCAGGGTGAGCCCGTTGATGAGCAGTGCTGCCCCCGAGAGGACCAAGCAGATGTACGCCATGCCGACGACCGTGACAGCGGTGCGGGGGCCTCGGAAGGGTTGTGTCGGACTGTGTCCGACGGTGACGTTCCGTGACACCGCCCGCCCCCGGACGGGGAGGTCGCGCCCGCACGGTCCGGTCGGCAGGATCGACCACGTGCCCGACGCCGACCTCCGCTCCCGCATCGTCTCCGGTGCCGCCGACGCCTTCCGCGACGGCGACTTCCACGCGGTCGGACCGGAGGAGGTCGCCCGGTCCGCCGGGGTCACGGTCGACGAGCTGCACCGGGTGTTCCCGTCGTGGGAGCTGCTCGTGGTGGCCGTCGTCGACCGGTGGGCCGGGGTCGGGCGTGAGGCACTCCGCGGCGTCGCCGAGCAGGAGGGGGCCGTCGCGTACCTCCGGGCCCGGCTCGACCGCGGCCAGCAGCACCCCGCGCTCGTGCGGCTCCGGGTCGCGCTGCTCAGCGCCACATCGACCCCGGGTCACCCGGCGTCGGGGTGGTTCCGGCAGCAGTACACGATGCTCTTCGAGGACGTGACCCTCGCCCTCGTGCGGGACGTCGTCGCCGGTCGCGAGCCCCGGGGAGCCGCACCCCGGCACGCGGCCGAGCAGCTCGTCGCGCTCTTCGAGGGACTGCAGCTGCAGGCGATGCTCCGGGACGACGCCGACCTGCTCGACGGGTGGGACCGCGCGGTCGCGCGCATGCGCGCCGGGTGGTCGGCCGCCGCGGCCGCCGTCTGAACGACCGCTCGAGCGCCGCCGACCACACCGCCGGCGACGAGCGTCCGTGCGGCGACGGTCAGCGCCAGGACGACGACCGCGGCCAGGGGGACCGCGTGCCTGACCGCGGAGAGCCGGTCACGTCCTCGTCATCGGGCCAGGTGTGTGCGGTGCGCGAACCACTCGACCCCCTCGGCCAGGGCGACGCCGGCGGTGTGCCAGTCGTGCCCTCCGCCCTCGATCACCCGCTCCGTGACGGTGACGCCGGCGGACCGTGCCGCCGCGACCACCTTCGGCACGACCGGGCCGTACCGACTGTCGTCGGAACCGGCTGCGACGAAGGCGGCGGAGTCACGGTACGGCGCCCGTTCGGCGAGGACCCGCAGGGGCTGCGCCGCCGCGTACGCTGCACGATCGCCGCGGAAACCCCTCGAGACGGTGTCGTCACCGCCCTGGAGGACCGGACCGATCTGCCCCGAGACGTCGATCCACGACCCGAAGCGGTCGGGGCGACCGGCCCCGAGCTGCAGCGCGCACGTGCCGCCCTGCGAGAACCCGGCGATCGCCCAGTCCGCACCGGGGTCAGCGGCGTGGAGGTGGTCGTGCACCCAGTCCGGCACGTCGCGGGTGAGGTAGGTGGCGCTGTTGCCGAGCGGGCCGTCCACGCACATCGGGTTGTTCGAGGCCCGGGCCAGCTGGTCGGGCATCACGACGATCGGGGCCAGGCCGCGGTTCCGGTGCGCGATCGCGTCGAGCCGGTCCGCCATCCGGCCGGCCTCGATGATGTTCGCCGGTGCGGCCCCGGGTCCCTGTCCGGACAGCATGACGACGACGGGCAGCTCGGGCGCGTGCTCGACGAGGGCGGCCGGTGGCAGCCAGACGATCGCGGGGCGGGCGTGGAAGTGGGACACCTCGCCGGGGATCCGCACCGAGCCGTAGCGACCGTGTGCGGGCATGTCCTGCGGCGGCCGCCAGGTCGCAGCGTCGGCTCGGTGTGTTCCGGGATCCGGGTCGTCCGGCAGCCGGAGCGGCGGCACGTGCGACTGGCCGAGTGCGTCCGCGATCGTCGGGTAGAGCCCGGCGTCCCGGTTGACCGCGAGTCCGCCGGAGACGAGGGCGAGGGGCACCACCAGCGCGGCGACCACCCGGGTCAGCCGTCGACCGCGGACCAGTCCGACGACCGCGACGCCGAGCAGGGCGCAGACGACCCCGGTCCAGATGCGGTCGACCCAGGTCGGCGGGATCCCGAGGACGTCGAGCACGTCGCCGAGGAACCACGACAGCAGCGTCCCGACCACGGCGCCGGCGAGGACCGCCACCACGCACCAGCGCCACGACCGGCGGACGCCGGCGAGGACGACGACCGCGGCCACCAGGGTCAGCGCGTAGAGCGGCACGAGCACGTGGGCAGAGAGGAGCGGCAGGGTCGTCACGGGTACGTCCGGGTGGTCGGGTCGCTCCCGGGAGGCCGACGGGGGGACGGGCGGGAGCGTCGTGGTCACGTGACGGTAGCGAGCGCAGGTGACCGGAACGCCTCCGCGACCGGGTTCCCCGGCGGGTTCCCGGCTGACCCTGAGCGACCCCGCACCGGACGTGGCCGGGTGACGGTCGGGGCCTGTCCGACCGGCCAGGCGATGATGGCCCGCCGGTGGTGCGGAGGACCGCACGAGCACCGCACCACCCCTCCGGAGGCGGCGCGTCTGGGTGTCCTCGTCCGAGGTCCCTGGCATGGTCGGCGCATGGAGTACACGGACTACGACACCCGGCTCGCCGCCTACGGCGTGATCACCGAGGGCGACCGCGTGCTCCTGGCCCGGTTGCGGGTGCCCGAAGCGGGGACGTGGACGCTGCCGGGCGGTGGGGTCGAGTTCGACGAGACCGTCGAGCAGGCCGTCGTCCGCGAGGTGCTCGAGGAGACCGGGTACGAGGCCACCTGCGGACCGCTCCTCGGCATCCGGCACCACATCGTGCCCAAGGAGCGCCGGATGCACGACAACGGCCGACCGATGAAGGCGGTGCAGGTCGTGTTCCGCGCGACCGTCACGGGCGGCACGCTCCGGAGCGAGGCCGACGGCTCGACCGACGAGGCCGCGTGGGTGCCGATCGCCGAGCTGCCCCACCGCCGGCACGGTCTGCTCGTGCCGATCGCCCTCGGATGGGCGCGACGGCCGTGAGCGGCGAGGCCACCGACCTGTCCGCCCGGCTCTGGGACGAGCGGGCGTTGCTCGGCGAGCTCGTGGAGGCCGCCCAGGACGCCGACCGTGCGCGCGCCCTGCTCGACCGGCTCCGCGGCCTGCGCCTGGAGCAGGACGTCCTCGTGCACGCCCTCGCCGAGCAGTGGGGAACCGCACCGGACACCGCGACACTGCGGTCCCTCGAACGCGTCGCGCCACCACCGTGGGACCTGCTGCTGCCCGACCACCTGGCTGCCCTGGCCACGCTCGGCGCCGAGCTCGACGCGCTGTTGCCGCCCGGCCCGGTGCGCGAGACCTGGGACCGGGTCGGACGCCGAGCACGCTGAGCACGTCGAGCACGCTGGACCACCGTCCCTGTCAGGATGGAGCGGTGACCCCGACCGAGCGCTCCGTGGACGCCGCCGTCGCGCGGGCCGTGGCGCTCGCCGGGGGTGCGGGACGCACGGTGCTCGGCATCGCCGGGGCACCGGGAGCGGGCAAGTCGACCCTCGCCCGCCGGGTGGTCGCGGCCGTCGACGCCGCACACGGGCCGGGCACCGCCGTGCAGGTCCCGATGGACGGCTTCCACCTGGCGAACGCCGCGCTCGACACCCTCGGTCGCCGCGACCGCAAGGGTGCGATCGACACCTTCGACGCCGCCGGCTACGTCGCGCTCGTCCGCCGCCTGGTCGCCGCGGACGAGGACGTCGTCTGGGCTCCCGACTTCGACCGCCGCGTCGACGAGCCCGTCGCCGGCAGCATCGCCGTCCCGCGCGCGACCCGACTCGTCGTCTCCGAGGGCAACTACCTGCTCGACGGCGACACGCCCTGGTCCGCGCTGTCCGACCTGTTCACGGAGACGTGGGCGTGCGTCGTCGACGACGGGGTCCGCGTCGACCGCCTGGTCGGTCGGCACATGCGGCACGGACGTGACCACGGGGCGGCCCGCGCCTGGGCACTCGAGGTCGACGGCGTGAACGCCGCGAGGGTCGCTGCCACGTTGCCCCGCGCCTCCCGGACGGTCCGGACCTGACGGACCCGACCCGACGGATCCGCACCCGACCACCGACCCGACGGATTCGCACCCGACCACCGATCCGCGCCCCGCACCTGACCACCGATCCGAGCCCCGTGCACGACCACACGACAGGAGCGACCATGACCATCGCCATCACCGGCGCCACCGGCAACATCGGCGGCGCCGTCGCCCGCGCCCTCGCCGCGGCGGGCGCGTCCTTCCGCATGGTCGTGCGCGACGCCGCTCGCGCCCCCGAGCTGCCCGGGACCGAGGTCGCGGTCGCGTCGTACGCCGACGTCGTGGCGTCCCGTGCCGCGCTCGAGGGCGTCGACCTGCTGCTCATGGTCTCGGGCGCCGAGGCGCAGGACCGTCTCGACCAGCACCGGGCCTTCGTCGCGGCCGCTGCCGCCGCGGGGGTCGGGCACGTCGTCTACACGTCCTTCGTCGGTGCAGCACCGGACGCGACGTTCACGCTCGGGCGCGACCACTGGGCCACCGAGCGGGCGATCGAGGAGACCCCGATGGCGCACACCTTCCTGCGGGACTCGTTCTACCTGGACTTCGTCGAGGACCTGGTCGGCGAGGACGGCGTGATCCGCGGACCGGCGGGCAACGGCACGATGGCGGCGGTGGCCCGGGCGGACGTGGCGCGGGTCGCGACCGAGGTGCTGCTGCACCCGTCCGAGCACCGGGACCGCACGTACGAGCTGACCGGGCCGGAGGCGATCAGCCTCGCCCAGGCGGCGGCCACCGTGTCGGAGGTCCGCGGCCGCGCCGTGACCTACCAGCCCGAGACGGTCGAGGAGGCGTACGCCTCGCGAGCACGGTGGAACCCCGAGCCGTGGCAGGCGGACGCGTGGGTGAGCACGTACACGGCGATCGCGGAGGGAGCGCTGTCCCACGTCTCGACCGACGTCGAGCGGGTCACGGGCAGGCGACCGCTGTCCCTCCGCGAGGTACTCCAGGCGGGCTGACGCCCAGCTCGGCGCGAACGCGGGGAGAACGTCCGTTCCCCCCGCGTTGTGGGACTCGTGCCAGGACTCCGCGCCTGGTCCACTGGAGTGGTGTCCGGCGCTCGTGCCGGGGCCGCCGCAGCCTCCGTCCGGAGGCGGTGGTCGACGTGTCTGGCTGTGTTCGGGTCACAGCCAGGCACCGCACACCGGTGCTCCTCCGAGCGACACCCGTGACGATCCGATCGGCGCTCATCCTGAGTGAGCCCTCGGATCACCGCGTAGATTCGGTCGGGCTACCCCGCGGGACCCTGACCGCGGGAGCCCGGATCCCTGTTCCCGGGCTGGTCTCGTCTGAAACGCAGCGTCGAACCCGACGGCGCCGTAGCGCGAGGGCGCCCGTCCCGGACCCGAACCGACGGCGGCCGCCCTCGCAACCCTCGGGGGACGACGTCAGCCGGCGTGCTGCCGGGCCGCCCGGAGCGTCTCGCCCGGCAGCTCGCCGAACTCCTCGCGGTAGGCCCCGGAGAAGCGGCCGAGGTGGGTGATCCCCACCGACCGTGCGACCTCGGCCACCTGTGCCGGTCCGCCGGACTCGAGCTGCTGCCGTGCCATGAGGAGCCGGATGCTCCGCAGGTAGCTCATGGGGGTGGTGCCGTGGATGCGCTGGAACGCGCTCTGCAGCCCACGGACGCTCATGCGGGCGGCCGTGGCGACGTCGTCGACCGTGATCCGGTCGGCGACGTGGTCGAGGATGAACGTCTCGGCGTCGGCGAGCCCGGCGTGCTGCGTCCGCTCGGCGGGTTGCTCGAGTGGCCAGTGCGGGATCGCGGTCAGCAGGCCGGCGGCGGCGATCGCGGCGAGCTCCTGTTCCCGCTCGCGCGAGACCTCGCCGGTGGCGCCCAGGATCTCGGCGGCGACGGTGCGCACCATCAGCCACCAGGCGGCCAGGGGTGCCCCCTCGGGGATGTGGTTCGGCTGGAACCCGAGCGGGCCGGGCTCCCATCCGCCACGGGCGGCTGCGATCTGCTCGACGATCTCGCGGTCGATGCGCATGACGTCCTTCTGGAACCGGTCCCACTGCACCTGCTGCCTGCCGGGTGCGTAGAGGACCGGTCGGCCGACGGGCAGCTGCTGACCGCCGACGACCGCGTGACCGGACTTCAACCAGGCGATGACGATCGCGGCGGAGGCGTCCACCTCGCCCCGGACGGTGCCGGTGCAGCTGGTCGACTCGAGGGTGAGCAGCGAGGTGCCGGTCAGTGTCTCCTCGAACGAGAAGTCGTTGCTGCCCGTGACCTCGAGTCCGCGGACCAGGAAGGTGTGCAGGATCGCGTTCTTCGCGGTCGCGGTGTCCCGGGTGCGGGTGACGAGCCGAGTGCGGGTCAGCGTCAGCGGCACGTCGGCGGCGGTGTCGTGGTCGGCCACGTCGGGTCGTTCGTCGGTCATGGGGATCGACAGCAGTGTGCAGGAGGGGAGCGCACCGGGCCGTGCCGGTGTCCGGAAAACGTCAGTTCCTGATCCAGGCGGTCCCTCGCGCGCGGGGGACGGGGTGCGGCGTGCCGCGGTGCCGGACCGGATGCTCGTGGTGCCCCCGCCACGCCGGTCACGCTCGACGGGTTCGCACCTCAGTCAACGCGTCGCGCCGCGATCGTGCCCACGACCCCGAGCGTCAGCACCGCGACGAGCACGACGAGCAGCGGTGCCGTCCAGTCACCGGTCGCGCCGTGCAGCGACCCGGCGACCAGCGGTCCGGCCGACCCGATGAGGTACCCGCCGCCCTGCACGAACGCGGACATCCGCCTGGCGTCGTCGTCGCTCGTCACGATCCGCACGATCACGATGAAGATGACCGTGATCCCACCACCCTGCGCCGCCCCGCCGAGCACCGACCAGAGGAGCCACAGCTGCGGGGCGGCCAGCAGCCCGAGCGGCATCGCGAGCCACAGGAACGCCACGAGGGCGATGATCGCCCGCGGTCGCCAGCGGGTCGCGAGCACCGGCACGCCGAGCGCCCCGACGACCGCCAGGATCTGGAACACCGACGAGCTCGCGCCCGACGACTCCGCGGAGAAGCCGATCTCGTCGTGCAGCAGTGTCGGGATCCACGCCGTGAGCGCGTAGTACGAGAACGCCTGCCCACCGAACGCCAGTGTCAGACCCCAGGTGATGAGCCGACGCGCCGGACGCACCGGGACCTCGGCCTGGTCGGACGCTGCCGTCACGGTGCGGATCGAGCCGGTCTCGGTGAGCAGCTCGACGGGGCCGGTCGCGACGACGGGCGCCGTGCGCGCCGGGCGGAGCCAGGCAGCCCGGGTACCCACCGCGTACGTCCACGCGAGCCCCGCGACGACGGCGAAGCCGGCCCACACCGCGATGGCGACCGGCCAGCCCCACGCGGCGGCGATCGGCGCGGTGCCCAGCGACGTGATCATCGAACCGACGTTGAGGGCCGACGTGTAGACCCCGGTGACCAGGCCGACGCGCTCCGGGGAGGTGTCCCGCCGGATCACGACCGGGATCACCACGTTGCCGATCGTGATGCCGATGCCGATCACCGCCGTGCCGATCAGCAGCGCCGCCGCCGAGGGCATCGACCGCAGCACCGTGCCCGCGAGCACGATGACGAGCGACAGGGACACCGCGCGCTCGGGGTCGGCCTTCGCGATCACCCAGCTGGCGAAGGGCGTCGCGAGCGAGAAGCAGAGGACCGGGATGGTCGTCAGGAGTCCGGCGATCGCGGCGGTCAGGCCGAGGTCGAGCCGGACCTCGCCGATCACCGGCGCGGGTGCGACGATCGGCCCGCGGAAGTTCAGGGCGATGAGGACGATCGCGGCCGGCAGCAGCCAGGCGGCGCCGCGGAGCCCGCGACGGGCGGTGGTGCTCCCGCTCACGACGCGCTGCCGGTCACGAGGCCGGTCACGCCTGTCCCGCCCGCCCCGCCCGTCACGCGGCCGGCAGCAGGATCGGCAGCAGGTCGAGCGGTGTGGCAGCCTGCGCGACGGTGCCCTCTGCCTCGGCCGGGGTGCCGTAGCCCCACTCGGCGAACACGACCGGCACGCCGTGCACGCGGGCACCCTGGACGTCGTGCAGCCGGTCACCGACGAGCACCGGGCGGCTGACGTCGTGCCCGGCGGCCTCGAGGCGACGCAGGGCCTCGGCGACGACGTCGGCCTTGGCGCTCCGGACCTCGTCGTCACTGGCACCGGTGACGAAGTCGATGTACCCGGTCAGGCCGTAGTGGTCCAGGATCACCGTCGCCGGGGTCTCGGGCTTGCTCGTCGCGGTCGAGATCGGCAGCCCGGCCTCGTGCAGCGTGCGGAGGACGACGTCGATCCCCGGGAACATCGCCGAGTCGAGCGCCCCGTGCGACAGGTAGTGCTCGCGGTAGACGGCGAGCGTGTGGTCCGCCTGCGCGTCGTCCATCCCCATCGCGGTGCGGAAGGTGTCCATGATCGGCGGGCCCACGAACGACATCAGCGTCGCGTGGTCCGGCACGGGCACGCCGACCGTGCGGAAGGTGTGCGTCATGCTCTCGAGGATCCCCGGAGCGGAGTCGCTGATGGTCCCGTCGAGGTCGAACAGGATGGCGGTGTACGGGCGCGTCATGTCCTGACCAGCCTAGTCGGGGCGGTGGCCGCGACCACGGGGCGGGCCGGAGGACGCGGGGTGGAGGTTCGCAGTGCCTCCCGGCCGACCGTCAGAACAGGCGGGTGTGCCCGCCCTCGATGCCACGCATCGCGTCGTAGTCGAGCACGAGGACGCGGATGCCGCGGTCCTCGGCGAGGGTCCGCGCCTGCGGGGCCACCGTCTGCGCGGCCAGCACCCCCTGCACGGGGCGGAGCAGCGGGTCGCGGTTCATGAGCTCGAGGTACCGGGTGAGCTGCTCGACCGCGTCGATGTTCGCGTTGCGCTTCATCTCCACCGCCACGCTCGCCCCGGCCCCGTCGCGCGCCAGGATGTCGACCGGCCCGATGGCCGTCATGTACTCGCGTCGGACCAGCGTGTGGCCGTCGCCGAGGAGCTCGATCTGCTCGGCCAGGAGCTGCTGCAGGTGCGCCTCGACGCCGTCCTTCACCAGGCCCGGGTCGACGCCGAGGTCGTGGCTCTCGTCAGCGATCACCTCGTACAGGCTGACGATGAGCTTGTCCTGCGTCTTCTTCTGCGTGACGGTCCAGACCTGCGTGATGCCGGCGCTCGCCTGCTCCTCGTCGGGGTCGGTCATCTCGATCGAGCACGGCGGGCTCATCCAGTTCAGCGGCTTGTAGCTGCCGCCGTCGGAGTGGACGAGCAGCGAGCCGTCCGCCTTGAGCATGAGCAGGCGGGTCGCGAGCGGCAGGTGGGCCGACAGGCGTCCGGCGTAGTCGACGGAGCAGCGGGCGATGACGAGACGCACCCGGCGATCCTAACGGTCGGTGCGCGCCCCGGCGTCCGCCTGTTCCGTCGGCTCGGCCTGGAGGCGCGGCTCGCCCCCGCCGGCCGCGCTGCGGTCCGGCGCGTGGCCGGTCTTCCCCGCGCGCCGCTCCCGCAGCGTCTCGGCCGCTGCACCGGTCTCGCGGGCCGCGCCGGATGCCAGGCCGGCGGCGATGATGAAGACGAAGACCACGAGCAGGGCGCCGAGCAGGCCGATGTGCTCGCCGAGGAAGCCGATGAGCGGCGGACCGGCCAGGAACGCCACGTACCCGATCGTCGCGACGGCGCTGACCTTGAGCGCGGCGGAGCGGGGGTCGTCGGCGGCGGCGGACATGCCCATCGGGAACCCGAGGCTCGCGCCGAGACCCCAGAGGACGACGCCCACGATGGCGATCGGGATCACGTCGACGAAGATGAGCAGGCCGAGGCCGACCACGGCGACGGCGGCGCTCACCCGGAGGACGGGCACGCGGCCGAACCGGTCGATGAGCGGGCTGCCGGCGATCCGACCCGCGGTCATCGCCGCGAGGAACACCGTGAGCACCGCGGACCCGGCGGCGTTGTCGAGCCCGTGCCCGTCGATCATGGCCAGCGGCAGCCAGTCGTTCGCGGACCCCTCGGCCAGGGCCATGCCGAGCACGATGACGCCGATGAGGAGCGTCGACGGCTGCGCCCAGACCTGCCAGCGGGTGAGCTGCACCGGGGTCGGGCTGGTCGCGGTGGACTCGTGCTCCTCGTACCGGTGCTCGTCGCCGAAGCGCGAGGCCGCGGCGAGCATGACCAGGCAGACCACGACGCCGAGCACGGCGAAGTGCAGGACGACCGGCACCTCGAGCTTCTCGGTGAGCGCGCCGAGGCCGGCCCCGGCGAGCGTGCCGACGCTGAACGCCGCGTGGAAGAGCGGCATGATCGTGCGGCCGCCGGCCTTCTCGGCAGCGGCGCCGGACACGTTCATCGACACGTCGACCAGGCCGTTGCCGAACCCGAACGCGATGAGGCCGACCCAGATCGCCGCGAAGCCCCACCCGTACGTGACGGCGAGACCGGCGAACACGAGCCCGACGGCCAGGCAGACCGAGGCGACCTGCACGCCACGGCGCGCGCCGACCTTCGCGACGATGTGCCCGGCGAACGTCAGGCCGCCGATCGAGCCGACCGCCATGCCGAGCACGAGCAGCCCCATCTCGAACGTCGTGGCGCCGAGCGAGTCGCGCACGCTCGGGATCCGCCCGAGCCAGGTGGCGATGGCCAGGCCGGACAGGGTGAAGGCCACGAAGACCGCGATGATCCAGGTGCGGGTCGTCGGTGTCGTACGGGTGGACGTCGTCGTCATGGAGCTTCCGGTCTCGTGCTGATGGTGGCCGTCGAAGTGCGTGTCGCGGGTGCGGTCGAATCGATTCGACCGGCTCGTGTGACTACGCTAACGGGCGATGGACCAACCGGCAACAGGACCCGGCGCGTCCGGGACCGACGGTTCCCGCGACCGCGCCGACGGTCCCGCGCGCCGCGGCCCCCGTCCGACCCTGGCCGCCGTCGCCCGCGCCGCCGGGGTCGCCCCGTCCACCGCCTCGCTCGCGTTCAGCGGTGCCGGCCCGGTGTCCGAGGACGCCAAGGCCCGGGTGCTCGCCGCAGCCGCGGAGCTCGGGTACGGCGGACCCGACCCTCGCGCCCGTTCCCTGCGCCGCGGTCGCTCGGGCGTGATCGGTGTGGTCATGGACGAGCGCCTGAGCGACGCGTTCCGTGATCCGGCGAACGTCCTGACGCTCGACGGCATCGCCGAGGTCGCGGGCGAGGCGAGCGCCTCCCTGCTGCTCGTGCGCAGCCCCCTCGACGACGAGCAGGGCGCCGGGCCGATCGTCGACGCCCCGATGGACGCCGTCGTCCTGGTCGGCTGCAACGTGCGGATCGACCCGGCGGTCGCCGTGCTCCGCCGCCGGCAGATCCCCGTCGTGGCGATCGAGGCGGACGACATCGAGGGCGCCGTCCCCGTGCAGCTCGACAACCGCGAGGCATCGCGCCGTGCTGCTGCGTACCTGCGGGAGCTCGGGCACACCGCGGTGACGGTCGTGACGCTCCCGCTCGACGCCGAGCGCCGGCGCGGGTGGATCGACGCGTCCCGTGCGGCCGAGGGCGTCGCGCACACCACGCTCCAGCGGCTCCGCGGTGTGCGCGAGGAGTACCCGGACGCCGTCGCGATCGAGGCCGCCGGCAGCTCGGTGGAGGAGGGTCGGACCGCCGGTCAGACCCTGTTCGCGGGCGACGGAGCGGTGCCGACGGCCGTGGTGGCGCAGAGCGACCTGCTCGCGGTCGGAGTGATCTCGGCTGCGCTCGACGCCGGGCTCCGGGTGCCCGAGGACGTCAGCGTGGTCGGCTTCGACGGCATCACGGTCGACGACAGCCTGCTGCACCGCTCGCCGATCCGGCAGCTCACGACCCTGGCGCAGCCGTTCGAGCAGAAGGGTCGGGCCGCCGCACGTGCCGCGCTGGCCATGCTCGAGGGCGGACAGCCGGAGCCCGCGGCGTTCCGGTCGGAGCTCCGGATCGGGGACACGACGGGACCGGTCCGCTCCGCGGTCCTCGGCTGACCGAGCTCGGGCTGTCACGAACGACCTGATCCACGACGGACTACCGCGCTGGCCGCGGTCGGCGCAGCCCGAGCGCCACCACCGCGACGAGGTTCACCGCACTCCCCACCAGGAACCCCGTGCTGCCCCCGGCGACCCCGGTCGTCGGCGCGAGCACCGCCATGAGCACCACCCCGACCGCGAACCCCGCGACCGACGCCAGCGCCACCTGCCGCGACCGTCCGGACGCCAGCAGGAGTGCCGCCGGCACGAGCCCGACGGTGAACACCCACACCCCGACCATCAGGTACCGCAGGTCTGCCACGGCCGCAGCCCCCTCGGCGGGGTAGACGATCGGCAGGAACCACCCGGCGAGCCACGCCACGAGCCCGAACACCACGGCGGTCCCCACGGCGAAGCCCCCGACGAGCAGCAGCGCGCCGCGGGACCGCAGCGACCCGCCGTCCGACCGGTGCGCGAACGCCGGCACGAGCACCTGCCCGAGCGCCTGCCCGACCATCGACGCCGGCGTCGCCAGGGTGAACGCCGCGGCGTACACCCCGGCGTCGTGTGCCGAGGCGGTGACCTGCGCCGAGATCATCGCCAGCTGCAGCAGCCCGTTCGAGGTGGTGACCGCGAGCACGTTCCACGCCGCGAACGCGAGCAGGCCGGTCGTGGGCTCGACCGGTGCGCCGGCATCCGCGGCGCGGTTCCCCCGCGGCCAGCAGGCGATCGCGAACACGGTGTACCCGATCGCCAGGGGCAGCAGCACGAGCGGCTCGAGCCGGGCGACGCACGCCGCGACGAGCAACCCGAGGGCGAGCAGGCTCGTGACCGTGTCCCACAGCGCGACCCTGGGTGCCCGGTCGTACCCGAGCTGCGCACCGCGGGCGTAGCAGTACAGGCCGTACCCGACGACGACCCCGACACCGCCGACGACCATGCCCGGGCTGGCTCCCCAGGTCAGTGCGACCGGCACGGTGACGGCGGCGAGCACGACGCTCGACACCGCCATCGACACCCCGAGCAGCCGGTTCACCGCGGTGTCCGACCGTCGCCCGCGCAGCGCGATCGCCAGGACCCGCGACGCGGTGTTGCCCGCGGCGTTCGGCCAGAGCAGCGCGGTGAAGACGGACAGCGACAACAGCGCGGTCGTCTGCCCGAGGGTCTCGGTGCCGAAGACCCGGCCGACGACGACGGTGACGATGAGCTTCGCCAGGCCCTGCACGCCGATGCCGACGGTGGCGAGCAGCGCCGAGGACGCGACGCGCGATCGACCGGTCACCGCGCCAGCGCCTGTTCGACCCAGCCCCGGCGGTGCGCCCGCACCCCGAGGGTCACCGCCCGGACGCCGATGTAGCCGAGCGCGAAGGCCGCCCACAGTCCCGCGAGTGTGCCGCCGACCCACCACAGCAGCGGCAGGTACACGACCAGGTTCACGAGCCCCGCGACGGCCAGGTAGCGCGCGTCCCCGGCGCCGATGAGCACGCCGTCGAGCACGAACACGTAGCCGGCGACGGGCATCCCCACGGCGATGAGCACGAGTACGAGCGGCAGGGCCGAGCGCACCGCCGCCGAGTCCGAGAACACCGGACCGAGCAGACCGCTGACGGCCGAGGTCAGCACGCCGAGCAGCGCACCGCCCACGATGCCGAGCAGCACGAGCCGGCGCGTGACCAGCCGGACCCGATCGGGGTCACGTGCGCCCAGTCCGTGGCCGACGAGGGCCTGGCCGGCGATGGCCAGGGCGTCGAGCGCGAAGGCGAGCGTCGAGAAGACCGTGAGCCCGACCTGCGTCGTCGCGAGACCGGTGGTGCCGAGGCCCGAGGCGGTCGCGACGGTCGCGAGCATCGCCACGCGCAGCGACGTCGTTCGGAGGAACAGCCACGCCCCGGACCGGAGCGCCCGCACCACGCCGGAGGCTCCCGGGCGCAGCGGAGCGCCCGACGCCCGCGCGGCACGCACGGCGATCACGACGTACACGGCGGCCATGGCCCACTGCACGATGACGGTGCCGGCCGCGGAGCCCTCGACGCCCCAGCCCGCGCCGTAGATGAGCACGGCGTTGAGCAGCCCGTTCGCCACGAACCCGATCGTCGCCACGACGAGCGGCGTCCGCGTGTCCTGCAGCCCGCGCAGCAGACCGGTCGAGGCGGTCACGACGAGGATGCCCGGCAGCCCGATCAGGGACACCGTCAGGTAGGCGGTCGCAGCGGCCGAGACCTCGGCCGAGGCACCGAACAGGTCGACGAGCGGCCCGGCGAGCGGCCAGCCGACGAGCGCGAGCACGATCCCGAGGCCGAGCGCGAGCCACATGCCGTCGATGCCGGCGTGCACCGCTCCTCGACGGTCACCGCCGCCCAGGGCACGCGCCACCGCGGGGGTCGTCGAGTACGCCAGGAAGACGAGCAAGCCCGTGACCGTCTGCAGGACGACGCTCGCCAGGCCCACGGCCGCCAGCGCCGTCGCCCCGAGGTGTCCGACGAGCGCGGTGTCGGTGAGCAGGAACAGCGGCTCGACGACGAGCGCACCGAGGGCCGGCAGCGCGAGGCGGACGATGTCCCGGTCGACGGAGCGCCGTTCGGACGTCGCGGCGGGCGAGGACGGTCGGGGCACCGGCCCATCCTGCCGGAGTCGGAGCAGGACCGGCTCGTGCCGCCGTCGGTACGCTGCGCCCGTGGACCTCCTCGCGCTCGTGCCCGGCGCCGTCGCGGTGCCCGCCGTCCTGGCGCTGGTCCAGCTCACGGTCGGCGTGATCGGCCTGTCCTGACCGGACGCCGCTCGTCCGGTGCATCGGTGGAGCAGGAAGCGTCGAGTCGAGCACGTCCACCCGACGATCGCTGCTCCACGGAGCGGGCGGCTGGACCAAGCGACGGACGGGAGGCCCGTGGCGGGGTCGCCACGGGCCTCCCGTCCGGTGGTCCCGCGGCTCAGTCCGCGCGCGGCTCTGCCGGGATCGCCCCGGTGGCGGCGCGTGCCTCGTCCGACGCCTGCGGCGTCGCCGGGTCGGTCCCGCGGGCACGGCCGACCAGGTCCATCAGGTGGTACACGACGATCGCGGCGATCGTGCCGACGATGATGCCGCCGAAGGTCGCGCCACCGAACGAGAACGTGAAGTCGGCGATGCCCATGATGAGCGCGATGCCGGCGGTGAGCTGGTTCTTCGGCTTCGCGAAGTCGACGCGGTTCTCGACCCAGATGCGGATGCCGATGACGCCGATCAGGCCGTACAGGGCGGTGGTCGCACCGCCGAGCACGCCGGCGGGCACCGACGAGATGACCATGCCGACCTTCGGCGACAGACCGAGCAGGATCGCGACGATCGCCGCGACCCAGTACGCGGCCGTCGAGAAGACGCGGGTGGCGGCCATCACGCCGATGTTCTCGCCGTAGGTGGTCGTCGCGGAACCACCGCCGGCGCCGGCGAGCACGGTCGAGACGCCGTCGGCGAGGAGCGCGCGACCCGTGAGCGGCGTGAGGTCCCGGCCGGTCAGCTGGCCGACGCCCTTGACGTGCCCGACGTTCTCGGCGACCAGGGCGAGCACGACCGGCACGAAACCGAGGTAGATCGCGAGCTGACCCGGGTCGAAGGCCGGGGCGGTGAACGTCGGCAGGCCGATCCAGGGGGCGGACGCGACCTTCGAGAGGTCGACCTCGCCGGCGAGCAGGGCGGCCACGTAGCCGACCGCGACGCCGATGACGATCGACAGGCGACCGAGCAGCCCCTTGAACAGGACCGTGACGAGGATGATCGCCGCCAGGGTGACCAGCGCGACGACCGGCGCCTTCGTGAAGTTGTCGCGGGCAGCCGGCGCGAGGTTGAAGCCGATGAGTGCGACGATCGCTCCCGAGACGACCGGGGGCATCAGACGGTCGATCCACCCGGCCCCGGCGAGGTGCACGATCGCACCGACGAGCGCCAGCAGGACGCCGACCACGATGATCCCGGACAGCGCCAGCGGGATGCCGCCGATCTTCGTCGCGGCACCGATCGGGGCGAGGAACGCGAACGACGAGCCGAGGTAGCTCGGCAGCCGGTTGCCGGTGATGAGCAGGAACAGGATCGTGCCGATGCCGCTGAAGAGCAGGGTCGTCGAGGGCGGGAAGCCCGTGATGAGCGGCACCAGGAAGGTGGCGCCGAACATCGCGACGACGTGCTGGACGCCGAGCCCGATCGTGCGACCCCAGGAGAGGCGCTCGTCCGGCGCCACGATGGTCGAGGAGGAGACGGTCGCGCCGTCACCGTGCAGCTTCCAGCCGAGTCCCATGGCAGCACCGTAGCGGCTGCGGGGCTCCTGGTGCGGGTGCTCCGGTCCTGCTGTGGGTGCTCTGGTCCTGCTGCGGGTCCTAGTGCCGTCCGGCGTCCGTACCTCGGGAGCGCTCGCGACGACGGACGACGAGCGTGCCGGTGCCCTGCGCCACGAAGTACACGGCGGAGGCGGCGAGGAGGACCGCCACGACGACCGAGCCGGCGGACAGGCCCCTCGCGACGAGCTGCACGACCGCGACCGCGAGGAAGACGCCGCCCATCACGATGACGACGACGGGGTTCTGCGCGACGAAGAAGCGCCGCCCCCCGTTGGCGTCGGCGATCGCCTGGGAGCGGGCCCGCGCCACCGCGTCGGGGGATCGGCCTTCGCGGCGATCCGCGGCTCGGCGGCGTGCACGCACGCCGAACCACACGACGGCACCGATCACGACCGCCGCAGCGTACGCGAGCGGTGTCGGGGTCCGGAGCAACCCCGACACGAACAGCACCGCGCCGCCCGTGACGATGCCAGCGACCGACGCGGTCGTCCAGGTGTCGGTGCGGCCGTCGACCCCGGTGACGTACCCGGGGCGCCGTGAGTACGGGTCGTGCGGCTCGTGCTGGCTGTCCTGCGACGGCGCGTCCGGGCCTGGTCGGTCTCCCACGTCGTCGAACCTACGCATCGAGCCCTCGGTGCTTCCGCACCGGCGTGTCCCCGGCCGTCGTCACCCGATCGGCAACGCTCGCCGCCCGAGGCTGCCGTGCAGCCCGACCGACCGTGGGATCCTGTCCCCGGTGGTGACATCGGCTGGTCAGCCCTGCTCGTGTGCTGCGGCGGTCCTTGCGTCCGCGCTGCTGCACCCTGAGCCGAGGGAGCGCCTCCGTCCAGACCGAGCACCCGCGAACACGCAACTCCGGAGAGGGACGCACAGCTGCACATGACATGGTTCCGACGTACCAGCACCCGGCTCGCGGCTCGGCAGGACGCTCGACCCTGGACCGACCTGGTGGTCGTCGCCGCCGTCGTCTTCGTGGTGGCTGCGTCCGTCGCACGGGCCTTCACCTACCCACCGTTGGAGGGTGGCGACGAGCCCGCGCACTTCGACTACGTCCTGTCGGTGTGGCACGCACACCTGCCCGTCTTCGAGGACGGCATCACCCACCACGCCCCGTTCGGCAGCACGACGCCGGTGCAGTGGGTCGCGCAGCACCCGCCGCTGTACTACCTCGTCCTCGCCCCGGTCGTGGGGCCGCTCTTCGACAGCGGCGATGCCCTGCTCGCGGTACTGGCCGGACGTCTCATGAGTGCCGTGATGGCCGGCGGTGTGGTCCTCGCCTCGGCCTGGGCCGCATGGCGGTGCTTCCCCACCGCGCGCCTGCTCCCGGGCGCGGTCGCCGTCGTCACGGCCTTCGCCGGCATGCTCGTCCAACAGGGTGGTTCGATCTACAACGACGTCCTCTTCGTGCTGTTCTCGGTGCTCGCCTGCGGGATCGCCGGCGCAGCGCTGCGGACCGGTGTCACGAGCAGGCTCCTGGTCGGCGCCGCGATCGTCGGCGCCGGGGGCATGGCGACCCGCCTGTCCTTCGCACTCTGGCTCGTCGCCCTGGTCGTCGCACTGGCGGTCGCCCGCACCGTGCGGTTCGGCAGGCTCACCGGCGTGCCGGCGCGTCTGCTCGCGGCCGCCGTCCCCGTCGTCACCGCCGCGCTCGCGTCGGGGTGGTTCTGGTTCCGCAACCAGCAGCTGACCGGGTCCTTCAGCGGTCGGCAGGCGGACTGGGGGATCGAGAACATGGGGCGCGTCGTGCGCCCGAGGACGGAGGTCGCGACGGACCCGGACTTCTGGACCGGACTGTTCGGGATCTACCGGGGCGTCCTGGACCCGGCCGAGCCGATCCAGCTCGTGCAGTGGGTGCTCATGATCCTCCCGATGGTCCTCGCGGGCGTCGTCGGGCTCTGGGAGATCGGACGGTTCCGCACCGTGCCTGCGACCACCGGACGGCGACGTGACCGGACGTCGACGACGCTGATCGTGCTGATGTTCCTCGCGGTCGCCGCGATCCTGACGGTCGTCGAGATCGACTACGTCCACGGCGGTGGTGCGCCCAACACCCGCTACTCGCTGACGATCCTGCCGATCATCACCATCGTGATCGGCGCCGGACTCACCGCCCTGCCACGACTGTTCCCGGTGCTGCTCACCGCGTGGGTCCTGCTGGCCTGGGTGCCCTACCTGTCCCTCGTCGACCTGCAGGTGTCGACGATCGTGCCGGACGCGGCGGGGGTCGTCCAGGTGTCCGTCGGAGCGTCGGCGGTCGCCGCCGTGGTGATCGTCGTCGGCGCCTTCGGGGCTCGTCGGCGCGGCTGGCCGGCTGCAGTCACGCGGGGTTGAGGAGACGGGCGAGGAGCGAGGACCTGCACGACGCCGGCCGCCACGTGGACCAGATGGTCCCTGTGCTGTGCTGTGCTGTGCTGTGCTGTGCTGTGCTGTGCTGTGCTGTGCTGTGCTGTGCCGGGCCGTGCCGTGCAGGGATCGGGCCGGATGCACGCCTCGGCGGGCACGCCGCCGCGCAGGGACGGCACGCTCGGGGGACCGGGCGTGACTGACTCCGTGCCGACCGGGCACCGGTGGCTATCGTGGAGCGCATGACCGACGTCGCACGCACCTCAGGGATCCACACCGACGAGCTCGACCCGGACGTCCGCCCGCAGGACGACCTCTACCGGCACGTGAACGGGACGTGGATCGCCGAGACGCCGATCCCCGACGACAAGGCGCGCTACGGCTCGTTCACCGTGCTCGCCGAGGACGCCGAGGTCGCCGTGCGCGACATCATCGAGCGTTCGCAGAAGGCCGCGCCCGGCACCGAGGCGCGCAAGGTCGGCGACCTCTACACGTCCTTCACGGACGAGGAGCGCCTGGAGGCCCTGGGCACCGGCCCGATCGACCCGCTGCTCGGCGAGATCGACGCCGTCGAGACCGTCGACGACGTCATCGCGATGGTCGGACGCTTCGAGCGCCTGGGCCTGCCGGGCTTCGTGCAGCTCTTCGTCGACAACGACCCGGGTGACCCGGAGTCGTACGTCGTGTTCCTCGAGCAGTCGGGCCTGGGGCTGCCCGACGAGTCGTACTACCGCGAGGAACGCTTCGCCGACATCCGGGCGAAGTACCGCGAGTTCGTCGCGTCGATGTTCCCGCTCGCGGGCTTCGCCGACGCCGGGCAGAGCACCGAGGCCGTCATCGCGCTGGAGACGGCGCTCGCCGCGGTGCACTGGGACAACGTCACCACCCGCGACAGCCAGAAGACCTACAACAAGATGTCGTGGGACGATGTCGCCGCGCTCGCGAAGGGCACGGACCTGCACCTGTGGTGGCAGGCGATCGGTGCTCCGGCCGGCGCCTTCGAGACCGTCGTGGTCCGCGAGCCGTCCTTCATCACGGGCCTGGCCGACCTCCTGCACTCGCAGCCGCTCGACGCCTGGAAGGACTGGCTGCGCTGGCAGGTCATCCGTGGTTCAGCCGCGTACCTGACGAGCGCGATGTCCGCGACGAACTTCTCGTTCTACGGCACGGCCCTCACCGGTGCCCCGAAGCAGCGCGAGCGCTGGAAGCGCGGCGTCTCGCTGGTCGAGGGCGCGATGGGCGAGGCCGTCGGTCGCATCTACGTGCAGGAGCACTTCGACGAGACGTCCAAGGCCGAGATGGACGACCTCGTCGCCAACCTGGTCGAGGCGTACCGGCAGAGCATCACCGGGCTCGACTGGATGACCGACGAGACCCGCGCGCGTGCCCTCGACAAGCTCGACAAGTTCACGCCGAAGATCGGTTACCCGGTCAAGTGGCGCGACTACTCGGCCCTGGCGGTCAACCCCGACGACCTGATCGGCAACGTGCGGGCCGTCGCGAGCTTCCAGGTCGACCGCGAGCTCGGCAAGATCGGCGGGCCGATCGACCGCGACGAGTGGTTCATGACCCCGCAGACGATCAACGCCTACTACAACCCGGGCTTCAACGAGATCGTGTTCCCCGCGGCGATCCTGCAGTTCCCGTTCTTCGAGGCCTCGCGCGACGCGGCCTCGAACTACGGCGCGATCGGCGCGGTCATCGGGCACGAGATCGGCCACGGTTTCGACGACCAGGGCTCGCAGTACGACGGCGACGGCCGGCTCGAGAACTGGTGGACCGAGGCCGACCGCA
The DNA here is from genome assembly GCF_003234175.2 of Curtobacterium sp. MCSS17_007. Taxonomy (NCBI): domain Bacteria; kingdom Bacillati; phylum Actinomycetota; class Actinomycetes; order Micrococcales; family Microbacteriaceae; genus Curtobacterium; species Curtobacterium sp. MCSS17_007. Next base: position 72,563 of record NZ_CP126257.1, read on the forward strand.
CGGCGTTCGAGGAGCGCACGAAGGCCCTCATCGCGCAGTACGACGCACTCGTGCCGACGGAGGTGCCGGACGGACACGTCAACGGCGCACTGACCATCGGCGAGAACATCGGCGACCTCGGCGGCCTGTCGATCGCGTGGAAGGCGTACCTGTTGTCCCTCGACGGCCAGGAGCCGCCGGTCGTCGACGGCCTGACCGGTGCCGAGCGGTTCTTCCTCAGCTGGGCGCAGGCCTGGCGGATGGCGATCCGGCCCGAGGAGGCCGCTCGGCTGCTGAGCATCGACCCGCACTCGCCGAACGAGTTCCGCTGCAACCAGATCGTGCGCAACATCGACGTGTTCTACGACACCTTCGGCGTGACCGAGTCGGACGCGATGTACCTCGACCCGGCCGAGCGCGTCTCGATCTGGTGATGACCGAGCCGGACGCGGCTCCGTCGTCCGAGCCGAGCGCGGAGTCGGGCGCCGACACGGGCGCCGCTCGCCGTTCCCGTCGCCGACAGCACGTCGGTGGCGGGGAGGGCACCCGCGCGCGCGGACGGCACCGCGGCGGTGCGGACGAACGGTTCGGCGCCACGGTGGAGGCGCTCGGTGCGGTCGCTCGCGAGGGTGCCGGCGTCAGCGCGTCGATCATCGACACGTCGACCGGCAAGGCCCTGCTGGCCGTCGACGACACCCTCGTGCAGCCGGTCGCGAGCCTCGGCCGGATCCTGCTGCTCATCGAGGTCGCGGCGCAGCTCGAGGACGGACGCCTGCACGGTGACCGGCTCCAGCGGATGGCGCGTGACACCGCGACCGGTGCCGGCCTCTGGCAGTTCCTGCAGGAGCCGACGATGCAGGTGCCGGACCTGGCCACCCTCGTCGGTGCGACTGCGGACGCCTGGGCGATGAACGCCCTGCTGTCCTCCGTCGGCATCGACGCCGTCCGGGAACGTGCCGAGGCGCTCGGCATCGACCGGACGGCCCTCATCGACCGCATCCGCGACCGTCGCGGACCGGACGACGCCCCGGATGCCTCGGTCGCGCCGACGGGGGAACTCGCGTGGCTCATGCGCGGCCTCGCGCTCGGTGAGGTCGTCGACGAGGCGGTGTCGAACCGGGTGCTCGGCTGGCTGTCCCTCGCCAGCGACACCACGCTGGTGGCCGGTGCGTTCGGGCTCGATCCGCTCGCGCACCGGGCGCTCGACCACGGACTGCAGGCCGTCGTGGTCACCGGCTCGTCGACCGGGGTCCGTGCCGAGGCGGGGATCCTGCGCGGCCCGGGGTCGTCGGTGAGCTACGCCGTCACCGTGACCTTCGACGACGCGACGCTCCAGCGGCGGCTCGCGGTCGTCGAGGCCCTGCGCACGATGGGCACCGAGGTGCTCGAGGCCGTGCACGCAGCGTCGTACCGCTGACCGAGGACGACGGTCAGAGGCCGAGCCGGATCGCCAGCCCGAGCCGGTTGGCGAACCGTGCGATGACCTCCGCCTCGGCGTCGGACAGCTCGTCGACGACCTGCACCAGGGGTGACGTGATGTGCCCGTAGGCCTGCTCGAGGTCCGCGGCGGCGTCCGCCGAGGGGATGACGACGATGCCCCGGCGGTCGCGCGGGTTCGGACGCCGCTCGGCACGTCCGGCACGACTCAGGCGGTCGACGAGCTTCGTCACCGCGGCGGTCGTGATGCCGAGGCGCGACGCGAGTGCCGTCGGGCTGAGGGGACGGTCCGCCGCGGCCGCCTGCACCACGTGCAGCAGGGCGAGCGCGTCGGTCGAGCGGAGGTCGAGCTTCCGGAGCGCGGCATCGTCGGCCTCGTGCACGCTCTCGCCGAGCGCCTCGAGCCCCGCGATCGCCTCGGCCCCCGCAGCCGTCCTGGCCCGTGCCGGGAGGTGCGGTCGGGCAGCTCGTCCTTCGTTCTCCTGCACCGTGGGCTCCCTTCGATGTCCGTCGGACGCGGTCCGCAGCACGCGTGACCGCGTACATCGTCCTAACCGTGGAAGTAGTCAACCAGGTGAGACGACCGTGTGGTGCGCACCTGCCGGAACCAGTCGGTGGGCACGATGAAGAGGATCAGCATGACGAACACAGCAGCAAGCCCCGCCCGGCACGACTCCGCCGTCCGCCGCACCTGGACCGAGACCAAGGCCGCCGTGAAGACCACGGAGTTCTACGCCTGGCTCGTGGTGTCGATCGCGATCCTGATCGCGTCGGCCGTCGTCGACAACGGCGATGACGGCCAGGGATTCGGCGCGGACAAGGCGTGGTCCTACGTCGCACTCGTGACGGTGGCGTACATCCTCAGCCGCGGCATCGCGAAGGCCGGCGTCCACAAGTCGGACGACCGTGACGACGACCGCCGCGTCGTCTGACCGGACGCCCGCGCGAGCACCGGCGACGGGCGGTCACCCTGCGGGGTGACCGCCCGTCGCGACGTCGGGTGCCGACGTGCCCGGGGCCGGCTCAGTCCGCGGCCTGCCCCTCGGGCACGAGCCCCTGCACGCTCAACAACCCCGCATCGGTCGACCGGCAGGCGGTGACACCCGGATCGCGCACGAACAGTGACTCGGTCGATCCGGGCGGGTAGACGCGGAACCCGTCCGCTGCCACGGGTTCGCACTTCGCGGCCGGGTAGTCCTCCGCCTGGGTGATCTGCAGCGGTGCGACGGCCACGGCACCCGGCGCGAGCGTCACCGTCGGGTGCGCCGACGCCTCGTCACGCCTGGCCGCTGCGCCGATCTGCTCGCCGGAGCCGCCGCCGACGAAGGAGACCCCGGGCCAGCCCTGCAGCGTGCAGGTCGTCGAGCCGGTGTTGCGGAGCGCCAGGTGCACGACCGTGCTCCCGGCGGCTCCACCGCTGCCGGACTCGACGCTGCCCGCGAGGGATCCGGTCCCACAACGACCGCCATCGCCGCCGCTCGCCGACTCACCCGCCCCGGAGGGTGACGAGGACGACGGAGCCGGCGCCGACGACGCTACGGACGACGACGAGCCGCCGGCGGGAGCCGTCACGGTCTCGGTCGCGGTCGGCGCCGTGTCCGGCCCGCCCGACGAGCAGCCGGAGAGCGCGAGCGCGAGCACGACCCCGGTGCTCGCGAGGACGATGGGTGCGCGAGAGCTGCGGTGCATGCCTCGACGCAACACCCGGCCGGCGCCACGGGACTCGGGGAGCGTCCAGTCGTCACGGGCACACTCGCGTCACAGCCAGGAACACGAGCGACGGAGGTCGGAAGATGGCAGGCAAGCACGAACAGGCACGCGGCGACGAGGGCCGCGCGGACGGCGTCGAGCCCCGCGCCGGAGCCTTCACCGACAGCGAGATCCCGGGCGAGCACCACGTCGACTCGAACGAGCCCGCGGGTGAGTTCGTCTCGAGCGAGATCCCCGGTGAGACGCGGCCCGAGGGGGCTCCCGCAGCCGATCCCGGTGAGTACGTCGAGTCGGACATCCCGGGCGAGGTCGAGCCCTCGTCGGACGGCGAGACCGGGCACTACGTCGACAAGGACGAGTGAGCGGGGCTCCGGTGGCTGACCAGGTCCTCATGCCCGCCGGGCGCTAGTCGACGAGACCGGCGGCGACCAGCCGGCGGAGCGTCTCGACGCCCGCCGGCGGGCACCGGTCGGCGTCGGCCGAGGTGACCCACTCGACCTCGTCCACCTCTGCGGAGGCGACGGGTGAGGCGGAGTCCGCCGTGCCTCCCGGCCGGACCGTGAACAGGGTCATCGCGACCATGGTGCCCGCACCCTGGCCGTGTGCGGCCTCGAGCACCGTGCCGAACGGCTCGAGGTCAGCCTCGGTCAGGTGCAGGCCGGTCTCCTCGCGTGCCTCGCGGATCGCCGCCTGCACGTCGGTCTCGTGCGGCTCGGCCTTGCCGCCGGGCAGGTAGAGCACGTCACGTCCGCGGGCACGCACCATCAGGACCCGTCGGTCACGCACCAGCAGCAGCGCGCTGACGCGCAGGGTCCGGGCGTCGGTCGGAGGGCCCACGCGCCCCGGTTCCGGGGCGCCGTGGAGCCTGCGGAACGGCGGGCCGGCCGAGGGCGTGGGGCGGCTCAGCTCGCGTCCGCCTCGTCGGCGCGCTCCGCCGCGGCCCGCTCGGGCGCGGTGCGCTCCGCGAGCGGCACGACCGGTGACGGCAGCTCCGCCTCGGGCTCGGGACGGACCCCGAAGAGGGCGTCGAGCGCCCCGACGAACTCCTCGCCGCGACCGGCGCGACCGAGCTCACGGGCGCGCACCGAGGGGCGGTGCAGCAGGACCCCGACCAGGTGCCGGAGCGCCCGCTCGGTCTGCTCGACGGACGCCGGGTCACCGTCGCGACGCTTCGCGCGGTCGATCTCGTCGTCGAGGATGTCGAAGACGTGCTTCCGGAACGCCACGAGCGCCGGCGTGGTCGACTGCTCGAGCGCCTGCGCCCGGAACCGGGACACGGCGTCGTCGACCATCTGACGGGCCTCGGACTCGGCGTTCAGCTCGGCGATCGGCGCGTGGATGCTGATGGTCTCGAGGTCGAGCAGCTCGACGCCGTCGACGTCGGCCGCGTCCGGGTCGACGTTGCGGGGGAGCCCGAGGTCGATCACGATGCGGCGCTGCCCGTCGTCGAGGTCCGCCGGTTCGACGACCGGGACCTCGCTCGAGGTGCAGGTGATGACGACGTCGCTCGTGCCGATCGCCTGGCGCAGGTCGGTCGCGGCGACGAGGTCGTGCTTGGCGGCGAACCACGGTGCGCGGCCCGACGGCGAGAAGACCTGGATGTTCGCGGCACCGCGGTCGCGCAGGGCCGCGATGGTGGTCGCGGCGTAGCTGCCGGTGCCGACGAGCAGGACACGGGTCCGGGCCCAGTCGGTGATGCGGGAGGACGCGAGTTCGAGGCCGAGGCGGACGAGCGAGCGACCGGCGGCACCGATGCGGGTGCGGGTCTTGACGCCGCGGGAGGTGTGGGCGGCCTCCTGGAACAGGCGCTCGAGGTCCGAGGTGGTGGTGCCGTTGGCGCGGGCGTCCTCGAGGGCGCGGCGGACCTGGCCGGAGATCTCGGTCTCGCCGACGACGACGGACTCGAGCCCGCTCGACACGGCGAACAGGTGCTGCACGACGTCCCCGCCGCCGAGCACGCTGACGGACTCGGCGACCTCGGCGGGCACGAGGTCACTGGCGGTGGCGACGGCGTCGACGGTGGCCGACACGGCGGAGTCGCGGTCGTCGCCCGCGATGTCGAGGTAGGCCTCGAAGCGGTTGCAGGTGGCGAGGACGACGGCTCCGTCGAGCACGTCGGAGTCCGTCACCAGACGGCTCGCGGCGGTCGGTGCGCCGATGCTCAGTCGCTCCAGGAGGTCGAAGCTGGCGTTGCGGTGCGACGCCGTGAGACAGATGAGCACGTGTTCCATGGTAACTCGCCATCGGTTCACCGACCGTTCGCCCTCCGCGTGCACAGCACACTGTGGGGTCCACACCGCGCAGACCGGTCTCTCCGGTCGCGGATGGGATGATCGGGGGGTGACCACCGCCGTGCCCTCCGCCCTGCCCGACAGCCACCCGCTCGTGACCGGCAGGACCGCGGGGTCACCGCTGGTCCGGGCGCTCCGCGGGGACCGACCGGAGACGCTCCCGGTGTGGTTCATGCGCCAGGCCGGCCGGTCGCTGCCGGAGTACCGCGAGCTGCGGGTCGGCACCGCGATGCTCGACGCGTGCCTCGACCCGGCGATGGCGTCCGAGATCACGCTGCAGCCGGTCCGTCGGCACGGGGTCGACGCGGGCATCTTCTTCAGCGACATCGTCGTCCCGATCAAGCTCGCGGGCGTGGACGTCGAGATCGTCCCCGGCCGCGGTCCGGTGCTCGGGTCGCCCATCCGCACGGCGGCCGACGTCGACGCGCTCGCTCCGCTCGACCCGGACGCCCTCGCGCCGATCACCGAGGCCGTGCAGCGCACCGTCGCCGAGCTCGGCGACACCCCGCTCATCGGCTTCGCGGGGGCGCCGTTCACGCTCGCCGCCTACCTGGTCGAGGGCGGGCCCTCCAAGGACCACATCCGTGCCCGTACGCTGATGCACAGCGACCCGGAGACCTGGGCGCGCCTGCTCGACTGGGCGGCCGGCGTCTCCGGCGCGTTCCTCCGTGCGCAGGTGACGGCCGGCGCCTCGGCCGCGCAGCTCTTCGACTCGTGGGTCGGCTCGCTGTCCCGCGCGGACTACGTCGCCTCGGTCGCGCCGCACTCCGCGACGGCGCTGTCGCACGTGGCCGACCTCGGGGTCCCGCGCACCCACTTCGGCGTCGGCAGCGGCGAGGTCCTGCACGAGATGACGACGCTCGGCGACCCGACGGACACCGTCGCGGTCGACGCCGTCGGCGTCGACTGGCGCGTCCCGCTCGACGAGGCCGTGCGCCGCGTCGGCACCGGCGTGACCGTGCAGGGCAACATCGACCCGGCGATGCTGGCCGCCCCGTGGGAGGTGCTCGAGGCCCACGTGCGCGACGTCGTCCGCCGGGGCGGCGCGGCCCGGGCGCACGTGGTCAACCTCGGGCACGGTGTCCCGCCGGAGACCGACCCGACCGTGCTCACCCGTGTGGTCGAGCTGATCCACGGGCTGGGCGACGGCCGGGGCGACGGGACGGGAGTCGCGGCGTGACCGACGTCGTCGTGGTCGGCGGCGGGGTCGCCGGCCTGGTCGCCGCGCGTGACCTGGCGAAGGCCGGTGCGCACGTCGTGCTCGTCGAAGCGGGGGACCGCCTGGGTGGCATGCTCCGCCGCCACACCGTCGACGGGCTCGACCTCGACATGGGGGCCGAGTCCTTCGCGACCCGGAACGACGCCGTCGAGCGGCTCGCGATCGAACTCGGCCTCGGGAACGACATCGTGTCGCCGGATCCCCGTGGGGCGTGGCTGATGACCCGCGACGGCAGGACGGCCCCGATCCCGCAGACCGGCTTCCTCGGGATCCCCGGCAGCCCGATGGCGGCGGACGTCCTCGCCGTGATCGGCCAGGGCGGCGGACTCCGTGCGCAGATGGACTCGCTGCTGCCGTCGCCCGTCGGTGCCCGTGCGCAGTCGCTCGGTGCGCTCGTGCGGAAGCGCATGGGGGAGCGCGTGCTCGACGACCTGGTCGTGCCGGTCGCGGGCGGGGTGTACTCCACGCACCCGGACCAGCTCGATCCGGACCGCGTGGCCCCGGGTCTCCGCGCGGCCCTGCAGCGCGAGGGGTCCCTCGCCCGCGCCGTGCTCGCCCTGCGTGCCCGTTCCGCCGCGGGTTCGGCGGTGCAGGGGATCCGGGGTGGGATCGTCCGGCTCGTCGACGAGCTCGTGGCCGACCTCGAGACCTACCGCGTCGACGTGCGGCTGGGCACCCGCGCCACGGCGGTCGAGCGCTTCGCCGTCGAGACCGTCACCGCCGACGGCACGCGGGAGCGCCTGTCCGCGCAGCACGTGCTCGCCTCCACGGCCGACCCAGCACGCACCGCGGCGCCGGACCGCACCGGGATCGAGCTCGTGACGCTCGTCGTCGACCAGCCGGAGCTCGACACCGGGCCGCGCGGCACCGGGATGCTCGTGCACCCGGAGGCCGACGGCGTCCGGGCGAAGGCGCTCACGCACGCGACCGTGAAGTGGCCGTGGCTCGCCGAGGCGGCAGCGGGGCGGCACGTCCTGCGGCTCAGCTACGCGACGCGACCCGAGGTCGACGGCAGCGGCGTCGCGGAGACGGGGACGAGCCTCCCGGTCGAGCCGGACGACGCCATCGGGACCCGCGCGACCGCCGATGCCACCGCACTGCTCGGCGTCCCGGTCACCGCCGACCGCGTGCGGGGCGCGGCGCGCGTGCGCTGGTACGGCCCGGACCTGACGGCCGCCGGCCTGGCGGAGGGCGTCGTGGGCATCGGCGAGGCCTCGACGGGGCGCGGGCTGGCGGGCATCGTCGCCGCCGCCCGGGCGTCCGCTGGACGCGTTCTGGATTCCTGAGCGGACCCGGGAGCGCCCGAGGGCTACTGTGGACGAACGCCGGACGTATTCCGTTCGGCGCATGACCACCGCACACCCTCAACAACGGAGGATCGCACATGCGAGGCAAGCTCCTGTTCGTCGCCGGCGCCGCTCTCGGGTACGTCCTGGGATCGCGAGCCGGACGGGCGCGGTACGAGCAGATCAAGACCGTCAGCGGCAAGATCTGGAACAACGGCAACGTGCAGAAGGGCGTGCACCAGGCCGAGGAGTTCATCCAGGACAAGGGCCCGGACGTCGCCGAGTTCGTCGGTGAGCAGACCAAGAAGGTCGTCCGCAAGGTCAGCCAGAAGAAGGACTCGACCACCTCATGACCGACACCCGCGACCGCAAGTCGCGATCGCTGTTCGGTCTGGTCGGGGACATCCCGAAGCTGGTCAAGAGCCTCGTCAAGGGCGAGATCGACCTGCTGAAGGCCGAGATGATCGCCAAGGCGAAGGTCTTCGGCCTCGCCGCCGGGCTCCTCATCGGCGCCCTCGTCATCGTGCTGTACGCGATCGGCGTGCTGCTCACGGCGGCCGTCATGGGCCTCGCGACCGTGATGCCGGCGTGGCTCGCCGCGCTGCTGCTCGCCGTCGTCATGCTGATCGTCGCCGGCATCCTCGGGTTCGTCGGCTGGAAGCGCTTCAAGAAGGGCCTGCCCCTGACGCCGAAGCGCACGATCGACAGCGTCAAGGACGACATCAACGCCGTGAAGGGCCTGGGCAACAAGCCCGGCCAGCACGACCGGGTCCCCCGCTCCTGAGCGGCGGGACCGACACCCCGACCGGAGGACCCCTGTGACCGACCAGCACGACGACCTGGCGAACCGCGTCGCGGCGACCCGCACGCAGCTGTTCGAGACGCTCGACGCGATCGAGGACAAGCTCAACCTGCCGAAGCAGCTCGGCATCGCGGCGTCGAAGGTCAAGCAGGGGATCGACGAGAAGCCGGTGCCCTACCTGGCCGGCCTCGCAGCCGGCGTGGCGGTGGTCGGGAGTATCGTCGTGGTGGTGCTCCGACGGCGGTAGACCGCCTCTGATCGGTGGTCCTCCGGCCGCGGCGCGCAGCCACGACCCAGGCAACCGACAAGACGAGGAACCATGAGCTCCGACGTGCACGCAGCCACGCACGAGAACGTCCCCGAGAACGCCGCCGTGCACAGCGGCAACCCGGCGCACGAGACCGACCCGTCGAGCGGGATCGACCCGAACCTCCTCACCGCGTACGCGCTGTGGGCGGTGTTCCGTCGGCCGCTCGGGCCGATCCACCGCGTCGGTGACGACGCCGTCGCCGAGCTCGACGCGGCCGTCGCCCGCGCCGCCGAGCAGGGCGTGACGATCCGCGGGTTCTACGACGTCTCCGGCTTCCGGGCCGATGCGGACGTCATGATCTGGCTGCACGGCGACGACGCGCAGGCGATCCAGGCGGTGCTCCGCGACGTCCGCCGCACGGCGCTGTTCCAGGACGCCGAGCCGGTCTGGCACGCGATGGCCATGCACCGCGAGGCAGAGTTCAACAAGCGGCACACCCCGGCGTTCCTCCGCGGCAAGGACCCGGAGGCCTGGATCACGGTGTACCCGTTCGTCCGGTCCTTCGAGTGGTACCTCCTGCCCGAGGAGGAGCGCTCGAAGATGCTCCGCGACCACGGCATCGCCGGCGCGAAGTACCGCCGCGTGCTGACGAACACGATCGCGACCTTCGCCCTCAGTGACTACGAGTGGATCCTGCCGCTCGAGAGCCCCGAGCTCGTCGACCTCGTCGACCTCATGCGCGACCTGCGCTACACCGAGGCGCGCCTGCACGTGCGCGAGGAGGTCCCCTTCTTCACCGGTCGTCGGGTGACGACCGCCGAACTGCCGGAGGTGCTGTCGTGACCGACACCAGCCAGATCACCAACGGGAAGGTCCTCGCCGCGACGGCTGCCGCGGCCGACGGTCCCGAGCACGTCGAGGTCCCGACCGCGTACGACGCCATCCTGCTCGCCGGCTTCGGCGGCCCCGAGGGCCAGGACGACGTCATCCCCTTCCTCCGCAACGTCACCCGCGGGCGCGGGATCCCGGACGAGCGCCTGGAAGAAGTGGCCCACCACTACCGCCACTTCGGCGGCGTGAGCCCGATCAACGCGCAGAACCGCGCGCTCAAGGCAGCGCTCGAGGCGGAGCTCGCGGAGCGCGGCATCGACATGCCCGTGCTCTGGGGCAACCGCAACTGGGCGCCCTACCTCGAAGAAGCCTTCACCGAGGCCGCCGACAAGGGCTACACCAAGCTCATCGCCATCGCGACGAGCGCGTACTCGTCCTTCTCGAGCTGCCGGCAGTACCGCGAGGACTACGCGCGGGTGCTCACCGAGACCGGCCTGATCGACACGATCCAGGTCGACAAGATCCGCCAGTTCTTCGACCACCCGGGCTTCGTGCGCCCGTTCGTCGACGGCGTCCGCGACGGCATTGCCCGCGCGATCCGTGAGAACGAGGGCCTCGACGTGGCGACCGAGCTGCGCATCCTGTTCTCGACGCACTCGATCCCGTCCACCGACGCGGCGAAGTCCGGCCCGGACTACCGCGGGTTCGACGAGCACGGCGCGTACGAGGCGCAGCACCTGGCCGTCGGCGAGGTCGTCCTCGAGCAGGCCTGGAACGAGTTGCTCGAGCAGCCGGAGTTCGCGCACCTGCAGGGCACGTCGAAGCCCGAGTGGAAGCTCGTCTACCAGTCGCGGTCGGGCCCCCCGTCGCAGCCGTGGCTCGAGCCGGACATCAACGACTACATGAACGAGGAGCTCGAGGGCGGTCCGACCCGCGCCGTGCTCATCGTCCCGCTCGGCTTCGTGAGCGACCACATGGAGGTCATGTGGGACCTCGACGAAGAGGCCACGGAGACCGCGGGTGAGCTCGGCTTCTGGTCGCTCCGCACGCAGACGCCCGGCGTCGACCCGGCGTACGTGTCCGGGTTGATCGACCTGGTGCTCGAGCGCGTCAACGGCACCCCGAAGACCGAGCGTCCGCACCTGACCGACATCGGCCCCTGGTACGACGTGTGCCGCCCGGGCTGCTGCGAGAACGTGCGCGCCGGGTTCAAGCCCGCCGCGGCGGGGGTCGCTCCGTGACGGACGACCACAGCGCCACGGCCGACGGCGCGCCGTCCGACGGCCCGGCCCCGATCCGGCTCGGCACCCGTGCCAGCCGGCTCGCGGTCGCGCAGTCGCAGGACGTCGCCGACCGCCTGGCCAAGGCAGCGGGCCGCCCCGTCGAGCTCGTCACGGTGACGAGCGAGGGCGACACGAACCGTGCGTCGCTCGCGAGCCTCGGCGGCACCGGCGTCTTCGCGAGTGCCCTGCGTGAGGCCCTGGTCGCGGGCGAGGTCGACGTGCTCGTGCACTCGCTCAAGGACCTGCCGACGGCTCCGTACGAGGGGCTCACGATCGCGTCGGTGCCGAAGCGCGCCGACGCCCGTGACGTCCTGGTCGCGCGGAACGGCGCGACGGTGGACACCCTGCCCGAGGGCGCGAAGGTCGGCACGGGCTCGCCGCGCCGCGTCGCGCAGCTCAAGGCGAAGCGTCCCGACCTCGACGTCGTCGACATCCGCGGCAACATCGACACCCGGCTCGGCCGCGTGGACGACGACCTCGACGCCGTGGTGCTGGCCGCCGCCGGCCTCGGCCGCATCGACCGGCTGGACGCGGCGACCGAGCTGCTCGACCTCGGCTTCTGGCCGAGCGCCCCCGGCCAGGGAGCGCTCGCGGTCGAGATCCGCGCCGATGAGTCGGACAAGAACCTGCTCGCCGCGCTCCGCAAGCTCGACCACGCGCCGACGCGCCTGACGGTGACGGCCGAGCGCGAGGTCCTCGCGAAGCTCGAGGCCGGCTGCTCCGCACCGATCGGTGCGACCGCGGTCGTCGACGCCGAGCTGCTGCTCGTGTCCGCGACGGTCTACCGCCCGGACGGCTCCGAGTACCGCACGGCCTCGCACGCGGCGCACCTCGACGGCTCCGCCCAGGACCGCCTCGACGAAGCACTCGAGGTCGCCGGACGCGTCGCCGCCGAACTGCTCGAGAACGGTGCCGCCGAGCTCGCGGACCTGGCGTCCTCGGTGTCCGGTGCTCCCGCCGACGGCGACCACTCCGCCGGACCCGGTCTCGCCACCCCCGCCGCCGCCCAACCGGCGGACGACGGCTCGACCACCACCCCGCAGTCGGCGGCCGTGCCGTCGAGCAGCGAGGACTAGGCGGTCACCACGGACGACACCGCTCGCGGACGGGACGAGGAACGGCCCACGGTCGTCCTCGTCCCGCGCGGCGGTGCGTGGGGCGACACGGTCGCGGACGCCGCCCGTGCGCGCGGGCTCGTGCCCGTCGTGGTCCCGCTCATCACGGATGCACCTCCGGAGGACCCCGCGGCGCTCGATGCGGCGCTCGCCCGCCTCGTCGCCGACGCGTCCGCCCGGAGGCCCGACGCACCACCGCCGGGTCGCACCCGTCCCGACGGGGCCGGACCCGGCGCCCCCTGGCTCGCGGTGACCAGTGCGACCGCGGTGCGCGTGGTCGCGGGACGCGTGTCGCGCCTCCCGGCCGGTGTCCGCGTGGCCTGCGTCGGCGAGCCGACCGCGCGCGCGGCGCGCGAAGCGGGCTGGGCCGTCGACCTCGTCCCCGAGCACGAGTCCGCCGCCGGGCTCGCCTCGGCCCTGCCGTCGGACGCCGGGCACGTCCTGTTCCCGCGGTCGGAGATCGCCGCCCCCACGCTCGTCGACGGGTTGCGCGCCCGCGGCATCGCCGTGTCGGAGGTGGTGGCGTACCGTACCGTGGGGACGGGGGACGATCCGATCGTCCTCGACCCCCCACCGGACGCCGTGCTCGTGACGAGCGGGAGCGTCGCCCAGCAGGTCGTCCGACGGATGACCCCACTCGATCCGCGCACGCACGTCGCGTGCATCGGACCCGCCACCGCCGACGCCGCCCGTGCTGCGGGCCTGCCCGTGCACGTCGTCGCCCGCGGTCGGTCCGCCGAAGCCCTCCTCGACGCCGTCGTCGAGACCCTCCACCCGAACCCCAGAACAGGAAGGTCATCGTGACCGGACGCTTCCCCCAGGTCCGCCCCCGGCGCCTGCGCGCCACCCCCGCCATGCGACGACTCGTCGCCGAGACCCGGCTCCACCCCGCCGAGCTCGTGCTGCCGATGTTCATCCGCGAGGGTGCGACCGACGCCGTCGACATCTCGAGCATGCCGGGCGTGCAGCAGCACTCGCTCGACTCGTTCCGCCGGGCGCTGAACGAGGCCGCGGCGCAGGGCGTGGGCGGGGTCAACCTGTTCGGCGTCCCGACGTCGAAGGACCCCGAGGGCTCCGGTGCGACCGACCCGGACGGCATCCTCAACGTCGCGATCCGCATCGCGAAGGAGGAGGTCGGTGACGCGCTCGTCGTGCAGTCCGACCTGTGCCTCGACGAGTTCACCGACCACGGCCACTGCGGTGTGCTGGCGGCGGACGGGTCGGTCGACAACGACGCCACCCTCCTGCGCTACCGCGACATGGCGGTGGCCCAGGCCGAGGCGGGCGCCGAGCTCGTCTGCATGAGCGGCATGATGGACGGCCAGATCGCCGCCGCCCGGGAAGCGCTCGACACCGCCGGGCACAGCGGTACCGCACTGCTCGCGTACTCGGCCAAGTACGCGTCCGCGTTCTACGGGCCCTTCCGCGAGGCCGTGGCCTCGACGCTCGTCGGCGACCGCCGGACGTACCAGATCGACGCCGCCGACGGCCGCCAGGGCCTGCGCGAGGTCCTGCTCGACATCGAGGAGGGCGCCGACATCGTCATGGTGAAGCCCGCGATGAGCTACCTCGACGTGCTCGCCCGCACCGCCGACGTCTCCGAGGTGCCCGTGTGGGCGTACCAGATCTCCGGCGAGTACGCGATGATCACGGCAGCGGCGCAGAACGGGTGGATCGACCGTGACGCCGCCGCGATGGAGGCCCTCGTCGGCATCAAGCGTGCCGGTGCGGACGCGATCCTGACGTACTTCGCGGTCGACATCGCCCGCAAGCTCAACCAGGAGGCCGGCCTGCGCACGTCCGGCAGCACCGCGGCGGTGTCCGGCGTCGCCTCGACCGGGAAGGCCCCCGAATGACCACCGCACACACCACCGGTACCGCCCTGGTCTCCAACGACGAGCTCTTCGGCCGCGCGAAGGACAGCATCCCCGGCGGCGTGAACTCGCCCGTGCGGGCCTACGGGTCGGTCGGCGGCACCCCGCGCTTCCTGACGTCCGCCTCCGGGCCCTACGTCACCGACGCCGAGGGTCGTCAGTACGTCGACCTCGTCGCGTCGTGGGGTCCCGCGATCCTCGGGCACGCGCACCCGGGCACCGTCGAGGCCGTGCAGCAGGCAGCCGCCCGTGGCCTGTCGTTCGGGGCGTCCACCCCGGGCGAGACCGAGCTCGCCGAGCTCGTGAAGCAGCGCGTGCAGGTCGACGGCGACGGTCCGATCGAGAAGCTCCGCATGGTGTCCACCGGCACCGAGGCCACGATGACCGCCATCCGCCTGGCCCGCGGCTACACGGGGCGCGACCTCCTCGTGAAGTTCGCCGGACACTACCACGGTCACTCCGACTCGCTGCTGGCCGAGGCCGGCTCGGGCGTCGCGACCCTGGCACTGCCGGGCAGCGCGGGCATCACCGCCGAGACCGCTGCGCAGACCCTGGTGCTGCCGTACAACGACCTCGACGCCGTCCGCGCCGCGTTCGACGAGCACTCCGAGCGCATCGCCGCCGTGATCGTCGAGTCCGCCGCCGCGAACATGGGCGTGCTCGCGCCGGAGCCCGGGTTCAACCGGGCGCTCGCGGAGATCACGCGGGCGCAGGGCGCGCTGCTCATCGTCGACGAGGTCCTGACCGGTTTCCGCGTCGGCCCGGCCGGTTGGTGGGGGCTCGAGGCGTCCGGTGCCGTGCCGGAGGGCACCGGCTGGAAGCCCGACATCATCACGTTCGGCAAGGTCATCGGCGGAGGCATGCCCCTCGCCGCGCTCGGCGGTCGGCGCGAGGTCATGGACTTCCTCGCCCCGCTCGGCCCGGTCTACCAGGCGGGCACGCTGTCCGGGAACCCGCTCGCGGTCGCCGCCGGCACTGCGACGCTCCGAGCGGCGACGCCGGACGTGTACGCGCACCTCGACCGTACGGCGGCGACGATCGCGGACGCCACGAGTGCCGCGCTGTCGGCCGAGGGCGTCGCGCACACCGTGCAGCACGCCGGCAACCTGTTCTCGTTCGCCTTCACCGAGTCCGCCCCGCGGAACTACGACGACGTCCGAGCGCAGGACGTGTTCCGGTACGCGCCGTTCTTCCACAGCATGCTCGACCAGGGCGTCACCCTGCCGCCGAGCGTGTTCGAGGCGTGGTTCGTCACGGCGGCGCACGACGACGAGGCCGTCGGCCGCGTGCTCGAGGCGCTGCCCGCGGCTGCTCGCGCGGCGGCTGCCGCGACGGAGTAGGTCCGCCTCCGCGCCTCCGCGCCTCCGCAAGACGCAACGTCGGCGGTTCCTCGCAGCGGCACATCGCTGCGAGGGACCGCCGACGTTGCGTTCCGCGGGCCTCCGTCGGGCGGGAGGCTCGTGGCAGCTACGCCGCGCGGCGCGCGTGCCAGCGCCCTCCGGTCCGCTCGATGGCGAGCGGGAAGGCGAAGGCGTGCGACACCGCCTCGGACGTGATCACCCGGTCCGCCGGGCCCTGCGCCACCACGGCGCCGTCCCGCAGCAGCATCGCGTGCGAGGTCGACGCGGGCAGGTCCTCGAGGTGGTGCGTCACCATCACGCTGCCGAGGTCCGGGTGGCGCTGGCGCAGGGCGTCGACGGTCTCGAGCAGGTGTTCCCGAGCCGCGACGTCGAGCCCGGTCGCGGGTTCGTCGAGGAGCAGCAGGCGCGGCTCGCTCATGAGCGCCCGGGCGATGAGCGTCCGTCCCCGTTCGCCCTGGGACAGCACCGGCCAGCGGGCGTCGGAACGGTCGGCGAGCCCGACGTCGGCGACGTGCCGGCGCGCGGTCTCGAGCTGCTCGGGTGTCGGCTCCCACCGCAGCATGAGGTCCGTGGTGCCGGTGAGCCCGGTCAGCACCGTCTCGAGCACCGTCAAGGGTGAGAGCATCCGGTGCCGCGGGTCGACGTGCCCGATGTGCTGACGGAGCTCGCGGACGTCCACGCGCCCGAGTCGTCGACCGAGCAGCTCGACGGTGCCCGCGGTCGGGTGCCCGTTCGCGCCGAGGACGGCGAGCAGCGTCGACTTGCCGGCGCCGTTCGGCCCGAGCAGCGCCCAGTGCTCGCCGCTGCGGACGGTCAGCGACACGTCGTGCAGCAGGTCCCGCCCGGAGCGGGTCACACGGAGGGCTTCGGCGCGGAGCAGGACGTCGGTCACCCGACCAGTCTGCCCGGGCGAGTGTCCCGCCCCGTCGGTGTCAGGCGTCCGCGGTCGCGTCGGCGTCCGCGTGCGCGGTGCGCATCTCCGCCAGGTGCTCGGCCATGGCGCGCGACATGCTGCGGATCACGGCGCCGGCAGCCTCGCCGTCGCGGCCCTTCGCCGCGGCGTGGAAGGAGTCGAGGCCGTGCTTGACGTCCCAGAACACGAACTCCGGCTGGCCGATCCGCACGAACTTGGCGCGGTTGAGGATGCCCTCGGAGGTCTTCACCAGTAGCTCGTTGCCGGAGTGGGCGACGAGGAAGGCGATGAGCGCGTCGATGTCGTCGTTCAGCGAGCGGTCCTCGGCGTCGGCGTGCTTGCGGGCCTGGTCGAGGAGCTTGCCGAGCTGCTTGACGGCGGCGTCGTCGAGGTTCGGCACGGCCCACCGGGCGGCGAGCTCGGCGAAGCCGAAGAGCAGCTGGAACGCGTCGTCGTACTGCTCGCGCGTGGGCGACGCGACGCGGGTGTAGCGGTTCGCCTCCATCTCGACGAGCCCGAAGTCGACGAGCTTCGCGATGGCCTCGCGGATCGGGGTCCGACTGACGCCGAGCCACGCGACGAGCTCGTCGTCGTTGAGGCGTTCACCGGCCTGCAGCGTGCCGTCCTGGATCGCGGCGAGCATCTTCTCGAGCACGACGTCCCGCAGGAGCTTCCGGGGGGACGAATCCACCGACGACTTGGGTACCGGCATGGCTGCTCCTCACAGGTTCGGGTGTTCCGTGTGCCAAACCTAGCGTGTCAGATCGCAAGCGTTTGGGAAATCACCCGACAGGAGGATCGGCGTCAGCGCCGGACGTCGACCACCGTCCGCCCGTGCACCCGGCCGGCCACCACGTCCGCACCGACCGCGATCGCGTGCTCGAGGTCGACCGTCCGCGTCACGTCGGCGACGAGGGCCGGGTCGAGGTCGGTCGCGAGCCGGTCCCACGCCCGCTGACGGAGCGGCAGGGGTGCCTCGACCGAGTTGATGCCCAGCAGGGAGACCGCGCGGAGGATGAACGGCATGACCGACGTCGGAAGGGAGGAGTCCTGCGCCAGGCCGCACGCGGTGACCGCCCCGCCCCACTTCGTCGCGGCGAGCACGTTCGCGAGCGTGGCCCCGCCGACGCTGTCGACCGCGCCCGCCCAGGTCGCGCGCTGCAGTGGCTTGCCGAGCTCGGCGAGGGTCGAGCGGTCGACCACCTCGGACGCTCCGAGCGCCCGGAGCGACGCGGCGTTGGCGGTGCGACCGGTCGACGCCGTGACGCGGTACCCGCGCGCGGCGAGCAGGGCGATGGCGATCGTGCCGACCCCGCCCGAGGCGCCGGTCACCAGCACGGGACCGTCGTCGGGCGTCACCGTCCGCTCGAGGGCGAGCACGGACAGCATCGCGGTGAACCCGGCGGTGCCGATCGCCGCGGCGAAGGAGTCCTCGAGCGTGTCCGGCAGCACGACGAGGGAGCCGCTCGGCACGATCGCCCGCTGCGCCCAGCCGCCGTGCCGCGTCTCGCCGAGACCGGCGCCGTTGCACACCACCCGGTCACCGATCGCGACGTCGTGCACGCCGGGGCCGAGCGCCGAGACCGTCCCCACGACGTCGATGCCGGGGACGAGGGGGTCGACCCGGGCGACACCCGGGTTGCCGGCGAGGGCGAGGCCGTCCTTGTAGTTCACGCTGGAGTACGTGACGTCGACGCAGGCCTCGCCCTCGGCGGGGTCGGGCACGTCGACCTGCGTGATCGCGGCCGGGGTGGAACGGGAGACGAGGACTGCGCGCGTCATGCGTCGGACGCTACCCCGTGCCTCCCGGCCGGGCGCTCGTTCGTTCCCAGAACGGGTGCGATGCCCGGCGGAACCGGGCGTACCTGATGCGTCCGGAGGACCAGGTACGCCCGTTGCGACCAGGCACGCCCGGATCGACCGGGCGCACCCGGCGTCGCGCCCGCGCCTGCGGCACTCAGCCGAACATGATGGCGGCTTCGTCGTACCGCGCCTGCGGCACCGTCTTCAGCTCACCGAGGGCGTCCTCGAACGACACGTGCACGATCTCCGTGCCCTTGAGCGCCACCATCCGGCCCCAGCGCCCCTCGACCACGGAGTCGATCGCCGCCAGCCCGAGCCGCGTCGAGAGCACCCGGTCGTACGCGGTCGGGGTGCCGCCGCGCTGGATGTGACCGAGCGTGGTGGCGCGGGTCTCGATGCCCGTCATCTCCTCGATGAGCGGCGCCAGGCGCTCGCCGATGCCGCCCAGACGGGGCCGACCGAAGGCGTCGAGGCCCCGCTCGGTGTGCGCGTTGTCCTCGTGGTCGGGGACGAAGCCCTCGGCCACGACGACGAGCGGCGCCCGCCCCCGGTCGTACGCGGCGCGCACCCAGGCCGCGATCTGCTCCATGCTCGTCTTCTGCTCGGGGATGAGGATCGCGTGCGCACCCGCGGCCATGCCGGAGTGCAGGGCGATCCAGCCCACGTGCCGGCCCATGACCTCGGCGACCATGCAGCGCGAGTGGGACTCACCGGTGGTGCGGAGGCGGTCCATCGCCTCGGTCGCGATCGCGACGGCGGTGTCGAAGCCGAACGTGTAGTCGGTGGCGCCGAGGTCGTTGTCGACGGTCTTGGGGACGCCGACGATCTTCAGGCCGGCGTCGGTGAGGCGCTTCGCCGCGGCCAGGGTGCCCTCGCCGCCGATCGCGACGATGGCGTCGATGCCGTGCCGTTCGAGGGTCTTCGTGATGTTCTCGACGCCGCCGTTCGGCCCCTCGAAGGGGTTCGTGCGGCTCGTGCCGAGGATCGTGCCGCCCTGCTTCGCGATGCCCTGGATGTCCTTGCGGCCGAGGGGCACGATGTCCCCGTCGACGACCCCCCGCCACCCGTCGCGGAACCCGACGAACTCGTGGCCGTGGATCGCGATGCCCTTGAGCACGATGCCGCGGATGACCGCGTTGAGGCCGGGGCAGTCGCCTCCGGAGGTGAGGATGCCGATGCGCACGGAGACTCCAACGTCGTCGGGTTGCGGGGACCTCCCCATCATGTCTGACGGTGGTGTGGCATTACCATCCCCGTGTGTCCCTGCCCTCCTCCGTCGCACCCGGCCCGGCCGGTCGTCGACGGGGCGCGACCGGCCACCGGGGCGTCGCGACCGGACGACCGGCTGCTGCGTCCGGCGGGACCGCTGCGGCCGCCCGGGTGGACACCGTGTACCGGCCGGGAGGCGCGGTCGACGTCCGCGCGACCCTGCGGCCCCTGCAGCGCGGCTCCGGTGACCCCGCCTTCCAGGTGGTCGGGTCCGACACGTGGCTCGCGCTGCGCACGCCGGCCGGGGCCGCCTCGGTGCTCGTGCGTCGGGCGGGCAGCGACGCGATCGCGGTCTCCGCGTGGGGTTCCGGCGCCGCCTGGGCGGTGACCCATGCTCCCGACCTGCTCGGGCGCGGCGACGACTGGTCCGAGCTCGACGTGACCACGCATGCCTTCCTGGCCGAGGCGCGACACCGCCAGCCGGGGTTACGGCTGCTCCGGACGAACACCGTCGTGGCGATGCTCGTGCCGGCGATCATGGAGCAGAAGGTGACCTCGCGGCAGGCGTGGCGCGCGTGGCGGTACCTGCTGCGACGCTTCGGTGAGCCGGCGCCCGGCCCGGTGCCCGTGGAGATGTTCGTCCCGCCGGCCCCGGAGCAGTGGGCGCGGATCCCGAGCTGGGAGTGGCACAAGGCGGGCATCGAACCCGGGCGCTCGGCGACGGTGATGCGGGCGGTGAAGGTCGCGCCCGCGCTCGAGCGGACGCTGGCGCTCGGTCGCGGTGGCGAGGTCGTGTCGCAGCGGCTCCGGTCGGTCCCGGGGATCGGGCAGTGGACCGCGGCGGAGACGGCGCAGCGTGCGCACGGGGACCCGGACTCGCCGAGCGTCGGGGACTACCACGTGCCGGCCCTCGTCGGGTGGGCGCTGACGGGTGGCCCGGTGGACGACGACGGGATGCTCGAGCTGCTCGAGCCCTGGCGCGGGCACCGGGAACGGGTCGTGCGACTGATCGGGGGCTCGGGCTTCCGGAAGCCGGCGTTCGGGCCGCGGATGACGATCCAGGACCACCGCTGGCACTGACCCCGGACAGGCCGAGGTCGGCGACGTAGGCTCCAGGTGAGAACCGATCTCACGAAGGAGGAACCATGTCGGACCCGAACACCACCCCCGCCGCCGAGGCCGAGGAGCACCGCGTCGCCGAGCACGACGTCGCCGACCACGACCACGAGCAGGACGGCGGCGAGCACGAGACCGTCGAGCACGGCGACCACGTCGACTTCGTCCACGACGGCCACCGTCACGCCCGTCACGAGGACCACTACGACGAGCACTGAGCGTCGCTGAGGCGGCCACCTGGCGGACGGGAGGCGCGTGGCGGAGCCGCCACGTGCCTCCCGTCCGTCGCGTGCACGCCTCGCGACCCGCACATCCTCCGTCGTCGCTCGTCGACCCCCGCCTACCGTGACGCGCGGCGCGGGACCGACCCGGCCGGGGGAGGACCCGCATGACGAGCACCACGACCGACGACGACCGCGTACCGGGCGTCCCGGCGCCCATCCCGGAGGACACCGGGCGGACCGAGACCGAGCGCCGCACGAAGCGGCACGTCACCCGGGTGGCGTTCGTGGCCGCGATCGGCGGCCTGCTGTACGGCTACGACACCGGGGTGATCTCCGGCACGCTCATCGAGATCGGCAAGGAGTTCTCGATCGACGCGACGGTCAAGGAGTTCATCACCGCGTCGATCCTGGTCGGCGCGATCCTCGGCGCCTTCCTCACGGGGCCCGTGTCGGCACGCATCGGGCGGCGTCGCACGATCCTGCTCATCGCCGCCGTGTTCGGACTCGGCGTGCTGTTCGCCGCGGTGTCCCCGAGTCCGGTGTTCCTCGTGCTCAGCCGGCTCTTCCTCGGGCTCGCCGTCGGTGGTTCGACGCAGACCATCCCGACCTACATCGCGGAGATCGCGCCGGGTCCCCGCCGCGGCAGCCTGGTCACGGTCTTCAACTGCGCGATCGGCGTCGGCATCCTGTCCGCCGCCGTGGTCGGGGTCACCCTGAACGGCGTGGTGTCCTGGCGCTTCATGATCGGTGTGGCCGCGGCGCCCGCGATCGTCCTGCTGCTCGGCATGCTCAAGCTGCCGGAGAGTCCCCGCTGGTTCGTCTCGCAGGACCGCATCGGACCCGCACGTCGGGTCCTGCGGTGGTTGCGGCCCGACCAGCGTGCGGCGGAGGACGAGCTCGACGAGATCCGGGAGCTCGACGACGCCGAACCGTCCTCCGGCGCCGGCCAGTGGACGCAGCTCCGGAAGCCGTGGGTCCGTCCGGCCTTGGTCGCGGGATTGATCGTCGCCGCGTTCACGCAGCTGACCGGGCTCGAGATGATGATCTACTACACGCCGACGATCCTCACCGACGCCGGCTTCCCGCACGAGTACTCGCTCTGGGCCAACGTCGGCGTCGGCGTCGTGTACCTGGTGATGACGTTCGTCGGCTCGCGCCTGGTCGACCGCATCGGCCGCCGTCGGCTCACGCTCGTGATGCTGCCCGGAGCGGCCGTGAGCATCGGCCTGTTCGGGGTGTCGTTCTTCCTGACCGGTGGGAAGCCGTCACCGGTGCTCACGATCGCGCTCATCCTGGCCTTCATGTTCTTCCAGGCCGGGGGCATCCAGGTCGTCGGGTGGCTGGTCGGCTCGGAGATGTACCCGCTGCGCATCCGAGCCGCCGCGACGAGCCTGCACGCCATGGTGCTCTGGAGTGCGAACCTGCTCGTCACCTCCACCGCGCTCACCCTGACCGGGTGGATCGGCCTCGGCGGGACGATGCTCGTGTACGCGGCGCTCAACGTCCTCGGGTGGGTGCTGGTGTTCCTGCGCGTGCCGGAGACGAAGGGCCGGTCGCTCGAGCAGATCGAGCAGTCGCTGCGCGACGAGACCTTCCTGCCGCACCGGTCGCGTCGGGGCGTGACGAGCTGACGGACGGGAGGCGCGTGGCGGACCCGCCACGCGCCTCCCGTCCGTCTCGGTCTGCACGTTCCTACGGGTGCCGGGTGCCCTCGCCGGCCAGCACGGCGCGGTAGCCCTCGCGGAACGTCGGGTAGCGCGGCTCCCACCCGGTCGAGCGGAGCAGAGCGTTCGAGAGCCGCTTGTCGCCGCCGGCCTGGCGCCCCTCCGGCTCGGCGCTCGGCGGCTGCTCGACGCCGAGTTCGTCCGCCAGGAACGTCAGGACGTCGTCGAGCCGGACCGGTTCGTCGTCGGTGCCGAGGTACGTCGGCGCGGGGTCGTCCACGCCGGCCAGGTGGACGAGCGCGGCGGCAGCGTCGTCGCGGTGGATGCGGTTCGTGTGCGGCGAGGTGCCGGACGACAGCCGTGCCTGCCCGGAGCGGACCTGGTCGATCAGTCGCTCGCGCCCGGGTCCGTAGATGCCCGACAGCCGGACGAGCACGGCCTCGGGCGCCCGCTCGCGCAGCAGCGCCTCGGCCTCGATGAGGACACCGGCGGTGGGGGTGCTCGCCCGGGCCGGGGTGTCCTCCGTCACTTCGCTGCCGTCCTCGACGTCGTACACCGCGGTCGAGGACACGACGATGACCCGCGGCGAGGCGCCGGACGCGTCGATGCCGTCGAGGACGTTCCGCAGGCCGTCGACGTAGGTCGCGCGGTACTCGTCGACGTCACGGGACCCGGCGGCGAAGGCCACCACGACCACGCCCGTGTCCGGGTCGATGGTGGGGACCTCGCGTCGGAGGTCGATGCTCCGACCGGTGATCGGGGGCGGGACCAGCTCGGCGCGACGACGGAGTCCGGTCACCGGGTGGCCGAGCGCCGCGAAGCGCAGGGCCGCCTCGGTGCCGAGGTCGCCGCATCCGGCGATGACGACGGGGGAGTGGTGCTGCATGCTCCGAGCTTGTCAGGTGCTGGTCGGAGCGGCCCGAGCGGGTGCCCGGGCCGCGGCGGTCAGACCTGCTCGTTGTCGGGCGACTCGGGCTCGCCGCCGGAGTCGACGTCGCTGTCCTGCTGCGGGTCCTCGGTCGCGTTGCCGGTCGACGAGCCGTCGGGCAGGTCCTCGGTGCGCTGGAACTCGCTCTCCGGGGCGTCCGTGGAGCCGTCGGTCGGGCTGTTCTGGTTCTGCTGGTCACTCATGGTGTGGACGCTACGCGGTTCCGCCTCCGTGACGTTCCGGCCGGTCGCGTCCCCCGCCGTTCCGGGGTCCCGCTGCTCTGGCGGCCACGGACACCTCGATGCGGGAGCCCCTCGTCCCCCGGGTTTGTCACAGAACGGTAACGACACCGAACTCGTCCAAACCCTTCGGCGGAGGGTGTCGAATCCCTTGCATCAACCGGGAAACACCCGGAGCGCTCACCAGCCGCAGGTAGCTGGTTCTCCACCCCTGTACGGGGTGTGTTCGGCGCGCACACAGGGAATCGCGCCGAGCGCGACAACGGAAGGAACCCATCATGCGCAAGTCCATGAAGACCTCGATCACCCTCGCCACCACCGGCGCCCTCGTCCTGGGTGGTGCCGCGTTCGGCATCAGCTCCGCGAACGCTGCGACCCCGAACGTGCAGACGGTGTCGTCGTCGTCGGAGTCGAAGATCCCCGCCCCGGTCGCTTCGGTCCCCGAGGTCAAGGGTGGCAACACCGCCGTCGCGCTCGACAAGGGCTTCACCGACGCCCTGACCTCCCTGGGCCTGACCCCGGGTGTGTCCGGCAACGCCAAGCTCGAGGACGGTTCGGTGTCGTTCCCGATCACCGCCGGCTCGGTCACGTACTGGAGCCCGGACGGCGACTACCGCCCCTACGTGCAGGGCCTGCTGAACCACGACGACTCGGGTCTGACCCTGAAGGCCGGTGACACCACGGTGACGCTGGAGAACTTCGTCGTGAACCCGGGCTCGTCCAAGCTCTACGGTGACGTCCTGGTCAACGGTGAGGTCGCCGCGTCGAACGCGTACCTGTTCGAGCTCTGGGGTGGCACGCTCAAGCCGCTCCAGCTCGAGGGTGACAACGCGGTCCTGACCGGCACCACCGTCCACATCAGCCAGGACGCAGCCGACCTGCTGAACAAGACCTTCAGCACGGACGCCGTCAAGCGCGGCATGCTCGTCGGCACCGCCACCATCACCGCCCAGATCAAGTAACACCCCCACAACGCGAAGGCGCCGCCCCCTCACCACGGGGACGGCGCCTTCCGCGCGTCCACGGGTGAACGATCCGGCCCCCTGTCTCGTCGTCAGGGCATGGGACTCCGCACACGCACGAAGGTCATCATCGGCATCGCCACCGGTGTCGTCGTCATCGGCGCCGCCGCCGTCATCGCCGGCCCGGTCATCTACGCGAACACGGTCAACGGCCAGGCCGCCGCCGCCCCCTCGCTGGCCGCCGCCCCGTCCGGTTCCGGTGGGACGCTCGACGCCCAGCAGGCCGACGGCACCTGGACGAGCACGAGCAGTTCGTACGCCGGGTACCGCGTGCACGAGGTCCTGCAGGGGAATGATGTGAACGTGGTCGGTCGGACGAAGGACGTGGAAGGTACGGCGACCGTCGACGGCGGTTCGCTCACGAAGGCGACCGTCACGGTGCAGGTCGCGTCCATCACCACACCCGAGTCCGCGCGCGACGAGTACTTCCGGACGAAGGCCCTGCAGACCGACCGGTACCCGACGGCGACGTTCGCGCTCACCGAGCCCGTCGACGTCTCCGCGGCCCTCGACGGCAGCACGCAGGACGTCACGCTCACGGGCACCATGGACCTGCACGGCGTCCAGAAGCCCGTCACGGCCGACGCGCAGGTCGCGGTGACCGAGGACGGCGGCGTCCAGGTCGTCGGCTCGGTCCCGATCACCTTCGCCGACTACGGGGTCGAGGCTCCCTCGCTCGGCTTCGTCACCGTGGACGGGAAGGGCTCCGTCGAGTTCTCCCTCGACCTGGCGAAGTGACCGTGACGAGCCGTTCCGCCGACGAGCTGCTGGCGACGCTGTACCGCGAGCACGGCGACGCGCTCACCCGGTACGTCCGGCACCTGACGCGGGACGGCTCGACCGTCGAGGACGTCGTGCAGGAGACCATGGTCCGCGCCTGGCAGCGTCCCGCGGTGCTCGAACGGGCTCCGGACAGCGCACGGGCGTGGCTGTTCACGGTCGCGCGCAACCTGGTCGTCGACGACGCCCGGTCCGCCCGCAACCGCCGAGAGCACGGGTCCGAACACCCCGTGGACCGCGCCGAGGCCGACCGCACCGACGCCGTGCTCGACCGGATCGTCGTCGCGGACGCGCTCGCATCACTCAGTCCGGAGCACCGCCGCGTGGTGGTGGACGCCTACTGGCTCGGCCACACCGTGCCGGAGATCGCACGACGACACGACATCCCCGAGGGCACCGCGAAGTCGCGGTTGCACTACGGACTGCGGGCCCTCCGGCTCGCACTGCAGGAACGAGGAGTGACCCGATGAGCGTGGACCCGACCGCGCACGACCGGTACGCCGAGTGGGACGCCGCGTACGTCCTCGGCTCGTTGCCGCCCGACGAACGGCTCGAGTACGAGCGGCACCTCGAGACGTGCGCACGCTGCACGGCGGCGGTGGCCGAGCTCGTCGGTCTGCCCGGCCTGCTCGCGAAGCTCCCCGCCGACCAGGCGATCGAGATCGCGGAACCGGACGGGAGGCCCGACACGCGTTCCGAGAGCTCGCTCGCCTCGGTCGCGCACCGCGTCCGGCACCGTCGGCGTCGGCGTCGTGCATGGGTCGCCGTGACCGCGGGCCTGGCGGTCGTCGCCGCCGTGCTCGGCGGGCTCGCCGTCGGCACGGCCGGTGACCGCGCTGGCACCGTGCAGGCCGGTGGCGCGCCGACGACGTCCGCACCGACGACCTCCGACGCAGGCGACCGCTACACGATGACCGGGTCGCAGGGCCTCGACGTCGACCTGGCCGTGAGCGGCGAGCAGTGGGGCACGCGCTTCGACTGGGGGTGCTCCTACGGCGGCAAGGAGTGGTCGGCGGACGGCTCGGTCATGTACGACCTCGTGGTGGTCCGGACCGACGGCACCGTGCAGACCGTCGCGTCGTGGTCGGCCGCCGGGGCCGAGGCCCGCGGGCTGTCGGCGTCGACGGACATCCCCCGCGGCGACATCGCCGCGGTGCAGGTCCGACTGCGGGGCGAGCAGGGCTCCCTCGCCAGTGCGGACCTCTGACGCCCGGCCGCCGACACGGCCCGATGGTGCCGGACGCCCGGGATGATGGACGGGTGAACACCGCTGGGCAGGTCCGGGACGCCGTCGTGCACGAGGTCGAGCGGTCGGGGTTCCGTGCGCACGGCCTCCACGTCCTGGTCGGCGACGACACGGCGGAGCACCACTGGTCCCCGGACGTGCGGCGCGACGTGCACTCGGTCGCCAAGGGCGTCGTCGTCCTGGCCGTGGGGATCGCCGAGCACGACGGGGTGCTCTCGCTCGACGAGCCGGTCGGCACGCTGCTGCCCGACGTCACGCTCGGACCGGGCGTGCCGGCCGTGACCCTCCGCCACCTGCTCACGATGACGAGTGGCATCGACATGCCGTGGTCGCCGACCGAGACGACGGACTGGCCGGACCTGGCACGGGAGTTCCTCGGTCGCCCGACCGTCGGCAGGTCCTTCCGGTACGCGAACGCGAGCACGTACACCGCAGCACGAGCCCTGGCCGCGCGGGTCGGTGACGTCGGCGCGTACGTGCAGGACCGCCTGTTCACGCCGCTCGGCATCACGGACGTCGTCTGGGACCGCTGTCCGCTCGGGTACGTCGTCGCCGGCGCCGGTCTGTGGCTCCGCACCGCCGAGGTCGCGCGGATCGGCCGCCTGCTGCGGGACCGCGGGGACGTTGACGGCCGTCAGCTCGTCCCCGCGGGGCTCGTCGACGCGATGCACGGCGACCCGGTGGTGGCGGGGTCGTCCCCCGCGTACGACCGCTACGCCCTGGCCGGGTGGGGCGGACCCGGGCGGCTCTGGCGCCTGCACGGGGCGTACGGGCAGCTCGTGCTCCTCGATCCCGTCGCCGACGCGGTGGTGACGATCACCGCCGACGACCACGAGCGTGCCGATGCGACCGCGGCGGCGGTCGCTCGGGTGCTGGCCGACCTCGAGCCGGTCGCCCGCACGGTCACCTGACCGGGGCCGTCGGTCACTCCTCGGGAACGGCCGGGCCGAGCGCGTCGAGGACGCGGTGCGAGACGGACCGCAGGGCGTCGGCGTCGGCCCCCACGGGCCTCCAGAACAGCTGCTCGAGTGCCGCGGTGTGGGCGCGGATGCCGGCGAGCACCGCGCGCCGTCCGTCGGCGGTCATCGTCACCCAGCTGCCGCGGCCGTCGGTCGGGCAGTCGGCCCGCGCGACGAGTCCGCGGGCGACCATGCGGGTGACCTGGTGGCTGACACGCGACTTCTCCCAACCGATGCCCGCTGCGACGTCACGGACGCGCAACCGGTGGTCCGGGTCGCGGTGCAGGCCGATCAGGATCTCGAACTCCGGGATCGAGATGCCCGCCCCCTCCTGCACGGCGTGGTCGAGCGCCCGGTCGAGTCGACGCCAGACGTCGTGGAACGCGTCCCACGTCGCCCAGTCGTGCCCGTCGCCGCCCTGCTCCGCCATGCCCGCCAGCGTAACCAGCAGGTGGTGTCCGGAGCACCGGGATCATCCGCTCGGCTGACTCCACGGCGGCACACGGCGCGCTCAGAGGTCACGTCGGGGGGCCGGAATACGATCAGTCCATGCCGACCCCGCACCTCCGAGACTGCACCGACGACGCGGTCGGACTGGCGCAGGGGTGGATCGACGCCGCCCGCGGGGCGAAGGTCGAGCCGGCGGCGGCACGCCTGGCACAACTGCTCGCGGACCGGCGCGGGGCCGACTTCGCGCGGGAGTTCGTCGACGTCGTCGTCCGACCCGAGGACCCGCGGGTCGTCGCCAGGAACCTCGAGCGGGCGAGCCGTGCGGTGCCGGACGACCTCGCCTGGTACCTCCGTGGCGCGGTCACGGTCGGCGGCGGTTTCGCGACCATGGCGCCGTGGGCGGTCGTGCCGTCGGCACGGAAGGTGCTCCGGCGTCTTGCGGGGCACCTCGTCGTGGACGCCACCCCGGCACGGACACCGGCCGCACTCGCGAAGGTCGGCGGACCGGACACCCGGCTCGACGTCCACCTGCTCGGTCCCGCCGTGCTCGGTCCGGCCGGCCGCGACCGGCGCCTCGCCGCGATCGACGAGCTGCTGCGCCAGGACGTGGCGGCCGTCACCGTCGACCTCGACGCGGTCCTGCCGCCGACGTCGCGCTGGGACCTCGACGCCGCCGTGGCCGACGCGGTGGAGCACCTCGCCCCGCTCTTCCGCACCGCGGCCGGGCGCCCGAACCCGCCCGTGGTCACCCTGCAGTCCGGCCGGTCCGGTGACCTCGAGCGCACGGTCGCCGTGCTCCGTGCCCTGCTCGACGACGACGGCACCGCGGCGCTGACGGCGGGGGTCACGCTGCCCGCGGAGCTGCCGGAGTCGCTCGACGTCCTCGACGATCTGACCGCCTGGGCGCAGGACCGCCGGGCGGCCGGCCGGGCACCCGTCCGTGTCCGCATCACCAAGGGGACGCTCCTCGCCACCGAGCGGATCGAGGCCGTGCTGCACAGCCGACCGCTCGCCGTCAGCGCGGACCGGCTGACGACCGACACCGCCTTCCTCCGGCTCCTCGACACGGCGCTCGACCCGGAGCGGACGGACGCCGTGCACGTCGGGGTCGCCACGCACGACGTCTTCGCCCTCGCCACCGCGCACGTCCTCGCCGAACGGCGCGGGGTGACGGACGCCGTCGAGCCCGAGCTGCTGCTCGGCACCACGCGGTACGCGGACGCCCTCCGCCGGGCGTTCGGTCGGGTCGTCGTGGGCGTGCCGCTCGTCCGGCCGGACGAGTTCGACGCCGCCGTGCCGTTCCTCGCCGGTCGTCTGCGCGACATCGCCGACCCGCAGAGCGCCGTCGCGACGACCACCGCCGTCGACGACCCGGGGGTCGCGGAGCGCGCGGCCGCCGCGCACGTCGACGCCGTCGCGGCCCTCGTCCGACCGGCACCCACCTCGACGCGGACGCAGGACCGACGGCGGCCACCGGGCGACCCGGTGCTGCCCGGACGCTCCGGGAACACGACCGACACCGACCCGTCGACCCCCGGCAACCGTGCCTGGGCCGCCGAGGTGCTCGGTCGCGTCCCCGGCTCGCAACGCGGTGTGCGGACGATCCGCGGCGCGCGGATCACCGACCGGGGGCGCCTCGAGCGCCTGGTCGCGCGGACCGCGCAGGCCGGCGTGAACTGGGGTCGGCAGGACCCGGACGACCGCGCCGAGCTCTTCGACCTCATCGCCCACGCGCTCGAGACCCACCGCGGTGCCCTCGTCGAGACCATGGTCGCCGAGATCGGTTCCACCCTGACCGAGGCCGACGGCGAGGTCAGCCGCGCGGTCGACACCGCCGCGCACGCCGCCGACCGCGCACGGCACCTCGAGGACATCGCCGGTGCGGTCCCGGTCCCGCCACGGCTCACCGTCGTCGTGCCGTCGTGGAGCGCACCGCTCGTCGACGCCGCGGACGGGGTGCTCACGGCGCTCGCCGCGGGCAGCGGCGTCGTGCTGCACCCCGCCACGGCAGCACGCCGCACGGTCGCGGTGTTCGCCGACGTGCTGTGGGACGCCGGGGTGCCGCACTCGCTGCTGCAGCTCGTCGACCTCGACGGCAGCGACCTCGCGCGTGACCTGGTGGCGCACCCGGCGGTCGACCGGGTCGTGCTGACCGGGGCGCCGGAGACCGCCCGCTCGTTCCGGTGGTGGCGGGCCGACCTGCCGCTCGTCGCGGAGCTCTCCGGTGTCGTCACCGCCGTGGTCACCCCGGCGGCGGACCTCGACCAGGCCGTGCAGGACGTCGTCGCGTCCGCCTTCGCCCGCGCCGGGCAGGCCGCGGCGTCGGTGTCGCTCCTGGTGCTCGTCGGGTCCGTCGGCGAGAGCGCACGCTTCCGCGAGCAGCTCACCGACGCCGTCCGCGGGCTGCGCACCGCGTGGCCGACCGACCCCACCGCACAGGTCGGGCCGCTCGTCGCCGAACCGACCAACGCCGTGCGCACCGCGCTGACCGAGCTGCGGCCGGGGGAGTCGTGGCTCGTCGAACCCGTCGCGCTCGACGACAGCGGTCGACTCTGGTCGCCCGGTGTGCGCGAGGGGGTCCGGCCCACCGCCGACCTCGCACGGACGGCCGTGCCGGCCCCCGTGCTGGACGTCGTCCGCGTCGAGACCCTCGACGAGGCGATCGCGTTGCAGCACGCAGCGGACGGCGGGTCGGTCGCCGCCCTCCACACCCTCGACCCCGACGAGGTCGCGACCTGGTCCGACCGCACCCGGGCAGGGCTGCTCGTCGTGAACCGCCCGACCACCGGTGCCCGCCCCGGACGGCAGCCCGTCGGTGGGTGGCGGGGGACCGCCGTGGGGCCCACCGTCCACCGCGGCGGCCCGCTGACCGTCGTCGGTGCCGACCGCTGGGACCCCGTGCAGCGCCGACCGCACCGCAGCGTCCAGCTCCAGGGACTCGGCAACCGGGTCACCGCGGTCATCGAAGCGGCGCGCGCGGGCCTGTCCTTCGAGGAGTTCGACCACGTCCGTGCCGGTGCCGAGAGCGACGCCGCCGCGCGTGCGTCGCTGTACGGACGATCGCGGGACACCGCGGACCTGGTCGTCGAGCGCAACGTCATCCGGTTCCGACCGCAGTCGGTGGTCGTCCGGCAGTCCTCCGGGGTCGGCGCCGGCGAGCTCGTCCGCGTGCTCGTGGCGGCGACCGCGGCCCGAGCGCACGTGCTCCTCAGCACCGCGCGGCCGCTGCCCGCCGAGCTCCTGCCGCTGTTCTCCTCGGCGCGCTCACCGCTCGACGTGGTGGACCAGGTGGTCGAGGACGACGCGGCCTTCCTGGCGCGCGCGGCGTCGGGCGCCCTGCTGCAGGACGACTGGTCGGACGGCGTGGAGCGCGAGCTCGACCCCATCGACCTGGTGCTCGCGCAGGGGGCGGAGCCACGGCGGCACACGGACTTCGGCGGTCCGGGTTCCCGGATCCGGCTGCTCGGTGGCGACCCGCGCGCGCTCGAGGCCGCCCTGGGTGCCGGCACCGAGACGACCATCCACGACGACCCCGTGGTGGAGTCCGGCATCGTCGAGATGCTGCACTTCCTCCGCGAGCAGACCGTCTCGGTCACCGCGCACCGGCACGGGGACGTCTCGGCCGCGTTCAGCCGACTGCGGCTCTGAGCGATCGACGTGCCCGGCGGCGTAGCGTCCCGGTCATGAACGCACGAGCGAACGACGACGAGGTCCAGACCGCCCCGGTGATGGACGGTGCCACCGAGGCGACCAACGAGGAGAAGCTGTCCGGCCTGGTCGAGCAGGTCGAGCACGACCACGGCGCCGAGGGTGCCGGGGCGATGGCCGACCACCTGCGCGACCGGATGGACGAGACGGGTGTCGAGGAGGAGCAGCCGAACGACCAGGTCGAGTAGCCGACCGCCGCGGTCATCGTCGGCCGGTGCGACCCCGCCCCGTGCCGACGAGGCCGACCTCGAGCGCCGTCAGGACCACCGCGACCACGAGCTGTCGCACGGCGAACCCGCGCGTCCGACGGTCGAGGGCGATGAGCGGCACCATCGAGATGCCGTGCGTGGCGTCGACGGCCGCGCCGAGGACGTGTGCCTCCGGCGAACCCGCACGGGTGAGCACCCCGGCCTGCAGGAGCTGTCGGACCCCGAGCACGCGGCCGAACACGGCCACCCGCCCCGTCGACCCGCGCGAGGCGAGCAGGTGCGCGACCCCGACACCGGCCCGGAGCCCCTCGACCCACCGCGCGCGGTGCCGGCGGTCCTGCCGGCTGCGGCGGCTCACCGGCGCTTCCCCGCTGCGAGGGCGAGCGCACCGGCGGCGCCGAGTGCTGCACCGATGATGCCGTTGCCCAGTCGTCGGTGCTCGACCCACCAGGTCTGGGGCGACCAGGCGTGCGCCGAGTCGTCGAAGACGCCGTGCGCCCCGTGGTCGCCGGGCACCGGCTCGTAGAGGTTGGTCGGCAGGGACTCGCCGTCCTTCTGCTCCGCCTGCTGGCCGCTCACCAGCGTCTTCGCCGCGTACCAGTCGGCGAACCGGCCGCTGATCCGGTTGCCGAGGATCGTGTACACCGTCGACTCGCCGACCCACGTGCGGCGGCGGGGCCGTTCGGCGGTGGCGGCGATCGCGCGGGCGCCGACCTCGGGCTGGTAGATCGGCGCGACGGGCTGCGGGTGGTGCGGCA
Source organism: Curtobacterium sp. MCSS17_007 (assembly GCF_003234175.2). NCBI lineage: Bacteria > Bacillati > Actinomycetota > Actinomycetes > Micrococcales > Microbacteriaceae > Curtobacterium > Curtobacterium sp. MCSS17_007. The sequence goes on from NZ_CP126257.1 coordinate 105,229, forward strand.
GGAGCGACTTCACCCAGTTGAACTGGATCGTGTTGAGCGCCGGCATGTCCACGCGGCTCACGGCGACCTTGCTCCCCTGCGCGGTGAGCTCGGAGACGACCGACTCGGTGAAGCCGACGATGGCGTGCTTGGCGCTGCAGTAGGCGGCCTGCAGCGGGATGCCCCGGAAACCGAGGGCCGATCCGACCTGGATCACGTGCCCGCGGTCGCGGGGGACCATGCGTGCGAGCGCCGCGCGGGTGCCGTGCACGAAGCCGAGGAAGTTGACGTCGAGGCCTCGCTCGAAGTCCTCCGGCTCGGTGTCCATGAACCGGCCGAAGACCCCGACCATCACGCAGTTCACCCAGAGGTCGATCGGGCCGAGCTCCTGCTCGACGCGGTCGGCGGCGGACTCCACCGCCTGGCGGTCGGCCACGTCGGCGACCAGGGGGAGCCCGCGACGACCCGCGGCCTCGACCTCGGCGACCGCGGCGTCGACCCCGTCCCGGCCCCGGGCGAGGACGGCGACGTCCCACCCCCGTGCCGCGAGCTCGCGGACGGTCGCCCGCCCCAGCCCTGCCGAACCACCGGTCACCACTGCCACGCGCGTCATGCTGTCCGTTGTACGCGGGTGCGCGTTCGTGCCGGTCCAGTCGCTGTCCCCCGACCGCGCAACGGAGCAGGTCATGATGGCTCGGTGGAGTGGGACGATGACGACACGGCCGAGGAGGCACCGCCCGGCTGGGTGCTGAGCACGCCGACCCGGTACCGGGAGATCTGGGGCCTCCCGGCGCTCGCGCTGGTCCTGGCTGCGGTCGCAGTCGCGGTCGGGGCGGCGTTCGGCGATGCACTCGCCTCGGCGACCGGTGCGGTCACCGGTGCGCTCGGGATCGCGAGCGCAGTCCTGCACTTCGTCTCGGCGCGGCGGGCGTACCTGGAGCAGACGTGGGGCGCGTCCTGGGACCTGCACCGTGTGCGCGTGGCGGTCGGGGTCACCGCCGGAGCAGCGGTGATGGTCGCGAGCATCGTCGTCGGGCTCCCGCTCGCAGCGTCGATCGGCGTCATCGCCGGCTTCTCGCAGATCAACCGTTACGCCCGGTCGATCCCACGGTTCGACCTGTCGGCCGTCGCATGGGCGTTCCTCGCCGTGGTTGCGAGCTGTGCCGTCCTCGTCGTGCTGGGACTCGTGCTGCCGACGGGGCCCGTCCTCCCGGGCTGGCGGGCCACGGTCTGGGTCGTTGGCGGGACCGCCGGTGCGCTCTTCGCGGCCGTGCTCTCCCTGGTGCACGTTCGACGCGCGGCCCGGGCTCCGCGGTACTGACACGGCGGCTGTGCGCCGCCGCCCGAGGGAACGCTCCCAGCGCCGTCAGTCGGACGGCCGCCGCCGCGCCGTCGCCAGGTGCGAGCGCACGTGCAGCAGCACCGGCTCCTCGTCCGGCGCCTGCGGGAGGGCCCCGAGCCCGAACGACTCGACGACGTCCGGGCCGAACAGCACGCACACCGAGGACCCGCCGAACTGGAAGTACCCGAGTTCGTCGCCCTTGCCGATCCGTGCACCGGGCTCGATCCCGTCGCCGATCACGCACGACGACACGTCCGACATCCCGATGAAGACCACCGCGATCGTGCCGATCGTGGGGTCGTCGGCGTCGATGAGCACGATCGCCCGGGTCGCGACGTGCGCCAGGTACCCCTGCGACAGCGTCGGCTCGGCGGCCTCGGACCCCTGTGACGAGGCCTCGGAGTAGTAGGTCCCCGGCTCGACCCAGGCGCGCAGCACGGTCCCGCTCACCGGGCTGTGCCAGCGGTGGTAGTCGAGGGCGCTGAGGAACGCCTGCCACACGGTGCCGTCGACGAACAGGTCTGCGGCCTCGTCGCCGGCGAGCAGCTCCTCGACCGAGTACGGCTCGGCCTTCGCCCAGAACTCGTCGAGGCGGTGGGCCCGGCTGGCGATCCGGTACGGGGTCGCCTCGCAGGGACTCACCACGACGGCGCCGTCGTCGGGCGAGGCGACCGGGCGCTCGCCGTCCTTGAACCGTCGGGTGAAGAAGTCGTTCCACGACCCGAAGCCCCAGTGCTCGTCGTCCGGGTCGTGCTCGAACTGGTCCATGCCGACGGCCCGGCGCGCGGCCTCGCTCCGCCAGCCGGAGGGCGCATCGACCAGGACCTCGAGGGACTTGTCGCTCGACAGGAAGTCGCACCACCCCTGCAGGATCGAACGGAGTGCGTCGTTCACCCGCGGGTCGCGGTAGAAGGCGAAGCCTGCGGGTGTGGCCTTGGTCCAGTCGAGCACCCCGTCGAGCGGGGTCATCACCATCTGCTCGTCGCTGTACTCGGGCGCGGTCGTGATGACCTCGTCGACGAGTTCGAGCAGTTCCGCGAACGACTCGAGGTGCCGGTCCTCGTAGCGCCGACCGACGGGGACCTGGTCGATCATCTGGTGCGCGTGCATGCGCAGGACGGGGTCGCCCTCGACGAGGTCGCGGAACGCGGAGACCGCGGGGTGCAGGGCCCGGTCGGGGTCGCGCTCCTGGTGGCGCTCGCGGCGGCCGCGGAGCCACGCCTCGAGCCCGCTCTGGTCCTGCGGGAGCCATCCCGCGCGGCGTCGGACGTCCTGCTGCTGCGCTCCACCGGTCACGCGGTGGACGCTACCCACCGGTCGCCGACACGGTCCCAGGAGCCGACACCGTGCCTCCCGGCCGGCGCAGCCGACGGACCGAACGACCGGACCCGGGCAGCCGACCCGGGCCGACCGCGCCGGCCGAGCGCGTCGCGCCTGCCTCAGCGCCCCCGACCGAACCGCGTGGTGACCCCGGGTGAGTAGAGCACCGAGTCCGGCTCCAGCCCGGACAGGCCGGACGGCAGTCCCGCCGCCGCGACCAGGTCGTCCCGCAGCGACACGAGGGTCGCCCGGTGCAGCGGCCACGACTCGTGCTCGTTCGGCCAGTACCGGGTCGCACCCACCCGCCGGACGTGCATGCCCCACCGAGCCGTCAGGAAGGTCTCGAGCGCGGTCGGTTCGTCCACCACCGGCCCCACCCGGACGTCGAAGGTCGACCGCAGGTGCGTCCCGTGCCGACGCATCGCGTAGCCCACACGGCCGTCGGCCTTCCGGATCGCCGCGTGCGCCCACCAGTACGGCAGGCCGGTCGCCACCCGTGCGCCGACGGTCGGGAGGAACTTGCCCGCGTCGAGCGACAGGAACGCCACGCCCCGCCGGCCCTGGTCGTCACGCGTGTAGACCCGCACGTTCACCTCGACGAAGTCGCCGACGCTGCCGGCCCGGCCGAGCGGTCCGAGCGGTGGGAACCGCGTGTCCGTGAAGCGGAAGCCGATCAGGCCGACCCACGTGGTCGACCCGTCGTCGGTCCCGTCGGGTGCCATCGTGTCCGGGGACGCCCCGGCGGGCAGCAGCGGCGCCACGGCGGAGACGTCCACACGCCAGTGCACGAAGACCACGTCGAGCCAGTCCTGCGAGATCCACGGGCGGCCCCGCAGTGGCGGCGCCACCGCCTCGACGGCGGGGAGGCCCGGCTCTGCCCCGTCGCGCCGGCTCGCGGTCACGAGCCGCTCGCGTCGTCGCCGTGCGCAGCCGCCGGCACGTCGTCCCACCCGGTCTGCGGCGTCGCGCAGGTCCCGCGGAACACGTACTGCGACGGGCGCTTCCGCTCGTTCGACACCCAGTCGATGGCGGGACGTCGGCGCTCCGGCGGCAGGTACCCGATCCGGTACACGGCCATCAGCTCGAGCTCCGGCGGCACCGCGAGGAGCTGCTCGACCTCGGCCCAGGCCTCCTCGATCTCCATCGGGAAGGACACGAACTGGATCCCGAGGCCGAGCTCGGTCGTGGCGAGCCAGACGTTCTCCATCGCCGCGCCCATGCTGAACACGGAGTAGAAGGCGTTGCGCGCCTCCTTCCGGTACTCGTCACGGTCGAGCATCACCCCGAGCAGGAGCGGCGACCCGGCGACGAGCTTCCGGTTCTCCTCGCCGAGGGTCTGCGGTACCCGGAGCGTGTTCATGAGCAGCTGCCCGCGCTTCGTGAACACCTGCTTCGTGAAGGGCTTGAGCGGCCCGGGCAGCTTGTCGAACAGCATCCCGTCGCGGCGCTCGTCCATCTCGGCCTGCGAGAACCGGAAGTACGGACGGTAGCGCTCGAAGAAGGACCCCTCGGCCATCGTCTGCGTCATCGAGCGACCGCTGATGTCGGCGATGCGGTCGATGGTGTCCCGCTCCTCGACGATGACGAAGCGCCACGGCTGGCTGTTCAGCTGCGAGGGCGCCCGTCCGGCGAGCTCCATGAGCAGCCGCTGGTGCTCCTCGGACACCGGGTCGGGCAGGAACGCCCCGTTGGTCGTGCGCCGGCGTCGGATGGCCTCGAAGAGCTCCACTGCATCCCTCGTGTCTCGTGGTCGCGGTCAGCGCCGTGCGAGCAGCGCCCCCAGGTAGGACGGTGCGGCGGCGACCGCGACTCTCCAGTGTGCTCCGGAGCGGGGGTTCGTGCGTGGAGCGAGTGCGAGCGGGACGAGTGCGGGCAGCAGGAAGAGCGCGGAGCGGTCCCGCGTCCAGACGGGGGTGGTCGCGGCGGCACCGGTCAGGGTCGCGGTCACGACGAAGAGGCCGTGGTGGACGATCCGGAGCTTCCTGGTGCGGATGAGGCGCACCGCGACCGCGGTGCCCCAGAGGCAGTTGGCCAGGTAAGCCACGGAGGCCGCGGTGACCAGGCGGCGGGCCGCCAGCGGTCGGACGGGAGGCACGCCGTGCCTCCCGGCTGTCGTCTCACGTCCCACGGACGCGACCCTACGCGGTCGGGCTACGCGGACTCGCGGGAGACGAGCTTGGAGAGCACGATCGCGCTGCGGGTGTGGTCGACCTGCGGGGCCAGGCGCACGCGGTCGAGCGCCAGCTCGAGCGCCGGCAGGTCCCGCGAGCGCATGTGCACGACGGCGTCGGCGCTGCCGGTCACGGTCCCGGCGTCGACGACCTCGGGGACGGTGTCGAGCAGCGTCCGGAGCTCGTCGGGGGAGACCGTGCCACGGCAGTAGAGCTCCACCCAGGCCTCGGTGCCGCGGTCCTCCACAGCGGGGTCGACCTTGATCGTGAAGCCCTGGATGACCCCGTCGGCGACGAGTCGGTCGACGCGGCGCTTCACGGCGGACGCCGAGAGCCCGACCACCGACCCGATGTCGCCGTAGCCGGCCCGGGCGTTCTCCCGGAGCTGGTCCAGGATGCGGTGGTCGAGTGTGTCCATCGACGAACATGGTACGCGGGGTTCTTGCGAGCGAGGTGGGTCCGACGCAGGAATCGTGCGTCACCCGAACGGGTGCCACGCGCTCGCGAACGGGGTACTGCACCGACCGGACCGTTCGTGTCAGACTGCTGCTGGCGTCGACCTGGTCCGCTGCGGTGAGTGAGCCTGCGTCTCATCGGAGTGCTTCACCCGTGGTGGTTCCTGGCAGGCTCGGGCCCCGGTCCCAGGAGGACTGATGTCGAACACCGCAACCGAACCGCAGGCAGCACCGGCCCGTGTCGCCACGAAGCGCACGATCCTGATGTGCAAGCCGACGCACTACACGGTCAGCTACCGGATCAACCCGTGGATGCACCCCGAGGAGCCGACCGACACGTCGAAGGCCGTCGAGCAGTGGCAGTCCCTCGTCGATGTCTACGAGCAGCTCGGCTTCGACATCTCGTACATCGAGCCGATCGAGGGCCTGCCCGACATGGTCTACGCGGCGAACGGCGGCTTCGTGCTCGACGGCATCGCGTACGGCGCGAAGTTCCAGTACCCCGAGCGCCAGCCCGAGGGTCCCGCGTACATGGACTGGTTCCGCAGCGCCGGCCTGACCGTGGCGGAGCCGCGCGAGACCAACGAGGGCGAGGGTGACTTCCTGCTCGTCGGCAACACGATCTTCGCGGGCACGGGCTTCCGTTCGGACAGCACCTCGCACGAGGAGCTCGCCGAGCTCTACGGGCGCGAGGTCGTCACCCTCAAGCTCATCAACCCGAGCTTCTACCACCTCGACACCGCCATCGCCGTGCTCGACCCGGAGCCCGCTGCGGACGGGACCAGCAACATCGCGTACCTCGAGAGCGCCTTCGACGAGCCCTCGCTGGCGATCCTGCGCGAGCGCTTCCCGGACGCGATCATCGCGACCGAGGAGGACGCCGCGATCCTCGGCCTGAACTCGTACTCCGACGGCTACAACGTCGTGATCGCCTCGCGGGCGACGACGTTCGCCTCGCAGCTCAAGGAGAAGGGCTACAACCCGATCGGCGTCGACCTGTCCGAGCTGCTGCTCGGCGGCGGCGGCGTGAAGTGCTGCACGCTCGACCTGCACCCCGTCGGCACCGGCACCTCGGTCGCGCGGTAGCCGTGAGCACCGCGACCGGAGCCGGTACCCAGACGGGTACCGGCGCGTTCGGTGACGCCACCGCGGCGGCCCTGGCCGTCGAGGACCGCTCCCTCGCCCACAACTACAGCCCGCTGCCGGTCGTCATCGCGTCCGGCGACGGCGCGTGGGTGACCGACGTGGACGGCAAGCGCTACCTGGACGGACTCGCCGCGTACTCCGCGGTGAACTTCGGCCACGGCAACCCCCGGCTGCTCGACGCCGCCCGGGCCCAGCTCGACCGCGTGACCCTGACGAGCCGCGCGTTCGTCAACGACCGGCTCGGACCCTTCGCGTCGGCACTCGCCGAACTGACGGGCACCGACCTCGTCCTGCCGATGAACACCGGCGCCGAGGCCGTCGAGTCCGCGATCAAGGTCTCCCGCGCCTGGGGCTACCGCGTCAAGGGCGTACCGGCCGGCCAGGCCACGATCGTCGTCGCGTCCGGGAACTTCCACGGGCGCACCACGACGATCGTGTCGTTCTCCGACGACCCCTCGGCCCGCGAGGACTTCGGGCCGTACACGCCCGGCTTCCGCACCGTGCCGTACGGTGACGCCGCAGCCCTGCGGGAGGCGATGGACGAGACCGTCGTCGCCGTGCTGCTCGAGCCGATCCAGGGCGAGGGCGGCGTGGTGATCCCGCCCTCGGACTACCTGCCGGCGGTCCGCGCGGTCTGCGACGAGTTCGGCGCGCTGTTCGTCGCCGACGAGATCCAGTCGGGTCTCGGGCGCACCGGGCACACCCTCGCCGTGCAGCGCGTCGACGTCACGCCGGACCTCATCACGCTCGGCAAGGCGCTCGGCGGTGGCATCGTCCCGGTGTCGGCCGTCGTGGGCTCGCGCGAGGTGCTCGGGGTCCTGCGTCCGGGCGAGCACGGATCGACGTTCGGCGGCAACCCGCTCGCAGCCGCCGTCGGGTCCGAGGTCGTCGCGATGCTCGGCGAGGGCACGTTCCAGCAGCGCGCACTCGACGGTGAACCGCTGCTCCGCGGGCTGCTCGACGAGCTCGTCGGGCACGGCGTCGTCGCACACCGCGTCGCCGGGCTCTGGGCGGGGATCGACATCGACCCCGCGCTCGGCACCGGCAAGGAGATCGCGAAGGACCTCGCCGGCCGCGGCGTGCTCGTGAAGGACACGCACGGGTCGACGATCCGCTTCGCGCCGCCGCTCGTCGTCACCGACGACGAGGTGCGCCTGGCGATCGGGACCCTCGGCGAGGTGCTGGCCGCGCGGTAGACGCGACCACCTGCCGGACGGGAGGCGCGGTGCCAGCGGGTGCCGCGCCTCCCGTCCGTCTGCCGTACGCGGCGCGCGCGTCCGGACCGCACTCGGTGGAACAGGAACCGTCGGGTCCGCGTCGCCGACCCGACGATCCCTGCTCCACGAACGCGCGCCCAGCGTCAGCGCACCTGCCACCGCTCCACGAGCTGGTCCATCAGCCCGTCGAGCCGCTCGTCCGTGACCTGGCGCGACGGGTCGGCGTCGAACCACGCGACGATCTCCCGCGCCCCCTGCCGGATCGACGTCGTCTGCGCGAACTCCGGTACGAGCGTCTGCACCTTCGTGTTGTCGAACACCGAGGTGTTCGCCTTGTCCCCGAGCAGGCTCGCGCCCCAGTCAGCGTCGAGCGCGTCGATCGCGTCCGACGGTACGTGCACGATCTGCAGGTCGTCGACCCCGGCGGCCGCCGCGAGCTCGTGCGCGATGCGGTCCCACGTCGGTGCCTCGTCGCCGGTGATGTGGAAGGCCTCGCCGATCGCTTCGGCACGGTCGAGCAGCCCCACGAAGCCGACCGCGAAGTCCCGCGCGTGCGTGATCGTCCACAGCGAGCTGCCGTCCCCGCACACCACGATCGGCTTGCCCGCACGCATGCGCCCGAGCACCGTCCACCCGCCCGAGAACGGCACCAGGGTCTCGTCGTAGGTGTGGGACGGCCGGATGATCGTCATCGGGAAGTCGTCCTCGCGGTACGCCTTCGTGAGCAGGTCCTCGCACGCGATCTTGTCCCGCGAGTACTGCCAGAACGGGTTCTTCAGCGGCGTCGACTCGGTGATCGGTAGGTGCGTCGCGGGCGTCTGGTACGCCGAGGCCGACGAGATGAAGACGTACTGGTTCGTGCGACCCGTGAACACGTCGATGTCGCGCTGCACCTGGTCGGGCGTGAAGGCCACGAAGTCGATGACGACGTCCCACTGCTGGTCGCCGATCGCCGCCTCGAGCGCGGTGCGATCCGACACGTCGGCCTGGAGGCGCGTCACGCTCTCCGGGATCGGCCGCTTGTCCGTCGTGCCCCGGTTGAGCACGGTGACGGCGAACCCCTGTTCGACGGCTTCGCGGACGCACGCGGCGCTGATGATGCCGCTGCCGCCGATGAACAGCACGCTCGGTCCCGACATGGATGCTCCCTTGCTCCCGGCGGTGCCGCTGTGCACCGCGCCCCTGCGATCCTGCCCCACGCGGCCCGCGTACCGTCACGGGTCGGGGCGCACCGATGCGCTCCACGACAGGAGTGACACGCACATGGAGTACCGCTACCTCGGCAACTCGGGCCTCAAAGTGTCCGAGATCACCTACGGCAACTGGCTCACCCACGCCTCCCAGGTCGAGAACGACGCGGCGATCGCCTGCGTCCGCGCCGCCCTCGACGTCGGCATCTCGACGTTCGACACCGCCGACGTCTACGCGAACACCGGTGCCGAGACCGTCTTCGGCGAAGCGCTGAAGGGGGAGCGTCGCCAGTCGCTCGAGATCGCCACGAAGGTGTTCGGTCCGACCGGCCCGAAGGGGCACAACGACACCGGGCTGAGCCGGAAGCACATCCTCGAGTCGATCGACGGCTCGCTCGAGCGGCTGCAGACCGACTACGTCGACCTGTACCAGGCGCACCGCTACGACCACGAGACCCCGCTCGAGGAGACGATGCAGGCGTTCGCCGACGTCGTGCGGCAGGGCAAGGTCCTGTACGTCGGCGTCTCGGAGTGGACGGCGGACCAACTCCGCGCCGGCGCCGAGCTCGCGAAGGACCTCGGGTTCCAGCTCATCTCGAACCAGCCGCAGTACTCGGCGCTCTGGCGGGTCATCGAGGAGGAGGTCGTCCCCGCGTCGAAGGAGCTCGGCATCTCGCAGATCGTCTGGTCCCCGATCGCCCAGGGCGTCCTGACGGGCAAGTACCAGCCCGGTCAGCCGCTGCCCGAGGGCTCGCGTGCCACCGACGACAAGGGCGGCGCGAAGATGATCGAGCGCTTCATGAACGACGAGGTGCTCTCGGCGGTGCAGGAGCTCGGGCCGATCGCCGACGAGCTGAGCCTGTCGATGGCGCAGCTCGCGGTCGCGTGGGTGCTGCAGAACGAGAACGTGGCGTCGGCGATCATCGGCGCCTCGCGCCCGGAGCAGGTGCACGACAACGCCGGCGCGGCCGGGGTGCAGATCCCTGCCGAGCTGATGTCCCGCATCGACGACGCCCTCGGGTCGGTCGTCGAGCGCGACCCGGCGAAGACGAACGACAGCAGCCCGAAGACCCGCGAGGCCTGACGCTCCACCGCGGCTGCATGGCCACGGGTCGAACCACGATTCCGACATCGAACCAGCCGCACGAGCTGGCTCGATGTCGGAAACGTGGTTCGGCGCCGCGCCAGCCAGCGCGGCCCACCGGGAACGCAAAAGAGCCCCTCACTCTCGTGAGGGGCTCTTCACCGTGGCTGGACACGGCATCGATCCGTGGACCTTTCGATTTTCAGTCGAACGCTCTACCAACTGAGCTATCCAGCCGTGGCGACCCTGACGGGACTTGAACCCGCGACCTCCGCCGTGACAGGGCGGCACGCTAACCAACTGCGCTACAGGGCCATATTGTGTTGTGTTCGGTGTCGTACAGCTGCTTGCTCACTCACGAGGAGTGACCCCAACGGGATTCGAACCCGTGCTGCCGCCGTGAAAGGGCGGTGTCCTAGGCCACTAAACGATAGGGCCGCAAGCTGCGCCGTGCGCTACCGGGAGTCAAGCATACGGACGCTCTGCGCGATGCACAAATCGAGTGCCCCCGAACGTGCATCCCCGGCGTGTCGCACTCGCTCGAAGTGGCCTGAGTAGGCGCCCGCTGCGACCATCGTGGGCGGCCTGGACCCTCGCTCGGGGGTGTCCGCGCCGTGACCCGTGTTGTTACTGTTGCGTCTGTTGACAGTGTGGCGAGTCCGAGCCTCGCCGCACCGTTACGAGATCGAGACCATGTCGCCTGCTTCCGCCCGCCCCCGCCCCCGCCGCCGCGTTCTCGCCGCCGCGGTCGCCGTCGTGCTCTCCGCCGGCGCTCTCGCCGCGGTCGGCCCGGTGTCCGCAGCGTCGGCTGCGAGCTACCCCAGCTGGTCGGACGTGGAGCAGGCGAAGGCGTCGAAAGACGCCCAGCAGGCCAAGGTCACCGAGATCACGGCGCTCCTGCAGGACCTGGACGCGAAGGCGTCCGCCGCACAGCAGGCGTCCGAGGCAGCCGGCACCGCCTACCAGACGGCGCAGACGAAGTACGACGCCGCGACCCTCGAGCAGCAGACGCTGCAGCAGCAGGCGGACGAGGCGGACCGCACCGCGAAGCGCTCCGAGGCGCAGGCCGGTCAGCTCGCCGCGCAGCTCGGCCGCGCGAGCGCGAACGACGTGACGACCGACATCCTCACCCACCCGTCCGATTCGGGTGACCTGCTGTACGAGCTCGGCGCGATGTCGAAGCTCACCGAGCAGGCCGACGGCATCTACTCCCAGGCCTCACAGGACCGCGGTGTCGCCCAGGGCCTCGCCGACCGTGCCCAGCAGGCGAAGGAGGCCCTCGGCGCGCTCGCCGACGCAGCCCAGGCGAAGATGCAGGCGGCTCAGGACGCCGCCGACCGCGCGCAGTCAGCGGTCGACGCCCAGGCGGACAACAAGGCGCGGCTCGAGGCGCAGCTCGAGCTCCTCACCACGAACGCGAAGGACGTCGAGGCCCAGTACGACAAGGGGGTCGCGGCAGCGAAGGCGGCGGAAGCGGCCCGCGCTGCCGCGGCCGCGAAGGCCGCAGCGACGAGCCAGGGCGGCTCCGGCGGTGGGGCCCCGAACTCCTCCGGCTGGGTGCGTCCCTCGGGCGGCTACCAGACGAGCCCCTACGGCTACCGCGTCGACCCGTACACGCACTACCGGGCACTGCACGCCGGGGTCGACCTCGCGCCCGCCTGCTACGCACCGATCTACGCCGCCCACTCCGGCACGGTCACGTTCGCGGCGAACGGTGGCGGCTACGGCAACGAGGTCGTGCTCGACAACGGCGGCGGCATCTCCACCGCCTACGGGCACATCGTCGACGGCGGCATCCTCGTCTCCGTCGGGCAGCACGTCGAGGCCGGGCAGCAGATCGCGAAGATCGGCTCCACCGGCTGGTCGACGGGGTGCCACCTCCACTTCGAGACCCGGGTGAACGGTTCCGCCGTCGACCCGGTCCCCTTCATGGCAGCGCGGGGGATCTCGGTTTGAGCAACAGCGCCGTCGAGAGGCCCTGAGCGAGACATGAAGCCCTCCTCCCGCACCCTGTCCGGCTGCACCGCGGTCGTCGCCGTCCTCGGTATCGGCCTGTCGGTCGTCGTCGCCGGTCCCGCCCAGGCAGCTCCGTCCGCCCCGAGCTGGGACGACGTGCGCCAGGCGAAGGCCGACACCGCGCAGGCCCAGGCGACGGTGGACGAGCTGAGCGCCCGGCTGCAGACGCTGCAGGACGCCGCGGACAGCGCCGAGGTCTCCGAGCTCCAGGCGGCGCAGGACTACGCGATGGCGGTGTCGCAGCAGCAGGAGGCACAGGCGTCGCTCGACGACCTGACCGCCCAGGCGAAGCGCGCCGAGCAGAAGGCGGACGAGTCGGCCGCACAGGTCGCCGGGCTCGTCGTGGAGCTGTCCCGCACGGGCGGGGGCGACCTGTCGACCTCGATGCTCGTCGACGCCTCGGACGCGAAGGACCTGCTCTACCGCGTGGGCACGGTCTCGCACCTGTCCGCGCGGTCGGCCCGGGTGCTCGCCCAGGCGCAGACCGACCAGAACACCGTCGAGTCGATCGCCGCGCAGCAGTCGGCGGCCACGAAGGCCCTCGCCGCAGCGACCGCGAAGTCCGAGCGCACCCTGGACCAGGCGAACGAGGCGTCGGCCTCAGCCCGATCCCGCGTCCAGCAGCAGCAGGACAGGCAGGCCGAGGTGCTCGACCAGTTGGCGTTCCTCAAGGGCACGAGCACGGCGACCGAGACGGCGTACTGGAACGAGCAGCAGGCGAAGCGGGCCGAGCAGCAGCTCGCGGCCCGGACCGCTGCCGCCTCCCGTGACACGGCATCCGGCGGCAGCAGCGACCCCGCGTCGCCGTCCGTACCATCGCGGCCGAGCACGTCGCGGCCGAGCACGACCCAGCCGAGCACCACGCAGCCGAACACGAGCCCGTCGCGCCCGAGCACCACGCAGCCGAACACGAGCCCCTCCCGGCCGAGCACGACACCGTCGCGCCCTGCGCCTGCGCCTGCGCCTGCTCCGGCCCCTGCTCCTGCGCCGGCCCCCGCAGCGGCGCCTGCCCCCGCACCGGCGCCTGCGCCGGCCCCGAAGCCGGTCTCGAGCCCGTCGAAGGCCGCCGGTGCCATCGCCTACGCCCGTGGTCAGCTCGGCAAGGCGTACGTGCTGGGCGGCGCGGGTCCGAACACCTGGGATTGCTCCGGCCTGGTGATGATGGCGTACAACTCGCAGGGCATCGCCACTGGCGGACACAACGTCGTCTGGCAGTACAACTACTTCAAGTCCGTCGGGCGCCTCGTCCCGCTGTCGCAGCGGCAGCCTGGCGACATCCTGTTCTACTCGACGAACGGCAGCGTCTCCGGCGCCTACCACGACAGCATCGTCACGAGCTACGGCACCATGGTCGAGGCCGCGCGCCCCGGCGTCGGCGTCGTCGAGCGCGGGATCTGGCTGCCGAACCAGCTCCTGCCGTACGTCGGCCGCCCGAGCGGCTCGGTCTAGCCCGAGCGACCCGCAACGAGCGACCCGCAACGAGCGACCCGCAACCCGCGACCGGGACCCCGACCCCGCACGAACGACGGCGCCCGCACTCCCCGAGGGGAGCGCGGGCGCCGTCCTGTGTGCGAGCGTCAGTGACCGGACGGCACGTACGCGGCCTGGCCGGCCTGCACGATGCGCTCGGCCTCGGCGGCGTCGCCCCAGCCCTCGGCCTTGACCCACTTGTTCGGCTCGAGGTCCTTGTAGCGCTCGAAGAAGTGCGCGATCTCGGCCTTGGTCTGCTCGTCGACGTCCGAGATGTCCTGGATGTGCTGCCAGCGCGGGTCCTTCGCCGGGACCACGAGGACCTTCGCGTCGTTGCCGGCCTCGTCGCTCATCTTGAAGACGCCGACCGGGCGGACCTTGACGCCGACGCCCGGGAAGACCGGGTACTCGAGCAGCAGCAGCGCGTCCACGGGGTCGCCGTCGTCGGCCAGCGTGTTCTCGAAGTACCCGTAGTCGGTCGGGTAGACGAACGAGGTGAACAGCACGCGGTCGAGGTACACGCGACCGGTCTCGTGGTCGACCTCGTACTTGTTGCGGCTGCCCTTGGGGATCTCGACGACGACGTCGTACGCGGCCATGTTGCGCTCCTGGTCTCATGTGCGGGAAGAAAGCGCGGCTAACGTTACCGGGTGAACACTCCGCGTCCCCGGTTGGACCCGGCCGTCGCCGCGACCCGGCTGGCGGTCCGGACGCTCCTCGCGCAGGCGCGCGACGAGGGGCTGCTGCAGCCCGGCGACCTGGTCACGGTCGCGCTCAGCGGGGGAGCCGATTCGCTCGCGCTCGCTGCGGCGACCGCGTTCGAGGCGCCGAAGCAGGACCTGCGGGCCGGTGCGGTGGTCGTCGACCACGCACTCCAGGCGGGCAGCGACGCGGTGGCGAGCCGCGCCTCCAGGACGGCCGCGTCGCTGGGTCTCGACCCGGTGACGGTCCGCCGGGTGGACGTCGGCTCGGACGGCGGTCCCGAGGGTGCCGCACGGGAGGCACGGCACACCGCGATCGCGCGGGCCGCCGCCGACACGGGGTCGCCCCTGGTGCTGTTCGGGCACACGCTCGACGACCAGGCCGAGACGGTGCTGCTCGGCCTGCTGCGCGGCAGCGGGCCGGACGCGCTGTCCGGCATGCCGCCGCTCGCGCGACGCGCGGCCGGTCCGGCCTACGGGCGGCCGCTCCTCGGGGTGCGCCGGCACACGACCAGGCAGGCCTCGGTCGCCGGGGGGCTCGTGCCGTGGGACGACCCGCAGAACGACGATCCCGCGTACGCCCGAGTGCGTGTGCGGACCGCGCTCATGCCCGTGCTGGAGCGCGAGCTCGGTGCCGGGGTGCCCGAGGCACTCGCCCGGACCGCCGAACAGCTCCGCGAGGACGCTGCGGCGCTCGACCACTTCGCCGAGGAGATGGCGGAGGACCTCGCCGAGCACTCCGAGGCGGGCATCTCGCTGTCCGTGCCCGAGCTGCAGGCGAACCCGCCGGCGCTCCGGCAGCGACTCGTCCGCCTGGCCGTGGAGGGGGAGTTCGGCGTGACGCTGTCGCGCACGCAGACGCTCGAGGTCTGCCGGCTCGTGACCGACTGGCGCGGGCAGGGACCGGTCGACCTGCCGGGGGTCCGGGCGTCGCGGGAGGGCGAGCGCATCGCGTTCGCCGCCCGTTAGAGTGCTCTGGTGGAACTCTCCGACGTCCAGGCAGACCTGTCCGAAGTGCTCTTCACCCCCGAGCAGATCGACGAGAAGCTCGCCGAACTCGCCGCGGTGGTCGACCGTGACTACGCGGGGAAGGACCCGCTGCTCGTCGGCGTGCTGAAGGGCGCCGTCATGGTCATGGCGGACTTCTCGCGGCACCTCAAGATGCAGGCGCGGATGGACTGGATGGCGGTGTCGTCGTACGGCTCCGGCACGAAGTCGTCCGGTGTCGTGCGGATCCTCAAGGACCTCGACACCGACCTGCACGGCCGCGACGTCATCATCGTCGAGGACATCATCGACTCCGGCCTGACGCTGTCGTGGCTCAAGCAGAACCTCGAGTCGCGCGGTGCCGCGAGCGTCGAGATCGTCGCCCTGCTCCGCAAGCCCGAGGCCGCCAAGGTCGAGGTCGACGTGAAGTACGCCGGCTTCGAGATCCCCGACGCGTTCGTGGTCGGCTACGGCCTCGACTTCGACGAGCGCTACCGGAACCTGCGCGGCATCGGCGTGCTCGCGCCGCACGTCTACTCCTGACCGGACGGGGCCGTCCGAGCGACCGGCCGGCCCGCACGGCGGTCTCCTGGCCCGGGTGGAGTTCGCCCGCAGAGGACACCCATTCTCGCCACAGAGTCGCCGCCGTATGCTGACCTCCACGCAACTCCGGCAGAGAAAGGTGTCGGGCCTCCGCGCCCGGATCACATGAACTTCAAGCGCATCTTCCGCGGCCCGTACCTCTACGTGCTCATCGCGCTGGTCGGCATCTTCATCGGCTGGAGCGTCATCGCGCAGTCCGGCACGCAGCAGATCGACACCCAGAAGGGTCTCGAGCAGCTCGCCGACGGCAAGGTGTCGTCCGTGGTCGTCAACTCGACCGAGCAGCGCGTCGACCTCACGCTCAAGGACGGCAACGCGAAGGAGCAGTTCTACTACTCCACGCCGCGCGGCGAAGAGGTCATCAAGGCCGTCAACGACGCCAACCTGCCCGACGGGTACAACGACACGGTGCAGCAGGGGAACTGGTTCTTGTCGCTGCTCGGCATCATCCTGCCGTTCCTCATCATCGGCGCCCTGTTCTGGTTCCTCCTGTCGAGTGCTCAGGGCGGCGGCTCGAAGGTGATGCAGTTCGGCAAGTCGCGCGCGAAGATGAACAACAAGGAGAACCCGCAGGTCACCTTCGCCGACGTCGCCGGTTCCGACGAGGCGATCGAGGAGCTCCACGAGATCAAGGAGTTCCTGCAGGAGCCCGCGAAGTTCCAGGCCGTCGGCGCCAAGATCCCGAAGGGCGTGCTGCTGTACGGCCCTCCCGGTACCGGCAAGACCCTGCTCGCCCGTGCGGTCGCCGGCGAGGCGGGCGTGCCCTTCTACTCGATCTCCGGTTCGGACTTCGTCGAGATGTTCGTCGGTGTCGGCGCGAGCCGTGTCCGTGACCTCTTCGAGCAGGCCAAGCAGAACGCCCCCGCGATCGTCTTCATCGACGAGATCGACGCCGTGGGTCGTCACCGTGGTGCCGGCATCGGCGGCGGCAACGACGAGCGCGAGCAGACGCTCAACCAGCTCCTGGTCGAGATGGACGGCTTCGACGGCAAGACCAACGTCATCCTCATCGCGGCGACGAACCGCCCCGACGTGCTCGACCCCGCCCTCCTGCGCCCGGGCCGCTTCGACCGCCAGATCGGCGTCGACGCCCCGAGCCTGCAGGGCCGCAAGCAGATCCTCGAGGTGCACGCGAAGGGCAAGCCGCTCGCCGCGAGCGTCGACCTCGAGCTCCTCGCCCGGAAGACCCCCGGCTTCACCGGTGCCGACCTGGCGAACGTCCTCAACGAGGCCGCGCTGCTCACCGCCCGGTCGAACGCGCAGCTCATCGACAACCGCGCCCTGGACGAAGCGGTCGACCGCGTGATGGCCGGCCCGCAGCGCCGCACCCGGATCATGTCCGACCAGGAGAAGCTCATCACGGCGTACCACGAGGGTGGTCACGCCCTGGCCGCCGCCGCGATGCGCCACACCGACCCGGTGACGAAGATCACGATCCTGCCGCGCGGTCGCGCCCTCGGCTACACGATGGTGCTCCCGCTCGAGGACAAGTACTCCGTGACGCGCAACGAGCTGCTCGACCAGCTCACGTACGCCATGGGCGGTCGAGTCGCCGAGGAGATCGTGTTCCACGACCCGACCACGGGTGCGTCGAACGACATCGAGAAGGCCACCTCGACCGCACGCAAGATGGTGACCGAGTACGGCATGAGCCGTGCGGTCGGTTCCGTCAAGCTCGGGTCGGGCTCGAGCGAGCCGTTCGTCGGCCGCGAGATGGGCGGCGGCAGCGGTCGCGACTACTCGGAGAACATCGCCGAGACCGTCGACGCCGAGACCCGCGCCCTGCTCGAGGCGGCGCACGACGAGGCCTACCAGGTGCTCAACGACAACCGCGACATCCTCGACCGCCTGGCCGGCGAGCTCCTCGAGAAGGAGACGCTGGACGCGCCGGAGCTCGTCGAGATCTTCAAGGACGTCCGCAAGCTCCCGGAGCGCCCGCAGTGGCTGTCGAGCGACCGCCGCCCGGTGTCGAACCTGCCGGCCATCTCGTTCCCGGGCAAGGCCGCGTCGACCGCGGTGGAGCAGGGCGACACGGAGTCGTCGTCGAAGCCCCGTCGTCGTCCGTTCGGCAACCCGGGTATCGCCCCCGCCTAGCCCGGCATGACCGACCTGCCGACGAGACGAGCACGCCGGCTCGCCGAGGCGAGCCAGGCCGCCGCCGCTGAGCAGCGGGCCCGCGCCGCAGCCGCGGAACCGCCGACGGTCGCGATCGACCTCCGCGCACCAGCACCGGTGCCGGAGATCGTGACCGGCCGTCGGCGCGACCCCGGCGTCGGGGGGAGCCGCGCCGTCGGCGGCGACGAGACCGCCGACCGCACCCGGGTGATGGGCATCCTCAACGTCACGCCGGACTCGTTCAGTGACGGCGGTCTGCACCTCGCGGTCGACGCGGCGATCGCCCACGCGCGCGACCTCGTCGCCTCCGGGGCCGACCTGGTCGACGTCGGCGGGGAGTCCACCCGTCCCGGTGCCGAACGGGTGCCGCTCGAGGTCGAGCAGGAGCGCGTGCTGCCGGTCGTCCGCCAGCTCGTGTCCGAGGGCATCGCCGTGAGCGTCGACACCATGAACGCCGCCACCGCCGAACGCGCGGTCGAGGCCGGTGCCGTGATCGTCAACGACGTGTCCGGCGGGCTGGCCGATCCCGACATGGTCCGCGTCGTCCGCGACACCGGTACCGGGTTCGTCGTCGTGCACTGGCGTGGGCACAGCGACCGGATGTACCGGAACGCCGAGTACACCCGTGCGGTCGAGGAGGTCCGGCGCGAGGTCGAACTGCGTGTCGCCGAGCTCATCGTGCTCGGCGTGCGCGAGGAGCAGGTCGTGATCGACCCGGGCCTCGGCTTCGCGAAGCAGGGCGCCCAGAACTGGGAGATCCTGGCCGGCTACGAACGCTTCGCGTCGATCGGGCTGCCGGTGCTCGTCGCCGCCTCGCGCAAGCGGTTCCTCGACGGGGTCGGCAGCGCCGCCGGTGCTCCGCCGCGCGACCGCGACCTCGCCACCGCGGCGATCAGCCTGCTCGCCGCCGAACGCGGGGCGTGGGGCGTCCGCGTGCACGACCCCGCACCGACCCGCGCGGTGCTCGACGTCTGGGATGCCTGGAGGGCAGCGCGAACATGAAGGACACCATCCGACTGACCGGAGTGCGCGCCCGCGGACACCACGGCGTCTTCGACCACGAGCGCGCCGACGGCCAGGACTTCGTCGTCGACGTCGCGGTCGAGGTCGACGCCCGAGTGTCGTCGGGGTCCGACGACCTGGACGACACCGTGCACTACGGGGTCGTCGCCGAGCAGGTCGTGGCCGAGATCGAGGGCGGGCCGGTCGACCTCATCGAGACCCTCGCCGAGCGCATCGCGTCCGCGGTGCTCACCCACCGGGCGGCGCTCGCGGTCGAGGTCACGGTGCACAAGCCCCAGGCGCCGATCACGGTGCCGTTCTCCGACGTCTCGATCACGATCCGCCGCACCCGCGGTGGTGCGGTGTCCCACGAGGAAGAAGAGTGAGCCGGGCGGTCATCGCGCTCGGCGCGAACCTCGGCGACCGCGGGAGCACCCTGCGGGCCGCTGCGCAGGCGATCGTCGCCGTGCCGGGCATCCGGCCGGTGGCGTCGAGCCACGAGGTCGAGTCCGTCGCCCTGACCCTCGACGGCCTCGACGACAGCAAGCCCCGGTACCGCAACGGCGTCGTCGTCGTCGACACCGACCTGGCGCCGCAGGACCTCCTCGACGCCCTGCACCGGATCGAGGACGACCACGGCCGCACCCGCGAGGTCCGCTGGGGCGACCGCACGCTCGACCTCGACGTGGTGGCGATCGACGACCTGCGGACCGACACCGCCACCCTGACGGTGCCGCACCCGCGCGCGGGGGAGCGAGCGTTCGTGCTCGCGCCGTGGCTCGACGCCGACCCGGAGGCCGTGCTGCCCGGGGTGGGACGCGTGGCCGACCTGCTCGAGTCGATCGGCGACGACACCGAGCGCGTCGACGAGCCCCGGCTGTTCGCGCCCGCGTCCCGGACCGCACCCGCGCCCGCGACCCGGACCGCACCCGACGCCGCGCCCGCACCCGACGCCGCAAGCGCAGCCGCGCCCGCACCCACTGCCGGAGCGGAGCCCGCCGCGTGAAGCCGACCCGCGCCTCCACCCTGGTCAGCGTCGCCCTCGTCGCCGCCGTCGCCGGGTTCGCCCTCGACGCCGTGCTGGCCTCGCGCCAGGAGCCGACCCTGCTGCTCTCCACGCCCCTCGGCGTGACGCTCGCCCTGATCGGCGTCGCCGTCGTCGCGATGGCCCGACCCGTCCGCCGGCACGCCCGCGACGGTGCCGGCCGGCAGCACCCCGTCGACCCGCTCTACGCCACGCGGGTCGTCGTGCTCGCGAAGGCCTCGAGCATCGCCGGTGCACTGTTCGGTGCCTTCGCCGCGGGGCTCCTCGTGTACCTCCTGACCAGGTCTGCCCTGCCGCCGCTAGGCTCGGTCCTGCCGAACGCCGTCGCGGTCGGGGGCGGTCTCGTGCTCGTGGTGTGCGCGCTCGTCGCCGAGCACATGTGCATGGCGCCGCCACCGGGCGACGACGATGACGACCTGCCCAGGGGCGGGACGGCCGCGAACTGACCGACGACCGCAGGAGGCCGTGATGCCGCTCGAACGACTCGACGAGCCGGGGCTCGGCCTGACCGGGACGACGTGGACGCGGGTGTCGCCGAAGCTCGTCTGGACCGAGCTCGTCAGCACGATCGTGGTCGGGGTCGTCGTGACCGCCGGGTGCGTGCTCTTCGCGGTGCTGTTCGGCGGGTTCGACGGGCCCGCGGGCACGGTCTGGACCTGCGTCGCGATCGTGGTCGCCCTCGTCGCACTGGTCACCGCCGTCCTGACGCCCCGTCGTGTCCGCGCCATCGGCTACGCCCTGCGCGACGACGACCTCGTGCTGCGCCGCGGGCTCATGTGGCAGCGCTTCACCGCGGTGCCGTACGGGCGCATGCAGCTCGTCGACGTGAACCGCGGACCGCTCGACCGGGCCCTCGGGCTGAGCGAGCTGAAGTTCGTCACCGCCGCCGCCGCGACGAACGTCCGGATCCCGGGCATCCCCGCTGCCGACGCCGACGAGCTGCGCGACCGGCTCGTCGAGCTCGCCGAGTCCCGCCGCGCCGGGCTCTAGGGGCGATCGTGACGTTCCGACCCGGGCCACCGCCGCCCGCACCGCCGCGCCGGGGTGACGCCGCCGCAGCCGCTCCGCTGACGGACGGCGAGTGGCACCGCCTGCACCCGCTGACGCCGCTGCTCAAGGGCGGCATCTTCCTCATCGTCGTGCTCGGCTACGTGCTGAACAACCTGCGGGACCAGCTCCTCGAGTTCTTCGTGCCGGGCCAGGCCCCGCAGGAGGACGGCGACCCCGTCCGCTACGTGTGGGAGCACGGTGCGGTCGGCTGGGTCCTGCTCGGGATCGTCGTGCTCCTGGCCGTGTTGATCGGGTCGTTCTACGTCTCGTGGCGGATGCACGAGTTCCGCGTCACGGGCGACGTGGTCGAGGTCCGCTCGGGCGTGCTGTTCCGCAGCCACCGCAAGGCCCGGCTCGACCGGATCCAGGGCATCAACATCTCGCGGCCCGTGGTGCCGCGGATCTTCGGCACGGCGAAGCTCGAGATCGCCCAGGCCGGCAACGACGCCAACGTGCAGCTGGCGTACCTCGGCGCGCGGGCGGCGGACGACCTGCGGCAGCGCATCCTCGTGCTCGCCTCGGGCGCCCAGGACGACGAGGAGACGGCCCGCCGCGACTCGAACGGCGTGCTGCAGGACCGCGTCGGCGAGCTCTTCTCGCCCGAGCTCGACCCCGCCGCCGTGCACGCCACCCGGATCGTGAAGGTGCACCCGGGCCGGCTCATCGCGTCGATGCTGCTCTCCGGAACGACGGTGTTCTTCGTGGTGGTCATCGTGGCGATGATCGTCAGCATCGCGATCACGGGCGAGTACGGCATCCTGATCGGCCTGTTCCCGGTGGTCATCGGTGCCGGCGGCTACACCGTCCGGAAGTTCTCGCGCTCGCTGCAGTACACGATCGCCGAGACCCGCGACGGCATCCGCATCGGCTTCGGGCTCGTGTCCACCTCGAACGAGACGCTGCCGCCGGGGCGCATCCACGCCGTGAGCGTGGCGCAGCCGCTGCTCTGGCGGCCGTTCGGCTGGTGGGACGTCCGCATCAACCGCGCGACGAACGCCGGCAACGGGGCGTCCAACAACCAACAGGTCTCGTCGATCGTGCTGCCCGTCGGCCGTGCCGAGGACGTCCGCGAGGTCCTGGACATCATCCTGCCGCGGCTCGTCGGCGCGGCCGTCGCCGGTCCGGAGGCATCGCGCGAGCAACTCCGCGAGGGGTCGTCCGAGGCGGTCGACGTCGTCGACGACAGCCTCACCACGACCGGTGACCGCGGCGGCTTCGTGCACTCGCCCCGCCGCGGCGCCTGGCTCCGGCCGTTCGCGTTCCGCCGCAACGGCTACCGCTTCGTGCCGGGCGCGGTGCTGCTCCGGCTCGGTGCCGTCTGGCGCTCGCTCGTGATCGTCCCGCTGCCGCGCGTGCAGAGCGTCAAGGTCGAGCAGGG
This sequence comes from Curtobacterium sp. MCSS17_007, assembly GCF_003234175.2. Taxonomy (NCBI): domain Bacteria; kingdom Bacillati; phylum Actinomycetota; class Actinomycetes; order Micrococcales; family Microbacteriaceae; genus Curtobacterium; species Curtobacterium sp. MCSS17_007. Next base: position 127,500 of record NZ_CP126257.1, read on the forward strand.
ACCGCTCGAACGCGCGCTCCGGCTCGCGTCGGTGCACGTCCACACGGTCGCCGGCCCGGTGTCCGCCCGCGTCGGGGCGCTCGACGCCCTCGACGCGCAGCGGCTGTGGTCGGAGACCGCCCGCCGTGCCGTCGAGGCGGCCGCCGTCGACACCTCCCACCGCTGGCGCGAACGGGAGGCCCGACCCACCCCCGCCACGCACGCGTCGGACCCGCAGGCGGTCGGTGCCACGGCCGTGACGGCTGCCACGGGCCCGTGGCAGGCCGGCGCTGGGACGCACCCCGCGCCTCCCGTCCGCTGGGCCGACGTGCCGCCACCCGGAGCCCTGCGGTGAGGGCGGGACGACTCGGCGTCGGCATCGTCGGCGCGGGCAGGGTCGGACCCGTGCTCGGCGCCGCGCTCGCGAACGCCGAGCACGCGGTCGTGGGTGTGACGGCCGTGTCCGACGCCGGCCGCGACCGCGCCGAGGCGATGCTCCCCGGCGCACCCGTCCTGGCGACCCCGGACCTGGTCGAGCGGAGCGAACTCGTGCTGCTCGCCGTGCCCGACGACCAGCTCGCGCCGCTCGTGCAGGGCCTGGCGGACGCCGGCATCTGGCAGCCGGGGCAGCTCGTCGTGCACACCAGCCCCGACCACGGCGTCGAGGTGCTCCGACCGGCGATGTCGGCCGGCGCGATCCCGCTCGCCATCCACCCGGCGATGGCGTTCACCGGCACGAGCGTCGACCTCGCCCGGCTGCGTGACGCCTACTGCGCCGTCACCGCACCGGCGCCGGTGCTGCCGATCGCCCAGGCGCTCGTCGTCGAGATGGGCGCGGAGCCGTTCGTCGTCACCGAGCAGGACCGGCCCGCGTACGCCGACGCGGTGCGCGCCGCGGTGTCGTTCTCGACCGCGATCGTCGACCAGTCCGCCGGAACGCTCTCCGGCATCGGCGTGGAGCACCCCGGGCGGGTGCTCGGCGCCCTCGTGCGCTCGGCGGTCGACAACGCCCTCGCCGCGGCGGACGGCCAGGCGGCCCTGTAGCCGTCCCTCCGGTTCCGGGCGCGAGCGGTGCGGCCGGTACCATCGACGCATCCCCCACGACCCCATCGGAGCCGCACCAGCATGACCGACGAGACCGCACCCGCCACCGAGCCCTCGGGCGACGGCCCCTCCGCAGCGGAGCTCGCCGCCGCCGAGACCAGCGAACAGCGGCAGGTGCGGCTCGACAAGCGGGCGAAGCTCCTGGAAGCCGGCATCGAGGCGTACCCGGCCGAGCTGCCGATCACGACCACGATCGCGTCGGTGCGCGAGCAGTACGCCCACCTCGAGACAGGTGAGGAGACGCAGGACGTCGTCGGGCTCGCGGGCCGCATCGTGTTCTCGCGCAACACCGGCAAGCTCTGCTTCGCGACCCTGCAGTCCGGCGACGGGTCCCGCATCCAGGCGATGGTGTCCCTCGCCGAGGTCGGCGACGAGTCGCTCGCGCGCTGGAAGGAGTTCGTCGACCTCGGCGACCACGTGTTCGTGCACGGTCGCGTCATCTCCTCGCGTCGTGGCGAGCTGAGCATCATGGTCGACGACTGGGCGATCGCGGCGAAGGCGATCCTGCCGCTGCCGAACCTGCACAACGAGCTGAACGAGGAGACCCGGGTCCGCCAGCGGTACCTCGACCTGATCGTCCGCGACCAGGCCCGCGAGACCGTCCGCGCCCGTGCCGCCGTCATGGCGTCGCTCCGCCAGACCTTCACCGGCCACGACTACCTCGAGGTCGAGACCCCGATGCTGCAGACGCAGCACGGCGGCGCCTCGGCCCGACCCTTCGTGACGCACTCGAACGCCTTCGACACCGACCTGTACCTGCGCATCGCGCCGGAGCTCTTCCTCAAGCGCGCCGTCGTCGGTGGCATCGACCGGGTCTTCGAGATCAACCGGAACTTCCGGAACGAGGGCGCCGACTCGTCGCACTCGCCCGAGTTCGCGATGGTCGAGGCGTACCAGGCCTACGGCAACTACGAGCAGATGGCCGACCTGACGCAGGAGCTCGTGCAGAACGCGGCGAAGGCCGTGACGGGCGGCTCCCTCGTCGTCACGCTCGCCGACGGCTCCGAGTACGACCTCGGCGGCGAGTGGGCCCGCATGGACATGTACGGCTCGCTGTCCGAAGCCGCGGGGCGCGAGATCACCCCGGAGACCCCGCTGTCCGAGCTGGTGGCGCTCGCCGAGGCCGAGGGCGTCGAGGTCGCGCACGCCACGCACGGCAAGTACGTCGAGGAGCTGTGGGAGCACTTCCACGGCGACCAGCTGCACGCGCCGACGTTCGTGATGAACTTCCCGGTCGACACCTCGCCGCTCACCCGCGAGCACCGCACCCGCCCGGGCGTGGTCGAGAAGTGGGACCTGTACGTCCGCGGGTTCGAGCTCGCGACGGCGTACTCCGAGCTCGTCGACCCCGTCGTGCAGCGCGAGCGCTTCGTCGAGCAGGCGAAGCTCGCCGCCGGCGGCGACCCCGAGGCGATGCGCGTCGACGAGGAGTTCCTGCGGGCCCTCGAGCACGCGATGCCGCCGTCGGGCGGCATGGGCATGGGCGTCGACCGCCTGCTGATGGCGATCACCGGTCTCGGGATCCGCGAGACGATCCTGTTCCCGCTGGTCAAGTAGGGACGCGACCCGACGACCCGACGGGAGGCGCGGTGCCGGCTTGCACCGCGCCTCCCGTTGCGTCCCGGCTCCGGTCCGGGCGCATGGCGCCCATCGGGGCGAGGTACGATGCTCCGGTGCCAGAGGGAGTCGTGACCGGGATCATCTTCGCCGTGACGCCGACGGTCGTCGTCGGCCTGATCTTCTGGTTCGTGATGCGCGCGATCATGCGCGCGGACCGCACGGAGCGCGCGGCGTACGCGAAGGTCGAGGCCGAGGAGCGCGCCCGCTACGAGCGCGAGCACGGGCGACCGGCACCCGCGCCGACCTCGGCGGAGTAGCCCTCGCCAGCACCGCGTCACCACCCGTTCACCGTCGGGTGGTGCAGTGACGTCGTGAGCGCACGTCCCTGCCTGCCGCCGATCCCGTCGGATCCGGCGGACCTCGACCCCGAGGACGCCTTCGGCCACTCCGTCCTGCCCGACGCGACGCGCGACGCGGTGTGGGCCGACGAGGACGACGACGACATCGACGTCTGAGCGTCCGACGTCTGCGCGTCCGTCGTCGGTCACCGGCCGTTCACCCTGTCGTCGACGGGACGTCGCCCGCGCGGGTGAGCATCGTCCGCATGTCCATCACGCACGCCTTCACCGGCCGCAGCCTCGTCGGCGACATCGAGAGCGAGTACGACGAGTTCGACCGCGACGCCGACCTCGAGACCTCCAAGCGACGGGACGGGTGGCTCGAACCCTCCTGGTGACACCGCGCGCCCAACGGTCTTCGGGGTACGGAGTCCGGATCACGACGATCCGGAACGCCGTACCCCTTTTCCGTGTCCACGAGGCGCAACGGCCCGGGGTACACGGGTGACAGCCCTGGCGAAACACGGTCGAAACACCGGAAACACGGCGACATCCCCTTGTGTTCGGGGATCAGGCGGGGGCAAGCTGTCGGTGGGCCTGTACCCCGCGGGGGACAGTTCCGATGGTGAAGCACGGCGTTCCCTGGGAATCGATCCGATCGGTTTGTGGGGTACACCTTGCGACCGCTTTACTCATCAGCACCCCCCAACGAGGCCATCACCGTCGAACCGCAGGGAGAGTCACCATGACGATCGCGACCGCAGCACCGAAGACGACGACCACTGGCACCACCGCGCGCCGCAGCAAGAAGGCAGCAGCCGCGAAGACCGCGGACGCCGCGGTGGAGACCACCACCCTCGACACCGACGTCGAGGCGGACGAGCAGCTCGCCGGCGTCCGGGGCGCATCCGTCGACCAGGTCGGCGACTACCTGCGCCACATCGGCCGGCTCTCGCTCCTGACCGCGGAGGAGGAGGCGGACATCGCCCGCCGCATCGAGGTCGGGCTGTTCGCCGAGGAGAAGCTCAACACCGAGCCCGGGATCGACAAGACGCTGCAGCGCGAGCTGCGCTGGCTCGTCCGCGACGGTGAGCGCGCCAAGGAGCGCATGATCACCTCGAACCTCCGCCTCGTCGTGAGCATCGCGAAGCGCTACTCGCAGCGCGGCCTGCCGTTCATGGACGTCATCCAGGAGGGCAACCTCGGCCTGGTCCGCGCGGTCGAGAAGTTCGACTTCACGCAGGGCTACAAGTTCTCGACCTACGCCACCTGGTGGATCCGCCAGGCGATCTCGCGTGGTCTCGCCGACAAGGCGCGTACGATCCGCATCCCGGTGCACACCGTCGAGCTCATCAACAAGATCTCGCGCACCGAGCGTGACCTGACCGTGGACCTCGGCCGTGCGCCGATGCCCGACGAGGTCGCCGCGGAGCTCAGCATGAGCACCGAGGAGCTCCTCGACCTCAAGGGCCGCTCGCACGAGCCGGTGTCGATCCACACCGTGGTCGGCGACTCGGACGACAGCGAGCTCGGCGACTTCATCGAGGACGAGGACGCCGCGAGCCCGAACGAGCTCACCGAGACGACGCTCCTGCACCGCGACATCCGCTCCATCGTCTCCGAGCTGCCGAGCGACGAGGCCAACGTCATCCGCATGCGCTACGGCCTGGACGACGACAAGCCGATGACGCTCGACGAGATCTCGAAGATCGTGCACACCACTCGCCAGGCGGTCAGCCGCGTGGAGTCGCGTGCGAAGCTGCGCCTGTTCGCGAAGGCCGTGAGCCAGGACATGCAGCTGTACCTGACCGACTGAGGTCAGCAGGCTTCGGCCGGCGCGTGAGCGTCGGCTCGGGGAACCGGGCCGTCCTGTGGGAAGGCGGTCCGGTGGGGTGATGGGACGGCCCGTCCAGGCACTGCCTGGGCGGGCCACTTCGCTGTCCAGGGTCGCACCCGCACTGATGTGTAGCATTCCAGCATGATCCGACTGCGACAGCCCGATCCCGCCGAGCGCTCCGTCGACCTCGACGGCTCGTTCAACGCCCGCGACGCGGCAGGCCTCGCGACGACCGACGGGTGCCGATTCGTCCGGGGGAGGTTGTTGCGATCGGGATCCCTCGGCGGACTGACCGACGACGGGCGTGCGAGGCTGCGTAGCCTCGGCGTCACCACGGTGCTCGACCTGCGCACCGACGCGGAGCGGTCCGCCGCTCCGGACGCACTCGTCGGGAGCGGGGCCACGGCCGTCCCGGTACCGATGCTCGCGGGAGCGGTCGCGTCGATGACCGACGTCCCGGCGCTCGACGAGCTCTACTGCCGCCTGCTCGACGACGAACCGACGGCCGTCGCCGATGCGGTCCGAGTCGTGGCGCACGCCGGTACGGAGGGCGTGCTGGTGCACTGCTCCGCGGGGAAGGACCGCACCGGTGTCGTGGTGGCGCTCCTGCTGACCGTGCTCGGTGTGCCGACGGCCACGGTGCTCGACCACTACGCCGCGACCGAGACGTTCCTGCCGGACTCCTTCGGGCAGGCGGCGCAGGAACTCGTCGCGCAGCTCGCCGGCTCGGGCGAGCACCTCGACGGTGACCGGGTGCTCGAGCTCGCCACGCGGTCACCGCGGGCGGCGATGGAGCGCGCGCTGCAGCACCTGCAGGAGACCCACGGCGGCGCGGAGGCGTACCTGCGCTCGGCCGGCTTGGCGGACGCCGACCTGGGGGCGCTGCGTCACCGGATGCTCGACCGAGCGGCGTGCTGCGCTAGTCCTCGAGCTCGCGGCCGAGCTTCTGACGGAGGTCCTGCGGGATGAGCTCGATGAGCTGGTCCGGGCGCACCGGCAGGTCGAGCAGGCTGAGCTTCACCCGACCGGTCCGCCCGTGCCGCTCGGCGTCGAGCCGCACCACGCTGCCCGCGTCCTTGCGGAGCCGGATGTCGATCTGGGCCCCGGTCGCCACCTCGCCGACCACGAGCCCGTCGACCTCGAGCGCCGCGCTCCTGGTGCCCTCGGCGATGTCGAAGCGGTAGCGCTCCCGCGCGGCGAGCACGACGGCACGGTCGATGCCGGCCATCGGGGCGACGGGCGTCACGACCGAGCCGGACAACGCGGGGGAGAGCACCGGCCCGCCGGCCGCGTAGTTGTAGGCGGTGGAACCGGCGGGGGTCGCGGCGACGATGGCGTCCGCGCGGTAGTAGCCGTAGCCGAGCCCGTTCACGCTGAGGTCGGCGGACACCTGCCCGGCACCCGGCCGCCGCACGATGGTCAGGTCGTTGAAGGCGAGGTAGTCGGTGCGGGCACCGCCCCACGACAGCCGTGCCTCGAGGGCGTGGTGCGGTTCGAGCTGGTACTCGCCGGCGGACAGGCGGTCGAGCGCGGCCTCGAGCTCGGGCGGCTCGATCTCGACGAGGAACCCGACGTTGCCGTAGTTCACCCCGAGCACCGGCACCGGGCGCTTCGCCACGAGGCGCATCGCACCGAGCATCGTGCCGTCGCCACCGAGCGCGACGACGAGGTCGACCTGGTCGGTGAAGTCGTCGTCGCCGATCACCTCGACGTCCCCGCCGATGCGCTGGGCGTCCGCCCGTCGGGCCACGAGTCGTCCGGCGCCCGACGCGTTCCACCGCTGCAGGGTCGTGATGGACTCCCGCACGTTCTTGGTGGGGTGGACGACGAGGCCGACGACGGGCTGCTCCATGCCCGCAGCGTACCCGGAGCACCCGCGGCGTCCCCCGAGCGGGCCCCTGCACGAGCACCGTGCTCGCGGTGCGCAACGAGGTCACGCCCACGGCGAACAGGGGCAGCCCTGCGGGGGTCCGCTGGTTAGTCTCGATGTACGTCACCGAGCTCCCACGAGCCCGGCAAGGGAGAGCACATGTTCGAGAGATTCACCGACCGAGCCCGTCGTGTTGTCGTCCTCGCTCAAGAAGAAGCGAAGATGCTCAACCACAACTACATCGGCACCGAGCACATCCTCCTCGGCCTCATCCACGAGGGCGAGGGCGTCGCCGCCAAGGCACTGGAGTCGCTCGGCATCTCGCTCGATGCCGTCCGCGAGCAGGTCCAGGACATCATCGGGCAGGGCCAGCAGCAGCCGACCGGGCACATCCCGTTCACGCCGCGCGCCAAGAAGGTGCTCGAGCTGTCCCTGCGCGAGGCGCTGCAGCTCGGCCACAACTACATCGGCACCGAGCACATCCTGCTCGGTCTCATCCGCGAGGGCGAGGGCGTCGCCGCCCAGGTCCTCGTCAAGCTCGGCGCGGACCTCAACCGCGTCCGTCAGCAGGTCATCCAGCTCCTGTCCGGCTACCAGGGCAAGGAAGCGGTCGCCGTCGGCGGCGAGCAGCAGCAGAACGCCCAGCAGGGTTCGCAGGTCCTCGACCAGTTCGGTCGGAACCTCACCCAGGCGGCGCGCGACGGCAAGCTCGACCCGGTCATCGGGCGCGAGAAGGAGATGGAGCGGGTCATGCAGATCCTCTCCCGCCGCTCCAAGAACAACCCCGTCCTGATCGGTGAGCCGGGCGTCGGCAAGACCGCGGTCGTCGAGGGCCTCGCCCAGGCGATCGTGAAGGGCGACGTCCCGGAGACGCTGAAGGACAAGCAGCTGTACTCGCTCGACCTCGGGTCGCTCATCGCCGGGTCCCGCTACCGCGGCGACTTCGAGGAGCGCCTGAAGAAGGTCACGAAGGAGATCCGCACCCGCGGCGACATCATCGTCTTCATCGACGAGATCCACACGCTCGTCGGTGCCGGTGCTGCCGAGGGCGCGATCGACGCCGCGTCGATCCTCAAGCCGCTCCTCGCCCGCGGTGAGCTGCAGACGGTCGGTGCGACCACGCTCGACGAGTACCGCAAGCACTTCGAGAAGGACGCCGCACTCGAGCGTCGCTTCCAGCCGGTGCAGGTCAACGAGCCGTCGCTACCGCACGCGATCAACATCCTCAAGGGCCTCCGCGACAAGTACGAGGCGTTCCACAAGGTGTCCATCACCGACGGTGCGATCGTCGCCGCGGCGAACCTGGCGGACCGCTACGTGCAGGACCGCTTCCTGCCGGACAAGGCCATCGACCTGATCGACGAGGCCGGCGCACGCCTGCGCCTGTCGATCCTGTCGGCGCCGCCGGAGCTCCGCGAGTTCGACGAGAAGATCTCGACGGTCCGCGGGCAGAAGGAAGCCGCGATCGAGGAGCAGGACTTCGAGAAGGCCGCGAGCCTGCGCGACGAGGAGAAGAAGCTCCTCGGCGAGCGTCTCCGCCTCGAGAAGCAGTGGCGTGCGGGTGACGTCGCCGCGTCCGGCACCGTCGACGAGGGCATCATCGCCGAGGTCCTGGCGCAGGCCACGGGCATCCCGGTGTTCAAGCTCACCGAAGAGGAGACCTCGCGTCTCGTCTTCATGGAGAAGGCCCTGCACGAGCGCGTCATCGGTCAGGAAGAGGCCATCTCGGCCCTCTCGAAGACCATCCGCCGCACCCGTGCCGGCCTGAAGGACCCCAACCGCCCCTCGGGCTCGTTCATCTTCGCCGGCCCCACGGGCGTCGGGAAGACCGAGCTCGCCAAGGCGCTCGCCGAGTTCCTGTTCGACGACGAGGGCGCGCTGATCTCCCTCGACATGTCGGAGTTCGGTGAGAAGCACACGGTCTCGCGACTCTTCGGTGCCCCTCCCGGGTTCGTCGGGTTCGAGGAGGGCGGCCAGCTCACCGAGAAGGTGCGCCGCAAGCCGTTCTCCGTGGTCCTGTTCGACGAGATCGAGAAGGCCCACCCGGACATCTTCAACTCGCTGCTGCAGGTCCTCGAAGAGGGTCGCCTGACCGATGGTCAGGGCCGCGTGGTCGACTTCAAGAACACCGTCATCATCATGACCACGAACCTCGGTTCGCAGGGCATCGCCGGTGGCCCGGTGGGCTTCCAGGTCGAGGGTGACTCGGCCGTCGGCTACGACCGCATGCGCTCGAAGGTGAACGAGGAGCTCAAGAAGCACTTCAAGCCGGAGTTCCTCAACCGCGTCGACGACACGATCGTGTTCCCGCAGCTCTCGCAGTCCGAGCTGCTGCAGATCGTGGACCTGTTCGTGAAGCGCCTGTCCGACCGTCTGCTGGACCGCGACATGACGGTGGAGCTCACGCTCGCCGCCAAGGAGCAGCTCATCAAGGTCGGCTTCGATCCGGCACTCGGTGCCCGACCGCTGCGTCGCGCGATGCAGCACGAGGTCGAGGACCAGCTGTCCGAGCACATCCTGCAGGGTGAGCTCAACGCCGGCGACCACGTGAAGGTCGACTTCGTCGACGGCAAGTTCGACTTCGAGACCGGGCGGCAGCCGGGTCGCGAGGAGGTCCTCGCCGGGGCGGCCGCGGTCGAGTCCGCGGAGACCCCGCAGGGCGAGATCGAGTCCTAGGACCCAGTCCAGACGGACGGGAGGCGCGGTGCCAGCTGGCACCGCGCCTCCCGTGCGCTGTCCCAGGGCGCGGGCCGCAGGCCAGGACACGCGTGTTCCGGCGGTTGGCGGACGTGACCCCCGGGTGGGGGTAGCGTTGTCCCTGCGAGGAGTTCCCCCCAACACCTCGCGCGCGACGTCCGGCTGGTTCCCCCCAACGGGTCGGACGTCAGTGGCCCCGGTCTCCCCCCGACCGGGGCCACTTCACGTTCCGGGGCCGTCAGCCGAGTGCGGCGGCGAAGTCGCGGACGCCGGACTCCCAGCGCTCCGGGTCCTCGTTCCACTCGAGCGTGTGCCGGGCGTGGTCGAACGTCACCACGCGGGCGCCGCGAGCGCGCCGCACGGCGAGGTCGGGTTCTGCGACGAGTGCGTCCGCGGTCGAGTGCAGCAGCAGCGTGGGCGTGCGGTCGTCCTGCCAGCGCGTCACCGTGAGCGGGTACGGCACCCCGGCCAGGCGGCTCAACCCCGGGGTCGTCGCGATGCGGGCGGCGACGATCGCGACCGCGGCGGGGAACCGTGCCGACGTGACCGCACCGCGCAGGGCCGACCGGACGTCGAGGAGCGGTGCGACGCCGACGATGCCGTCCACCGGCGTGCGTGCCGCGGCGGCGGAGGCGGCGAGGGCACCTGCGGACCAGCCCTGCAGCACGACGCGTTCGGCCCCGCGGGCCCTGGCGGCGTGCGCGGCGGCGGCGACGCGGTCAACGGCCGCGGGGTCGAGGGACCGGAGCGGCAGGTCGGTGGTGTCGACGACCTGGCTCGAGGCGCCGAGCGACCGCCAGACCCGCAGGCCGCGGAGGACCTGCTGCGGACCGATCGACTGCCCGTGCACGTGGACGACGTGCGTGCGGGCGATGCCGTCCGGCTCGGTGCCCGGGACGTCCTGCTCGGTCGCGTACACGAGCTCGGACTCCGGCGGGGTGGCGGGTGCCGGACGGAGGAGCCGCCGGGCTGCGGCGGCGCCGAGGGCGACGCTCCCGGCGGAGGCGATCGCGGTACCGGTGACGGCGGTGCGCAGGAGCTGCATGGCGCCCACTCTGCCAGCGTGACGTGTGCGTGCGTCGGGTGCTTGTGGACAGACGGGAGGCGCGGTGCCAGCTGGCACCGCGCCTCCCGTCCGTGCGGAGTGTCCTAGGCCTGGACGTCGCCGCGCCAGCCCGGCTCGGTCGGTGCGTTCTCGACGCGCTCCTTGTAGTTCTGCAGGTCCTTCTTCACGGCGTGGCCGCCGACACCGACGGCGGAGCCGAGCTTCTCGAGGAGGCCGGTCGGCTCCCAGTCGATCTGTGCGGTGACGCGGGTCTCGGTGTCCGAGAGCTTGTGGAAGGTGACGACGCCTGCGTGCTCGACCTCGCCGTCCTTGACGGTCCACGCGACGCGCTCGTCCGGGTGCTGCTCGGTGATCACGGCGCGGAAGTCGCGCTCCTGACCGGCGACCTTGACGGTCCAGTCGGTGGTCTTGTCGTCCACCTGGACGATCTTCTCGACCTCGTCGAGGAACGTGGGGAACTCCTCGAACCGGGTCCACTGGTCGTAGGCCTGGCGGACCGGGACGTTGACGTCGACGGTCTCGATGATCTGGGGCATGCTCGCTCCTTCGTTTCGTCGTACTGGTTCGTGTTCGCGTCGAACGGTAGGCGCGTTGACCTGGACGGGTTCCAGGACCGGTGTCCCCCTGCGCGGCCCGGACGAGTCGGCCTCGCGCTCTATGCTCGGGAGGATGACGGGACACGGGAAGCACGCGTTCGACGAGCGGGACGAGCACGGGATCCGGGTGCGACCGGCGCTCGCGTCGGACGTGCCGCACATCCAGCGGCTCATCGCCCCGTACGTCGACCGGCGCATCCTGCTCGGCAAGGAGAACGTCGCCCTGTACGGCTCGATCCAGCAGTTCCGGATCGCCGAGGGGCCGGACGGTGTGCCGATCGGCTGCGGCGCGCTCGCCGTGTTCTGGGACGACATCGCCGAGGTCCGCACGCTCGCGCTCGACCCCGACTGGATCCACAAGCGCGTCGGCCACCGCATGCTCGAGGCGCTCGAGCACGACGCCCGCGCGCTCGGGGTGGCCCGGATCTTCTGCCTGACCTTCGAGGTCGAGTTCTTCGCGAAGCACGGGTACCTGGAGATCGGTGAGCAGGTCGTGTCGCCCGACGTCTACGCCGAACTCGTGCGGTCGTCGGACGAAGGGGTCGCGGAGTTCCTCGACCTCGCGCGGGTGAAGCCGAACACGCTCGGCAACACCCGCATGCTGAAGATCCTCTGACGCTTTCGGTGGCGCTACGGCGTCGCGTGGCTGCGGGGCGACGGGTTCGCCCTACCCTGTGCGCATGTCGTCGTTCCGTCACCCCGTGGGGCCCGAGTCGTCCGGTGTCTACTGGCGCCGTCGCGCGCTCGTGGCCGGCGTCCTGCTGCTCGTCGTCGTGGTGGTCGTGCTGATCGTGGTCGGGCGGGGGAGCGGCTCGTCGTCGGCGTCCGCTCCGAGCGCCTCGGCGTCTGCTTCCGCTGGGTCGTCGGACGGCTCGTCCTCGGGGTCGTCGTCCGGCTCGTCGTCGTCCGGTGTTGGTACGTCGACGCCGTCCGCATCGCCGTCGGCGTCGTCCGCACCGGGCGAGGCCGCGAGCTGCTCGAAGGACCAGATCGAGCTCACCCCCGTGGTCGACAAGCGCACCTACGGTCCCACCGAGGACCCGCGGATCTCGATGTCGATCACGAACACCGGTACGGCCGACTGCCACATGGACCTGGGGTCGGCGCAGCAGGTGCTGACGATCAGCTCGGGCGAGGAGCAGTACTGGTCGTCGAAGGACTGCCAGACCGGTGGGACGAACCAGGACGTCACCATCAAGGCGGGGCAGGAGCTCACCACGCCCGCCATCGCATGGGACCGGACGCGCTCGTCGGCGACGACGTGCGACTCGTCGCGGCCGGCGGTCACCGGAGGGGGCGCGAGCTACCACCTGCAGGTCGCGGTGGGGGACCTGGCGTCGAAGGAGTCGGCGCAGTTCGTGCTGAACTGACGCCTCGGTGCCCCGTCGTCATCCGGGACACGCACCGGTTCGTCCCGCCGCTCCCGAGTGCGCCATCCTGACACTGTGTCGAGTCAGGGGATCGTCGAGCGGGAGTCGTCCTACGAGCGTGAGGCCGGCGTCGAGCCGGTGAAGATCGCGACCCTGCGGGGTCTGCGGAAGCGCGCGAAGCGCGGGTTGTTCGAGTCCGAGGACGCGAGCATCTGGTCGGACGGCGTCCGCACCGAGTAGCGGCTCGGCGGCGCTACGGCTGCTCCTCGGCCGCTTCCGGGTCCAGCCCCGTCATGAAGTCGTCGAGGAAGGTCTGCAGGTCGAACGGCGTTGCGCTGTCTTCCGGCCCTGGTCGCGAGGAAGTCATGTGACCACGGTACGGCACTCCGCTAGGCCGTCTAGCGAAGTGCGCCGAGTGGCTGGCTGGTCGATCGTGGCTGACTGCTGCTGGAACGAGAGAACGGGCCCGCCGTCCGAAGACGACGAGCCCGTTCCGAGAGGCTGAGGTCAGCCGATGACCGAGATGTTCTCGGCCTGCGGGCCCTTGCGGCCCTCGGTGATCTCGAACTCCACCTTCTGGTTCTCCTCGAGCGACTTGTAGCCGTTGCCAGCGATCGCGGAGAAGTGCGCGAAGACGTCAGCGCTGCCGTCGTCCGGAGCGATGAAGCCGAAGCCCTTTTCGTTGTTGAACCACTTGACGGTGCCAGTTGCCATGATGGCGTTTCCTTAACTTTCTTGCCAGGCGACGTTCGTTGCCTGTCTTGCGAGACGGCTCTTGCTGCCGCCGATCCCCCGACGGTTGTCTTCGGATCAGTGCGTCCCGCGGGCATGGGCCGGTGGGACGGGTTCGGGGCCAGGCGACCTGGGAAGATCAGTGACCGATGGCGCTCGAAGGTGCGGAGCACCAGAAGAACGATGGACTCCCGCCGGAGCGGTTGAGACCAACCTACCGTGATGTGGCGGCAATGGAAGGGGTGGGACGGAGAAATCCGCCTCCAGCGGAACCCGTGTGTAGTATTTCTGTATGGGAACGGTGCTGCCGGGAGTGGTCGCGTTCGTCATCGGGACGGTCCTCGCCGTCGCGGCACTCGTCCCCTGGGCGGCGCTGCAGTACCGCCGACACGGCAGCCTGGGGTTCGGGCGGAGTCTGCTGGCCTTCGCGACACTCGTGTACTCCCTCGCCCTCGTGACGTACACGCTGCTGCCCCTGCCCGACGACGTCTCCACCCTCTGCCCCGGACCGTCCCCGCAGTTCGTGCCCTTCACGTTCCTGCAGGACATCGCGAAGGAGGGCGGTGTCTCGGGGCCCCGATCGCTCCTGTCGAACCCGGCTGCGGCGCAGGTCGTGTTCAACGTCATCCTGTTCATGCCGCTCGGTGCGCTCGTCCGCCACGCGGTCCTGCGACACCGGTGGTTCGCGGGCCTCCTGCTCGGCACCGCGGTCGGGTTCGGGGTCTCGCTGCTCATCGAGTGCACGCAGCTGACCGGTGACTGGTTCCTGTACCCGTGCGCCTACCGCCTGTTCGACGTCGACGACCTGCTCGCGAACACCACCGGCGCGCTGCTCGGCACCATGGCCGCGCCGGTGATCACGCTGCTCGCCGGTTCCGACCGTCGGACGGATGCCGCTGTCCCTCGCCCGGTGACGTTCCTGCGCCGGGCGTTCGGCATGTTGGCGGACCTGCTCACGATCGTGTTCACCGGGGGGCTCCTGACCTCCGGCACCGTCGTCACGCTCGCCCTGCTCGGGGTGGACGAGCGCTCGCCCTTGGCCGTCGTCCTGCTGTCCGTCTGCGCGCTCGTTGCCCCGGTCGGGCAGCTGGTCGTCGTCCTCGCCACCGGACGCACGCTCGGCGAGCACGTCGTGCGAATCCGCCCCGTTCCCCGCCCCGCAGGGGGCCGACGCCTCGTCCGCTGGGCACTCGGCTCCGGCGGGTGGTCCTTCGCCAGCGCGGTCACGTTCCCGTTCTCCGGGGTCGTGGCGTTCGTCCTGGCCGTCGCCGCGGTCGTCGGACTCGTCGTCACGCGGGACCGCCGTGGTTTCGCGAACGCGGTCGCCCGGCTCGGCGTCGAGGATGACCGCGCCCCCGCCGTCGTGCCTGGTCGTGCGGCGCAGGAAGATCTGGTGGACTAGGGGTGATGGCAGACAAGGAACAGCGCTTCCGGAGCGAGCAGCTCGAGGAGGCCCTCGCGAAGCAGGACGTCGCCGCGGTCGCGTTCGCGCTGCGGAACGACATCGTGATCGTCCCCCGGCTCGTCACCGGCAAGAAGGACATGCAGGTCCGCGTGTTCGGCCGCGAGGGCTCGGACAAGCGCATCCTGCTGCTCTTCTCGTCGGCCGATGCCTACACGGCGATGGTGCCGGATGAGAAGATCCGGCAGGTCATGGTCTACGACGGTCCCCGGCTCGAGGAGTTCCTCGCGGCGCACCTCGACTCGCTCGAGGGCGTGTTCTTCGACATCGCGGGTCCGCACACCATGCAGGCGACCCCGTCGGACCTGCTGACGGCGCTCCGCGCGTAGGCGCTGCTGTCAGGCCGGTCGCACCGGTCGGTCTGGAGGCGCGGGTCACCACCGTCGTACGGCTCGCGCTGTGCGCTCGTGCCCGTCCGAGCGCGGCTCGCGCTGGGCGCTCGTGCCGGTCAGCGCGTGGCCCGCACTGGCGCTCGTGCCCGTCAGAACGCTCGGTCGAGCTCGCGTTCCCGCACGGACTGCGTGAGCGAGAACGCGACGCGCAGGGCCTCGCGCAGGTGCTCGGCATCGGCGCCGAGGACGGTCGTGAACCCGAGCCGCGAGGCCTCGTTGGCACGCTGCTTCGCCCCGGTCGCGGGACGGATCTCGCCGGCGAGGCTGATCTCGCCGACTGCCGCGAGGGTGTGCGGGTACGGACGGTCACGCGCGGCACTCGCGAGGGCCAGTGCGATCGCGAGGTCGGCACCGGGCTCGGTGAGCTTCATCCCGCCGACCGTCGAGACGTAGACGTCCGCGTCGGACAGCTTCAGCCCGGCACGTCGTTCGAGCACGGCGAGCAACATCGCGACGCGCGACGAGTCGACGCCGTTGACGACCCGACGGGGTTGCGGCGCCGAGCTCGGGACGACGAGCGCCTGCACCTCGACCGGGAGTGCACGGCGACCCTCGAGCGCCACCGTCACGCACGTACCGGACACCGGGGTGCCGTTCCGTGACATGAAGAGGCCGCTGGGGTCCGGGACCTCGTGGATGCCGTCACCGGCCATGTCGAAGCAGCCGACCTCGTCGGTCGGACCGAAGCGGTTCTTGAGGGCGCGGACGAAGCGCAGTGCTGTCTGCCGGTCGCCCTCGAAGTGGCACACGACGTCGACCAGGTGCTCGAGCAGTCGGGGGCCCGCTATCGTGCCGTCCTTCGTGACGTGTCCGACGATGAGGACCGGGAGCGACCGCTCCTTCGCCACCCGGATCAAGGTTGAGGCGACCTCGCGCACCTGTGACGTCCCACCGGCGATGCCGTCGACCGTGCTCGAGGAGATCGTCTGCACGGAGTCGGCGATCACCAGGTCGGGCTGCACCTGGTCGATCTGACCGAGGATGACGCCGAGGTCGACCTCGCTCGCCAGGTAGAGCTGGTCGTGCATGGCGTTCGTGCGCTCGGCGCGGAGCCGGACCTGGTCGACGGACTCCTCGGCGCTGACGTAGAGGACACGCTTGCCCGTCGCCGCCGCACGCGAGGCCACCTCGAGCAGCAGGGTCGACTTGCCCACGCCCGGCTCACCGGACAGGAGCACGGCGGCTCCGGGCACGATGCCACCGCCGAGCACACGGTCGAACTCGCCGATCCCGGTGTTCCACCGCTGGACCGCGGTGCCGCGGGCCTCGGTGATCGGCCGGGCGACCCGGCCACCGGCGACGGAGACCGCCGCAGTACCGCGCGAGCTCGCTGCCGCAGCCGTCGTGTCCTCGACCGTGCCCCACGCCTGGCACTCGCCGCAGCGGCCGACCCACTTGATGCTGGTCCACCCGCACTCCGTGCAGCGGTAGAGGGACTGGGTGCGCGCCATGGCTCGAGGCTAGGCCGCTCCGCCGACATCACCGGACCGCGGCTCACGCTCATCGTCCTGGTCGTGTTCGCGGGCTCGGTCGTGCTCGCGTGCACGATCCCGTTCGTTCGGCAACGGGATGCCGCCCGTCATCCGCTGTCGCAGGCGCTCCACGCGACCCGGGCGCTCGCCGTGGTCGAGTTCGGCAGCGTGCTCGGTGTCCTGTTCGGCACGGGCGCTCGCGACCGCTCCGGCCTCGCGCCCGAGGTCCTCGGCCTCACGCGCTGACAGGTAGTGCCGGATCGCCGCGACGGAGTCGACCCGGGCGTCCACCGCGGGCTCGAACGCACTCGCCCAGATCTCGTAGCCGCGGTCGTTCGGGTGGAACAGGTCGCCGTAGCTGTTGAAGAACGTCCGACGAAGGCCGACCCGCTTCGTGATGACGTGCAGTGGCGCCACCGTCAGGCCGAGCTCGTCGGCGATCCGGTGCACGATCTCGTTCGCCACCGCCACCCTGCGCTCCCGGTCCGGCACGAACATGCACGGCAGCTCGGCGACGATGGCGTGTGACGGCACCGCGCTGTAGATCTCACGGATGTTCCGCTCGAACTTGTCCGGGTGGAAGTCGGCGATGTCGTTCGCCCCGATCGACACCGTGCAGACGTCGGGCGTGTAGTTGCGCAGCTTCGGGAGTTGATCCTTCTTCGCACCCCAGGTCGTCGCACCGGACACGCTGAGGTTCACGACGCGGACGGACATGCGGGACCGGTGCCGGATGCGGCGGGCGAGGAGTCCGACGTACCCGCGCCCCGGAGCGGTCGCGCCGACGCCCTGTGCCGCTGAGTCGCCGATCGCCAGGTAGGTGAGCTGCCCCTCGTGCTGCAGGCGCTCCCGCCACCAGTCGGCGTGCACGGGGAGCATGTCGACCACCCGCTGGGACGCGGCGCGTTGGCCCCGGATCCCCGCGCGAGCTCCGAAGGCGCCGCCACCCACCACGGCGAGGCCGCCGATGACGGACGTGAGCAGGGCGACGAGGGTGCGGGTCTTCATGCCGGAGACCGTACGCGGGCCGGCTCGTCGGGGACTCTGTTGTGCCTGGTCGGTGGAGAGGAGCGCGGACAGCACCGCCTGTGGAGGGGAGCCGAGGGCGGTGGTCAGGAGCGCCTCCCGGATCGTGTAAACTCGATCCCGGTACCGTGTCCGAGCGGCCTAAGGAGCATGTCTCGAAAACATGTGTGGGGGCAACTCCACCGTGGGTTCAAATCCCACCGGTACCGCCACAGAAAACCCCCGTTCACGCGGGGGTTTTCGTGTTTTCTGAAGCGGCTATGGTGCATCTTTGGTGCAGATCTTCCGCCGGGCGCCCCGTGCGGAGACGCCGCTTGCTTGAACGCATGCAGGATCGGAGGTCGTCCGATCTCGGCACCCCTGTTCCGCGATCCTCGTGAACGCTCCCGCCCGCCGGGCCCGTGCTGAGAGTCCGAGCCACCCGCATCAACACACGGCTGCTCCGCGTACAGGTCGGTCGACGTCTTCGTCCCATAGCTTCTTGCGTCGTCGACCGGACCTCGTGTCGTCGCAGGTCGGACGTGTCGTTCTCTCTCACCCCCCCGTAGTGGGGAGGGCATAGCTGGCGGTAGAAATGTCAGTCCGCTCGGGAAGGCGCGAGGGGCGTGACTTCACCGAGGGGAGAACGTTGACCAATCCATTTCTTGACATTCAGGAAGGTGGGTCCGCGGCATCACCAGGCGAAGCGAGCCGCCGATCCGTGCTTCTCCTGGCTGCGGTGGCGGCGCTCGGCGCCTCAGTCGGCACGCTCTCTGACCGGGCGTACGCGGCAGACGGCTTCATGCCCCTGCGGCCGGAACCTTCCTCGCCGCAGGAAGCGCGCATCGCAGCGTCCAGGGCATGGGGCGAGTACGCGAACGGACGTATCCCCCCGGAAGCCATGAGCTTCGCAGGAGTGTCGTACCTCGGGTACGGCGATCAGTATCTGCGGTCAGATGCGCTCGTTTCATACCAAGCCCTGAACAATGCGTTCCAAGAAGCGTTCGGGAAGCCGCTCGTGATCGGGGAGGCCTACCGTTCCTACGAGCGGCAAGAAGTGGCTTACGCCAAGTACCTGGCAGGCGGACCTGAGGCGGCGGTGCCTGGGACGTCCATCCACGGATGGGCTCTCGCCATCGACTTCGGCAGCCGCGTCGACAGCTACGGCACGCCCGAGAAAGCATGGATGAACTCCACTGGTCCGGCCTTTGGTTGGCAGCCGAGGGGTGACACCTTCAGGAAGCCCGAAGCCTGGCACTTCGAATACGACGAGTCGTACGTGCCCGTCCCACAGCCCGAACCCGAACCCACACCGATTCCGGAAGAGATCCTCACTGACATGAAGCTCATCACACGCAATGGCAGCTACTGGCTCATCGGCGAGTTCACCTCGCAACTGATCGACGCCACATTCCTCGCGGAGTTGAAGTCGCGTTTCGGCGTCTCCGCGAACCTGGGCACGCTCGTCGCCGCCCTGAAGAAGCAGTACGGCGAGCCGATTGAGTTCACCGGAGGAGATAGCGTCGAGGTGCTGACGC
This sequence comes from Curtobacterium sp. MCSS17_007, assembly GCF_003234175.2. Classification (NCBI taxonomy): domain Bacteria; kingdom Bacillati; phylum Actinomycetota; class Actinomycetes; order Micrococcales; family Microbacteriaceae; genus Curtobacterium; species Curtobacterium sp. MCSS17_007. The sequence continues at coordinate 146,518 of NZ_CP126257.1, forward strand.
GCGTCGCGAACTACAACCGCCTCGAGTTGATCGCGCGTATCCAAGGGAAGTAATCGGCCGCGCGGTCGAGACGAGGACCCCCACCAGGATCGGCGAATGTTGGTGGGGGTCTTGCCGTCGGGCGGGCCAGAGCGGCCGGCAGGTCACCGGCGGGCATCTCGGCGATCGCGGCGACGATCGGGTCCGTCAGTGGAGCTAACTCGATGGCTCCGCCCAGGACCACGCCGAGCCGCCGGATGCTGTGCGCCTCCCGTCGGGCTCGTGCCCGTCGACCGGGTCGCGCCAGTGGTACCAGTCGTGCTCCGGGTAGGTGCGGGAACGGAGTGCCGCGGGAACCACGGGCGCTGGTCGCTGGTGTGGTCGAGAACGAAGGCCATGACGAACCGCATGCCCCCGGCGGTACACCTTGGCGAGCAGGGCGTCGAGCTCGTCCATTGTTCCGAAGCGCGGGTCGATGTCCTCGTGGTCGGACACGTTGTGGCCGTCGTCGGCCTGCGCGGAGCGGTGGACGGGGGAGAGGCAGGCGACGTCGACGCAAGGTCCACGATGTGGTCGAGGCGCTTCCGCAACCCAGCGAGGTCGCCGACCTATCGCGGTGCTCATCGCAACTGCCGCCGCCGGCGACGCTGCGGGGCGGAGCACCTTCCTGCAGTCACGTCCGATGCAGTGGCTCGGCGACACATCGTTCGGGTTCTGCCTCTGCCAAGGCGTCGTGATCTTCTGGGTCCGGCAGATGATGCACAACGCCACGTTCACCACTCCGGTGGCGTTGCTCTACATCGTCGGGTTCTTCGGTCTGACGCTCCTCGGCGGGTGGGCGCTCTACTCGTTGGTGAAGAAGCCGATGATGGACCGCTTCGCCAGACCACGCCGGAAGGTGGCAGCGGTTCCCGAACCGGTCGCCGCGACCCCCACCATGTGAGGCACAGTACGCAGAAGGCCCGACCGGAAACCGGTCGGGCCTTCTGCTGTCTTGTCAGTTGGTGGAGGGCATGAAGCTGGTGACCCGTTCCTCGATACCTCTGCCGAGGAGCTCGAGCGCCCCGGCCGCGGCGGAGCCCGCATCCGGTGTGTACATCAGCACCCGGTGACCGGAGTCGTCGGGTGGTGTGAGCACTTCGAAGTTCAGGTCGAACTCGCCGACCTCCGGGTGCCGGAAGGATTTCACGTCGGAGACACAGTTCTCCACCGGGTGCTTCGCCCACAGCTTCCCGAAATCGGGACTCTTCACCGTCAGCTCGCCGACGAGCGCAGTCAGCTCGGCGTCCTCCGGGTTCTTCCCCCCGAGCACCCGAAGCGACGACACCGCACGGACCGCTTCCTCCTGCCACCGGGTGTAGAGCTCCCGAGTGTGAGCGTCGAGGAACAGCATCCGCGTCATGTTCGGGCGGGCGTTCGTCCGTTCGGGACTGTCGAAGTCCAGGTGGCCGGCCACCAGGCAATGACCGAGCGCGTTCCAGTACTTGAACCCGGCCCCCGCCGTCGAACCCAGCGGCGTTCCGGTGGGCACTGCGTACTGCCAGCCTGAAGCGTCGGTGCGGACGTCGTACCCGTTCTTCGCCGCTCGCGCGACGTCGAAGCCGGTGAAGTGCAGCTCGACCGTCTCCTCTGTCGGGCTGGCTTCGGTGGCCTGCGCTGCGCCTGCCCCCACAATCCTGGCTGCGATGATTCCGGCTGCAGCCAGAGCGATCATCGGCCGTCGGTACTTGAACATCATCGTTCTCACCTATCTCCCTGCCTGCTCCCCCTTGCAGCAGGCCCCGCCAGCACGCTAGACCGGGCCGACGGGGATGTCTGTGGGCTCTCATGTGGCCCCTTCGGGGTACACGCTGGATCAGCGTCCCCGATCCCGACGGGGCGGCCGTCTTCTCCTTCCCGTGGTGCAGGATCTACCTCTGGCCCGGCGGCGGAGCCGGTGTCCCGATGCGATCTTCGACGGCGGTGGAAGACCTCTGGTGAGAGGGCGCCGGCACAGCCGCGAACCCGGCTCGTCATCCGCTGCGGGTCCCCGAGAAGGCCGACTGGTGCGGCGCCCGGGCAGACGACAGTCTTTCCGTGTGCACACGGGTCGACGGTGAACTCGCGAAGGGGCCAGACGGCCGCCGCTCCGTGGCAGGACGTGACCTTCGGTCTCCTGAACCTCGTGGTGGTCGTCACGGCGGTCATCGTCTGGTTCCTCTACCAGTTCACGCTGATGGTCTACACGCCCTGCGGAGGAGCGGGGACGTGTTCGCAGGCCGTCCAACAGGGGATCTACGTCAGCTTCGTCCTCGCGGAGAGTTCGAGCATCGTGCTGCCGCTGTGGGGTGGACTCGCCCGTCGCAGGAAGGGCCTGAGCTTCTGGTGGCTGCCACTCGTCGCGATCGTCTCGATCGTCACGGTGCTGGTGCTGTCCTGGCCGCTCAACCAGTGGGCGGCGTCCTGATCCGGTTCGAGGCGGGCGGCAGGATCCGCACCGGTCTCCGCATTGACTCGTGCCGTTCCAGCGGTGGCGTCGACCGGAAGGGGCTCAAGCGGAAGCGGCCCCCTTCCGCCGCCCCCGTCCCGCCGAGCGCGGCGGGTGCTGCCGCAGGTGACCGCTGATCCGCCCCAGGACATCGGCGAGCTGCGCTGCATCGTCGTCGGGCGACGGCCCCCGCGTGACGGGTCCGCGCTGTTCGAGCACCTGCGCCTGGTAGGTCAGCCCGCTGCGGCTGTACACGACCCCGTCCGCCAGGTCGGTCATCCGGAGCCGCCCGTCCGGCGCATCGCCCAGCCGGGCCAGCAGTTGGAACTGCACGTAACTGAGCTCGTCGGCGTCCCGGAGCTGCTGCTCGACCGCTGGACGCAGCAGGGTCGCCACCTCGGTGAACGACAGGTAGGCGCCGAGCTGCGTCCCGGTGAGTGCCGACGGGGGGAGGGGTCATGGACCGATCCTCCCTGTTGCTTCGAATTCAAAGCAGGTGTATGGTCGCATTATCGCTTCGAATTTGAAGCAAACGACGAAGGGGGAGACCATGAACGAGAACACGATGCAGGCAGTCCGGTTCCACGAGGTCGGCGGGCCGGAGGTCCTGCGGATCGAGGACGTCGAGCGCCCCGAGCCGGCCGCGGGCGAAGTCCTGGTGCAGGTCGCCGCCTCCGCCTACAACGCCGCGGACAACGGCATGCGCGGTGGCTTCCTGCCGATCCCGGTCCAGCTCCCGCACGTGCCCGGTTACGACGTCTTCGGCACGGTCGCCGCGCTGGGCGAGGGCGTCGAAGGCCTACGCGTCGGCGACGCAGTGATCGGGTTCCTGCCGATGGAGCGCGACGGCGGCGCCGCCGAGTACGTGGTCACACCCGCGGAGGCACTCGTCACCGCTCCGACGACCGTCCCGCTCGTCGACGCGGCGGCCCTGCCGTCCGTGGCACTGACAGCGTGGCAGGCACTGTTCGACGAGGGTCACCTCGAGGCGGGCCAGCGCGTGCTGATCAACGGCGCCGGGGGCGTGGTCGGGAAGTACGCTGTCCAGCTCGCCGTCCGCGCCGGCGTCCAGGTGGTCGCCACCGCGAGCCCGCGGAGCGCCGACGCGGTGCGCGCCGCGGGCGCCCAGCAGGTCGTCGACCACACCACGACCGACGTCCTGGCGGCGCTCAACGAGCCGGTCGACGTGCTGCTCAACCTCGCGCCGGTCGAGCCGGAGCGCTTCCGGGAGCTCGTCGCCGCCGTGCGTGACGGCGGCACCGTGGTCAGCACCACGGCGTTCATGGCGACGCCGGACGACGCGTCCCGGAGCGTCCGCGCCGCGACGGTCTTCGTCCTGCCGAACCGTGAGCGACTGGCGGAGCTCGTCGCCCTCGTCGACGCCGGCGAGCTGACCGTCGAGGTCACCCGGCGCGTCCCGCTGGCGGAGCTCCCGGCACTGCACGCCGAGGGCGCGGCCGGTCGGATCGCCGGGAAGGTCGTCGTCGCCGTCCGAGATGAGGCCTGACGAGGCCAGACGAGGCCCGACGACGCCTGACGAGGCCCGACGACGCCTGACGAGGCCCGACGGCGGCCGCCGGTCGGGCGCTGCACGCCGCAGCCAGCAGCGCCTGACGGCTGGTCAGCCGATGAACGACGCCGCGTCGACCGCCCGCTCGCCGGTGACGTACGGGGTGAGGTCGACCGATCGGTCATCGACACGGAAGACGTACCGGCCGACCTGCTCGACCACCGCGCTCCCGCCGAGCCAGTCGGCTGCCTCGGCCCGCTCCTCTGGTCGGAGCCAGTCGACGGGGTCGGACGTCGACCGGAACCCGAGCACCGCCGCGGTGTCCTGCAGCGCTCGACGCTCGTCCGCCCCGAGCAGGTTCCGTTCGCTCCGGAAGTAGACCGAGTCGGGGTCCACCTCGTACAGCCGCCGCATCCACACCCGGTTGACCGAGGAGACCAGCGCGTTGCGGGCGCCCTCGCCGGACGGGTCGCCCACCCGCTCGGCGTTGTCCCAGAACGGCGCGACGTCCGGGCCGACGCGGGCGCCGTCGAACACACCGACCGAGGGGATCAACGGGACGCCGCACCCGAGCAGGTAGACGTCGTCGCCGACGGTGGCCCGGACGTGCTCGATTGCCCGCCGGTAGACCTGCTCGCGGGGCAGGTCGACGTGTCGGTGTCCGCCGACGGCGCCGGCGTACATGAAGTCGAGCTTCAGGTAGCTGTAGCCGTCCGCGGTGATCCGGTCGAACACCCCGCGGAGGTGGTCGAGCACCTCCGGGTTCGTCGTGTCGAGCGAGTGGTAGTGGGACCCCCAGTTGTGCCCGGTGACGAGCGGACGGCCGTCGTCGCCGGCGACCAGCAGGTCGGGGCGCTCCGTGGCGATCGTCGAACCGGGCAGCGCGATCAGCGGCGCGAGCCAGATCCCCGGGCGGAAACCGTGCCGCGCGATGGTCCGCGCCGTGGCGGCCATGCCGCTCGGGAAGTCCGGTCCCGCCGTCCAGTCGCCGACGACCGGCTCCCACCCGTCGTCCATCTGGAACACGTCGACCGGGTACCCCTCGAGGTCGGCCGCCGCACGGGCGATCCGCTCTTCGGTGATGTCCTCGTAGTAGGAGTACCAGCTGCTCCACACCGTGCCGGCACGGGCGGTCCGGCGACCGAGCCGCTCGGCGACCTGGTCGGTGTAGGCGGCGAAGACGTCCTGCTCGGCGCCGTACGTGACGAACCACTCCGCGTCGTCGTGCTCGCTCCTGGCCCACAGGACGTTGCCGTCCGCACCGACCCGCGGGGTGCCGAGCCCGAGCGCCCCGACCAGCAGCGTGCCGCCGTCCGGGCCGGTCACCGCGCCCACCGCGCTGCCCGAGTGCGCGTGCGGGGTCTCGTTCGCAGCGTCATCGGCGGTCAGCAGGCGTTCGGGGCGGTCCTTGATCCCGATCGTGTCGCCGTCGAGCCGCGTCCACCCGCTCGGGCTCCACGAGTTCCAGCCGTGCCGGTAGAACTCGGCAGTGGGACCGAACGGGTGCAGCAGCGCGACGGGTCCCGCCGGGACGACCCACCCGTCCGTGGTCCTGCGGGGAGGACCGGCGACGTTCGCGGGGACCCGGAGGCCGTCGAACTCGAAGGTGGTCTGCACGGTCATCTCCTCGTCAGCGGGGCTGTGGTCCGCGGTCGGCCGTCGCGCGCGGACGTGCTGCCGCAGGGTCCTCGACCGCGTCGGTGAGCGCCTCGCCGCGCTTCTCGTCGCTGTAGACCATGAGCGTCGAGCCGCCCAGCGCGAGCACGATCGCGATCACACCGGCCACCGACGGCAGGGTCTGGTAGACGACCAGCGACACGATGACCGTCAGCACGGGTGCGAGGGCGTTCGTCACCGGGCTGACCACGGACGCCTTGCCCCGGCTCAGCGCCATCACCAGGAACAGCGCACCGACGGCGTTGAGGAGCTGCGTGCCGCCGGCGAGGGCGCTCGCCTGCCACGGGGCGTCGAGTGGCAGACCGCCCGTCATCAGGATCGCGACGGGTACCAGCAGGAGTCCGCTGATCGTCATCCAGGTGAAGGTGGTCGCGTCGTTGACCCCCACCGTGGCCGCCTTGCGCATGAAGAAGGCCTGGACGCCCCACGCGATGCAGACGCCGATCGCGATGACGAGCCACGGCCCGTGGCCGCCGCCCGATCCGCCGGTGACGCTGAAGAGCACCAGCGCGACGAGCACGGCCGCGAGGCCGAGCACCGCGAGCCGGGAGATCCGCTCGCGCAGCAGGCCGACGGCCATGAGCACCGTCACCGCGGGGGAGACCGAGACGATGGGGAACACCAGGTAGGCGGGACCGAGCGTGAGCGCCTGGAAGAGCAGGAGCTGACCACCGGCACCGGTGAGGCCGACGAGCAGCCCGTACCGCGCGGCCACCCCGCGGCGGTCGAACCGCTGGCCGCGGAGCACGAACACGGTCGGGACGACCATGGTGAGCGCCCAGATCACGTAGACCATCTCGTCCGGGTAGTCGTAGAGCGTGGTCGGCGCTCCCGAGAACGCACCCCAGACGCCCCAGAACAGGACCAGGAGGCCGGCGTAGAGGATCCAGCTGTTCCGCTTCACGACAGGACCCCGGTCACCTCGGGCTCGCCCGCGGCTGCGAACCGCTCGGGGATCGGTGCTCCGGCCCGGCGCATCGCGACCAGGACGCTGCCGACGGTCGGGTCGTGGCGGGGTCCGACGAGCTCGAGGTGCGGGTCCTCGGCGTGCAGGGCGGCGGCGAACCCCCGGCGGAGCCGCGGCGCCCGGAAGAGCCCGCCTGAGTACGACACCGGGACGGTCTCGTCGGCGGGGAAGTCGAGCGCACGGACGGTCGTCACGACCAGGGTCGTGAGTTCGGCCGCGGCACGGTGCAGCACGTCGGCAGCGGCCGCGTCGCCGGCCTCGGCGGCCGCCACGACCACCTTCGCCAGGTCGGCGATCGTGCCGCGGTCCGCACCCCACTCCTCCATGACGACACCGATCAGGTCGAGGTCCTCGGTCACCCCGACGCGCTCGCGCACGAGGGCGTGCAGCGGCCCCCGGGGGAGCCGACCGTCCGCCATCCGCGAGAAGGCGGCGAGCCCCTGCACGGCGACCCAGTACGCGGAGCCCTCGTCGCCGAACACCTCGCTCCAGCCGCCGACGCGGTGGACGCTGCCGCCGCGCTCGCCGTAGGCCATCGAGCCGGTGCCGGCGATGACGTTCACGCCGTCCCGACCGGCCAGGGACCCGGCCCAGCCGCCGATCATGTCGTTGCCGCAGGAGTACCGGTCGTGTCCGAGCACCGCGGCGGGGACGGCGTCGAGCACGGGGGTGTCGCGGCTGGACTCCCCGTGTCCGGGGATGCCGAAGTGCGCGTACGTGATGTCCGCCGGGGTGATGCCGGCCGCCGCGGTCACCGCCTCGACACCCGCCCGGACGACGTCGCCGACGAGTCCGGTGCCGGCGTCGAACCAGTAGCAGGACGGCTGGCGCGACTCGGCGAGCGTGGTTCCCTCGCCGTCGGTGAGCAGGAACGCCGTCTTGGTGCCGCCGCCGTCCATGCCGAGGAAGACGGTCATGGCCGCGCGACTCCCTCGCGGTGGTCGTGGATGGTCACGCCCTGGACGACGCGGTTGACCGTGCCGCCCGGGAACGGGTTGTCCGGCGTGCAGCCGTGCGCGACCGACGTGGCGAGGGCCAGGAGCTGCGCGAAGCCGACGAGGGCGACACTGCGCAGCGCGTCGTCGAGGCCAGCCAGGTCGTCGAGCGGGAAGGAGCGGTCGTCGTCCGCGTCGCCGCCGACCGAGACGACCCGAACGGCTCCGTCCGCACGCAGCTCGCGGAGGATGTCCGCGTCGTACCGCGCCGTGTACGGGTCCGCCGAGCCGTAGACGACCACCAGGGTGTGCGCATCCGCCACGGCCTTCGGGCCGTGCCGGAACCCGAGCGGGGTGTCGAAGAACGAGACGACCCCGCCGGCGGTGAGCTCGAGCAGCTTCAGTGCCGACTCGCGTGCCAGGCCCTGCAGCGCACCGCTGCCCAGGTAGACGACGCGTTCGGTGCCCTCCGCGAGCGAGGCGATCCGTGCCTCCAGACCGGCGATCGTCCGCGCCGCCGCGACCAGTGCGTCGGTGCCGGCCACGAGCTCCGGCCGGAAGGCCAGGAGCGCGGCCAGCAGCATCGTCGAGAAGCTGGACGTCATCGCGAAGCCGGTGTCGTTCGTCTCCGGCGGCATCTCGAGGACGAACGACCGGTCTCCGGCCCGGTGCTCGCGGGCGAGGGCGCCCGAGGGGTCGCACGTGACGACCAGGTGGTGGGTTCCGGGCGCGACGTCGTCGACGACGCGGGTCGCGGCGACGCTCTCCGGGCTGTTGCCCGAGCGGGCGAAGGAGACCAGGAGCACCCGGCCCGGGTCGCCGAGCGACCCGTGCGGGTCGGCGACGACGTCGGTCGTGGCGATCGACTCGACGCGGCGGCCGAGGTGGCGGCGCAGGTCGACGCTCGCGATGTCCCCGACGAAGGCCGAGGTGCCGGCCCCGGTGAGCACGATGCGCAGCTCCGGGTCGGCGAGCAGCGGCTGCAGGAAGGCGTCGAGCTCGGCACGGCGGTCGTCGAGCGACGCGACGAGGCGCTGCCAGCTGTCGGGCTGCTGCAGGATCTCGCGGTGGGTCGCGGTGTCGTCGGCGCGGACGGGGGCGGAGGTGGTCACAGGGACTCCTTGCTGGTGGTGGTGGCGACCGCGTCGGCGACGCGCTCGCGTGGGGCGACGGCGGCGGCGTACGGGCGCAGGACGTCGCGGACCCGGTCGAGCACGATGTCCTCGGCGCGGTTCGGCAGCAGGCCCTCGCGGACCCGCTCGTACTGCAGGGGCAGGTACTGGCTCAGCAGCGGGAGCGGGATGCCGACCTCGTCGAGGCTGCGCAGGAGCGCCTCGGTCGCGGCGGTGATCTCCCGGTCCGGCCAGTAGTAGCGCATGCGGTCGCTGTAGCTGTAGGTGCGGGCGATCCGCTGCTCGTGCTCGTCGCCCTCGTAGTAGCGCTCCCACCGGCCCGGCTCCGCGAGCATCCGGCGCTCGACGACGCCGCGCAGGTCGGTCGCGGTGCCGTCGGGCACGAGCTCCGACTCGAGGGCGTCGAGGGCGAACAGCGCCTCGCGGAGCCCGAAGGTCAGGCCGGGGCCGACCTTGAGCACCGCCCAGTGGTCGTCGACCAGGGCACGGAGCGCCTCGGGCGTCTGGTAGTCGGTCGAGTGCGCCTCGTACACGAGACCCGGCGTCGCCTCGATGACCTCCTGCAGGGCGGCCGTGGCCTCGGGGACGTAGTCGATGACCTGCAGGTGGTCGAACTCCACCGCGGGCTGCACGACGAGGGCGACGACGCGCGGCCACACGTCGGCGAGTCCGGCCCGCTCGAACGCGGCGCGGTGCACGTCGAGCGTCCCGACGGCCGCGGTCGCCGGGGTCGGTTCGAGGTCGTGGAGCGTCTCCTTCGCCCCGCCGGGGGTCGGGACCTCGGTGCCGACCACGTAGACGATGCCGTCCCGGTCGATCCCGGCGTCCCCGGCGGCGGACTCCGCGGCGGCGAGCAGCACCGCGGCCCGCTCGGCGACGACGTCGTCGGTCAGCGGAGCGGTCTCGCCCTGCAGCGGCATGCTGCAGTCGAGGTGGATCTTCGTGTAGCCGGCGGTGACGTAGGCGCGGACGAGGTCGACGGCGAGCGGCATGGCGTCGGCGGCCGGGCGGTCCTGCCACGTGTTCGGGCCGAGGTGGTCCCCGCCGAGGACGAGCCGGTCTGCCGGGAAGCCCTCGGCCCGGGCGAGGTCGAGCACCGCCGCACGGAAGTCCGCGGGGGTCATGCCGGTGTAGCCGCCGAACTGGTCGACCTGGTTCGAGGTCGCCTCGACGAGCAGGGGAGCGTCGTCCTCGAGCGCCTGGCGCATCGAGGCCCGCAGCACGTAGGGGTTCGCCGAGCAGACCGAGTAGATGCCCTCACCGGATCCGGCACGGTGACGAGCGACGAGCGCAGTGATGGGGTTCACGTGGTTCTCCTGGTGCGTGCGCCGCGGTCGGCGGCGCTGCCGACGCGGCACCGTCCGGCGCCGCGTCCGGTCTCAGTGTCGGCAACGACCGATCAGTTCCGCTGCCGTAACGATCACTCCGGTCATTCGCAGTGATCGTTCTGGCGCATGATGGCTCCATGGACAACGACACCCCGGACGTCGGCCGGAAGCGGCGGGACCGGATGCGGGACATCCTCGAGCGGGTGCGCGAGCAGGGGTCGACGAGCACGGACGACCTGATCCGTGCCTGCGGTGTCTCCGCGGCGACGGTGCGCCGCGACCTCAGCGAGCTCGAGGCACGCGGGCTCGTCCTGCGCAGCTACGGCCGGGTCGAGGCCGTCGGTGCGCTCCCGGAGCTGCCCGTCGTGATGCGCGCCTCCGAGGCCGATGCCGCCAAGCGCGCGGTCGGTCGGCTCGCGGCGCGGCTCCTGCCCCCGGGACGGCAGGCCGTCGCGGTCAGCGGGGGGACCACCACGAAGGAGGTCGTGCGGGCGCTCGGCGACCGGAACGGACTCACCGTCATCACGAACGCGGTGACCATCGCGCTCGAGGTCTCGCGCAGCCCCCGGGTGAAGACGATCCTGACCGGCGGGACCCTCCGCGCCACCTCGCTCGAGGCGGTCGGTCCCCTGGCCGAGGCGGCGTTCTCCGCCTTCAAGGTGACGACGGCGTTCCTCGGCACGGACGGCATCAGCGCTGCGGGTGGCGTCACCACGCACGACGACACCGAGGCGCGCACGAACGGCGTGATGGTGACGCACGCCGACCGGGTGGTCGTGGTGTGCGACGGGTCGAAGGTCGGACGGCAGACGATGGCGCGGATGGCCGACATCGGCGACGTGTCCGTCCTGGTGACCGACGAGCACGCCCCGCGGGAGGCGCTCGAGCAGATCGCCGCAGCGGGGGTCGAGGTCCTCATCGCCTGAGCGCTGTGCGCCTGAACGCTCACTCTCGATGCGCGTTTCCGGGGGCCTCGTGGTGCTCGTGCGGGGCTCCCCCTACGGTGAACCCGTCCGGGGAGCCCAGTCGGCCGCGGTGGACAGCCGCCCGACACCACGGCGCCAGAGATCAGCTCGAGGCGGGGCACCCGGAGATCAGGACGAGCCATGCTCCCCTCCTCGCGGCCCACCGTCGCACTCGCCGCCGGGCGCGCTCCCCGCATCGTGTTCGTCGGCGCCGGCAGCGTCGTCTTCACCCGACAGCTGCTCGCCGACCTCCTCCGCTACGACGACCTCCCGGAGCTGGACCTCCGGCTGTTCGACGTCGACGAGCGTCGCCTCGCCGTCGCCGAGGCCACCGCCCGCCAGGTGAGCGAGCGCCTCGCGCGCCCGGTCAGCGTGACGGCGACCACCGACCGCCGTCGCGCCCTCGCCGATGCGGACTTCGTCGTCGACATGGTGCAGATCGGCGGGATCGCGGCGACCCGGACGGACCTGGAGATCCCGGAGCGGTACGGCCTCCACCAGACGATCGGCGACACGACGGGGGTCGGCGGCGTGTTCCGCGCCCTCCGGACCTTCCCGTTCCTCACCGACCTCACCGCGGACATGCGCGAGGTCGCCCCGGGCGCGGTGCTGCTCAACTACACGAACCCGATGGCGATGAACATCTGGTGGGCGAACACCGTCGCGCCGGACATCACCGCGCTCGGGCTCTGCCACAGCGTCTACTGGACGGCGCACGACCTCGCGGAGCTGGTCGGCCTCGGCGTCGAGCAGACCCGGTTCCGCGCGGCCGGCGTCAACCACCAGTCGTGGCTGCTCGAGTGGACGCACGACGGAGAAGACCTCTACCCCCGGCTCCGCGAGCGCATCCGGCAGGACCCGGAGCTCGAACGCCGGGTGCGCGTCGAGATGTACAAGCGGATCGGCTTCTACCCGACCGAGACGAGCGAGCACTCCTCGGAGTACCTGTCGTGGTTCCTCCGCTCGCCCGAGCAGGTGGACCGGTTCCGCCTGCGCCCGCTCGAGTACATCGGCATCTCCGAGGACAACGTCGCGGAGTTCGAGGCGGCAGAGCGCGACCTGGCGGCCGGGCGACCCGTGCAGCTCGAGGAGGGCGCGTCGGAGTACGCGCCGCAGGTCATCCACTCGCTGGTCACCGGCACCGAGCGCGAGATCCACGCGAACGTGCCGAACACCGGGCTCATCGACAACCTGCCGGCGGGCTGCGTCGTCGAGGTCCCGACCACGGTCGGCGCCGGCGGCATCGCACCGATCCCGATGGGGGCGCTCCCCGTGCAGGCCGCCGCGCTGAACCGGTCGTACGTCTCCGTGAACGAGCTCACGGTGCACGCCGCGCGGACCGGTGACCCCGTCGCGATCCGGCAGGCGGTGCTCACGGACCCGAACGCGTCCTCGACGCTCACGCCCGAGCAGATCTGGGAGCTGTGCAACGACCTCGTGGTCGCCCACGGCGACCTGTTGCCCGAGCCGCTCCGCGAGACGGTCCCCGCGCGCGGCATCTGACCCGGCCGACCGCCGACGACGCACCACTGACGACGAAGGAGTCCGCAGTGACACGCACCAGGACCCGCACCAGGACCCGCACCAGCAGCCGCACCAGCACCGCACGCGCGGCGCTCGCCGTCGCGATCGCGGTCGCCGCGACGGTCCTCACCGGCTGCGCCCCGCAGGGCGCCACCGTGCTCGACACCACCGCGCAGGTCCACCTCACCATGTGGTCAGGGCAGAGCGACCAGGCGGCGAAGCTCCTGCAGGGGCTCGTCGACGAGTACGAGGACGCGCACCCGAACGTGACGATCGACATGTCCTCCGGGGCGTCGTCGACCGACGAGCTGCTCCAGAAGCTCGCGGCCTCGTTCGCGGGCAACGACTCACCGGACATCTCGTACACCTTCGGGTCGTGGGCGAGCCAGCTCGAACGGTCCGGGCGGACGCTCGACCTCCGCCCCGAGGCCGAGGACCCCGACACCCACTGGGACGAGTTCTCCCCGGCGGCCCGCGGGACCGCGCAGCCGACCGGGCGGAAGGTGATCGGCTTCCCCGCGGTCGTCGACAACATCTCGCTCTTCTACAACAAGACGGTCTTCGACGCCGCCGGCGAGCCCTACCCGACGGCGGACTGGGACTGGGCGGACTTCCGCCGCGCGGCGAAGGCGCTGACGGACCGGGACAGCCAGACCTTCGGGTACGGCTACTCGGTGTCCGGCAGCGAGGAGACCACGTGGCAGATGTGGCCCCACCTCTGGCAGAACGGCGGCTCGATCCTGTCCGCGGACGGTGAGCACGCGGCGTTCGACTCGACGGCCGGCGTCGACGCGCTGACCTTCATGCGGTCGATGGCCGTCACGGACCGGAGCGTCTACCTCGACCAGACGGACACGAAGTTCGCGCAGCTGTTCGAGAGCGACCGCATCGGCATGATCACCTCGGGCCCGTGGGAGCTCTCCGCCCTGCAGACCGCCGGCACGTCGTACGGGGTGGTGCGGCTCCCGGGGACGGACGGCGACCATCAGACGGTGTCCGGGCCCGACCTGTGGACCCTGTTCGACAACCACGACGTGAACCGTGCGTACTGGGCGAAGGACTTCACGAAGTGGCTGACCTCGCCAGCGCAGGACGAGCGGTTCAACGTCGCGGTCGGCAACCTGCCGCTGCGGTCGAGCGAGGCCGACAGCCCGGCCTTCCGCGAGCAGGTCGACGCACTGCCCGGGCTCGACGTCATCCAGGCGAACTCGGCGAACGCGGAGCAGGTCCGTCCGACCCTGCCCGGCTACAACGGCCTGTCGGAGGCGTTCGGCGACGCGGTCGCCCGCGTGCTGCAGGGCGAGGGCGAGCCGGCCGAGGCACTCCGGCAGGCGACCGTCGCCGCCGACAAGGCACTCCGTCAGGGCTAGGAGGCCCCCGTGACCACTCCCGCACCCCGCACCCGTCCGACCACCGACACCGAGCCGCCGCGTCCCGTGCGCCGACGCCGGTCCGCCGCAGCCCGTGAAGGGGTCGCCGGCTGGGGCTTCGTCGCCCCGGCCTTGGCGATCGTGCTCGGCCTCACGGTCTTCCCCGGCGTCTGGGCGCTCGTGCTGTCGTTCCAGCGCTGGGACGGCTTCAGCCCGCCGTCCTTCGCCGGCGTCGAGAACTACCAGGACCTGACCACCGACGCGAGTGCGCTCGCGGCCGCCGTGCACACCCTGCTCTACACGGTCCTGTTCGTCCCCGCGTCCCTGCTGCTCGGCCTCGCCCTGGCCGTCGCGCTGAACCGGCGCATCCGGTTCATCGGGCTGTACCGCACGGCGATCTTCGTGCCGTTCGTGGCGTCCGCCGCGGCGACCGGCATCCTGACCACGTACCTCTTCAGCCCACAGTTCGGCATCGTGAACAGCGTCCTGCGCGTGCTGCACGTCCCGCCGCAGGGCTGGCTCGAGGACCGCTCCGAGGCGATGGTCGTGATCGTCATCATGTCCCTGTGGGGGCAGGCGGCCTTCACGACCGTCATCTACCTCGCGGCGCTGCAGGACGTCCCCGGCGACGTGCTCGAGGCAGCGCGGATCGACGGCGCGAACACCTGGCAGACGTTCTGGCGCGTGGTCTGGCCGCAGCTCGCTCCCGTCACCGCGTTCGTCGGCATCTACCAGACCCTGCAGGCCGTGCAGCTCTTCGACCTCGTCTACGCGACCACCCGCGGTGGACCCCTCGACGCCACCCAGACGATCGTCTACTACCTGTGGAAGACGGCCTTCCAGAACCTGCAGTTCGGGTACGGGTCCGCCATCGCCTACGGCATGTTCTTCGTCACCCTCACCGCGACCGTGATCGTCACGGTCGTGCAGCGCCGAGCCGGAAGGAAGGCGGCACGATGACCGTGGAGACCCGAGTACTCGAGACCCCGAACCGGCCGGGCGCCGTCGCGGCTCCCTCAGCGCCGACCGCGTCCCGTCGTCGACGCCGCCTGCCGTTCAGCCCCTGGCACCTCCTGCTCGCCCCGGTGGCGCTCCTGTTCCTGTTGCCGTTCGTCGAGATGTTCCTGACCTCGCTCGAACCGGCGTCGGAGATCAACAAGTTCCCGCCGTCGTTCCTGCCGACGCAGTTCACCCTGTCGGGCTACACCCGCCTGTTCGCCGAGTCGGACATCCTGCACTGGCTCCTCAACACGGTCATCGTGTCGGCGTCGGCGATCGTCTCGCACCTCGTCCTGTGCTCGCTGGCCGGCTACGGGTTCGCGCGGCTGCGGTTCCCGGGGCGGACGTTCGGGTTCCTGGCGATCCTCGCGACGATCATGATCCCGTCGCAACTCCTCATGATCCCCACGTACGTGATGTTCGCCCGGCTGCACCTCGTGGACAGCCTCGGTGCGGCGATCGTCCCGTGGCTCGCGTCGGCGTTCGGCATCTTCCTGATGCGGCAGTTCTTCCTGTCCCTGCCCGCCGAGCTCGAGGAGGCCGGCCAGATCGACGGCTGCACCCGCCTGCAGGTGTTCTTCCGGATCGTCCTGCCGCTCGCCCGACCGGCGCTCGCGACGCTCGCGATCTTCACCCTGCTCGGGTCCTGGAACGACCTGGTCTGGCCGCTCGTCGCGATCAACGACGCGGACTCCTTCACGCTGCAGCTCGGCCTGACGAACTTCCAGGGGGCGCGCCGGACCGACTGGTCGCTGCTGATGGCCGGCAACGTGGTCGCGACGCTGCCGCTGATCCTGCTCTTCCTGGTCGCGCAGAAGCAGTTCGTTGCGACCATGGCCTCGGCCGGCTTGAAGGGCTGAGCGGGACGCAGCGGACGGGAGGCACGGTGCTCACGGGCACCGTGCCTCCCGTCGTGCGTGCGGTCGGTCCGGAGGCGCGGGGCGGCCCGGCACCGTGCCTCCCGTCCGGGAGTCCCACCGGTACGACGAAGCGCCCCTCGGATCCCGAGGGGCGCTGTCGTCCGGTGGCCGTGTCGGCCACCGCTCACTTCAGGCCGGAGGACGCGAGCCCGTCGATCACCCGCCGCTGCAGCACGATGAACAGGACCAGTACCGGCGCCATCGCCATCAGGCTCGCCGCCATGAGCAGGGGGTAGTCGATCGTGCGGTCGCTGGAGAGCGTCGCGAGCCCGGCGGCGAGCGGCATGTCCTCGGCGCGGGTGGAGACCACCAGCGGCCAGAGCAGCTCGTTCCACGACCACAGCACCGTCGTGATCGCGAGCACGCTGATGGACGGACGCGCGAGCGGCAGCATGATCCGCCAGAAGGTCTGGAACGGGTTCGCGCCGTCCATGCGCGCCGCCTCCTCGAGCTCGGCGGGCATGTTGAGGAACGCCGTCCGCATCAGGAACGTGCCGAAGGCGCTGAACAGGCCGGGCGCGACGATGCCGGCCAGGGTGTCGAGCCACCCGAGGCCCTGCACGATCTGGTACTGCGAGATCAGGTAGACCTGCGACGGCACCAGCAGGATCGACAGCACGATGCCGAGGATGATCGCGCGTCCACGGAACCGCATGCGGGCGAACGCGTAGCCGGCGAGCGTGCACAGCACGATCTGCGCCAGGGTGCGGATCAGGGTCACCCAGATCGAGGTCGCGAGCTGGTCGAGGAAGGGGAGCCGCTCGAAGACCCGGGCGAAGTTGCCCCACTGCAGCTCGCTCGGCCAGAAGGTGGGCGTCGGCGAGGTGACCTGCGCGTTCGTGGACAGCGCCATGACGATCTGCCACAGGAACGGGAACGCCATGACGAACCCGCCGATGCCGAGCACCACGTGGATCCACCAGTGGCTGCCGCCCCGGCGGCCGGGCCGCGCCGTGGTCTGCACGCGGGTGCGGCCCGCCGCCCTCGTGGCCGCCGCGACCTTGCTGCCGCGTGCGTCGATGATGCCGGTCATGACTGGACCCACTTCCGCTGGACCCGGAACTGCACGACGGTGATGATGCCGATGAGCACGAAGATCACCATCGCGATCGCAGCCGCGAAGCCCTTGTCGTTGTCGATGAACCCGGCGTTGTAGAAGTAGAAGACGAGGGACATCGTCTCCGGGATGACCGGGTTGGTGGAGCCGAGGATGGCGTAGAGCAGGTCGAACAGCTGGAAGCTCGAGATCGTGGTGACCACGAGCACGAAGAAGATGCTCGGCGTCAGCAGCGGCACGGTGAGCGAGCGGAACTGGCGCCAGCGGCTCGCGCCGTCGAGCTCGGCGGCCTCGTAGAGCTCGGGCGGGATGTCCTTGAGTCCGGCGCCGAGGATGATCATCGAGAACCCGAGCGAGGACCACAGGCCGACGAGGGACACCGCGACGAGCGCGAAGCCCGGGGTCGAGATCCAGTACGGGCCGTCGATGCCGAAGCGGCCGAGGAACCAGTTCACGATGCCGAAGTCGCCGTTGAACATGATCCGCCAGACCAGGGCGATCGCGGCGGGCATGGCCACGTAGGGCAGGAAGAAGAGCACGCGGTAGAACTGCGCGAACCGCAGGCCCGGGGTGTTGAGCAGACTGGCGAGCCAGACCGCGATCGGGATGCCGAGCAGGACGATCACCGTGTAGACGATCGTGTTGACGAGCGACTGGTACAGCTGCGGGTCGGTCAGCAGGCGAGCATAGTTCGCGAGTCCGGTGAAGGTGGCGCCGCCGAAGACGCCCCAGCTCGTGAACGAGTACCAGAAGGTCTGCAGGATCGGCCAGATGAAGAACGTGCCGACGCCGATCAGCAGCGGGAGCACGAACAGCCACGGCCAGATGCCGTCCGTGCGGTGGGCACGGGTCGGCCTGGGCCGCTCGTCGTGGTGGGGTCGGGACGGCGGGCGGGTCGCCCTCGTCTGCCGGGTGGTGGTGGTCATCGGGTCGCTCCTACGCCGGGGCGGGCGGATCGAGGGGTGCGGGTGCGGGTGCGGGTGTCCGGTGGGACGGACAGCGCCGATCGGCCGGGCGGACCCGGCCGATCGGCGCGACGGTCACTCCTTGGCGAGCGCGGCGTCCATCTCCTTCGCCAGCTGTGCGGTCACCTGGTCGACGGGTCGCGACCCGTCGAAGGCGCTCGGCAGCAGGTTCGTCTCGAGGGTGTTCCACGCGGCGGTGTTCTTCGACACCGGCAACGGCTTCGCGTAGTCGACCGCGTCGAGGAAGACCTGCAGGTCGGCGTCGGGCATGGTCTTCGTGAAGGCGTCCTGCGTGCCCTCGTAGGCCGGGATGACCGCACCCATGTCGCCCTGCTGCTGCTGGGCCGGCCCGCTCGCCAGGTACGCCTGCAACGCCTGGGCGGCCGCCTTGTTCTTCGACCCGGCCGCGACGACGTTCGAGACACCGTGGATCACGGTTGCCTGCTCCTTGCCCTTCGGCAGCGGGTAGACGACGACGTCCTGCTCCATGTCGGTGCCGATGAGGGCCGACCGGAACCAGCTGCCGCCCTGGTACATCGCGAGCTTGCCGGAGGTGAACCACTGGTCCGCCGTGGTGTCGGTCAGCTGCTTGATCGTCGGCGAGGCGCCGGAGTCGATCAGGTCGGTCCAGAACCGGATGCCGTCCTGGGCGGCCTTCGTGTCGTACTCCGACTTCCCGTCGTCGACGACGGAGCCGCCGGCCTGGAAGATCGTGTCGTAGTAGGTGGTCTGTCCGTCCATACCACCGGCGGCGCCGTACGCACCGTCGCCCTGCAGCTTCTGCGACAGTTCGGCTGCGGTGTCCTGGAAGTCCTGCCAGGTCCAGTCCTTCGACGGCAGCGGCACGCCGGCCTTCTCGAACAGCGCCTTGTTCACCCAGACGCCGATGGTGTCGAAGTCCTTCGGCACGCCGTACTGCGTGCCGTCGTAGGTGTACAGGTCGTCGAGCGCCTTCGAGTACTTCGACGGGTCGATCGCGCCCGACTCGACCGCGCCGGTGATCGGCGCGAGCTTGCCGTTGGCCGCGTAGAGCTGGAAGTTCGGGCCGTTCATCCAGAACAGGTCGGGGAGGGTGTTGCTGGAACCCTGCGTCTGCAGCTTCGTGAAGTAGTTGGCGAAGGGCGTCACGTCCACGTTGACCCGGATGTCCGGGTACTCCTCGTTGAAGCCCTTGATGTTCGCCTTGATCGCGTCGGCCTGGTTCTGGTCCCAGACGGCGTAGGTCAGGTCGGCCTTCGTGTCCTTCGCGACCGTGCCCGTCCCGGAGTCGGAGCCGGCGGAGGACGCGCTGCTGCACCCCGCGAGGAGTGTGACGGCGCTGACCGCGGCAGCGAGGCCGAGCAGGACACGGCGGCGACCGCGGCCGTGACGGGGGGAGGGGAGGGTCATCGGGTGTTCCTTCCGGAGGGGTCGTCGTGGCCGGCTGTGGCCGTGAAGTGACGGATGGTGGCTTCGGGGAGGGGCGGCACGTCGAGCGGGACGGAGCCGCCCCGCAGGGAACGCGTGGCGAGCGCTCCCGCGGCGACCGCGGCACGTGCCGCGATCGGGGACAGGGTCGTCGGCTCACCGAGGGCGACGGAGCGCAGGAACTCGGTCATGGTGAGGAGGTCGGCGTCGGCGTGGCCGTCCTCGACGCCGTCGATCGGGTACTCCACGTCACCGGCGACGTCCCAGTTGCGGCGCTGGTTCCACACCTTGACGACACCGCCGCCGGTGTCCCCGACGTTCTCGAGTCGGCCGTGGGTGCCGATCACGGTGTAGTTCCGCCAGTAGTCGGGCGTGAAGTGGCACTGCTCGTAGCTGGCCTGCACGCCGTTCTCGAGCGTCATCATCACCATCGAGACGTCCTCGACGTCGACGACCGGGTTGAGGCCGGTCTGCTCGGCGGGCGGCCAGTTGTCGAACGAGAACCAGTCGGTCATGAGCTCGTCACTGCGGTCGCGCCGGTCGGTGACGTCGCCGTAGACCGAGAGCGACCCCATCCCGACGACACGGCTGGTGTACGCGCCGGCGAGGGCGTGCACGACGTCGAGGTCGTGGCTCGCCTTCTGCAGCAGGAGCGAGTTCACGCGGCTGCGGTCGGCGTGCCAGTCCTTGAAGTAGTAGTCGCCGCCGTTGCCGACGAAGTGGCGGACCCAGACGGCCTTGACCTCGCCGATCTCCCCGCGGGCGATCACCTCGCGCATGAGGCGGACGACGGCTGCGTGGCGGAAGTTGTGGCCGACGTACAGCGGTGTGCCGGTCTCGGCGGCGGTGTTCAGGACGGCGTCGGCGTCCTCGACGGTGATCGCCAGGGGCTTCTCGAGGTAGACGGCGATGCCGGCGCGGAGCAGGTCGATCGCGATCTGGGCGTGGGTCCAGTCCGGGGTGGTGACGATCGCCGCGTCCACCAGGTTCGGATCGCCGTCCGTGCCGATCAGGGTTCGGTGGTCGGCCACCACCTCGGCCCCTGGCCAGTGCGCGGCGGCCCGGTCGCGTCCGGCGGGTGTGGTGTCGACGGCGGCCGTGATCCGGGCGTCCACCCCGTCGGCGTCCAGGCCCGCGGCGGCCACGTGGTCAGCGATGGCCGAGCGCTGTCCGATGCCGACGACGCCGACCCGGAGCAGGCGTGTGCTCGTGGTGGTCATCTCGCTCCCTTGCGTGATTGTGACGGCAATGATGCCAAATCGATCATGAGTGCACAATAAGCACGCATGGCTCGATCACGGAAGCGTGCGTCCGACGTTGTTACATGTCGGCAACGTGCGGCGGGCGACGAGTGCGACGAGGTCGCAGACAGCTGCGCACGCGTCCGGGCGGCCGCGCGGGCCCGCTCGGTCGGGTCAGTTCGCGACGACGAGCTCGACGCCGGCGGACGCCAGTTCCGCGGCGAACGGGGCCGGTACCGGCTGGTCCGTGACGAGCACGTCGATGCGCTCGAGCGGGCAGATGCGCGCGAAGGTGGCGCGCTCGATCTTCGTCGAGTCGGCGACCACCACGACCCGGCGGCCGACCGACGCGAACTGCCGGCTGACCTCGGCCTCGCCCTCGTGCATCGTCGTCGCGCCGTACTGGCCGGTCAGGCCGTCGACACCGAGCACGACGACGTCGAGGGCGAAGCCGTCGAGCGTGTCCCGGACCGTCGGGCCGATGAGCTCGTACGACTGCCGCCGGGCCACACCGCCCGTCACGACGATCTTGACGTTGGCGCGGACGGACAGCTCGTAGCCGATGTTCAGCGCGTTCGTGACGATGGTGATGCCCCACTCGCCGTCGGAACGGATGAAGCGCTCGCTCTTGCCGAGTTCCCGGGCGACCTCGGTCGTCGTCGTCCCGCCGTTCAGGCCGACCGTGTCACCCGGCGAGACGAGCGCGGCGGTCGCCCGGGCGATGGTGGTCTTCGCCTCGGCCTGGCGGGCGATCTTGTACTGCAGCGGCAGCTCGTACCCGGCCCCGAGCGCAGCGGCTCCACCGTGCGTCCGCGTGACGAGCCGCTGGTCGGCCAGGGTCGCGAGGTCGCGCCGTGCGGTCGCTGCGGAGATCCCGAGGGCCTCACCGATCTCGGCGATGGAGACGTTCCCGCGATCGCTCACGAGCTCGAGGAGCGCGTTGAGCCTCTGCTGCGGGGTCATGGCGTCATCCTACGGGCGAGCTTCCGGTCTGATGTGAGCGGAAATGATGCGCGTTGTTTGCACCGATCATGATCGGTCGGCAGGCTGTCCGGGTCCGATCAGTGCTGGTCGGCGTGATCGGAGGGCCCGCGATGACCGCTGACGGCGCAGTCCTGGGGATCGACGTCGGGGGCACGAGCATCAAGGTGCGCCTGGTCGCCGACGACGGGCAGGTGCTCGAGGAGCAGCGCGTCCCCACGCCCCGGGACGACCCGCAGGCCGCCGCGTTGGCCGGACTCGTCGCGACGCTCGGGCAGCGGGCCGGGACGGTCGCGCGGCAGCTCGGGACCGGCCTCGGGGCGATCGGGCTGGTCGTCCCCGGGGTCGTCGACGAGGACGCGGGCCGTTCGGTGCTCGCCGTGAACCTCGGCTGGCGCGACGTGCCGGTCCGGGCCCGGGTCGCGGACGCCCTGCGTGCCGCCGGGATCGACGCCGTCCCGCTCGCCTTCGGCCACGACGTGCGGGCCGGAGCGCTCGCCGAGGTCGACGCCGCCGACCCCGCCGCCGCGCTCGGACACGGCACGGTCGCCTTCGTCCCCGTCGGTACCGGTCTCGCCAGCGCCCTGGTGGTCGACGGCCGGCTGGTCCCGGGCGGTGGCTGGGCAGGGGAGATCGGGCAGGTCCGGATCCGGAACGGTGCCCACGCGGGCCTCCGGGTCGAGGAGGTCGCCTCGGCCGGAGCCGTGGCACGACGCAGCGGTGCACCGAGCGCCCACGACGCCATGCTCCGCGTCGTGGCGGGGGACCCGGAGGCGCGACGAGTGTGGGACGACTGCGTCGAGGTGCTCGCCGACACCCTGTCGTGGCTGACCGCCGTGGCCGGCTGCCACACGGTGGTCGTCGGCGGCGGCCTCGCCCGGTCCGGGCCGCTCCTCTTCGACCCGTTGCGCGCCGCGGTGGCCGACCGGCTCACCGGGGTCAGGCTCCCCGAGCTGGTGGGCGCGCGACACGGCGACGCTGCCGGTGCCATCGGCGCGGTGCTGCTCGCCCGTCAGGCACGCGCCGACGCGACGGCGCGCGAGACGGTGTCCGTGACGGTGACCGCGTGACCGTCCTCGTCCGGGCTCCACGGATCGTCACCGCCGAGGTCGACCTGGGGGACGCGTGGCTCGCCGTCGACGGCGGCCGGGTCGCCGCGGTCGGCACCGGTGCAGCCCCCGCGCACGACCGTGTGGTCGAAGCGCCGGGCACCGTCCTCCCGGCCTTCGTCGATCTGCACGCGCACGGCGCACTCGGCCACGACTTCGCCTCGTGCTCGGTCGCCGAGGCCCGAGCGGCCGCCGCCCACCACGTCGCGCGGGGGACCACCCACCTGGTGGCGTCGATCGCGACGGGCACGGTCCCGGACACGGTCGCGGCCCTGCACCGCCTGCGGCCGCTCGTCGACGACGGCACGCTCGCCGGGCTGCACCTCGAGGGTCCCTGGCTCGCTCCCGCCCGGCGGGGTGCGCACGCTGCCGGGCTGCTGCACCCGCCGACCTCCGACGAGGTCGACCTGTTCGTGGACGCCGGCGGTGCAGCGCTCCGGATCGTCACCCTCGCGCCCGAGCTCCCCGGCGCGCTCGACGCGGTTCGGCGCCTGGTCGCGTCGGGCGTCGTGGTCGCGGTCGGCCACACCGACGCCGACGCCGACCAGGTGCGCGCTGCGGTGGACGCCGGCGCGACCCTCGTCACGCACCTGTTCAACGGGATGCCGCCGCTGCACCACCGTGCGCCCGGCCCGGTCGGTGTCGCACTGACCGACGAGCGGATCACCGTGGAGTGCATCGTGGACGGTCACCACCTCGACCCGGTGACCGTCGACCTGGTGTACGCGGCCGCCGGTGATCGGCTCGTGCTCGTCTCGGACGCCATGGCGGCGACCGGCTGCGCCGACGGCCGCTACCGGATCGCCGGCTCGGAGGTCGTGGTCTCGGACGGGGTCGCCCGGCTCGCGGACGGGTCGTCACTGGCGGGGAGCACGATCACGGTCGCGGACGCCGTGGCACGATTCGTCGACGGCCGCCCGGACCGACTGCCGCCCGCCGTCCGCGCGTCCTCCGTGCGTGCGGCGTCGGTGATCGGTCTGCGTCCGCCGCTCAGCGTCGGGGCGACCGCCGACCTCGTGGTCGCCGGTCGCGACGGGCGCGTCGACCCGCTGCCGCTCGGTCCGACCGCCTGACCGAGGGCGGCAGCCTGCTCGGGCGATCCGTGCCGCGGAGCCGGAGCCGGCGTCGCCGGACGGGAGGCGCGGTGCGGGCCCGCCCCGTGCCTCCCGTCCGGATCAGCGGCGCGCCGCCGGGGCGCGCGCCGCACCCACGACCGGGCACCGGTTGCCGTCGAGCTCGTCGGTGTACTCGCCGCCGTCGCCGAGCAGCACGTGTCGGTACGCCTCGTCGTCGATCGGTCGCGCGTAGCGCACGGCCGCCTCGAGCACGCTGTCGTCGACCCCCGGCAGGGCGCTGACCGCGACGAGCGTGTCGCCCACCACCGCGGCGACCTCGTGACCGTGCTCGCTCGTCCGCCGGACGACCCCGTCGTCCTCGTCGCAGGACGTCTCCGGCTCGGGACCGCCGCCGGGGGCGACACCCTCGATCGGCCGGCCGCACGGTGCGGTCGCAGCGGCCAGCGTGACGACCGTGAGGTCCGACCCAGACGTGTCGCCGGGAGCGTGTGCCTTCTCGGCCGGCGACGAGAACACCTGCAGGAAGCCCGGCAGCCGCTTCTCGATGTTCGCCTCGTACACGGAGCCGTACCCGTCCGGCGAGATCGTCACGGGCCGGAAGTCTGCGCCGACGGCGTCCTGCGCCCGCGCGATGGCCTGCTGGTCCCGTTGCGCGTCGCCCTCGTGGAGCCGTACGCCGACCGTGACGACCAGTGCGACGATCGCGACCGCGGCGGCCGTGCTCGCGGCGATGCCGAGCCTCCGGACGACCCCGCGGTGCACGAGCATCGCCGGGACCGCCGCGCCGACCGCGCCGACCAGGTACGGCGTCGGCGCGAAGGCGAGGAGCGGGATCGTCGGCCCGGGGCCCGCGAGCGCCGCGGGCAGCAGCTCCACGACGAAGACCGCGGGGACGAGGACGAGGGCCGTCACGCCGAGCCACGCCGCCCGGCGACGCCGTGTGGTGAGGGCCGCGAGACCGCCGAGTGCTGCGCACGTCACGAGCGCGAGGCCGAGCAGTGCCACGAGGCCGGGCACTCCGGTGAAGAGCGTGAGGAGGGTGGCCGCCCGCGCGAGCTGCGCGGCGCCCAGGCCGATCGCCGTCGCACCGAGCACGTGCGCCCAGGGCAGCGATCCGGACTGCTGGTTCGTCGTGTCGTGCACCCCGTGCCCCCGTTCGTCGGACCCCCTGTCCGACGAGCCGATCCTCCCACGCCCCGAGTCGGTCGCGGCGGGGCGGGTGCGCGTCAGGCGCCGCCGGTCCCCGCCACGGTCGATCCCCGCACCACCAGGGACACCGGGTTCCGAACCCGCCCCCGCTGTACCTTCCCCTCGATCGTGTCGACGAGTGCGCCGGCGGCCAAGCGACCGAGCTGCTGCAGGTCCATGTCGATGCTGGTGAGCTGCGGGCGAGCACCCTCCACCAGGATGTCCCAGTTGTCGAACCCGACGACCGCGACGTCCTCGGGGATCCGCCGCCCGGACTCCCGGACGGCGTCCATGACCCCGCGTGCGATGTGGTCGCTGCCGGCGACGATCGCGTCGAGGTCCGGGTGGCGCTCGAGCAGCCGCTCGGCCGCCTGTCGCCCCCACGTCTCGTTCCACTGGCCGAACACGAGCCCGGGGCTCCCGACGAGCTCGAGCCCGTGGGCGTCGAGCGCCGCAGCAGCGCCTCGGAGACGATCCCGTGCTGCGGCGTAGGTGTCCTCGCCGTTGACGATCGCGATGCGCTTCCGACCGGTGTCCACCAGGTGGTCGACGGCGATCCGTCCGGCGAGCTCGTTGTCCGGCTCGAAGGACAGGTCCTGTTCGTCGGTCGAGGGGGCGTACACGTAGACGACGGGGACGTCGGGCTTCGCCTGGAGCGGGGGCCGCGGGTTCGTGGTCCGACCCACGATGAGCACGCCGTCGACCCGCCGGGTGAGCAGGGACTGCAGCTGGAGTTGCTCGCGCATCGCGCTGTCGCGGGCGTCGGCGAGCAGGACGCTGAGCGAGCCGGCGCCGAAGGCGTCCTCGGCCCCGAGCAGGATCGGCAGCACGAACCGGTTGTCGAGGTCGCTCGTGAGCATGCCGATGGTGTTCGTCGACGCACGGTTCAACGCGCGGGCGAAGGGGTTCGGCGTGAAGGAGAGGGCGGCGGCGGCGGCGAGCACGGCCTCGCGCGAGCGGGCGCTCACGTGCGCGCGACCGTTCAGCGCCTTCGACGCGGTCGCGACGGACACCCCGGCGGCGCGGGCGACGTCGGCCAGCGTCACGGTCTCGACCGTCGTGCCGGTGCGGTGATCCTCGTCGTCCATCGGCCCCTCCGAAACCAGTTTACGAAAGTTCTTGACACGGCGGCAAGCGTCCTCGTACATTGCTCCCGAAACCGGTTTCGGTCCTGCTCGACGAAGAGTTCCTCCCCGTGGGGTGCGCTCGACGGGACGGACGCGGCCGGACCCGAACGGCGATCACGTCGCATTCAGAGAGGAACCCGTGATCATGCGCACCAAGACTGTTGTCCGCATCGGCGCGCTGGTGGCAGCAGCCAGCGTCGTCGCCGGTCTCACCGGCTGTTCTGCCCAGTCGTCCGGCGCCGGCTCGTCCGACGCCGCGAAGGGCACCTACACGTTCTGGGACCCGTACCCCCAGTACGACGCCTCGTCCGCGTGGGGCGGGCTCGTCACCCAGTGCGGCAAGGACGCCGGGGTCACGGTGAAGCGCACCGGCTACGACACCTCGGACCTGACGAACAAGGCGCTGCTCGCCGGGCAGCAGGGCAAGTCGCCGGACGTCCTGCTCGTCGACAACCCGGTCGTCTCGACCCTGGCGCAGGCCGGCATCATCACCGACACCGGCACGAACGGCCTGCAGACGGGCGACATCGCGGAGAACATCCTCGGCGCCGGTGTCATCGACGGCAAGACCTACGGCGTGCCGATCGGCGCGAACACCCTGGCGCTCTACTACAACCCCAAGGTGCTCGAGGCGGCCGGCGTCGACCCCGCGTCCGTGAAGGACTGGGACTCGCTGACGGCGGCACTCGCGAAGGTGAAGGCGGCGGGGAAGAAGGGCATCACCTTCTCGGGCATCAACACCGAAGAGGGCTCGTTCCAGTTCCTGCCGTGGTTCTGGGGCGCGGACGCCGACCTCACCAAGTTGGACTCCGCCAAGGCGGAGGAGGCGCTGCAGCTCTGGAAGGGCTGGATCGACGAGGGCTACGCGCCGAACTCGGTCATCCAGAACACCCAGACGACCAGCTGGCAGGAGTTCCAGTCGGGCGACTTCGCCTTCGGCGAGAACGGCACCTGGCAGAAGGACGCCGCGAAGGAGATGGGCGCGGGCGTCATCACCATCCCGGCGAAGGACGGCGGCGCCGCTCCGGTGCCGACCGGTGGCGAGTTCTTCACGATCCCCGTGCAGAAGGACGACGCCCGCTACGCCACGACCAAGAAGATCGTCGAGTGCCTGTCGTCGGGTGACGACGTCGTGAAGACCGACAACACGCTCAACTACATCGCCGCGTCGAAGGACCTCCAGCAGCAGCAGCTGTCCGGCAACGCCGACCTGAAGACCTGGGTCGAGGCCGTCGGCGCCGCCCGCGCCCGCACCGGCGACAACCTCGGCGTGCAGTACCCGGTGATCTCCGAGCAGCTCTGGACGGCCGTGCAGAAGGCCGAGTCCGGGTCGGCGTCGCCCTCCGACGCGCTGCAGGCCGCCCAGCAGGCCGTCGACGCGAAGCTGCAGAAGTAGCCGTCAGCAGCAGCACCCAGTACGGACACCACCCGCACCACCGAACGGAAGCCGACACGACCATGACGACCGACACGACGTCACTGCGACCGTCGGCTGCGCGTAACCGGGCCGAGGGCACCGCCCCCTCGGCCCGGGCCCGCCGCGCCCACGCGCAGCGGAGAGCGCAGCTCACGGCCTGGGCGTTCCTCGCCCCGGTGGCCCTGTACCTCGTGCTCTTCTACGCGTACCCGCTCTGGAAGAACATCGAGCTGAGCCTCAAGCACTACACGGTGGCGTCCTTCGTCTCCGGCAACGCCCCCTTCGTCGGCCTGCAGAACTTCGTCGACGTGTTCTCGAGCGCGACCTTCGGCCCGGCGATCTGGCACACCACGGTCTTCGTACTCGTGTCGATCGTCGTGCAGTTCGCCCTCGGGCTGGCCCTGGCGGTGTTCTTCCACCACAACTTCCCGCTGTCGGGGCTGCTGCGCGCACTGTTCCTCGTGCCGTGGCTGCTGCCGCTGCTCGTCTCCGCGAGCACCTGGTCGTGGATGATGAACAGCGACTCGGGCATCGTGAACGCGTTCCTCGAGGCGGTCGGCATCGGGCAGATCAACTGGCTGACCTCGCCCGACTGGTCGCTCTTCGCCGTCCTCGTCGCGAACATCTGGATCGGCATCCCGTTCAACCTCGTGATCATGTACTCCGGCCTGCAGGGCATCCCGGGGGAGCTGTACGAGGCGGCGGCGCTCGACGGCGCGAACGGCTGGCAGCGCTTCTGGCGCGTGACCTTCCCGCTGCTGCGACCCGTCACCGCGATCACCCTGCTGCTCGGCTTCGTCTACACCCTCAAGGTGTTCGACATCATCTGGATCATGACGAAGGGCGGCCCCTCGGGCTCGTCCACCACGCTCGCCATCTGGTCCTACCAACTGGGCTTCGGATCGCTCCTGCCCGACTTCAGCTCCGCCGCCACCGTGGGCAACGTGCTCATCGTCATCGCCCTGGTCGTCGGCCTGATCTACGCGCGCGTGCAGCGCCGACTGGAGGTGTGAGGTGGCCACCACGACCGTCACCCGAGCCGTCACCACCCGCACCGCCCGCGACTCGCGGCAGCGCGACACCGGGACTCCGCCCGCGGCGAAGCGCTGGTGGCGGACCGCGCTCGGCGTCGTCTTCACCGCCGTGATGCTGTTCCCCGTCTACTGGATGGTGAACGTCTCGCTCACCCGCGACCAGGACATGCGGAAGAGCCCGCCGAACCTGATCCCGATCGACGGCACCCTGCACGGGTACACCACGGTGCTCGGGCAGCAGCTGCCGTTCCTCGGCACGAGCCTGGTCGTCGGCCTCGGCACCGTCGTGCTGACGCTCGCGCTGTCCGCCCCGGCCGCCTACTCGCTCGCCAAGCTGCACCCGCGCGGCGGCGGCGCGATGAGCTTCGTGCTCCTCATCGCGCAGATGATCCCCGCGATCATCATGGCGATGGGCTTCTACACGATCTACGTGCAGCTCGGGATCCTCGACACCGTCTGGGGGCTCGTCCTCGCCGACTCGACCATCGCGGTGCCGTTCGGGGTGCTCATCTTCACCGCCTTCATGCGGGGGATCCCCGACGAGCTGCTCAACGCCGCCCGCATCGACGGCGCGAGCACCTGGCGCACCTTCACCTCGGTCGTCATGCCCGTCAGCCGCAACTCGGTGGTGACGGTCTCGCTCTTCAGCTTCCTGTGGGCGTGGTCGGACTTCCTGTTCGCCAACACCCTCGACGGCGGCGGTGACGCGAAGCCCATCACCCTCGGCATCTACGCCTACATCGGCAACAACAACCAGGAGTGGAACTCGATCATGGCCACCGCCGTGGTCGCGTCGATCCCCGCAGCGGTGCTCCTCGTCCTCGCCCAGCGCTACGTCGCCGCCGGTGTCACCGCCGGCGCCGTGAAGGACTGACGCACCCGTACCCCCACGTCCCAGGAGGACATCGTGACCATCACCCACACCACCGTCGCAGCCGGCCCGGTCGTGCCGTCCACGGGCGCGCTCCGCCCCCTGCCGCTCGGGGACCTGCGCCTGACCGGCGGCTACTGGGACGACTGGCAGCAGCGGAACGCGGACACCGTGATCCGCCACTGCGAGACCTGGATGGAGCGCATCGGCTGGACCGGCAACTTCGACGCCGCCGCCACCGGGGAGCCGTTCGACCACGCCGGCATCGAGTTCGTCGACTCCGAGGTCTACAAGCTGCTCGAGGCGATGGCCTGGCAACTCGGCGCGCAGCCAGACGACGACCTCGCCGAGCGCTACGACCGGCTGGTCGAGCGGGTCGCCGGGGCACAGGACGCCGACGGCTACCTGCACACCAGCTTCGGCCGGCCGTGGCAGCGACCCCGGTGGTCCGACATGGAGTGGGGCCACGAGCTCTACTCGATGGGGCACCTGCTGCAGGCCGCGGTGGCGCGGCTGCGCACCGCCGGCGGTGGACGGCTCGTCGACGTGGCGGTCCGCGTCGCCGACCACCTGGTCGAGGTGTTCGGCGCGGGCGGACGGGAGGCGGTGTGCGGCCACCCGGAGATCGAACCGGCCCTCGTGGAACTCGGCCGGGCGACCGGCGACCACCGGTACGTCGACCTGGCGCGGACCTTCGTCGAGCGCCGCGGACACGGGCTGCTCGCGCCGATCGAGTACGGCCAGGAGTACTTCCAGGACGACGTCCCGGTGCGGGACGCCGACGTGCTCCGCGGCCACGCCGTGCGCGCGCTCTACCTGGCCGCCGGTGCGGTGGACGTCGCCGTCGAGACCGGCGACCGCGACCTGCTGCGCGCGGTCGAGACCCAGTGGGCGAACACCGTGGCGAAGCGCACGTACCTGACCGGGGCGATGGGCGCCCACCACCAGGACGAGGCGTTCGGCGCCGACTTCGAGCTCCCGCCGGACCGCGAGTACGGCGAGACCTGCGCCGCGATCGCCTCGAACATGCTGTCGTGGCGACTGCTGCTCGAGACGGGGGAGTCGAAGTACGCCGACCTGATCGAGCGGACGCTGTACAACGCCGTGATGGTCGCGCCGCGCGAGGACGGTCGGGCGTTCTTCTACGCCAACACGATGCACCAGCGCGTCGAGGGCACGGTGCCGCCCGAGGACGAGGTGGTCCGGCGTGCCCTGTCGAGCCTGCGGGCACCCTGGTTCGAGGTGTCGTGCTGCCCGACGAA
Organism: Curtobacterium sp. MCSS17_007; assembly: GCF_003234175.2. NCBI lineage: Bacteria > Bacillati > Actinomycetota > Actinomycetes > Micrococcales > Microbacteriaceae > Curtobacterium > Curtobacterium sp. MCSS17_007. Next base: position 177,027 of record NZ_CP126257.1, read on the forward strand.
CCTGTCCCGCACGCTCGCCAGCGTGCAGTCGGTGTTCGCGACGGTGAGCGACGACGGCCTGCAGCTGCACCAGTACGGCGACTACGAGGTCGACACGGCGGTGGGCGGCGGCGCCCGTGCGGCGTTCTCGGTGCGGTCGGACTGGCCGCACGCCGGCCGGGTCGAGGTCGTCGCGACCGCCGACTCCGGCGGCCCGGTCGCCCTCCGCCTGCGGGTGCCGTCCTGGGCGTCCGGCGCGACGCTCGCCGTCGAGGGGGAGCAGACCCCCGTCGACGGCGACACCGTGACCGTCACGAGGTCCTTCACCGTCGGGGACCGCGTCGTCCTCGACGTGCCGGTCCGCGCGCGGGTCACCGTGCCGGACGCCCGCATCGACGCCGTGCGCGGCACCGTCGCCGTGGAGCGCGGACCGCTCGTGTACGCCCTCGAGTCGACCGACCTCGGTGCCGACGTCCGCGACGTCACGGTGCCGGCCGACGCCGAACCCGTCGACGGTGGGTCGGACGACGTGCGCATCGCGGTGCGGGTGCACGCGGTGCCGGAACCCACGTCCCTGCCCTACCGGGACGGTGCCGGCGCGGTGGACCGGGACCACGCGGCGCAGCCGACCGGCGAGAGCCGGACCGTGCGCCTCGTCCCCTACGCGTCCTGGGGCAACCGCGGCCCCTCGACCATGCGGGTCTTCCTGCCCGTCGGGTAGGTGAGCCGCGGTCGGGAGGCGAGCCGTGCCTCCCGACCGCACCCGTGGCCGGGAGGCGAGCCGTGCCTCCCGACCACACCGATGCGACCGATGGACGGTCGCAGGCCGGAACCCGAGACGGCCGACGAGATGCAAGGGAGCATCATGCACCACGTCCTCGCACGCCGATCACGCCGGGCGGTCCCCGCCCTGGCCGGAGCAGCCGTGATCGCTGCGGTCCTCGCGACCGCGGCGCCGGCGCACGCCGCCACCAACACCCTCGTCATCGACGCGTCCGGGTCCCTCGGACCCGTCACGCACGTCGCCTCCGGCGGGCTGTACGCGCTCGCCTCGAACACGACGCCCGACCCCGCCACCCTGCCGCCGCTGCACCTCAACCAGCTGACCCAGCCCGCCCCCGGCGTGCAGCAGCTCGGCAACGGTGCCACCACGCCGACGGGCGACGCGCTGAAGGTCGCCGACTCCGCGACCAGGGCCGGCGCGCAGACCACCATCCGCATGCCCGACATCTACCCGGACTTCCCCTACAAGTGGGTGAGCTGGGACGACTGGAACAGCAAGGTCGACACGATGGTGAAGGCGCGGCTCGCCGCGACCGGCACCACGAACATCAACGGGTGGGAGCTCTGGAACGAGCCCGACTGGACCTGGGACACCGCGAAGGCCGGGGCGTTCAACGACGGCTGGGTGAAGACGTTCAAGCGGGTCCGGGCACTCGACACCGTCACGCCGATCGTCGGCCCGAGCGACAGCGTCTACGACCACGACCGCATGCTCGCCTTCATGCAGAACGCGAAGGCGAACGGCGCCGTGCCGGACGTCGCGAGCTGGCACGAGCTCGACGCCGGCGAGAACGGGTGGAAGCGCATCACCACCGACGTCGCCGACTACCGGGCGATCGAGCGGTCGCTCGGGATCTCGCCGCGGCCGATCTCGATCAACGAGTACGCCGCCCCCGACCAGGTCGACGTGCCGAGCGCCGCACTCCACTACGTGGCACAGTTCGAGCGCGCCGGGGTCCGCGACGCCGAGCGGGCGTACTGGTACGAGTCCGGCACCCTGAACGGCCTGCTGTACCAGGGGAAGCCGACCGCGAGCTACTGGATGTACCAGTGGTACGGCGACATGGCGGGCCGGATGCTCCCCGTGCAGGCGTCGAACTACCTCGACGGCATCGCCTCGCTCGACCCGACCCGCAAGGTCGTGAACGCCGTGTTCGGCGGCCAGGCCGGTGCCACCGCGGTCCGGGTCGACGGTCTGAGCGGCTTCGGGAGCTCGGTGCGCGTCACGCTGCAGCACACCCCGGGGAGCGGTCGGCAGACGAACGTCGCCGCCCCCGAGACCCTGTCGACGCAGACCCTGCCGGTGACGAACGGCTCGGTGACCGTGCCGGTGTCGTCGTCGTCCGACTACCAAGGCGCCTACCAGGCCGTCATCACCCCCGCCGCGGGACCGACGACGAGCTGGCAGCAGACCTACGAGGCCGAGAACGCCACCGTGGTGAACGCACAACGCCTGACCTCGGGCACCGCGTCGAACGGCGGCTACGTCGGACGCATCGACGGCGCGGGTGACGCCCGCTCCGACAGCTTCGTCGACTTCCTGGTCACCGTTCCGGAGTCGCGGAGCTACACGATGACGATCAAGTACGCCAACGGCGGTGCGGGGACCTCGACGCAGGCACTCGCGTCCAACGGCTCGGCGTACCGCACCGTGTCCTACCCGGCCACCGGGGCGTGGGGCAACCCGACGGGGTCGGTGCAGACGACGCTGCAACTCTCGGCGGGGCCGAACGTGATCCGGCTCGCGAAGGGCGCACCGAACGCGCCCGCGACGACCGGGTACGCGGAGCTCGACGCGATCACGCTGCAGTGAGGACGGGCCGGCGGTGCGATCGGGCGCACCGCCGGCCTGCGCCACCCGCGGCACCACGCACGAGGAGGAGCGATGAGGCTCGGTGACGGGCAGGGTCGGCCGACGATCTACGACGTGGCGCGCGTCGCCGGGGTCTCGCACCAGACGGTGTCGCGGGTGCTCAACGCCCCCGGGACCGTCCGCGACACCACGAGACACCGGGTGCTCGCGGTGATCGCGTACCTCGGGTACGAGCGGAACGCCGAGGCCGAGCGGCTGGGACGACTGCCCAAGCCCCCGCACGCGACGGTCTGACGGGTGCGAGGGCCGGCCCGGGCCGGCCGGTCCCGCGTCAGAGGGCGTCGGCGTCCTCGGCCGACCCGGCATCCGCGGCCCGTGCCGCCCGCACGATCGCCGGCAGCTGCGCGTACCGCCGCTCCTGGAACAGCCCGTGCAGCACCAGGAGCACCACCACCACGACGACGCCCCCGGTCACCGCGAGCGACGCCGTCGTGACGTGGACGAGCAGCGCCACGACCCCGGCGCCGGCGACGACCGAGTTCACGGCCCCGATCGCCGAGGACAGGGTCGAGAACACCCGCCGCCACGACGCGGTGCCGCCGATGTCGAGCATCTCGTTGGGCGCGTGCCCGCGGGTCGGCATCGGGAAGTACCGCGCGCCTCCCGGCAGGATCGTGCGGTAGTACCGACGGATCTGCTGCAGGGCGGCGAGGGCCGCGACGTCCTCGAGGGACGTCTCGACCAGCCGCACGTACGTGAACACCCCGAGCAGGAACACCATCGGCAGGACCGCGGCGAGGAACACGACGGCGAACGGGGTGTCCGCGAGGAAGCCGAACGCGACCAGGCTGCTCGACAGCGTCGTCAGGTAGATCGACGCGCGGGTCCCGGACTCCGACACCGTCGCGTTCCGCGCTGACTCGAGGATGAACTGCTCCGTCAGCAGTGCGCTGAGGAACGCGCTCGGTCGGTCCGGCAACAGCGCAGCGGAGTCGCGCGCGTCGGGCAGGTCCTCTGCGGGCTCCACGGTCAGGAGGCATGCCGGACCGCGGCGAGCACCGCGGCGGCGACGGCGTCCGGCTGCGAGACGGCGATGGCGTGCGATGCGCCCGCCAGTTCCGTCGCGTCGACGAAGCCGGCGCGCTCCGCCATCCAGCGGTGGGCGGCGACCGGGATGTTGCGGTCGTCCTCCCCGAAGACGCTCCACGCGGGCAGGGACGCCCAGGCCGCACGGGAGGCTCCGAGCGGCTCCCCGAGGGCGGCTTCGGTCACGGGGCGCTGCGCGATCGCCATGGCGGCTGCCACGGGCTCGCTCACGTCGTGCGCGAACTGGTGGCGGAAACGCGTCGGGTCGATGCGGAACTCGACACCCCCGTCGGTCAGTGGCGTCGGCAGGAGGGTCTCGCCGAGGGTGCTCCCCGGCAACCGGCCGGCGAGGTCGCCGGCGCTCTCGCCGGGTGCGGGGACGAAGGCACCGACGAAGACGAGGGCGGTGACGGCGTCGAGGTCGGCTGCGGCCTCGGTCGCGACCATGCCGCCGTACGAGTGGCCGACGAGGACGACCGGGCGGTCCAGGGAGCGGACGAGGTCCTGCAGGGCACGGGCGTCGGCCCGGACGCTGCGCAGGGGGTTCGCGAACGCGACGACGTCGACGTCCTGCGCGGTGAGCTGCGCGGCGACCGCGTCCCAGCTCGAGGAGTCGGCGAACGCGCCGTGGACCAGGACGGCGGTGGGCGTGGTGGTGGGCATGGGGGCCTCTCGGTGTCGGGTGGTCGGCGGGGGTGCGACCGGCGGGTGACCGGTCGCACCCCCTTCGTTCAGTGCTGCAGGGCTGCGGACAGGTGCGCGACCGCCTGGGCGACCGCGGCCTTGGCCTGCGGGGTGTCGTGCATGCTGTTCACCATCACGAAGTCGTGGATGATGCCGCCGTAGCGGACGGCGGTGACCTCGACGCCGGCGCGACGGAGCTTCGCGGCGAAGGCCTCGCCCTCGTCACGGAGCACGTCGGCCTCGCCCGTGATCACGAGGGTCGGCGGGAAGGCGGCGAGCTGTTCCTCGGTCGCGCGGAGCGGGGATGCGGTGATCTGCGCCCGGTCCTCCTCGCTCGTCGTGTACTGGTCCCAGAACCAGCGCATGCCGTCGCGGGCCAGGAAGTACCCCTCGGCGAACTCCTCGTAGGACGGGGTGTCGAAGGATGCGTCGGTCACCGGGTAGAACAGGACCGCCCCGCGGAAGGACACGTCCCCGCGCTCGGCCGCCATGAGGTTCAGCGCGATGGCCATGTTGCCGCCGACGGAGTCGCCGGCGATCGCCACCGTGCTGCCGTCGAGGTCGTGCTCGGCACCGTGCTGGACGACCCACTGCGCGACCGCGTACGACTGCTCGTTCTGCACCGGGTAGCGGTGCTCCGGGGCGCGGTCGTACTCGGGGAAGACGACGGCTGCACCGGTGCCCACCGCGAGGTCGCGGACCAGGCGGTCGTGGGTGTGGGCGTCGCCGAAGACCCAACCGGCACCGTGCGTGTAGAGCACCACGGGCAGGACCCCGGTGGTGCCCTTCGGCTTGACGATGCGGGCGCGGACGGAGCCGGTGGGGCCGCCCTCGACGGTGACCCACTCCTCGTCGACCTCGGGCTTCCAGATCTCCGAGTCCTGCACGCCGTCGACGGCGGCGCGGCCGTCCTCCGGGCTGAGCTGGTAGAGGAACGGCGGGTTCGCGGTCGCCTCGGCGAAGGCCTGGGCGGCGGGTTCGAGGGCGATGCCCCTGGGGTTGGCGGTGGTCACGACTGGTCCTTCCGGTCGAGTTCGGTGACGGCGTCGGTGATGAACGCGACGACGTCCTGGGGGTGGGAGAGCATGACGAGGTGCGGGGCGTCCAGCTCGACGACGGCGCGGAAGCCGCCGCGCTGGTACCCGAACCGCTCCACGTCGGGGTTGATCGTGCGGTCGGCGGCGGAGACGATGCCCCACGCCGGCGTGGTCCTCCACGCGGCGACGGGTGCCTGCTCACCGAAGGCCAGGGCGGCCAGCGGACGCTGCGAGACGGCGAGCACCTCGGTCGTCCTCCGGTCGACGCCGGCGGCGAAGACGTCCGGGAACGCGTCGACGGCGACGGACACGTCGGTGCCGTCCTCGCCGCCCGGCACCGGGAACGGTGTGTAGACGAGGTTCGCGGCGAGGTCGGAGTCCGGGAAGCCGCCCTGCAGGGCGCCGAGGCTCTCGCCCTCGTCGAGCGCGTACCCGGCGAGGTACACGAGTCCGACGACGTTCTCGGCTGCGCCGGCGACGGTGATGACCGCACCGCCGTACGAGTGGCCGACGAGCACGACCGGGCCGTCGACCCCCTCGACGATCGAGCGGACGTAGGCGGAGTCCCCGAGCAGACTGCGGTTCGGCACGGCGGGCACGATGACGCGGTGCCCCTGGTCGAGCAGTGCGCGGGTGACCGGAGCGAAGCTCGCCGAGTCGGCGAACGCTCCGTGGACGAGCACGATGGTGGGTGCTGGCATCGTCGGTCCTCTCTGGATCGGATGGTGGAGGTGGGACGGCCACACGCTAGGGAGGGCCGACGGCGCCTGTCGTGGCCCCGTCCCGGTCAGCTCGACGAGCGTCTGTTCACGTGCGAGCGCGTTCCGCGGGGTCTCCGGACGGGAGGCGCCGGTCCGGTCACCGGCGGATCCTGCGGAACCACGGGCGCCGACCGCCGCTGCGGGAGGGCGCGACGGTGGCCCCACGGGGGTCAGCTCCGGCCCCCGGTCGCACCGACCTAGGTAGGTCGGCCCGCCGGATTAGGTCGTCGACGGGTGGCGGCGGCGGGGCCGCCGACCCTACCGTCGAGACGGGAAGGGGGACGCAGTGGACGACGTGGTGACGACCGACCTCGGGGCCTACCTCCGCGCTCGCCGCGACCGGCTCCGGCCGCAGGACCACGGCTTCGAGACCGGACGCGGCCGCCGGGTCCGGGGTCTGCGCCGACAGGAGGTCGCCGAGCTCGCGGGGATCAGCGCCGACTACTACCTCCGGCTGGAGCAGGGCAAGGACCGTCGTCCCTCGGCGCAGGTCCTGGCGTCGCTCGCGCGCACGTTCGGACTCGACGCCGACGGCCGTGAGCACCTCTTCCGCCTCGCCGGACAGGTGGGCCCACGGTCGCGCACGGCCGTGTCGCCCGCGCCGGGGTCGGACGGTGGCCCGGGCAGTGACCCGGGCAGTGACCCGGGCGGGGCCCGGCGCCCGGCGGTCGACCTGACCTCGATGCTCTCCTCGTGGTCGACCATCCCGGCCTGGGTGGTCGACCGGCACCACGACCTGGTCGCCGTCAACGACCTGGGGCGGCTGCTGCTGCCCGCCGGGTGCGAACCCGGGGCGAACGTGCTCGAGGAGGTGGTCCGTCGAGCCGACCGTGCGACGGACGAACGGCACCGTGCCGCCTGGGACCGGACCGTCGCGGACATGACGGCGGCGCTGCGGTTCCACGCGGAGCCGGGCGAGCCGCGGCTCGACGAGCTCGTGCAGACCCTGTCGTCGCGGTCGCACACCTTCCACCGGGTGTGGGCGGACCACGAGGCGCGGCCGCTGCGCGAGGGCTGGGCGCCGGTCGAGGTCGAGCCCTTCGGGCCCGTCACCTTCCGGTGGCAGACCCTCGAGGTGTCCGGCGGGGAGCACTTCCTGTCGTCGTTCTCGGGCCCTCCCGGCAGTGCCGCCGCGGCCGCCGTCGAGTACCTCCGTGCCCGCCACCAGGTCGAGGTGCGGCTGCGGGAGGATGCCATACTCGACGCGTGGAGGAGCGTGCCGGCGTGGTCGGGCGGGACGGAGAGCTCGCGCGTCTCGGTTCCCTGATCGACCGGATCGGAGCCGAGGGGTCGGCCGTCGTCGTGGACGGCGACGCCGGGGTCGGCAAGACCACCCTCGTCGACGCCGTGGCCGAGTACGCGCGGGGTCGCGGCGTCCGGGTCCTGCGCACCGCGGGCTCGACGGCGGAGTCCGGCGAGCAGTACGCGGCGCTGCAGCTCCTGCTCCACCCGCTCCGTGCCGGCATCGACGTCCTGCCGCCGCCGCAGCGCACCGCGCTCGCGGTCGCCTTCCGGTCGGCGGAGGGCGAGCAGCCGTCGCCGCTGCTCGCCGGACTCGCGGCGCTCACGGTCGTGTCCGACGCGGCCGCCGTCACCCCGCTCCTGCTCGTCGTCGAGGACGTGCACTGGATCGACCCCGAGTCGCGGTGGGCGCTCCGGATGCTCGCCCGGCGCATCGGGCAGGACCCCGTCGTGGTCCTCATGACCACGCGCGAGCGGCCCACCGACGACGACGCGGGCCTCGAACGGATGCACCTCGGCCCGCTGTCGGCCGCGGACGCCGACGCGCTCCTCGACGCGCTCCCACGGCCACCCCTCGGCGCGGCCCGGCGAGCACTCCACGAACTCGCGCAGGGCAACCCCCTCGCCCTCGTGGAACTCACCGGCAGGAGTCCGGACCGGGCGGAGGACGGCGCGGTCACCCGACGCCTCGAGACGGCGTTCGCGGAGCGGTTCGCCGACCTGGACCAACCGACCCGACTCGCGGTGCTCGCCATCGCCCTGGGCGGGACCGCCACGGCCGAGGACGCGGGACGCTTCGTCGACCGGGCCCTCGGCCGCTACCCCGACCCGTCGTGGATCGACCGGGCGGTCGGCGCGTCCCTGCTCGTCTGGTCGGACCGGAGCGGGCTGCGGTTCCGGCACCCGCTCGTGCAGACCGCCGTCACGAACATCAGCCGACCGTCCGAGCGGGCGGCCGTCCTCCGCGCCCTCGTGCAGGAGCACGCGTCCGACCCGGTGCGGACGCTGTGGTGGCGGTCCGAGCTGGCGACCGGTCCGGATGCCGAGCTCGCCGCCGAGCTCGCCGCGCACGCCGGGTCGGCGCTCGCGACCGGTGATCCGGTGGCCGCTGCCCGGGCGTCGGAACGTGCTGCGGAGCTCACGGACCCCGGACCGCTCCGCGCCGAGCGCCTCCTCGACGCCGCGGACCACGCGGGGCTCGCGGGCCGGACCGCCGACGCCGCGCTGCTCGTCCAGCGCGCCGCGACGGAGACGACCGACCCGGTACTGGCCGCCCGTGCCGCCTGGGTCCGCGAGACGCTCCCGACCGGTCGGACGGCACTCGCCCGTGGTGACCTGTCCCCGGCCCTCGCCGCCGTCCGGGCACTGGAGGAGCACGGCGCCGTCGACCTCGCGACCGGCGCGTTGCTGCACCTGGCGTCCATCGCGTGGGACCACAACCGGGTGGCGGTGCCGGGGACCCCGATGCTCGAGGCCGTGCACGCGCTGGCGCTGCCGGACGACGACCCGCGGGGCATCCTGCTCGCCGCGGTCACCGAGCCACTGGTACGGGGCGACGAGGTCGTCCAGCGCGTGCTCGCACGCGGACCGGTCGACCCGGACGACCCGGAGCAGGCGTGGTGGCTGGGCTACGCCCTGAACATCGCCGGCGAGTTCGTGGAGGCGCGGGAGCGGCTCGAGGTCGCCGTGGCGGGTCTGCGCGCGAGCGGTGACATCCGCGTCCTGCCCCAGGCGCTGCTCGGTGCGTCCATGAGCAACTTCCAGGCCGGTCGGCTGGACCGGGCACGGACCCTGGCCGAGGAGGCCGTCGTGCTCGGCCGCGACCTCGGCGACGCCGGCTACGCGACGGCGGCGCGGGCGTGCGTCGCCTGGTTCGACGGCATCGACGGAGCGACGCCGGACCGCGACGCGATCACGGCCGGGTCCGCGACGGGCGCGCACGTGCTGCAGTCCAGCGTGATGCGGGCGAACCTGCAGGGCGCGAGCGCGGCGGCAGCCCTGCTCGACGGGCGACCCCGCGACGCCCGGGATGCCCTGCGCCCGCTCCTCGACGCCGACGGCGACGCGTACAACCCGAACTTCGCGGTCCTCACGACGCAGGACTACGTCGACGCCGCCGTCGCCACCGACGCCCGCGACCTGGTCGAGCTGCACGCCGAGCGGTTGGCCGGGCTGCACGAGACGTGGCACGGTCCGATCCTCGTGTCGGCGCTCGGCTACACGGAGACCGCCCTGGCGCTCGAGGCCGACCCGGAGCAGGCCGTGCAGGGGCTCCGGGACCGACCGCTCCCCATGCCCTACGTGCAGGCGCGGGCGCTCCTGCACGCCGGCGACCACCTGCGTCGGGTGGGCCTGACCACGGAGGCCCGGACCGTCCTGCACGACGCACTCGCGCTGTTCGAACGCCTGCCCGCGCCGGCGTGGGCACGACGGACGCGCGAGGTGCTGCGTGCGGCCGGTGAGCGCCTGCCGGACGCTCCGCCGTCGCGGACGACCGTGCTCACGCCGCAGGAGCTGCGGATCTGCACGCTCGCGAACACCGGGCTGACCAACCGTGCGATCGCCCAGCAGCTCTTCCTGTCACCCCGGACGGTCGGGGCCCACCTGTACTCGGCCTACCGGAAGCTCGGCATCGGTGGTCGGGCGCAGCTCGCTGCGGTCCTCGACCCCGCGCCCGATGAGCCCGGCACGGCCTGACCCCGGGCGTCAGCGGGGCGAGGGACGGAACCACCGGATGAGCTCGCGGAGGGCCGGCAGGGAGCTGATCTGCGTGCCGTCGGCGGCGTCGAGGTCGTCGAAGTGCTCCGGTAGCCCGGGGCCTGTTCGACGTCGGTGTGCGCGGCCGGGTACCCCATCGTCCACTCCGGGAACTGTCGCTCCTCGATGAGCTCCTCGGTCAGCACCGTGACCTTGGTGTGCCGGTCGTCGTGCTTGATCGTGTCCATCTTCGAGCGGACCGCCTGGTCCGGCCCCTCGAGCAGCTGCAGGAAGTAGCCGTTCCGGAAGAGCAGGACGCCGGTGATGTCGTTCGCCGCGTTGAGTCGGCGGCTCTGCGCGAGCAGCGCGGCCAGGTCGTCGTCGCCGAGCGGTCGGGTGGCGACGCTCGAGTAGATGAGTGACAGCATCGGGTCTCCTTGGTGGGGGCGTGCCGGGTCCGTCAGTCAACTCCGCCGCGGCCGTGCGTCCGCAGACCACCCGGGGGACGAGCGGACAGGCCGACGTCGCACGGCCGTCGGCTCTGGGAGGCTGGTGCCATGGACCCCGTCATCGTCATCGGAGAAGCCCTGGTCGACGTGGTCGACCGTCCCGAGGGGCGCGTCGAGCACCCGGGCGGGAGCCCGATGAACGTCGCCGTCGGCCTCGCCCGCCTCGGCCGGACCGCACGGCTCGTGTGCGCGCTCGGCGACGACGACCGCGGCGCGTCGATCCGCGCGCACGTCGGTGCGAGCGACGTCGAGGTGGACGCGACCGCGATCGAGCGCACCTCCACCGCGGTGGCCACCATCGGCGCGGACGGTGGTGCGGACTACGAGTTCGACCTGGACTGGCGCCTCGACCCGGTGCGGGTGCCGGCCGGCGCGCCGCTCGTGCACGTCGGCTCCATCGGTGCCGTGCTCGAGCCGGGCGCACGGACCGTGCTCGAGGCGCTCCGCACCCGCCCGGCGGGCGCCCTCGTCTCCCTCGACCCGAACGTCCGTCCGTCGATCACGCCCGACCGCGATGCCGTGCTCGCGACGCTCGAGCCGCTGTTCGCCGAGGCCGACGTCGTCAAGCTCAGCGACGAGGACGCCGCGTGGCTCTGGCCGGACCGCGACGTCGACCAGGTGCTCGACGGGCTGCTGGCGCACGGGGCGGCGCTCGCCGCGGTGACGCTCGGCGGCTCCGGCTGCGCGGTGGCCTCGGCCCGTGCGCGGACCACGTCCCCGGCGCCGCGCGTCGACGTCGCGGACACGATCGGCGCGGGCGACTCGTTCATGGCCGGTCTGCTCGCGGGCGTGCTCGCCCGCGGGACTGCCCCGACCGACCTCGACGCCGACGAGCTCGGGCGGCTGGCGTCGCTCGCGCTGGCCTGCGCGGCGGTCACGGTGTCGCGGCCGGGCGCCGACCCGCCCACGCGTGCGGAGCTGCCGGCCGACGCCGCCGGGGTCCTGGGCGCCTGACCCGCTCCGCGCGGAGCGGCCCGGCGTCAGGCGTGCGCGGCGAGGAACGCGTCGGTCTCGGCGGCGGTCGGTGCCGTCGCCGGTCCGTGCCGCGTCACCGCGAGCGCGGCGGCGGCGTTCGCCCGTCGCACCGCGTCGACCAGGGACGCCCCGCGGGACAGGGCTGCGACGAGCACCCCGCCGTGGGCGTCGCCCGCCCCGTTCGAGTCCACCGCGTCGACCGCGAACCCGGGCACCAGCACCGGGGCGCGCCCCGGCTCAGCGACCCAGCAGCCCGCTGCGCCGTCGCGGACCAGGGCGGTTCCGCGGGCGGACGCGGCGATCGTGGCGACCGCCTCGGGGAGTCCCGCGGCCGTCGGTGCCATGAGCCGCGCCTCCCGGCCGTTGGCGCTGACCACGTCAGCACGGGCGCTGACGGAGCCGAGCACCGCAGGGGGCAGCGTGTCGACCAACGGTGACGGGTCGAGGACGACCCGCACGGTGTCCGGCACCGTCGTCAGCCAGTCGGCGATCGCCGGGCCGTTCACGGCGTGGGCGAGGCCGTAGCCGGAGACGACGACCGTGTCGTCCGGCCGGAGTGCGACGCGGTCGAGGTCCGCGGGACCGAGGCGGCCCTCGGCGCCGACGCTCGTGACGAACGTCCGCTCGGTCGAGGCGTCGACGAGCGCGACGCAGTACCCGCTGTCGACGTCATCGCGCCCGGGTTGCAGCACCTCGACGCCGGACGCGGCCAGTGCGCGGCGGACGACGTCGCCGAACGGCCCGGTGCCGTACTGCCCGGCGAACGCCACCTGCAGGCCGTCGCGGACGGCGGCGACCATCGTGTTGAGCCCGCCGCCCGCGGTGATGTCCGACGCCGACGCGATGACGTCACCGCCGGATTCCGGGATCGCGTCCACGCGCATGACGATGTCGACGATGACGTTGCCGACGGAGACGAGGCGGCTCACGCGCGCTCCTCGGGTGCGCGCACCTGGCCGCGTGCGCCCCCGGTGAGCAGGTACACGAGTGCGGCGACGACGAACGTCACGATCCACCCGAGACCGTTCGCCCCGATCCAGCTGTCCGAGAGCGCCCCGACGAACACGGGGTCCGCGTCGCCGACCTGCACCGAGGTGAAGAGGAAGCCCACGACGATCGCGACGACCCAGGCGGCGAGGGCGCCCCAGGCGACGCCGCCGCGGTACCAGTAGCGACCGCCGGCGCGCAGGTCGAGCAGGGCGGCCGGGTCGTACCAGCGTCGCTTCGCCATGTCGGCGATGAACACCCCGAGCCAGGCGGTGATCGGCACCGCGAGCACCGAGATGAACGTGATGAAGGGCGCGTAGAAGCCGTCGGCGACGAGCATGAAGTACATCGCGCCGAGCGTCGTGACGACCACGTCGACGGCGACCGCCCACACCCGGGGGACCTTGATGCCGAGGGTGAGCGTCGTGAGGCTCGCCGAGTACACCGACAGGTGGTTCGACAGCAGCAGCCCGCCGAACGCCGCGACCAGGTACGGGATCGCCATCCAGCTCGGCAGCAGGTCGCGGATCGCCGCCACCGGGTCACCGGCCTGCGCGAGGGTGGGGTCACCGGCGGAGACGAGGGCACCGAGACCGACCAGGACCACGAGCGGGATGCCCGCGCCTGCGGCGCTCGCGCTGATCAGTGCGCCCGCCTTCACCGAGGTGCGCGTGTACCGGGCGATGTCCGCGCCGGCGGTCGCCCAGCCGATGCCGGTGCCCGCGGCGATGGTGCCGATGCCGATGACCATCGCGGCGGCCGGGCCCGTGGGCTGCGACCCGACGACGTCCCAGTCGACGCGGAGCACCAGGAAGACGGCGACGAACACGTTGAGCGCGCCGAACACCCACGTCGCCCACTTCTGCACGGCGACGATGAACGCGTGACCGAGCCCGGAGATGAGCACGGTGGCGACGACGAACACGAGGATGGCGACGATCGTCAGCGCCGGGTTCGCCTTCGCGTCGCCGTCGGTGCCGAAGAGGATCGTGAAGAGCGACAGCAGCACGAAGGCCGCGGTCGTGGTGTTCACGGTCTCCCAACCCAGGCGGGACAGCAGCGACACCGCGGTCGGCCCGATGTTGCCGCGGACGCCGAACACCGCGCGGCTCAGGGTCAGTCCGGGGGCGCCGCCGCGTCGTCCGGCGATGGAGATCACGCCGACGACCGCGAACGAGCCGGCGGCGCCGATGACCGCGACGACGAGCGCCTGCCAGATCGTCAGGCCCTGGAACGCCACGAGGGTCGCGCCGAGCGGGAGCCCGAGGATCGAGATGTTCGCGGCGAACCAGACCCAGAACAGTGCACCGGGTGCGCCGTTCCGCTCGTCGTGGGGCACTGGCTCGATGCCGCGCTGTTCGACGCTCGTCAGCGTGCCGCTGGAGAGCGTGCCGCCGGAGCGTGTGGTGGTGTCCTGGGCCATGGGGGTCCTCTTACGTCATCGGAAGGGTGCTGCGGGGGAGGGGGTGACCGGACGGCGGCGGAGGGGGGACCGCCGCCGTCCGGCGTCGGGTCAGGCCCGGTGACGGAGCGCGAGCAGTCCGTCGACCAGCGGGCCGAGTTCGAGGCGGTTCACGGTCGTCACGGCGGTGACGGCGTCGGCGGGCCAGGCGTCCGGCCCGTGCACGGCGCCGAGCACGGCACCGGCCATCGCGGCGATCGTGTCCGTGTCGCCGCCGATCGACGCGGCCGTGCAGACCGTCTCCCACGGGTCGAGGTCGAGCGCGACGAGGGCGAGCGCTGCGACGACGGACTCCTGGCTGGCGACGCTCGTGCCGACGAGCTGCGACACGGCGTCGACCCGGTCGTCGGCGGGCACGCCCGGCAGGAAGCCGCGCGCCCAGGTGGTCCGCGCCGCGATGTCGGCACCGGCGACCCAGTTGCCGCGCGCCGCGCCGATCGTGGCGGCTGCGACCGCGGCGTCGAGCGCCTCGGTGCGTCCGGCGCCGTCGATGCCCGCGCTCACGGCCGCTGCGACGGCACTCGCCCCGGCGATGCCGATCCCGGTGTCGTGGGTGACGCGCGACGCGTCCTGCACGGCGTCGACCAGGCGCACGAGGTCCCCGGACGGCACGGCGATGCCGACCGGGGCGATCCGCATCGCGGCGCCGTTGGTCGTGCCCGTCGACCCGGCCTCGGACGCCGGGACGCCGTCGAGGATCCGCTGCACGGCCGTCTTCGTGCTCGGGCCGAGCAGGTCGAGCGAGCCCTTCGCCTCCATGCCGCGTTCCCAGGCGATGAGCGCCTCGGCGAAGCGGGTGGGGTCGAGCCGTCCGTCGCCCTCGAGCAGCAGCCCGGCGACCATCACCGCCTGCTCGGTGTCGTCGGTGATCGTGCCCGCAGGCATGCCGGCGGCGATCCGCTGGTGCGGTCCGGCGTCGACGAACCCCGTGATCGTGCCGTGGTCGGCGCGGATCTGCGCGAGGGACATCGACTGGGTCGGCATGCCGAGGGCGTCGCCGATCGCCAGACCCGTCAGGGCGGCGAGGGCGTGGGGCTGGTCGTTCACGGTGTCCTGTCGGGTCGTCATCGTGCGGTTCCGAAGCGCATGTGCAGGCGGAAGCGGTCGGGGTCGAGGAGGCTGTCGACGCGTTCGACGAAGGCGCCCTGCGCGGTGCGCGAGTCGCGTCGGCTCCGCAGGAACGGGGTCCCCTCGGGGCGGTCGAGCAGTCGGGCGTCCTCGACGTCGAGGGGCACGACGTCCACCCACTGCTCGGCGGTCGCCGGCACGAGGCCGGCCTCGGCGATGGTCGCCGTGAGCGAGTCGTCGACCAGGCCGTCGGTCGGTGCGGCGGCAAGACGGCTGACGGCGGGCAGGGTGCTGCGTTCGAGCGACACGGGCCGTCCACCGACGACGGTCCGCAGTCGGTCGACCACGACGAACGCCGCGCCAGCCGCGTCCACCTCGGCCTGGAGGCGCGGGTCGTCCACACGGGCGAGTCGCAGGATGCGGGTGGTCACCTCGGTGCCCGAGGCGGCGATCGACCGCGCCCAGCCACCGCGCGGGTCGAGGGCGGCGCCGTCGAACGTGACGACCGACCCGGCGCCCCCGTGGGTCGAGATGTACTCGTCGTCGGCCAGGTCGGCGAGGGCGGCGCGGACGGTGCCGCGGCTCACCGCGAAGCGCGCGGCGAGGTCGTGCTCACCGGGCAGGCGCTCGCCGGCGCGGTACCGGCCCGTCGCGATCGCGTCGCGGAGGGCGTCGGCGACGAGGCGTCGCTTCGATGAGACGGGCATGGACATGAGTGTACATGTACAAGTCCTGTCCAATGAATCTGGCTCACTCGTGACGGACGGGAGGGGCGGAGCCGGCTGGCACCGCCCCTCCCGTCCGACCTGTCCTGCGGACCGTCCCCGCTAGACCAGCGCCGTGAAGGACGCGTCGCGCACGAGCAGCGTCGTCGCGTCACCCTCGACGGCCTGGTCGGGGTCGCTCGACAGACCGAGCGACCAGCTGCCGCCGCCCGGCTTCTCCGGCAGCGTGAACTCGACGGTGGTGTCCGATGCGTTCAGCAGCGCCGCGACGGTGTCGTCCCCGCGCTGCAGCACGAGGATCACCGCGCGGTTGCCGCTGTCGGCCCAGTCGCCCTCCTCGAACCCCTGCGCATCGGCGCGGAGCACCTGCACGGTCGAGTCGGAGTGCTCCGGCGCGGTGCGGTACCACTCCGGGCGGAGCGCCTCGTGCGCCTTGCGGAACGCGATCGCCGCCGTCGTGAACGCCAGCAGGTCCTGGTCGGCCGCCTGCCAGTCGAACCACGAGATCTCGTCGTCCTGGCAGTACGCGTTGTTGTTGCCGCCCTGCGAGCGTGCGATCTCGTCGCCGCCCAGCATCATCGGGATGCCCGCCGACAGCATGAGCGTGCCGAGGAAGTTCCGACGCTGGCGGTCGCGGTAGTCGTTCACCGCGCCGTCGTCGGTCGGGCCCTCGATCCCGCCGTTGAACGACGTGTTGTTGCTCTCGCCGTCGTTGTTGTCCTCACCGTTGGCCTCGTTGTGCTTCTCGGCGTACATCGTCAGGTCGGCGAGCGTGAAGCCGTCGTGCGCGGTGACGAAGTTCACCGAGCAGAGCGGCGAGCGGCGGGAGCCCTCGTACACGTCGGGGGAGCCGAGCGTGCGCTGGACGGCGTCGCCGAGCGTGCCCTCGTCGCCGCGCCAGAACGCGCGCAGGTCGTCGCGGTACTTGCCGTTCCACTCCGACCAGTCGGCCGGGAACCCACCGACCTGGTAGCCGGCGGTGTCCCACGGCTCGGCGATCATCTTCACCTCGCGGAGCACCGGGTCCTGGTGGATGATGTCGAGGAACGCGGAGTGCTTCTCGGCCTCGCCGTCCTGACGGGTCAGGGTCGTCGCGAGGTCGAAGCGGAAGCCGTCGACGTGCATCTCCTCGACCCAGTAGCGGAGCGAGTCCGTGATCAGCCCGAGGGCCGACGGGTGCGACACGTTGAGCGAGTTGCCCGTGCCCGTCGTGTCGAAGTAGTTCGCCTCGTCACCCTCGACCAGGCGGTAGTACGCCTGGTTGTCGATGCCCTTGAAGGACAGGGTCGGGCCCATGTGGTTGCCCTCGGCGGTGTGGTTGTAGACGACGTCCATGATGACCTCGAGCCCCGCGGCGTGCAGGGCCTTGACCATCTCCTTGAACTCGGTGACCTGCTGGCCGGCCGTGCCCGAGGACGAGTACTCGTCGTGCGGTGCGAAGAAGCCGATGCTGTTGTAGCCCCAGTAGTTGCGCAGGCCCTTGTCGGCGAGCGTCGAGTCCTGCACGAACTGGTGCGTCGGCAGCAGCTCGACGGCGGTGACGCCGAGGTCGGTCAGGTGCTTGATCGCCGCCGGGTGCGCCAGGCCCGCGTACGTGCCGCGGATCTCCTCGGGCACGTCGGGGTGCTGCTTCGTGAAGCCCTTGACGTGCACCTCGTAGACGACGGTGTCGCGGTACGGGGTGCGCAGGAGGGTGTCGCCCTCCCAGTCGAACGCGCGGTCGGCGACGACGGACTTCGGCATGGCGCTCGCCGAGTCGGTCTCGTCGATCTGGTCGGGGTCCTCCATGTCGTGGCCGAACAGTGCCTGGCCCCACTCGTACGAGCCGTCGACGGCGGTGGCGTAGGGGTCGAGGAGGAGCTTGGCGGCGTTGTGGCGGAGGCCGTTCGCCGGGTCCCACGCGCCGTGCACGCGGAAGCCGTAGCGGGTGCCGACGGTCACGTCGGGCACCACGTCGTGGAAGGTGTAGCCGGTGCGGTTGCGGAGCTCGGTGCGGTGTTCGGTGCCGTCCTCGTCGAAGCGGCAGAACTCCACACGTTCGGCGGTGCTGGAGAAGAGCGCGACGTTGGCGCCGCCCTCGACGAGCGTGACGCCGAGCGGGGTGCGGGAGGAAGTGGTCATGATGCCCTTCTAGTGGTCGGTGTCTGTGCTCCGGCGTCGGCGGCGTACCCCGGGCGTCACGGTTGTCCGTCCTCCGCGTCGACGACGCCCGGCGTCGGGGTCGTGCCGGTGAAGGCGTCGCGCATCGTCCGCACGCCGCGCTGCGGGTGTGCGCGGTCGAGGTACCGCGCCCGCGAGGCCTTCCGCGGCTCGGGGTCCGTGCCCATCACCCGGTTCCGGTCCTGCTGCAGGGCGCTGTCCACCTCGCCCTCGCGGTTGAACGACCACATGAGCATCGGGTCGCCCGTGGGCAGCGGTTCGGCCGGGTGCGGGCCCATCGGCGTGCTGTGCCAGGTGTGCCAGGTCTTGCCGTACGAGTTCACGAGGTGCCCCATGAGCTCGGTCTCGACGGCGACCGGCAGGCCCGGCGCCACGAGCTCGCCGGAGAACACCTCGTGGTTGTGCGGGTGCCACGACGGCTGCTCGTCCTCGGGCAACGAGGCGAAGAGTCGTTCGGACACGATGTACTCGATGCCGATGAGGTTCGCGTCGGCCGTGTTGCCGTCGAACAGCACGCACTGCAGCATCTCGCCGTTGACGACCTTGCAGTAGTGGTGCGCCTCCATCTGCAGGTCGGGTTCGCCCTTGACGCAGTGGAAGCCGACGACGTACACGTCGAAGCCCTTCAGCGGCGCGTGCTGCTGGAGCACGGCGGCACCGCGGTCGAGGAGCGCCAGCTCGAAGCCCCTGCCCTCGCCGGGTGGGGTGGTGCCGGCCTTCCGGTCCGGTACGCCGGGTGTGATCGCCACGGTGGGCCTCCTCGCGTCGTGGGGTCCGACGCTGCCCCCGTCGCCCTGGTCGTCGACCCAGGACGTGACGAACGGGAGGCTCCCCACCGGACCGGTGGGGAGCCTCCCGTTCGTCGTGTGGTCACGTCGTCACGCGACCGCCGCGATCACGCGTTCGCGGTGGCCTCGTCGCGGTGCGGGAGCTTCCAGCCCGGGCGCACGAAGTGGCAGGTGTACCCGGCGGGGTACTTCTCGAGGTAGTCCTGGTGCTCCTCCTCGGCCTCCCAGAAGTCACCCGCGGGCTCGACCTCGGTGACGACCTTGCCCGGCCAGATGCCCGAGGCGTCGACGTCGGCGATGGTGTCGAGCGCGACCTGGCGCTGCTCGTCGTCCGTGAAGAAGATCGCCGAGCGGTAGCTGCGGCCGACGTCGTTGCCCTGCCGGTCCTTCGTGGACGGGTCGTGGATCTGGAAGAAGAACTCGAGCAGGTCGCGGTACGAGATCTGCGCCGGGTCGAAGACGATCTCGACGGACTCGGCGTGGTCGCCGTGGTTCCGGTACGTGGCGTCCGGGGTGTCACCGCCGGAGTAGCCGACGCGCGTGCTGATGACACCCGGACGGCGACGGAGGAGCTGCTGCGCTCCCCAGAAACACCCGCCGGCGAGGATGGCGGTCTCGGTCGTGGTCATGGTGGCCTCCTGGGGGTCGTCGTACCGCTGGCTGCGGCATCACCGGGTGCAACCGGCGCTCGGGCGCAGGTGTTCCCGGGTCCCCATCGTGCCGCGTCCACCCGGATGACTGCTGTCCGATGACGGCTCCGGCTCGGTCGGTGTCCGCGGACCGCCGCCACGCCGGCGACCCTCGCCGGTGTCCTGGTGGTGGTCTACCATTCGAACACACGTTCGAATCGGGAGGTCGAGATGATGTTGACGCACGAGGTCGCCACGGTGTGGTGGGAGCGCGGCGTGCCGGACCGGATGGTGTGGCGTGACCGTCGCTGGCGGGTGAGCGACACCCCGACGCGGCTGACGGCGACGGCGGAGTTCCTGCCGTCGGCGATGACCCACGCGCCCGAGCGCACGGTGGGGTGGCGCTTCCAGGTGAGCAACGAGGGCGACGCGGTCGTCGTCGACATCGTGCCCGACGGGGACGGCTGGGTGGTCGCGCGCACCTGGCTCTGAGCGCGGTCGCGGTGCCGTCCTGGTCCGGTCCTGTGCCCGGTGCGCCCCGACGGCCCGCTCGCCGGGGTCAGGGCACGAGCGTGGCTGCCAGTCCGCGGACGAGCAGCCGGCGGGCACGCTCGGTCGCATGGCCGTCGGGGTCGCTCCAGGCCGCCCGGCCGAGACCGTCGACCAGGGCGAGCACGGCGTCCGCCACCACCGCGGTCGGCTCCGCGAGCTCGACCCCGTGCCGCACGGACCACCGGCTGATCCCGGACGCGATCCCGTCGTGCCAGAGCGTGCGTTCCGCCGATGCGAGTGCGTCGTCGCCGTCGAGGGCGGTCCCGCTCACCGCCTCGAGCAGCCGGAACCGCTCGGGCTCCTGCCGCACCAGGTCGAGCCAGGCGCCGATCCCCGCGTCGAGCGCGCCGAGCAGGTCGCCATGCGCGTCGGCGGCGGCGAGCACCCGGGGCAGGACGTCACGCGCCTGCCGCTCGAGCAGCGCGACGACGAGGTTCCGCCGGGCACCGAACA
This sequence comes from Curtobacterium sp. MCSS17_007, assembly GCF_003234175.2. Classification (NCBI taxonomy): domain Bacteria; kingdom Bacillati; phylum Actinomycetota; class Actinomycetes; order Micrococcales; family Microbacteriaceae; genus Curtobacterium; species Curtobacterium sp. MCSS17_007. Next base: position 197,417 of record NZ_CP126257.1, read on the forward strand.
CGTAGTGCACCACGCCGTGGGCGACCCCGGCCCGGTCGGCGACCGCCCGCGTCGTCAGGCCCGGCAGCCCGGAGTCGCGGACGACCAGTGCGGCGGCGTCGAGGAGCTCGTCACGACGGTCGGCGCGGCTCCGGTACCCACGCGGGCGCTGCTCCTCGATCACACAGGCAGCGTACGGCGTGGCCCCAGGACTCCTCGGCATGCTGGATTCGGCCACATGGCCAGATTCGTGAGGAGCCCCGATGACGATCACCGTCCGCCCTGCGTCCGAGTCCGAGGTCGCCGCCGCCGCGGCCGTGCTGGCCGAGGCCTTCGCCGAGGACCCGGTCCTGCTCGAGTTCCGCCCGCCCCGCCCCGGCGAGGACCGCATCGCCGTGCTCGGCGACCTGTTCACCGCGCTCATCAGATCGGTCCCCGCCACGTCACGCGCCCTCGACGTCGCGCTCGACGGGCAGCGGATCGTCGGTGCCGCGCTCTGGGAGGCCCCTCGTCCGCACGCCGGTGCCGTCGAGTCCTTCGTCGCACAGGTCCCGGCGTTCCTCCGGGTGCTCGGCGTCGGCGGTGCGCTGCGTGCCGTCCGACACCTGCGTCGCATGGACCGCGCGCGCCCCGCGGCCCCGCACTGGTACCTGGCGGAGATCGGGGTCGCTGCGGCCGCACGTGGTCGGGGTGTCGGGGGACTCCTGCTCGAGCACGCCCTCGACCGGGTCGACCGCCGGCGGCAGGACGCGTACCTGGAGTCGTCCACGCCGCACAACCGGCGGCTCTACCGGCGGCACGGGTTCGGCGACGGCGCTCCGATCACGGGGGTGGGCGACGCTGCGCCGATCTCGATGTGGCGACCCGCCGTCGTGTGACCGGGGCGGGCGACGTCGCTCGCGGCCCCGCTCACGCTCCGGCCCGGAGCTCCCTGACCAGCGCCCGGACCACGTCCGCGACCACGTCGGGCCGCTCGGTGGGGACCATGTGGCCGCTGCCGCCGGCCACCACGAGGGTGCTGTCGGACGACAGGTGCAGCATGCGGCGCTGCCCGTCCTGCCAGATCTCCTCGAGGCGTCGTCCCGTCGCGGTGTCGATCCCGGCGGCGGCGTAGTCCTGGGGCACGCCACGGGCGATCACCCGGACGGGGAGGCTCCCGAGGTCCTGGCCGCGGAGCGCTCGTTCCGTCGGTGCGATGTGGTCCGCCTCGGCCTGCTTCGTCGCGAAGTAGGTGGGCGACGCGGTGACGTCGAGGAACTCGCGACGGCCTGCCGGCGGCACCATCCCGTCCAGCAGGGCTCCTCCTCCGATGCGCAGGGCGCCGACGGCGTGGAGGGAGCGTCCGACCCACGGCGGGATCGTCCCCGCTCCGGCGCCGTCGGGCAGCAGGTGCGCGGTGCGCCGGGCATCGTCCTCGGGGCGGGCGTCGACCAGCACGAGACCGGCGACCTCTCCGGGGTGCTCACGCGCGTACTCGCGGACGTAGAGCCCGCCGAGGCTGTGTCCGACCAGGACGTAGGGCTGCGGTGCGCCGATCGTGCGGAGCGCCGTGCGGAGGTCGTCGACCACCGCTCGGGCCGTCCGCGGTCGGGGCGAGGGCTCGCTGCGTGCGATGCCGGCGCGGTCGTACGCCACCACGGTCGTCGTCGGAGCGAGCCGGTCCGTGACCGCCTCCCATCCCGATGCCGCCTCGCCGCTCCCGGCTTCGAGGACGACCGTCGGCCCGCCGGTGCCACGCTGCACCACGTGGAGCAGGTGGCCGCCCACGTCGACCATCCGGCCCGGCGCCGGGTGGGACGCACGGCCGGCTGCCGCACTGAGGTGCTCGTAGCCGGCACCGAGGAGCGGGACGAGGCAGAGGAGGGCGGCGGCCACCGCCAGGGCGACTCGACGCCGACGTGGTCTTCTGGGTACGACTGTGCTCACGAGTGCCATGGTAGTACGAGCGTGCTAGAACGGCTGAGCGGGGTTGCGCAGCGAGCCGACCACGCGACGGACGGGAGGCGCGGTACCGGCTGGTACCGCGCCTCCCGTCCGTCAGGTGGTGCTGTCGACGGTCAGGCGACCGCGATCTCGTTGGGGACGCCCGGCAGCTCGTCGCTCGAGGCGACGACCTTCCCGGTCGTGAGGTCCACCGCGTGGAGCTTCCGCTCCGCGGGGTCGGTCACGTACGCGACGTCACCGACGACCTTGAGTGCGGGGTGGGCGTCCTGCCACTCGGCCGGACCCTCCCAGGCGTCGATGACGTCGAACGTCTCGATGGGCTCGCCGGTCTCGACGTCGAACGTGTGCAGGGCGCCGTCGGAGCCGAGGATCACGGCCTCGTCGTCCGGGCCGCGGGCGATGTCGCGGAAGGTGAAGCCGACGCCCTCCGGCATGTCGGTCACGCGGTACTCGCCGGACGCGGCGTCGATCAGGGCGACCTGGTCGAGCAGGTAGCCCTCGCTGTCCGGGTCGTCGTTGTAGTCGCCGACCGCGATCGAGCTCGTCTCGGTGGTGAACAGGTTGCCCGTGCGGCCGTACTCGGTCGGGGCGTCGATCTTCGTGAACGCGCCGTCCTGGTAGACCAGGGCGCCGTCCGTGCAGCCGAAGACGGCGACCTCGTCCTGCACCGCGCCCTCGCCGTGCACGCTCGGGCAGTCCTCGGAGCGGGTGAGCTCCTTGCCGCTCTCGTCGAGGGCGCGGACGCCGGAGCGGGACTCCTCGGTGCCGATCGTGGTGAGGAGCGTGCCGTCCTCGAGCACGATCGCGACGCCGTGGTGGGCGGCCTCGGACTCCGTGGTCTCGACCTCGGGGAGCGTCGCGCCGTCGAGGTCGTCGTGCTCGAAGACGGTGACGTCGCCGCTGCCGTCGGCGAAGAGCGCGGTCGTGTCGCCGTGCACGACCGCGTGACCGCCGGTGTCGGCCGGGAAGACCGCGTCGGTCAGGGCCGGGTCGGCGGCGGTGTCGAGGACCTGGAAGCCCTCGGGCACGGTGACCAGCACGTGGCGGCCGTCGCCGGCCGGGTTCACGCGGGTGAAGCCGTCGATCGCGTCGTCGGCGACGACCTGCAGGTCCTGGTCGAGGGTCAGCAGGCCGCCGTCGTAGGTGAGGACGATCCGGTCGCCGTCGGCCGCCGCGGCCTTCGTGGTGCGGCTGCCCTCGGCCTCCGCGTCGGCCGGGGTGGTCGAGCAGCCGGTGAGGACCAGGGCTGCGGCGCCGAGCAGGGCTGCGGGCGCGAGCGTGGTGCGCAGAGTTGTCATGCCGTTCACTGTACTGATTCTCATTCTCATCAAGAAATCGACAGGCCGTCGACGATCGCCGACGTGTTCGACCGCATCATCCCGAGGTAGGTCGACGCGTCGCCGTCCTCGGTGAGCGACTCGGTGGCGAGCGAGCGGATCTCCACGTGCACGTCGACCTCGTCGGCCAGCACCTCGGCCAGGCGCGCGGGTTGCGACAGGTCGGCGAAGATCGTCGGGACGCCGGCCTCGTCGATCGCCGACGCGAGGTCGCGCAGGTCCGCCGCGCTCGGCGACGCCAGGGTGGTCCCGCTCGGGATGACGGCACCGACGACCCGGAAGCCGTACCGGTCCGCCAGGTACCCGAACACGTGGTGGTTCGTCACGAGGGCCCGTCGGTCCTCCGGGATCCCCTCGAACGCGTCGGACATGGCAGTGTCGAGCGCGGCCAGTTCGTCGAGGTACGCGTCCGTGCCGCTCGGCTCGACGCCGGCGTCGCGGAGTGCGCCGTCGAGCGCCTCGACGACGTCGACCATGCGCGCGGGGTCGGTCCACAGGTGCGGGTCCGGTCCACTGTCGTCCTCGGTCGTCCACTCGAGCGCCTCGACGTGGTCGCCGGCCGTGAACACCGGGACCCCGTCGGACGCCGCGGCCTCGACGTGCCGGGCGACGCCCTCCTCGAGCCCGAGCCCGTTCTCGACGACCAGGTCGGCGGCCCGGAGCCGGGCTGCCTCCTGCGCCGACACCTCGAACGAGTGCGGGTCCGCTCCCGGCGGCATGAGCACCATGACGTCCGCAGCGTCCCCGACCACCTCGGTCACGACGTCGCCGAGGATGTTCGTCGTCACGGCGACGAGCGGTCGGTCGGAGCCCGCCGACGAGCACCCCGCGGTGGCGGCGACGACCCCGACGGTGAGCGCGAGGGCGGCGGCGATCCGTGCGCGGCGCATCAGAGCCCCACCTCGGCGAAGGCGACCGGTGCTGCGGGCAGGTCGATCGACCGGGCGACGCGGGCGCCGTCCGCGAAGTCCACCTCGTGCACGCGCGCGCCGCTCGCGTCGGTCACGTACGCGCGCTGGGCGTCGAGCTGCAGGAGCGGCCGTCCGTCCGGGTCGACGAGGGGGTCGGTCGTGGCCACGGCGCCGGTGGACGCCGTCACCACGACGACCCGGCCCCGGTCGTCCACGGCGACGAGGTGCTCGTCCTCGTCGTCGACCGCCGTCACGGCACGCAGCGGCCGTTCGGTCTCGACCAGACGCCACGAGCGCTCGCGGCTGTCGAGCAGCCAGGCGCCGCGGTCACCGGCGAGCCCGGCGACGGTCGGCCGACCCGACCGGGCGGAGAACGCGGTCGGTCGATCGGCTCCGGCGGGGAGGGCGACGGTCGCGGCACCGCCGTCCGCGTCGACGACCACGGCGCCGTCCGCGCAGCCGACCACCGCGCCGGCCCGCGTGACGATGCCGCCGGCCGGGTCGGCGCACGCCTGCTGGGCGCCGGCGGGTGCACCGTCGGCGTCGAGCACGCGGACGCCGTCGGTGGTGCCGGCGACGAGCTGTTCGCCGAACGGCAGCAGGACGGTCGCGTCGACCCGTGCGGTCTCCTCGACGTCACCCTGCCCGAGCGCCGCCCGGTCCAGCGCGACGGCCTCGCCGCGGTCCGGCCAGGTGATGGTCGTCGTGGTCTCCGAGGAGTGCACCTCGACGGGGCCGCCGCCCCTGACGGTGCCGACGACCCGCGGCTCGGCCGCGTAGTAGTGCGTGTGGTCGCCGTGGTCGACCGTCCACGCGCCGCCGTCGACGATGGTCGTGCGCTCGCCGGTGCTCGTCACGAGGAACCGTCCGTCGGTCGCGGAGTGCTCCGGCGCGTCGATGCGGTCGAGCTCGGTGGTCTCGCCGCCGAGCAGGTCGTGGACCGCGGTCGCGCCGGTGGCGGACACGGCCAGGAGGCGTACCTGCGGCTCCTGGGCCTCGCTCGCCCCCTCGACGTAGCCGTGCGGCTTCGCGGTGGCGGTCGGGTCGTCGGCCGCCGGTCCCGAGGACCCGCCGGTCGAGCAGGCGGTCAGGCCGATCGCGAGGCCGGCGGCGATCGCCGCGGTGGTCAGGAGGCGCGCGGGGGCGCGCCGGGTGGTGGGCTCGTTCATGCTCCCTCTCGTGGTGCTGGTGCTGGTGCTGGTGCTGGTGCTTGTGCTTGTGCTCGTGGCTGGGCCGGGATGCGGACCGGACGCGGCTCACGGATGCGGCGCGGCACGAGGGCGGCGAGCCCCCGCGAGACGGGGACGGCGGCGACGGCGACCGCGGCGATGCTCGCGCCGGCGGCGGTCCCGGCGTGCCAGGAGACGAGCAGGCCCACGGCGACCGCGGAGGTGCCGACCACAGCGGCGAGGAGCATCGTCGAGCCGACCTGCCGGGTCCACGCCCGTGCGGCGGCGGCCGGTGCGAGCAGGAGCCCGACGACCAGGAGCGTGCCGACCGCCCGGTACGACGCGACGACGGCGAGCGTGACGAGCCCGACGAGGACGACCTCGGCCAGCCGGGGGCGGAGCCCGAGCGTCGCGGCCTTGCGCACGTCGAACGCCGCCGCGGTGAAGGGCCGGTGGAACGCGACGGCGAGCACGAGTGCGACGGCGACGGCGACGGCGAGCCCGCCGAGGTCCGCGCGGGTGACGGCGAGCACGTCGCCGAACAGGATCGCCGTCACGTCGGTGGCGAAGGACCGCGAGGACGACACGATGATGACCCCGAGCGCGAGCATCCCGACGAACAGCAGGCCGATCGAGGTGTCGTACGACAGCCGGGCGCGCCGTCGCAGCGCCCCGACGCCGAGCACCATCACGCCGGCGCTCACGGCGGCACCGAGCACCGCGGGGATCCCCGTCAGGGTGGCGACCGCGACGCCGGGGAGCATCCCGTGCGCCAGGGCCTCGCCGAGGAAGGCCATCCCGCGGACGAGTACCCACGTGCCGACGACCGCGCAGAGGACCGCCGCCAGTGCGCCGCCGGTGAGGGCGCGCAGCATGAAGTCGACGGAGAACGGGTCGGTCAGCCAGGTCACGGTCCGAGACGCTACATGAAAACGACTATCGATACTGATAGCGTGCTCAGGTGTCCTCCGCAGCCGCCGTGACCCCCACCACCGGGAGCTCCGCACCAGCGACCCCCGGTCTGCACGTCCGCGGACTCGTCGTCCGCCGTGGTGACCGGACCGTGCTCGACGGACTCGACGCGACGTTCCCCGCCGGGGCCGTCACCGCGCTGACCGGGGCCAACGGCTCCGGCAAGTCGACGCTGCTCGACGCGCTCGCCGGGGTGGTGGTCGTCGTCGGCGGGCAGGTGACGGGCCTCCCGTCCGAGGGTGTCGCGTACGTGACGCAGGCCGTCCCGCCCACCGCGCTGCCGCTCACCGTGCGCTCGACCGTGACCATGGGGCGGTGGCGGGACCGGGCCTGGTGGCGTCCCCTCGGGCGCGCCGATCGCGGGATCGTCGACGTGCAACTCGACCGGATGGGCATCACCGACCTCGCCGACCGCCCGCTCGACGAGCTGTCGGGCGGACAGCGGCAGCGCACCCTGGTCGCGCTCGGCCTGGCGCAACGCGCCCCGGTGCTGCTCGTGGACGAACCCACGGCCGGGGTCGACGAGGCGTCCGCGGCGCTCGTCACCGCGGCGCTCGCCGACGAGGCCGCCGCGGGCGTCGTCGTCGTGCACGCGGCGCACGACCCGGCGGTGATCGCCGCCGCCGACCGGGTGGTGGCACTCGACTGAGGTGGGGTCCGGCGGGCGCGCCCACGCGGATCAGGCCGCGGCGTCGAGTGCTGCCCGCGCGGCCGCCACCACGGCCCCGTCCGTGACGGTGTGCGCGGAACCGTCGTCGCCGCTGCCCATCGGCACGCCGCCGTGGTTCCCCGCGGCGACCGGTCGCTTCGCCGACAGGTGCACCGCGGCGACCCCGGTCGCGACCAGTGCGGCGACGTCGCCCGGCCGGACACCCGCCCCGGCCATCACCTGCACCGGTCCGGCGGCGTCGACCATGCGGGCGATCGTGCTCGCGCCCGCCGAGGCGCTCGAGGCCCCGCCCGAGGTCAGCACCCGGGTGACGCCGAGATCGGCGAGCCGGGCGGCCGTCGCGACCGGGTCCACCGCGTGGTCGACGGCGCGGTGCAGCGTGACCTCGGCCCGCGCGGAGACCGAGCGCGCGGCGTCCACGAAGCGGCGGAGCGCGTCCTCGTCGAGCGACCGGTCCGGGCCCAGCGCGCCGACCACGACCCCCGCCGCGCCGGACCGCAGGACCGCGCGGACCTCGCGTTCCATGAGGGCGAGCTCGTCGGCGTCGTAGACGAAGTCACCGGGGCGGCACCGCACCAGCGCGTGCGCGGGGATGCCCGTCTCGTGGGTCGTCTCGACCAGGGCCTGCGAGGGCGTCAAGCCGCCGAGCTCGAGGCCGACGCAGAGCTCGACGCGGTCGGCGTCCGCGTCCCGGGCGACGCGTGCACCGGCAGCGGAGGTGACCGCGATCTCGAGCGCGACGGGGGTGGGTGGTGCAGGGGTCACGCGGCAGGCTCCTGGGGTTCGCGGGCGTCGTCGACGTCGTGCCACCGCGGGGACGCCGCGCGGCCGGACTCCCGATGCTAACCGCCGTCGTCCTGCCGTCGTCGTGCCGACGGTGGGGCCCCGGTGTCCGTGCTGTCGGTGGAAGTGCGGACTGGTGGGGCCCCCGACCGGGGGTCAGGATGGCCTCCTGGTTGCATCCTGCAACGGAGCAGGATCGAAGAACGAGGAGTCAACATGAAGCACACCCTCGCAGCGGCGTTCGCCGCCGTGGCCGTCGTCGCCGGCGGCGTGTTCGCCGCCGCTCCCGCCTCTGCGCTGCCCGCCGGCACCGAGGTCGTCGGCGGCGAGAAGGCACCCACCACGACCTGGGCGGTCCAGCTCGAGGCGTCGGGCGGCACGATCCCGTCCGGCTACGTCAGCAACTGCACCGGCGAGCAGATCAACGCCTCGTGGGTGCTCACCGCGCGCCACTGCATCGACGGCATCGGCGCGATGAACGTCTACCACTCGAACTCCACCACGAACCGCGGCACCCCGGTCGCCGTCGACCGCGTGACCGCCGCCCCGGCCGGTGACATCGCGCTCGTGCACCTGCGCAGCACGTACACGCTCTCGACGTACGCGCCCCTCGACCTCGCCGCGACCGCGAAGTCGAGCGGCACCGGCGTCATCCAGGGCTACGGGCTCCGTGCGAACGCGCAGCAGTCGGACGGGCTCTACCAGGCGACGGTGTCGCTGACCGGGTCCACGCGCGACGCCTACAACGGCCGGGCGCAGCACGTGACCGGGGTCACCGGTGCGTCGAACCACGGCGACTCGGGCGGCCCGCTGCTCGTCAACGGCAAGGTCGTGGCCGTCTGCTCCACCGGGGACAGCGCGGACCCGGGTGCGAACACCACCGCCGGGTCGAACTACGCGCTGCTGTCGCAGTCGTCCTCGTGGATCCGCTCGACGGCGGGCGTCTGACCGTCGTGATCCGGTGACGGGCGGGAGGCTCCCCACCGGGCACGGCCCGGCAGCCGCTGGCGCGGCTGCCGGGAACCGGCCGGCGTGAGCCCAGGTGCGGGCCGACACCGTGCCTCCCGTCCCTCCCGTGCCGCGTCCGGGTGACAGCACCCACTGGGCCGACACGGAGCGGGCCACGAGCAGCATGGCCCCATGAGCCAGTACGAGAAGCGCGACCCGAACTCCCTCTACCCGAAGCCGCCGTTCCCGGAGCAGGAGCAGTCGCTGCCCGGTGCCGCGTACAAGATGGACCCGGAACCCGACCACGGCGAGCAGAGCTACGTCGGCAAGGATCGCCTGACGGGCTTCCGCGGCATCGTCACGGGCGCGGACTCGGGCATCGGCCGCGCAGCAGCGATCGCGCTCTCCCGCGAGGGTGCCGACCTCGTCCTCTCGTACCTGCCCGACGAGCAGGAGGACGCCGAGCAGGTCCGCGACCTGCTGGAGTCCGAGGGGCGCAAGGCGGTCCTCGTCCCCGGCGACATCTCGGACGAGCAGTACTGCAGGGACCTCGTGCAGAAGGCCGTCGACGAGCTCGGCGGACTCGACACCCTCGTCATGGTCGCCGGCCGCATGGACAGCAACGACGACATCCTCTCGCTGACCACCGAGCACTTCGACTCGACGTTCAAGACGAACATCTACTCGCTGTTCTGGCTGACCCAGGCGGCCGTGCCGCACCTCGAGCCCGGGTCGACGATCGTCACGACCGGCTCGATCCAGGCCGCCACCCCGTCGCCCGACAAGATCGACTACGCGATCTCGAAGAGCGCCGTGAAGACCTTCACCGAGGCCGTCGCCCAGCAGCTCGCCCCGAAGGGCATCCGCGTGAACTCGGTCGCTCCGGGGCCGGTGTGGACGCCCCTGCAGCCCGGCTCCGACGATGCCGAGACGGTGTCGCACTTCGGCGAGCAGTCGCCGTTCGGCCGTCCCGGTCAGCCCGCCGAGCTCGGTGCCGCGTACGTGCACCTGGTCAGCCCGGAGTCGAGCTACCAGTCCGGCTCGACGATCACGATCGCCGGCGGCACGCCCGCCTTCTAGACCGGCCGACGACGGACGGGCGCGCCCCGCTCAGCGGCGACGCGAAGCGTTGTGCGGGGCGCGCCGACCGAGCCTGCGAGGGAGGCGCGTGGCGGGTCCGCCACGCGCCTCCCGTCCGTCCGGCCGTCAGCCCTGCGGCGGCGAGTACAGCTGCAGGTCGTTGCCCTCGCTGTCCTGGAAGGGGACGATCTTGCCCCACGGGTGCTCGCTGATCCCGCCGGCGAACTCGACGCCCTTCGACCGCAGGTCGGCCACCTCGTCCTCGATGTCGCCGTCCGGCTGGAACGACACGACCGCGCCGCCGCCGCTCGACGCACTCGCCGACTCGCGCCCGTTCAGCCCGATGCGCAGCCCGTTCGCGTCGATCTCGCTCCAGTCGTCGGACTCGCTCGCGACCTCGAGGCCGAGCGCGTCGCGGTAGAACGCGACCGCGCGCTGCATGTCACCGACCGGTACCCAGACCGCTGCCACTCCGCTTGCCATGGTGTTCCTCTCGTCGTGCCGTCTCGTACCCGGCCGACCGTAGGTCGCGTGGTTGGGTGCGGACACAGGCGGTGTGGTGTCCCAGCGCGCCGGTGCCAGTGTGGGCGACGACGACGGGAGCATGTCCATGGCAGGTGTGACGCACGTGGTGCTGGTGCAGTGGGACGGGGAGCAGGCCGGCGAACACGTCGGGCGGACGGACGAACTCTGCCGCGAGCACCTGCCCCGCATCGACGGGGTGGAGTCCGTGCACTCGGGGCCGAGCATCAGCACCGAGGGGCTCGAGGGCGGCTTCGACTGGATGCTCACGGTGCGCTTCCGCGACCGCGACGCACTCGCCGCCTACCTGCCGCACCCGGAGCACCGGCCGGTGGCCGAGCACATCGGCGCGGGCAGCAGCCGGGTGGTCGTCTTCGACGTCGAGGACTGACGACTCAGTCGCGCTTCCGTCGGGGCCGCGCCGACCGCGGCGGGATCGTGCGCATGTGGTCGCGCACCCGACCGAGCACGTCCGCGAGCGATGCGACGTCGTCCGGCGAGAGCGGTTCGAGGAAGAGCTGCCGGAGCACCTCGACGTGGCCGGGGAAGACGGCGCCGAGCACCTCACGCCCGGCGTCGGTCAGGGAGACGGTCGTGCTGCGCTCGTCGTCGACCGACGGCGACCGCCGGACCAGGCCGTCCCGCTCGAGCAGCCCCACCTGGTACGTCAGGCCACTCCTGCTGTGGACGATCCCGTCGGCGAGGTCGGTCATGCGCAGGCCGTCCTCCGGGGCGTCCCCGAGGGTCGCGAGCAGCTGGAACTGCACGTAGCTCAGGCCGCCGGCGTCCTTGAGCTGCTGCTCGACGGTGTGCCGGAGCAGGCTGCTGACCTCGATGAGCGAGAAGTACGCGCCGAGCTGGGCGGGGTCGAGGGGCGGTGCGGTGTCGGTCACCACCCCATGCTAGGTACTGCGAAGTCGAAGCACCGGACGTCGGGCCTGTGTGCTCTCCCATCTCCGGGCGGGTCGACGCCCCGGGCAGCCGGATGCGGCCCTGCGACGATGGACGGATGAGCACCGATCCCGAGCGCCGCCGCAGGAGGGCCGACGTCGTCGGCATCCTCGAGCCGAACCCGTACCCGCTGGCGACCGTCGCCGTCGCCGTGGGGACCGTCCTCGTGCTAACCGTGATCGGCTTCTTCCTCGGCTCCGTCGACATCGGGCTCGCGAAGGCGTTCAACACCCTGCACGTGGGCGTGGTCGGGGCCGTCGCCACCGCGGTGTACCACGTCATCAGCCCGGTCCCGGCGATCGCGATCACGTTCGTCGTCGCGGGGGTGATCTGGTGGCGGGCGCGCGACGTCCGACCGGCGCTGGCCTTCGGGATGACCATCGCGATCACCTGGCTGCCCTCCGCGGTCGTCAAGGAGATCGTCCACCGTGCTCGCCCGGACGTCGCCCTGCTGCCGCACCCGTTCCCCGTGCAGCCGGACCCCGGCTACCCCAGTGGGCACACGGTCTACATCACGGCGTTCGTCATCGCGCTCGTCTGGGTCGTCCGCGAGACCCGGTGGCACCGGACCGCGCGTGCCGCCGGGGTGGTGGCGATCGTGGTCGTCTTCCTCGCGGTCTCCGTCGACGCCGTGCACTACCCGACGGACGCCGCGGCGTCGATCCTCTGGGCCCTCGCCGTCGCCCCGGCGGCACGGGTGGTCTGGGTGGACTGGATCATGCACCGCATCCCGTTCCTGCGGCCGGGCGGCGCGGCCGTCCCGGTCCGGCGCTGACCGTCAGCCGTCGGGTCCCGCGGGGTCGTCCTCGATGGGGAGCAGCCGACGCGCACCGTGGCCGTCCGCGCCCATCGCGTCGCCGGGGTTGACCACCAGGCACGCGCCCAGCGACACGCAGCCGCAGCCGATGCACTGCGTCATCTCCTGCTGGAGCCGTTCGAGCTCGAGCTGACGGGCCCGGAGCCGCGCTCGCCACCGCTCGTTGAGGCGTTCCCAGTCACGCAGCGACGGCATGCGGTCGGCGGGCAGTGCGGCGAACTGCTCGGCGACCTCGGCGAGCGGGATGCCGAGCCGCTTGGCGACCTGGATGATGGCGATCCGACGCTCGACGTGCCGCGGGTACAACCGGGTGCCGCCCGTCGTGCGATCGGGGTGGATCAGGCCCTTGCGTTCCCAGAAGTGCAGGGCCGACGCGGCGACGCCCGTGCGCCGGACGACCTCGCCGATGGAGAGCAGGTCGGTCGGCCTCGGCCGAGGGTCGGTCTGCGTCGGTTCGGCCTCCGCGGGATCGACCGCCACGGGTTCGACCGCCGCTGGCTCGATCTGGACCATGGTCGAGATCCTACGGCCGGGCCGGGTGCTCCCGTGTGCCGTCCGGCCACCCCTGCTACACTGGCGGGCAACATATCAAGCAGTGTGTAACTACCGGCCGTCGGCACCCGACGGACAACGGCGGCACCCGATGGGCCCGCTGCCCGATCAGGCCGGGCCCCAGAAGGCACACCCCCATGCTCCAACCACGACGCTCCGACGCGTCCCTCGTCTCCCTCGCCGGTCGCTGGTACTTCCCGATCGCGTTCGTCGCCCGTCTCCCCTTCGCGATGATGGTCGTCGGCGTCCTGACGCTCGTCGTCGCCTCCCGTGACTCCGTCGCCCTCGGCGGCATCAACTCCGCGTTCGTCGGCATCGGGTCGGCGCTGTTCGGGCCCCTCGTGGGTGCCGCCGCCGACCGGTTCGGCCAGCGCGCCGTGCTCGTCCCCGTCGGGCTCGCGAACGCCGTGCTGCTCGGTGTCCTGCCACTCGTCGTCGCGAGCACCGCACCCGACCTCGCGGTCCTCGCGATGTCGTTCTGCATCGGTGCCACGGCACCGCAGGTCGCGCCGATGTCCCGCACGCGACTCGTCGCGATCGTCCGACAGCGCATGTCGCCGGCCCGACGCGACAAGGTGTTCAGCGGGACCATGGCGTACGAGTCCGCCGCCGACGAGACCGTCTTCATCGTCGGTCCGTTCCTGGTCGGCCTGCTCGCCAGTGCGATCGCCCCGTGGGTCGCCGTCGCCGGTGCGTCCGCGCTGACCTTCGTGTTCGTCACCGCGTTCGCCCTGCACCCGACCGGTGCGCTCGTCGTCGGCGGTCCCGCGCAGGAGACCCGTGCGCCGGCCCGACAGCTCCTCCGCCCGCGCCTGCTCGTCGTGGTCGCGGGCATCCTCGGCATCGGCCTGTTCTTCGGGTCGACGCTGACCTCGTTGACGGCCTTCATGGAGCAGCACGGCGAGCCGTCCCAGGCCGGCCTCCTCTACGGCGTGATGGGGATCGGCTCCGCGGCCCTCGCCCTCGGGTCGGCCGCGTTCCCGCAGCGCTTCGGGGTCGCCTGGCGGTGGCTCGTGTTCGGTGTCGTGCTGCTCGGCGGCGCGCTCGCCTTCAGCCGGGCGGACTCGGTCGTGGCGGTCGCGCTCGTGCTCGGCGTGATGGGCATCGGCATCGGCCCGACCCTGGTCGCGCAGTACAGCCTCGGGTCGGACCGCTCGCCGGTCGGCCGCTCGGCGACGACCATGACGATCCTCGGCTCGGCGGTCATCGTCGGGCAGTCGATCGCGTCCGCCGTCGTCGGCGAGGTCGCCGAGCGTGCCGGCGCCGACACGGCGATGCTGTTCCCGGCGTTCGCCGCGGCGCTGGTGGTCGTCGCGGCCGTGGCCGACCTGCTGTTGGCTCGCCGCGGCACCGCGCAGGCGGCCGCGTCCGTCTGAGCCGACCGGTCTCGCGACGACGGGACGGTGCAGGCTGGTCGGCATGCGCATCCTCGTCCTCGGCGGTACCGCCTGGCTCGGTCGGACGTTCGTGCAGCAGGCGCTCGCCGCCGGCCACGACGTCGTCTGCGCCGCGCGCGGGTCCGGCGTCCCCGACGGCGCCCGCTCACTCGTCGTCGACCGTGACGACGAGGGAGCACTCACCGACGTCGCCGCCGAGCACTGGGACGCGGTCCTCGACGTCTCGCGGACGCCGGAGCACGTCCGGCGTGCCGCCCGTGACCTCGGACGGGCGACCGACCGCTTCCTCCTCGTGTCGACGGTGAGCGTCTACGCGTCGCACGCCGGACGCCAGGCAGCGGAGGACGCCCCCGTGCTCGCGCCGTCCGACGACCCGGCCGAGTACGGCGCCGCGAAGGTCGCCTGCGAGCACGCGGTCCTCGACGCCGTCGGGCCGGAGCGTGCCGTACTCGCCCGCGCCGGGTTGATCGGCGGTCCGGGCGACCACACCGGTCGCAGCGGCCACTGGCCGTGGCGCTTCGCCCGCGCGGCGGAGACCGGTGGCGCGGTGCTCGTCCCCGCGGCGGACGACGGGTCGCCGTCGACGCACCCGACCTCCGTCGTCGACGTCCGAGACCTCGCCGCGTGGCTCCTCCGGCAGGCCACCGCACGGGACGCGGCCGCGGCCAGCGGACCGGTGAACGTGACGGGGGAGGCGGTGCCGCTCGGAGCGCTCCTCGCGACGGCACGCGCGGTCGCCCTGCGGGCCACGACCGCGGAGCACACCGCGCAGGACGGCGTCCCGACGGTACCGGTGTCGGACGCGTGGCTCGCCGAGCACGACGTCGCCCCGTGGTCCGGACCCCGGTCGCTCCCGCTCTGGCTGCCGGACGCGGACTGGCAGGGCCTGTCCGACCGGTCGAACGCCAGGGCGCGTGCCACCGGACTCACGCTCCGTCCGCTCGCCGAGACGCTCGCGGACACCCTGCGCTGGGAGGCCGGACGACCGGAGCACCCGCACGGCGCCGGCCTGACCGACGTCGAGCACGACGCGCTCGTGTCGGCGGCCCGGCGGCGCTGAGCCCCGGCCGAGACCGCGCCCGCGCGGCGCTCAGTCCTCCGTGTCGTCCACCAGCAGGTCCTCGTGCCGGTAGTCGTTCGACCGCAGCCCCGCCCGCGCGATCATGTGCGTCGAGACCGGCACCAGGAACAGCTGGAACACCAGGATCGGCACGGCGACCCAGAACGCGGTCCACGTCCACACCGCCACGACCAGTGCCGCGAGTGCGAGCGCCAGGCCGAGCACCTGCGGCTTCGCCATGGCGTGCAGGCGGACGAGCGGGTCGGGGAAGCGCACGATCCCGATCGCCGCGCCGAGCGACAGCGCGGCACTGACCAGGAGCAGCGCCAGGGCGATCCACGCGCGGACGCCGGCGCCCTCGACGAAGGACTCGAGGATCTCGATCACGAACGTTCCTCCTCGACGGCGTGCTCCGGGGTCGTGGCGTCACGGCCCTCGTCCGACGGGTCGGACGACGGGGTGACGATCCGGGCGACCGCGATCGTCGCGAACACGCTCGTCGCCGCGATCACCACGAGCACGGGCACCCCGGTCAGGTCCTGCCGGACGACCATCGCGGCCGCGATCACGACGAGGGCCGTGGTCAGCACCATGTCGGAGCCGATCATGCGGTCGAGGATCGTCGGGCCCCGCACGATCCGACCGACGGCGAGGGCGAGCGTGGTCCCGAGCAACGCGAGGACGAGCACGATCCCGATCGCCATCACGACCACCGCGGCGCTCACCGGACCACCTCCGGCAGCGGCTCGGACAGCTCAGAGACGTCCTGTGCCGAGCCGACGGCTCGGATGACGAGCGCCTCGATGCGGTGCGCCTCGCGGGCGGCGTCCTCGACCTGCTCGATGCGCTCGGTGTCGAGCACGTGCAGCAGCAGCCGGCGGCGCGGCAGGTCGACGTCCGCCACGTAGGAACCGGGAACGAGGGAGATCGCCAGGGTGGCGAGGGTGAAGGTCATCTCGGACGTGGTGTGCATCTGCACGAGCACGATCGAGCTGCGCCGGACGCCACGGGGCCGCACGGCGACCCACGCCACCCGGAACGAGGCAGCGACCACGAGCCCCGCCCACACCACCAGGAACCACAGCAGTCGCGGCACCGACAGCCGCTTGGACAGGGGGACCGGCGGCAGCGGCAGGAGCTGCGTCACCAGGAGCGCGACGACCACGCCGCAGAGCAGGGTGAGCGGGGTCCACGACCCCCACAGGAGTGCCCACAGCACGGTCAGGCCGACGGCCAGCGGGACGTCGTACCGCCATGCGAGGGCTATCCGGCGGGCGTTCGAGATGCGGCGGGTGTCACTCAACGGTGCCTCCCAGGACGGCCTGCACGTAGCGGTCGGGCGACTCCAGCGACTCCGCGGCGCGGGTCGCGTAGCCGTAGAGCGGTCCGGCGACGACGGTCAGGGCGACCGATCCGAGCACCGCGACGGTCGTGACGGCGACGAGCATCCGGGGCAGCCGCGGACGCTCCGGCGCCTCGCCGACCGTGGCGGTCGAGCCGGTGGCCGGACGGGAGGCGCTGCTCGCGTGCGCCTCGTCGGTCACGGTGGTGGAGCCTCCCGGGTGGTAGGCCTCGCCCGTCTCCTCGGACACGGTCAGGGGCGCCGGTTCCGGCGACCGCAGGTCCGCGTGCGGCTCCGCGGTGGTGGCGTGCGGTGCGGCTGCCTCGGCAGCCGGACGCGGCCGCCAGAAGGCCGCGTCCCAGACGCGCATCAGCGCGTACAGGGTCAGGAGGCTCGTGACCACCCCGGCACCGACGGTCCCCCACGCCATCGGTGACCCGTCGATCGCCGCGGCGCGGAACAGGCCGAGCTTGCCGATGAAGCCGGAGAACGGCGGGATCCCGCCCAGGTTGAAGGCCGGCACCAGGTAGAGCGCGGCCAGCAGCGGCGCCGCCTTCAGCAGCCCACCGAGCGATCGGGTCGAGGTGGTCCCGCCGACCCGTTCCATCACGCCCGAGACCAGGAAGAGGGTGGTCTGCACGACGATGTGGTGCACCGTGTAGAAGACCGCGGCGGCGGTGCCGACGACGGACCCGAGCCCGACGCCCATCACCATGAAGCCGATGTGGCTGATGAGCGTGAAGGACAGCAGTCGCTTCACGTCCGTCTGCGACACCGCGCCGAGCACCCCGACGATCATCGTGAGCACCGCCACGACGAGCAGGATCGTGTTGAGCTGCGGCCGGGGGAAGATGATCGTCTCGAGGCGGATGATCGCGTAGATGCCGACCTTCGTGAGCAGGCCCGCGAAGACCGCGGTGACGGGCGCGGGGGCGGTCGGGTACGAGTCGGGCAGCCAGAACGCCAGGGGGAAGACGGCCGCCTTGATGCCGAACGCGATGAGCAGCATGGTGTGCAGGAGCAGCTGCACGTGTTCGGGCAGCCCGGCCACGCGCTCGGAGATCTGCGCGATGTTGACGGTGCCGGTCGCGCCGTAGACGAGCCCGATCGACGCGAGGAAGAGCGCCGACGCGATGAGGCTCGTGATGATGTACGTCGTGCCGGCGCGGACGCGCTGCTCGCTGCCACCGAGGGTGATGAGCACGTAGCTCGCCACGAGCAGCATCTCGAACGCGACGTAGAGGTTGAAGAGGTCGCCGGCCATGAAGGCGTCGAGCACGCCGGCCGCGAGCACCAGGTAGGTCGGGTAGAAGATCGTGACCGGGGCGTCCTCGTCGTCGGCGGCCAGCCCCTGGCCGATCGAGAAGAGCAGGACGAGCAGGAGCACGCTCGCGCTCACGGTCAGGAGCAGGGCGCTCAGCCGGTCGACCACGAGCGAGATGCCGTACGGGGCCTGCCAGCCGCCGACCTGGACCACGAACGTGCCGTGCTGGTCGACGAGCACCATGAGGGTGCCGGCCACGACGACGGCGATCGCGAGGACCGCCACGGTGATCGCGCGCTGCAACTCCTGGTGTCGCAGCAGTCCGAGCGCGACGGCGGCTCCGAGCAGCGGGACGAGGACGAGCAGGGGGACGAGCCAGGTCATCGGGTTGCCTCCTGGTCCGGCCGCGGGGCGCGCTCGTGGGGATCGTCGGCGTCCTCCGGGGCCTTCGGGTCGAAGTCGGCCTCGGGGTCCGCGTCGTCGTCGTCCTCGCGGTCGCGGCCGATCGCGGCGTCGGCTTCGTCGACCTCGACCTCGTCGGCGCGGGACAGCTTCCACGACCGGTGGATGAGCGCGAGCAGGAAGGCGCTCACGGCGAAGGTGATCACGATCGCGGTCAGGGCGAAGGCCTGCGGCAGCGGGTCGGTGATGCCCTCGGCGGACCCACCGATCGGCGGGTCGCCCGCGGCGCCGGACATGATGAGCAGGAGCAGGTTGAGCGCGTTCCCGAGCAGCAGGAAGCCGAGCAGCATGCGGGTGAGCGATCGTTCGAGCAGCAGGTAGACACCGCACGAGAACAGGACCGCCATCGCGATGACGAGGACCAGGGTGATGGTCATACGGCACTCCCTTCCGGGGTCGATGCGGCGGCGTTGTCGTGCGGGTCGTCCTCGGTGGTGTCCTGCACCCGGGCGCGGCTGTCCTCGAGGCGCTGCCGGTCCACCTCGGCACCGAGGCTCCTGAGCACGTCGAGCACGAGCCCGACCACCACCAGGTAGACGCCGACGTCGAAGAACGTCGCGGTGACGAACTCGACGTGCCCGAGGACGGGGACCGTCGCCTCGAAGAACTCGGAGTACAGCGCCTCCTTGCCGAAGAAGAGCGGCACGATCGCGGTGGTGGCAGCGGTCGCGACGCCGAGTCCGAGCAGGCGTCCGGCACGGACGGGAGCTGCGGCGCCGAGTTCGGCCGGGCCGCCGGCCAGGTAGCGGGCCGCGAGCGCGATGCCCGCGACCAGACCGCCCGCGAACCCGCCGCCCGCAGCGTTGTGCCCGGCGAACAGCAGGTAGAGCGACAGGACGATCAGCCCGTGGAAGAGCAGTCGGACGACCACGTCGAGCAGGGCCGAACGGCCGGTGGGGATCGACGCGCTCGTCGGCAGCCAGGCCCGCGGCTCGCCGTCGGGCCGGTGCTTGTCGCCCGCGACGCTCGCCGGCAGGTCGCGGAGGCGGGGGAGCGTGTCCTCGCGGGAGTTGACGAAGATGAGGCTCGCGACGCCCGTGGCGGCGGCGACGACGACCGTGAGTTCGCCGAGGGTGTCCCAGCCGCGCAGGTCGACGAGCGCCACGTTCACGACGTTGAGCCCGTGCCCGAAGGACTTCGTCAGGGCCGGGATGTCCGGCCAGATCGGCGCGCTGTTCCGGGCCGACGCGGCGACCACGACCACGATCGCCATCGTGGCACCCGCGAGCCCGGCGAAGAGCGCCCGCACGACCCGGAAGCGTGACGGGTTGGCCGTTGCGATGCGCGGTGGGAGCCGGCGGAGCACGAGGACGAAGGCGATGAGGGTGACCGTCTCGACGACGAGCTGGGTGAGCGCGAGGTCGACGGCGCCGTGCAGGACGAAGAGCACGGACATGCCGTACCCGGTGACCCCGACGAGCACCGCTGCGGCGAACCGGGTCTTCGCGGTGAGCACGGCGACCGCGGCGACGGCCATCACGACGACCACGGGTACCTGGCCCCACGAGTCGGCGAACCGCACGCGGAACTGCCACGGACCGCCGAGCACGAGGTTCGCGATCGCCCCGGCGACGAACACCGAGAGGATGACGGTCAGGTAGTAGGGGAGCGAACCGCGCTGCACCCCGGCGGTCAGCCCGGTCGCCAGGCGGTCGAGGCCGCGCATGGTCTTCCGGTAGGTGCCGGACGCGCTCGGTGAGCCGGCGAGCCGGTGCTGCAGGGCCTCGACCGGACGGCGCAGCAGGAACAGGGCGACACCGCCGACGAGGGTGATCGCCGACAGCCCGAGCGCCGGCTCGAGTCCGTGCCAGAGCGCCAGGTGCGGCACCTCGCCCTCGGGCAGCGCCGCCGCGGTCGCAGCGGGCTCGATGCCGTGCGCGACGACCGGGGTGAGCACGCCCAGCGCGAGGCCGGTGACCGCGAGCACCGACGGCACGACGCCGAGGCCGTGCAGCCCGTGCGCCTCGGTGTCCCGCACGCCGGGCTTCCGGGCGAAGGCGCCCCAGAGGAATCGGAGCGAGTAGGCCACGGTCAGCAGCGAGCCGACGGTGACACCCACGAGCGCGACCCACGCCCATCCCGCCTGCGGCCCGTGGAGCTCCTCGACGAAGCCGGTGAGCACGGCCTCCTTCGCGACGAACCCGATGGTCGGGGGGATCCCCGCCATCGACGCCAGGGCGAGGACGCTCACGACGACGAGCCAGGGCATCCGCCGCCCGAGTCCGCTCAGCTGTCGGAGGTCGCGGGTGCCGGTGGCGTGGTCGATCGCTCCGACGACCAGGAAGAGCGTCGACTTGAAGGTGGCGTGCGCCACGAGGAGGGCCACGCCGCCGAGTGCGACGGCCGGGGCGCCCCACCCGGCGGCGAGCACGAGGAAGCCGAGCTGGGCGACGGTGCCGTAGGCGAGCAGCAGCTTGACGTCGGTCTGCCGGAGCGCGCGGTACCCGCCGATGAGCATGCCGAGCACGCCGAGCACCGTGATCGTCTCGCGCCAGCCGGTCATGAGCGCGAACGCCGGGGCGAGGCGGGCGACGAGGTAGATGCCCGCCTTCACCATCGCAGCCGCGTGCAGGTAGGCGCTGACCGGGGTCGGCGCCGCCATCGCTGCGGGGAGCCAGAAGTGGAAGGGGACGATCGCGGACTTCGTCAGCGCGCCGAGCAGGACCAGGACGACCGCGACCGGGACGAGCGGACCCGGTCGGTCCACCAGCTCGGGGGCCCGCGCGATGATGCCCGACAGGCTCGTGGTGCCCGCGGTGACCGAGAGCGCGACGAGCCCGGCGAGCATCGCCAGGCCGCCGGCGGTCGTGACGACGAGCGCCTGCATCGCCGCGGCACGGCTGGCCCGCTTCGCCGCGTCCTGCCCGATGAGCAGGTAGGAGAAGACCGTCGTGGCCTCCCACAGGACGAAGAGCACGATGACGTCGTCCGCGACGACCAGTCCGTACATCGACCCGGCGAAGGCGGTGAGCACACCGGCGAACCGACCGAGACCGGGCTCGTCCGGCTCGAAGTACGACGCGCAGTAGACGAGCACGAGTGCCCCGACGACGGACACCACGAGGGCGAGCACCCACGACAGGGCGTCCATCCGCAGCGAGACGGCGAGGTCGAGCTGCGGGATCCACTGCCACCGGCTCGTCACCCCGCCGTGCAGGGCGGCGTCCGTCTGCACGATCGTCAGCACCGCGGCTGCTCCAGGGACGAGTGCGGCCAGGAAGAAGACCCGCCGGCCCATCAGGGGCGTCAGGGCGGGGACGATCAGGGCGACGATCGCGAACGCGACGAGGACGGAGACCATCGGGCACCTCCTCGGGGTCGGGCTGCAGTCCGGCTCACTGGGCCCTCACAGACTACGGAATGCGAGATGGCAAGTACCTGAGCGGCCGGACAGGTGCCCCGTTCGCAGGCCAGACTCCCTCCACTCTGCTCCGCGGTGGCGGGGCGCGTCCGCGGGGCACGGGCGGGCCGCCGACCTGGGATGATCGAGATCGGCGTGCCGCCCCGCGCCGGTGGAGGTGACCCGTGGACGCAGCGCAGGAGATGGTGCTCCAGCTCGTCGGCACGCCGTGGGCCTTCCTCGTGGTCGGCCTCGTGCTGGCTGTCGGCAGCGTCGCGGTGTTCCTGCCGAGCCAGGCGCTCGTCGTGGCGATCGGCACGCTCCTGGTGGGCGGTGACGGCGGGTTCCTGCCGGTGCTGGTCCTCGTGGTCGCGGCGACGATCGGCATGGTGCTCGGCGACGTGGCGCTCTGGCACCTGGCGCGGACGGTCGACCTCGGCTCGCGGTCGTGGTTCAGCCGGCCGAAGGTGAGGAAGGCGCGGGAGTCGATCGACGCCCGGTACCGGAAGGCCCCCGGGCGCATCGCCGTCCTCGGCCGCTTCATCCCGATGGGGCGGCTCACCACCAACCTGGTCGGTGCGGACAGCGGCCTCGACCTCCGACGCTTCCTCGTCACCTGCCTCGTCGCCGACGTCGTCTGGGCGGCGTACTGCGTCGGCATCGCCGCGGCCACCGGGAGCTGGAGCCGTGACCAGCCCTTCCTCGTGACGACGCTCGCGGTCGTGGCGTCGATCCTGCTCGGACTGGCGATCTCCGCGGTCGAGAAGGCCGTGCGGCGGCGGAGCGAGGCGACCGCGGCGGCCTGACGCCGTAGCGTGGGCACACCGTTCGAAGGAGCACCCGTGCCGAGCATCACCGACCTCGTCCCTGATCCGGCCGCGCTCGAGCGCATCGCCACGGGCAGCACGTGGGCCGAGGGGCCGTGCTGGATCCCGGCGACGCGATCGCTCCGGTGGTCGGACATCCCGGGCGACCGGATCCTCGAGTGGCACCAGGAGACCGGTGTGACGACCGTCTACGCGTCGGGCGTCGAGTTCACGAACGGCCGCACGCTGGACCGCGACGGGTCCGTCGTGCAGTGCTCGCACGGCCGGCGCCGGGTCGAGCGGGACCGGGGCGGCGTCGTCACCACGGTCGTCGACGGCTGGGCGGGCGGCCGGTTGAACTCGCCGAACGACGTCGTGGTCACACGGGACGGCTCCGTCTGGTTCACCGACCCGGCCTACGGCATCACGCAGCCGCGCGAGGGGCATCCGGGTGTGCGGGAGTACGGCGACCACTGGGTGTTCCGGTGCGGTCCGGACGGCGAGGACCTGCGCCCCGTCGTCCTCGACGTGGACGAACCGAACGGTCTCGCCTTCTCGCCCGACGAGCGGGTGCTCTACGTGGCGAGCTCCTCGACGGCGGAGCCGGTGATCCGCATGTACGACGTCGACGGGGGCCGCGTGAAGAACGGTCGGGTGTTCGCACGCCTCGGACCGGGTGAGGGCGTGCCGGACGGCATCCGCGTCGACGAGCACGGCGACGTCTGGTCCTCGACGCACCGCGGGGTGACGGTCTTCGCGCCCGACGGCACGCGCATCGGCGACGTCCCCGTGCCCGAGGTCGTCGCGAACCTCTGCTTCGGCGGCGACGACGGGACCACCCTGTTCGTCACCGCGACGACCTCGGTCCACCGCATCGCGACCACGACGCGGGACGCCGCTGCCGTATCCTGACCCGGCCATGCAGTGCGACTACTTCGACCGCGGGGTGTGCCGTTCCTGCACGCTCATGGGTCAGCCCTACGCCGACCAGGTGCTCGACAAGGAGATCCGCACCCGCGAGCTCCTGCACGACGCGGTCGAGGCGGTGGGCGGCCCCGGAGCGGTCGAGTGGCTGCCCGCGATCACCAGCCCCGAGTCCGGGTACCGGAACAAGGCGAAGATGGTCGTCGGTGGGACGGTGCAGCGGCCGACCGTCGGCATACTCGATCACCGGCAGCGCGGCGTCGACCTCCGGCACTGCGGCATCTGCACGCCGGGCATCCAGCGCGCGCTCCCGGTGCTGGCGGACTTCGTCGCCGACACCGGGCTCATCCCGTACGACGTCGCGAACCGCCGGGGCGAGCTGAAGTTCGTGCTCGTCACCGAGTCGCCCGACGGCGAGCTCATGGTGCGGTTCGTCCTGCGTTCCGAGGGGCAGCTGCCCCGGTTGCGGGAGCACCTCGGTGCCCTGCGTCGCGTGCTGCCCGAGGTCGTCGTCGTGACCGCGAACCTCCTGCCCGAGCACAAGGCCGTCACCGAGGGGGACCGCGAGGTCGTGCTCACCGAGCAGGAGACCCTGCCGATGCGCTTCGGCCGGGTCACGATGCACCTGCGCCCGCAGAGCTTCTTCCAGACGAACACCGCCGTCGCCGCCCAGCTCTACGACCAGGCGTCGACGTGGATCGACGAGGTCGCGCCCGCGTCGATGTGGGACCTGTACTGCGGCGTCGGCGGGTTCGCCCTGCACGCCGCCCGCCCCGGCCGCGCCGTCACCGGGATCGAGACGAGCCGCGAGGCCATCCGGTCCGCGAAGCAGTCCGCGCGTGAGGCCGGGCTGTCCGACCTCCGGTTCGCCGCGGACGACGCGACGGAGCACGCGCTCCGCACCCGCCCCGGGGCGTTGCCGGAGCTCGTGCTCGTGAACCCGCCGCGTCGGGGCATCGGCGAGGCGCTCGCGACGTGGCTCGAGGACTCGCCGATCGAGCACGTCGTCTACTCCAGCTGCAACCCGGTCACCCTCGCGAAGGACCTCGCGCGCATGCCGTCACTCCGCCTCCGGCGCGCGCGGCTGCTCGACATGTTCCCGCAGACCGGGCACCTCGAGGTCGTGACGCTGCTGTCCAGGCACTGATCAGGAGGCGACCAGGGGACGGACGGGAGGCTGTCGAGCAGCCCGCCCCGCGCCTCCCGTGAGCGGCATTGCCAGGGAATTGCCAAGGACACGTACCCGGGTACAGACGCATCGCCGTGCTCGCGCCGATCGGCGCGTACAGGATCACTGATGGGGGACATACCATCAGAGGGGCAGAACCATTGTCTCGGTTTGATAACAGTCACGAATTTCCTATGGTTGCCGACCAGGCGACGCCGGCACGAGTCCACTGCCCCCGGCGGAGCACCCCACAACGTGACCGCGATCGGTCGGGACGGGCAGTGGCGACCGGCTCCCGGTCCGTGGTCCCGGTGGAGCGATCAACCATGAAGAAGCTTTCCCGTACCCGCACCCTCGTCGGTGGCCTGGCCTTCGCCGGCATCGCCGCGACCGGTGTCGGCCTCGCGGCGGCGCCCGCGAACGCAGCGTCCGGCTCGACCTGGGACGCCCTCGCGCAGTGCGAGTCCGGCGGCAACTGGGCCATCAACACCGGCAACGGCTACTACGGCGGCCTGCAGTTCAACCTCGGCACCTGGCAGGCCCACGGTGGCTCGGGCAACCCCGCCGCCGCCAGCCGCGAAGCCCAGATCGCCGTCGCCGAGCGCGTCCTCGCCTCGCAGGGCTGGGGTGCATGGCCCGCCTGCTCCGCGAAGCTCGGGCTGAGCGGGACCGCCGGTGCCGCGCCGCAGGCGGCCGCGCCGGCCCCCGCCGCTCCGCAGCAGGCTGCTCCGGCCGCGCCGAAGCAGGCGGCCCCGCAGCAGGCTGCGCCGAAGGCGACGACCCCGGCAGCGCCGAAGGTCAGCACGCCGGCCGGGCCGAGCAAGCCCGCGGCGGTCGCCACGAGCGGCAAGACGTACACGATCCAGTCGGGCGACACGCTCGACACGATCGCGACGAAGCTGAACATCGACGGTGGCTACATGAAGCTGTGGGCCGCGAACACGTCGACCATCGACGACGCGAACCTGATCTACGCCGGCCAGGAGCTCCAGCTCCCCGCCTGATCGAGCTCCCGATCGACACGAGACCCCCGTGGCACGCGCCGCGGGGGTCTCGTGCGTCCGCACGGTGCCGGGGCACCTCGGCGCATGGGTTCCGTGGCCCCGGGAGTTCAGGGGCGTGGGCGCGCCTCGACCCAGTGCTGGAGGTCGTCGGACCGGAGCGCTTGGGACAGGGACTGCCGGTCGCGCTCGTCGAGGAGGACGACGGACTGCCCGTCGGGCGACGTCCCCCCGCCCGCGGTCGGCATCGTGGCCGTGACGAGGTCGTCGGGTCGGAGGTCGCGCAACGACCAGCCGAGACGGGCGATGGCCGCGGCGTCCAGGCCGGGGTCGACCGCCAGGTGTCGACTCGTCGCGGCCACGAACTCCTGCAGGCGCCCCGGGTCGGTCAGTGTGCCGCGCGAGAGGGCCTGCTCGAAGACCCCGCGCAGGAACGCCTGCTGGTTGCGCACCCGGGTGTGGTCGGCGTCCGCGAAGGAGTACCGCTCGCGTACGAACGCCAGTGCCTGCTCGCCGTCGAGGTGGTTCGGGCCCCGGCTGAAGTGGTGCCCGCGAGAGGTGAAGTCCTCGGTCGACTGCACCGTCACCCCGCCGAGTGCGTCGGTCATGTCGGCGAACCCGGCGAGGTCGATCTCCGCGACGTGGTCGATGCGCACGTCGAGGAGCCGCTCGACGGTCTGCACGGTGAGGGGGATGCCGCCCCACGCGTACGCGGCGTTGATCTTCGCGGTGCCGTGCCCCGGCACCTCGACCCACGAGTCGCGGAGGATCGACACGAGGTAGACGTGTCGACGGTCGGCCGGGACGTGCGCGAGCACGAGGGTGTCCGAGCGGCCGCCCGCGGTGTGGTCGTCGACGAGGTCGCTCCCGGCGCGGGAGTCCGAGCCCACGAGCAGGATGTTCTCCGCCGACCCGGATGCGGCCGGGCGGTCCCCGGCCGGGAACGCGTCGGCGATGACGTCGGTACCGCTGTCGAAGCTCCGTGCCAGTCCGCCGACGAACACCGCGACGACGACGGCGATCACGGTCGCGCTGGCGACCAGGGCGGTGAGGGCCGCCGCCAGGGCGACGAGGAGCGGGCGCTTCTCCCGGGGGTCACGGCGACGTTCGGCCTGCTGGTTCTCGGCCGCTGCTGCTGCCGCGGCTCGGGCGGCGCGACGCTCGGACACGGGGACTCCTTCGGGTCGGGTCGGCCCTGCGCCGACCTCGGGAGTCTACCGCATGTGGTATTCCAGTATCAGCGCCCGTGGAGGACTGCTGTCAGTCGCCTCCGGAGCTCGTCGTCCTCGGGGAGGACCTCGCGCTCGATGTGCCGGGCGGTCTCCCACGCCCGTCGCCCTGCGTCGGTGACCGTCACCACGCGGCGACGGCGGTCCTCCGGGTGGGCCGTGCGCTCCACCAGTCCGTCGCGCTCGGCGCGCTCGAGCGTGCGTGACATCGTCTGGGGCTGTACGTGTGCCGTCCGGGCGAGGGTGTCCGCGCCCGTCGGTCCGGTCCGGAGCAGGATGTCGATCGCGATGAGCGCGGCGTGCGTCAGGCCGATCGCCCGGAGTCGCTCGTCCCACTCGCGTTCGACGGCCCGGGCGGCGGCGGAGAGCAGGCGTCCGAGCGGCCACTGCTCGGCGGGTTCGTGCATGGTGGGATCCTACGGGCGGCCGTGGAGGCCTCCCTCCTCGCCGAGATAGTCAGCATGCTGATCATCGGTGTACGCTCACCGACGTGTCCCGGTTCCTGCGCATCGTCCTGCCCGCCCTCGTCATCGTCGTCTGGCTCGTCGTCGCCAGCGTCGGCGGACCCGTGTTCGGCAAGATCTCCGAGGTCGCGACGAACGACCAGACCTCGTTCCTGCCCGCCTCCGCGGACGCCACCGAGGTGCAGGAGCGCGCGTCCGACTTCCGCCAGGCCTCGGGGGCGCCGGCGATCGTCGTGCTCGAACGCGACGGGGGCCTGACCGACGACGACCTCGCCGACGCCCGCCGCATCGCGACCGCCCTCGCCGACCGCGACGACGTGCAGGGTGTCAGCCCCGTCATCCCGAGCGAGGACGGCGACGCGGCCGAGATCGTCGCGACGCTCACCGAGGACGCGGAGACGGGCGACGCCGTCGCAGCGATCCGGTCGACGGTGGACGACGCCGTGCCGTCCGGGCTCGCCGCGTACGTCACCGGTCCGGCGGGCTTCACCGCGGACCTGACCGAGGCGTTCGCCGGCATCGACGGCCTGCTCCTCGGCGTCGCGCTCGCCGCGGTGTTCGTCATCCTCGTCGTCGTGTACCGCTCGCCCCTGCTGCCGTTCCTCGTGCTCGGCACCGCGACCTTCGCCCTGTGCGCGTCGATCCTCGTCGTGTACGAGCTGGCGAAGGCGGGCGTGGTCACCGTGAACGGGCAGGTGCAGGGCATCCTGTCGATCCTGGTCATCGGCGCGGCGACCGACTACGCGCTCCTCTACACGGCACGGTTCCGCGAGGCGCTGCGCGACCACCGTTCGGGGTGGGACGCCACGCGGTCGGCGCTGCGCGGAGCGTTCGAGCCGATCGTGGCCTCGGGCGGGACCGTCATCGTCGGCGTGCTCTGCCTCCTGCTGTCCGACCTGAACTCGAACAAGGCACTCGGCCCGGTCGCGGCGATCGGCATCGCGTTCAGCCTGCTCGCCGCCCTCACACTGCTCCCGGCGCTGCTCCTGGCCTTCCGGCGCGCTGCGTTCTGGCCCCTGCGCCCCGCGTACGGCAGCGGGCACCGCGCGGCCACCGGGCCCGACGCGTCCGGGCTGTGGGCACGTGTCGGGCGGCTGGTGGCGCGCCGGTCCCGGACGGTGTGGGTCGTGTGCACCGTCGCGCTCCTGGCCATGGGCGGCGGTCTGGTCGGTCTCCGCGCGGACGGGGTCCCGCAGAGCGACCTCGTCATCGGGGCATCGCAGGCGCGGGACGGGCAGGACGTCCTCGCGGACCACTTCCCCGGCGGGTCCGGCAGCCCAGCGCAGGTCATCGGCGCCGAGCGTGACCTGGACGGACTGGTGGAAGCGGTCCGGTCGGTCCCGGGCGTCGACGGCGTGGTCGCCGCGGCGGAGGACTCCCCCTCGGGCACCGTTCCCGTGGGTGGTGGGACCGACGGCGGTTCCGGCGGTGGTGACGCCGCGTCGGGCAACGCCGTGCCCGGTGGCGGTGGCGCACCGGCTGCCGCCGCCGAGCCGACCGTCTCGCGGGGTGACGTCCTGCTCGAGGTCACCCTGGCCGACCCCGCCGACTCCGCCGCCGCGGAGCAGACCGTCCGCGACCTGCGCGCCGCGGTCGAGCGGGTGGATCCGGAAGCGGTCGTCGGTGGTGTGACGGCGACGGCACTCGACACGAACGACACCGGGATCCGGGACCGCTCGGTCATCATCCCCGTGGTGCTCGCGGTCATCCTGGTGATCCTCGTGCTGCTGCTCCGGAGCGTCGTGGCGCCGCTCGTGCTCATCGGCAGCGTGATCGTGTCCTTCGCGGCCGCGCTCGGCGTCGGCGCGCTGGTGTTCGACCACCTGTTCCACTTCCCCGGCGCGGACCCGTCGGTCCCGCTGTACGCGTTCGTCTTCCTGGTCGCGCTCGGGGTGGACTACAACATCTTCCTCATGACACGGGTGCGCGAGGAGGCGCTGCGGCACGGCCCGCGCGAGGGCGTCCTCCGCGGGCTCGCCGCGACCGGTGGGGTGATCACCTCGGCAGGGATCGTCCTGGCGGCGACCTTCGCGGCCCTCGGGGTGATCCCGATCCTGTTCCTCGCCCAGATCGCCTTCGTCGTCGCGTTCGGCGTGCTGCTCGACACCGTCGTGGTCCGGTCACTGCTCGTCCCGGCGCTCGTGATCGACCTCGGACGCCGCGCCTGGTGGCCGTCGCGCCTCTCGCGTGCATCCCGTCACATGTGACACGCTGGTGGCATGCCAGTTCCCTCCACGCAGCCCGCCGCCGAGCGCAAGCTGCTCCGTGACACCGTGCAGGACAAGATCCGCGACGCGATCATGGACGGCACGCTCGAACCGGGCGAGCGGCTGAACGACGACGACCTCATCGCGTGGCTCGGGGTCTCCCGGACGCCGATCCGTGAGGCACTGGCCGAGCTCGCCCGCGCGGGACTCATCGAGATGGCGCCGAACCGCTACACACGGGTCGCCGCCCCGAGCAGCGACGAGCTGCTCGACGCGTACCGCACCCTCGGGGTCATCTACGGTGGCGTCGTCCGGCTCGCCGTCCCGCGGTTCACCGCTGCTGAGCGCAGGAAGGTGGTCGCGACCCTCGACGACGTCGCCGCCCGGATCGACGCCGACCACCAGGACGAGGTGGCACGCGAGGGCTCCGACATCTACTCGATGTGGGCGGACGCCTGCGGCAACGCCGCGCTGGCGAAGCTGTGCCGGGCGACGACCGACGGCCTGGCGTTCAAGCTGCGCGTCCCCGAGCTGGCCGAGCTGGTGCCGGCCGAGGTGGTCCGGCCGGAGATCGACAGGCTGCGGGCCGCCGTGCTCGACGAGGACCCGATCGCCGCGGAGCTCGCGATGGAGGCGATCCACCTCCTGCCGACCCGCGACTGAACCGACCGGCGACCGAGCCGACCCGCGACCGAACCGACCCGCGACCGACCCGACCCGCGACCGACCCGTCTCGCGACCGGCCCGTCCCGCGCGTACAGCCTCGACGGCGGACGCACAGCGGTTTCCCTGTCCGTTCTGCGCTCTGCCGTTATGGTTTCCGGGTGAGCATCGATCCCGAGCAGACGACGCGCCGTGCCCGCCGCGGTTCCGTGCCGCCGCGCCACGGGCGCCAGAAGCGGGGGGCGGGCGTGGTCCTGCCCGCCATCGCGGGCGTGCTGGCCATGGGCCTTGCCCTGACCGGCGGGTACGCCGCGTTCGCCTTCACCAGCCTCACCAACAACGTCACGAAGATCGACGCGATCGCACCGCGGTCGAACGACGACGACGACGACGTCGACGGCCAGGCGCAGAACATCCTGCTCGTCGGTGACGACCACCGCCCGGACAACGCGACGCCCGAGGAGATGGCGGAGCTGAGCACCGAGGACGACGGCGGTGCGACGAACACCGACACGATGATCGTCCTGCACATCAACGCCGACGGCAGCCAGGCGACGATGATCTCGTTCCCGCGCGACTCGTACGTCGACATCCCCGGTGTCGGCAAGGGCAAGCTCAACAGCGCGTTCTACTACGGCACCCTCAACGGCGGTGGCGACACCGGCGGTGCGAAGCTGCTCATCCAGACGATCCAGGAACTCAGCGGCCTGACGATCGACCACTACGTCCGGGTCTCGCTGCTCGGCTTCTACCAGGTGGTCAAGGAGCTCGGACCGGTCGAGGTCTGCCTCAACAACGCGGTCAAGGACCCGTACTCGGGTGTCGACCTGCCCGCGGGCACCTCGGAGCTCGACGCCAAGCAGGCGCTCTCGTTCGTGCGTCAGCGTCACGGCCTGCCCAACGGGGACCTCGACCGCAACGCACGCCAGCAGTACTTCCTGTCGCAGGAGGCCCGCAAGGTCCTCTCCGCGGGCACGTTGCTCAACCCGATCAAGATGAACGCGATCCTCAGCGCCGTGGGCGGATCGATCCAGACGGACACCGACCTGGTGTCACTCGGGGCGCAGATGCGGAACCTGCGCCCCGGCAACATCCAGTCGGCCACCATCCCGACCCTCGGCACCCCGACCATCAGGACGAACTCGGGGCCGCTGTCCATCGTCGAGGTCGACACCGTCGGGCTCCCCGCCTTCGTGCAGGGCCTGGTCGGCGAACCCGAGGAGTACACGAAGGCGACGGCTGCGGATCCGGCGGCGACGAGCGTCACCGTGCTCAACGGCAGCGGTGTCACCGGTGCCGCCGCCACCGCGACCGCGAACCTCACCGCCCGCGGTTTCCAGGCCGGTGCGCCGGGGTCGTCGGAGACGACGAAGACCACGCAGGTGCAGTACCCGGCCGGCCAGGAGTCGCAGGCGAAGGCCGTGGCCGAGACGGTGCCCGGTGCGGTCGCCGTCCGCTCGTCCGCCGTGACCGGTGTCACCCTCGTGCTCGGGTCCGACGGCAAGACCGTGAGCGCGCCGCCGTCGCCCGACGCCCCGACGGACAGTGGGCCGTCGGAGCCCGCGCAGCCGGAGCAGTCGGAGTCGCGCTCGTCCGAACCGGAGCCGAGCAGCACCGACGTCAAGAGCTACGGCAAGGAAGGCGTCTGCATCAACTGACGCACGCCCGCCAGGACGGCCGGGTCCCGGGCACGAGACGGGGTACTCGCCCTCCGGCGGTCCCTGGGGGACCGGGCGGACGCGATCGGTAGGTTCGAGCAGTGAGCCACGTCGCCCGTCCGATCACCCTGATGACCTACAACGTGAAGAACCCGGACCCGCGTCACGACTGGCCAGCGCGGCTCCCGCTCGTGCTCGAGGTCATCCGGCGCCACGACCCCGACGTGCTCTGCGTGCAGGAGGCCTTCGACCACCAGATGGACGCGCTCCGCGCCGGCCTGCCGGACCACGGTGACGTCGGGCAGGGGCGTGAGGGCGGCACGGCGGGCGAACACGCCGCGGTGTTCTTCCGGCGCGACCGGCTCCGGCCCGTCGACGTCGGGACGTTCTGGTTGTCGGACACCCCCGACGAGCCCGTGTCCAACACGTGGGGCAGCCTGTACCCGCGGGTGGCGAACCACGCCAGGTTCATCGACGCCGACGGCGGAGCCTTCACGCTCCTGACCACGCACTTCGACCACGAGGCGAACGAGCACGGCGACGACGTCCGGCGTCGGAGTGCGGCCCTGGTGATCGAGCGGCTCAGCGCCGTCGACGGCCCGGTGGTCTTCGCCGGCGACTGCAACGAGCCCTGGGGTCGGGGTCCGGCCTCGCAGGTGTTCACGGAAGCCGGGTACGAGGACGCGTGGACGGTGGCGGGGGATCCCGAGGACCGCACGGCGTCGTACAACGACTGGCAGGCCCCCGTCGCATCGGGGGAGCGCATCGACTGGGTGCTCACCCGTGGCGGGGTCGCGGTCGAGCGAGTGGTGATCGACCACGACGGGCCGGAGACCTGGGCCGCCAGTGACCACTTCCCGGTGGTGGCCTCGCTCCGGGTCTAGCGGCCCTCGCGCTGCAGGAGGGTGCCGGTCAGCAGGACCGGCGGGTGTGCACCGGCATGGGCGAGCCGATGACGGTGACCTCGGTACCGTTCGTCAAGGCGGAGACGCCGTTGGTGCCCTGCTCGTCTTCGTCCGCGGCGGCCGCGTCGGTCGGCCGCGAACCCGGGGTGCCCCGCTCGGTGCGCGGCTCCGTCGGGGCGGCCGTGCTGTCGGACGTGCGCCCGGACGTGGTGTCGGCAGGGTCCCACCCCGGCTGGAGCAGCAGCTGCCAGGCGCGGGCGTCACCGGAGCCGAAGGCGACCTTGTCCGCATCCGGTGCCGCGCGCAGCTCGTCCTCGACGTCGTCGCCGACCTGGACGCCGTCGGGGCCGGTGAGTTCGACCCGATCGCCCGTCCTGGACCGGACGGAGTCCTTCAACACGCGAATCTCCACCGCGTTGCCGACGGAGGTCGGTGTGCGCAGGGCCGCGACCCGGACGGCGCCGCCCCAGGTGTAGGTGGTGCCGGACGGGAAGCACGCGCCGCCGTCGCCGACCGCGGTCTGCGTCCGGGAGGGCGTCCCGAGGAGCCGGTTGAGCAGGTCGACGGTGGAGCGGGCGTCGCGCATCGACACGTCGGCCACGGCGTCGTCGTCATCGCGGAACACGAGTCCCTCGGCGCCGAGCTCGATGGTGTCCACACGTCGGAGCGCACGGCTCGTGACCTGCGCGCTGGCCGCGTCGGTCACCGCGACGTCGCTGCGGTCCTCAGCGGCGGCAGCCGGCGTCACGCCTCCGGAAACGGTCGCGTCCGCTCCGACCGTGGCTGCCGTGAAGGCGAGCACGGCGGCGCCGAGCGCGAGCGCAGTACGAGGGGACACCAGTCGACCGTACGACCTGACTCCGCACAGGACGACAGGTGTTACCGAATCGCAGCCCGCTCGTCACGTGTTCGTGATCTTGGGGATGTGTCACGGATCCGTTGCGGGGGACGCCTGGCTGGACGGACGACCCTGTGCGGGTGCGTACCGTCCAGGCCATGACGGAGCAGCAGAACGACCAGACGGGGCCCGGTCAGTCGGGGCTGGACCAGTACTCGATGCAGGACCCCACGAAGATGTACGCCGACAAGAAGCCGGACGAGCAGTACCTCGAGGGTGCCGGCACCGACGAGGAGATGGCGCAGAACGTCCCCGCCGACCACGGCGAGGACACCTACCGCGGCTCCGGTCGTCTGCAGGGCCGCAAGGCACTCGTGACCGGTGGCGACTCGGGCATCGGCGCAGCGGTCGCGATCGCCTACGCCCGGGAGGGCGCCGACGTCGCGATCGTCTACCTCCCCGAGGAGCAGGAGGACGCCGACCGCATCGTCGGCCTCATCGAGGCAGCGGGGCGCACAGCCGTCGCGATCCCCGGTGACATCAAGGACCTGGCGTTCTGCGAGGAGCTCGTCCAGAAGGCCGTCGACGGCCTCGGCGGGATCGACATCCTGGTGAACAACGCCGGCAAGCAGCAGAACGTCGACGACATCACGAAGATCTCGGACGAGGAGTTCGACGAGACCTTCAAGACGAACGCCTACGCGACCTTCCGCATCACCAAGGCGGCCGTCCCGCACATGCAGCCCGGTTCGACGATCATCAACACCACGTCGATCCAGGCGTACGCGCCGTCGCCGCACCTCGTGCACTACGCCGCCACGAAGGCCACCGTGAACAACATGGCGAAGGGCCTCGCGGCGCAGCTCGCACCGAAGGGCATCCGCGTCAACGCCGTCGCCCCCGGCCCGATCTGGACGCCGCTGCAGCCGGCCGGCGGGCAGCCGCCGGAGGCGCTGCCGTCCGCGGGCGAGCAGACCTACCTGGGTCGCTGGGGCCAGCCCGCCGAGCTCGCGCCGGCGTTCGTGTTCCTCGCGAGCGGGGAGTCGTCCTACGTGGTCGGCGAGACGCTCCACGTCGACGGCGGCATGCCGACGCCGTAGTCGCAACGATGCGGACGGGAGGCGCGGTGCCGGCTGGCACCGCGCCTCCCGTCCGTCCGACGGTCGCGTCAGCAGGCGACCGACCGCGCCATCCGCTCCAGCAGCTCCCGTGCGGACATCGCCGCGGTGAGCTCGACCTCGACCGGGTTGATGCCGATCGCTCGTTCGAAGGCCCGGCGGCGCGCCTGGTCCGCGATCGGGACCTCCGGTCGCTGCGGTAGTCGCGCGATCGCCCGGGCCGCCGCGTCGAACGCGCCCGCCGGTGAACCGAGCTGCTGCCACATGGTCCGCACGTCGTGCGCGACCTGCTCGTCGTCACCGCCGAACTCGAAGCCCGCCGACGCCATGGTGGCGAGTCCCTGCGCGATGGGGTCCTCGGGAGTCATGGCGGCATGGTCGCACGCCTGCCCGGGACGCCGCTGCGGGACGACGCTTGTCCCCCGACATGCCGACACCCGTACCGGGGATGCTGTGTCCCCCCGCCACTGCGCTTGGATGGAGGAGCGGACAGGACGTCCGCCGCACGACGGAGGGCATGATGCTCGAACACACCAGCGCGGACACGCAGGCGGCAGCCGCCGCGGCCGCCACACTGCACCTGCGGATCACGATCGTCGGCGCCACGGTCGACCTGCTCCGCGACGTGCCCTTCCACGAGGCGCACGTCGGACTCGTCGCCGAGCGCATGGGCATCACGACCGAGGAGCTGCGACAGCACTTCCCCTCGTGGGACGGCCTGGTGCTCGCGGCCCTGGACCGGTGGAACGGCGCCCGGATGGACGAGGTCACGCGCGAGGTCGGGGACGGCTCCACCGTCGAGCTGCTCCGCGCGATCGTCGCCTCGAACGCCGAGGACCCGGCCCTCATGCGGTTGCTCGTCGCACTGCTCTCCGTCGCGGGCAACCCGGCGCACCCGATGGCCACCTACCTGCGGTCGCGCTACCAGCTCTTCTACTCGCAGATCAAGCGCGGGCTCGAGCACGACATCGCCGTGGGGCGCGCACCGCACACGATGGACCCGCGCCGTGGTGCGGAGCAGCTCATCGCGCTGTACGAGGGGCTGCAGCTCCAGGCGATGCTGCGCGCGGACCTCGACCTGGTGCCGGCGTTCGACCGTGCGGTCGCCCGACTCGAGCGCGGCTGGATGGAACGGTACGAGCCGCACGCTGCTCAGCGCTTCTCGACGTGGAGCGACGGCGGCAGCTGGGAGATCTGAGCCGCAAGGCGCACTCACCGTTCCGGTACGCAGGGGCACCGGCGTAGTCGTGGAGTCTCCGACGGAAGGAGCCGACATGGCAGCACCGAACCCGATCCAGGTCCAGAAGTACCTCAGCGGCATCGACTACCCCGCCTCGAAGGAGGACATCGTCGCGACCGCCGAGAAGGAGGGCGCCCCCGGTGACGTCCTCGACGCGCTCAAGGCGATCCCGGGCGGCGACTACGACGCGCCCACCGCGGTGACGAAGGCCGTCTCCGACAAGGGCTGAGCCCCGCGGCTCGCGGCAGCCCCGCGGCGCGCGGCAGCCCCGCGAGGGTTCCGCGAAAGCGACAGTGCACGCCCGACGGTCGGGCCTGCACTGTCGCTTTCGCGGAACAGACCGGCGTGAGCACGCGGCAGACCGCGCGAGCACCGGCGTCCCGGGCTCAGCGGGCCGTCAGCGCGGGCGGTGCCCCCGCGGCACGGAGCCGTTGCCGGGGTCGTACCCGGTGTCGCGCAGCACGGGGATCGCGGTCGTGTCGTTGTGGACCGAGTGCACGGTGACCCGCCGCGCGCGACGAAGGGCCCGCCGCGCGCCCGGGGTCGCCACGAGCCCGCCGAGCACGAGCCCCGCGCCGATGCCGAGCGCCACCGAGACCGCCGCCACGAAGTCGAGCGCGGCCCCGGACGACCCTGACATGAAGTGCAGCAACGCGTCCGACACCGCGACACCGGGCAGCAGGGCGCCGCAGAACGCGGGCACCGCGATGGCCGCCACGGCCGTGCGCATCCGTGCCGCAGCGATCGTGGAGAGCACGCCGAGCAGCACCGAGGCGATGAACGTCGCCCCGAGGAGCGGCATGCCGAGGTGCCGGAGCTCCCAGAGGAACGCCCCGGCGGCGACCGAGAACACCACCGCCACCGGGATCACCCGGGCACTGGCCTGCTGCACGAAGCAGTTCGCCGCCGCGGACACGACCGTCAGCGACAGGGACGCCCAGAGCGGCAGCGGTTGCAGGACGATCCCGGACGGGTCGACCTCGATCCGGAGCCACTGCAGCGCCGCGATGCCCGCGGGGACCCCCACGACGATCGCGGCGATCACGAGCAGGATGTAGAACGCCCGCGCCACGGCCATCGCCCGGAAGCCGGAGATCGCGTCCTGCGCCCAGGTCACGAGCGACACGTGTGGCAGCAGCAGCACGACGAGCGCGGCGACCATCGTGGCGGCACCCGTCGCTGTGAGGACCTCACCCCAGATGGCGAGGGTGCCGATCGCCGAGGCGACCGCGGCCTGTGCGCCGGACACGAAGAACTGCGGGAAGCCCCGGCCGGTGAGCCAACGCCCGGACACGATGATCCCGAGCATGAGCACGAACGCCCCGACGCCGGCGCGCCATCCGCCGCCGGCCTGCATCGCGATCGACGTGCCGAGCACCGAGAGCCCGACGTCGGCGAGCCAGGTCGGCCAGCGGGTGGGCAGTCGCAGCACGGCGACCAGGGCGCTCACCGCGCTCGTCATGTCGCGTTCGCCGTGCACCAGGTCGTCGACGATCTGGTTCGCCCGCGCGAGTCGGTCGAGGTCGGAGCCGTCGGACTGGACCGTGCGGACCTTCACGAGCGGTGGGTGGTCTGCCGGGGCGTACTGGATGGTGACCGAGCTGCCGGAGAAGTCGAGGTCGAGGGGAGCGAGGTTCCACTTCGTGGACACCGCGACGACGGCGGTCTCGACACTGCGGGTGTCAGCACCGGACGCGAGCATCACCTCGGCCAGGTCGAGGCAGAAGTCGACGATCTGCACGGGCGAGTACTGCTCGCGGGAACGGGTGTCGGGCGTGACGTCCTCGTAGATGGTGCCGCGGAGCCGGGCGCGGGCGTCGCGGATGTCGTGCTGTGCGAGGTTGCGGACGCGCGGCCGGGGCGGTCGCCCGGGCCGTGGCACGCCGGGGAGGAACTGCTCGGCCATCCGTCAATGGTGCCAGCCGCTCGCGCCCGAGTCCGGACGTCGGCTGGACGCGTTCAGCGTCCGCGCTGTGCGCTGAGCCGTCCGGCCGCGAAGGCCGCCACGACCGCGCCCACGAGGACGAGTGCCGGTCCGACGACGAGCTGCCACGGGTGGACGCCGGCCACGTACGAGAAGTCGGACTCCGGTGCGGTCACGAACCAGCCGGACGATGACGGCGGTGCGGCGATGACGAGGACGACGCCGACGACCGCCACCAGGATGCCGAGCCACAGGGCGGAGTGGGTCCGGGGGCGGAAGAGGCGGCGCATGCGCCCACGGTACCGACGGACGGACGGGAGGCGCGGTGCCAGCTGGCACCGCGCCTCCCGTCCGTCGATCGGTGACGACTACTGCTCGAAGGTCGCCTGCAGCTCGATGTCGACGCCGGTGAGCGCCTTGGAGACCGGGCAGGTCGCCTTGGCCTCGTCGGCGGCCTTCAGGAAGGCGGCCTCGTCGATGCCGGAGACCTCGCCGTTGACGGTGAGGGTGATGCCGGTGAGCTTGAAACCGCCGGCGCTGTCCGGGCCGAGCGAGACGTCGGCCTTGACGTCGAGGGCCTCGACCGTGCCGCCGGCCTCGCCGAGGATCGCGGAGAACTGCATCGCGTAGCAGGCCGAGTGGGCCGCGGCGATGAGCTCCTCGGGGCTGGTGGTGCCACCGGCCTCGTCCGCGGCGCGCTTCGGGAAGGAGACGTCGTACGTGCCGACCTTCGAGCTCGACAGCTCGACCTGGCCGGAACCGTCGTTGAGGCCGCCGTGCCAGGCGGTGCGTGCGGTGCGCGTGGGCATGTCCGCTCCTTTCGTTGGGGGAGACCCCGTTCAGGGCCGATGCCAGTCAATCGGAGAACGCTCGTTCTCGCAACCGGCTCTCGGGGAAGACGCAGGTGGTCGGAGTGTGACGGCCCACCCGCGGCGTCCGGTCATCGAGGCGACACCTGTCGCGCTGAACGACAGGCGTAGTCTGCGTGTGTCGAAGGAGGACACCCATGCACGCCGTCGTGTTCGAGCAGTACCAGACGTTCCCCGTCCTGACCGAGGTCGAGAAGCCCGTCCCGGGCCCGGGGGAGGTGTTGCTCAAGGTCGCCGGTGCCGGGGCGTGCCACTCCGACGTCGCCGTCTACCGCGAGTTCCAGGAGGGGCAGCCGGGTGCGCAGGCCCCGGGGTTCGTGCTCGGGCACGAGAACTCCGGCTGGGTCGAGGCCGTCGGTGACGGCGTCACCGGCTTCACCGAGGGAGACGCCTACCTCGTGTACGGGCCGGTGGGCTGCGGGCACTGCTCGTACTGCTCCAAGGGTCAGGACACCTACTGCGAGCACGCGGCGACGAACCCGTACGCCGGGATCGGCCTCGGGCGGGACGGCGGGATGGCCGAGTACGTGACCGTGCCGGCCCGCAACCTCGTGCCCCTCGGGGACGCCGACCCGATCGCCGCCGCACCGCTCAGCGACGCCGGCCTCACGCCGTACCACGCGATCAAGGCCGCGATGCCGAACCTGGCTGGCGGCGGGAAGTACGCGCTCGTGGTCGGACTCGGCGGTCTCGGGCAGATCGCCGTGCAGATCCTCACCGCTCTCACCGGCGCCACGGTCATCGCGACCGACACCAAGCAGGACGCCATGGACCGCGCCGCGGCTCACGGCGCCGTGACCGTGCCGGCCGGGCCCGACCAGGCCGCAGCGATCCGTGAGCTCACCGGCGGGAAGGGCGTCGATGCGGCGTTCGACTTCGTGGGTGCGACGCCGACGATCGCGACGGCGAAGGCCTCGATGGCGATCGGCGGGCGACTCACGGTCGTCGGGATCGCCGGGGGCACGGTCGAGTGGAACTTCTTCTCGACACCGTACGAGTCGACGATCACGAACACGTACTGGGGCACGATCGAGGACCTGCACGAGGTGGTCGCGATGTACCGGGCGGGCCAGATCGAGCCGGACGTCGAGCGGTTCGCGCTGCGTGACGCCCTCGAGGCCTACCGGAAGCTCGAGGCCGGGGAGCTGTCCGGCCGCGCGGTGGTCGTGCCGACGCTCTAGCGCAGTTCGGTGGAGCAGGAGACGTCGGGTCGTGTGGTCGCACTCGGCGTCTTCTGCTCCATCGTCGCGCGGCCGCGGCCGCGAGCGGGGGCAGGGGCGCGGGCGGGGCCGCGTGCTCAGACGGCGGGGCCGGCGTCGCGCAGGGCGTGTGCCTGCTCCGGGGAGGACCGAGCCGCGTACCCGATGCGGCTCTCCCGCACGTGCCACGCCATCCGCTCGGCGGCCTGGTCCACGTCACCCGCGTCGATCGCCGCGAGGATGCGCCGGTGGTCCGGCCACAGCCGCTTGCCGCGCGACGAGGTGTCGAGGGCGTAGAGCCACTCGATCTTGCGGGACAGCTGGCGGAGCAGGGTCGCGAGGGTCGTGCTGCCGGAGAGCTCGGCGACGAGCAGGTGGAAGCGCTCGTTCAGGTCGACGAGCAGGTCGAGCTCGTCCCGCTCGACGGCCGCGTCCCCCTCGTCGAGGACGACCCCGAGCTCGCGGCGCACCCGCCACCAGTCCTCGGGCGGGGCATCGGCGGCGAACAGCGTGCGCGCCCGGGTGGCGGCGCGGCGGGCGGTGGCGGTCTCGAGCGACTCGCGGACGGCGAACAGGTCGTCGGCCTCGTCGAACGGGATGTCGGCGATGCGGGAGCCGACGTTGGGACGCGACACGACGAAGCCCTCGCCCTCGAGCCCGCGGAGCGCCTCGCGGACCGGCACCCGGGACACTCCGTGCCGCTCCGCGAGGAACGCCTCGGTCACCCGGGTGCCGGGCTGCAGCGCCCCCGTCACGATGTCGTGGCGGATGGCGTCGATGACGCTCGTCCCGTTCAGCACGGTGCCGATCGTGCCACACGGTGCCGTTCGGCGGCCCGGGAACGCGTCACGCAGCCGCCTCGGCGAGCGAGCGCCCCGGGATCGCGTCGAGCAGGTCCCTCGTGTACTGCTCCTGCGGATCGTCGAACACCGCCGCGACGCTGCCCCGCTCGACGACCTCGCCGCGGCGCATCACCACGACGTCGTCGGCGATCCGTCGGACCACCCCGAGGTCGTGCGTGATGAACAGGTAGCTCAGGCCGAGCCGGTCCTGCAGTTCCTCGAGCAGCGCCAGGATCTGCTCCTGCACGAGCACGTCGAGCGCCGAGACCGCCTCGTCGAGGATGATCAACTCCGGCTCGAGCGCCAGCGCGCGGGCGATCGCGACGCGCTGCCGCTGCCCGCCGGACAGCTCGTTCGGCCGGAGCTGCGCGACCTCGCGGGGCAGTGCGACCTGGTCGAGGAGCGTGCACACCCGCTCGGTCCGCGAGGCCCGGTCGCCGATCCCGAAGACCCGCAGGGGCTCGTCGATGATCCGCTCGATGGTGGAGGTCGGGTCGAGCGACCCGTACGGGTCCTGGAACACCGGCTGCACCCGGCGTCGGATCTCCCGCCGCTCGGCGCCACGGGCGGTCCCGATGGACTTCCCGTCCACCAGGGCGGTGCCCGACGTCGGCGTCTCGAGCCCGAGCACGATGCGGGCCACGGTCGTCTTGCCGGAGCCGGACTCGCCGACCACCGCGGTGGTCGTGCCCCGACGGACGGCGAACGACACCCCGTCGGCGGCCCTGAGGGTGCCCGCACCACGGCCGCGCAGCTTGTACTCCTTGACCAGGTCGGACACGACGAGGATCGGCTCACCGGGGGACACGGGCTCCGGCGCCACCCCGGACAGCGCCGGCGCCGCCGCGATGAGCCGCTTCGTGTACTCGTGCTGCGGGTCGCGGAGGATCGCCTCGGGGGCACCCTGCTCCACGATGTCGCCGTCGAGCATCACGACGACACGGTCGGTCCGGTCCGCCGCGACGCCGAGGTCGTGCGTCACGAAGAGCAGCGTCGTGCCGTGCTGGTCGACCAGCGTCTGCAGGTGGTCGAGGATCTGCCGCTGCACCGTCACGTCGAGGGCGCTGGTCGGCTCGTCGGCGATGAGCAGCTCGGGCTGACGCGCGAGCGCCACGGCGATGAGGATGCGCTGCCGCATGCCGCCGGAGAACTCGTGCGGGAACTGGTCCGCCCGGCGTGCGGCCTCGGGGATGCCGGCCTCGGTCATGAGCGCCACGACCTGCTGCCGGATCGCGGAGCGTCCCCGCAGACCGCCGGCCCGCAGTGCGTCGGCGATCTGCGCGCCGACCCGCATCGACGGGTTGAGGTTCGTCGACGGGTCCTGCGGGACGAGCCCGATCCGTCCGCCCCGGACGCGTCGCATGAGCGCCTCGTCAGCGTGGGCGATGTCGTCGTCGCCCAGACGGATCTCGCCGCCGGTGATGTGCCCGGCGCCCGGCAGGAGCCGGAGCAGGGCCGCGATGAGCGTCGACTTGCCCGAGCCGGACTGGCCGACGATCGCGACGCGCTCGCCGCGGCGGACGTCGAGGTCGACGCCGTGCAGGACCTCGCGGTCGCCGAACGCGACCCGCAGGTCGCGGACGGAGAGCAGGGTGTCGGCTCCGGACGGGAGGCGCGGTGCGGCCCCGGTGGTCGTCGTCACGTTCTCAGCGTCCTGCGGCATAGCCCTGTGCTCCTCGCGGGTTGGCGGCGGCGCCCAGGACGCCGGTGTCGGGGTCGCGCGTCACGCACGACAGGCGGCCGAGCGACCAGTCGCCGGCGCGGGTGACGACGTGGCCGAGCTCCTCGAGCCCGGCGATGACGTCGTCGCCCAGGCGGTCCTCGACGACGAGGCCGCCGGGGGTCCAGGTGCGGGGCCAGAACGACCCCGGGAACGACGTCGTGTGCAGCGCGGGGGCGTCGATCGCCTGCTGCGGGCTCCACCCGCCGACGATCGTGCGGAGCAGGAACAGCAGCTGCCACTGGTCCTGCTGGTCGCCGCCCGGGCTGCCCATCGCGACGACGGGCTCGCCGTCCCGGAGCACGAGCGTCGGTGTGAGCGTCGTGCGGGGCCGGGCGCCGGGGGTCAGCGTGGACGCCGTGCCCTCCTCGAGCCAGGTCATCTGCATGCGGGTGCCGAGGCAGAACCCGAGCTCCGGGATCGTCGGCGACGACTGCAGCCACCCGCCGGACGGGGTCGCGCTGACGATGTTGCCCCAGCGGTCGACGACGTCGATGTGGCAGGTGTCGCCGCGGGTCTCGCCGGTCGCCATAACGATCGGCTCGCCGCGGTCCTCGTGCACGGGTGCGTCCTCGGCCGGTACGGCCACCGCGTTGCCCCGGGCACCCGGCACGGTCGGCTCGCCGACGCCGGCGATCGGCTCGCCGCCCGGCGTGTAGGTCACGCGGAGCGGCGGCAGCGCACCGGCCGGCACCGAGACCGTGCCCGGGCGGAGCTCGTGCGACGCGCGGTCACCGATCAGGGCACGGCGCTCGTCGGAGTAGGCGTCCGAGAGCAGCTCGGCCATCGGGACGTCGCCGTCGCCGTAGTACGCCTCGCGATCGGCGAGGGCGAGCTTCTGCGCCTCGGCGATCGTGTGTGCGCCGAGGACGGTCGACGGGTCGAGCCGCTCGTCGTCCAGCGGCTCGAGCAGGCGGAGGGTCTGCAGGAGCGCCGGACCCTGGCCCCACGGTCCGGTCTTCGCGATCGTGTGCCCGCGGAACTCGGCGGTCGTCGCGGGCTCGGTCGACGCACGGAACGCGGCGAGGTCCGACGCCCGGATCACGCCGGCGTGGTCGGTCCCCGACGCATGCCGGTGCGGGGTGCGGACGAACGCGTCGATCGCCTGCGCGACGGAGCCCTCGGCCCACTCGGTGCGGGCCGCCTCGATGCGCGCGACGCGCGCGTCGGCGGTGTCGTCGCCCGGCGTGACACCGGACCCGGCCTGCACGAGCCGTTCCAGGACCGAGGCGTAGGCCTCGTTGCGCACCATCGTCCCGGCGACCGGCACCGAGCCTCCCGGCAGCCACCGCTCGGCGGAGGTCGGCCAGTGGTCGCGGAACAGGTCCTGCACCGTCGCGATGGTGGCGACCACCCGCGGTGCGACCGGGTGACCGTCGCGGGCGTAGCCGATCGCGGGGGCGAGCACGTCGGCGAGCTCCCACGTGCCGTGCTCGGCGAGGAGCAGCAGCCACGCGTCGACGGCGCCGGGCACGGCGGCCGCCAGGGCACCCGCTCCCGGGACCAGGTCGAGGCCTTCGGATCGGAAGTGCTCCGGCGTCGCGCCCGCCGGGGCCGGCCCCTGGCCCACCAGGACCGTCGGGGCCGTGTCGGACGCCGTCGCGAAGACGGCCGTCACGTCACCGCCGGGCCCGTTCAGGTGCGGCTCGACGACGTGCAGGACGAAGGCACCGGCGACGGCGGCGTCGAAGGCGTTGCCGCCGCGCTCCAGGACCGACTGCGCCGTCGCGGTCGCGATCCAGTGCGTCGACGCGGCCATGCCGAAGGTGCCCTGCAGGTCCGGTCGGGTGGTCTCCGCCGGGGGCGTGGTGAAGGCGGGGTTGGTGCTCATGGTCACTTCCGGTCCGAGGCGGTGGGGTCGAGGGCGTCGCGCAGGGCGTCGCCGAACAGGTTGAAGCCGAGGCAGATCACGGCGATCGCGACACCCGGCACGACGGCGGCCCACGGCGCCTGGCCGAGGTACTGCTGCGCGTCCGAGAGCATGATGCCGAGGCTCGGGGTGGGCGGCTGGATGCCGAGGCCGAGGAAGGACAGCAGCGCCTCGCCGATCACCGCGACCGGCATGATCACGGTGGCCTGCACGATGATCGCCGAGACGCAGTTCGGCAGGACGTGCTGCGCGATGATGCGTGCGCCGCCGGCGTCCAGCGTCTTCGCGCTCGTCACGAAGTCGGCGCTCGTGATCCGCAGGGTCTCGCCGCGGACGATCCGGATCATCGCCGGCACGTGCGAGATACCGATCGCGATCACGGCGTTCGTCAGGCTCGGACCGCTGATCGCCGCGAGCCCCACCGCGATGATGAGGAACGGGAAGGCCAGGGCGACGTCGGTGAGCCGCGAGATGATCGCGTCCAGCCAGCGCCAGTACCCGGCGAGGAGCCCGAGCGGGGTGCCGACGACGACCGCGAGCAGCACCGACAGCACGCCGACGACGAGCGAGACCTGGATGCCGTAGAGCGTCCGGGACAGGATGTCGCGGCCGAGGTCGTCGGTGCCGAACCCGAAGCCGACCGTGAAGGGCACCTGGAACGGCAGGTCGAAGTGCGTCGCGGTCGGGTCGTGCGGTGCGACGAGCGGTGCGGCGACACCGGCCAGCACGACGACGGCGAGCATGATGCCGCCCGTCATGCCGAGTCGGTTCGTCCGGACCTGCTTCCAGATGCGACCGCGGCTCGAGCCCAGGTCGAAGGGAGCGGTGATG
This sequence comes from Curtobacterium sp. MCSS17_007, assembly GCF_003234175.2. Taxonomy (NCBI): domain Bacteria; kingdom Bacillati; phylum Actinomycetota; class Actinomycetes; order Micrococcales; family Microbacteriaceae; genus Curtobacterium; species Curtobacterium sp. MCSS17_007. The sequence goes on from NZ_CP126257.1 coordinate 242,393, forward strand.
GTGGTCATGCGACGCCTCCGACGCGGATCTTCGGGTTGATGACGGAGTACAGGACGTCCACGGCGAAGTTGATGAGGACGTAGCCCAGGGTGATCACGAGCACCACGGCCTGAATGACCGGGTAGTCGCGGGTGAACACGGCGTCGAGCGTGAGCTTGCCGAAGCCGGGCAGGGCGAAGATGCGCTCCGTGACGACCGCGCCCGAGATGAGACCGCCGAGTTGCAGGCCGACGATCGTGACGACGACGATCATCGAGTTGCGCAGGCCGTACCGGAACAGCACCCGCGGACGGCTGAGCCCCTTCGCCCGGGCGGTCCGGACGAAGTCGGTCTTCATCGTCTCGATCATCGACGCGCGGGTCTGCCGCATGATGACGGCTGCCAACGAGGTGCCGAGGATGAGCGCCGGCAGCGTCAGGTGGTGCAGCGCGCCGAGCGGATCGCGTGTCACCGGGACGTAGCCCGATGCCGGGAACCACCCGAGACCAGCGGCGAGCCAGACGATCGCCAGGATGCCCAGCCAGAAGTTCGGCACGCTCAGCCCGACGAGGGCCGCTGCGTTCGCCATCCACTCGGGCCACTGCCCGCGGTAGCGCTCGGCCAGCGTGCCGAGGGCGACCCCCACGACGACCGCGACGACGATCGCGTAGAGCGCGAGCCAGAGCGTGACGGGGAGCGTCGACCCGAGCAGCTCCGTGACCGGCGTACCGGTGCGGGTCGATTGTCCGAGGTCGCCCTGCAGCGCGTTCGCCACGAAGCGCCAGTACTGCACGAGCAGGGAGTCGTCGAGCCCGAGGTCGGCGCGGACGGCCGCGAGCCGCTCGGGGCTCGCCTCCTCGCCCGCCAGGGCCAGGGCCGGGTCGCCCGGCAGCTGCCGGACCCCGAAGAACACCACGATCGAGGCCAGGACGAGCGTGAGCGCCGCCTGCCAGAGCCGGGTCAGGACGTACCGGATCACTTGTCGCCGCCTTCCACGAACGCCGCCTGGCTGAGTCGGACCACGCCGTCGGCGTAGGTGGACACCCCGGCCACGTCGGTGCTGACGCCGGTGATGCTGCGGGTCCGGTAGAGGTAGATGATCGGGTCGTCCTGCTGCACCTTCGTGACGAGCTGCCCGTACAGGTCGGCACGCTCCTGCTGGTCGGTGGCCTGCGCCGCCCGACTGATCAGGTCGTCGACCTCGGGGTCGCTGTACCCGGGGTAGTTGTTGCCGCCGCCGGTGCCGAGGAACGAGCCGATGTTGCCGTGCGGGTCGACCCGGCCCGACCAGCCGAGCTGCAGCGCCTGGAAGTCACCGCGGGTCTGGTCGTCGAGCAGGGTCGTGTACTCGACCGGGGTGATCGTGATCGCGAAGCCGCCCGCGCGGGCCTGGGCCTGCAGCGCTTGGGCGAACCGGACGGTGTCGGGGGTGTTCGTCACCTCCATCTCGACCGGGAAGGGCTGCTCGACGCCCGCTTCCTCGAGGAGTGCCTTCGCGCGCTCGGGGTCGTACTCCGGGCAGGCCTTGCTCGCGTCGGTGGCGAACGCACTCGTGTCCGGGATCGGGGAGCACGCGACGTCCGCCCAGCCGCGGAACACGCTCTGCACGAGTTCGGCGCGGTTGATCGACATGGACAGGGCCTGGCGGACCTTCCGCTGGGTGGCGAGTGGCGTGTCGAGGGGTTTCGGATCGGTGCCGACGCCGTCCTGGTTGGCGAGGTTGATCGTGATGCCCTGGTAGCCGAGCGAGCCGGTGCGCAGGACGCTCAGGTCCTTCCGCTCCATGAGGTCGTCGACGTCCTGCGTCGAGATCGTGTCGGCGACCTGGACGTCCCCGGACTTGAGGTTCTGGGCGCGGATGCTGGCGTCGGTGATGATCCGGTAGGTGATCCGGTCGAAGTGCGCGCTCGCCGGGTCGTGGTACATCGGGTCGCGCTCGACGGTGATCGAGGTCTGCGGGACGCGCTCGACGAACTTGTACGGGCCGATGCAGACCGGGTGGTCGCCGAACCCGTCGCCCTCCTGCGCCAGTGCGGTCGGCGACATGACCATGCCCGCACGGTCGGCGAGTGCCGCGGTGATCGGGGCGAACGGGGTCGAGTAGCGGATGCGGACGGTGTGGTCGTCGACCGCGTCGATGCTCGAGACCGGACCCATCTCACTCTTCCGGCTCGAGTCGTCCTTCGTCAGGTTCCGCTCGAGCGTCGTCACGACGGCGTCCGCGTCGAACGGGGTGCCGTCGGCGAAGCGGTACCCGGTGTGCACGGGGAAGGTGACGGTCTTGCCGTCGTCCGTCACCGTCGGCAGTTCGGTCGCGAGCATCGGGACGACCGTGCCCTCGGCGTCGATGTCGAAGAGCTTCTGGCACATCGTCTCCATGACGTACCGGGTGTACAGCGACGACGAGGTGGTGGGGTCGAGCCGGTCCGGTTCGGCGGAGAGCGCCATGACGAGGTCACCGCCCTCGCGGACCCGCTGGTCGCCGATCGCGAGGGTGGTGACGGTGCCGGCGGTGGCGCCGCCGGCCTTCGAGCGTTGGACCGGGACGCACGCGGTGAGTGCGAGCGAGGCGGCCAGGGCGACGGCGGGCACGGCGAGGAGTGTCCGGCGGCGTCGAGCGGAGGTGGTGGGCATCGTGTTCCTGGAGCTGCGGTGTGCGTGGCGACCCTTGTGGAGTCGCGCTCAGGAGTGCGGTGATTGCATACAATCACGACTGGCAGCGCTCGTTTGTACACAGTGTGTTTCCGGTGTGTAACAGTTCGACCGGTCGACGGCGCTCGTCTGACGCCCCTGCCCCGGGTCGCGCCCGGTCCGGGCGTCGCTGTTCCGCTGGGCCCCGCTCTGCCCGCGCCTAGGCTGGGCGGATGCAGCGCCACGACGCCGAGTCGGTCCTCGCCGCGTTCGCCAGGACCCCGGGCGACGTCGCGGGTGCCCGGCGCGTCGCCCGGCAGTCCGCCGACCTCGACGAGGGAGAGCGCTCGGCGCTGCTGTGGAGCGAGGACGCGGGCGCGCGGCTGGTCGCCGTGGTGCTCCTCGTGCAGGCGATGCGCGCACACCCCGACCCGGAGCTGACCGACGAGTACCTCGCGGCGGCGAAGGCCGAGCGGTTCGAGGACGCGGTCCTGGTGGACGTCGCGGCCGAGGAACTCGTCGGCGCCCCGCTCGTCGGTGCCGCCACCGGGCCGCTGTTCGCGCTCGCCAAGTCCGACGTGGCGATGGTCCGGCGGATCGCGCTCGTCGCGACCCTGGCGTTCGCGAAGCAGGGCGACGCCGAGGTGCCGCTCGCGATCGCCGGGCGCCTGGTGCGGGAGCGGAGCGAGACCGTGCAGTCGGCCCTCGGCTGGGTGCTGCGCGAGACGGGGAAACGAGCGTCGGAGTCGGCGCTCGTCGCGTTCCTCGAGCGGAACGGCCGCTTCCTGTCGCCGGCGGCGCGCGCGACCGCGACCGAGCACCTGCCGCCGGCCGAGCGGGACCGCCTGCGCGCGTAGCCGTGCCCCGCCCCCGGTCCTGCATGCTGACTGGGCAGTCGGTACGACCGACCGGATGGTCGGTTAGGGTCGGGGCATGACGCAGACCGCCGCCACCCCGACCCACCGCGCGACCGCCCGTGAGTGGGCGTCCCTCGGCGTCCTGACCCTGGCCGTCGTGCTGCTCGCGATCGACGGCACCGTGCTCGCCCTCGCCGTGCCCGCGCTCACCGCCGACCTGGACCCGACCGCGACGCAGGTGCTCTGGATCGGGGACGTCTACTCGTTCGCGCTCGCGGGGCTGCTCGTCACCATGGGCAACGTCGCCGACCGGATCGGCCGGAAGCGCCTGCTGCTCATCGGCTCGGTCGCGTTCGGGATCGCCTCGGCCGGCGCCGCCTTCGCCCAGGGACCCGAGGTCCTCATCGCCGCTCGAGCGCTGCTCGGCATCGCCGGTGCGACGCTCATGCCCTCGACGCTCTCGCTCGTGCGGACGATCTTCCGCGACCCCCGGCAGCGCACGCGGGCGATCGCCGTGTGGTCCGCCGGCGCGACGGGCGGCGCGGCCGCAGGACCGCTCGTGGGTGGGGCACTGCTCGAGCACTTCTGGTGGGGCTCGGTCTTCCTCATCAACATCCCCGTCATCGTCGTGATCGTCGTCGCCGGTGCGGTCCTGCTGCCGGAGTCGAAGGGCGGCGCCCGGACGCCGATCGACCTGCTGTCGGCGGCGCTCTCCGTCGTCGCGATCGTGCCGGTCGTGTACGCCGTGAAGCACCTGGTCGGACACGGCGCCGACTGGACGGTACCGGTGGCGGCGGTCGTCGGCGTCGGCGCAGGCTGGTGGTTCGTCCGGCGGCAGCGACGGCTCACCACGCCCCTGATCGACCTGCAGCTGTTCCGGATCCCCGCGTTCACCGGGGCCGTCGTGGCGAACTCGCTGTCGGTGTTCGCCCTGACCGGCCTGCTGTTCTTCTTCTCGCAGTACCTGCAGCTCGTCCGCGGGTTCTCCCCGCTGCTCGCCGGGGCAGCGGAACTGCCGGCGACGGTGGCGTCGATCGCGGTCATCGCCGTCATCGGAGTGCTGTCGCGACGAGTCGGGCCCGGACGGTCGATCGGCCTCGGGCTCGGCGTGGCCGCCGTCGGCATGGCGGGGCTCGCCGTCGCCGAGGGGCTGCCCACGTACGTCGGCATCGCGCTCGCGCTGGCCGTGGTCGGCCTCGGCGTCGGGGTGTCGATGACCCTGGCGACCGACGCGGTCGTCGCCGCGGCGCCGCGGGAGCGCGCCGGTGCCGCCAGCGCGATCTCCGAGACCGGGTACGAGCTCGGCGTCGCCATGGGCATCGCGGTGCTCGGGTCGCTCCAGACCGCGTTCTACCGGGCCCGCCTGGACGCCGACGCCCCGGACCGTGTGCGGGAGTCGCTCGCCAGCGCCGCGCAGGTGCTCGACCCGTCGTCGCCGGCGTTCGCCCACGCGCAGGAGGCCTTCACCGGCGGCATGCAGCTCGCATCGGTCTGCGCGGCCGTCCTGCTCGCGGTCGCGGCGGTGGTGGCGCTGCGGGTGATCCCGAACCGGCAGGATGGTCCCCGTGAGCACTGACGGCACCCGCGACCGCGAGCGCACCCGGGCGGCCGTGCTCGAGGCGGCGGAGCGGCTGCTCGGCGAGCGCGGCACCCGGGTGAGCGTCGCCGAGGTGGCCGAGGCCGCAGGTGTCTCGAAGAGCGGCCTGCTGCACCACTTCCCGTCGAAGGACGCCCTGCTCGTGGCGGTCGCCGAGCACGGCCTGCAGACCTTCGTCGACGAGGTGATGCGGCACGTCGACCTCGCCGAGAACCGCCCCGGCAAGGTGCTCCGCGCCTACGTGCGGACGCTCTGCGGTGGGAGCGAACGGGCGATGGCGGTGTTCTCGCCGAACACGCTGTGGTCGGGCCTGATGTCGGTGCCGGGGATGGAGCCGGTGGTGGCGGCGGACGCCGAGCACTGGCGGACCCTGTTCGCCCGGGACGGACTGCCCGAGGGCCGCTCGCTCGTCGTGCGGCACGCCGCCGAGGGGCTCGCCGCCGCATCGTCCGTCCCGCCCTACCTCGATGCCCGCGAGCTCGCGGTCGCGCGGGACGCACTCCTCGCCCTGGCTGAGCCCGCCTGACCCCGCCTCTGCCCCGCCCCGCCCCCGCCCCCCCCCGCAAGACGCAACCGTGGCGACGGCTCGCAGCGGTGCAGCGCTGCGAGCAGCCGCCGACGTCGTGTCTTGCGGACCCGGCGGAACCGGCGGGACCCGGCAGGGCGGCCGGGACGTCAGCGCGAGAACACGTCGTCGAGGGTGTACGTCGCCAGGCCGCGCTGTTCCAGCAGGGCGTGCAGGCGGGGGAGCGCCCCGATCGTGCCGGGGAAGTTCGCGTGGCCGATCACGACGTGCGCCGGCTGGAACCACTGCTCCGCGAAGCCGACGATCTGGTCCGAGGAGATGTCGCCCGAGTCCGCGAGCGTCCCGTACCAGAGCATCGGCGTGGTGTAGCCGACGGCGGCCGCGGCACGGTCGACCCGGGCGTCGTGGTACCCGAACGGTGGCCGGAAGTACGGGCGGGCGTCGACGCCGAACGTCCGTTCGATGAACTCGTGGTTCCGGGTGAGCTCGTCCTGGATCGCCTGGTCACCGAGCTTCGTGAGCGCGGGGTGGTCCCACGTGTGGTTGCCGAGCTGCACCTGCCCGGACTCGACGAGGGGCCGGAGCAGGTCGGCGTGCTCGGTCCAGGACGGTCGGTTCCCGTTCACGAAGAACGTCAGGCGCGTGCCGGTCTCGGCGGCGAAGCGGGCGTAGACCTCGACGACCTCCGGTGACGCCCCGTCGTCCACGGTCCACGCGATCCCCGGCGTGCCCGCAGGCAGTCCCGTCACGGTGCCGTGTGGCACGGGCGCCTTCGCCAGCGCGGGTCGCGTCGGTGTCGGGCTAGGTGTCGGTGTCGGTGTCGGTGTCGGGCTGCGTGTCGGAGTCGACGTCACGGTCGGGGTCGCGGATACCCGGGGTGCGTCGGCGCCGGGCGTGCAGGCTGCGAGCAGCCCGGCTGCCAGGGAGCCGGTGGCGCCGACGAGGAGCGCCCTGCGCGTGGTGCTGTGGTCCATCGCTCCGAGCCTGGCGGCTGTGCCGGCCCCGGCGCATCGGTGCTCGGACGGACCTCCGGCTGGCCGATCGGCCATCCTTCCGGCCCATCACGCGTGCAGTAGGAAACCGTTCTGCGCGTCGGAAGCAGGAAGAAGCGGCCTCCTTCGCGCGGATCAGCCTCCTTCGCGCGGATCGGCTTCCTTCGCGCGGATCCGGTGCGGACGGGAGGCGCGCCCCACCGCCGCCTGCAGCGCGCGCGGGGGACGGGGCTGGGAACGCACCACGGGGCGGGCGCGTAGCGAAGGGGGCACGTGAGCCGTGCCTCCCGGCCGGCCCGAAGCGACGACGAGAGGAACGCGACGTGCGCGCACTCACCTGGCAGGGCACCGAGAAGGTGTCCGTCGAGACCGTCCCAGACCCGACCATCCAGGAGCCGACGGACGCGATCGTGCGGATCACCTCCACGGCGATCTGCGGCTCCGACCTGCACCTGTACCGGGTGCTCGGTCCGTACATCGACAAGGGCGACGTCCTCGGCCACGAGCCCATGGGCATCGTCGAGGAGGTCGGCTCCGCCGTCACGAACCTCAAGGTCGGCGACCGCGTGGTCGTGCCGTTCAACATCTCCTGCGGGCACTGCTGGATGTGCCAGCACGGCTTCCAGTCGCAGTGCGAGACGACCCAGGTGAAGGAGTACGGCACCGGCGCCTCGCTCTTCGGGTACACGAAGATGTACGGCCAGGTCCCCGGCGGACAGGCCGAGTACCTGCGCGTGCCGCACGCCGACTACGGGCCGATCAAGGTGCCGGACACCGGCGCCGACGACCAGTGGCTGTTCATGAGCGACATCATCCCGACCGCGTGGCAGGCCGTGCAGTACGCCGAGGTGCCCGAGGGCGGCACGCTCGCGGTGCTCGGTCTCGGCCCGGTCGGACAGTTCGCGGCCCGGATCGGCAAGCACCTCGGCTACCGGGTGCTCGCCGTCGACCCCGAGCAGGTCCGCCGCGACCTCGGCGCGAAGCACGGCATCGAGGTGTTCGACCTCGACGACGACATGGTCGCGAAGCTCGTCGACCTGACCGACGGGCGCGGTCCGGACGGCGTCGTGGACGCGGTCGGCATGGAGGCGCACGGCAACCCGGTCGCCGGGTTCGCCCAGCGTGCGGCCGGCCTGCTGCCCGACAAGCTCGCGCAGAAGGCCATCGAGACCGCGGGCGTCGACCGGCTCGCGGCGGTGCACGCGGCGATCGACCTCGTCCGCCGCGGCGGCACGGTCTCGCTGTCCGGCGTCTACGGCGGCATGGCCGACCCGATGCCGATGATGACCCTGTTCGACAAGCAGATCACGATCCGCGAGGGACAGTGCAACGTCCGTCGCTGGGTCGACGACCTCATGCCGCTCGTGTCCGACCCCTCGGACCCGCTCGGCACGCTCGACCTGACCACGCACCGCGTGTCGCTCGAGGACGCCCCGCACATGTACTCGGTCTTCCAGAAGAAGGAGGACGGCTGCATCAAGGTCGTGCTCGACCCGTCCATGGCCGCGGCCTGATGGTCGGCCCGTCGCGGCTCGCGGCCGGCCGCCCGGGGCGGTCCCACTGATGCGCGTCGTCGTGGTCGGGGCCACCGGCAACGTCGGCACCGCGGTGCTGCGGCGGCTCGCGGCCGCCCGGCTGACCGGTGACGGCCGCGCGGGCGACGAGGACGGCCTGCAGGTCGTCGGCGTCGCCCGCCGGGTGCCGGACGCGCGTGTCGCGCCGTACGACGTCGCCGTGTGGCACGCGGTCGACATCGGCGGACCGAGCGCCGTCGATGAACTGGCCGCGGTCTTCCAGGGCGCCGACGCCGTGGTGCACCTGGCGTGGGCACTCCAACCGACGCACGACATCCCCGCGCAGCACCGGACGAACGTGACGGGCACTGCGAACGTGCTCGCCGCGGTCGCCCGCGCCGGTGTCGGGCAGGTCGTGGTGTCGTCGTCGGTCGGGGCGTACCGGGGCGTCGACGTGGACGGGAAGCGGACCCCGGTCGACGAGTCCTTCCCCGCGACCGGCATCCCGACCGCCACGTACTCGGTCCACAAGGCCGAGAACGAGCGGGCGATGGACGCCTTCGAGCGGGACCACCCCGAGGTCGTCGTGACCCGGCTCCGGCCCGGACTGGTGTTCCAGCGCGGGGTCGCGGCCGAGCTCCGGGGGTTGTTCCTCGGGCACCTGGTGCCGATGTCGATCGTGCGGTGGATCCGGTGGGCGGTCCTGCCGTTGCCGTTGCCGTTCGTGTTCCAGGCGGTGCACGCCGACGACCTCGCCGACGCGTTCTGGCGGGCGATCGACCGACGGGCGGCGGGGGCGTTCAACATCGCGGCGACGCCGGTGCTCTCCCCGCCGCGGATCGCGCGGGCGTTCGGCATGCTCGGGGCGGTGCGGGTGCCGCTCCGGCTGATCCGCGGGATCGTCACGACCACGTGGCGGCTCCGACTCCAGCCGACCGACGCCGGGTGGGTCGACATCGCGGCCGGCGTGCCGATCATGCGGACGGACCGGGCGCGGAGCGAGCTCGGGTGGGTGCCGCAGCACACGGCGGAGGAGGCGCTGCGCGAGCTCGTCGGCGGGTTCGCGGACGGGGCGAACATCGAGGCGTCGGGGCCTCTGCGCGGCTGACGGGCTCTGGGCCCGGCCCGTGGCGCGCCTGGCGGGATCGGGCGTACCTGGTGGAATCGGGCGTACCTGGTGGAACTCTTCGACCAGGTACGCCCGGAACCGCCCGCCATCGCGGGTGTCCTGGGAAGGAACGGGCGCGCTACGATCCAGCGCAGGGCGGTGTCATCTCCGACGACGAGCGCCGTACCGCCCGGGCCGAGGCGCTCCGCGCGTAGCCTGGGCCCGTGCTGCCGACGGACCCATCGCTGCCGAGCCCGCTGCTGCCGACCGACCTGCTCGGGGACTGGACGCTCCACCGCCGCGTCGACGACCGGCTCGCCGGAGCGTCCGGCACCGTCACCGGGACGACGACCCTGACGCTGACGGCCCCGGACGAGGTCCGCTGGGACGAGGCCGGCACGATGTCGCTCGGCGACCGCGAGACCCCGGTCTCGCGGACGCTGCTCGTCCGCCGCGCCCCGGGCGACCGCTGGACGGTGCGCTTCGCCGACGGCCGGGTCTTCCACGACTGGGTGTGGGGCACCACGGTCGAGCACGCCTGCGCGCCCGACGACTACACGGGCGTGCTCGACGGGGACGCCGAGCGCTGGACCGTCCGATGGCAGGCACGTGGACCGGCGAAGGACTACCGGCTCGACAGCGTGCTGGAGCGTCGGTCCACCGCGGCAGACTGAGCGCATGGCACGCTCCTCGACCGGTACCGCCGCCCCACGCATCTCCCCGATCGACCCGCGGGACCTCGACGACTGGACGCCAGCGCCCGGCGACGTCCTGACCGGCGATCGGATCGAGGGCAAGCGCATCGACGTGTTCGACGTCGCCGGCGAACGGCTGCCCGATCTCGAGCTCGAGGAGTGTGTCGTCGACACGCTGCGGGCGGACGGTGCCGACCTGCGCGGGCTGCGCATCCGCGGCTCGGTCGTCGAGGCGCTCGACGCCCCGGTGCTCCGCGCGTCGAGCAGCGCCTGGCGCGAGGTCAGGATCGCGGGCGGCCGGGTCGGCTCCGCCGAGCTGTACGACGCGACGCTGAACGGCGTCGAGTTCGTCGGCATGAAGCTCGGGTTCCTCGACCTGCGCGGGTCGACGCTCACCGACGTGGTGTTCCGCGACTGCGTGGTCGACGAGCTCGACATCGCCGACGCCCGGCTGCTCCGGATCGCGTTCGACGGCACCCGGATCCGTTCCGCCGAGGGCACGAACACCCGCATCGAGCACGTGGACCTGCGCACCGCCGACCTGGACCGGGTGGAGCGGCTCGAGGGGTTCCGCGGGGCGACGATCGGCGCCGACCAGCTCTTCGCCCTCGCGCCGCTCCTGGCAGCACAGGCGGGCTACCGCGTGGACTGACCGGCGGGCTCGGCCGCGGCGGCCAGCGCCGCCGCGATGTCGGCCTGCACGAGGTCCCCGTGCACCGCGGCGCCGGCCTGCGCCCCCGCCGCCGCCGACGCGATGACGGTGGCCATCGGCGACGTCACGTTGCCGGCGGCGTACACCCCGCGGACGCCCGTCTGCCCGACCGCGTCGACGGTGAGCCCACCGCCGAACCGGAACCCGTTCACGACGACGTCCTCCGCCCGCAGCCCGAGCCCCTCGAGGAACCCGACGCGCGGCTCCACCGTGCTCGCGGCCGCCAGCGCGTCGAGCGGGACGACCTGCCCCGAGCCGAGCTCGACGCCGGTCAGGACGCCGTCCGACGAGAGCACCCGGGTCACGGGACCATCGACGGCCTCGATGCCACGGGACCGGAAACCGGCGATCACGGTGTCGTCGACCAACGCTGGGTCGGTGACGAAGGCGGTCACCCGATCGCTCAGCGCACGGAACATCTGTGCGTGGTGCGCCCCGTTCGGCGTCGTGACGAGGACACCGATGCGGCCGTCACGGACCTCCCACCCGTGGCAGAACGGGCAGTGCACGACACCGCGCCCCCACTGCTCGGCGAGTCCCGGCACGTCCGGCAGCACGTCGACGGTGCCGGAGGCGACGACCAACCGTCGCGACGTGACGACCGCACCGGAGTCGAGGGTGACCGAGAAGCCGACCGGGTCGGCACCGGTGCCCTCGGTGACGGACGTGGCCACGACCCTCCCGGCCGTGACCTCGACGCCGTACGCGGCGACCTCGTCGCGGCCGATGCGGGTGAGCTCCGCGGGGGCGACGCCCTCGCGCCCGAGGTAGTTGTGGGCGCCCTCGGCGGGCGCGTTCCGGGGCTCGCCCGCGTCGACGACGAGGACGGAGCGCCGCGACCGCCCGAGGATGAGCGCGGCGGACAGGCCGGCGGCCGAGCCGCCGATGACGATGACGTCGTAGTGATCACGCATGACCGCATCATGGCCAGGATGCAGCATCCGCGGCAACGAAGCTTGCTGATGTGGCAACATGGCCGCATGGTGCACGGCCGGGAGGAACGGATCACCCCACCGACGACGGCGCAGGTCGTCGACGCGGTCGGCCCACGGCTGCGGTCACTTCGGGAGCGACGGCAGGTCACGCTCGCGGCGCTCGCCGCCGAGACCGGCATCTCGGTGTCGACCCTCTCGCGCCTCGAGTCCGGGCAGCGTCGACCGACACTCGAGCTGCTGCTGCCCCTCGCCCGGGCGTACCAGGTGCCGCTCGACGACCTCGTCGGCGCACCCCAGACGGGCGACCCGCGCGTCCACCTCAAGCCCGAGCGGCACGGCGGCCGGGTGGTGATCCCGCTGACGAAGCGCACCGGGGGTGTGCGCTCGTTCAAGCAGCTCATCCCGCCGATGCCGGCGAACAGCGACCGCAGTCTCAAGACGCACGAGGGCTACGAGTGGCTCTACGTGCTGTCCGGGCGACTGCGCCTGCTGCTCGGCGACCGGGACTTCGACCTCGGGCCGGGCGAGGTCGTCGAGTTCGACACGCACACCCCGCACTGGGTCGGCAACACGACGGACGAGGTCACCGAGGTGCTCTGCCTGTACGGGCCGCAGGGCGAGCGGGCGCACGTGCGGTCACGACCGACCGGCTGAGCCGAGGCCGGGCGAGGGTCAGCCGAACACGTTCCCGACGACGTCGTCGAGCAGTCCCTCCGTCGGCACGTTCGACTGGGTGATCCGGATGCCGATGCCGCCGCGGGTGAAGTAGGTGTCCCCGTCGGTGACCGGGTACTGCGGGTTCTGGCTGACCTTCTGGCACCGGTACCCGTCGTCGACGGACGAGCAGTCGAAGCCGGACAGCCCCCGGAGGGCCGCCAGCGCGCGGTCCGGGTCGACGGTCTCGATCTGGATGGTGAGGTTCGTGACGTCCGCCTGCGGATCGCGCCAGACGCAGTACAGCCGCTGGCCGCCGGACTGCAGTGCCGGTGTCAGGGCGGTGCGGGGGACCTCGAGGTCGCCGACGGCGGCGGGGTCGTTCAGAGCCACCTCGTCGATGTACCCGAATGCACCCGGCGTCACCACGTCCTCGCAGGTCGCCGGCACGGTGCCCGTCGCGGAGACCGGCGTGGTGTCCGGCCCCGGCGTCGACGTGCTCGTCGCGTCGGCACCGGGGGACCGTTCCGGCGTCGCGCTCCCGGTCGCCGTCGGTCCCGCCGAGGGTGCGGTCGTGCTCGCGGTCGGGACCGCGTCGACACGGTCGTCACCGGTGCAGCCGGACAGTGTGAGCGCGAGGCTCACGCCGAGTCCGATCGTCGTGAGCAGTGTCGTGGTGCGGGCTGGCCGCATGGTCCCCCCTCGTGCGTGTGATCGGGCGTCCGGCCCGCACACGCACCGTCGATCGTAGTCCCGGATGCGGTACGACCGCTCAGCGGCGGCGCGCCCAGGGCGGCGGCGTCCGGGTCGTCGCGGCCGGCGCGGACGTGGCGCCTGTCCGCGCCCCGAGCGCCACGCGCGCACGCCGTGCCCACCGCCGCACCGGGTTCGCCCGTCGACCGTTGACCCGGAAGGTGTGGAAGGCGCGCCGGGTCCGCTGGGCGACGGACGCCGCACCGGACAACGGACGCGCGGACACCTCGACGGTGAGTGCGCGGTCGACCAGGACGCGCCAGGCGGGATCGAGCTGCATCGACAGGTCGACGTCGTCGTGCACCTCGGGGTCGTCGCGGTGCACCCGGTCGCGGACCGCCGTCCAGGTGTCCCGCCACATCGCCGTCGCCGACCCGAACAGCGGCGGGCGGCCGAGCGCCGACCACACGAGCACGAAGTACGGCCCCATGTAGAGCCCGTCCCACACGCGGCGCAGGACCCGGCCGCCCTCGCTCGGACGGCCCGGGCCGGTGACCGCCACGACGCCCGGCGTCCCGAGCAGGCGCACCGCCTCGGCGACCCAACCGGGCGGTGGGACGGTGTCGGCGTCGAGCCGTGCGATGACGTCCCCTGAGGCGTGGTCGTACCCGCGCGCCGAGGCCCGGGCGATGCCGCGCACCGGTTCGTGCAGCACGACCGCGCCCGAGGCCCGGGCGACGTCGGCGCTGCCGTCCCTGCTGCCGTTGTCGACGACGACCACCTCGGCGACCGGGTGCGTCTGCGCCGCCAGTGCGTCGAGGCACCTCGCCAGGTGCTCGGCGTCGTCGAGCACGGGGACGACGACGGAGACCTTCGGCACGCTGCCGATCCTGCCGGAGCCGCGCTGGGCGGACGGTCGGCCCGCGCTCCGTGGACCGACGGACCGCGCACGACGGCGTTCCTGGGACGCAGCGCAGCCACCGTCGCGCACGGTCGTCTCCAACGCGACGGGTGCCGTACCCGTCGTGACCGAACCGGAAGGCCGACCATGACCACGAACCCACCCGGGAACGACTCCGGGACGCCCATCCACGACCGCACCGCGGCTGCCGAGGGACACGAGGTGCACCCGGGCGTGACCGTGCCGTCCTTCGCCAGCGGCGTGCCGGCCGCGCGCCACGAGGACTCCGCCGACGACCGCGCGTTCGACGACGTGCTGCGCCCCGAGGGGTTCGACGACGTCGAGCCGCTCGACGCACTGCCGGCCGACGAGCAGCTGCCCGCGACCCCCTCGGCCGCCGGCGCCTCGGCCCCGCTGACCGACACGACCACGAGCACCTCCGCCGGGTACGTCCCGACCGCCGGCAGCGCCGGCGGCAGCAGCACCGGTGACGGCGGTGGCAAGGCCGACGCCGCCAAGGGCGCCGCGCAGGACGTCGCCGGCGACGCGAAGGACAAGGCCGCGAACGTCGCCGGCACCGCCAAGGAGCAGGCGTCGAACGTCGCCTCCGAGGCGACCGAGCACGCCAAGCAGCTCTACTCGCAGGCCAGCGACACGCTCAAGGAGCAGGCCGCCGGCCAGCAGGAGCGCGCCGCCGGTGGTCTCCGCACCCTCGGCGAGCAGCTCAGCCGCATGGCCGACAAGGACGACGAGCAGGGCCTCGCCGCGAAGGTCGTCCGCGACCTGTCGCAGCGCGCCGGGTCCGCCGCCGGGTACCTCGAGAACCGCGACCCGGGTTCGCTCCTCGACGAGGTCAAGTCCTTCGCCGCCCGCAAGCCCGGCACCTTCATCGCGCTCGCCGCGGGTGCCGGGATCCTCGCCGGACGCCTGACCAAGGCGCTCGCGACCGAGATCAAGCACGAGAAGGAAGCCGACGGCCCGTCGACGGGGACCGGGAGCGGCGTATGAGCCACTCGGTTCCCGGCGCGACGCCGCTGGGTGAGCCGACGCCCGAGGAACGCGCCGCCACGACCCCGCTCGGTGAGCTGCTCTCCGACGTCTCGCGGGACCTGTCGAGCCTGTTCCGCCAGGAGGTCGCGCTCGCCAAGGCCGAGCTGACCGAGTCCGCGAAGAAGGCGGGCAAGGCGGGCGGCATGTTCGGCGGCGCCGGCCTGACGGCACTGTTCGCCCTGCTGTTCCTGTCGATCGCCGCGTGGTGGGGCCTCGGCTACCTCATCGGCAACGCCTGGTCCGCCGTCGTGATCGCGGTCGTCTACGGGATCGTCGCCGCGATCCTCGCCGTCCGCGGGCGCAAGGAGATCAAGGAGATCCAGGGCGCCCCGCAGACGGTCGAGACCGTGAAGGAAGTCCCAGAAGCACTCAAGCCCAACACCGGGAGGAAGCCATGAGCACCCCAGACGAGATCCGCGCCGACATCGAGCGCACCCGCGGGACCCTCGGTTCCGACGTCGACGCCCTGGCCGACAAGGTCAACCCGTCGTCGATCGCCCACCGCCAGACCGACAAGGTCAAGACGCGGTTCCAGAACGCACGCGAGTCCGTGATGGGTGCTGCGGGCAGTGCCCGTGACTCCGTCATGGGTGCCGCCGACTCGGCCCGCTCGAGCGTCTCGGGTTCGGCGTCGGGAGCGACCGACCAGGCGAAGGACGTCGCGCACAAGGGCGTCCAGAAGGCGAAGGGCAACCCGCTCGCCGTGGGCCTCATCGCCTTCGGTGCCGGGTGGCTCGCCTCGTCGCTCATCCCCACCTCCGACAAGGAGGAGGAGCTCGCCGGGGAGCTCAAGGACAAGGCGGCGCCCCTCGTCGAGGACGTGAAGTCCCAGGCGAAGGACGTCGGCTCGCAGCTGGGCGACGTGGCGAAGGAGCACGCGCAGGACCTCAAGGGGACCGCGCAGGACGCCGCGCAGACCGTCAAGGACGAGGCGCAGGGCGCCGCGTCCGACGTGCAGGACCACGCGAAGAGCGCTGCGGACGACGTGCGCAGCAGCTGACGTCACCACCTGACGGACGGGAGGCGCGGTGCCGGCTGGGCACCGCGCCTCCCGTCCGTCGTGTGCCACGGTAGCGTCGGGGGATGGACCCGATCGACGAGCTGGCCGCGGACCTCCGGCAGGCCGTCGGACGCCTGGTGCGCGCAGCGCGTCGCGAGGCGGACGCACTGCCGGCCACCCACACCGCGACGCTCGGGTTCCTCCACCGTGAGGGCCCGATGACCATCGCGGACCTCGCACGTCGTCGCGGGGTGAAGCACCAGGGGCAGTCCCGCACGGTCGGTGAGCTCGCGGACCTCGGGTACGTCGAGCGGACGACCTCCGAGGCCGACCGTCGGGTCGCGGTCATCGGGATCACGACGGCCGGGCAGGCGGTGCTGCAGCGGGACATGGACGCGCGCGCCGACTGGCTGGCGACCGCGATCCGCGAGGAGCTCGACGACGACGAGCGTGCGCTCCTGCGGCGGCTGCCGGACGTCCTCGAACGGCTCGCCCGTCTCGCGGGCTGATCTACAACACTGTTGTACAGTTGTCAGCATGGAGCTGACGAAGTACAACCACGCCACGGTCGTCCTCGAACAGGACGGCACGACCCTGGTCATCGACCCGGGGGTCTTCACGCCCGAGTCCGCCGACCTGGTCCGCACGGCCACCGCCGTCCTCGTCACGCACGAGCACCCCGACCACCTCGACGCCGACGCCGTCCGTGCCGGGCTCGACGCGAACCCCGACCTGGTCGTCCGCGCGCCGCAGGCCGTCGTCGACCAGCTCGGCGAGCACGACGGTCGCGTGGTCGCGGTGTCCGCCGGTGACACGTTCTCCGTCGGACCCGTCCCCGTCCGCGTCTTCGGCGAGGAGCACGCGGTCATCCACCGCGACCTGCCGACCATCGCGAACGTCGGCTACCTCGTCGACGACGCGGTGTTCCACCCGGGCGACGCGTACCTCGTCCCCGGCGTGCCCGTTCGGCTGCTGCTCGTGCCGACGAGCGGTCCCTGGGCGAAGACGGGCGAGGGGGTCGACTACGTCCGCGCCGTCGCCCCGGAGCGTGCCGTGCAGATCCACGAGCTGCTCCTCAGCGAGGTCGGGCAGCAGTCGAACGTGCAGATGCTCGGTACGGACGGTCTCGGCGGGGTGCCGGTGTCGATCCTGCCGGTGGGGCAGTCCGTCACGGTCTGAACCGACGCACGCGATCGGGGGAGCACGCTGGACGGATGGCTGACGCTCCCTCGACCGCTGTCCTCTTCGACATCGACGGCACCCTCGCCGACTCGAACTACGCGCACGTCGACGCGTGGTGGCGAGCGTTCCGTGCCGCCGGCGAGTCCGTCGACGCGTGGCGCGTCCACCGGGCGATCGGGATGGACTCCGGTCGTCTGCTCGAGGAGCTCCTCCCCGACGCCTCCGACGAGGTCCGCGACACCACGAAGCAGTACCACACTGCGTTCTACTCCGAGCACATGCCGCAGCTGCGGCTGCTGCCCGGGGCGCGCGAGCTGCTCGAGGCGGTGGCGGGCGCCGGGCACGCAGTCGTGCTGGCGACGAGCGCCCCGCAGAACGAGCTCGACCGGCTGCTGGAGCTCCTCGATGCCGAGCCGTGGATCACCGCGGTCACGAGCGGCGAGGACGTCGAGCAGGCCAAGCCGTCGCCCGCCATCGTCGAGGTCGCCCTCGAGAAGGTCGGCGTCGCGGCGGACCGGGCCGTGATGATCGGCGACGCGATGTGGGACGTGGAGTCGTCGGGCAAGGTCGGGCTGCCGTGCGTCGGGGTGATGACCGGCGGGATCGGCGGCGACGAGCTCCGGGGTGCGGGTGCCGCGGCGGTGTACGACGACGCCGCTGGCGCGCTCGCGGCGTTCCGGGCCGGCGAGGGGCCGATCGCCGCGCTGGCCTGAGCGCTGCGGTGACGCGGCCGCGGCCGTGCTGTCTCGTGGCCGCGGCCGCGCGGCCGCGCGGTCGTGCGGTCGTGCCAGGATGGATGATCGTGATCACGATCGAGCGCGTTGCCTGGGAGGACCCCCGCGGTGTGGCCCTCCGCGCCACCATGGACGACGAGATGCACGAGCGCTACGGCGACGGGCACGCTGGCGAGGACCCGGCGGTCACGGCCGAGCGGGACCGCGTCCTGACGGTCGACCCGGCGACCGTGATCACCTCGCTGCTCGCGATCGACGAGGACGGCACGGCCCTGGGGCACATCGCCGTCCGGCGCCTCGGTGACGAGGTCGAGCTGAAGCGCCTCATCGTCCTCGCCGCCGCCCGCGGCAAGGGGGCCGCCACGGCGCTGCTGTCCGAGGGGGAACAGGTCGCGCGTGAGGCCGGTGCCGCACGGGTCATCCTGCAGACCGGTGACAAGCAGCCCGAGGCCGTCGCGCTCTACCGCAAGACCGGGTGGCAGCAGATCGACGTGTACGAGCCGTACGCGGCGACCATGCCGTGGTCGTTCTGCTTCGCGAAGGCGCTGTAACCGGTCCTCCTGTTGCACTCTCAGCAGCAGAGTGCAATTCTTGCTCGGTGAGCACCACCGAACGCACCCGCGCGCTCCGACGACGCATGGTCGTCGAGGCACGGCGGGCGACGATCGAGCACGGCCTGCACGGGTTCACGATCGAGCAGCTCTGCGAGACCGTCGGCGTCTCCCGCCGGACGTTCTTCAACCACTTCGCGTCGAAGGACGACGCCGTGCTCGGCATCGAGCAGGGCGCGACCGAGGAGATGCTCGGCGCCTACGCGTCGGGCGCGCTCGTACCGGACGACCTCGACCCGCTCGGGTCCGTGGTCGCGCTGGCGATCGAGCAGGTGCACGTCGCCGGCGTCGACCGTGCCGACGAGGCACTCGTCCGCCGGGTGTTCGAGCGCGAGCCGGCGATGGTGGCGAAGTTCCTCGCCGCCGTCGACGTGCAGCTGGCCGCCGTCGGTCAGGCCGTGCGGGAGCGCTTCGGCTGGACCGACCCGGACGACCGTCGCGCGCAGCTCGTCACCGAGGCCGCGGCGGGCCTGCTCAAGGTCACCGCCGGCGAGTTCTTCGACGACGCGTTCGACGAGACGACCGGGCCGACGTTCGTCGCCCTGCTCACCGAGAACCTCCGCCAGCTCAGGGCGGCCATCACCACCACCGGACAGGACCACACGGCATGAGCGCCACCACGCAGGGCACGAGGCGTGCCCGACCCGGATCCGACGGGCCGCTGCTCCTGACGCAGCGCCGCATCTGGATCATCTTCTCCGCCCTGATCGCGGGGATGCTGCTGTCGAGCCTCGACCAGACCATCGTCTCGACCGCCATGCCGACCATCGTCGGCGAGCTCGGCGGCGTCGCGCACCAGGCGTGGATCACCACCGGCTACCTGCTCGCATCGACGATCGTCATGCCGATCTACGGCAAGTTCGGCGACGTCATCGGCCGCCGGACGCTGTTCCTCGTCGCGATCGCCCTGTTCACGCTCGCGTCGCTCGGCTGTGCGCTGTCCACCGACTTCTGGCAGTTCGTGGTGTTCCGCGCGCTCCAGGGCCTCGGCGGCGGCGGGCTCATGATCCTGTCGCAGGCGATCATCGCCGACATCGTCCCGGCGTCCGAACGCGGCAAGTACCTCGGCCCGCTCGGTGCGATCTTCGGGCTGTCGGCCGTCGGCGGCCCGCTCCTCGGCGGCTTCTTCGTCGACCACATGACCTGGAACTGGGCGTTCTGGATCAACATCCCGGTCGGCATCGCGGCCTTCGCGGTGGCCTGGTTCGCACTGACGCTGCCGAGCAAGAAGGCCACGAAGCGGATCGACGTGCTCGGCGTCGCCCTGCTCTCGGCGACGACGGCGTGCCTGGTCTTCTTCACCGAGTTCGGCGGCAACCGGCAGCACGGCTGGGGTGCCCTCGAGACCTGGGCATGGGGCGCCGGGTTCCTCGTCGCGGCCGCGCTCTTCGTGTTCGTCGAGTCGCGGGCGCAGGACCCGATCATCCCGCTGTCGTTCTTCCGCAACCGCACGTTCGTCCTCGCGACGGGCATCGGCTTCGTGCTCGGCATCGGCATGTTCGCGGCGATCGCGTTCGTCCCGACCTTCCTCCAGATGTCCTCGGGCACCTCGGCCGCGGTGTCCGGGCTGCTCATGCTCCCGATGATGGCGGGCCTCATGGGCACGTCGATCGCGTCTGGTATCGCGATCACGAAGACGGGGAAGTACCGGATGTTCCCGGTCGTCGGCACGATCGTGGTCGGCCTGGCGATGCTCGGCATGACCACGCTCGCCGCGAGCACCCCGATCTGGCTGATCTGCGTCTACCTGTTCGTCTTCGGCGCCGGGCTCGGCCTCATCATGCAGGTCGTCGTCCTCGTGGCGCAGAACGCCGTGCCCCCGCAGGAGGTCGGCACCGCCACCTCGACGAACAACTACTTCCGCGAGGTCGGGGCCTCGCTCGGTGTCGCCGTGTTCGGCGCGCTCTTCACCTCGCGCCTGACCGACTCGCTCACCGGGGTCTTCACCGACGCGGGCGTCCCGGCCTCCCAGGCTGCCTCGAGCAGCGCGAGCATCGACCCGAGCGCGCTCGCGAAGCTCCCGGAAGCACTGCAGGACGGCATCGTCAACGCGTACGCCGACTCCCTCGCGCCGGTGTTCTGGTACCTGCTGCCCTTCATCGCGGCGGCCCTGGTGCTCGCGCTCTTCCTGCCGCAGATGCAGCTGGCCGACGTGGCCGGCATGGTCGCTCGTGGCGAGGCGGTCGGCGGTGCCGAGGCCGACGAGCTCGAGCGTGCGCAGCGAGCTGACCGAGGCGACCGTGGCGCGACTCCGGCGTCGCCGACCGCCGCGGGCGAGACGGTCGAGGCCGAGGCGTCGGCGAGGCGGGACACCTCCGCCTGAGCGGCTGCGCTGCGCGCCGGGACGCCGGCGACGGTGCGAGACGCCCTGAGCTGGCGAGACGCCCTGCGTTGAGCGAGACGCCCCGAGACGGCGAGACGCCCCCGGGAACGGGGGCGTCTCGCCGTCTCAGCGGCGTCTCGTCGAGACACCGGCGTCCCGCGGCGCCGGCTGACGCGGAGCGAGTGGTGCGCGAGTGGTGTGCGGAAGCGACAGTGCGCAGGCGCCGGGAGGGGCCGCACTGTCGCTTTCGCGGAGTGATCGCGCCGCCGGCGGCGTGCCGCCCGCAAGCGCTCGCTTCAGCCGCCGGTGCTCGCCCGGGTGACCAGCCGCGCCGGCAGCTCCACGGGCTCCACCGCGGTGCCGTCGATCGTCGCCAGGAGGCGCTGGGCGGCGGTGCGCCCGAGCTCGGCTCCCGGCAGTGCGACGCTCGTCAGTGCCGGCGCCGTGACCGACGACGACGGCAGGTCGTCGAAGCCCGCGACCGCCAGGTCCTCCGGCACCCGGAGTCCCATCGCGCCCGCGACCCGCAGCACGCCGTACGCGAGGGTGTCCGCTGCCGCGACGACCGCGGTGACGCCGTCCTCGTGCCACGCCTCGATCGCGTGCTCGGTCGCCAGCGCCGCCGCGTCGACCGTCAGGTCCGCGCGGGCGCCGAGCTCCGAGACGGTGATGCCCGCTGCGGCACAGGCCTCGTCGAACATCCGGTGGCGGATGCCGAACGTGGCGACCCGTGCGGTGCCGTCGAGGTAGGCGACGCGTCCGTGCCCGCGATCCCGCAGGTGGGCGACGAGTGCGTCGATGCCCGGAGCGAGGTCGTAGTCGACGGCGGTCGTGCCCGCGGCCGCGTCGGGTGCGTCGAGCAGCACGACCGGCACGCTCGCGTCCATCGACTCGCCCGCGGCCGGGGCGTCGACCAGGATCCCCGCCGGCCGCAGGCGCTCGAAGCGCCGGAGGTCTGCGGTCGTGGGCTGCGCGCCGCGCTCCGTCACGGAGAGCACGAGCTGGAACCGGTCGCCGAGGGTGTCCCGCACGCCGCGGATCACCTCGGCGAAGAACGGGTTCGACAGGTCGGGGGCGATGAGCACGACGAGGTCGCCGGTCCCGCGCGCCAGGGAGCTCGCCGCGTGGTCGACGACGTAGCCGAGGGCGTCGACGGCCTCGCGCACCCGGTCGGCGATCGGCGGGGACACCCGCCCACGGTCCTTCCCGTTCACGACGAGGGAGACCGTGGCGATGCTCGTCCCCGCACGCTCGGCCACCATCGCGGCGGTCACGCGACGGCCGTGAGCGGCTGGGGATGGCACCCGTCGAGCCTAGCGACCGAGCGCGCACCGGTTCGGCTGAGGACCGCTCGGAGTTGACGTCAAGCGTTTGACGTGTTCTGATGTCAAACGCTTGACGCGCCGCACTGGAGTTGGTTCCTCCACAGCGCGGACCCCACCGCGTCGAGCACATACCTCCGTCCGGCACTGCCGGACACGGCGGGCTGCGAGCGGCCCGCCGACGCCGATCCCCGACGAAGTGGAGCGCCCAAGGTGCCCGATGCAACGACGCAGAAGATCATCCTCGACTGCGACCCCGGCCACGACGACGCCGTCGCCATCCTGCTGGCGCACGGCAACCCGACGATCGAGCTCCTGGCGGTGACGACCGTCGTCGGCAACCAGACCCTGCCGAAGGTCACCCGCAACGCCCTCGCGGTCGCACGCATCGCCGGGATCACCGGGGTGCCCTTCGCCGCGGGCGCCGACCGGCCGCTGCTGCGCGAGATCGAGGTCGCCCCGGAGATCCACGGCGAGAGCGGCCTGGACGGGCCGATGCTCCCCGAGCCGTCCTTCGGTCTCGACGAGCGCCACGCCGTCGACCTCATCATCGACACGGTCATGGCGCACGAGCCCGGCACCGTGACGATCGTGCCGACCGCCGGTCTGACGAACATCGCCCTCGCCGTCCGCAAGGAGCCGCGCATCGTCGAGCGCGTGAAGCAGGTCGTCCTCATGGGCGGCGGCGTGCACGTCGGCAACTGGAGCCCGGTCGCCGAGTTCAACATCGTCATCGACCCCGAGGCGGCCGACGTCGTCTTCCGCGCCGGGTGGGACGTCGTCATGGTCGGCCTCGACCTCACCCACCAGGCCCTCGCGACCCCCGAGGTCGCCGCGCGCATCGCCGCCGTCGGCACCGGTCCGGCCGCGTTCGTCGGGGAACTGCTCGACTTCTTCGGCAAGGCGTACGAGGACGCCCAGGGCTTCGACGCCCCGCCCGTGCACGACCCGTGCGCCGTCGCGTACGTCATCGACCCGACCATCGTCCGCGCGGTCAGGATGCCGATCGCGATCGAGACGACCGGCACCCACACGCTGGGCATGACCGTCGCCGACCTCCGTGGCCCTGCGCCGGAGGACTGCCGCACGAGTGCCGCGATGGAGCTCGACCACGAGCGCTTCTGGGACCTCGTCGTCGACGCCCTCGAGCGCATCGGCGAGACGCCCGACACGGGCTGGTCCCCGCGTGCCGCAGCGCAGGCCGTCGAGTCCGCCGACACGACCGTCACCCCGGAGGCCTGAGCGCCGTGACCACCACCTCGACGACGAAGTCGACCGCTGCCCTCACCGCCGCCCTGCTCGCTGCGTGCGTCGCGTTCCAGCTGAACGCGAGCATGCTCAGCCCCGCACTCGCGACGATGGCGGACGAACTCCGCACCGACGACGCGACGATCGGGCTCTCGCAGACGCTGTTCTTCACGATCGCGGCCCTGTTCTCGCTGTTCCTGCCCCGGCTGTCCGACATCGTGGGCCGCAAGCGCGTCCTGCTCGGCATGCTCCTCGTGATGCTCGTCGGCAGCGCCGTCGCTGCCCTCGCCGTGAACGTGCCGATGCTGTTCGTCGGCCGGATGATCCAGGGCGTCACCGGCCCGGTCGTGCCCATCGGCCTGCTCATCCTGCGCAACGAGATCGCCGACCCGAAGCGCTACGGCGCCGCACTCGGCCTGCTCACCGCGGTGAACGGCGGCATCGCCGGGGTGGACGCCCTGGCCGGCGGCTGGATCGCGACGCACTTCGGGTTCCGCGGCATCTTCTGGGTGATCGTCGTCGTCACGGCCGTCGCCGCGCTCATGGTCGCCCGCTGGGGCGTCGAGTCCCGACCCTCCGCCGGCACGCGCATGGACTGGTGGGGCGTGCTCCCGCTGGTCGTCAGCGTCGGCGCGCTGCTCACCGCGTTCAACGAGGCCGGCAAGCTCGCCGCGGCCGACTGGGCACTCGTCGTCGTCGCGATCGTCCTGGCGGTCGTCACGTTCGGGGTGTTCTGGGCGATCGAGTCGCGGGTCCGCGAGCCGCTCGTCGAGACCCGGTACCTCAAGCGCCGCGGGACCTGGGCGCTGCTCGTCACGACCCTGCTCACCATGACGGGGGTCTTCGCCGTCGTGAACGGCCTGGTCACGAGCCTGGCCCAGAACGACGAGGTCGGCTTCGGGATGGAGCCGGACGTCGCCTCGCTCGCGTTCCTCGTGCCCTACGCGCTCGTCGGGTGGGTCGTCGGGCCGTTCTCCGGACGCCTCGCGCCGACGCTCGGCTACCGCGCCGTGCTCCGCGTCGGCCTGGTCGGCAGCATCGTCGCGACGCTCGTCATGGCGTTCGTCGGCGTCCACTCGCTGCCCGTGCTCGTCGCCGCCACCGTGCTCATCGGCATCACCTACGCGGGCATCGCGAACATCGTGCTGAACGGGCTCGGCATCGTGCTCTCGCCGGACTCGAACCCCGGCTTCCTGCCGGGCCTCAACGCGGGCGCGTTCAACCTCGGCGCGGGCATCAGCTTCGCGGTGCTGCCGGCGCTCCAGACCGCACTCGGCACCGGCGGGTCCGCAGGCACCGCCGGCTACTCCGGTGGGATGCTGCTCGGTGCCGTGATCACCTGCGCGGCCCTCGCCACCTCCTTCCTCATCCCGCGCCCGGCCTCGGCCGAGACAGGAGCCACCGCATGAGCGGCATCGTCGTCGTGGGCAGCCTCAACGCGGACCTGGTGGTCCGCACGGAGCGCTTCCCGAAGCCCGGGGAGACCCTGCACGGGTCGGACCTCGCGATCCTGCCCGGCGGCAAGTCCGCCAACCAGGCGGTGGCAGCCGGGAGGCTCGGGGGCACCGTGCGCATGATCGGTGCGGTGGGCGACGACGGGAACGGTGCACTGCTGCGCGAGTCCGTCGCATCGGCCGGCGCCGACACGACGCACGTCGCGGTCCGGCAGGGGGTCGCCACCGGGACGGCCGTCATCACGGTCGACGCCGCGGGCGAGAACACCATCGTGATCTCGGGCGGTGCGAACGCGACCCTCACGCCGGAGGACCTGCCCGCCCGGGCCTTCGACGGTGCCGGCGTGCTCGGGCTCTGCCTCGAGGTCTCGATCGACGTCGTGCTCGCCGCCGCGCGGGCCGGCCGTGCTGCCGGAGCAACGGTGCTCACGAACCTGTCGCCGTTCGGGAGCGTGCCGCAGGAACTCCTCGACCTGACCGACGTGCTGCTGGTGAACGAGCACGAGGCCGCCGAGCTCGGGGACCACGGGGTCGCCCGCTCGATCGTGACCCGTGGCGGCGCGGGGTGCACGGTGCACGACGGGGACGCCGACCCGGTCGACGTCGACGCCGTGCGGGTCGAGCCCGTCGACACCACCGGCTGCGGTGACGCCTTCATGGGGGCTGTGGCCCTCCGGCTCGACGCCGGGGACTCCCTGGTGGACGCTGCGCGCTTCGCCGTCGGGGTCGGTGCGTACGCCGCGACGAAGCCGGGCGCGCAGGCCTCGTACCCGACCACGTCGGAGCTGGAGTCGTTCCTGCGGGCCTAGCCCCGCGCCTCCCGGCCGCTAGCGTTGTGGCATGCGCGTGGGAGTCCTCGACATCGGGTCCAACACCGGCCACCTGCTCGTGGTGGACGCCCACGGCGGGGCTGCCCCGCTGCCGGCGTCGTCGTTCAAGCAGCCGCTGCGGCTCGCCGAGCACCTCGACGACTCGGGCGCGGTGACGCCCGCGGGTGTCGACGCCCTCACGACCTTCGTGGCCGACGCCGTCCGCGTCGCCGAGGAGCGCGGGTGCGAGGACATGCTCGGTTTCGCGACCTCGGCCGTCCGTGACGCCGTCAACTCGGACGCGGTGCTCGCGCACGTCGAGGAGCGCACCGGCGTCGAGCTCGCCGTGCTGTCCGGCGAGGACGAGGCGCGTCTGACCTTCCTGGCCGTCCGCCGGTGGTTCGGGTGGTCGGCCGGGCGGCTCGCGGTGTTCGACATCGGCGGTGGCTCGCTCGAGATCGCCGGCGGGGCGGACGAAGCGCCGGACGTCGCGTGGTCGATGCCGATCGGCGCCGCCCGTCTCGCCCGCACCTACTTCGCCGACGGGACCCCGAGCGAGGACGACGTGCGGCGGATCCGGCACGAGATCCGCGTCGCGATCGCCCGCGACGCCGGCCTGCTGCTCCGTGCGGGCAGGCCCGACCGTGCCGTGGCGACCTCGAAGACCTTCCGGTCGATCGCCCGCATCTGCGGGGCGGCGCCGTCGGCGGCCGGGCCGCTCGTCCCGCGGTCCCTCGACGGTGCCGAGCTGCGACGGCTGCTGCCGTCGCTGCTGACGAAGTCCGTCGACGAGCTCTCGGCGCTGCCCGGCGTCTCGTCGAGCCGCGCCCACCAGGTGGTGCCCGGCGCGCTGGTCGCCGAGGCGTGCCTGGACATCTTCGACCTGCCGGCGCTGGAGATCTGCCCGTGGGCCCTGCGGGAGGGCGTGATCCTGGAACGGCTCGACCAGCTGTCGGTGCTCGGAACCCCCTAGCGCTGCCGGGCGGCCCGCGGGGGAGCGAGCAGCCACGGGCGGATCAGCGTCGTCACGAAGGGCAGGACCCAGAAGGTCATGATCGGCGTGAGCACGAGCGTCGTGATCAGCACGCGGGGCAGCACGGGCAGGTGTCCGAACGCCGGGACGAGCCAGCCGACCAGGTACGTGAACACGAGGTTCACGGGGAAGAACCCGAGCCAGATGCTCACCGCCTGCTTCCAGCGGGGCGGGGCACTCGACGCGGGGGCGTCCTGCGGGGCGTCGAACCAGCCCTCGATGCCGGTGCGCTTCTCGACGCGGGACTCCACCACGAGGTCGCGCCCCTGGTCGAGCCAGCGGAGCCGGTCGTCGGAGTTCTCCCACGTGGCGAGCTGCTCGTGGTCGGCGAACCGGTAGAGCATGTGCCACTCGCGACTGGTGGCGTGGGAGCGGACCCACCCGGAGCCGAGGAACCCCGGGTAGCGGTTCGCCAGGTTGACGCCGGACTGCACCCAGGCGGTGGCGTCGGGGATGCGGTCGGGCTCGACCAGGCGGGTGATGGACACGGTGACGGGCGGGCCTGCGGTCACGGATGACGACTGCAGGCTCCCTGGCTCTTGTGGAGTCATGCGGACAGTCTCGCGGAGTCGTGTTTCCGGCTCGTGACGGCGCAGTAGGTTCAGCACATGAGCGACGTCAGCGGTGCACCACAGGACACCGAGCGCGGTCGGCACGAGACCCCGACCGAGCGGTGGGACCGGAACTGGTCGGACATCCAGCAGGAGCTCCGGATCGTGCAGACCGGGACGCAGATCCTGGCCGGGTTCCTGCTGACGCTCCCGTTCCAGCAGCGCTTCACGATGCTCACTGCGGGCGAGGAGGTCGTCTACCTCGTGCTGGTGGTCCTCGCGGTCGTGATCACGGTCGTCGCGCTGTCGGCCGTCTCCGCCCACCGGCTGGTGTTCCGGCAGCGGCAGAAGCACGACCTGGTCCGGGCCGGGAACGTGCTGCTCATCGCCGCCCTGGCCGCGAGTGCCCTGCTGTTCTCCGGCACGGTCCTGTTCGTGTTCGACGTGGTCATCGGGGACGTCGGCGGCGTCGTCGGCGGTGCCGTGGTGTTCATCGGGACGGCGGCGCTGTGGGTCTCGATCCCGCTCGCGCTCCGGCGGAGCTCGCGCGACACCCGGGACCGCCCCCGGGGCTGAGTGAGTCCTCGGTCGGCCCCCACCGCGACCGGAGGAAGCCGGTCCACGATGGCGCGGAAGACCACCACGGGAAGGACGAGCACGTGTCGACCACAGGACCCTCCGTCACCCTGACCCTCGGCCGTCCGGTCCACGCGCAGGCACTGTCCTACACCGCGATGTACCGGGCGAAGCCGTTCCGCGAAGCCCTCCTGGTGTACCGGGAGGGCGGGACGTACACGATCCTGTCGCCCGGTGAGGACCACCACGGGTGCTGGGTCTCGGCGACGACCCCGCTCGACCCGCCGCGCCACGTCTCGTTCATGTCGTGGCCCTCGGCCGACTGGGACCGGGACGTCGCGGCGCACACGCTCGTCTTCGCGCCCGACACCGGTGCCTTCACGCAGGAGCTGCGCCTGCCGGGGGAGTCCGTGCCGCGGGCGCAGCACGGCTTCGCGGTGTCCGTGGCGGACCCGGGGTCGATCGACACCACCGAGGGGTGGGCCGTGCTGCGCGGCCGCCACCGCGACGCCTTCGCACGCGTGCGGGCGCTCGCGGTCGGGAGCGCCGGGGCCTCGTCGGACGGGTAGGGCCGGACCCCTCCGGCTCCGCCGACGGGCTGTGGCGGGCGTCAGCGGGTGCTCGTCAGGGAGCGCAGCTCGTGCGACCGAACCCGAGGAAGCGCACGGTGACCACCCGCACCGACTCGGTCGACGTGGCGGTCCAGGTGCTCGTGAGGTCGGTGCGGATGCTGACCGTCGAGGTCCGCCAGGTGAAGAGGTCCCACGAGCCCACCGTGGTGCTCCGGGCGTCCGCGGGGCGCTGTGCGACCTCCTGCCCGTCGACGAGGACCGTGAAGCGTTCGGGTGCGGTACCGGCGTACCCCCACCCGATCGACACCGTTCCGTCGCTGTTCGTCGCGCAGGTCAGCGCGGAGACCGGCAACGCCGTCGCGGTCGCGAGGGTGCTCGTGGCCGACGGGGTCGTCGCGGTGAACGCGGCCGCTGCTGCCGGAGCGGGGAGTGCCAGTGCTCCTGCCACGCACACGGCGGTGACGGCCACGGCGGTGGAGACGCGCGGGCGACGTCGGCGGGCGCGGTGGCGCGCACGACGGATTGCCGGTGCCGTCGACGGGTGGCTCCCGGAGACCGCAGGGGTGACGGCGAGGAGCGTGACGGCGAGGACCGCTGCGCCGAGCCCCGTCAGGGAGGCGGTGTCACCCGCGGCTGCCCAGGTGATCGGCGTGCCGACGAGGGGCACCCGCAGGTAGCCGACGCCCTCGACGGCGGAGCGGGTGATCGGGGTGGAGTCGGCGTGCGGGTTCGCGTCGCCCTTCGTGGTCAGCGTGCCGTCGCCGTGGAGCGCGTCGAACCGGTGCAGGCGCAGGACACCTGCGTGGTCCGGGTCGTCGAACAGCAGCACCTGTCCCCGGTGCAGGTCGCGCGGGTCGACGGGCTTGCTGACCACGACGTCGCCGACGTGCAAGGAGGGCTCCATGGAGCCGGTCATCACGGTGGTGCTGTGCCAGCCGATGAGCATCGGAGCGGCTGCCCAGAAGAGCATGCCGAACACCGTTGCGACCACCCCGCGGGCGGCAAGCACCACCGTGAACCGGATCCACGACGTCGAACGCACGGTCGACTCCTCCTGACCGGGTCTAGGAGTTCTGTGCTTCCCAGGTGAAGCCGAGGCTCGCGCTGGCACCCATCAAGGACGCCGGGGCGTCCGGCGAGACGGTGTAGGCGATCTGGTACGTCCGCGTCTCGGCCTTGTCGCCGGTGGGCTTCCAGGTGCCGACACCCGTGGCGTAGTTCGTACGGGTGGTGGCGAAGGTCGCGAGCGAGCCGTCGTAGAGGGTGCCGTCCGCGCCCGCGGCCGCGGTGAAACCGGTGCAGGTGCCGTACCCGCCGCCGGTGCCCTGCGTCACCCGCAGCGTCACGTACGAGCCGAGCGACTTCGTCTGCTGCACGTTGGTGGCGTAGAGCTTCACCGCGCTCGGCAGCGATCCGCTCGACGTGACCGCGATGCAGTTCGTCCCGGTCGAGCCGGGCTTGAGGTTCGATGCGGAGAACAGCGCTCCGTTCGCGGCGTCGTTGCTCAGCGAGACCGAACCCATGGACCAGTTGTTGGCGTCGTCGGAGGACGTCGCGGAGAAGGCCGAGTAGGACGCGGTCGACACCGCGACGCCGCCGGCGACGAGTGCGGCCGGGATCACGGCGAGGGTGGCGATACGGGAGAGGGCGCGGGTCGGGAGACGCAAGGCGGGTCCAATCGGTTCGAGTTCGCTCGAAATTCGAGCTAGCCAGGACCATACGCCTCGAATTATGAGTGTGTCAACAATCGTGCAAAACGGAATCCGTCTAGAGTGTCCTCGTGCCTGGACTGCCCACGGGGAACCTCGGAGACGACGACCGCTCGCTCGATGACGCGGTGGCGGCGTTCTACGCGGCACAGGTGGAGCACTCCCACCTGATCCAGCACCTGGCGGTGCTGAACGACCTCAACGCGGTGGACCTGCGCGCGCTGCAGTTCCTCGGCGCGACGGACGAGGACCGGACCCCGAAGGAGCTCGGCGGGTACCTGGAGATGGGCACCGGTGCCGTCACGGCGCTCCTCGACCGGTTGGCCCGACGGGGGTTCCTCGACCGGGTCCGGAACCCGGACGACCGACGGAGCGTGCGGATCGAGCTCACCGTCGACGGGTTCGCGGTGGTCGGCGCCCTCAGGTCGGCCTACCGGCGAGCGCTCCAGCGGTCCCTGCCGCGGGAGAGCGTCGAGGTGTTCATCACGTTCACGGAGCGCATGGCGGAGGCGTTCCGGGAGCCGATCGCCGACGAGGTCGACGGGTCGGACTGACCCGCTGCCAGCAGGTCAGCTGGCCTGCTTCTTCGCGGAGGTCTTCTTCGCCGGGGCCTTCTTCGCGGGGGCCTTCTTCGCGGGGGCCTTCTTCGCCCGGGCCTTCTCCGCGGGGGCCTTCTCCGCCGTCGCGTCCCCGTCGTCGTCCGTACCAGCGGACCCCGACGACGACCGGGAGCCGGACGCCGGACGCGACCCCGAGCCTCCCGACCGTGACGACGAGCCGGACCGCGACGACCGGTTCTTGTCGACGGACGCCCGCAGGGCGGCCATCAGGTCGATGACGTCACCGCCCTCGCCGTCCTCGTCGTCGTCGGAGCGCTCGCCGAAGGTGTCCGACGTGTCGACGTCGTCACCGGCCTCGAGCTTCGCGTCGATGAGCTGCTGCAGCTCCTCCTGGTACGAGTCGGTGTAGCGGTCCGGGTCGAAGTCGGTGGACATGCTCTCGACGAGCGACGACGACATCTTCAGCTCGTTCGCGCTGACCTTCACCGAGGCGTCGAGCGACTTGAAGTCGGCGGCCCGCACCTCGTCGCCCCACAGGAGTCCCTGCAGCAGGATGACGTCGTCGTTGACGCGGAGCACCCCGAGGCGGGTCTTCTGCCGCAGCGTGAACTGCACGATCGCGAGACGGTCGGTCTTCGCGAGCGTCTCGCGGAGCAGCACGTACGCCTTGGGGGACCGGGAGTCCGGTTCGAGGTAGTACGACTTCTCGAACATCATCGGGTCGACCTGCTCGACGGGCACGAACTCGAGGACCTCGATCTCGTGCGACTGCTCCTCGGGCAGCTGCTTGAAGTCGTCGGCGGTGAGGACGACCGTCTTGTCACCGTCGTCGTAGGCCCGCTGGATGTCGGCGTACTCGACCTCGTGGCCGAACTCGCACACGCGCTTGTAGCGGATGCGGCCCTTGTCCTCGTCGTGGACCTGGTGCAGGGACACGTCGTGGGTCTCGGTCGCCGCGTAGACCTTGATCGGCACGTTGACGAGCCCGAACGCGATGGAGCCCTTCCAGATCGACCTCATGGGCACATGATGCCCGCGCCGCCGCGGACGGGCCCTCAGTTCTGGGTGGATCGGCAGGTCGGGTCGGCAGGTGCGCTCTGCGGCGGAGGGCGTAGCCTGCGGTCCATGACGGGGGAAGCGGGGACGACGACGGATCGGACGAGCGGGGAGTGGGCGCCTGACGACGACCGGATCGACGCGGTGGGCTGGTGGCAGCTCGTCGCGCTGGCGGTCGCTGGAGCTGTCGCGCCGACGCTGTACTTCGTGCTGCGACCGGGTCCGGTCCCGTGGGTCGCGATCGTCGTGCTCGGTCTCGCGCTCGCGGTCGTGCTCCCCGGAGTGCAGGTCTGGTCCTGGTCGCGGAAGGGCGGTCGGGCCGCGCTCGTGGCGACCCGGAGGTGGGTGGACGAGGGGCGCGTGCCCTCCGAGGTCCCGGACGCCGTCTGGCGCCCTCGCGTGCAGCGGTGGGTGGCGGATGCACGGCAGCGCCGGAACAGCGGATGGTCGTTCGTCGGGTTGGCCGCCCTGTGGGCGATCCTCGCGGCGACGGGGACGATCGGCGACTGGGGCGTCGCGGTGGTCTGGGCTGCACTGGGGGTCGGCACCCTGCTGCAGGGCCGCGTCGACCGGCGCGGAGCTGAGCAGTTGCTCGCCGCGCCCGTCCGCGACGGGGTCTGACGACCGCTGCGCTCCTCGCTCGGACGGACCGTCGGTCGTGCGCTCCTGCACAGTGGGATCGTCGGGACCTCCTGTCCACGGAGCTACCGCTCCTGAGCCGCCCGCGCACCTCGGCGAGCAGCATGGGGCCATGAGCCAGCTCGACAAGCAGGATCCGCGTTCGCAGTACGCCCGGCCGCCGTTCCCGCCGCAGACCCAGCAGGGGTCGGGGCTGGCCAGCGCGATGGACCCTGCGCCGGACCACGGCGAGACGACCTACCTCGGCACGGGACGGATGCCCGGCTACCGGGTGCTCGTGACCGGGGCCGACTCGGGGATCGGTCGCGCTGCCGCCGTCGCGATGGCGAAGGAGGGCGCAGACGTCGCACTGAACGCCCTGCCCGAGGAACGCGAGGACCTCGAGCACGTCCGCGACGTCGTCGGTGACCTCGGGCGCAGAGCCGTCCTGCTGCCGGGCGACCTGACCGACGAACGCTTCTGCGAGACGCTCGTGCGTGACGCGGTCAGCGAACTCGGCGGACTCGACGCCCTCGTCCTGGTCGCCGGACACCAGCAGGTGCACGAGGACGTCACCCAGCAGTCGACCGAGGACTTCGACCGCACCCTGAAGGTCAACCTGTACTCGTTGTTCTGGCTCGTCCGCGCCGCCGTTCCGCACATGGCTCCGGGCAGCGCGATCGTCACCACCAGCTCGGTGTCCGCGTACCAGCCACAGGACCGGATGATCGACTACGCGGCGACGAAGTCCGCCATCATCACCTACACGAACGGGCTCGCCCGGCAGCTCGCGGCGAAGGGCATCCGTGCGAACACCGTGGTGCCGGGGCCGGTCTGGACGCCGTTGCAGCCGATCAGCTACCCCGGGGACGAGATCGCCGCCTACGGGCAGGACACCCCGTTCGGCAGACCGGCGCAACCGGTCGAGCTCGGCAGCGCGTACGTGTACCTGGCCGGCCCGGAGTCGTCCTACACGTCCGGCAGCACCCTGACCGTGGCGGGAGCGACCGGGGTCGCGCTGTGAGCCCCGTCGCCCGGAAGACGACCGTCACGGTCGGTGACCATCGGATCGCCCTGACGAACACCGACAAGGTGCTCTACCCCGCCACCGGGACGACCAAGGGTCAGGTCATCGCCTACTACGAGCGGGTCGCGCCGTGGATGATCCCGCACGTCAAGGACCGACCGGTGACCCGGAAGCGCTGGGCGAACGGCGTCGAGGGCAAGGTCTTCTTCGAGAAGAACCTGCCCGATTCGGCGCCCGAATGGGTCCGCCACCACACGATCGCGCACAAGGAGCACGACACCGAGTACCCCATCGTCGACGACGTGCCCACCCTGGTGTGGATGGCGCAGCAGGCGGCGCTCGAGCTGCACGTGCCGCAGTGGCGCTTCGGCCCGCGCGGGGCGCAGCAGCACCCCGACCGGCTCGTGCTCGACCTCGACCCGGGCGAGGGCGTCGGGCTGCCGGAGTGCGTCGAGGTGGCGCTCGCCGCCAGGGAGCTCCTGCACGGCATGGGGCTCGACCCGTACCCGGTGACCTCCGGGTCGAAGGGCATCCACCTGTACGCAGCCCTCGACGGCCGCGCCACGACGGCGCAGGTCAGCGACGTCGCGCACGAGCTCGCGAAGGCGCTGGAGCAGGACCTGCCGGACCTGGTCCTGTCGTCGATGAGCCGGGCCGAGCGTCGGGGCAAGGTGTTCGTCGACTGGTCGCAGAACAACGGCAACAAGACGACGATCGCGCCGTACTCGCTCCGCGGCCGTGACCGGCCGACGGTCGCCGCACCCCGCACGTGGGACGAGCTCGGGGACCGCGGCCTCGCGCAGCTCACCCTGGACGAGGTGCTGGACCGCCTGGAGGCGCACGGCGACCTCCTGCACCCGGTCGCCTCCGCCTCGTTGGCCGTGGGCCGGGGCGACCACGGTCACTGGGACAGCGACCGGACCCAGCGCGTGAACGCGGCGGAGCAACCGGGCCGCGACCGCCTCGCGGCCTACCGTGCGAAGCGCGACGCGTCGCGGACGCCGGAGCCCGTCCCCGCGGACGCCCCGACGGTGCGGCGTGACGGCACGCCGACCTTCGTGATCCAGGAGCACCACGCCACCCGCGACCACTACGACTTCCGTTTGGAGCACGAGGGTGTGCTCGTCAGCTGGGCGCTGCCGAAGGGCGAACCGACGGATCCGGGGAAGAACCACCTCGCGGTGCAGACCGAGGACCACCCGCTCGAGTACGGGTCGTTCGAGGGGACGATCCCCAAGGCCGAGTACGGCGGCGGCACCGTGACGATCTGGGACGACGGCACGTACGAGCTCGAGAAGTGGCGGGACGGCGAAGAGGTCATCGTCACGCTGCACGGTCGGGCCAACGGTGTCCGTCGACTCGCGCTGCTGCACACGCGTGGGCGCGGGAAGGGGCGCGAGGGCGACGAGAAGAACTGGCTGATCCACCGCACCAAGGAGCAGCCAGACCGGCTGGCGGACGGGGGTGACGGGACCGGGGCGGGTCGCGCCTCCCGGTCGTCCGCAGGGCCGTCCGCCGGGCCGTCCTCCGGAGACCGCGACTCGAAGCGGCGGATCGAAGCCGCGGCCACGTCGGACACAGCTCCCGTCGATCGCCGCACGATGCAGGCGACGCTCGCGACCGGCACCCAGCGGCTCGACCCGGCGGACTGGGCGTTCGAGATGAAGTGGGACGGCATCCGGGCCCTGGCGGCAGTCCGCGACGGACGGGTGACACTGCGGAGCCGGAACGACAACGACCTGACGGCGCAGTACCCGGAGCTCCAGGAGCTCGGCGAGCGGGCCGGGGTCGACGGCGTGTACGACGGCGAGATCGTGGCACTGGACGACCGGGGACGACCGTCGTTCCAGCTGCTCCAGGACCGGATGGGCCTGACGAAGTCGCGCGAGGTCGAGGCCGCACGAGCACGGACCCCGGTGCGGTTGCTCCTCTTCGACGTGCTCGAGGCCGACGGACACGACCTCACGCGGCTCGGGTACACGGCGAGGCGTCAGGCGCTCACGACAGTCGTCGATCCCGGTGGTGCCGTGGACGTGCCACCGGCCGTCGACGGCGACCTCGACCGCGCGGTGGCGGAGTCGAAGGCGCGGCGGCTCGAGGGGGTCGTCGCGAAGAAGCGGTCGTCGCGCTACGCCGAGGGACGGCGTTCCGAGGCATGGCTGAAGATCAAGCACCACGCGGCACAGGAGGTCGTGGTCGGCGGGTGGAAGCCGGGCAACGGTCGGAGGGCCGGGGGCATCGGGTCCCTGCTCCTCGGGGTGCCCGGGCCCGACGGGCTCGAGTACGTCGGCAAGGTCGGGACCGGGTTCCGCGACCGTGACCTCGACGAGATCGCCAGCGTGCTCGGCGCGCTGGAACAGGAGACCACACCGTTCGTCGACGTGCCGCGCCCGGATGCCCGCGACGCGCACTGGGTCGCACCGGAACGGGTCGGCGAGGTCGAGTTCGCCGAGTGGACCACCGACGGGCGGCTCCGGCAGCCCTCGTGGCGGGGCTGGCGGCCTGACAAGGACCCGGAGGACGTCGTCCGCGAATCCTGACGATGCACGCGCATGGTGTCCGCCGGTCGCGAACTTCCGTCCCCCGTTCCCCGGCGCCGCGGGGGACGATCGGGTGCGAGCGGTGTCGCCAGGGTCGCTGCGCTGTTACGGTCGCCGCGACGGGAAGGGGTCCGACATGGTCCCAGGGAACTACCTGCCGCCCTACACGGCGGACGAGCGGGCGTCGATCGCAGGGGACGACGTCGTTGCCGGTGCGGGCACCGGCACGGAGAGCAGCGCGCCCAGCGGCGTGGGCGTCGTCGCTGGCCAGGACGAGGTGACGTACGCGGACTTCCTCGGCGACCAGGTGCCGGACGACCTCGACGACTGAGCCCCGCGGCGACTGCTTCCCTCGACGACTGAGCCCCGCGGCGACTGCGTCCCGCGACGACGGATCCCGCGTGACGTGACAGACCGCCCGGGAGCGCTGCTCCCGGGCGGTCCGCCACGTCTGTCGGTCCCCGTCCACGGGGGTCCGGGTCGGTCGTCAGGCAGCCGGAGCGGGTCCGTCCGCGGGTGCCCCGTGGTCGGCGGCCGGCAGGTCCTCGTCGATGAGCTCCTCCTGCTCGGGCAGGTCGACCTCGGCCGCGGCGGCCTTGGCCTCGTCGATGGACTCCTGCGAACGCCGGAGGAGGTCGTCGTCAGCTGCGTGATCCGTCATGCGACCGACGCTACGCCGGTGCGCCTGTGCCCGCGTCGCGGCGCCGGTCCCGTGCCGGCGGTGTCGTCGGTGGTCGGTGTGCGGTGTCACCGGGCTCGAAGTCGACCGCGGACGCCGGGGCAGGCGTGGTCGGCATGGCGGGGGCAGCCGGCTCGTCGACGGCGTCCGCTGCGTCGAGCACCGCCCGGGTGGCGGCCGCGGCGGTGCGGAGCGCGTCGGCGAGGGGCATCGCCCGGTGCGCCGCCGTGCGGACCTCGACGCCCCACGGCTCGTCGAAGCCCAGTCCCCGGAGCACGCCGACGAGACCGGGCAGGTCCCACGCGCCGGAGCCCGGCAGGTGCCGTGCGGTGCGGGACTCCTCGGCGAGGGTGAGCCCCGACGGCGTGTGGAGCAGGCCGTCGCTGAGCTCGACCGCGGCGAGGACACCGGGGGCGACACCGTGGGCGATCGAGGCGAGGGTCGAGCCGCCGCGGAGAGCGTGCATCGCGTCGAGCAGGAGCCCGCCGTTCGGGTGGCCCGCAGCGCTGACGAACCGCGACGCGCGCTCGACCGTCGGCAGGTTCGACCAGGGTTCGGGTTCGAGCACGAGCTGTGCACCGACCTGCTCCGCCCGCGTCGCGAGGTCCACCCAGTCGGTGGTCAACGCCGCCGCTGAGACGGGGAACACCCGTGCGTCGGCGCGGACGACGACCTGCCATGCACCGAGGGTCGCGGCGGCCTCGAGCACCACGCCGCGGTCGGCCTCGTCATCCGTCGAGCGGCCGTCGTGCGACCACCAGCGGTCGAGCGGCCCGAGCTGGACCCAGACGATCCCCGCGCGGTCGAGCGCGCGACGCAGCGCCGCGAAGCCGGAGGTCGCCCGCACCTCGTGGAGGTCGTCGAGCGACAACGACAGCCCGGCGAACCCGGCGTCCGCGACGGCCCCGACCCGTTCCGCGATCGGCTCGTCGCCCGCCCAGGTCCAGGACGTCGCGAGCAGGTCGTGTTCCTGCACGGCGCACCTCCTCGGTCCCGACACGAGTGGCCCCCGGCGCACTCGTCGTCGAGCGGCTCCGTCGTGTCGCGGTGATCTGGCGTCGATGCTCCCCCGACGTCACCGACGGGTCTACGCCTGCGGTCTGCGCGTGCTCCCAGCGGGCGCGTGCTCCCCGGGGTGTGTGCTCCGGCGCGCGTGGTCGCCGTGGACCGCGCTGCGCGCGTGGTCGTCGTGGACCGCGCGGGTGCGCGTGGCACGTCAGACGATGCGGGTGTGCACCGTCCCGACGCCGGCGATCGACCCGTCGAGCACGTCGCCGCGCTGCAGGGGACCGACGCCGTCCGGCGTCCCCGTGAGCAGCAGGTCGCCCGGGGCGAGGGCGACCCACCGGGAGAGCTCGGCGATCGTCTCCGCGACCGACCAGATCTGGTCCGCGAGGTCACCGGACTGCCGCAGGTCGCCGTCCACCCGGAGCTCCACGGCGCCGGACGTCGGGTCGACCCCTGCTGCCGGCACCAGCGTCCCGATCGGCGCCGACGCGTCGAACCCCTTCGCCAGGTCCCACGGTCGGCCCAGCCGCTTGGCCTCGGCCTGCAGGTCGCGCCGGGTGAGGTCGAGCCCGACCCCGTACCCCCAGACCAGGCCGAGGGCATCCGTCACCGACAGGTCGTGCCCGCTCCGTCCGAGCGCGACGACGAGTTCGACCTCGTGCTCGAGCTGGTCGGTGCCGGGCGGGTACGCGGTGTCGGCGGCATCGGTGACCAGCGCACTCGACGGCTTCGTGAAGAAGAACGGCGGCTCGCGGTCCGGATCGTGGCCCATCTCGCGGGCGTGCGCGGCGTAGTTCCGGCCGACGCAGTAGACGCGCCGCACGGGGAACCGGCCGCCGACCGACGTCGGGAGGGTCGGTCGGTCCGGGGCGGGGATGACGAGGTCCTGCACGTGCCCAGCCTGGCACGTCAGCCCTCGGTGCTCGCCGTCTCGTGCTCCGAGGCTCGGCGACGGGCGCGCTCCTGACGCTCCCGCCACTCCTGGCGGAGGTCCTCGAGCAACTCCAGCCGCCCCTCCGGCTCCACGAGCGGGCCGTAGTGCGGGTCCGCGAGCAGGTTCTCGACAGCGCGCTCGACCCTGGCGAGCCGCCGCTTGAACAGGTCGTCGGGCTCATCGGTGATCATCTGGTTCGTCCTCCTTCGTCGGTCCGCGTTCTCTGAGGCGCCGTCGTTCCGCCTGCTCGAGTTCCGTCAGGACCCATTCGTCGTCCGGGGTGACCCACGAGCGGGTCGTCAGCGCGTACGTCATGAGCGCCGCCGCATCGTGGTCGTCCGGGTCTCGTGAGAGCGCCCGCTCCACCACCCACGTCCAACGCTGCCACCAGAGGTCCCGGTGCACCGAGAACTCTGTGTTTCGCCGCGTCCTCCGCCCCTCGATCAGGGTCACGACGACGCTCGCGGCCGCCACCGCGGCCCCGACCAGCGCGACCACCGCGCTCACCAACCCGACGTCCATGCCCCGAGCGTGACAGCACAGGACCGGCCACGCGGCGGGCGTGACCGGTCCTGTGGAGGGGGAGCCGTGCCTCCCGGCTGTGCAGGAGGGACGGGGCGGGCGTCAGTTCCCGGGTGCCGCCCCTTCGGTCTCACCGGCACCCGGGTCGCCCCCGGTGCCGCCGTCGGTCGGCTCGTCCTGCGGCCAGCCCTGGAACTCCCACCCGGACAGCGACGGGTGGTCCTCGCCCCGGGTGTAGGCGAACGTCCGCGCGGCTTCCCGCGCCTCGGTGAGCTTGGTGAGCAGGTCTGCGTGTGCCGAGGCGTCGACCCGCGACAGCGCGTCGTGCGCCAGCGCGAAGCGGTCCATGTCGTTCCGCATGAGCATGTCGAACGGCGAGGTGGTGGTGCCCTGCTCGAGGAAGCCGTGCACGTGCAGGTCGTCGTGCCCGTGGCGCCGGTACGTCAGCTGGTGCACGAGCGACGGGTACCCGTGGAACGCGAAGACGGTCGGCGTCCCGGGCAGGAAGACCTCGTCGTAGCGTTCGTCGCTGACGGGGTGCTCGTGCTTGCGTGGGTCGCCGAGCGACAGCAGGTCGACCACGTTGACGAAGCGGACGCCGACCTCGGGCGCGTGCTTCCGGATGATGTCCGCCGCCGCGATCGCCTCGACCGTCGGCACGTCGCCGGCGCTCGCGAGCAGGACGTCGGCGCGGCCCACCGTCTGCTCGGTACCGGCCCAGTCCCACACGCCGAGGCCCGCTGCGGCGTGTGCGACGGCGTCCTCGATCGACAGGAACACGGGTTCGGGGTGCTTGCCCGCGACGATGACCTCGATGCGGTCGGTCGTCTCGAACGCGTGGGCGGCGACGGCGAGCAGGGTGTTCGCGTCGGCCGGGAGCTTGATGCGGACGAGGTCCTGCTGCTTCGACGCGACGACGTCGAGGAACCCGGGGTCCTGGTGCGAGAACCCGTTGTGGTCCTGCCGCCACACGTGCGACGACAGCAGGATCGACAGGTTCGACACCGGGGCCCGCCAGTCGATGTCGGTGGAGGACTCCAGCCACTTGGCGTACTGGCCGACCATCGAGTCGATGATGTGGGCGAACGCCTCGTACGTGTTGAGGAGGCCGTGGCGGCCGGTCAGCACGTAGCCCTCGAGCAGACCCTCGAGCAGGTGCTCGGACAGCACCTCGATCACCCGCCCGCGGGCACCGAGGTGCTCGTCGCCGGGGCCGCGGCGGGCACGCCACACGCGCGAGGTGACGTCGAAGACGGCGTCGAGCTTGTTCGAGATCGTCTCGTCGGGGCCGAACAGGCGGAAGCTCTCGGCGTTCCGCGAGGTCAGCTCGGCGAGCCAGGGGCCGAGCGTCGCGGTCGCGCTGGCGTCCTCGCCGACGGGCACGGCGTACGGCTCGAGCGGGGGCCGGTCGAGCGCGGTCCGGATCCGTCCACCGTTGGCGTGGGGCGTCGCGCTCATGCGGTGCTCGCCCTGCGGACGGATCGTCGTGAGGATCCCGGTCGGCTGCCCGTCGGCGTCGAAGAGCTCGTCCGGACGGTAGGAGCGCATCCACTCCTCGAGCTGCTCACGGTGTCCGGCGTCCTCGCGCACGGCCGGCAGCGGGACCTGGTGGGCGCGGAAGGTGCCCTCGACGCGCTCGCCGTCGACCTCCTGCGGGCCGGTCCAGCCCTTCGGGGTACGGAGCACGATCATGGGCCAGCGAGGACGCAGGTCGGCTGCGCCTGCCGGCTGTCCCGCTGCGGCTCGCTGTGCCTGCGCACGTGCAGCGGCCTGGATGTCGTCGATCGCGGCGAGTGCGCGGCGGAGTGCGCCGTCGAACAACGCGTGCACCGCGAAGGGATCGTGGTCGACGCGTGCGGAGTCGACGACGATCGGGTCGTAGCCGAGGCCGCGGAAGTACGCGGTGAGGTCCTCGTCGGGGATGCGCGCGAGGACGGTCGGGTTCGCGATCTTCCACCCGTTCAGGTTGAGGATCGGCAGCACGGCACCGTCGGACACCGGGTCGAGGAAGGTGTGCGCCTGCCAGGAGCCGGACAGGGGGCCGGTCTCGGCCTCGCCGTCACCGACCACGCACGCCACGACCAGGTCCGGGTTGTCGAGCGCCGCGCCGTACGCGTGCGCCAGGGAGTATCCGAGTTCGCCGCCCTCGTTGATCGAGCCGGGTGTCTCCGGGGCCGCGTGCGACGGGATGCCGCCGGGGAACGAGAACTGCCGGAAGAACTTCCGCAGGCCCTCGGGGTCCGGCGTGATCTCCGGGTACAGCTCGCCCCAGGTCCCCTCGAGCCAGGCGTTCGCGTTCATCGCGGGCCCACCGTGGCCGGGGCCGCAGACGTAGAGGAGGTCGCGGTCGGTCTCGGCGATGAGCGCGTTGCAGTGCGCGTAGACGAGGTTGAGCGCCGGGGAGGTGCCCCAGTGCCCGAGCAGGCGCGGCTTGACGTCGTCCGGGTCGATGGGGCGGGTGAGCAGCGGGTTGTCGAGGAGGTAGATCTGCCCGACCGTCAGGTAGTTCGCGGCGCGCCACCAGGCGTCGATCGCCCGGATCCGGTCGGTGCTCGGGATGTGTGCGGGGGCCATGCCCCCACGCTACGGAGGAGGGGCCAGCAGTTCCCCAGGAACATCTTCCAAACCGATCGGGCGAGGGTGTCGAATCCCTTGCATCAACCGGGAAACACCCGGAGCGCTCACCAGCCGCAGGTAGCTGGTTCTCCACCCCTGTACGGGGTGTGTTCGGCGCGCACACAGGGAATCGCGCCGAGCGCGACAACGGAAGGAACCCATCATGCGCAAGTCCATGAAGACCTCGATCACCCTCGCCACCACCGGCGCCCTCGTCCTGGGTGGCGCCGCGTTCGGCATCAGCTCCGCGAACGCTGCGACCCCGAACGTGCAGACGGTGTCGTCGTCGTCGGAGTCGAAGATCCCCGCCC
Source organism: Curtobacterium sp. MCSS17_007 (assembly GCF_003234175.2). Lineage (NCBI taxonomy): Bacteria > Bacillati > Actinomycetota > Actinomycetes > Micrococcales > Microbacteriaceae > Curtobacterium > Curtobacterium sp. MCSS17_007. The sequence continues at coordinate 284,232 of NZ_CP126257.1, forward strand.
CGGTCGCTTCGGTCCCCGAGGTCAAGGGTGGCAACACCGCCGTCGCGCTCGACAAGGGCTTCACCGACGCCCTGACCTCCCTGGGTCTGACCCCGGGTGTGTCCGGCAACGCCAAGCTCGAGGACGGTTCGGTGTCGTTCCCGATCACCGCTGGCTCGGTGACGTACTGGAGCCCGGACGGCGACTACCGCCCCTACGTGCAGGGCCTGCTGAACCACGACGACTCGGGTCTGACCCTGAAGGCCGGTGACACCACGGTGACGCTGGAGAACTTCGTCGTGAACCCGGGCTCGTCCAAGCTCTACGGTGACGTCCTGGTCAACGGTGAGGTCGCCGCGTCGAACGCGTACCTGTTCGAGCTCTGGGGTGGCACGCTCAAGCCGCTCCAGCTCGAGGGTGACAACGCGGTCCTGACCGGCACCACCGTCCACATCAGCCAGGACGCAGCCGACCTGCTGAACAAGACCTTCAGCACGGACGCCGTCAAGCGCGGCATGCTCGTCGGCACCGCCACCATCACCGCCCAGATCAAGTAACACCCCCGCGGCACTCCACCGCACCACGACGCGAAGGCGCCGCCCCCTCACCACGGGGACGGCGCCTTCCGCCGTGTCCGGACAGCCTGCAGGCACGCCCCTGCGCGGTCGTCCGCACCGCCGACGACCGAGCGCCGGGTCAGCGTCGACGCCACCACCGACGAGGCCGCTCCGCCCGTTCCGCAGCGGCACGCTCGGCCGCGGCACGCTCGTCCGCCGCGCGTCGGGCACCGCGCCGGTCGTGCCACCGACCGACCTCGGCGTCGACGTCGCGCATCGGCGTGACGACCGGTGGTCCGCCGAGCAACTGCCGCCGGGCCTCCTTCACCCGGGCGTTGAAGTCGACGAGGACCGCGCGGACGTCGTCCTCGGTGGTGAGCGCGTCGAGGTGGTCGTCGAGCTCGGCGTCCTCTGTCCGGAGCGCCAGGGCGGGCGGGGCGATGCCGCGGATGTCCTCGCGCTCGATCTTCGCCTTGATCCACCAGTCCGGGTCGTGTCGACCGTCGTTCCCCGGCAGCGGCTTGCCGTGGTACGGGTTGCCCTCGAACACCCCGCAGCGCTCGGCCTCCTCGATCCGGGCACGTGCGTGGCGCTCGACGTCCTGCAATCGGAGCAGGCGTCGTTCCTCGCGGACCTCGTCCGGGTCGAGGGAGCCGCGCTCGACCTCGCTGTCCACCAGCTGCTGGTACCGGTACCGGGCAGCTCGTCGCAGCCGGTCCATACGTGCGTCGACGTCGTTCATCGCCCGTCCATCATGCGCCTGACCGCCGACGACGTGCTCAGCCACCAGGGGTGCGAGGCGCGTGCCGGCGAGGTCGTCCGAGCCGTTCGACGCACGCCTCGGAGCGTCCCCGGGCTCCTCGGGCCACGGTCGAGTGCATGGCATCGCTACCGCTGTGGGCGCTCGTCCTGATCTTCGTGGCCGGCGCCGCGGTGATCTGGGTCGCGGGCATCCAGCTCTCCAAGACCACCGACGTCCTCGACGACCGTCTGCACCTCGGCAGCGCCCTCGGGGGCCTCATCGTGCTCGCCGTCGCGACGAACCTGCCCGAGATCGCCATCACCGTGAGTGCTGGTCTGTCCGGCAACATCGAGGTCGCCGCGGGCAACATCCTCGGCGGCATCGCCCTGCAGACGGTCGTGATCGCGATCCTCGACGCCTTCGGCAAGCGGGGCAAGGGGGTTCGGCCGCTCACCTTCCGAGCGGCGTCGCTCGCCCTGGTGCTCGAGGCGATCGTCGTCGTCGCGGTGCTCGCCGTCGTCGTCGCGGGGAGCCAGCTGCCGCCGGACCTCGTGGTCGCGCGGCTCACGCCCGACGTGGTGCTCATCGCGGTCATCTGGGTCGTCGGACTCCTGCTCGTGCAGCGTGCCGGCAAGGGCCTGCCCTGGCACGAGGACGGGCGCGCGCCGGACGCGTCGCCGCACACCTCGGGTCACCGGACCCGCAAGCAGGACCCGCCCCGGATGAGCACGAGGAAGGCGGCCGTCGTATTCACGGTGTCGGCCCTGGCGACACTCGTGGCCGGCGTGGTGCTGGAGCGAGCGGGCGATGCGGCGTCGGAGCAGATCGGGCTGTCGGGGGTGCTCTTCGGTGCGACGGTGCTGGCCCTCGCCACGAGCCTGCCGGAGATCTCCACCGGAATCCAGGCGGTCCGCCAGGGCGACGACAACCTGGCGGTGTCGGACATCTTCGGCGGCAACGCCTTCCTGCCGGTGCTGTTCCTGGTCGCGACGGTGCTGTCGGGCAAGGCGGTGCTGCCGCAGGCGAACGCGAGCGATGTCTACCTGACGGCGTTGGCCGCGCTGCTGACGTTGGTCTACGCGGTCGGCCTGGTGTTCCGGCCGAAGCGGCGGATCGTCGGGATGGGCGTCGACTCGTTCGTCGTGGTCGTGCTCTACCTGGTCGGCGTCGCCGGACTCGTCGCGATCACCCTCGGCTGAGCTGCAGCGGCGGCCCACCGGGAGCAATCCGGTGGGTACTGCAGCATCGCCGTGGGTCGCTCCGCCGACTGCTCGTCGCTCCGCCGACTGCTCGTCGTCCCGCGTGCGGTGCTGGTCGTGCGGATGTGGACAGCATGCAGCCGATCCGCAACCGAGGGGGTCATGCTGCGAGCAGGCGGTCCCGACCGTGACGTCGGCAGCGCTGCAGGCGGCACGGCGGTCATCACCGCCGACGGAAGCAGCCAACCATGACCGGCCAACCCACCACCGCCGACCAGCACCTCGCGCTCACGAGTGTGGTCGCATCGGGTCTCCCGACCGCCCTCGGCACGCAGCACGCGGAGCACTTCTACGACGTCCCGGCCGTCTTCAACCGGCGACCGGACCCCCACGAGGTCGCTGCACTGGAGGCATCGACGAGCCACAGGGCGCTGGAACGCTCCGGGTACCCCGAGGTCACGCTGACCGTCCACGACCGTCGCCTCGTCATCGGACACACCAACCTCGACCAGCTGGAGCGCGGGCTCGCGACCGCTCTCGCGAACCTCGTGCACCAGATCAGCAGCGACGCCCTCCTGAAGGCGCAGCGTTCCCGCGACGACGCGCAGCTGGCTCAGGATGCGCAGCTCGCTCGGGCGCGGGACGTCACCCGCGCCGCAGAGCGCATCCGGTTCGTCCCCGACGAGCAACTCCGTGCGGTGTGAACCGGCACCGCACGTCGGACCGGCCCGGCCTGCACACCAGCCCGCTGCAGGGTGAGCGGAACACCGTGACCGATCCCGCCACCCACGTCACACCGGACCCAGCAGGGGTGCTGCGCACCCTCGTGCTGCAGGACCCCGGCCACGAGGACGTCAGCCTCACCGTCCGGGGCACCGCACCTGCTTCGTTGCAGTACCGCGGGGAGATCTGGACGGCGACCCGCGTCCGGCTGCACCGTCCCATGGCCCGGAACGGCTACCAGTACGTGCACAGCGTCTGATCCCGCGTCCGGCTGTGTGGACGGCGACCGCCGTGCTCACAGCCGACGCCCCGAGCGGTCTCGTCCTCGACGGAGCGTCTGCTCGGGGTGCCCGCCGTACCGGGCACGGAAGGTGGCGGAGAACCACCCCGTGTGGGTGGAGCCCCACTCCCGCGATGCGCGCACGACCGCGCCCTCGCAGGTGCACGGAGCCCACGGGTCACGCCTCCGCGGCGACCTCCTCGATCGTCAGCGCCGCCTGGATGAGCGCCAGGTGCGACAGCCCCTGCGGGATGTTGCCCATGAAGGCGCCGTCGTCAGCACTCAGCATCTCGCTGAACAGGCCCACGTCGTTCGCCTGGGCGACCATCTCGTCCATCAGGGTGCGGGCGTCGTCCACGCGCCCGGTGCACGCCATCGCCGCCGCGAGCCAGAACGAGCACGCGACGAACGGTGACTCCTCCTGCTCCATGCCGGAGTACCGGTAGACGAGGGGGCCGCGCTGCAGCTGCTCCTCGATCGCGCGGATCGTCGACGCCATGCGCGGCCCGCGGTCGAACGACGACATCGCGTGGATGAGGATCGAGGTGTCCAGCGCGTCCGACCCCGGGTACATGACGTAGTGCCCGCGTTCCTCGTCCCAGCCGTGCTCGGAGACCCACTGCTCGATGAGCTCGCGGTTCTCGATCCACTTCTCGCGCGGCCCGTCGATCATCCCGGCGTCGTGCAGCTCGACTGCCGCATCGAGCGCCTGCCAACAGCCGATCTTGCTCGTCACGTAGTGCTGCGTCTCCTGCAGCTCCCACATCCCCGAGTCAGCTTCTTCCCACCGGTGGCAGGCGTCGTCGGCCAGACGTTCGAGCACGCTCGCGGTCTGGCGGTCGAGCACGTTGCCCGCCTTCACGTACTGGCGGAGGATCTCGAAGACGTCGCCCCAGACCCCGAGCTGCAGTTGGTCGCCCGCGCGGTTGCCGATCGTCACCGGCCCGATGCCGCGCCAGCCCGGCACGTCCCGCTCCTCCACCCCGTCGGTCTTCGAGCCGTCGAGCTCGTAGAAGATCGGCATGGTCTCGTCGTGCTCGGCGATCGTGCGCATGACCCACGAGACCGCGGCGTGCGTCTCCTCGCGCAGGCCGAACCGGGTGAGCGCGTGCACCGTGTACGCCAGGTCGCGGACCCAGGCGAACCGGTAGTCCCAGTTCTTGCCGCCCGTGCGGTCCTCCGGCAGGCTCGTCGTCGGAGCCGCCGCGATCGCGCCGGTGGGAGCGTAGATGAGCAGTTTCAGTGCGAGGGCGCTCCGCTGGACCGCCTCGGCCCACGGGCCGTCGTAGGAGAACTCCTCGGACCAGGTCGACCAGTTCGCGATCGTCCGGTCCACCGCGTCGAGTGTCAACTCGGGCTCGGGCAGGAAGATCGGCTCGTTCTCGGTGCCGACGATCGTCAGGATCGACTTGGATCCCTCGCTCGTCGAGAACCGCCCCGAGAAGCGCGGGCCGTCGTCGTGCACCGGCTCGAAGCCGTGCTGGACGATCCCGATGGTGACGCCGTCGATGCCGATCACCGTGCCGTTGCCGGTGTCCAGCCGCTTCGGCTCGGCCGTGTTCAGCAGGGTGCCCGGGACGACCGCCCACTCCATCTCGACGGTGCCGCGCACGCCCTGCACGCAACGGCCGATCTCGGCCCAGGGGAGCCGGCCCGCGACGCCCGTGACCATCGCGTCGGTGACGGTGCAGGACCCGCTGTCGGTCGTCCACGTCGTGACGAGCACGTTCGTGCCCGGCAGGTACTCGCGTTCGACGGTCGCGTCCCCCGTGGGGCGGAGGGCGATGTGTCCACCGTGCTCGGCATCGAGGATGCTCGCGAAGACCGGCGGGGAGTCCATCGAGGGGATCGGCAGCCAGTCGATCCGGCCGTCCCGCGCGATGAGCGCGACCGTCCGACCGTCGCCGATCGCTCCGTAGGAACGGAGGGGCACGTAGCCGTCGGTGCGTTCCTCGTTGTCGTTCGCGTCGGGGGTGTCGCGGGTCCGTTCGGTCATGCCTCCACACTGCCCGGTCGGCGGGTGCTGCCATCAGCCGGGCGTACCCCGCTGTGGAGACGTGTGCCGAGCCTCCTGTCGGTGCAGGACCGAGCCCGCCGACACCCGCGGAGCCGCACCGAGGAACCTGCGCAGGGCCGCGACACGCCCGGGTGACTTGTGCCGTCCGGGCGTGTCGCACTACTGTCGGTCCTCCTGCCGACCCGGCAGGGCCGCCCGCCCCGGGCGATCACGGAAGGACCGCGATGCGCGCCCAGCAGCACAGCAGCCGTCTCGAGCACCAGCTCGAGCAGCTCGTCGTGCTGCCCGCCGTGCAGTACGCGAACGACTCCCTCCGCGAACCCGCGTAGGCACGCGCCGTCCCCCGACGTCCCGTGCCCACCCGGCCCGGGGCGTCCCTCCCGTCGTTCCTCCACAGGTGCACTGCACCGAGCCGGAGGCGCAGGACCCGTCCGCCCCGGACCGTCACCACGACGGCCGCCCGGCCGTCACCACGACGGCCGCCCGGCCGCCGACGACCGTCTCGACGAAGGACGAACACCATGAAGAAGATCAACGACCGATTGCTCAGCTGGGCCTCGATGCTCGAGGAGAACACCGAGCAGCAGGCCCGCACGACGGCGCGCATGCCCTTCGTGTTCCCGCACCTCGCGCTGATGCCCGACGCACACCTCGGTCTCGGGGCCACCGTCGGCTCCGTGATCCCGACCCTCGGCGCGATCATGCCTGCGGCCGTCGGTGTGGACATCGGCTGCGGCATGATCGCGGTCCGCACGCAGTTCACGGCCTCGGACCTGCCCGCCGACCTGCAGCCGCTGCGCGAGCAGATCGAGCGGGCGATCCCGCTGTCCGCGGGGGCGTCGAACCGCAAGATCGTCGCCACCGCCGAGCCGCGGATCGCCGAGCTCGAGGCGATGGCTGAGGCGGCCGGCTTCGACCCCGCCGGAGCCCACGGCGGCTGGCGGAACCAGCTCGGCACGCTCGGTTCGGGCAACCACTTCATCGAGGTCTCGCTCGACGAGCAGGACCGGGTCTGGCTGTTCCTGCACTCCGGCTCGCGGGGCGTCGGCAACAAGATCGCCCAGCGGCACATCAGGGTCGCCAAGCGGATGATGCAGCGCTGGTGGATCGAGCTGCCGGATCCCGACCTGGCCTACCTCGTCGAGGGCACGCCGGAGTTCGACCGGTACATCGCCGAGCTGCGGTGGGCGCAGCACTTCGCGCTCCTCAACCGCGAGGAGATGATGGACCGGGTCGTCCGGCAGCTGTCCGAGGTGCTCGGCCGGCCGGTGGACGAGCAGGAGCGGATCAACTGCCACCACAACTTCACGCAGCGCGAGACGCACTGGGGGAAGAGCGTGTGGGTGTCCCGCAAGGGCGCGATCCAGGCGAAGGCGGGGCAGCTCGGTCTCGTTCCGGGTTCGATGGGCACAGCGTCGTACGTCGTCGAGGGGCTCGGCAACAAGCCGTCGCTCGAGTCGTCGCCGCACGGAGCCGGCCGGCTCTTCTCGCGGTCGGCGGCGCGCCGGACCTTCACGCACGAGCAGCTGCGCGAGGCGATGGCGGGGATCGAGTACCGCGACACCGACGCGTTCCTCGACGAGATCCCCGGAGCGTACAAGCCGATCGATCAGGTGATGGCGGACGCCGCCGACCTGGTGACGATCCGGCACACGCTCCGCCAAGTCGTCAACGTCAAGGGCGACTGAAACCGGACGGGAGGCACGTGGCGACGCCGCCATGCGCCTCCCGTCCGGCGCTCGTCCCGACACGCGGTGCGCACCGCTGCGGACAGCGGTCGGTGCGTCGGGCACGCTCGAAGGGGTGAGCGACCATGCGGAACGAGCAGCACGCGAGACCGGCCGACAGGCGAAGCGGGTCGCCGACAGCAGGTGGTTCGAGCTGACCGCCAGGGCCGGGTACGTCGGCAGCGGCATCGTGCACCTGCTGATCGGGTACCTCGTCGTGCTCCTCGGTCTCGGCAACGCGTCCGGAGGTCGGGAGACCGACCAGTCCGGCGCCCTGCAGCAGCTCGCCGCGGTCCCCGGTGGGATCGCCCTGCTCTGGGTCGTCGCGGTCGGCACCGCGGCGTTGGCTCTGCGCCTCGTCGTCGAGGCCGTCGTCGGCGGTCGCTCGGACGACGCCCGGGGGTGGGGCGCCCGGGCGAAGGACGTCGGCAAGGCGATCGTCTACGGCGTCGTGTCGTACTCGGCGGGATCGTTCGCGCTCGGAGCGGGGAAGAGCTCGAGCGGGTCCACCCGGAGCGCCGCGGCGCAGGCCCTCGCGACACCCGGTGGCGTGTTCCTGCTGCTCGCCGCGGCGGCGGTCGCGATCGCGGTCGGTGTCGGGCTCGTCGTGATCGGGTGCCGTCGGTCCTTCCGGAAGCACATCGTCCGACCGCCCCGGTCCCTCGACCGTCCGGTGACGGCGCTCGCCGTCGTCGGGTACGTCGGCAAGGGCCTGTCGGTGGTCGTCGTCGGCGTGCTCATCGCGGTCGCGGGCTTCCGGAGCGACCCGGACCAGGCGACCGGGCTGGACGGGGCGTTCGACGCGGTGCGGGAGCTCCCGGCCGGGTCGGTGCTGCTCGTCGCCATCGGGGTCGCCTTCCTGGCCTACGGCGTGTGGAGCTTCTTCCGCGCCCGGTTCGCGCGCCTCTGACACCTCGACGCCGGCGTCGGTCGGTGCGGACGGCCGCCAGACGCCGGCGTCAGCGCCGGACGCCCCGCGGCCGTCGAGACACCGCCGGGTCCGACGGTGTCTCGACGAGACAGCGGTGTCTCGACGCGACCGCGGTGTCTCGACGCGACCGCGGTGTCTCGACGACACGCCAGCGTCGCGACCGGACGCCGGCCCCCGCGTTCGGCGTACAGGCACACCGGGTCGCTGGCAGGTCGTGCACGCCGCCCCCGGTAGACGGGGACGCATGACCACCGACGCCGTGACCGGGCCCGTGACCGTCTTCTGCGACGAGCAGGCGGTGCTCGTCGAGAGCATCGTCTGGGACCCGACCACCGAGCGTCTCCGCTGGACCGACATCACCCTCGGGCTGCTCACCACCGCGCGCGCCGACGGGACGGTCGAGTCGAGCGTCGCGCTGCCCCCGCCCCTCGCGAGCTTCCAGCCGCGCGCGACCGGCGGCTTCGTCGCGGCCCTCGGTGACTCCGTCGTGCTGACCGACGAGCTCGGCGTGGTCGAGCGCGAGCTGGTGCGGGTGCACCACGCGACCGCCGAGATGCGCTTCAACGAGGGCAAGTGCGACCCGTTCGGCCGGTTCCTCGTCGGCAGCATGGACCTGTCCGACCAGGACCCGGCGGGAGCGCTGTACTCCGTCGAGCCCGACGGATCGGTCCGGGTGCTCCGTGGCGGTTTCGGCGTGACGAACGGCATCGAGTGGTCCGCCGACGGCAGCGTCATGTACGTCACGGACACGAGCACGTCGACGATCTACCGCGGGTCCTACGGGCCGGACGGGGAGCTCGGCGACCTCGAACCGTTCGTCAGCGGGGCCGCGCACGACGGGCTGGTCTGCGACGACGAGGGCTGCTTCTGGACGGCGGTCTACGGCAGCGGGCGCGTCGAGCGGTGGGACGCATCGGGAGCACACCTCGAGACCGTCGAGGTGCCGGCGCCGAACGTGACCTCGGTGGCGTTCGGCGGACCCGACATGTCGACCCTGTTCATCGGCACGGCGCGCGAGAACAGCACCGAGGAGCAGCTCGAGCAGTACCCGCACTCCGGCGCGGTCCTCGCTGTGCAGACCCGCGTGCACGGCGTCCCCGCCTCGACCTTCGGCGGCTGACCGGGCGGGTATCGTGGGGCGGTCGCCGACCCCAGGAGGCCCCGTGCACGAACAGGACGACCGGACACCGCAGGACGCCCCGGACCCCGCCGCCGAGCTCGCGGAGGCCGAGGACGCCGACGTCCAGGTCGAGGTCGACCGGATCGCGGTCGACGGCACCTACGTCCGGGTGAGTTCGATCGGTCACCCCGGCGACCGTGCGTTCGTGCTCGTCGCCGGGCTCGGCATCGCCGCCACCTACTACGAGCGGCTCGCCCCCCACCTCAACGAGAACGGGCCCGTGCACGCCCTCGACCTGCCGGGCTTCGCCGGGGTCCCGCGCTTCCGCGGGGCGGTGTCGATCGAGCGGTACGCCGACGCGGTCGAGCAGGTCATCCGCGAGCTCCGGCTCGAGGACCCGGTGCTCGTCGGGCACTCGATGGGCACCCAGGTCGTCACGGAGGTCGCCGCGAGGAACCCGCACATCCGCCACCTCGTGCTCATCAGCCCGGTCGTCGACAGTCGCGCCAGGAACATCCGCACCTCGGCCCTGCGCTTCCTGCGGTCGGCCCTGCACGAGCCCGCCGCGGTGCGCTGGCACGCCGTCACCGCGTACGCCCTGTGCGGTTGGCACTGGTTCCGCAAGGTGCTGCCGCGCATGATCGCGTTCCCGATCGAGGACCGTGCCGCCGAGGTGCAGGCGCGCACCCTCATCGTCCGCGGCGAGCACGACGCGATGGTGCCCCGCGACTGGGTGCGTTCGCTGGCGCGGGTCTTCCCGCACGCGGTGCTCCGCGAGGTCGTCGACGGCGCGCACTCGGTGATGCACGCCCAAGCGGATGCGGTCGCCCGGCTCGCGGTGGCGCACGTCGACGGGCGCATCACCGACCGCGGCGTCGGCTCGCTGCAGCGGGTGCGCGACGACACGACCTCGTCCGACCTGGCCCGGCTCGGTCCGGCGGACGCCTGGCTGGTCCTGAAGTCGCGCTTCATCGAGCTCTCCGGCATGGCGAAGGGCGACGACGACCAGCTGGAGCGGGCGAAGTCGGCGCACGCGGTCGCGATGGCCGACGGCGACGGGATCCCGGTGGACCCGACCGATCGCGCCGAGGTGGTCGACGAGGTCGCGCCGGAGGTCCGCGACCAGCGCTGACGACAGGGCAGGCTCCGGCCCGACGCAACGGGCTGGAGGCGCGACCCGACCCCGTCAGGTCGGGCCGCGCCTCCAGGCCGTCGGCGTCAGGAACCGCGCGTCACGGCGTGATGCGGCCCGGCAGCATGTCGCGTGTCAGGGCGTGCGCCTCGGCGAGGACCTTCCGCGCCTCGTCGGTCTTCCCCGACACGTTCCAGAGCAGCACGCCGCGCACGGTGTCGTCGTCGTCCAGGTGGTACACGACGCCGGTCGTCAGCGGCTCCTGCCAGTCCTCGACGGTGTGCAGCTCGGTCGAGACCTGCCCGACCGCCTCGTACCCCGTGTCGAAGACGTTGGAGTAGAACATCGGCGTGTGGTCGTAGGTCTCGTCCGCGTCCGCGAGGTTGCGTCCGGCCTGCCGCCCCTGCTGCTGCGCGTTGTCGACGTGCTCGACGCGGCGCGTGCCGAGGATCCGGTCGGGGTACTCCGCGACGTCGCCCGCGGCGAACACCGAGTCGTCGTCCGTGAGGAGCGTCGACGACACCACGATCCCGTCGTGCACGGTGAGGCCGGCGTCCGCGGCGAGCTGCGTCTGCGGTTCGATGCCGAGTCCGGCGACGACCGCGTCGGCCTCGACCACCGAGCCGTCGTCCAGCGTCAGGGAGACACCGTCGTCGGTCTCCGTGCCCTGCTCCACACGGCGTCCGGCGAGCACCTCGACGCCGTGGTCGACGAACCGCTGCTGGAACGCCCGGGCGAGGTCGTCCGGGAACATGTGGCCGCCGAGGACCTCGTCCGGGGTGATCAGCGTGACGCGCGCGCCGTTCTGCACCACGCCCGCGGCGATCTCGGTGCCGATGTAGCTGCCGCCGACGACGGCGACGTGTGCCCCGGCGTCCGTGAGCTCCCGCAGGCGCCGGTAGTCGTCCGCGCTGCGGTAGTCGAGCACGCGCGCCGAGGGTGCCAGCCCGGGCAGGCTGCGCGGCTTGCCGCCGGTGGCCAGGAGCAGGCGCTCGTAGCCGTGGCTCTGCCCGTCCGCGGTCGTGACGGTCTTCGCTCCGCGGTCGATCGACGTCACCGCGGTCCCGAGCACGAAGGTCGCACCGGTCTCTTCGGTGTGCAGGTCGACCTTGTCGTCCCAGCTGAACTCCGGGTCGGTCCAGAGCTTCTTCGACAGGGCGGGCCGTGCGTACGGCCGGTCGACGTCGTCGCTGATGATGCCGATGGAGCCGTCGGCGTCGATCTCGCGGATCCCGCGGGCGGCGGCGTCGGCGACCATCCCGCCGCCGACGATCAGGTAGCGGAAGTCGGTCATGGTCCTCCTAGATCGTGGCGACCGAGCCGGAGTCGACCCGGTAGTTCGAACCGTTGACGAAGCTCGCCAGGTCGGAGCAGAGGAAGGCCACGACGTTCGCGACCTCCTCGGGCTCACCGCGGCGGCCGAGCTCCATGTACGGACGCTCCTCGTCGAGGAAGCTCGAGACGGCCTCGTCGAACGAGGTGCCGAGCTGCTTCGCGCGCTTGTCCATCATCGCGTCGGTCATGGGCGTGTGGATGAACGCGGGGCTGACGGTGTTGACGAGCAGGCCCTCGGACGCGTAGGAGCGCGACAGCCCCTTGGCGAACGAGAGCACCCCGGCCTTCGCGGCGCAGTAGGGGAGTTCGTCGTCGTACGGCTGCGACGCGTCCTCGGAGACGAGGTACACGATGCGGCCCCAGCCGCCCTTCCGCAGGTCGCCGATGAACTCGCGCGTGATGCGCACCGGGCCCATCAGGTCGACGTCGATGGTGTCGAGCCAGCCCTGCTCGTCGATCTCGTGGAACATGCCCTGGGCGCCGGTCACGCCCGAGGACTGCACCAGGATGTCGATCTCGCCGACCGCGTCGCGCACGCGTTCGTGCAGCGCGGCGAGGCTGTCCGCCTTCGTCACGTCGGCGGCGAAGGCGAACAGCTTGCCGTGCGGTGCCTCGAGCTGGTCGGCGCTGGTGTCGAGCCGTCCCTGGTCGATGTCGGTGACGACCACGGTCGCACCCTCCGCCAGGAGGATGCGCGCCGTGTTCCAGCCGATGCCGGAGTCGCCACCGAAGACGAGCGCGACCTTGCCGGTGATGCCGAGGTCCACGTGTCGTCCCTACTCGTGCTCGGACGCCTCGGCGACGGCCGGGGTCGTGGCAGCGGCGAGCGGCGTCCGCGGCTCGCGGTTCTCGGCCGAGACCATCCAGGCGAGCTGCTCGAGGCGCTCGATGAAGCCGTGGAGCAGGTCGGCGGTCGTCGGGTCCTCGTCGTCGACCTCGTCGTGCACGTCGCGCATCGTGCCGGTGGTCTGGTAGAGGCGCAGCGTGATCAGGTCGATCGCGTCGTGCGTGTCGATCTCGCCGTCGGGGAAGGCGTCGAGGTGCGTGCCGGCAGCGACCGTGGCGGAGCGGCCGTCCGGGATCGCGTAGAGGGCGCGCATGCGCTCCGCCATGTCGTCGGCGAACTCACGCGCCGCGTCGACGATCTCGTCGAGCTGCAGGTGCAGGTCGCGGAAGTTGTGGCCGAGGATGTTCCAGTGCGCCTGCTTGCCCTGCAGGTGCAGGTCGATGAGGTCCACCAGGACGGCCTGGAGGTTGGCGGCGAGCTTGTCCGATGCGTGCATGATCGGCTCCTTTCGCGGTCGGTGACCCTTCTGGTCTACGCGGTCGCGCGGCGCTCGTTCCCAGAGCACGTGCACCCGGGCGTCCCCCGTGGGCTGTCGGACGCCGGCACGGCGCCGTCCCTCAGTGCTCGGGCGCAGGGTCCACCTGGTCGACGGCGTCACGCATCCGCTCGAGGAACGACGCCACGACGCGGGCATCGGACGCGGACAGTCCTTCGGCGATCGCCATCATCCGCCGGTGCATCACGCCGAGCGTGGCACGGACCTCGTCGTCGGTCTCGGTGGTGGGCGTGATCACGAGCGCCCGCCGGTCGGTCGGGTGCGGGTCACGCCGGACGTGGTTCGAGCGCACGAGTCGATCGATGAGGATCGTCGTCGACGCCGACGAGATCTTGAGGTACGCGGACAGGTCCTTCGGCTTCACGATCCGTCCGGCGCGTTGGGCCTGCAGGAGGTAGCGGACCGCGAGCAGGTCGGTCTCTCCCATCCCCATGGAGTCGCGGGTACGCCGGCGCATCGCCGTCTCGGCGGCCCGGTAGCGGCGCAGGGCGTTCAGCACGGCGACACCGCGCTGGGTGGCGTCGTCGTCGGGGAACCAGTACCCCGACGCCTCCGTGATCTCCTGCGTCGACATGCCGTTCAGGGTAACCCGTCTGGTAACTCGCTCATCTAGCGGATCCGCGCGCTGTGGACAAGTCGATGCGTGCGCATCGGACAGACGGGAGGCGCGGAACCGACCGGCACCGCGCCTCCACACCGTCTCCTGGTCACTTGACGGTGACCGGTCGGCTCACGCCGCGACGCGCTCGTCCGCCGCGTCGGCCAGGGCGCCGAGCGCGCCCTGCACGAGCTCGACGACCTCGGCGTCCTCGCGCGGGTGGGTCTCGGCGAACCGGACGACCGACTGCGGGATGGCGACCTTGACGTCCTCGAGCACCTTCGCGCCGGCGATGCCGGCGGCCTTGCGGGCGTCGTCGTGCGCCCAGACGCCGCCGTACTGGCCGAACGCCGAACCGATCACCGCGAGCGGCTTGCCGGACAGCGGCGAGGCGCCGAACGGACGGGAGCCCCAGTCGAGCGCGTTCTTCAGCACGGCCGGGATCGTGCCGTTGTACTCGGGCGTGACGAGGAGCACGGCGTCCGCGGCGGCGACGGCGTCACGGAAGGCGACGGCGGCGGCAGGCGGGGTGTCGCCGTCGATGTCCTCGTTGTAGAAGGGCAGGTCGACGATCCCGTCGAAGGTCGTGAGGGAGATGCCCTCCGGGGCGTGCTGCTCGGCGGCCTCCGCGAGCTTCCGGTTGATCGAGCCGGCGCGCAGGCTGCCGACGAGCACGAGGACGTTCGTCATGGTGGATCCCTTCGTTCGGTGACCGTGCGGTCACGGAATGGTGTCAGCGACAACCAAGGCGCGACCTGGACACGCTATTCCCGGGGTGGACCCGACCTGTTCCCGTCGCCGGAGGGCGTGGGTAGGTTGACGGGGTGAGCACCCCTCGGACGCCCGCCAGCAGCCCGCGCACGACCGACCCGGACTGGTGGCGCCAGGCCGTCGTCTACCAGGTGTACCCACGGAGCTTCGCGGACACCGACGCGGACGGCCTCGGCGACGTCGCCGGCATCACCAGTCGCGTGCCGTACCTGGCGGCGCTCGGTGTCGACGCCGTCTGGCTGTCGCCCTTCTACCCGTCCCCGTTGGCCGACGGCGGGTACGACGTGGCCGACTACCGGGACGTCGACCCCCGTCTCGGCTCGCTCGACGACCTCGACGCGTTCGTCCGCACCGCCCACGAGCACGACGTGAAGGTCATCGTCGACGTGGTGCCGAACCACACCTCGGACCAGCACGAGTGGTTCCGGCAGGCGCTCGCCGCAGCCCCCGGTTCGCCCGAGCGCGCCCGGTACGTCTTCCGTGACGGGGCAGGGGAGTCCGGCGAGCTGCCCCCGAGCGACTGGGTGTCGAACTTCGGCGGGAGCGCCTGGACACGGGTGCCGGACGGGCAGTGGTACCTGCACCTGTTCGCGCCCGAGCAGCCCGACCTGGACTGGTCGAACCCCGAGGTCCGTGCGGACTTCGAGGACATCCTGCGGTTCTGGTCGGACCGCGGTGTGGACGGGTTCCGGGTGGACGTGGCGCACGGGCTCGCCAAGGACCTGTCGACGCCGTACCGTCCCTCGAACGAGAAGGCACTGCCGCTCGACGGCTCCGACCCGCTGTACGACCGCGACGAGGTGCACGAGGTCTTCGCCTCGTGGCGGACCGTGCTCGACGAGTACGACCCGCCTCGCGCCGCGATCGCCGAGGCCTGGGCACCGGCACCGCGGCGGGTGCTCTACGCACGGCCCACCGAGCTCGGACAGGCGTTCAACTTCGACCTGCTCGAGTCGCCGTTCGACGCCGGCTCCTTCCGGACGATCATCGAGCGGAACCTCGCGATGTCCGAGGAGTCCGGTGCGTCGTCCACCTGGGTCCTGTCGAACCACGACGTCGTCCGCCACGCCACCCGGTACGGCCTGCCGGGCGGCACCGACACGGACGCCTGGCTGATGACCGACGGCACCGAGCCCGCGCTCGACCGCGCGCGTGGCGAGCGGCGCGCGCGGGCGGCCACCATGCTGGTCCTCGCGCTGCCGGGGTCGTCGTACCTCTACCAGGGGGAGGAGCTCGGCCTGCACGAGGCGCCGGCGATCCCGCACGACCTGCTGCAGGACCCGAAGTGGACCCGCACGGGGCACACCGTCAAGGGTCGCGACGGGTGCCGCGTGCCGATCCCGTGGACCCGGACCGGACCGTCGTTCGGTTTCGGGGACGTGGCCCCGTTCCTGCCGCAGCCCGACGACTTCGGCGTCTCGTCCGTCGAGGCCGAGCAGGACGACCCGGACTCGACCCTCGCGCTGTACCGGCAGGCGACGGCCGCGCGTCGGCGACTCCAGCGCGGTGAGGAGCTGACGTGGCTCGACGCGGGCGACGACGTCGTGGCGTTCGCGCGGCACGACGGATGGCGTGCGGTCATGAACTTCGGCACGACGCCGGTACCGATGCCCGAGGGGACGGTGGTGCTGGCTTCGGGGCCGCTCGACGCCGAGGGCGGCACGCTGCCCGGGGAGACCACCGTCTGGCTCGCGTGACCGCGGCCGTTCCTGCACAACCCCTCTACTCGGCAAGCTCCTCCCCAGAAGGATCGAGGACCCGCTGACGAGGTGGTCCCGCTCGCGACGATCGGGGCATGACAGACACCTCGATCCCGACAGCCGTCCACCGCGACGGACGCCCCCGACGACGCCGACCCTCACGCGGTGCGATCACGAGCGGACTCGTGGCGCTGGCCGTCCTCGCAGCGCCTGCGCTCCTGCCGTCGAGCTCCTCGGCGGACGACCTCGCCTTCCCGTACGTCAACCGGTTCGACTCCGCGGCCGGCGGCACCCTGAGCGGTGACGCGCAGGTCGTCGACGGGCGACTGCGACTGACCGACGAGACCGCCGACCAGGCCGGTGCGTGGTCGACGGACGACACGTTCCGGTCGGACCTCGGGCTCGACATCGAGTTCTCCTACGCCATGTACAACACCAGCGAGGACCAGGGTGCTGACGGGCTGCTCCTCTTCCTGGCGGACGGCCGCGCACCACAGGGTGTCGGTGCCTACGGCGCGGCGCTCGGGTACGCCTGTCGGTCGAGCGTGACCCAGGGCGGTGGGGAGCCGTGCGACCTCCCGGGCGTGCCGGGCGGCTTCGCGGCCGTGGCGGTCGACCACTACGGCAACTTCTCGCAGGACATCAACGGGTCGGGGGTCGGGCGCCGGCCGGACTCGATCGTGGTCCGCGGATCGGGCGACGGGACGACGGGCTACCGGTACGTCGACGGTGTCCCCGCGCCGGGCGGTACCCTCACGCAGGGCCCCGAGACGCGGCGGGTCCGGGTCAGCCTCGTGCCCGGGGCGAGCGGCGAGCTGTTCATGACGGTCCGGCTCGAGTCCGACGGCGCGCAGCGGACCGTCTTCGACCGGGTACCGCTCCACCACCCGTCGCAGGCACCGTTGCCGGACACGCTCCGGCTGGGGTTCTCCGCCGCGACCGGCAGCTTCGCCGACGTCCACGAGGTCGACGACCTCCGCGTCTCCGAGCCGGTCGACCTCGGTGTCTCGCAGGACCTCCCGGCGTCCGGCCGGCCAGGACAGCCCTTCACCTACACCGTGACCGCCTCCGATGCCGGGCCGAACCGTTCGGACCCCAGTGCGCTGCACGTCGACGTGCCGGACGGCCTGCGTGACGTGACGTGGACCTGCACCGCGACCGCCGGATCCGCCTGTGGCGCGACCACCGGCACGGGCGACGTGGACGACGCGCTCGACCTGGTGTGGGGTGGCTCGGCGACGGTCGCCGTGACGGGCACCGTCGCGGACGACGCCTCGGGATCGCTCGAGAGCACCGCGAGCATCGCCCCTCCGGCGTCCCTGGCCGACGTCGACGAGTCCGACAACCGGTCCGTCGTGACCAGACCGATCGAGGCGGTGCCCGCCCCCGAGGCACAGCTGGTGACCGAGAAGTCGGTCTCCCCGTCCGTCGACGTGGCACCAGGTGACGAGGTCGAGTACCGGGTGACGGCGGAGAACCGGGGACCGGACACCGCGCACGAGGTGGGCGTGGTCGACGACCTGCCGTCGGCGATGCGCTTCGCTGGGTCGGAGGACGACTGCACGGCCGACGGGCAGCACGTCACGTGCCGGTCCGACGGCGACCTGGCCGTGGGTCAGACACGCTCCTTCCGCATCCGCGCGGTGCTCGACCCCGACTACACGGGCGACGGCTCCGACGTCGTCAACGTGGCGACCGCGACGTCCCCCACCGACCCCGACGGTGGTGACCCGTCACCGGAGGTGTCGATCGGTGTCACCGTGCCCGGTGACGGGAACGGCGACGACGACAGCGACGGAGACGGCGGCGGGAGCGCTCCGACACCGGCCGCCTCCGCGAGCACCTCACCGTCGCCGGCCGCTCCGACGACTGCCGGTGGCGGACGGACGGGCAGCGGGGGGATCCGGCGCGGAGCCCTCGCCTACACCGGCGCCGAGGGGCTGGGGCTGCTCACCGCCGTCGCGGGTGCCGCGGTCGGACTCGGGGTCGGCGGGTGGTGGGTGACACGGCGCCGCCGGACGCCCGACGACGCCGGCTGACGGCGACGCGCCGCCGGTCGTGGGCCACCCGAGCCCCGACCGGCGACGGCGTGGTCGCCGCCGGCACCGTCTCCGGTCCGATGCCCGGGGTGCCGGCGGTAGACTCGGACCACGATCCGCATGCCCGAAAGAGGTCTCGTGTCCGACTCCGTGGACGACGCCGGCCAGCGCGCGCGGTACTGGTCGATCCCCGTCCTCCGGGCCGTCCCAGCCGCGGTCGTGGCCCTCGTCATCACCTTCTCGTCCAACCACGCCGCTGGCTACGGCCTGCTGCTCTTCGGCGGGTTCGTGATCGTCGACGCCGTCGTGCTCGGCTGGGCCGCGCTCCGTCGGATGCCGTTCGACGAGCGGTCGCGTCCGACGACACTCGTACAGGCGGTCGTCTCCCTCGTCGCCGGTGTCGCAGCGCTCGCGACGAACAGCGTCGGGCTCGCGGCGTTCATCACGGTGGTCGTCGGTTGGGCGGTGCTGACCGGAGCCCTCGAACTCGCACAGGGGCTCAGGGCACGAGGGCGATCGCCCTTCGCCCGCGACTGGACGACGATCGGCGGGCTCACCCTGCTGCTCGCGGTCGCCTTCCTGCTGACACCGCCCGACTACTCCCAGCAGCTCGGCGGTGTCGAGCAGGTGACCGGCACCCTGGACGCCGCAGTCGTCCTCGTCGGCCTGCTCGGCGCCTACCTCGCCATCGCGGCGGTCTTCCACGTGATCGCCGGACTCTCGCACAAGTGGGGCACGGCTGCACCGGCCGCTGCCCCGGACGGAGCACCACACGCATGACCTCCCCCAGCCGTCGCGACCGCCTGCGCCCCGCCGAACTCCTCGTGATCTCGGCGGTCATCGCGGTGTTCACCGGAGCGGTCGTGCTCTTCTCGACACGCGAGTTCGAGCTCGCGCTGGTCTTCCTCGGCGTCGCGTTCATCGTGGTCGTGGTGGTCCTCGCCATGCTCCAGCTGGCCGCGTCGAGCGACCAGGACGACAACGACATGCTCGGCGGGCACAAGGCTCCCGGCGAGCAGACGGACGGCGACGACTTCCACTGACGCCTCGGGGTCACCGAGCTGTACTGCCTCTGGGGCGGCAGCGACGGGCCGGTACCCGGCCTGGCGCTCACCGTCGGTACCGCGGACGACGAGCAGCTCACCGCAGGAGCGACGAGCTTCTTCACCGGCTGGGACCCCGAGTGCTCGGTCGAGGGTCCGGCCCGTGTGTGTCGAGCGACGTCGACCGACGCCGAGACCGGTGCCGCGCAGGCGCGGACCCGGTACGTCCGTGGTGGCACCTGGGTCGAGATCAGCCAGGGTGACTTCCCGACCAACGGCCTGCTCGACGCCGTCGTCGGGGAGATCTGGGGGGGACTGACGGCCGGGAGGCGTGGGGCGGACCGGACCCGCGCCTCCCGTCCGCCGGTGGGATGCCTCCCACGCGGCCGCCCGCAGGCCTCATCCCACCCGAGCAGCCACGACGTCCCGGGCCAGCGTGCGCGTCGCACGGTTCGGCTCGGTGTCCGACCGCATCGCGAGTCCGATGCGCAGCGGCTCGACCTCGTCCTCGAGCTCCAGCACGGCTCCGTCGTACCGGACGCCCGAGTCCGGGACGACACCGACGCCGAGTCCGGCCGAGGCGAACCGGATCACCGCGGGCATGTCGTTCATCTCCGCGACGACACGGCGACGGAGACCGCGTCGCTCGAACGCGGCGTCGAGGATCAGGCGGTTGCCGAACCCGTGCGCGGTGTCGACGAAGGGTTCCGCAGCGAGCTCGGCCAGTGACACCGAACGGCGTCCCGCCAGCGGGTGGTCCGCCGCGGTGAAGACCCGGAAGGGCATCTCGCGCAGTGGTTCGACCACGATGCCGGAGGGCACCGACGGCAGGCCCGTGTACGCGAGGTCCAGCCGTCCCGCGACGAGGTCCTGCACGAGTCCCGTGGTGCCGGTCGGCGAGGTCATGAGCTCCACCGCCACGAGCGGGTGGCGGTGCCGGAAGCGCCGGAGGACTCCGGTCAGGTCCACGATGTCCATGCTCGTGAAGATGCCGAGGCGCACCCGACCGCGCAGGTCGGCGTCGTCCACCGTCGCCAGGTCACGCATGCGGTCGAGGGCGTCGAGCACGGTGCGAGCGTGGGGGAGCAGGTCCTCGCCGGCGGTGGTCAGCACGAGGCGCCGCCCGGTGCGGTCGAAGAGGCGGACGCCGAGCGAACGTTCGAGTGACGCGATCCCGGCGGAGACCGTCGACTGCGCGGCCCAGAGGCGTTCTGCGGCACGGGTGACGCTGCCCTCGGACGCGACGGCGACGAACTGTTCGAGCAGGCGGGTCTCCACCCCCTGAGTATCGGTCCGATCGATGACGCACATCAAGAGCATCCGTTGGACTCGATGCGCTCCGGCGAGCACCATCGGAGCATGTCCTCGACCACCACCTCCACCCCCACCGTGGGTGTCGCCCCTGCACGTGCAGCGTCCTCCGACCAGGTCCCGGCCCCGCGCGGCCGCCGCGTCCACTCCCGCCGCCGGCACGGGTTCGGCTTCTGGGCCGTGGCGTTCGCGTTCCTGGCGGTGATGGCCTTCGCGACCGTCCCGGCGCCCCTCTACGTCGTCTACCAGGCCCGCGACGGCTTCCCGACCTTCACCACCACGGTCGTCTTCGCCGCGTACGGCGTGGGTGTCGTCGCCGCGCTGTTCCTGGCCGGTCACCTCAGCGACGTGCACGGCCGACGCCCGCTGATCCTGGTGTCGATCGCCCTCGAGCTCCTCGCGGCGGTGCTCTTCCTGCTGTGGAACGACGTCGCCGGACTCGTCGTGGCCCGTCTGGTGACGGGGCTCGGTGTCGGTCTGCTCACCGCGACCGCGACCGCCCACCTCGGCGAGCTCCGCGTCCGGGCGACCGGCTCGTCCGCGTCTGCCCAGGGAGCGAGTGTCGCGGCGGGAGCGGTGAACCTCGGCGGTCTGTCGCTCGGCGCCCTGGTCGGGGGCGCGCTCGCGGAGTACGTCGGGCAGCCGCTCGTCGTGCCCTACGTCGTCTTCGTCGTCGCCCTGGCGGTCGCGTTCGTGGTCGTCCTCGCCGCGCCCGAGACGGTCGACCGTCCCGAGGAGCCGGTGCCCTACCGGCCGCAGCGGATGGCGGCGCCCGAGGGGCAGGCCGGCGTCTTCTGGGCGGCGGGCACCGCGGCGTTCGCGGCCCTGGCGGTGCAGGGGCTCTTCACCTCGGTGGCCCCCAGCTTCCTCGGCACGACCTTCCACGTCACCGACCGCCTCGCCGCGGGAGCGACGACGTTCGGGGTCTTCGCCGCGAGCGCCCTCTCGCAGATCGTGTTCGCGCGGCTCTCGCAGCGGCGCCAGATCCGGCTCGGGCTGGTCCTGCTCGTGGGTGGCCTGGTCGTGCTCGCGGTCGCGGCCGTGTTCCTGCAGGTCGCGGGCTTCATCGGCGGCGGGGTCGTCGCGGGCGCCGGCGTCGGGCTGCTGTTCCGGGCGTCGATCGCCCGTGCCGGCTCCCTCGTCGGACCCGAGCGCCGTGGCGGGGTCCTCGCGGCGACCTTCCTCATCGCCTACGCCGGGCTGACCGTGCCCGTCGTGGCGGTCGGGGCCGCGCTGCTGGTCGTCCCGACGCTCCCGGTGTTGCTCGGCTACGTGGTCTTCGTGGTCGTGCTGGCGCTCGTCGCGGGCACGCGGTTGGCGGCTCGCGCGGAGTAGCCCCGGAGCTTCGCGGCGGACCGGACCCCCGCCCCGCACCCCGGCGCCACCGGCCCCGGGGTGGGCGGCCGGCCGCGGGCGTCCGGCTGGCCCCGGGCGGACCGGCATACTGGGACGATGCCCCAGCAGCGCCGACGTCCGGTCGTCACCGCCGTCGCCGCCGTGATCGCCGCCGGACTCGTTGCCGGCGGCTTCGCGCTCACGGCCCAGCGCAGCGGTGAGGACCCGGTCATCGGCGGTGGCTCCGTCTCCGTCGCGCCGAGCGCGACCGCCGCCGACGGGCCAGCTGCCGACGGGTCAGCTGCCGACGGGTCAAGCGCCGACGGGACCGCCACCGACGGTTCCGCGCCCGGCCCCACGGTGACGATCACCCGGACGGGCCCGGACCTGCCCGGCTCCGACGTGCTCGATCGTTGCGGCCGTGACAGCCGGTCCGTGATCGCGAGCTACGACACCGCGGCGCTCGGTCGGGTCGTCCTGCAGTGCGGCACCTCGGGGCAGGGCTACGAGCACATCCGCGTCCGGCACACCGCCGACTGGCGCGACGTCGTGTCGGGCCACGGCTCCCGCGACTGGGACGACGCCATGCTCACCGCCGTGCGGACCGTGCTCGAGCACCCCGCCGACGGCTACCCGGAGGACGCCGGGGACGGCAAGGTCTGCTTCGCGGCGCCGGTGCGGTTCGACGACGGGTCCCGGCCGGACGCCGAGCCGTTCGTGCGCGTCATCGTCTCGGCGACCACCGACCGCGTCATCACGGCGTTCCCCACCGACGACGGCGGCTGCTGAGCCACTCGCCCGGCCACGGGCAGCCCGGCGCGCTCCTACGCGTGCACCTCGTGCTCGTGCCGCCGGTGCGAGACCGGTTCGAGCTGGAAGGTCGAGTGCTCGACGGGCACGTCGAAGTGCTCCGCGACGCACTGCTGCAGCGCGTCGAGGATCCGTGGAGCGTGCGCGGTCGAGAAGCAGTGGTCGTCGACGACGACGTGCGCCGTCAGGTTCGGCACCCCGGTGGCGACGAGCGTCGCGTGCAGGTCGTGCACCTCGATCACGTGGTCGAGCTCGAGGATGTGCGCGCGCACGTCGTCGAGGTCGAGCCCGGGCGGCGTGGACTCGAGCAGCACGTTCGCGGTCTCGCGGAGCAGCCGGACGGCCCGCGGCAGGATGAGCAGCCCGATGAGGATCGCGGCGATCGAGTCGGCCCGCTCCCACCCGGTCAGCGCGAGCACGACGGCCGCGGCGATGACCGCGACGGAACCGAGGGTGTCGTTGAGCACCTCGAGCCGTGCCGCCCGCGACGTGAAGCCCTCTCCGGAGGCCCGGGCGAGCACCGCGTACGCGACCAGGTTGCCGACGAGTCCGACGACGCCGAAGACGAGCAGCGGGCCGGCGTGGACCTCTGCGGGCACGAACAGGCGCTGCACCGCCGAGACGACGACGAAGACGCCCACGGCGAGCAGGATCGCCGCCTGCGCCGTGGCGCCGAGCACCTCGGCGCGCTGGTAGCCCCACGTCCGCTGTGCCGTCGGCGTCCGCCGAGCCAGCCGGGTGGCGACCAGCCCGATGCCGAGCCCCCCGGTGTCGACCACCATGTGCCCGGCGTCGACGAGCAGCGCGAGCGACCCCGTGACGACCGCCCCGACCACCTCGGCCAGCAGGATGCCCGCCGAGATGCAGAACGCGACGAGCAGCGCGCGCTCGGAGGCGCCGGCGTGCGAGTGCCCGTGCCCTGCGCCGTGGTCGTGTCCCATGCCTCGATGGTAGGGAACGGCACCGACGACGTGCCAGGATCGGCAGCGTCACCCGGTCGCCGTCCGAGCTGACGACGCCGACGGACGTGCTCGCGCGGCCGTCAGCGCCCGGTCCCGGACGGAGGTCGACGCGCACGGACCGGACGCGGGCGCCCTGCGCCTGGTCTCCACCCGCGTCACGGTCCGCGTGCTGGGACGGGCGTGGAGCCTCCCGGCCGTGGTCGCCCCGCGCGTGACGCTCGTGGAACGATTCGATGACGATGCCGGCGTGCAGCGCGTGTCCCTGCGGCGCTCGGCACCGGTGCTCGGCACGCTGTACCGGTACGAGGGCTCCTTCCGCTACCGGATCGAGCCCGACACCGCGACGGGGGAGACGATGAGCGACGAGACCGTGGACCAGACCACCGGCGCGACCACGGGCGCGCCGCTGGGTCGTGTCGTGCTCGCGGGGGCGAGCGGATTCGTGGGGCGGTACCTGCAGGACGCGTTCCGCGACGAGGGGTACGAGGTCGTCACGGTCGGTCGGACCGGCGACGCGGTGTGGGGGAACACCCTGCGCATCCGCGAACTCGTCGACGGTGCCGCGCTCGTCGTGAACATGGCGGGCAAGAGCGTGAACTGCCGGTACGGCCGCCGGAACCGGGCGGAGATCATGCGCTCGCGCGTGGACACGACGCTCGAACTCGCGGAGGCGATCCGGACCGCGGAACACCCGCCGCCGCTGTGGGTGAACGCCTCGACGGCGACGATCTACCGGCACGCCGACGACCGCCCGCAGGACGAGGCGACGGGCGAGCTCGGCGAGGGCTTCTCCGTCTCGGTCGCGAAGGCATGGGAGCACGCCCTGTTCGCGGCGGACCTGCCGCAGACCCGCCGTGTGGCGCTCCGCATGGCCATCGTGTTCGGCGACGGCAGCGCCCTCGTCCCGCTCCTCCGGCTCGCGCGGGCCGGGCTCGGCGGACCGCAGTACGACGGGCCGTGGTTCCCGACGCGTGCGCGGCTCCGCGCGGGGACGTACCACCACGACCGGCACACCCGCGGGCGGCAGCGGTTCAGCTGGGTGCACATCGCCGACGTCCTCGGGGTGATCCGCTTCGTGCGCGACCACGAGGACATCGACGGTCCGGTGAACGTGTCGAGCCCGACGCCCTCGGACAACCGCACGGTGATGGCGACCATCCGCGACGCCGTCGGGCGGCGCTTCGGCCTGCCGACCTGGCGGTGGATGCTCGAGATCGGCGCGTTCGTGATCCGCACCGAGACCGAGCTCGTGCTGAAGAGCCGCTGGGTCGTGCCGACCCGGCTGGTCGAGGCGGGCTACGAGTTCCGGTACCGCGACCTGCGCGGCGCGCTCGCCGACATCATCGCGGACCGTCGGCAGCACCGGGGCTGATCGGCCCCGTCTCCGGCTCCCGCTCCGGCTCCGGATCCCGCTCCGGCTCGTGGGGTGCGGGCCGAGACGCCGGCGTCCACGCGAGACGGCCCGGTCACACCGAGACGGCCCCGGAACCGGCGGCGTCCCGACGGACCGGCGGCGCCTCGGTGTCCTCGGTGTCCTCGGGCGCGAGCGTCACCGGCGTCACCGGCGCCACCGGGAGTGAGGGCGCGGTCCTGCCCGTCCGCGACGACCACAGGACGGCGGCCACGACCACGGCGCCGGCCACGACCTCGACCAGGTCCGGGACCTCGCCGAACGCCGCCCACGACGCGAGCACCCCGATCACCGGGACGAGCATCGAGAACGGTGCGACCGTGCTCGACGGGTACTTCCCCAGGAGCCGGGACCAGATGCCGTACCCGACCAGGCTCCCCGCGACCACGATGTACAGCAGCCCGAGGTCGGCGGGCAGCGCCGACGCCGTGAACGCCGTGCCGAACGCCTGGCCGACCCGCGCCGGCCCCTCGACGAGCAGCGACAGCGCGAACATCGGGACGGGCGGCACGACCGCCCACCACAGCGTCAGGTGCAGCGGGTTGACCGGACCGGTCCGGCGCGTCGCCACGTTGCCGAGCGCCCAGCCCAGGGCGCCGCACAGCACGAGCACGACCGGCAGCAGCGCCGCTGTCTGCGCGCGGTGCACCGCGATGACGCCGAGGGCGGCGACGGCGACGGAGACCCCGACGACCTGCCGGGCGGTGAGCTTCTCCCGCAGGAGCACCCCGGCCAGGACGACCGTGAACGGCGCCGACGCCTGGATCACCAGCGATGCCAGGCCCGTGGGCATCCCGGCGGCCATGCCGAGGTAGAGGAACGCGAACTGCAGCACGCCGAGCGTCGCGCCGACGAGCAGGATCCAGCCGAAGCGGACCTTCGGTCGCGGGACGAACAGGACCGTCGGGACCGCGAGGAGCGTGAACCGCACCGCCGCCAGCAGGAACGGCGGCCAGTGGTCGAGCGCGATCGCGGTGGCGGGGAAGTTCAGCCCCCACGCCACGGCGACCACGAGGGCGAGGATGCGGTCGCGGAAGAGCACCTCCCGATCGTCCCGCACACGAAGCAGTAGCACCAGCGAACGATCTGACAGCGACGTTGTAGGGTCCCTGCATGGTCGGCTTCGACATCGCCCTGCTCCCGGTCCTCCGCGAGCTCGCGGAACGGGGGAGCGTCACCGCGGTCGCCGCCGCCACCCGCCGGACGCCGAGCGCGGTCTCGCAGCAGCTCCGCACGCTGCAGCGTCAGGCAGGCGTCCCGCTGGTCGAACGGGTGGGGCGCGGCGTCCGCCTCACTCCGCACGGTCGCGCGCTCGCCGACATGGCGACCGGTGTGGCGACCGCGCTGGCGACCGTCGAGTCGGCGTGGGCCGAACACCTCGCGGGGGTCAGCGGCACGGTCGACCTCGCGGTGTTCCCGTCGGCGGCCGAGCTGCTGTTGCCGGGCCTCCTCACCCGTATGCGCGCGCACCCGGGCATCGTGCTCGAGCTCTCCGACGTCGACGTCAGCGAGGGCGAGTTCGCCCCGTTGACCGCCGACCACGACGTCGTCATCGGCCACCGCCCGGACGGCTCGCGGCGCGCGGACCGCGCCGCGGTCGAGAGCGTCCCGCTGCTCCGCGAACCGCTCGACGTCGCGCTGCCGCTCGACCACCCGCTCGCCGGCCTCGACCGCGTCCGCATCGAGGACGTCGTCGACGAGACCTGGATCGGCGTGCCCGAGGACTACCCGATCGACCGCGTGCTCACCGCCATGGCGGCCGCGTCGGACACCCCGCCGTCGGTCGCGTTCCGCACGATCCACCTGCCGGTGATCGAGAACCTGGTCGCCGCCGGGCACGGCATCGCCCTCGTGCCCCGGTACACCTCGGGCACACGCGCGCCCGGTCGCTACCGGCTGGCGACCCTGGCCGACGTGCGGGCCGGCCGCCGGATCGAGGCGCTGACGCGTCCCGACCGGGCCGTCCGCCCCGCGGTCCGCACCGTCCTGGAGGCACTGGTCGCCGAGGCGACGGCCGTCACCACCTGAGGCGGTACGGCGCGCGGCGGGGCCGCACCGTGCCTCCCGTCCGGCCTGCCCGCGCGCGCGATCTCGGAACGCGACGGAGGCGGTTCCCCGCAGCGTCGTACCGCTGCGGGGAACCGCCTCCGTTGCGTCCTGCGGAGCGCTAGACGTCCAGGTGGTCGACCAGCTCGTCCGCCAGGCCCGTGTAGGTGGCCGGCGTCAGGTTCGTCAGGCGCGCCTTGGCGCCCGACGAGATGTCGAGGCCGTTCACGAACGCGACGAGCTCGTCCTGGCCGATGCGCTTGCCGCGCGTGAGCTCCTTGAGCATCGCGTAGGGGTCCTCGATGTCGGACTGGCCGGCGGTGACCTCCGCGCGGATCACGGTCTGGACCGCTTCGCCGAGCACCTCCCAGTTGTGGTCGAGGTCCTCGGCGAGACGGGCCTCGTTCACGGCGATCTCGCCGAGCCCGCGCCGCAGGTTGTCGAGCGCGAGCAGCGAGTGCCCGAACGCGACACCGATGTTCCGCTGCGTGGTCGAGTCCGTCAGGTCGCGCTGCAGGCGGCTCGTGACGAGGGTCTCGGACAGCGTCGAGAACAACGCCGACGAGATCTCGAGGTTCGCCTCGGCGTTCTCGAACCGGATGGGGTTGATCTTGTGCGGCATCGTCGACGACCCCGTGGCGCCCGCCACCGGGATCTGCGTGAAGTACCCCATGGAGATGTAGGTCCACACGTCCGTCGCCAGGTTGTGCAGGATCCGGTTCGCGTGGCGCACGCGGTCGTACAGCTCGGCCTGCCAGTCGTGCGACTCGATCTGCGTCGTGAGGGGGTTCCAGGTCAGGCCGAGGCCCTCCACGAACTCCTTGGACAGCGCGGGCCAGTCGGCCTCGGGGTCGGCGGCGAGGTGTGCCGAGAAGGTGCCGGTCGCACCCGAGAACTTGCCGAGGTACTCACCGTGCTCGATCTGCGCCAGGACCCGCTCGAGGCGGTAGACGACGACCGCGAGCTCCTTGCCGAGCGTGGTCGGCGTCGCGGGCTGGCCGTGCGTGTGCGACAGCATCGGCACGGCGCGGAGCTCCTCGGCCATGGTGCGCAGCGTCGCGAGGACGGCACGGTAGGCGGGCAGCCACACGCGGTCGACCGTGTCGCGGACGGTGAGCGCGTACGACAGGTTGTTGACGTCCTCGCTCGTGCACGCGAAGTGCGTCAGCTCGGCGATCGCGTCGAGCCCGAGCTCGGAGAGCCGCCGACGGACGAAGTACTCGACGGCCTTGACGTCGTGCCGCGTCGTCGCCTCGATCTCGGCGAGCTCGGCGATCTGCTCCTGGCCGAAGGTCTCGACGACCCGGCGGAGCGCGGCCTTGTCGTCGACGCTGAGCGGCGACGTGGTGAACATGGCGCGGTCGGTCAGGAAGATGAGCCACTCGACCTCGACCACGATGCGCGCGCGGTTGAGGCCGGCCTCGGAGAGGTGCTCGCCCACCGTGTGCACGATCGGGTAGTAGCGCCCGTCGAGCGGGCTGATCGGCTGCGGGGGAAGGGGGGTCATGGGGCTCCCTGACGGACTGCCGGTTCGAGTTGGCGGAAGAGCGCCCGGCAGGCCCGCTCGACGGTCGAGAGCACTCGGTCGAACTCGTGCCGGTCCGCGTAGTACGGGTCCGGTACGTCGGTCTGCTGGGGCCAGGCGTCGTCGTACCGCAGCAGGAGCGTCACCTTGGCGGCGTCGTCCATCGTCGGTGCCCACGACCGCAGGACGCGTTCGTGGGAGCGGTCGAGTGCGACCACCAGGTCGAGGTCCGGGAACCGGTCCGGGTCGAACTGACGGGCGCGATGCCTGCTGCCATCGTATCCGCGCGCCGCCAGCGCCGCGATCGTGCGCTCGTCCGCTGGCTCGCCCACGTGCCAGTCGCCGGTGCCGGCGGACTCGACGACGAAGCGGTCGGACATCCCGGCGTCGGCGGCGATCTGTGCGAAGACGATGCCGGCCATGGGGGAGCGGCAGATGTTGCCGCTGCAGACGAACGAGACGCGGAACGGGGCGTCGGCGTCCGGGCTCATGTGCACATCATGGCGCACGGACGTGACGTCCGCGACGGCGGTCCGTCCAGGAGGCACGGCACGGCCACCGTCGTCGGCGCGCGTCGCGCATGCGGTCGGCCCGGTGCCGCCCGCGCTCACGGACGCTGGCGGTTCAGCACCGGGCGCACGAACAGCCCGATCAGCCACGAGAACACGGCGAGCACGAACGCTCCGACGATGCCCCAGCCGAAGGACTCGACCTGCAGCCCGAAGCCGATCGTGTCCGAGATGCCGGCGACGATGAGCAGCAGCACGGCGTTGACGATCAGCGAGATGAGACCGAGCGTCAGGACGTAGAGCGGGAACGCGACGATCCGGATGATCGTGCCGATGACCGCGTTCACGAGCCCGAACACGAACGCCACGAGCAGGAACGTGAGCACGACGGCGGTGGTGTCGCCGTCACCGAACGGGGTGACGGTGACGCCGCTCACGATGAGCGTGGTGAGCCAGAGCGCGACGGCGTTGACGACGAGGCGGACGAGGAATCGCATGTCCTCATGATGCCCGTCGCACCCCGGACGGGTCCCGGTAGCCTGTGCGGGTGACTGACGAGCGCGTGCACATCCGGCCCGAGGTGGCCGTCCTCCCCGCGTACAAGCAGGGTCGTCAGGCCGCACCCGACGCGTTCAAGCTGTCGAGCAACGAGAACCCCTTCCCGCCGCTGCCCGGCGTGGTCGAGGCCGTGCAGGCGCAGACCGCCTACAACCGCTACCCGGACGCCACCGCCCTGGCCGTCCGCGCCGTGCTCGCGGACCGCGCGGGTCTGACGGTGGACGAGGTCCACGTCGCACCGGGCAGCGTCGCGATCCTGCACGAGCTGGCGAAGGCGACGAGCGGTCCCGGTGACGAGATCGTCTACGCGTGGCGCTCGTTCGAGGCCTACCCGGGCGTCGTCACGGTCGCGGGTGCCGCCAGCGTGCAGGTGCCGAACCGTCCCGACGGCGGGCACGACCTCGACGCAATGGCCGACGCGGTCACCGAGCGCACCCGCATGGTGATCGTCTGCACGCCGAACAACCCCACGGGTCCCGTCGTCACGGGCGCCGAGTTCGAGGCGTTCATGGCCCGGGTGCCGTCGACCGTGCTCGTGGTGCTCGACGAGGCCTACGCCGAGTTCGTCACCGAGCCCACCGCGGTCCGGGGCACCCCGCTGCTCGAGCGGTACCCGAACCTCGTCGTCCTCCGCACGTTCTCCAAGGCGTACGGACTCGCGGGCCTGCGCGTCGGCTACGCGTTCGGTCCGGCGTACGTGCTCGACGCCGTCCGTGCCTGCGCGATCCCCCTGTCCGTGACCGCACAGGGTCAGGCCGCGGCGCTCGCGAGCCTCGAGCGCGAGACCGAGCTGCTCGAACGCGTCGCCGAGCTCGCGGCCAGCCGTGACCGCATCGTCACCGCGCTGCGTGGCCAGGGCTGGGACGTCCCGGACGCCCAGGGCAACTTCGTGTGGCTGCCGACGCGGGAGCTGACGGCGCACGCCGCCGAGCGGTTCGAGGCCGCCGGCATCATCGTCCGGGCCTTCGGGAACGAGGGCATCCGGGTGTCGATCGGGGAGCACGAGGCTGTGGAAACGCTCCTCGAAACGGCGGGGTCGCTTGTGGGGGACCTCCAGGCGGCCCGGTAGGCCCTGGCGTTACGCTGACCGACATGTCATTCCACGCCGCGGCCCCCGCGACGGCCACCGTCCGGATCCTCGACCCCGAGGGCCGGTTCGTGGAGACCGACGAGAACGCCGAGTACGCCGCCGTCGCGCGGGCGATCCCGGACGAGACCCTGCTGGCGATGCACCGCCGCATGGTGCTCACGCGTCGGTTCGACCACGCGGGCCACAACCTCCAGCGCACCGGTCAGCTCGGCCTCTGGGTCCCGAGCCACGGGCAGGAGGCAGCGCAGGTCGGTTCCGTCTTCGCCCTCCGTGCACAGGACCACGTCTTCCCGTCGTACCGCGAGCACGCCGTCACGATGCACCGCGGTGTCGAGCCGATGGAGATCATCGCGATGTACCGCGGCCAGACGCACGGCGGCTGGGACCCGGACGAGCGCGGCAACACGCACATCTCGACCCTCGTGATCGGTTCGCAGACGCTGCACGCGACGGGCTACGCGCTCGGTCAGCAGCTCGACGGCGACGTCGGCACCGGCGATCCCGACCGTGACGCCTGCACCATCGTCTACTTCGGCGACGGCGCGACGAGCCAGGGCGACGTGAACGAGGCGTACGTGTTCGCCGCGTCGACGAAGGCTCCCGTCGTCTTCTTCCTGCAGAACAACCACTGGGCGATCTCGGTCCCCGTGGCCACGCAGTCGCCGACCCCGCTCGTCGACCGCCCGCGTGGCTTCGGCATCCCGAGCGTCCGCATCGACGGCAACGACGTGCTGGCGTCGTACACGGCGTCCCTCGTGGCGACCGACCACGCCCGCTCCGGTCAGGGGCCGGCCTTCGTGGAGGCGGAGACCTACCGCATCGGCGCGCACACGAGCTCCGACGACCCGACCCGCTACCGCCTCGACGACGAGCTCGCCTCGTGGGTCGAGCGCGACCCGATCTCCCGCTCGGCCGCGTACCTGCGCAGCCGTGGCGTCTCCGACGAGCAGCTCGCGCGCTTCGACGAGGAGGGCGAGGACATCGCCGCCGACGTCCGTCGCCGCACGGTCGCCCTGACCCCGCCGTCGGTCGACGTCATGTTCGACAACGTGTACCGCGAGCCGCACCCGGTCACCACCGCGCAGAAGGCCTGGCTCGAGCAGTACGAGGCCGGGTACGAAGGGGGCTCCCACTGATGAGCACGACCGAGCAGCTCTTCGACTACACGCTCCGCGCCCACCCCGGTGCGGGCGAGGTCCCCAGCGAGCCCGTGCAGACCCTGCCGATGGCCAAGGCGCTCAACGCCGGTCTCGCCGCCGCCATGGCCGCGGACGACAAGGTCCTGCTGATGGGCGAGGACATCGGCCGCCTCGGCGGTGTCTTCCGCATCACCGAGGGGCTGCAGGAGCGCTTCGGCGCCGAGCGCGTCCGCGACACCCCCCTCGCGGAGTCCGGCATCATCGGCACCGCGATCGGCCTCGCCCTGCGTGGCTACCGTCCGGTCGTCGAGATCCAGTTCGACGGCTTCGTCTGGCCGGGCTTCGACCAGATCACCTCGCAGCTCGCGAAGATGCAGAACCGTCTGCCGGCGCACATGTCGCTGCCGGTCGTCATCCGCATCCCCTACGGCGGTCACATCGGCGCCGTGGAGCACCACCAGGAGTCCCCGGAGGCGTACTTCGCGCACACCCCGGGCCTGCGCGTGGTCAGCCCGAGCACCCCGAACGACGCGTACTGGATGATCCAGGAGGCGATCGCGTCGAAGGACCCGGTCGTGTTCCTCGAGCCGAAGTCGCGCTACTGGCCGAAGGGCGAGGTCGACTTCGTCGGCGGCCACGTGCCGATGCACACCACGCGCGTCGCCCGCACCGGCACCGAGGTCACCCTCGTCGGTCACGGTGCGATGGTCGCCACCCTCATGCAGGCGGCGGACATCGCCGAGGCCGAGGGCACCAGCTGCGAGGTCATCGACCTCCGCTCGATCTCCCCGATCGACTGGGAGCCACTCCTGGCCTCGGTGCGGAAGACCGGCCGCGTCGTCATCGCACAGGAGGCGTCCGGCTTCGTCAGCGTCGGCAGCGAGATCGCCGCGACCGTCGCCGAGCAGTGCTTCTACACGATGCAGGCACCGCCCATCAGGGTCTCCGGGTTCGACGTCCCGTTCCCGGTGTCGAAGCTCGAACACCTCCACCTGCCGGATGCGGACCGTGTCCTCGAGGCCGTCGACCGCGCCCTCGCATACTGACCGAGCCGACCGAACGTTCGAAGGAGCCGCAGTGCCCGCCGCCGAATTCCCCCTGCCCGACGTGGGCGAAGGCCTGACCGAGGCCGAGATCGTGCAGTGGCGCGTCGCGATCGGGGACGAGGTCACCGTCGACCAGGTCCTGGTCGAGATCGAGACCGCGAAGTCGCTCGTCGAGTTGCCGTCGCCGTTCGCCGGCACCGTCACGGGGCTGCTCGTCTCCGAGGGCGACACCGTCGAGGTCGGCAAGCCGATCATCCGGGTCGACTCCGACGTGCAGGTCGCGTCGACGTCCGCCCAGCCGGGAGGCCCGTCCGCCGTCGCCGACAGCGCCCCGGCCTCGCCCGACGCCGCCGTCACCCCGCCTGCCGCGGCCGCCGCCCCGGCTCCCGTCGCGCAGACCCCTCCGGCACCTGTGCAGCAGACCCCGACGCAGCAGACCCCGCCGGCCCCGGCAGCCGCCGCGGCTCCCGCAGCAGCAGCGCCCGCGGCACAGCCGCGGCACGCGGCACCGGCGCAGCCGGTCGCCGACCACGCGACGGTCGTCGGCTCCGACGAGTCGTCCGGCGCCGTCCTGGTCGGGTACGGTTCGGCAACGACATCGCCGTCCCGCCGGAAGCCGGGCGCCCGCCGGGCCGCAGCGCTCGCGGCCGAGGCGAGCCGTGCCTCCAGTGCGGACGCCGTCGCCGCCGCCGAGGCCGCAGCCGACCCGGGCGAGGACAGCATCTCGCAGGCCGTCGCAGCGCAGGGCACCCGCCCGCGCAAGGTCGTCTCGACGGGCACGGTCCTGGCGAAGCCGCCGATCCGCAAGCTCGCGAAGGACCTCGACGTTGACCTGACCGAGGTCGTGCCGACGGGCCTCGCGGGCGAGGTCACCCGCGACGACGTGATCCGGCACGCGAAGCAGGCCAGCGTCTTCCGCAACATCGAGACGCCCGAGTGGGGCGACGTCCGCCGCGAGACCATCCCGGTCAAGGGCGTGCGGAAGGCCATCGCGAAGGCGATGACCACCTCGAAGTTCACGGCGCCGCACGTGTCCCTGTTCGTCGACGTCGACGCGACCCGCACGATGGAGTTCGTCAAGCGCCTGAAGTCGTCGCCGACGTTCGCCGGCGTCAAGGTCTCGCCGCTGCTCGTCTTCGCGAAGGCCGTCATCTGGGCCGTCCGTCGGAACCGGTCGGTGAACTCGACCTGGACCGACCAGGAGATCATCGTCCACCACTTCGTGAACCTCGGCATCGCCGCGGCGACCCCGCGCGGGCTCATCGTGCCGAACATCAAGGACGCCCAGGACATGTCGCTGTTCGAGCTCGCCAAGGCGCTCGAGGACCTGACCCTGACGGCCCGTGACGGCAAGACCACGCCGCAGCAGATGGCCGACGGCACCGTGACGATCACGAACATCGGTGTGTTCGGTATGGACACCGGGACCCCGATCCTCAACCCGGGCGAGGTCGCGATCGTCGCGATGGGCACCATCAAGCCGAAGCCGTGGGTCGTCGACGGCGAGGTCCGCTCGCGCATGGTGACCACGATCGGCGCGTCCTTCGACCACCGGGTTGTCGACGGCGACGTCGCGTCGCGCTTCGTGCACGACATCGCCTCGGTGCTCGAGGAGCCGGCGCTCCTGCTCGACTGACCCGCTGGCGTCCGTCCTGGTCCGGCCCCGGGCTGCGGGAAGCCGCAGTCCGGGGCCGGATCACGCGGACGTCGCGTGGTGTTCACCCACTTGTCGGGGGTCCGGGTGATGATCGGACCATGGCCCACCAGCTCCTGACCCCACAGCAGGAGATCCGGACGGATCGCCTGGTGCTGACACCGCTCACTCCCGCCGACATCGACGACGTGCACGCGGTGTTCTCGGACGCGCGGACGTGGGGGCACCTGCCCTCCGGTCGCCACACGGACCGCGCGACGACGGTCGACCTGGTGCAGCGGAAGATCGGCGGCCGCGCCCGGTACGGTCTCGGGTCGTGGACGCTCCGCACGACCGACGGCTCGTTCGTCGGCGTCGGCGGTGTCGACATGACCGCAGTGGGGGTCTGGAACCTCGGGTACCGGCTCGATCCGGCGGCATGGGGTCAGGGGTACGCGAGCGAGCTCGCCGCCGTGGCCGTGGCCGAGGCCCGTCGCACGGACCCCTGCGCTCCGGTCACCGGTCGGGTGGTGACGAACAACCCGGCTTCGGCTGCGGTGCTGCGGAAGGCCGGGCTCTCACTCGTCTGGCAGGGGCCGGCATCCGTCGCTGCGCCGCAGGGCGTGCTCGGGCAGGTCTGGACGGACCGGGAGCTCACGGACGACCAGTTCGCCTGGCTCGTCCGCAACGCCTGAGCCGGCGGCCGTCAGCGATCAGCCGCGGACAGCGCGTCCGCGAGCGGCCCGACGTACGACCGGAACGACCACTGCACCGTGTTCCAGTCGTGACCGCTCCCCGGTGCGGACCCGACCTCGACCCGGGCCCCGGCCTTCCGCGCGGCCGCACCGAGCTTCCGTGCGTTCTCGCTGAACTCCCGGTCGGCCGACCCAGCCGTCAGCCACAGCGCGTGTCCGCCGAGCCCGTTCGCCCGCATCTGCGCGATCGGCGCCGCGGCCCGCCACCGTGCGGTCGAGCCACCGAACGCCTGGTCGGCGCTGTGCTGTGGCCCCTGGTCGATCGGCTGCAGCTCGCTCGACACCGCCAGTGCCGCCCCGAACTCGTCGGGGTGACCGGTCACGAACTGCATCGCGCAGGTCGCCCCCTGCGAGAAGCCGGTCAGGCCCCACGCCCGGTGGTCGGTCGTGACGGGCAGGTGCGTGGTGAGCCAGTCCGGGACGTCGCGCGTGACGTAGGTGGCGACGTTGCCGAGTGCCGAGTCGACGCACATGGGGTTGCGCCCGGGGGCCGAGAGCTGGTCCACCGAGACGACGATCGGCGCCCGCCCCTCGTGTGCGGCGGCGTAGGCGTCCAACGGCTCCGCCAGGCGTCCGGCGGTGAACAGGTCGCCGGGAGCGCCAGGCTGCCCGGAGAACGCGATGACGACGGGCAGCGGCCGCGGGTCCCGCACCAGGGCGGCGGGCGGGAGCCAGACCACGGCCGGCC
Organism: Curtobacterium sp. MCSS17_007; assembly: GCF_003234175.2. Taxonomy (NCBI): domain Bacteria; kingdom Bacillati; phylum Actinomycetota; class Actinomycetes; order Micrococcales; family Microbacteriaceae; genus Curtobacterium; species Curtobacterium sp. MCSS17_007. Next base: position 320,286 of record NZ_CP126257.1, read on the forward strand.
GGGCGTCGAAGTGCGAGCGGCGTCCGGGGATCTCGACCGTGCGGACGACCCCCGCGGACGGCATCGTGGCCGACGGGACGGCGTCGAGGTCGAGCGCGGGGAACGGGTCCGACTGCACGACCGTGCCGAGGGTCGGGTACTTGCCGAACTCGACGTTGACGCCGAGCGCGGGCACCACCAGGGTCGCGGGGACGAGCAGGACGGCGACCGTCCGCCGCCAGCGCCCGCCCTGCACCAGCCCCGTGACGGCGAGGGCGAGACCGGCCGCGGCGAACGCGGTCCACATCTGCGTGACGGGGCTCAGGGCGACACCGAACAGGTCGACGACGTGCGTCAGGAACCAGCACACGGCCAGGAGGACGAGCGCGGCAGCGCCGGCGATGGCGGCGCGCGTGACGACCCGTCGCCAGGCGGTGGGGGAGCGCCACTGCCGGACCGCCGGCAGCAGGACGACGAGCGCGAGCACGACGAACGCCGTGTCGGCGGGGACGAGCTTCGACGGTGCCTGCAGCTGGGTCGCCAGCAACCACTCCGTCGGACTCACGCGCGCGCACCGGCGTCGGCCCGGGCCGCCGCCGAGGTGTGCGCCTGCCGCAGGGCCCACAGGTGCCGCGGACGCAGGCCCGGCACGTAGGCCCCGGCCAGGGCCCGCCCCACGCGGGGCGCCAGCAGGGCGCTCGGCACGAGGAGCCAGAGGGGCTCGTGACGGGCGCCGAACTTCTCCTTGAACCGCTGCAGCGACCGGAAGCCGTACGCCGGCTCGAGGACCCGCGCGAGCAGGCGCGATCCCCGGGCGACCAGGGGCCCGGCGTCGTCGTGCACGGCGAGCGGGGTGCCCGACAGGCTGATCGTGGTGAGCCCGGCCTCGCGGGCGCGCAGGGCGGTCCGGGCGATGAGGAACTCCATCACTCCGGGCATGCCGTCGTCCGCGCGTCGCATCACGTCGAGCGTGTACCCGACGAGTGCCCCGTGCTCGTACACGGGCAGCCAGCTCGTGACGGCGTCGACGTGCCCGTCGGCGGTGACCGCGAGCATCAACCGCACGGACGGGTCGTCCAGCTCGCGCAGGCCGCCGAGCGTGAAGCCCATCTCCGGCAGTCGACGGTCGGCGGCCCAGCGTGCGCACACGGTCTCGACCTGCGCGCGCTGGGCGGGGTCGAGGGCGTCGAAGGTCGTCCACTCGTCACGGACCCCCTCACGGTCGGCCCGGTTCGAGGCCGTCCGGAGGTCCTGGCGCTTCTTCCCGCGCAGGTCGAAGGTCGTCACGTCGAGCACCGACTCGACGCCGACGGGCAGCGCCGTCCAGCCCTGCGCCACGAGGATCTCGCGCACCGGCTCGTGGACGCTCGTGAACGCCGGTACCCAGCCGTTGCGCTCGCAGAACGTCGTGAAGGCGGCGAGGACGGCGGCCCGGTCCGCGGCGGCACAGGCCGGGTCGGAGACGGTCAGGGCCACGTCAGCGCACACGCGGTACGCCACGGCGCCACGGCCCTCCGGGTCGGTCCAGGTCGCGTTGCCCTGCCACGTGCCCATGTGGCCGAGCGAGCCGGCGTCACCACGGCGGAGCATGCCGCGGTAGTCCTCGCTGCACGACGGCGCCGCCCGGAACCGGCCGCGCACCAGGCGGTCGCGCAGGAGGACGACCGCGAGCAGCACGGCCGCGGGCACGAGCCACGCGCCGAGCAGGGTGACCTGCCACTCGACGGCGTCCACGCCGAGGCCGTGCCACTGCACCGCCCCGTCGGACAGCGGCTCGATGAGGAAGACGTCGGACAGCACGGCCGTGAGGGTCACGAGGACCCCGGCCGCGAGCAGGACCCCGGCGCGACGGCCCCGGTGCACGAGCCAGGCCGAACCGAGCAGGAGCACGCCGACGACGAACGTCGCGCGGTCGCTCATCGCGTCGGCGAACGGGGACAGCACCCCGTCCGGCTCCGGGACGACGAGCGTGACGAGGGTGCCGGCGCCGAGCGCCGCGAGCACGCCGACGACGAGGGTGCGCGGGTTGCGTGTCGGGGTCGGCGTCGCCTCCGTCGTCGTGGCCGCCGGACGGGAGGCACGGTGCACGACGAACGCGCCGGCGGCGGTCCCGAACAGGGTCGCCAGGGCGCGGGCGAGGTCGGAGCCGTGGCCCGCGAAGAGCACGAGCGTGAGCACGACCGTCCAGAGCACGGCACGGACCCGGTGTCGTCGCTGGGCGGGCATCGCGGCGGACGCGGCTCCCAGCAGCGCCGTCGCGACGATCGACGGCGCGAAGAGCGGTTCGCCGGCGGCCGCCTCGGCATGGGCCTCTCCGGCCGCCTGGCCGACCGTCACCGTGAGCAGGGTGACGAGCACGGCGAGCACCGGTGCGCCGATGCCGACGACCAGCGTGCGGAGCGACCCGAGGGCCCGCTCGGCGAGCACGACCGCGAGCACCACGGCGCCCGTGGCGAGCAGGGCGACCGGTGGGTGGTGCGGGAAGTCCGGTTCGGCGTGGGCGATGCGGGCGGTGATCACGAGCACGACGGCGGCGACGGCGGTGGCCACGGAGACCGGTGCGCGACGGAGGTGTGCGAGGAGGGATGCGGGTGCCACGGTGTCATCACAGCGCAGACGGGCGTGCCGCCGCATCGGGCTGCGGGGTGGATCCGGGTGGCCGATCGGCCACCCGGTCTCCTCCGATCGTCAGCCCCCGGTCGGAGCGGGCACGTGCTCGACCGGCAGGCGGAGGTGCAGTGCGAACCCGTCGCCGGGCTGCGGACCCGACTCCAACCGGCCGCCGAGGAGCGACGCCCGCTCCCCGAGGCCGATCAGCCCGAGCCCCGAGCCCGGCAGCTCGAGCCGGTCCGCCCGAGCCGGCCCGTTCACCAGGTCGACGAGCACCTGGTCGCCGTGCAGCCGACCGCTCACCCGGACGGCCGCCCCCGGTGCGTGCTTGCGGACGTTCGTCAGGCCCTCCTGCACGAACCGGTAGACCGCGCGCTGCACGGGGAGGGGCAGGGTGTCCGGCAGGTCGACGGCGACCGCGGTCTCGAGACCGCTCGCCGCGACGAGCCGGGGCAGGTCGGCGAGCACGGGCTGCGGGGCCATCTCGCGGTCGGTGCCGCCGGACGCCCGGAGCACCTGCACCATCTCGCGCAGCTCCTGCAGGGTCACCACGCACAGCTGCCGGATGGTCCGGGCGAACGCCCGCTCGCGCTCGTCCCGACCGGCCATCTGCACGCCGCCGGCCTGCACCGCGATGAGGGTCACCTGGTGCGACACGACGTCGTGCATCTCACGGGCGAGCAGTGCGCGCTCGCGGGAGAGCGCGACCTCGGCTGCGCGCCGGCGTTCCTCGGCCCGTGACGCCCCGAGCTCGGCGATCCGGTCGACCAGGTCCGCCCGGGTCCGGACGAGCAGCCCCATCGCGAGCGGCCCGAGCGCGAAGATCGCCGCGTAGACGATCGACACGACGATCTCGTCGAGCTGCTGCGGTGGCCCGACGACGAAGCCGCTGAAGCCCACGAACTGGACGACCGCGGCGAGGAGCATGAGCCAACGCCGGTCGGTGCGCTCGCCGAGGGTGAAGAGGGCGATGCTCGCCGCCACCACACCGGAGCCGATGAACAGGCCGGGCATGGTGAGCGCGAAGGTGAGCACGGGCAGGCGGCGCCGGAGCACGAGCGCGAGTGCGGCGATGACCGAGACCGTGATCTCGGTGGTGGTCGCCCCCGCGATGTCGAGCACCGCGTCGACCACCGCGGCCGCGAGGAAGAGCACGTCGACCAGCCATCGCGGTGCGGGGTGGGCCCGTGCCCAGCGCAGGCCGGCGTGGACGAGTGCGTCGAGCCTCCCGTCCGTCCGCGCGAGCCGGTCACGGACGCGACCGACGGCGACGCGGTCAGCCATCGAGCAGCCCGGCCTCCGCCGCGCGCAGCGCGAGCTGGACGCGGGTGGTGACGCCGAAGGTGGAGAGCAGGGCCCGGACGTCCTCCTTGACGGTGCCCGTGCTGACCCCGAGGCGTTGGCCGATCTCGGGGTTGCTCGCGCCCTCGGCGACGAGTCGCACGACGGCGTGCTCCCGGTCGGACAGGCTCGGTGCAGGCGTCGGGCAACGGCGGGCGAACAGACGGGTGCGGTCGAGGCCCGGTGCCAGGACGATCCCGCCGCGGGCGAGGGCACGCACGTACTCGGCGAGCGACTCGGGGTCGGTGTCCTTGAGGAGGAACCCGGACGCACCGGACTCCATCGCACGCGCGACGACCTGGGTGTCGGTGTCGAACGTGGTGAGCATCGCCACGGCGGGCGGCTCCGGCAGCTCGCGGAGTGCGGCGAGCACCTCGAGCCCGTTCACCCGCGGCATGCGCACGTCGAGCAGGACCACGTCGGGGGCGTGTCGGCGCACGGTCTCGACGGCGTCGACGTCACCGCTCGTTGCGACGACGTCGATGTCCGCCGCTGCGCCGAGGATGAGTTCGAACCCGTACCGGACGAGCGTCTCGTCGTCCACGATCACCACCGAGGTCACGGGCGTCATCTTGTCACGGCATTGGCTTCTCGCATCGGCTTGGCTACTGTGAGGACGACTGGTCATGTCCGCCCAGTACCAGCAGGCGGACCAGCACGACAGGGAAGCAACGGAGCACGAGGACGCATGACGAGCCGCATCACCGAGGGTGCCGAACCGAAGCACCAGCAGTTGCGGCGGATCCTGCTCGAGCTCGCGACCACGCGGCTCGCGCCCGGTGCGGCGATCCCCTCGGAGCGGCAGCTCATCGCCGAGTACGGCGTCTCGCGGATCACGGTGCGCGAGGCACTGGGTCAGCTGGTGAACGAGGGGTACCTGGAGCGCGTCCGCGGCAAGGGCACCTTCGTGGCGCACCGGCCCGTGCAGTCCACGCTGCACCTGGCCTCGTTCACCGAGGAGATGCGGGCGCTCGGGCACGTCCCGACGACGGTGGTCCTGGTGCGCGAGGAGCGGGTCCCGCCGGCCGACACCGTCGCGGCCCTGCGGCTCGGTGACGGTGACACGGCGCACCACCTCAAGCGGCTGCGGATGGCCGACGGGGCGCCGGTGTCGATCGACGACGCCTGGCTGTCGGCGTCGGCGTTCCCCGGACTGCTGGAGCGGGACCTGTCGGGCTCGGTGTACTCCCTGGCGGCGAACGAGTACGGCACGCCCATCGACCGCGCACAGCAGACCGTCGCGGCCACGCCCGCTGCCGACGACGTGGCGACCCTGCTCGGGACACGGACCGGGGCGCCGCTGCTCGAGTTCGACCGGGTGTCGTACTCGGGGGACCGGCCGGTCGAGCACGCCCGCTCGTGGTACCGGTCGGACCGCTACCGGGTGCAGATGGAGGTCACGGCGAACCGCGTCGTGGCGTAGCGCGCGAGGCCGGCGGAGCGGTGCGCGAGAGCGACAGCGCCCGCCGGGATCTCCGGGGAGCCCTGTCGCTCTCGTCGAGCACTCCGGGCACCGGACCCCGGCAGGTGGTCCCTGCCGGGGTCACACGGTGAAGAGGGTCCCGCCCTCGCGCACGGTGGAGCCGACGGTGCCCTGCTCGACCGAGTCCGGCGCCGAGCCGAGCACGACCACCGGGCACACGGGCGAGTAGCCGGCTGCCTGGATCACCGACGGGGTGAACCGCACGACGGGGTCGCCCGCGTGCACGGTGTCGCCCTCGGCCGCGAGCAGCTCGAAGCCCTCGCCCTGCAGCTTCACGGTGTCGATGCCGACGTGCACCAGGACGTCCGTCCCCGCCGAGCCCTGGAGCGCGAACGCGTGCGGGTGCAGCTTCACGATGGTGCCGTCGACCGGGGCCACCGCGGTGACCGGCCCCTCGACACCGGTGGGGTCGACCGCGACCCCGGCGCCGACGAGCTGCCCGGCGAACACCGGGTCCGGCACGTCGGCGAGTCCGACGACCGGGCCCGCGAACGGGGTCCGGACCGCGGTCACAGTTCGTCCTGGATGTCCTGCGCGAGGTTGTCGGCGATCGGCCCGACGATGACCTGCCACCCGGTACCGCCCCCGACGACGGCCTGTGCACCCGCGGCCTGCAGCGCGGCCTTGTCCACGAGGTCGCCGTCCTCCACCTCGACGCGGAGGCGCGTGATGCAGCCCTCGACCTCGTCGATGTTGTCGGCGCCACCCAGCGCGGCGATGATGTCGGCTGCCTTGATGTCGGCCATCGTTTCCTCCTCGTTACGGGTTTTCGCACCGGGTTGACACGCATCAGGTCGCAGGTTCAGACTACGGAACTGGTCATGACCGGACAGGACCGGACCGGCGGTACCGCCGAGGTTACCTGCGCCGCACGCACGACTCAACTCCCCCCCGAGCTCCACCCGACGACGAGAGGAACGCCGATGAGCACCGCTGCTGCAACGGACGTGCCGGAGAAGAAGACCCCGAAGAAGCAGTCGAAGCTCTTCGCCAACGCGCAGCGGCTCGGTCGCAGTCTGCTACTGCCCATCGCCGTCATGCCGGCCGCGGGCATCCTGAACCGTCTCGGCCAGACCGACATGCTCGGCGCGATCCCCGGGTTCGAGCAGGGCGCCTCGGTCATCGGCGCCGCGGGCAACGCGATCTTCTCGTGGCTGCCGCTGCTCTTCGCGGTCGGCATCGCGATCGGCTGGGCGAAGAAGTCGGACGGCACGACGGCGCTCGCCGCGGTCGTCGGCTACATGGTCATGTACGAGGTCTGGAAGGTCATGTCGCCGATCGTCCTGGCGGGCGTCGAGGACGCGAACGGCGAGCAGAAGATGATCAACTACGGCGTCCTCGGCGGCATCGTGATGGGTCTCGTCGCGGCGAACCTCTGGCAGCGGTTCCACCGCACGAAGATGCCCGACTTCCTCGGCTTCTTCTCGGGTCGTCGCCTCGTCCCGATCATCACGGCGGCCGCAGGCCTCGTCATCGCCGTGCTCATGTCCTTCGTGTACCGCTACTTCGACATCGCGCTGACCGCCGCCGGGCAGGCCGTGTCGGACAACGCCGTCATCGGTGGTGGCATCTTCGGGTTCGCGAACCGCATGCTCATCCCGGTCGGCCTGCACCAGCTGCTCAACTTCTTCCCGTGGTTCCAGCTCGGCAGCTTCACGAACGCGGCGGGTGAGGCGGTGCACGGCGACATCCCGCGCTTCCTCGCCGGCGACCCGACGGCGGGCATCTTCCAGACCGGCTTCTTCCCGATCATGATGTTCGCGCTGCCCGCCGGCGCGCTCGCGATCTGGCGCAACGCCAAGCCGCAGAACCGCAAGCTCGTCGGTGGCATCATGCTCTCCGCCGCGCTCACCTCGTTCGTCACGGGCATCACCGAACCGCTCGAGTACTCGTTCATGTTCGTGGCGTTCCCGCTCTACGTCATCCACGCGGTGCTCACGGGTACGTCGCTCGCACTGGTGAACGCGCTCGGCATCCGGGACGGTTTCTCGTTCTCGGCCGGTGCGATCGACTTCGTGCTCAACCTCGGCAAGTCCGAGGGCGGGCTCTGGCTCATCCCCATCGGTCTGGGGTACGCGGTCGTCTACTACTTCCTGTTCTCGTTCGTGATCAAGAAGTGGAACCTGCGCACACCGGGTCGCGAGGACGACACGATCGCCGAGAACACGATCGCCGCGGCCACGAAGCCCTGACGGTCCTGTGGACGGGAGGCGCGGTGCCAGCGGGTCCCGCGCCTCCCGTCCGCCTCGCGACGGTTTTGACAATCGTTATCACTTAGGCATAGCGTCCTCTCCATGCAGAACCGACGCCTCCTCGCCCTGCCGCTCGTCGCCGGCGCCGCCGCCCTCGTGCTGAGCGGGTGCGCCACGTCCTCGTCGCCCGGAGCCGGGGGGAGCGACGACGGCACGGTGCGGGTGGTCGCCTCGACGAACGTCTACGGCTCGATCGCGAAGACCGTCGGTGGCGACGACGTCGAGGTCACGAGCATCCTCGAGGACCCGTCGCAGGACCCGCACTCGTTCGAGTCGAGCGCGAAGACCCAGCTCGCGGTGTCGAGGGCCGACCTGCTCATCGAGAACGGCGGCGGGTACGACGACTTCATGACCACGCTGGCGAAGGCGTCGGACACGAAGGCCGACACGATCAACGTGGTGGAGCTCTCCGGCCTCGACGAGGGCGGTGACCCGGAGTTCAACGAGCACGTGTTCTACGACTACCCGACCATGGTGAAGCTCGTGGCCGACGTCGAGCAGCGCCTGACGGAGCTCGACTCGTCGCAGGCCGACACCTTCGAACGCAACGCGAAGGCCCTCACGGCGAAGCTCGACGACCTCGAGTCGCAGACCGCCGCGGCCAAGGCGGAGGTCGACGGCGAGAAGGTCTCGTACACCGAGCCGGTGCCCGGGTACCTGTTCGACGCGATGGGGCTCGACAACGTCACGCCCGAGGCCTTCGCCGAGGCCATCGAGGAGGGCGACGACGTCCCGCCGGCCGCGCTCAACGACACCCTCAAGCTCTTCAGCGAGAAGCAGGTGAAGCTGCTCGCGGTGAACGAGCAGACGTCCAGCCCGGAGACCGAGCAGGTCGAGAAGGCCGCTGACCAGGCCGGCATCCCGGTGGTCGGTGTCACGGAGACGCTCCCGAAGGGGGAGGATTACGTCTCGTGGCAGCAGGCGAACATCGACGCGATCCAGGAGGCGCTCACGAAGTGACCGCGGTCCAGACCCACTCGCGAACCGCTGCGGCCACCGGCCGTGGCGGTTCCGCCGTGCTCGCACTCCGCGACGCCGCGCTGTCCTACGGCGCCCGGTCGCTCTGGTCGCACCTCGACCTCGACCTGGCACCGGGCGAGTTCGTCGCCGTGCTCGGACCGAACGGCGCCGGCAAGACCTCGCTCCTGCGCACCGTGCTCGGGCAGCAGCGCCTGACGAGCGGCACGATGTCGTTCCTCGGCCAGCCCGTCCGCCGTGGCCACCGGAGGATCGGGTACATCCCGCAGCAGCGCCTGGTGGAGTCCGGCACGCCCCTCCGCGCGCGGGACATGATCGCGCAGGGTGTCACCGGGTCGCGCTGGGGGATCGTGCCCGCGAGTCGGGCCGAGCGTGCGCGGATCGACCGGATCCTCGACGAGGTCGGTGCGACCGCCTTCGCCGACGCACCCGTCGCCGAGCTGTCCGGCGGCGAGCAACAGCGCACCCGCGTCGGGCAGGCCATCGCCGCCGACCCGGCACTGCTGCTGTGCGACGAGCCCCTCATCTCGCTCGACCTCCGCCACCAGCGCGGCGTCACCGAGCTCATCGACCGGCAGCGTCGGCAGCAGGACGCCGCCGTGCTGTTCGTCACCCACGACGTGAACCCGATCCTCGACGTCGTCGACCGGGTCCTCTACATCGCCGGCGGCCGGTTCCGCATCGGCGCCCCCGACGATGTCCTGCGCGCCGACGTGCTGACCGACCTGTACGGCACGCCCGTCGACGTCGTCCGCACCATGGGCCGGATCGTCATCGTCGGTGCGAACGAGGCCCACGACCAGACCGGTGCGCACCACCACTGCGACCCGGACCCGCACGCCACCACACCGGACGAAGGACGGATCTGATGGACCTCCTGTCGACCGTCTTCTCGTTCCAGGACTACGGCGAGCTCCTCGTGCTCGTGCAGAACTCGATCTGGGCCGGCGCCGTGCTCGGCATCGTCGGCGGGCTCGTCGGCCCGTTCGTCGTCGCTCGGAACATGCCCTTCGCGGTGCACGGCATCTCGGAACTCTCGTTCGCCGGGGCCAGTGCCGCCCTGCTGTTCGGCGTGAACGTCGTCACCGGGTCGCTCGTCGGGTCGATCGTCGCGGCGCTGCTCATCGGGCTGCTCGGCTCCCGTGCCCGCGACCGCAACTCGATCATCGCCGTGCTCATGCCGTTCGGTCTCGGGCTCGGCATCCTGTGCCTGGCGCTGTACAAGGGCCGGGCGGCGAACAAGTTCGGGCTGCTCACCGGGCAGATCGTCTCGGTCGACAACCCGCAGCTGACGTCGCTCGTCGTCGTCTCCGCGATCGTCGTCGTGACGCTCCTGGTGATCTGGCGCCCGCTGATGTTCTCGTCCGTCGACCCCGACGTCGCCGCCGCTGCCGGGGTCCCGGTGCGGACGCTCGCCATCGTGTTCATGCTCGCACTCGGGCTCGCCACCGCGGTGTCCGTGCAGATCGTCGGCGCGCTGCTGGTGCTCTCGCTGCTCGTCACCCCCGCGGCCGCCGCACTCCGGCTGACGTCGCACCCGGTCGTCGTGCCGGTGCTGTCGACCGTGTTCGCGGTCGTGTCGGTCGTCGGTGGCATCCTGCTCGCCATCGGCGGCGGTCTGCCGATCAGCCCCTACGTCACGACGATCTCGTTCGTGATCTGGGTCGCCTGCCGGATCGTCGGCGGGCGCAGGGACAGGCGCGGACGCGACCGGATCGCGGACCGCGAGCAGACCGGCGGGGGCGAGCCGCGCCTCCAGACCGGGACGGACGCGTCGACGGACGCGGCCCGCAAGGAGGGAGTCACCGCATGAACGCCGTGCAGAAGCCGAAGCGGAACACCTGGCAGCGTGAGGCCGTGCGCAGCGCGCTCTCCGGCACCGAGGGGTTCGTCAGCGCGCAGGCGCTCCACCAGCACCTGCGCGACGGGGGCTCGACGATCGGGCTGGCCACGGTGTACCGGGCGCTCGCCGACCTGGCGACCGAGGGTGACGCGGACTCCCTGCAGCAGGACGGCGAGTCTCTGTACCGCGCGTGCACGACCGACGCGCACCACCACCACCTGATCTGCCGCAACTGCGGCCGCACGGTCGAGATCGAGGCGGACCCCGTCGAACGGTGGGCGCAGGAGGTCGCCGCCGCGAACGGCTTCACGAACGCCAGCCACGTCGTCGACATCTTCGGCGAGTGCGCGGTCTGCACTGCGGCGCGCTCCGGCGAGTAACCTGCCGCGCATGCACGTCATCCTGGTGCCCGGCTTCTGGCTCGACGCGAGCGCGTGGGACGAGGTGACGCCCGTGCTGCAGGAGGCGGGGCACTCCGTCCAGGCGATCACGCGGACCGGTGACACGCTCGACGAGCAGGTCGCCGGCATCGTGGCGGTCCTCGACGAGGTCGCGTCGGACGCCGAACCCGTGGCCCTCGCGGGGCACTCCGGCGCCGGACCGATGGTGCTCATGGCCGCGGACCAGCGGCCCGCGCTCGTCGCGCACCTGCTGTACGTGGACACATTCCCGGGTCCGGAGGGCGCCGTCGTCAACGACGAGCTGCCCGTCGTCGACGGTGTCGTACCGCTGCCGTCGTGGGACGTCTGGGAGCCGGCGACCGTGCGCGGCATGACCCCGGAGCCGCGGCGGGCGTTCGAGGAGCGGGCGGTCCCGGAGCCCGCTGCCGTGCCGACCGATCCGTTCCACTACGCCGACCCCGCTCGACACGCGATCCCCGCGACCGTGGTGTCGTGCGAGATCCCCGCCGAGGAACTCGCGGCGATGGTCGCGGAGCACCACGCGTGGACGACCGAGCTCGTCGCGGTGGAGGACCTGACGATCGTCGGACTCGAGACCGGGCACTGGCCGATGTTCACCGCGCCGCGTGAGCTCGGTGCGCTCGTGGTGCAGGCGCTCGCGCCGAAGCCGACCGAGGGGCCGTAGGGCGCGGGGCGCCAGCGGCGCACGGGCCCCGGGCCTGGTCGGCCCCGGCGGTCGTCTCCGGCGCGCGTCGTCGAGCGGGCAGGGCACGCCGCCTGCTCTTCGTGGCGTGGGTGCGATGCGTCGGGCGGGGGTCTCGAGCGAGACAGATCGTGCCCGCTCGCCGCGTCGCGCCGCCTCCGGGCCGCCCGGACGGGAGGCCCGGCTTGCGACACGCGCGGCCGTCCCGTAACGTTGACCCCTGGTCCGCCGCGTCCGCGTGGCAGACCCAGTTGTTCCAAGCCCTCCGACCGTCGCGAACGCCGCGGTCGCGCGGTGTCCGACGGTCCTTCGACAGGGTCAGCGGGCCTGGGCGGCGCGCACAACCCCCTCGCTCGGTCACCCCGGTGGCACAGCGCGTGCGTGCCAGGCAAGTGACCTTGGGTGCGGCCGTCCGGTCGCACGGTACCTCAGGAGGAAACCATGGCAGCAGTGTGCCAGGTGACCGGAGCCACCCCCGGCTTCGGACACAACATCTCGCACTCGCACCGCCGGACGAAGCGCCGCTTCGACCCGAACGTGCAGAAGAAGACGTACTACGTGCCCTCGCTTCGTCGTAACGTCACGCTCACGCTCAGCGCTAAGGGCATCAAGGTGATCGACGCACGCGGCATCGAGTCCGTCGTCAAGGATCTCCTCGCCCGTGGGGAGAAGATCTGATGGCCAAGAAGGGTCAGGACGTCCGTCCGATCATCAAGCTCCGCTCCACGGCGGGCACCGGGTTCACCTACGTGACCAAGAAGAACCGTCGCAACAACCCGGACCGCCTCGTGCTCAAGAAGTACGACCCGGTGATCCGCAAGCACGTCGACTTCCGTGAGGAGCGCTAAGCATGGCGAAGAAGAGCAAGATCGCGAAGAACAACCAGCGCGCCGAGGTCATCGCGCGCTACGCCGAGCGTCGCCTCGAGCTGAAGAAGGCCCTCGTGGACCCGAACGGCACCGACGAGTCGCGTGAGGCCGCCCGCGTCGGCCTGCAGAAGCTGCCGCGCGACGCGTCGCCGGTCCGCTACCGCAACCGCGACGCCATCGACGGTCGCCCCCGTGGCCACCTCGGTGAGTACGGCATCAGCCGTGTCCGCTTCCGCGACATGGCCCACCGTGGCGAGCTGCCGGGCATCACGAAGAGCTCCTGGTAGGCACCAGCACCACCGGACGCCCCGTTCCCTGCCGAGGGACGGGGCGTCCGTCGTTTCCCGGCTCGTGCGGGGTACACGCTCGTCACACGGGTCACTCCGGCCCCTCTGGACCCTCCACAACCCCGGAAATCCGGGCGAGTCGGTCCTCGACACCCCGTCCGGCTGGTAGGTTCGCTGACGGTTCCGCCGGGCGTGCTCGTCCGTGGGGCCACCACGTCCAGGGCACCCCGCTCCGGGCGGGCGGGCGTCCCGGACGTCCCACCGACACTGCAAGAAGTCCGAGGAGGACATCCATGGCTGACAAGTCACTGAACCGCACCGAGCTCGTCGCTGCCGTCGCGCAGGAGTCCGGCCAGAGCCAGGCCACCGTCAACGGCGTCGTCGACGCGCTGTTCAGCGTCGTCTCGTCGTCGGTCGCCGAGGGCACCAAGGTCACGATCCCGGGCTGGATCGCCTTCGAGAAGACCCACCGCGCCGCGCGCACCGGCCGCAACCCGCAGACGGGTGACGCCATCGAGATCGCCGCGAGCGACTCGGTCAAGGTCAGCGCCGGCTCGAAGCTCAAGGCTGCCGTCAAGTAGGACCGCTCAGCACCACCGGAAGGGACGGCTCCTGCCGTCCCTTCCGTCGTTCCCGGGCGTCGTCGCCGCCGTCGTCGTCGCCGTCGGCTCCGCGGGTCGGGTCGTCCTGCACAGCCGGGAGGCGCGGCTCGCCGCCCACAGGCACCCCACCCGCGTGCCCTGCCGCCGCGGGCAGCGCCTAGGCTTGTCGGGTGGACCGGATCGCGCGCATCGCCGGCCCCGCCGTGCTGCTGCTCGTCGGGTTCGTCTCCCTCCTCGTCGCCCTCGTGATCGGCGGCGGGGCGGAGCGTGCGCTCATCGCGGACCCGGGTGCCGTCGTGCGGTTCGGCCTGCCGATCGCACGGCTCGTCGTCGACCTGTCGGCGGCCGCCACCATCGGGGGCCTGGCGCTCACCGTCGTCGGGCTGTCCCGCAGCCGCCCCGAGTGGAACCGCGCGATCGACGTCGCCGCGGGCGCCGCCGGTGTCTGGACCGTCGCGGCCGCGGTCACCACGTTCTGCACGTTCCTCAGCGTCGCCGGGTCGGCGGTCAGCCTCGACGAGCAGTTCGGCCAGTCGATGGGGGTCTTCCTCACCGGCACCGACCTCGGGACCGCGTGGCTCGTCTCGGTGCTCCTCGCCGCCGCGGTGACGGTGCTCTGCTTCGCCGTCCGCGGGCGGGGCATGGTCGCCCTGACGGCCGGCGTCGCGATGATCGGCCTCGTCCCGCTCGCGCAGCAGGGGCACGCCGCGGGCACGGCCAGCCACGACTCCGCCGTCACCGCGCTCGGGCTGCACCTCGTCGGCGCCGCGCTGTGGGTGGGTGGGCTGCTGCTCGTCGTCCTGCTCCGGAACGTCCTGGCGGGCGACCGGTTGCCGCTCGTCGTCGCGCGGTACTCGAGCATCGCGCTCGGGTGCTTCGTGCTCGTCGCGGTGTCCGGCACCGCGTCGGCGGTCATCCGCGTGGGGTCCGCCTCGAACCTCGCCAGCCCGTACGGCGTGCTCGTGCTCGTGAAGGTCGCCGCGCTCGTCGGCATCGGGGCGCTGGGCGCCCTGCAGCGTCGCCGCACCATCCGGTCGCTGGCCGAGGCGCCGGAGCGACGGCGGCCCTTCTGGACCCTCGTGCTCGTCGAGCTCGCCGTCATGGGCGTCGCGAGCGGGTTCGCCGCAGCGCTCGGGCGCACCGCGCCCCCCGTCGGCGAGGTCGCCCTCAGCAAGACGACGAACCCGACCCCCGCCGAGCTCCTGACCGACGACCCCCTGCCTGCCGACCCGGGCGCATGGGGATGGCTGACCGCGTGGAACGTCGACCTGTTCTGGCTGATGGCCGCCGTCCTCGCCGCCGCAGCGTACGCCGCCGGGGTCGTCCGACTCCGTCGTCGCGGTGAGCACTGGCCGGTCCGCCGCACCGTCGCGGCCGCGATCGCCCTCGTCTCCCTGGTCGTGGCGACCTCGGGGGCGCTGCACACGTACGACCGCTTCCTGCTCTCCGCCAACGTCGGCGCGCACGTCCTGCTCGGTCTCGTCGTGCCCGCGCTGGTGTGGGCCGCGGCACCCGTCCGTCTCGTCCGGGCCGCCGTGCACCCACGGACGGATGACTCCACGGGCGTGCGGGAGTGGACCGGGCTGCTCGTGGACAACGGTGTCACGCGGTACCTGGTGCAGCCGTTCCCGTCCTTCGTCCTCCTCGCCGCGGTCTGGTGGGGGCTCTACGCCACGCAGGTCCTCCGCTGGTCGGTGAGTGATCCGTCCGGTCGGACCCTGGTGGACGTGGCGCTGCTGCTCGTCGGGATGCTCGCCGTGCCCACGCTCCTGACGCCGGTGGCGGCGGGGGCCCGGTCCGCGAGTGCGGGCGCCGCGCTCGTGCGGGTCGTCGGCGCGCTGGTGGTCGCCGTGGGCACGGTGTCGCTGGGCATTGCCATGCAGGGGCCGCTCGGGCTGCTGCAGGCGTCCTGGTTCGGGGCGATGGGCCGCGAGTGGGGTCCGACGCCGCTCGACGACCAGGCCCGGGCCGGTGGCGTCCTCGTCGTCGCGGGGGTGCTGCTCGTCGTGACCGTCGTGGCGGTGTCCCTGGTGCGGCTCCGGAGCGCGCGAGCGGACGCCGCCGTGTCCGGTCGTGGTCCGGTCGGGCCCGAGCGGGCAGCCGCGGCCGGAGCGACGGGGACGGCCGCGCGGTGAGCGTCGAGCTCAGCGCCGAACAGCGGGCGGTGTTCGAGTACATCGAGCACACCCGCGACCACGTCTTCATCACCGGTCGGGCCGGCACCGGCAAGTCGACGCTCCTGAACCACCTGTCGTGGAACACCGAGAAGCAGGTCGTCATCTGCGCCCCGACCGGTGTGGCCGCGCTGAACGTCGGCGGACAGACGATCCACTCGCTCTTCCGGCTGCCGATCGGCCTCATCGCCGACGCCGAGCTCCGGCAGGGCCCGGAGACCCGCAAGCTGCTCAACACGATCGACACCCTGGTCATCGACGAGGTCTCGATGGTCAACGCCGACCTGCTCGACGCGATGGACCGCTCGCTCCGCAAGGCCCGCGGGCGGCACTTCGAGGCGTTCGGCGGCGTCCAGGTCGTCATGTTCGGCGACCCGTACCAGCTGCCACCGGTGCCGGGCGACGGGGACGAGCGCGCCTACTTCACCGACCACTACCGCTCGATGTGGTTCTTCGACGCGAAGGTGTGGCTCGAGGCCGAGCTGCACATCGTCGAGCTCGCCACGGTGCACCGGCAGCGCGACGACGCGTTCGCCGCGATGCTCACCGCCGTGCGGCACGGCCGTGTCACCGCGGACATCGCCGGGCAGCTGAACACGGCAGGGGCCCGGCCCGCACCGGACGACGCGATCACCCTGGCGACCCGGAACGACACCGTCGCGCGGATCAACAAGGCGGCGCTCGAACGGCTCCCGGGCAAGGTGAAGACCGCGCGGGCGGACGTGAACGGCGACTTCGGTGGTCGGAACTTCCCGGCGGACGAAGCGCTCGAGCTGAAGCCCGGCGCGCACGTGATGTTCCTCCGGAACGATCCCGACCAGCGGTGGGTGAACGGCACGCTCGGCGTGGTGACGACCATCCGGGACACGGTCTGGGTCGACGTCGACGGGGAGTCCTTCGAGGTCCAGCCGTCCGTGTGGGAGAAGTTCAAGTACTCCTACGACCCGGACAAGAAGGAGCTCAAGAAGGACACCGTGGGGGAGTTCCAGCAGTTCCCGCTGCGGTTGGCCTGGGCGGTGACGATCCACAAGTCGCAGGGGTCGACGTACGACCGCGCGGTGGTCGACCTCGGCAACCGGGTGTTCAGCGCCGGGCAGACGTACGTCGCGCTCTCGCGGCTGACGTCGCTCGAGGGGCTCTACCTGACGCGTCCGCTGCGGCCGCAGGACATCATCGTCGACCTGGACGTGCGGCGCTTCATGTCCGAGGCCCCGCGGGTCGTCGCGACCGAGCTCGAGGCAGCCGACCCCGCCGACGGCGCCTGACCGGCCTCGGGCGGCCGCCCGGCGCCCGTCGGCTGCCCGAGAACGCGCCGCCGAGCGGGTCAGATCCGTCACGCTCGGTTGACGGTGCCGACGAGTCGCGCTCGCTCGCCGGACGACCGGCGGCGTTTCCTGCACGCTCGGTGAGCCCGCCCGAGCAACGACGACGACGCCCCGCCCACCGAGCGGTGGACGGGGCGTCGTGGAGGTCGGGTCGAGCGTCAGGCGCGAGCGGCCGCCCGGATCGCGCGGACGTTCTCGCGGTCCGCACCGAACGCGGTGAGGAGCAGGACGACGCCGACGATCGCGTGGAACAGGTTGTCCGCGAAGGTCAGGGCGAACACGTTGGCCGGGGTGCCGCCGAGTGCGAAGCCGTAGACCGCCATGACGACGAGCACGACGCCGACGAGACGGTTGCCGTTGCGCGAGCCGATGGTGGTGCCGAGCCCGGTGATGAGGAGCACGACCGCGAGCAGCACCCAGAGCAGGCAGAGCGCCGGGTTCACGCCGAAGGCGTTCCAGAGCATGCCGCCCTCACGGCTGAAGAAGCCGGGGTCGCCGTCGGCGGCGAAGAAGAAGCCGAGGAAGCCCCAGAGTGCCAGGAGCGATCCGGCCGTCAGGGCGAGGGCCCGGTTCGGCGAGGCCGTGATGCTCGGTTCCTTGATGGCCACTTCGGTCTCCTCCTGGTACAGGGTGGTCGCACCGGACGCGCCGGCGAAGGGAGCCGGTGCGTCCGCCCGCGACGTGCGGGCGGTGCGGCCGTCGGATCCGGAGGTGGCTGACCCCTGGCTCACAGGCGCGGACCGGCGGACCAACGGTATCGTGTCCGACCCCGACCGTCCGAATCGCACCCGCGGCAGGAACCGGACGAGGAGACCGATGATCGTCACGCCGAGGAGGACCACGCCGGTGACCCGCACGCCCGAACGCATCGCGCCCGAGTCGCGCGGACCGTTGGTCTCACGACGGTTGCGGTGGGCGCTGCTGGCAGCTCTGGGGTTCGTGATCGTGCCTCTCGTCTACGCCGCCGCCGTGCTGACGCCGATCGGGCAGCGGGTCGAGGACGCCGCACTCGGCGGGGTCCGGGAGTCCGACCTGTTCGGATCGGACACTGCACTGAACGTCATCTCGGTGCCGGTCATCCTGTTGCTGGTGGTCGTGATCGC
Source organism: Curtobacterium sp. MCSS17_007 (assembly GCF_003234175.2). Lineage (NCBI taxonomy): Bacteria > Bacillati > Actinomycetota > Actinomycetes > Micrococcales > Microbacteriaceae > Curtobacterium > Curtobacterium sp. MCSS17_007. Next base: position 338,236 of record NZ_CP126257.1, read on the forward strand.
CGCCGTCGCGTTCGCCCGGCGCCGGCTCGCGGTGGGGCTGGGAGCGGGCGTCGTGGTGCTCGCGTCGGCAGCCACCTCGACGCTCGTCAAGCGTATCGCCGAGCGCCCGGAGATCGCCCAGTCAGAGACGCCCAACTCGTTCCCGTCGGGGCACGCCACGATCGCGCTGGCGGCACTGTTCGCGGTGCTGCTCGTGACGCCGCGGCGGTGGCGTTCCGTCGTCACGGTCCTCGGGGCGGGGTACGCGGTGTTCGTGGCGAACCAGACCGTCGTGTACGGGTGGCACCGGGTGAGCGACATCGTCGGTGCCTGCGCGATCGCCCTGTTCTGGCTCGGGCTCGTCCGCGCTGTCGGCCCGCGGGTCGACCGTGGTGAGCGCGGTGACCGGGACGGGCGGCGGGGCCCCCGTCGCCTGGTGACGGCGCTGCTCCTGCTCGCGACGGGCGTCACCTTCCTGGTCGGTGTGGTCGCCGTCGTGGCGGGCCTCTCCGGGGTCGCCGACCTGCACGACGCCGTCCTGGTCGCCGGCCGGATGGCCTCGAGCGTGAGCGTGCTGGCGGTCGTGACCGTCGTCTGGCTCGCCGACGGGCTCCACCACGCCGCGCAGACGGACGCACGCACCCTGCCGCCGCGCCGCTGAGCGCCGGGGTCCCACCGCCCGGGCGCTGCCTCGTCCAACGCTGCCCGGTCGTCGGTGGAGCAGCGGCTGTCGGGTCGCGCGGACCAACCCGACAGCAACTGCTCCATCGACGTCGCTGATCGAGCGCGGACTGCGGGGACGGCACTGGCGGGAATGCCCCGGGCTGCGCTACGTTGTACCCACCAAGTCGATGCAAACGCATCGAACTGAGCAGCCAGCACCAGGAGGCGGGCACCATGCAGTTCGGGATCTTCACCGTCAGCGACGTCACGACGGACCCCACGACCGGGACCACGCCGGACGACACCCAGCGCGTCCGGGACATCCTCACGATCGCCGAGCACGCGGACCAGGCCGGCCTCGACGTCTTCGCCACCGGCGAGCACCACAACCCGCCGTTCGTCGCCTCGAGCCCGACGACGATGCTCGGCTACCTCGCCGGTCGGACGAAGCACATCACCCTGTCGACGAGCACGACCCTCGTCACCACGAACGACCCGGTGCGCATCGCCGAGGAGTACGCGATGCTCCAGGTCGTCAGCGACGGCCGCATGGACCTCATGATGGGGCGCGGCAACACCGGCCCGGTCTACCCGTGGTTCGGCCAGGACATCCGCCAGGGCGTGAACCTGGCGATCGAGAACTACGCGCTCATCCGCCAGCTGTGGGAGAACGACGTCGTGAACTGGCAGGGCAAGTTCCGCACGCCGCTGCAGGGCTTCACCTCGACCCCGCGCCCCCTCGACGGTGTCGCGCCGTTCGTCTGGCACGGGTCGATCCGCACGCCCGAGATCGCCGAGCAGGCCGCGTACTACGGCGACGGCTTCCTGCACAACAACATCTTCTGGCCGATCCAGCACACCGAGCAGATGGTCGGCCTCTACCGCCAGCGCTTCGAGCACTACGGGCACGGCACGGCCGACCAGGCGATCGTCGGCCTCGGCGGGCAGTTCTTCGCCCGGAAGAACTCGCAGGACGCGTGGAGCGAGTTCCGCCCCTACTTCGACAACGCCCCGGTCTACGGCCACGGCCCCTCGATGGAGGACTTCACCGCCCAGACCCCGCTCACCGTCGGCTCGCCGCAGCAGGTGATCGACCGCTACGCAACGATGAAGGACCACGTCGGGCACTACCAGCGTCAGATGTTCCTCATCGACCACGCGGGGCTGCCCCTCAAGACGGTGCTCGAGCAGATCGACATCCTGGCCGAGGACATCGTCCCCGAGCTCCGGAAGATCAACGAGGCGGACCGTCCGGCGCACGTGCCGTCCGACCCGCCGTCGCACGCCGACCGCGTGGCTGCTGCACTCGCCGCGGGGACCGCGGGCAGCGACCACGTCGCGGCCGAGGACGAGTGGACGGGCGCGTCCGTCTGATCGCGTGACCCCCTGACGGTCTGGAGGCGCGGTGCCGGCTGGCACCGCGCCTCCAGGCCGTCAGCCGGTCCCGTCTGCCCGACGCGAGTGGTGCGCTGCAGCGACAGTGCTCCGGGTCGTCATGCCCGAGTGCTGTCGCCTTCCCGCATCGGTTCCGCATCCGTGCCGCGCGCCGGCACGGGGCGTGCGGGCGCCAGCTTCAAGCCGACCACGCAGCCGACGATCCCGGCGATGAACAGCAGGCGCAGGAAGGTGACGGGCTCGGCGCCGGTCGCCATGCCCCACAGGACGGTGAGGGCGGCGCCGGTGCCCGTCCACACCGCGTAGGCCGTGCTGATCGGGATGTGCTTGAGCACGTACCCGAACGCCACCAGGCTCACGACGATGGTGACGGCGAAGAGCGCGGTCGGACCGGGGACGGTGAAGCCGTCGCTCGCGCCGAGTGCCGTGGCCCAGACGGTCTCGAGCGCTGCGCTGATGAACAGCACGAACCAGGCCACCTCAGCTCACCACCTTGAGGCCGACCACGCAGGCGACGAGGCCGAGCACGAGGGCGACGCGGGCGAGGGATGCGGCCTCCTGCCGACGGAGGATCGCGACGACGACCGTCAGCGACGCCCCGATGCCGACCCAGACGGCGTACGCGGTGCCGACGGGGATCGCCTTCATCGCGAACGCGAGCCCCACCATGCTGAGCACCATGCCGGTGACGAACACGATCGTCGGCACCACCTTCCTGAACCCGTTCGACGCGCTCAGTGCGGTGGCCCACACCGCTTCGAGCACCCCGGACAGGACGAGCACGACCCACGCCATGCGGTCTCCCTTCGTCGTCCCGCAAGTCGCACGACTGTGCGACTCCCGATGCCCGACGCTAGCACGAGTCGTACGACCGTGCGAGTATGGCGGGGTGACCACCCGTGAGGACCTCGAGCAGCGCCGCCTCGACGTGTCCGACGCCGCCTGCCGCGTGCTCGCCCGCGACGGCCTCGGCGCCCTGAGCGTCCGGGGCGTCGCATCCGAGGCCGGGCTGCCGCCGAGCACCGTGCGGTACGTCTTCCCGACCCAGGCGGCGATGCGCGAGCAGACCATCACCCTCGTGTTCGACCGGACACGGGAGCGCATCGACGCGATCCCCGCCGGACTCCCCGACGCGGAGACCGCACGCCGGATCCTGCTCGAACTGCTGCCCCTCGACGACGAGCGGGTGGTCGAGCTCGACGTGTACCTGGCGCTCGGCACCGCCGCGCTCACCGATGCGGACCTGCGGCCGGCACTCGACCGGGTCGTCGCCGAGATGCGGACGTGGTGCGACCGGATCGTCGCGCTGGTCGGCGTCCCCGAGGACCGCCGCGCGGACGAGGCCTGCCGGCTGCACGCGCTCGTCGACGGCCTGGCGATGCACGTGGCGCGGCTCGACGCGGGGGAGTCCGGCGAGTGGGCGATCGACCTGCTCGACCGCCACCTGGCCGGGCTGCCCGCGGACTGACACCCGTCTCCGCGCGGCTCGGAGGGAGCGTGCACGCTCCTCGCCTATCCTGTCCCGGTGACGAGCGCTCCCACTCGCCCCGCCCCCACCCGCACGCTCACCGGCCCCGGCCTGGTGCTCGGCGCCGTCGTGGTGCTGCTCGGCGTGCGCGTGGTGTCGCCGAGCGTCGGCACGGCCGGGCTGCCCGACGTCGTCCAGGACTTCCTCACACTGGCGATCAGCGTCGTGGTCGAGTCGCTGCCGTTCGTCGTGCTCGGCATCGTGCTGTCCATCGTCGTCGAGGTCTGGGTGCCGGCCGGCGTGCTCGAGCGGATCCTGCCGGAGCGCGCGGTGCCCCGCCGTGCCGTGATCTCGCTCATCGGCATGCTCTTCCCGGTGTGCGAGTGCGGGAACGTGCCGCTCGCCCGCGGCCTCATGATGCGCGGGTTCACCCCGGCCGAGGCCGTCACGTTCCTGGTCGCCGCGCCCATCCTCAACCCGCTCGTCATCATCAGCACCGCGCAGGCCTTCGGGTGGTCCGGGTGGATCCTCGTCGTCCGGATCGTCGGCGGCTTCGTCCTCGCGAACCTGGTCGGCTGGATCGTCGCCGCGCACCGTCGGCCCGCCGAGCTCCTGCTCCCCGCCTTCGAGGCCCGCTGCCGTGCCGCGGTCGGAGCACCGCCGTCGCGGAACCGCTGGCGCGAGAGCGCGTCGCAGTTCGGTGGGGAGACCGCGACGATGATGCCCGCGCTGTTCGTCGGTGCCGGGCTCGCTGCGGCGATCCAGGTCGCGGTGCCCCGGTCGACGCTCGTCGCGATCGGCGCGAACCCCGTGCTGTCCGTGGCAGCGATGATGCTCCTGGCGATGACGGTGTCGCTGTGCTCGAACGTCGACGCCTTCTTCGCGCTGTCCTTCGCCTCGACGTTCCTGCCGGGGTCGATCACGGCGTTCCTGCTCATCGGGCCGATCATCGACGTCAAGATGATCGCCCTGCTCCGGACGACGTTCCGCGCGCGCTTCCTGGTGCTGCTCGCCGTCGTCTGCGTCCTGTTCACGGCAGCGGTCGGGTTGGTGATGAATGTCCTCGTCTGAGAAGGCTCCCGCGTACCTCGGGCTCGGGTCGGTGCTCGCGGTGGCGCTCTGCACGCTGTGGCTCGCGATCGTCGGGCACCTCGACCTGTACATCAACCCGCGGTACGACCTGTTCACGATCGTCCTGGCCGCGATCGCGGTGCCGGCCTCGGTCGCGGGGCTCGTGGCGGTGGCGCGCGGGCACGGCCACGCGCACGACGGGCACGCGCACGACGACGAGACCGCCTACGAGCAGGGGTCCGACGCCGCGCGGTCCGTCCGACGCCGGACGCCCCGGGCCGCCCGGGTCACGCGTCTCGTGCTCGGTGGCATCGCAGCGGCGGCGACCGTGGGCGTCACGGTGGCCATGCTCGTGCTCCCGCCGACGACCCTGTCCGCCCGCACCGCCCAGCAGCGGAGCGTCGACACCCCGACGCTGTCGAACGCCACCGGCACCCAGGACGTCGCGCTGCTCGGCAGCGAGGGCGTCGACACCTCGCAGTACGGCGTGAAGGACTGGGCGGCGCTCGTCCGGCAGACCACGGACACCACGGCGCTCGTCGGCAAGCCCGTCGAGCTGTCCGGCTTCGTCGTGCCCGGCGCCGAGGGCTCCTTCACCCTCACGCGCTTCGTGATCAGCTGCTGCGCCGTCGACGCGCAGCCCGTCGGCCTCGGCGTGGTCGTCGACGGTCCCGTCCCCGACGCCGACCAGTGGGTCCGTGTCACGGGCAAGCTCGCCGCGAACCCGGACCAGTCCGCCGACGCCCGGATCGTCATCCGCGCCGCCACCGTCCGTGACATCGACCAGCCGACGGATCCGTATGAGTACTGATCCGCAGCACACCGGCCCGCTCCGCCGCCGCCCGCGTGACCGGTACCGCCGACGGCTCGTCGCATCGCTCACCGTGTTCGTCCTGGTCGGCGCTGTCGCCGCCGTCGTGGGCGCCCAGCAGGGGCCCCGTCTGCGCGACGTGACCTACGACCCGACCGGGCTCGTCACGCGGCCGGCACAGCGCGTCATCCTCACCGCGAACCAGGCCCTGCAGCGCGTGTCGGCCGACGCGGTCACCGTCACGCCGTCGGCACCGCACACCGTCACGTCGAGCGGCAACACGATCGCCGTCGAGTTCGCCGGGCCGCTCGACTACGACCGCTCGTACGAGATCGCGGTGGCCGGGGTCCGCGCGCCCGGGCAGCCCGCCACCTCGGAGCTCCGCACGACGATCACGACGGGGAGCACCGACGTCCTCGCGCTCGTGCCGGGTCCCTCGGGCGGGAAGGACCGGATCGTGCGCCGGTCCCTCGACGCCGGTGGGGCCACCACCGTCTACGAGGCGACGGGCATCACGGAGTACGCCCGGCTCGGACGCTCGCTCGTCGTCGTGCGCGGTCGGGACGGGAGCTCGACCGTCGAGATCGTCCCGCTCGCCGGCGGCGTGCAGGACGACACCACGCCCGTCGAACGACTGACGCTCCCCACGGCCGACGGACGCGTGACCGCCCTGCACGTCGCCGACGACGGCGCGTCGTTCGGGTTCGAGTACGCCGACACGTCGACCGGGCAGTCGCGCAACGTCGGGCTCTACGTCGTGGACATGACCGGCACGCACCTGCCGACCGCGATCGCCGCGGACGGGAAGCCCGCCACGGGCGCCGTCCCGATGACCGTCGCGCAGTGGGCGTACGTGCCCCGCACCGAGAGCGCCCTGGTACGGACCGGTTCGGACGACCTGGTGCTCGTCGACATGAGCGGACGGAACGACCCGGTCCGGCTCGGCAGCGCCACGTACCTGCACGGGTTCGTCGGCACCGGCACCACGGCCGTGGTCGAGACCGGCACGGGCATCGTCCGCCTCGACCTGACCGACGGCGACCGGACCGCCATCGCGGCGCCCGACGGCAGCACCGACGCGCCCTACCTCGGTCGGATCGCCCAGCTCGGCGACGACACCTACGTGCGGGTGGTGGGCGACGTGCGGGCGGACGGCACCCTCGCCCAGCGGATCGTGCGGGTGGAGGGGAGTCGCGCCTCCCGGCTGCCCGTGCAGGTGCCGGAGGACGCGAGCGTCACCGCGGTCTGCCCGTCACCGAACAGCCAGTTCCTCGCCGTCGCGACCGCGTCGGCGTCGAGCGACCTGGTCAGCATCGTCGACGCGACGTCCGGCGCGCTCGAGGCGAGTGTGCAGGCGTCGTCGGTGGACTGGTGCGGCGCCCTGCCCTCCGGTGACGAGGTGGGCTGACGGGGCCGCTCGGCGTCAGCGACGCAGCGTCTGCTTCGGGTACTCGCCGAACCGGCGCAGGTACTCCCCGGAGAACCGGCCCATGTGGGTGAAGCCCCAGCGGGCCGCCACCTCGGCGACGGACGCCGATCCGGGTTCGGCGCGGAGCAGGTCGTCGTGCGCGCGCCGCAGCCGGACCTCGCGCAGGTACTGCATCGGCGTCCGGTCGAGCGTCCGCTGGAACGACTCCTGCAGGCCCCGCACGCTCAGGTCGGCGGCACGGGCGATGTCGGACACCGTCAGTGGTTCGTGGGCACGGGCGTGGATGGTCTCGACGGCAGCACGCATCCGGGCGTTGCGGTGCTCGCCCCATGCTGTCGGTGCCGGTTCACCGTGGAAGCGGTACATGTCGAGCAGGGCGCGCACGACGTCGCGCTGCGACTCGTGCCACGCCAGCGACGACGCGCCCTCGTCCCGCAGCGCGCGCACCGACGACGCGACCGAGGCGCGCCAGCGCTCCACGGAGGCGGGGGTGGGCGGCGTGAACCGGTCGAACGCGAGCGTGCCGTCGACCAGGTACCGCTCGGCGGCGACGTCGAGCACGAGCTCACGGTCGAGGTGCACGAGCCGCTGGTCCCAGTCGCGGTAGTCCATGTCGAACCGCTGCTCGATGGGGAAGAGCACCGGCACGCCGTGCTCCATGCGGACGGCGTTGCGCCCGGTGTCGACGGTCGCCGATCCGGCGTCGATCCACTGGACGACGACCTCGCCCTCCACGGCGACGTCGCCGCGGAGGTTGCCGTGCATCTGGGATCGACGGATGCTCATGCGCTCGTCGCCGATCGCGACGTAGCGGTACCAGAAGTCGTCGTCGACGCGGGCGGAGTGCCAGGCCTTGCCGGCGTACATCCCGGCCAGGTCGGCGATCGCCTTGTCGGTGTCGTTGCCGGACACCGACACCAGGGAGCGGATTCCCTCGTTCGTCGTGTTGTCCATCGTTCAAGCCTCTCGCGCTCCGGGGACAGTGGCGGCGTACCGCGTGACGCGGACCGTTCGCTCGCGTTCTGCGGACAAGGCTCGCGTGGATCGCACAGGACGACGGACGGGAGGCGTGGCACCTGCTGGCACCGCGCCTCCCGTCACGTGGGTGGTTACCCGCTCCACTCGGGTGACCGGAGCCGCTGGCCTGCGGCGTACCGGCCCGTCAGGCCAGGGTGGCCGCGTCGATGACGAAGCGGTACCGGACGTCCGAGGCGAGCACGCGCTCGTAGGCCTCGTTGATGCGGTCGGCGCTGATGAGCTCGGTCTCCGGCAGGATGCCGTGCTCGGCGCAGAAGTCGAGCATCTCCTGGGTCTCGGCGATGCCACCGATGTTCGACCCGGCGAAGGTGCGACGGGCGCCGATGAGCGAGAACACCGGGACCTCGAGCGGCTCCGAGGGGGCGCCGACGTTGACGAGCGCGCCGTCGACCTTGAGCAGGCCGAGGTACGACGACAGCGGGATCTTCGCCGAGACCGTGTTGATGATGAGGTCGAACGAGCCGCGCAGGCGCTCGAACGTCTCCGGGTCCTTCGTCGCGTGGTGGGCGACCGCGCCGAAGCGCAGCGAGTCCTGCTCCTTGGCGGTGGTCTGCGACAGGACCGTCACCTCGGCGCCGAGCGCCGCGGCGATCTTGACGCCCATGTGACCGAGACCGCCGAGGCCGACGATCGCGACCTTCTTGCCCGGGCCGGCACCCCAGTGGTGCAGTGGCGAGTACAGGGTGATGCCGGCGCACAGCAGCGGTGCGACCTTCTCGATGTCGAGCGACTCGGGGACGCAGAGGACGAAGTCCTCGTTCACCACGACGGCCTCGGAGTAGCCGCCCTGGGTGATCGAGCCGTCCGCGGGGTCCTTGCTCGCGTAGGTCTGGGTGTTGCCCTCCAGGCAGTACTGCTCCTGGCCGGCACGGCACTGCTCGCACTCGCCGCAGGAGTTCACCATGCATCCGACGCCGACACGGTCGCCGACCCGGTGCTTCGTGACGTCGCTGCCGACGGCGGAGACGTGCCCGACGATCTCGTGGCCGACGACCTGCGGGTACTGGATCTGGCCCCACTCGCCGCGGACGGTGTGGATGTCCGAGTGGCAGATGCCGGCGTAGGCGATGTCGATCTCGACGTCGTTCGGGCCGAGGTCACGGCGGGTGATGGTGGTCTTGACGAGCGGCTCGGTGGCCGACGGTGCCGCGTACGCGTTGACGGTGCGCATTGGTCTCCTCGTGGGGGTGCTTCTCGGGTCGGGTGCGACCCGCACACCAGTGTGGTCCCGCGCTCCCGGGACAGGGAGGTTGCGATGGGGTCCCCCTCGTGGCGCCGCGCGGGCGCGTCGGCACGCGTGCCGCGGCGTCGCGGCGTTACCCCTCGGCACCGGTGTCGTCGTCGCGTGCACCGACCGGCTTCGACTCGGGCGAGCCGCGCTCCCGCAGGTACACCGAGAGCACGACCATGCTCCCGACGGCCAGGAACTCGGACTGCCAGTTCTGCAGTGTCCGGTTCCAGAAGTCGGCGCTGGTCACGTAGCCGGTCCAGGTGACCGGCGGCTCCAGTGACGCGAGCTGCTGCTCGTCGAAGGCGACCGTCCCCGCGACGGACTGTGCGAGCCAGGACAGCACGAACACCGACCCCATCACGACGAGGAGCGAGTGCGAGAAGAGCGCCTGGCGCAGCCCGCTGACGGCGGCCCACCGCGGGGAGTCGGGCCGGGCGGCGGTGCCCACCTCCTGGTCGCGGTCGGACTCGCGGCCGATCTGCGACGGCTCCTTCGACTCCGGGGACCCGCGTTGCACGAACCAGACGGTCGCCCAGATGTAGAGCAGGAACTGCAGGTACTCCGACTGCCAGTTCTCCGCCACGTCCGTCGAGAACGACGACGACGTGACGTACTCCGGCCAGCCGATCGGCAGGAGCCCGTCGGCGGCCTGCTCGTCGTTGAACGCGGCCCACCCGGCGAACGACTGCCCGACGAGAGCGAGCAGGAAGAGCGCCCCGAAGAACAGGCTCAGGGAGTTCTCGCGGACGAAGGAACGCACGCGCGTCACCGTCCCAGCAGCCCGACGGTCAGGGAACAGGCGAGGCCGACGGCGATCACGACCACGTACGCGATGTACACCTTCCGCATCTCAGCTCCCGTCCACCGTGCACTCGTAGGGCGCGTCGGGCACGGACCGGCACCCTGCCGCCCGCACGAGCCAGGAGTCCCCGGAGCGCGCGAGGAACACCGCGTGGTGGTCGGACTCGACGATCGCAGCCCGTCCGTACACCTGCGTGCGGCCGTCCTCGGGAGTCGGGAGGTCGAGGGTCGTCACGCCCTCGGCGCACGGGCTCCCGGTCCGGTCCTCGACGTCCGTCCGCGCGTCCGGCACGAGCAGGGCACACGCGGCGCGACCGTCCCCGTGTCGGACGTCGCGGAGGAACCGGTCGGCGGTGGCCATGGCGTCCACGCGGGTGCTGCCGCCGGCGCTGCACCCCGTCAGCGCGAGCACGAGCACGGCGGCAGCACCGGCCACGGTGGTGGTGGTCACTCGGCTCTTGGGCGTCGATCGCATGCCATCGGAGTACCGCAGCGGCGCTCGGAGGTCGCTCGGGGACCGCGTGGATCGGGCAGGACGGGCGGCGCGACCGCGGCGAGCGCCGGCGCCGTCGTCAGCCGACGAGCCGCGCCAGCCGCTGCCCCGCGATCGTCGCGAAGCGCAGCGGGTCGCGGAGGGCGTCGTCCGGCTCGCCGGTGGTCTGCGTCGCGAGCACCACGAGGGAGGCCGCGGCGTCGAAGTCGTCGAGCGGTGCCTCGACCTCGCCCGCGACCAGGAGCACCCGCGCACCCGGGGCGTGCTCCGCGGCGAGTGCGCGCACCGCCGTCGGCACCTTCCCCGCGGCGCTCTGCTCGTCGTAGCGGCCCTCGCCCGTGACCACGACGTCCGCGCCCTCGAGCAGCGTGGGCAGCTCGAGCACGTCCGCGACCGCCCGGGCTCCCGGTGCGAGCGTCGCGCCCCACGCGAGCAGCCCGAACCCGACGCCGCCCGCAGCGCCGGCACCGGGTGTCGCGGGGTCGACACCGGGGAAGCGCCGTGCCCAGTCGGCGAGCCGTTCCTCCAGGGCCGGTGCCTCCTCGGGTCCCACGCCCTTCTGCGGTCCGAACACGGCGACCGCGCCCTCGGGCCCGAGCAGTGGTGCCGTGACGTCGGTCAGCACGACGACGCCGCCCGCCGGCACGGCTCGGAGCGCGCCGCGATCGATCCCCTCGTCACGCACGACCAGTCCGAGCGCCTCGAGCACCGGGCGCCCGCCGTCCGTCGACGCGCTGCCGCCGATGCCCAGAACGAGCCCGGTCGCGCCGGCGTCGAGCGCCGCTGCGATCGCCTCGCCGAACCCCCGGCTGGTCGCCGTCCCCGGGAGCAGGTCACCGCCGAGCAGCGGCAGCCCGCTCGTCGCCGCGAGCTCGACGACCGCACGACCGTCCGGCAGCCGGAGCCAGTGGGTGTCGACCGGCGTACCGGCCGGTCCGGTCACCGTCACGGGCACGCGTTCGCTGCCCGGTACCGCCGCTGCGAAGGCGTCGATGGTGCCCTCGCCCCCGTCGGCCATCGGCACGGTGACGACGTCGTCGTCCGGTCGTTCGTCGAGCCACCCCGCGCGGACCGCCGCGGCGGTGTCGGCCGCTGACGCGGTGCCCTTCAGGGAGTCGGGAGCGATGACGACGCGCACCGCTCCACCGTAGCGGGGTGGGCGCGCGGACCCCGACGTCAGAGGGCGAAGCGCGGGTGCGGATCCCCGCCCGTCGCCAGGTCGGCGACGAGTTCGCCGAGGAGCGGCGCGAACTTGAACCCGTGCCCGGAGAACCCGGTCGCGACCGTGAGCGGGCCACGGCGGTCGACGACGAAGTCCTCGTCGGGGGTGGTGTCGTAGAGGCAGCTGATGAAGGTCGGACGGGTCGCGTCGACGCCCGGCACGTACCGAGCCACGTACGCCTGCAGCCGCTCGGCCTCGGCTGCCACCGGCAGGTGGTCGCGGGCGTCCGGGTCGACGACCGGCCCGGTACCGTGGAAGCCGACCTTGACCCCCTCGCCGGGCGTGAGGAGTCCGTACACGTCGTCGCCGTCGGCCCAGTGCACGAACGACGGCCACGCCTGGTCCGGCAGGCGGCTGGGGAAGTGCGCGGGTTGCTCCTGCGTGACACGGACGGCCGGGAGGCGCGCCCCGCGTTCCGCGAGCACCCCACCCACCAGCGTGGGCGCCCAGGACCCCACGGCGGCCACGACGCTCCGCGCGCGGACCGCGGTGTCGTCGCCGAGCACGACGGTGAGGTCGTCGCCGTGGTCCTCGATGCCGACGACCCGCGTGTCGAACCGGAGCTCGGCGAGGCCCGTCCGCTCGGCCAGGGTGAGGAAGAGCTCGATCGCGGCGGCGGAGCGGATGCGTCCGGCCGTCGCGTGCGTCAGGACGTGGCCCTCGAAGGCGATGCCGGGCCAGCGGGCCGCGGCGTCCTGCGGGGTGAGTGTCTCGTGGGCGATGCCCGCGTCGGACAGCGCTGCGGCGATCGCGTCGACGACCTCGGGGCGGCCGTGGTCGACGGCGCCCGTCCGGTCGAGCAGCGTCGTGCCGGACGTCGCCTCGAGTGCCTCCCAGAGCGCCAGTGCCCGGGTCGTCAGCGCGACGTACTCCGGGTCCGTGTAGCCCTGCCGGAAGATGCGGGTCGCGCCGTGCGACGAGCCCTCGTGGTGCCCGCGCCCGTGCTGCTCGACGAGCAGGACACGCTCGCCGCGTGCGGTCAGCGCGTGCGCCGTCGCGGCCCCGACGACCCCGCCGCCGATGACCAGGTGTCCGTCGAGCCGGGTGTCGTCCATCCCGGCAGCGTAGTGGCCCGGCCCGGTCAGCCGACCGGCACCGTCTCCCGGCGCTCCTGCTGCCACGCGGCGGCCGGAGCGGCGCTCTCCGCTACCGGGTGCCCGCGACCGGGATGTCCCAGTAGGTGGGCTGCTCGTACTGCTCGGACCAGCCGCGCCGCATCCGGGTCGCCGCCCGGTCGAAGGCGTCGACCACGTCGGTGTCGTCGGTGAGGAGCGCCTGCAGGCGGAGCCCGTCGTAGAGCGCGAGCAGCTGCTGCGACCCGCGCACCGGGTCCATGGTCGCGGGCTCCCGGCCGGTCCGGACGTCCTCGGCGAGCGCGTGGCGGACCACCTCGCGGAACTCCCGGTACGCGGACCGGTAGTAGTCGGCGCCGTCGGCGGAGGGGTCGGTCGCGACGGTGAGGCTCGACGCGACCAGCCGCATGAGCGCCGGCTCCTCGGCGTGCGCCGCGAGCAGGGCGTGCAGGTACGCGACCGTGCCCTTCTCGGCGGCGAGCGGCTGCAACGGTATCGAGACGGCACGGGTCCAGCGCATCACGGTCGCCGCCAGCAGTGCGTGCCGGCTCGGGAAGAGCTCGGTGATCTGCGCGGTCGTCATCCCGCAGCGCTCGGCGACCGCCTCGACGGAGAACCGGGACACGCCGCCGTCGTGGATGACGGCGATGGCCCCGTTGATCGCGCGGGTCTTCGGCGCCTCGTCGGCGATGGTCTGCTGCGACGTGAGGGGTGCGAGCGGGTGCTTGCGGAACCACTCGAGCAGCCCCTTCGCGCGGGATGCCGCGCCGCTGGGGTCGGTGGGACGGCCCGGCGCGAAGAGGTCGCTGAACCCCGGGACCTCCTGCATGAGGGGGTCGAGGGACTGGAACGCCATCGACCAGTCGGGGAAGGACCGCTGCTGGATCGTCTCGTCGAGCAGGACCCGGACGTTCGTGTGCCGGGGGTCGGCCCGGACCTGCTCGAACCGGGCGTGCACGACGTCGTCCTCGCCCTCGAGGATCCCGATGCAGTTGTCGCCCTTGTGCGCGAGCATCCCGGTCACGCCGAGTCGCGTGTTCTTCTCGCGGCCGACGGCGAGGATCTGCGCGAGCTCCGAGTCCGTGATCGGACGGGTCTGCGTGCTGGTGTAGACGAGTGAGCGCATCTGCTTTCTCCTTGTTGCACGGAGCGCGGTGCTCCCGGTCCGAGTCAAGACGGCTGCGCGCCGTCGGGCAAGCCCCACGTTCGGGAACCGGAGCGTGCCGCCCGGTGCCGACGACGACGAGGGCCGGGTCCGCACGTCTCGTGCGGACCCGGCCCTCGCAGCAGGTGACCGGCGCGGGTCGCTGGTCAGGCCTGTCGACGGCGCCGCGATCCGATGACCGCCGTCACCGCGCCCAGCACGAGCAGCACGATCGCCGTCAGGATGCCGGAGCGCGGGTCCGAGCCGGTGAAGGCGAGGGCGCCGGACGTCCCGGTGCCGCTGCCGTCACCGACGGTGACCGTGGTGCCACCGGTCCCACCGGCGGTGCCGTCGCCGACCACGACGTACTCGAACGCCAGGTCGTCGCTCGTGCCGCCCGGGGTGCTGACGGTGATCGCCGTCGTGCCCTCGTCGCACGCCGGCGTGGTGAACGTCAGCGCGGTGCCGTCGTCCGAGACCGTGACGTCGGCCGGGTCGATGGTGACCCCGCAGATCGTGACGGTGGTCGCTCCCGGCACGAAGCCGTCACCGTCGACGGTCACGGTCGTGCCGCCGGTCGTCGGGCCCGAACCGGGGGTGGCGCCGGTGACCGCGGGGACGGGCAGGTAGGCGTAGGCGTCCTCGGCCACGGTGGTGCCGCCCGGACCGGTCACGGCCACGTCCGCCGTGCCGACGGTGCCTGCGGGCGTGGTGACGGTGACGGACGTGTCGGTCGGCTCGCCGACGATGGTCGCGGGGGCGCCGTCGAAGGTGACCTCGGTGGTGCCGGCCAGGTCGGTGCCGCTGATCACGACCGTCTGACCGCCAGCGGTCGGTCCGGAGGCGGGGGTCACCCCGGTGACGGTCGCCGCGGCAGCCGGCGCCACGTACCGGAACTGCGTCGGGGCGGTGAGCGTGGTGTCGCCCGGGAACCCGACCGTGACGTCCACGAGCCCGGTGCCGGCCGGTGACGTCACGACGATCGTCGTCCCGTCCTCGGACACGGACTGCACCTCGGCGAGGGTGTCCCCGAAGCGGACCTCGTCGGCGGCCTGCAGGCCCGTGCCGGTGATGGTCACGGCCGTGCCGCCGGCGGTCGGGCCCTCGGTGGGCGAGAGCGCGGTGACCGTCGGTGCGACGTACACGTAGGGCAGGCTGTCCGACGATCCGCCGCTCGTGACGACCGCGGTGGTCGCACCGGCGGCCCCCGCGGGCGTCACCGCGGTGAGCGACGTGCCGTCGTCCGCGACGGTGACCCCGGTGGCGGGGACGCCCCCGAACGTGACCGTCGTGTCGTCCCCGAAGCCGTCGCCCGTGATGGTCACGGTCTGGCCGCCGGTGGTGGGGCCGGTGCCCGGGGTGATGTCGGTGACCGTGACCGGCGCCGCGGCGGCGGTCGGGGTCTCGCAGTTCGCCTGCGCCAGCACCACGGTGGCGACGGCGTCGTCGACCAGGGTGACGCCGGCGACGGTGCCGTCGAGCGTGACGGTGGCGAGGACCGAGGTCGCGGCGGCGGTCGTGGCCGTGGTGGTCGTCGTGCGGACCAGGTCGACCGTCAGGGTGACGCCGGCCAGGGCGCCGGTGAGTGCCGTCGAGCTCGAGACGGTGGGCGTGTCCGCGTCGAGCGTCACCGTCTGGCCGAGCACGGTGAGCCCGGTGAGCAGGGCGTCGCTCGTCGGGGTGCCGCCGACCGGGCACGTCGCGGTGGCGGTCGCGGCGTCGGCGGTGAGCACGTCGAGGCCGAGGAGCTCGATCGAGGCGCCGGCGATGTCGGCGGACGCGGTCGACCGGGTGGCGTCGCTGCTCGCGGAGGTCGAGACGACGTCCGCCCCGATGTCGGCGACCGCTGCCTGCACGAGCGTCGAGGCGTCACCGTCGAACGCGTCCGTGCCCGAACCGGCGACGGAGACGGCTCCGGCGGACACGTCGGCGGTGAGCCCGACGAGGCCGGCGAGGTCGGGTACCGCGACGTCCGCACTGATCCCGACCGCTGCCGCGTCCCCCGGTGCCGCTGCCGCGGGGCTGGCGACCACGAGGGCGCCTCCCAGTGCGGTCCCGGCGGCGACGGACATCGCTGCGAACCGCATTGCCGAGCGTCGTTGCATGGCGTTCCTTCCGTTGGAGGTTCTGTTGCAGCGGAAGCTAGGCGTCCGTACCGGGCTGGTTCGACCCTCGTTCGGGGGGATGGACGGCGCACACAAAGCTGTAGAACCCCTCAGTTCCGGGCGTTGACGCGCTCCAGACGAACCGGCCGGACCGAGCACGGGATCGACGATCCGCGCTCTGCGGATTGCGCGCCGGGGACAGTCACGCGGCCGTCGACGACGAGCGGACGCACATCCACCGGCACGAGCCTTCCCGTGCGACTCGGAGCATCGCGCTCTGGCGGCCGGTCTCCACGCTGCTGTGACGCGACGATGCGGTGGCCCGCGCACAGCGGGTGCGCACCGGCGACCGGGCGTGATGAGGAATCGGAGCGAGTGACGGGAATCGAACCCGCGCTACCAGCTTGGGAAGCTGGAGTTCTACCATTGAACTACACTCGCGCATCCCGTCGGACGGGACGCGGCAAGCCTAGCGGATTCTCCGCTGGACGCCAGCCGAACGCGCGCCGCACGGTCCGTGGCGGCGGCGATCCGTGCCTCCAGGCCGGTGCGACGCGGTCGCCGTGTCTCCCCTGTGAGGTCCCCTGGCTGACGGACACGTGTCGTCGCCGTGTGTACCGTCCAGGGGGTTCCGACGCCCTACCCGGAGGAGGACCGGATGGTCAGGCATCCCCTCATCGACGACGTGGTCGGCCCCGCCATAGTGGTCCGCTCCGCCTCGCCGGTCGTGTGGCTGACGGACTCGCTCGCCTCACTGCTGCGTCGGGCATCCGAGTCGGGGCGCACGGTCGTGCTCCGCACCGGCCGGGAGGCGGCGCTCACCCCCGCCCTGCGGCACGCGCTGGGTGCACACCAGGCCGGGTGGGCCGTGGACGAGGCCGACGGCTCGCTGCGGGACGGTCGCACCGGCGTTGCGGCGTCGGGCATCGAGGACTTCGTGCGCCGCGGGCCCGAGCTCGTCGGCGCACCGGCACCGGGGCACCCGGTGGCGCCGGACTCGGTCCGGCAGATCAGCATCGACCTGACGTTGCGGCACCACACGGACCGCGCGGTCGACATCGGCACCGCGATCGAGGCCCTGTGCGACGCCGTCGGCACCCGCCCGGAGCAGTGGGGCACGAGCGAGCCGCTGACGCTGCCGTGGGACCGATGGGTCGTCACGCAGTACGCCAAGCACGAGGCGCCGGGCGTCTCGACCTCGTACGCCGTCGGCGACGGGTTCTCGGCGACGATGACCGCGCACCTGCTCGACGGCGTCGTCGTGGAGACGATGTCCGCCGTGCTGACGATCCCGGAGGACGGGGCCGACCCGGCGCTCGCGTCGCGGCTGCTCGATGCCGTGCAGCGCGTCGCGGACCAGGTCGAGCCGGTCTTCGGCGTGGTCATGCAGCGCCGTGGCGACGCCGACCACCTGGTGCGCGCGGTGTCGCACAGCGAGCCGGAACCACTCGCGGTGGTGGTCGGTGCCGAGGCCACGGAGCTCCTCGACCGCAGCGGCGCGTGGCCGCCGCCGCGGACCACGACCTCGGTGTTCGGCAGGGGCGGGCTCGTCGTGCGCTTCGACGACGGGTGGGAGGCGCTCGAGGCGTTCCTCGACCGCATCGACGAGGACCGCTTCCTGCAGCTCGTCGGCGGTGCTCCGCTCGATCCCGCGCACGACGAGGGCACGCTGGACGGCCACGACCGCAGCGCACGTGCCGGCTCCGGCCGGACGACGGGCGGTCCGGGTGCCGCGTGACGTGACGCTCCTCTGCCGCGGGCCGGTGGAGACCCGGGACGTCGCCGAGGCGCTGCTGCTGCACGACGAGACGTGGGGTGTCCGTGCGCTGGACGACGGCCCGGTGCTGCAGGTGTGCCGTGACGCGTCGCGCCCGGTGATCACGGTGCTCGGCGTGCGGCGCGTGGAGTCACTGGACGAGGTCCGGCGGGTCCTGCCGGACGCCCCGGCACTCGGGACGCCGCTCTGGTGGGTGGACACCGTGACGCCGTTCGGGCCGGAGGGCGAGGCGGGGGTCACCGCGGCGCTCGAGGCCTCGATGGAGCTCGACGCGGTCTGCATCGTCCACGGCGACTGACCGGACGCAGCGCCCGGTCGTGGCCCGATGTCGGGGGGACCGGCGTCAGTCGCGCTTGCTCATCGCGGCGAGCCGCTCGTTGTACGCCTTGAGGTCGGCGTCGCCGTCGCGCTCGGCCTTGCGGTCGAGGCGCTTCGCGTCGCGCTTGTCGGTCCGCACCCAGTTGCGCACCACGAGCAGCGCGACGAACACCATCGGCAGCTCCGACGCACCCCAGGCGATGCCGCCGCCGATGTGCTGGTCGTCGAGCAGTGCCCGGTCGTCGGTCTGCCCGAGGGCGTGGAACCAGTCGGCGGCGAACACCGACTGCGACGTCATCACGGCGACGCCGAAGAAGGCGTGGAAGGCCAGGGTGGCCAGCAGCGCGATGATGAGGATCGGGTACTGCGGACGCTTCGGCCCCGGGTCGACGCCGACGAACACCCAGAAGAACAGGTAGCCGCTGAACACGAAGTGCACGACCATCACGACGTGCCACTCGTGCGACTGCATGGCGTACTGGAACGCGGGCGTGAAGTAGAACACCACGAGGGACCCGGCGAAGATGACACCGGCGACCGCGGGCTTCGCGAGGAACTGCATGTACCGCGAGTGCGTGAAGAGCATGAGCCACTCACGGGCGCCGCGGGAGCCGTCGTTCCGCACCGGCAGCGTGCGCAGGGCGAGCAGCACCGGGCCGCCGAGCACGAGCGGCAGCGGCACGAACATCATGAGCAGCATGTGCTGGAGCATGTGCGACGAGAAGTGCACCATGCCGTAGACCGCGGGGCCCGCCGAGGTGGTCCAGATGAACAGCGCGCAGCCGAGCACCCAGGCGATGGTCCGGCCGACCGGCCAGGTGTCGCCGCGCTGCTTGAGCTTGCGCACCGACAGCAGGTACCAGCCGGCACCGACGACCGCGACGGCGAGGTAGACCCAGTCGATGTGCCACTGCGTCAGGTAGGTCTGCACGGTCTGCGCCGGCGGGTACGTGTAGCCGAGCAGGCCGGAACGGGTGTCCTGGCCGGTCTCGGGCGTCTGGGGGATCGGCGGCTGCGAGCGGGACACGGCGACCGAGACGCCGATGGCCACGGCCATGAAGACGATCTCGGCCAGGGCGAACCGCACGAAGAGCTTCCGGTCGAGCGGTGCGCGCAGGAGCCCGGGCACGAGCTTCCGGCGCTGCGCGACCCCGGCGAGCCCGAGCAGCACGAGGATGACCGCCTTGACCGTGATGAGCCAGCCGTACGTCGTCGTGACGAGGTCGGCCGGACCGGTCAGGCGCAACGAGGCGTTGACGATGCCGGAGAACGCGACCGCGGCGAAGGCCCAGCCTGCGAGCGTCGAGTAGCGGGCGACGACGCGTCCGGTGGCGCCCTTCGTGCGGGTGCGCAGGAGCAGCACGGCGACGAGCCCGCCGGCCCAGACGCACACCGCGACCAGGTGCACGGCGAGCGAGTTGACGGCGTTCGCGTGCTCGAGCGCTCCGGCGGCGTGGCCGGACAGGGCGAGCGGCAGCAGTGCGAAGAGCCCGGCGACGGTCGCGACCGCGAGCGTGGTGGCCCGGGTGGCGAAGGCCGCGACGAGCGTGGCGACCAGGATCGCGGCGGCGGAGACGACGAGCGCCTGCCCGATCTCGACCTGGAACGCGAACAGCAGGAAGTTCCGGGCGAACACCGGGCTGGTGAGCGGCACACCGAGCGTGTTCGCGCCCGTCAGCACGATGCCGACGACGGCGGCCAGGAACCAGACGGAGCCCGCCGCGGCAGCCCACCGCGCGGCCCGGTGCTGGACGCTCGACATGGCGCCGTGGTCCTGCTTCTTCGCCGGCAGCGCGAACGCCGCGACGATGAGCAGGCCGATCGTCAGCGCGGCCGTGGTGTCGTGCACGACCCGGGCGACGGGCAGGCCGTACTCGACCAGGTCACCGGCCGACACGAGCTGCTGCGACGCCGTGAACGCGCCGGTCACGGTCATGCCGAGCACGGCGCACGCCACGGCGAGCGGGATCGCGATGACCAGGACCGTCGCGACGGTGGTGGAGCGCGCGGAGGTGGGGGCGGGGTCGGGTGCCGTGTCCCCGGGCTGCGTGGCGGCTGACGTGACGGTCATGACCGTCCAATGGTAGGTCCGCCGCCTGACACCCCGATCCCAGTCCGGGAGCGGCCGGACCCGCCCGACGGCGTCAGTCCCGGTGCTCCCAGATGCCCTCGCTGCCCACCCCGACGAACCCGACCGCCTCGTTGACGTCGAGCATCGGCCGGTTCTCCTCGGCGTTGAAGGTGACGATCGACGGTCGCCCCGGGAAGTCCCGTTCGATGGTCTCGATCCCGACCACCTTGAGCAGCCACCCGAGCCGGTGTCCGCGGTGCTCGCGGAGCACGAGCGTGTCCCACTGCATCACCGCCCGACCAGGCGCATCTGAGATCTTGATCTGACTGAAACCAGCCAAGGTGGTGCTCTCGACGTGCTCCACTGCGATGGTCAGCATGGTGTGCGGGCCGCTCGCGAACTGCTCCTCGGTCTCCCGGACGCGGTCTGCCGTCCAGACGTCCTCGGGCTCCTGCATGTCACCCTCGGGGGCGTCGGTGCTCATCCGGGTGTGGAGCAGGGCGAGGCCGTCCAGCCACCGCTCGGGCGTCGCACCGGTCCAGGTGTGCACGCGGTACCCGGGGCCGGCCGCCGTCGCCGCGCGCTCGTGCAGCTCGCGCACGACCGACGCGTCGGCGGGGAGTCCGAGCCGACTGATCCGGTTGACCTGCCCGAACCGCCACCCGCGGCCGGTCAGGAACCGCACGCCGGCCTCGTCCGCGGGCACGGCGCCGAAGCCCGTCGGTGCCGGGACGTACCCGGGTCCGTCCGCGGGGCCGACCTGGCGCGAGACGGCGTACGTCTTCCACTGTGTGCGCCCCTCGGACCGGGCGACCCCCTCGAGGTGGTCGGCCAGCAGGGTGCCGATGCCGCGGCGCTGCCGGTCGGGCCGGACCCCGAGCGACAGCCAGCAGTTCGTCGTGCCCGGTTCGGTCTTCGAGTCGTACGCCCCGGACGCCACGACCTCGCCGTCGGCGTCACGCACGACGAACAGGCGGCTCGGTGCGCCGGGTTCGCGGCACATGGGCAGGGCCTCGGCGGGCGTCCAGGACAGCTCGGGCAGCCCGTGCACGGCGACCTCGGCCGCGTCGGACACCGCGAGCCAGTCGCAGAACGCCCGCACCCGCTCGGGGTCGTCGTCCATCGCCGTCGGCACGACGAGTTCCTCGACGCTGTACGTGGTCACGATGCTCCCTGCGGTCGACCGGTGGGACGGCCGTCGTCCGCCGCCCGGCAGGGCAGCCTCGCAGCATATCGGCGGGCACACCCTGCCGCTAGGCTTCCTGCGTGCTGCTCTCCGACCGCGACATCACCGCCCAGCTCGCCGAGGGCCGGATCGGGCTCGACCCGTACGACCCCTCGCTCGTCCAGCCGTCGAGCATCGACGTCCGGCTCGACAAGTACTTCCGGCTGTTCGACAACCACAAGTACCCGCACATCGACCCGGCCGAGGACCAGCCCGAGCTCACCCGCCTGGTCGAGACCGACCCGGACGAGGCGTTCGTGCTGCACCCGGGGGAGTTCGTCCTCGGCTCGACCTTCGAGGTCGTCACGCTGCCCGACGACATCGCCGCGCGGCTCGAGGGCAAGAGCTCGCTCGGCCGTCTCGGCCTCCTGACGCACTCGACGGCCGGCTTCATCGACCCGGGCTTCTCCGGCCACGTCACCCTCGAGCTGTCGAACGTCGCCACCCTGCCGATCAAGCTCTGGCCGGGCATGAAGATCGGCCAGCTCTGCTTCTTCCAGCTGTCGAGTCCGGCGGAGAAGCCGTACGGCTCGGCTGAGTACCAGTCTCGCTACCAGGGGCAGCGCGGCCCGACGCCGTCGCGCTCAGCGCTGAACTTCCACCGCGCGGACGTCTCGCAGCGCGACTGATCGGAGCCCGTCGGGCAGGGCGCGTGCCCGACCACCCCTCCGCGGCGCCAGCCCCGACCCTTGATGTACCACCGCGCAGCGAAATGTCGCACTCTGTGTATCGTTGTTGCATGGACAAAGCACCGACCCGTGCACCGCAGCCGGTGGTGGCGTCTGAGATCATCCGCGACGCCCGGCTGCGCGCCGCACTGACGCAGGTGCAGCTCGCCGTTTGCGCCGGAATCACGCAGAGCGCGGTTAGCACCTACGAGAACGGTCGTCGGCAACCCTCGCTCGTGATGCGGCAGAGGCTTGCTCGCGCAGCGGGCTTTGAGGTGGCGGTTACCCTTCTGTGGCGTCGCCGCCGCCACTTCTGTGATGCTGGCTCTTCGCGATGCCGGAAGACCGCAGGTCACTCTGATGAAGCGAAGCTGGCCCGAGCCCTCAATCAGCCACGCAGCCGGGCGCGTTGTGCAGCTGTCGTTTTCTCTGGCAACCCTGGACGGATGGAAGGATCGTCTTGCCCTTGCTGGTACAGGGACTATGCAGAAGAACTGCTCGAGGTGACAGTCGAGGTGCTCGGCCCAGGAAGGCGCAGAGCCGGATGCTGCTGATTGCTGACCAAAGCAGTGGCGGCTCGACCGCGCGTACCTGTGCACAACAGCCATCATCCACATCTATCAGCTTCTGCCTCGCCAGAGTCGCAACTTGTGGCTGAATAGGCGCATGCTACATGAATGGGAAGTTGGGAACCTTACTTGCATCTGCTTACAGCGCATGCACGCTATTGAATCAGGTTGGATTTGCCGAGACTGCGGCGTTTTTGTGATGGCGGAGGCCGCTCGAACTTTCGCAGAGATTCGAGCCCAGCATCGACCTGTGACATGAACAAGTAGGGACGGCCGCCCTCCTCTCCGGTAGAGGGGGCGGCCGTTCGACTCGAATACCCGTCGCTCGTTAATCCTTCACAGTGCAGCATTCAATCGCCGAGGGGCGTCTCGTCGTCGTCTTCCTCGCGTACCGGCAACCGCGGGGAGGCGAGTGCCCGCTCTCGTAGTGCCTCCTTCGCATTCCGGTAGCGCTCCTGCAGGTCGTCCATCGCTGCCTCGATCACCTCGAGTCGCCGCGTCTCCCAGTGTTCCGCGTCCGCTACATACAGCGAATTGATGCGCGGCACCAATTCGTACGCCAACAAAAGGGTGCTGAACAGCATCTTCTCATCGGTTGCCATCACGTCCGGCAGATAGATGTCATTGGACTGCAGGACAAATCCGCCATCAACGTAGAGCTTCAGCGCGAACGATCGCCGCGCGTCGCCGACCGCCTGAATGAACGAGATATCAATCGGCCCAAGAGTGTCGGCTTCGGCAACTGCCGTAAGGAAATTGGGGCGTGAGAAGTCGACGCCGGCCCGGAGGTCCGCCGTACGCGCTGACGCATCGCGGCCGCTAATTCCCGAAACTTGGTCCAGAGTCAAATCTGGAGCAATTTGGTCTTGATCTCGCTGTTGAACCGTCAGCCAAAGGAAGATGTCTGGATCGCGAAGCTGTAATGGCGAGTTCCAGCGGTCGATCTTGGTGGAAGCGTCATCGCTCTGGAAGATCTTCTGCAGGCGTGCAACAACCCCATCTCGGCGATGGAGGAGAGTGCGGTTGCGGCTCGAGACAAGGATGGCGACGCTTGAGTTGGCTAGGTCGGTGATGACCACATCGACGGCATCGAGCCGGCGGACCGTTCGGGGATCCAGCCCGGGTTGATCGCTTACACCTGTCGGAGGCGTCGCCCAAAAGTAGAAGCGAGCTTGGAGCATCCTGGGGAGCTCGTCATTTGCTTCGAGTATGACGGGATCGGAGACGGGAGGTGCAGTGTTGATTGTGCCTAAGTTGGACTGAGCATTTTCCATACTCGCCCAGCCCGGGCTCATGGTAGACGGAACAGGCCGCTCGGCAAGCATGCGATCGCGAATCTGTTCCAATGACATGGCAGTGCGCGCCATCATTGGGAGAACGCCTACACTGGCGCGACTCATGGTGGGCAAATTATCTCCGGACTAGGCGAATTGATTGAACATTGGACTCCCGCGTCCAAAACGTGAGCATCAGCTGCAGGAATGGGTGCGGGTGCTTGAATGAGTAATCGACGTTGTAAGTTTTGTCCTCAACGAGGCGTGGGGCCGTCCATCGGACTTGCGCTTCCCTCCATAAGCCCGGTCTGCTCGGTGCGGAGCTCATTTCTACCTCGAACCCGCAGATTCCGTCGTTCGCTTCCGTAAGAAGCCTACCAGCTATGTCTGAGGAGTACTCGACATAGGGCTTGAGGGATGACTGCTCGACGCGAATCTGCAGCTGCAGAGCTCCGCGACTCACTAAGCGGAGGATCGCGTAGCTCAACCAGCCGCTGTTCCGGCTGATGATGGTCAGATCGACTGGCTGCCCCACCAAGTTCCGGTTCGAAATCTTTAAGACGAGTTCGCTGGTCGGTTCGACCGGATCTCCGGGAATCTTCCAATGCAGGTCGATGCCAGGCCGCCCAAGAATGAGCTGTAGAAAGACTTCCAGTAGGAAAGCTGCGACTGCGGCCCCTAGTAGATAGCGCCAAATGGGGTGCCAGTCCGGAAGGTTCTGCTCGAGCGAAGGGTCTAGTCCAACCACGCTCCAAGCCACGAAAGCAACCTTTAGAGCCTCTACCAGCAGGCGGCGAAATACGCTCATTGCAGTTCTAGCGCTTCCCACGCGGTCGTCAACAGATTTTCCGCTTCCTCCGGTGTGGAACTATCGAGGTAACCGTCGCGTCGAATAGTCGCGCGCCGGTGGGTTTCAATAGATTTCAGTTCGACACCAACGATGTACAAGCCATCAAATTCGTCATGCATGGCAGCTATGAGTTCCCGTCCCCCGAAATCTCCCAATATCGTTTTCAGGTCCGATGAGATGAGGGAAGACTCTTGCTCATCGAGGGCGGTCAAATATGCATCTGATATCTCGAATCGCACTACCATGAAACCGTTGTTCATCGCAAACTCTGCGAGTCGGATCAAGTCTTGAGAGCCGAGGCGAAGAGGACGTTCTGAGTTCAGCGCTGTGTCGTCAATCGGCCGGAAGCGCAGAGGTGCATCCCTGGAGCTGGTGAGGGTCACCCGGCGCATCATGATGCCATTCTGCAGCATTGAGGTGACATTTGCTTCGCACTGCGCACCACGGTCGACCAGCTGTGTCGGCACTAAACGCTTTCTCTTGAGTGGGTAAGCCGTCCATCCGTCCGTACCGATAGGCGGGAGGGGCGCTTGTTGCGGCCGCACCCCGTGCCTCCCGTCCGGCGCTCCCACCGTCCCGCCAGACGGGGGCGTCGGCGTGAGACGTACCGCGGTCGTCGAGACGCCCGGAGAACCCGCGGCGTCTCACCCCGGTGCGGGTGTCTCGATGCGACGTGGGCGTCTGGACGATACCCGCGAGACACACCGCCCCTGCCGAGACGCCCCGGAACGCGGGAAGGCCCCGTCTCGCCGGAGCGAGACGGGGCCTTGCCCCGGAACGCGGGAAGGCCCCGTCTCGCCGGAGCGAGACGGGGCCTTCCTCGTGCTGTGGTGCTGTGGTGCTGTGGTGCTGTGGTGCTGCTGCGGAGGGGATCAGCCCTTCTTGGCGAGCTCCTCGAGGGTGTCGTTGCCCTTGTAGGCCTCGACCGCGTTCTCCTTGGTGACCAGGACCGGGGTCAGCTCGACGGCCGGCACGATCTTCTTGCCGTTGTCGTTGTTCTTGTCCTCGGTGGTCTTCGGGGTCTTGCCGTCGGCCAGGTCGGAGACCAGGTCGATCGCGGCCTGCGCCTCGTCGGTGGTGTTCTTGTAGATGGTCGAGTACTGCTCGCCCTGCATGATCAGCGGGATCGAGGCGGTCTCGGAGTCCTGACCGGTGACGACCGGGTTCGGCTTGCCGGCCGCCTTGGTGGCGGTCAGGATCGCGCGGGCCAGGGTGTCGTTCGGCGACAGGACGCCGTCGAGCTCGGTGTTCGTGTACGACTTCGTCAGGATGTCGGTCATGCGCGACTGGGCGTTCTGCGCGAGCCAGCCCTGCGTGTTGGTCTCCGAGAAGCTGGTGCGACCCGAGACGACCTTGACGGTGCCGTCGTCGATCTTCGGCTGGAGGACGTCCATCGCGCCGTTGAAGAAGACCTTCGCGTTGGCGTCGTCGGGCGAACCGGAGAAGAGCTCGATGTTGTACGGACCCTCGGCCTTCTTGGCCTTCATGCCGTCGAGCAGGGCCTGGCCCTGCAGCTGGCCGACCTTGAAGTTGTTGAACGCGACGTAGTAGTCGACGTTCTCGGTGTTCAGGATGTTGCGGTCCCAGGCGATGACGACGGCGCCGGACTTCTTGGCCGCGGCGACCTGCGTGCCGAGCTGCGAACCGTCGGCGGCACCGATGATGATCGCCTTCGCACCCTTGGTGACCATCGACTGGATCTGCGCCTGCTGGTCCGGGACCGGGTTGCCGGCGTTCGCGTACTGGATGTCGGCCTTGAAGCCGGCCTTCTCGATGGACTTCTCGAAGGCGTCACCCGCGAGCACCCAGTTCTGCGAGGTCTTGGCGGGGAGCGCGACGCCGATCAGGGCGCCCTTCTCGATCTTGACGTTCGAGGCGCCGTCCGACGAGCCGGAGCCGGCGTCGGAGTTGCCGCGGGCCGAGCAGCCACTGAGGGCCAGGCCCGCGACGAGTGCCAGACCGATGCCGGCGATGAGCTTCTTGCGCATGAGATTGCTTTCTCTTCGTTGAGGAGTGGTGCTGTGTGGTGAGGGATCGTGCGGGCGGCCACCGGCGTGGCCGCCCGCCACGCGTTACTGGACGTTGACCTTCTCGGGCTGGTCCTCGATGCTCCGCGGCTGCTGCGCGGCCACCGTGTTCTGCTCGGTGTCCTTGCGTTGGAACTGCTTCAACATCCCGCCGATCAGGGACGGACGACCCTGGGACTTCGAGTAGACGTCGAAGGCGACGGCGACGAGCAGGACGAGACCGCGGATGATCTGGACGCGGTTGGACTCGAGACCCACCAGCGACAGACCGTTGGACAGCAGGGCCATGACGAGACCACCGATGATCGACCCGGAGATCGTGCCGATGCCACCGGCGACCGCGGCGCCACCGACGAACACGGCGGCGATCGCGTCGAGCTCCCAGCCGGTGCCGTCCGCGGGGCCCGAGGCGCCCGAGTAGCCGACGAAGACCATGCCGGCGATGGCGGCCAGGACCGACATGTTCATCATGACGAAGAAGTTGACCTTGCGGGCGCTGACGCCGGACAGGACGGCGGCGTTCGCGTTGCCACCGACCGCGTAGACCTGGCGGCCGAAGATCGTGTTCTTGGTGAGGAAGCCGTAGACGATGGTCAGGACACCGAGGATGATCGCGACGACCGGGATCGAGGTGCCGGCGGGGCCCGCGGCGAACAGGTAGGTCGCGACGAGGGTGACGGCCACCAGGATGCCCGTACGGACGATCGAGACCCAGAGCGGGACGAGCTCGGCGTGCATCTTCTTGCGACGCTGACGACCGCGGAACTCGAGGAAGATCAGCACCAGGCAGGTGATGAGGCCGAGGATGAGCGTGCCGTTCGAGAACCCGAAGTCCGGGCCGAAGTCGGGCAGGAAGCCCGAACCGATCTGCGCGTAGTCGTCCGGCACCGGCTGCGAGGTCGAGTTGCCGATGATCTGGTTCGCACCGCGGAAGATGAGCTGGCCGGCCAGGGTCACGATGAAGGCCGGGACCTTCACGAACGCCACCCAGAAGCCCTGCCAGGCACCGACCGCGGCACCCACGGCGAGGCCGAGGAGGATCGCGGCCCACGCCGGGAAGTTCCACTGCGCCATCGACTGGGCGACGATGATGCCGGTGAACGCGGCCACCGAACCGACCGACAGGTCGATGTGGCCGGCGATGATCACCATGACCATCCCCAGCGCCAGGATGAGGATGTAGGAGTACTGCAGGAACACGTTGATGATGTTCGTCGGCTCGAGGATGAGCCCGTCGGTCCAGATCGAGAAGATGATCAGGATCGCCACCAGGGCGATGATCATGCCGTACTGGCCGATGCTGTTGCCCTTGCCGAAGAGCAGTTTCAGGTTCTTCATGAGATCAGTGCGCCCTTCCGCGCGGAGGTCATGCTGCGCATGAGGGTTTCGGGGTCGGCCTGGTCAGCGGGGACGTCAGCCGTGATCTGGCCCTCGAAGATCGTGTAGATCCGGTCGGAGAGGCCGAGGAGTTCGGGGAGCTCGGAGGAGATGAGGATGATGCCCTTCCCCTGCGCTGCGAGCTGCTGGATGATGCCGTAGATCTCGAACTTCGCGCCCACGTCGATGCCGCGGGTCGGCTCGTCGAGGATCAGCAGGTCCGGGTCGGTGAACATCCACTTGGACAGGACGACCTTCTGCTGGTTCCCGCCGGACAGCTTGCCGACGTTGTCCTCGACCGAGGGCACCTTCGTGCGGAGCATCTTGCGGTACTTCTCCGCAACGTCGTACTCCTTGAGGGAGTCCACGACGCCGGCCTTCGAGATCTTCGGCAGGTCGGCCGCGACGGTCGAGCGCTTCACCGTGTCGAGCAGGTTGAGGCCGAGTGCCTTGCGGTCCTCGGAGACGTAGCCGAGCCCGTTCGCGATCGCCTGCTGGACGTTCGCGACCTTGATCTCACGGCCGTCCTTGATGATCTGGCCGTCGACGAACGTGCCGTAGGAGCGGCCGAAGATGCTCATCGCGAGCTCGGTGCGGCCGGCGCCCATCAGGCCCGCGAAGCCGACGATCTCGCCGCGACGGACGTGGAAGTTCGACCCCTTGGCAACCAGGCGGGACGGGTCCTGCGGGTGCTGGACGGTCCAGTTCTTCACCTCGAAGAAGACTTCGCCGATCTTCGGGGTGCGGTCCGGGAAGCGGCTCTCGAGCGAGCGGCCGACCATCCCGCGGATGATCCGGTCCTCGTTGACGCCGTCGCCCTTCACGTTGAGGGTCTCGATCGCCTTGCCGTCGCGGATGATCGTGATCTCGTCGGCGATCTGCTCGATCTCGTTGAGCTTGTGGCTGATGATGATGCTCGCGATGCCCTTGGACTTCAGCCCGACGATCAGGTCGAGCAGGTGCTGCGAGTCGTTCTCGTTCAGGGCGGCGGTCGGCTCGTCGAGGATGAGGAGCTTGACGTCCTTGTGCAGGGCCTTCGCGATCTCGACGAGCTGCTGCTTGCCGACACCGAGGTTCTTGATCTGCGTGTCCGGGTCCTCGTCGAGGCCGACACGGGCGAGCAGGTCCTGCGCGCGCAGCTGGGCGCTGGTCCAGTCGATGACGCCGAAGCGGCCGGGCTCGTTGCCGAGGAACAGGTTCTCGGTGATCGACAGCTCGGGGATGAGCGCGAGCTCCTGGTGGATGATGACGATGCCGGCCTGCTCGGACTGCTTGATGTCCTTGAAGCGGACCTCTTCGCCCTCGTAGACGATCTCGCCGCTGTAGGTGCCGTACGGGTAGACGCCCGACAGCACCTTCATGAGGGTGGACTTGCCGGCGCCGTTCTCGCCGCAGATCGCGTGGATCTCGCCGGCGCGGACGCTGAGCGACACGTCCGAGAGTGCCTTCACACCAGGGAACTCCTTGGTGATCGACCGCATCTCGAGGATGGTCTCGGCGCTGGTGACGGACCTGGTGGCCAGGTCCGGTCCCTGTGGGGTTGACGCCACGGTGCATCTCCTTCTGCCGCTGCGGTGCGGCAGTCCTTCGGGTGGTGAGCTGCGGCATCGGGGGCGCAGGAGTCGCCTGCGTGGACCTCGTTGTCGCGTCCGGTGTCCCGATCGTGTGACGGTCATGTGACCGTTCACATCGGCGGAACGGAGGTAATTTACGCACAGCCCCGTCGCGGCTGTCAATTCGGTTCGGTCGCGTTTTCGTAACGGCCCGCGTGATCCGGCGGAATCCGCGTGCCGACGCCCCCCGAGGTGGGGTGGTCGGCCGTCGTGCGTGGGGACGAGGGGCGTCGGTGGAGCAGCAACTGTCGGGTCCGCCGGTGGTACCCGACGTCTTCTGCTCCACGAACGAACGGGAGGCGCGGGGCGGGGTCGCCACGGGCCTCCCGTCCGGCGGGTGGTCGCGTCAGCGACGCCGCGGTGCGCCCGTGGACCCGCGTACCACGAGCTGCGGCACGAGGTCGACCGGGCGGAGCGCCTGGTCCTCCGACGGCAGGAGCAGTTCGACGCACCGCCTGCCGAGCTCCGGGAAGTCGACCTCGACCGTGGTCAGCGGCGGCCAGAGGTGCTTCGCCTCGGGGATGTCGTCGTAGCCGACCACGGACAGGTCACCCGGCACGTCGAGCCCGTACGACCGCGCTGCGTGCATGACGCCGAGCGCCATCGCGTCGTTCGAGCAGAAGATCGCCGTGCAGTCCCGGTACCGCAGGAGCTCGCGGCCCGCGTGGTAGCCGAAGTCCGCCGTCCAGTCACCGAGGATCGGCGGCACGACCGGCATGTCCCGGTCGGACATCTCGCGCAGGAACCCCTGCATGCGGGCCTCGGCCTCGATCCAGTCCTGCGGCCCGGCGATGTGACGGACGTACTCGTGCCCGAGGTCGAGCAGGTGCGCGGTCGCGAGCCGGGCCCCCTCCATCTGGTCGATGAAGAGCGTCGAGCGTTCGTCCCCGCCGCTCGTGCGGAGCGCCACGTACGGCGTCCGCATGCCGAGCTCCTCGATGAGGTCGAACACGCGCTGCTGTGGCGCGATGACGATGATGCCCTCGACGTCCTGGTCGAGCAGGTGCCCGAGGCCGTCCCGGACCGCCTCGTCGGTGGCGGCCGCGATGTTCGCGGTCGTCACCGAGTAGCCGCGCGTGACGGCGGCGTCCTCGATCGCCTGCATCGTCGCCGCCGGGCCGTAGTGCGAACGCTGGGCGGTGAGCACCCCGATCGTGTGCGTCCGGCTCGTGACGAGGGCGCGCGCGGCGCGGTTCGGCCGGTACTGCAGCTGCTCCATCGCCGCGAGCACGCGGTCCTTGGTCTCCGCCCGGATCGCGTCCGAGTTGTTGAGCACCCGCGACACGGTCTGGTGCGAGACGCCGGCGACCCGCGCGACGTCGCGGATGCTGGGCGAGCGCGGTTGCTGTGTCCGCGGTGACGCCATCGTTGCTCTCTCCCGCCCGGGGCCGTGGCACGCCGATGTGCACGTTCACATTCCGAGCCAGATCATTATGCACGGCAGTCGGCTGCGCGCCAGCCGGAGGGTGTCCCTCGGACCGGGGCTGCTCGCGCTTGCCACACGCCCCTACGATCCCGCTGTGCATCTCCAGAACGAGGCGGACCCGACCGCCCCCGCCGCGTCGCGCGTCCTGCGGGGACGCCCCGCCCTCGCCGCGATCGCCGCCGTGGCCGCGCTCGTCGGCGCGGTCCTGCTGCCGACCACCGCGACCGCCGCGTCGACCGACGGGCACCTCGTCGGCCAGGTCACCCTCGCCGGCGACGGCACGCCCCCGAACGCCACGATCGACGTGGTCGACGGGAGCGGGTACGTCGTCACGTCGGTCGACCAGGCGGCGCGCGGGACGTTCGGCGCGACCGTGCCGGCGGGCACCTACTGGTTGTCGCTGCGGGACCCGTCCGTCGAGCAGAAGTCGGTGGCGCAGTCCTGGTACCCGGACGCCCCGACGCAGCGCGAGGCGACGAAGGTCGTCGTCGCGGCAGGGCAGACCGTCCGACTCGGTGCCTTCACGGCGACGAGCCCCGGGACCGTGGCCGGCGAGTGGAAGTACCCGGCGGGTACCTCCCACCCCGACGTCTTCGGTGTCGTCACCGCATGGCGCCTGGACGAGCACGGTGGCCGCCCCGTCCTGGTGAGCGGCACCGACATCGACCAGCAGTCCGACGAGTCGTGGACGATCACCGGGCTCGTCGCCGGGCGGTACGTCCTGCGGTTCAGCGCGATCGACGGTGCCTGGGCGACGAGCTACCGGGCGGGCTCGCACTGGGCGACCGACCCCGCGGCTGCGACGCCGCTGACGGTCCGACCCGGGCAGTTCGACACCGGGATGACGATCGACCTGCAGGAGCCCGTCCGTGACGTGACCCGCATCGACGGCGGGAACCGGTACGACGTCTCGGCGGCGGTCGCCCGGAGGATCCCCGGCACCGGCGGCACGGTCTACGTCGCCAACGGCGAGAACTTCCCCGACGCGCTGACCGCAGGGCCGGTCGCCGCGCACGACCACGCACCGCTCCTGCTCGTCACCCCGAACGCGATCCCCGACGTCGTCCGCCGGACCATCGTCGCCCGACAGCCCGACCGCATCGTCGTCGTCGGCGGACCACCCTCGGTCTCCGCCGACGTGTTCACGCAGCTGCAGGGCCTCGCGCCCGAGGTCCGTCGGGTGTCCGGGGCGGACCGGTACGCGGTCGCCCGACAGCTCGCGACGGACACGTGGGGCACCACCGGCGCGCAGCGCACGTACCTGGCGAACGGCACCGGCTTCGCGGACGCCCTCTCCGCGGGGGCCGCCGCCGCGTACGACGACGTCCCGTTGATGATCACCCCGGGCGGGTGGACGGCCGACCCCGCCGCGGCAGCGGTCCGGCGTTCGCTCGGCGTCGAGTCGGTGTGGGCCGTCGGCGGCGCGGTCTCGCTGAGCGACGCGGTGGCGCACGACGTCGCCGGCGAGAAGTGGTCCGGTCGCTACGAGGGCGCGACCCGCTTCGACGTGTCGGCGAACCTGTCGTGGGACGTCTTCGCACCGTTCGGTGGCTACAGCGACACCGTCTACGTCGCGGTCGGCACGAAGTTCCCGGACGCGCTGTCCGGCACGCCCCTCGCCGCGGTCACCGGCTCGCCGCTCGTCATCGTGAAGCCCGGGTGCATCCCGGAGGACACCCTGGACTTCATCGACTCGTTCGGCGCGAACCACGTCGTGCTGCTGGGCGGGCCGGCGTCGCTCGACGGGAACGTCGCGGCGCTGCGGTCCTGCGGCTGAGCGGAACGCCAGCGACGAGCACGGGCCCGTCACCTCGCACGGGGTGACGGGCCCGTCGCCGGTCCGGCCGCAGTCGGCAGGGTCAGAGCCAGTTGCGCTTCCGGAACACGAGCCACAGGACCCCCGCCAGGGCGAGCATCGCCACGATCGCGACCGGGTACCCGTACCGCCAGTGCAGTTCGGGCATGTGGTCGAAGTTCATGCCGTAGACACCGGCGATGAGCCCGGGCGCGAACAGGATCGCCGCCCACGACGAGATCTTCTTGACCTCCTCGCCCTGGCGGTGCGCGGCCCGGGCGAGCTGTCGGCTCTCCTCACCCTGGGCCAGCGAGGCGCTCGTCATGCGCCGCATGGCCTCGTTCTGCTCCTGGGTGACGAGCGTCGAGTGGAGCGTGAGCGCATTCTCGAGCAGGGCGCGGAACGAGTCCACGCGCTCGGTGACCCGGAGCGCGTGGTCGAGCACGTTGCGGAGCCGGTGCTGCACCTCGTCGTCGACGCCGTACTTGTCGGCGCCGCGCAGGAGCCCGCGCACCATGGCGGGCACCGGAGCGGTCGCCCGCTGGAACGCGAGCACCTCGCTGAGCAGCTGGTAGATCCGCTTCGAGACGCCGGGGTCGACCTGGCCCGCGAAGAGCTGGTCCTCGATGGCGTCGACCTGGTCCTGGATCACCGCGACGACCGGGGCGTAGCCGTCGACGATCTCGTCGAGCACGGCGGCCGTGACGGCCTCGGACCCCTTCGCCAGGAACTCCGGGTCCGCCTCGACCCGGCAGCGCACGGCGGCGAGGTCGGGCTCCTCGGCGTGCCGGACGCTCACCACGAACTGCCGCCCGACGAAGAGGTGCACCTCGCCGAACTCGACCTCGTTGGTGTCCGCGCGGTGCCAGGCCGGTCGGAGCACCAGGAAGAGCGTGTCGCCGTACCGCTCGAGCTTGGCGCGCTGGTGTCCCTTGCGGGCGTCCTCGACGGCGTTCTCGTGCAGCCCGAACTCGGACGCCACGGCCTCGAGCTCCGCGTCGTCCGGGCGCAGCAGCCCGATCCACGCCAGGTCGCCCGGGGTGTCGTGCGACAGGGTCGTCGGACTGCCGACGCGTCGTCCTGCGACGTAGACGGCGTTGTCGATGCGTGCCATGTCGTGCTCCTCGTGCTCGGGAGCAGGCCGGTGCGACGCTCCGGCGGCCGGAGCAGGGCGTGCACGTGCTCCGGCGTGGCCGGAGCGGGGCGTGCGTCAGCGAACGGGCGCGGTGACGACCGGGGCGGTCGTCCGGCCCGATCGAGGATGGTCACCCGACATCGCGCCTCACCTGCCCTTCTCGTCGTCCGTGGTCGCCAGGGCGCGACCAACGGGTCACGATACCCGGCGGGTTGGTGTGCGTCGAGTGAGCGATCGCTCAGCGGGTGACGTGCAGGCCCTGCTGCTCGAGCTCCGCGAGCTGCCACCCGAGCCAGGGGCTCCAGGCGAAGGGTGCACCGCTGACCGACTCGCGCAACGACTCCTCGGAGACCCAGGCGTACTCGGCGACCTCGTCGTCCGCGGGCGCCGGCACGTCGTCGGTCACGGCGCGGAACACCGGGCAGACCTCGTTCTCGACGATGCCCGACGCGTCGACCGCGCGGTACCGGAAGTCGGGCAGGACGAGCTCGACGTCGCGGACGGTGATGCCCAGCTCGCGCGAGGCGCGTCGGGCGATCGCGTCCTCGAACGCCTCGTCCGGGCCGGGGTGGCCGCAGAAGGTGTTCGTCCACACCCCCGGCCACGTCTTCTTCGACAGCGCGCGACGGGTCACGAGGACCTGGCCGTCGGCGTTCCGCACGTGGCACGAGAACGCGAGGTGGAGGGGCGTGTGGTCGGTGTGCACCGTGAACTTGTCCGCCGTCCCGACCGGGGTACGGTCGTCGGCCAGCAGCACCACGGTTTCCGGGAAAGTGTTCATCTGCCCCGATAGGTTAGGCCAATGAGCGAGGAAGCGGCCACCGTGGCGCAGATCGACCTCGCACTGGTCGACGACTGCATCGAACGCTTCTTCGCGGTGTCGTCGGCTCGTGCGCGTCGGTTCGGCAGACCGTCCGAGGAACTCTGGCGGGTGCTCCGTCGTGCGAGCATCGGCGGCAAGCGCTTCCGTCCCCGCATGGTTCTCACCGCCTACGCGGGGCTCGGCGGCACGGACGCCCACGCCGCCGCGAACGTCGCCGCCGCCTACGAGCTCCTCCACACCGCGCTCGTCGTGCACGACGACGTCATCGACCGCGACTGGTCCCGCCGCGGCGAACCGAACGTCGCCGGGTCCTTCCGTGACACCGGCACCACGGGCGGGCTCGCACTGCCCACCGCCGAGCACCGCGGGGTGAGCGCCGCGATCATCGCCGGCGACCTCGCCCTGGTCGCCGCGGCCCGCTTCGTCGAGGCGTCCGGCGTCACCGGCGAGCGTCGCACCCGCCTGCTCGAGATCCTCGACGACGCCGTCTTCGCGAGCGCCGCGGGCGAGATGACGGACGTCGACCTCGCGCTGGGCGTGATGCCCTCCGTCGACGAGGTCCTCGCCATGGAGCGCGCGAAGACGAGTGTGTACTCGTTCGAGGCGCCGTTGCAGTCCGGCGCCGTGCTCGCCGGTGCGCCCGAGTCCGTCGTCGAGGCGCTCGGTGCGTTCGGCCGCGAGATCGGCATCGCGTACCAGATCGTCGACGACCTGCTCGGGGTCTACGGCGATGAGACCGTGACCGGCAAGTCCGTGCTCGGCGACCTGCGCGAGGGCAAGCGCACGATGCTCATCGCCCACGCCGCGACCACCGAGTGCTGGGACGACATCGCGCCGTACCTCGGCGACCCCGACCTGACCGAGGAGCGCGCCGCCGAACTGCGTGCGACCCTGGAGACCTGCGGCGCCAGGGCGGCGGCCGAGTCCCGGATCGCCGAGCACGCCGCACTCGCCCGCGCCGAGCTCGCGGCCCTGCCGTACGAGCTCGCCGAACGACTGGAGCACCTGGTGTCCGAACTGCTGGAGCGCGTGCGGTGACCCAGACCGCACCACCGCGTCTGCCTCTCTACGACGCGACGGCCGAGGCCGCCTCCGGGGTCGTCATCGCGCGCTACTCCACCTCGTTCGGGCTCGCGAGCCGACTCCTCACGAAGGACACGCGCGAGCACATCCGCAACGTCTACGCCCTGGTCCGCGTGGCCGACGAGGTCGTCGACGGCCCCGCGACCGAGGCCGGGCTCGACCACGACCTGGCGCGGACGGTGCTCGACGAGCTCGAGGCGGACACGGAGCGCGCGATGGCGCTCGGGTTCTCGGTGAACCCCGTCGTGCACGCCTTCGCCCGCACCGCCCGGACGACCGGTTTCGGCGCCGAGCTCACGAAGCCGTTCTTCGCGTCGATGCGCATGGACCTCGAGCGCACGGAGCACGACCAGGAGTCGTTCGACCGCTACGTGTACGGCTCCGCCGAGGTCGTCGGCCTGATGTGCCTGCGGGCGTTCGTCCACCGCGCAGGGCGTCCGACGTTCGACGACGCCGTGCTCGTCGACGGTGCGCGGGCGCTCGGGGCGGCCTTCCAGAAGGTGAACTTCCTGCGTGACCTGCACGCCGACTTCGAGGTGCTCGGCCGCTCGTACTTCCCCGGCGTCGACATCCGCACCTTCGACGAGGCCACGAAGGAGCGCCTGGTCGCCGACGTGCAGGCGGACCTCGACCGTGCCGCGCTGACGGTCCCGCTGCTCCCGGCCGACGCCCGCAAGGCCGTCGCTCTCGCGCACGCGCTGTTCCAGGAGCTCAACGACCGCATCGCGGCCTGTCCGGCGGACCGGCTCATCGCCACGCGCGTCCGCGTCCCGAACCCGGTCAAGGCGCAGCTCGCCGCGCGCGTCCTCGCGGGTCGCGCCCCGCTGCCGTCCCGCGCCACCACCCACCGGTCTGGAGGCCGTGCATGACCCCGCCCCGTGCCTCCCGTCCGACCCAGCGCGCGTCGCAGCGCGCGGTGCCGGCCCGACGTGCCGTGATCGTCGGCGGTGGCATCAGCGGACTCGCGTCCGCCGCGCTGCTCGCGCGCGACGGCTACACCGTCACCGTGCTCGAGCAGCGCGACCAGCTCGGCGGCCGCGCCGGGTCGTGGGAGCGGGACGGCTTCCGGTTCGACACGGGCCCGTCCTGGTACCTCATGCCCGAGGTCTTCGACCACTTCTTCCGCCTGCTCGGCACCACGGCCGACGCCGAGATGGACCTCGTCCGGCTCGACCCGGGGTACCGCGTGTACAGCGAGGGCCACGACGAGCCGATCGACCTGCGCGCCGACCGCGAGGCGAACATCGCGCTCTTCGAGTCGATCGAGCCCGGCGCCGGCGAGCGGATGCGGAAGTACCTCGACTCCGCCGCGGACACCTACGCGATGGCGGTCCGCCGGTTCCTGTACACGACGTTCGCGGACCTGACGAAGCTCGCCGCCCCCGACGTGCTCCGACGCCTGCCGAAGCTCGCCCGGCTCCTGCTGCAGCCGCTGTCGACGTTCGCGTCGAAGGCCGTCCGCGACCGCCGGCTCTGGCAGGTCCTCGGGTACCCGGCGGTGTTCCTCGGCACGAGCCCGTACGCCGCGCCGAGCATGTACCACCTGATGAGCCACCTCGACCTGGCGGACGGCGTGCTCTACCCGAAGGGCGGCATCACCGAGGTCATCGCGGCCGTCGAACGGGTCGCCCGCCGCGAGGGCGCCACGATCACGACCGGTGCGCCCGTCGAGCGGATCGTGGTCGAGGACGGCCACGTCACGGGCGTCGTCCACCGCGACGCGTCCGGAGCGGAGCACACCGTGCCCGCCGACCTCGTGGTGAGCGCCGCGGACCTGCACCACACCGAGCTGCACCTGCTCGACGCGGAGCACCGGACGTACCCGGAACCGCACTGGCGCAAGCGCGACCCGGGGCCGAGCGCCGTGCTCGCGTACCTCGGCGTCGACGGTCCCGTGCCCGGACTGCTGCACCACACGCTCGTCTTCACCGCCGACTGGGAGGCCAACTTCGGCGCGATCTTCGGGAAGGACCGGCACGTGCCGGACCCGGCGTCGATCTACGTCTGCGCGCCCTCGCTCACCGACGACACCGTCGCACCCGAGGGGTCGAGCAACCTGTTCGTCCTCGTGCCGCTGCCCGCCGACCTGTCCATCGGGAAGGGCGGGATCGACGGCGCGGGTGACGCGGAGGTCGAGCGCATCGCCGACCGGGCCATCGACGTCATCGCCGAGCGTGCCGGGGTGCCGGACCTGCGCGACCGCATCCGGGTGCGCCGCACGATCGGGCCGCAGGACTTCGCCGACGACTACAACGCGTGGAGCGGCTCGATGCTCGGGCCCGCGCACACGCTGGCGCAGAGCGCGTTCTTCCGCGAGAAGAACGTCTCCGCCAAGGTCGACGGGCTCTACTACGCGGGCGCCTCCACCACCCCGGGCATCGGTCTGCCGATGTGCCTGATCAGTGCCGAGGTGCTGCTCAAGCGCATCCACGGCGACACGTCGACCGAGCCGCTGCCGACGCCGCTGCCGGCACCGGCACCGGCACCGGCACCGGCACCGGCGTCGGGGTCGGCGTCGGGTCCGGCCGGTTCGTCGACGGTGGCGGCCGCCCGGACCGCGGGCTGATGCCGGGGGCGTACCTCGCCGGACTCCTCGTGTCGATCGCCGGCATCGCGGTGCTCGACGCCCGGTACCGGTTGTTCTTCTGGCGGAGCCCCCTGCGCGCCGCCGCGGTGATGGTGATCGGGCTCGTGTTCTTCATGGTGTGGGACGTCGCTGGCGTGCACCTCGGCGTCTTCTTCATCGGGCAGAACGAGCTGCTGACGGGGGTGCTGCTCGCGCCGGAGGTCCCGCTCGAGGAGGTCTTCTTCCTCCTGCTGCTCTGCTGGACGACGATGGACCTGTTCGGTGCCCTGCGCCCGGTCGTGGCCAGGCGGCTCGACCGCTCGGGGGCTCCGGGCGGGTCCGACGAGGAGTCCCGCGCATGACCGGGACGGCGACCTACGCCATGCTCGCGGTGCCGTTCCTGGCGTTCGCCGCGCTCGTCGCCGTGGCTGCCGGTGCCGTGGCCGCGCGCCGACGTGGTGCCGGCCGGCGCCGTGTCGGTGTCGTCAGCGCTGTCGCCGCGGGCGTCGTCCTGCTCGTGATGACCGGCGTCTTCAACAACGTGATCGTCGGGCTCGGGATCGTCGCGTACGACGACACCCTGATCTCGGGGGCCCGGGTCGGGCTGTTCCCCGTCGAGGACCTCGCCTACTCGATCGGCGCCGCCCTGCTGCTGCCGAGCTGCTGGGTCCTGCTGGAGCGGCCGCGTCGGCCGCGCGACGAGCGCCCGGTACTGTCGGAACGCCCGACGCAGCCATCCCGCCGACCGGAGGAGACCCCGTGAACGCCACCACCGCCTCCAGGCCGTCGACCCTGCGCGCCCTGTTCGTGTCGTCGCGACCGATCAGCTGGGTGAACACGGCCTACCCCTTCGGCGCCGCGTACCTGCTCGGCAGCGGGGTCGGCGTCGACGGCGGGGGCGGGTTCTCGCTCGTCGCGTTCCTGGTCGGGGTCGTGTACTTCCTCGTGCCGTACAACCTGGCGATGTACGGCATCAACGACGTGTTCGACTACGAGTCCGACCTGCGGAACCCGCGCAAGGGCGGGGTCGAGGGCGCGCTGCTCGACAAGAGCGTCCACCGCACCACGCTGTGGGCCGTCGTCGTCACGAACGTGCCGTTCCTCGTGGCGCTCGTCGTGCTCGGCGCCCTGAGCGGCAACGGACCGTGGTCGTGGCTGGTGCTCGCGATCAGCGTCTTCGCGGTGATCGCGTACTCGGCGCCGGGACTGCGGTTCAAGGAGAAGCCGTTCCTCGACTCGCTGACGTCGTCGACGCACTTCGTCTCCCCGGCGGTCTACGGGCTCGCGCTCGCCGGGCCGCACTGGACGGGGCAGCTCGTCGCACTGTGCGTGGCGTTCTTCCTGTGGGGCGTGGCCTCGCACGCGTTCGGCGCCGTGCAGGACGTCCTGGCCGACCGCGCCGGCGGGATCGGCTCCGTGGCGACCGTCATCGGTGCCCGGGCGACGGTGCGCCTGGCGTTCGTGGCGTACCTCGTGGCCGGTGTCGCGCTGCTGTTCTCGGACTTCCCGGGGCCGATCGCGGCGGTCGTCGTCGTGCCGTACGCGCTCAACGTGCTGCCCTGGTGGAACGTCACCGACGACGGCGCGGGATCGGCGAACGCGGGGTGGAAGCGCTTCCTCTGGATCAACTACCTGGCGGGGTTCATCGTGACGATGGCCCTCATCGCCTACGCCTACGCGCACTGACGCGCGGGTCGTCAACCCGCGCCCGCCCACGTCCCCCCGCGCCGTTCGTCGATGGAGCAGACGACGTCGGGTCGGGGGAACGCACTCGACGTCTGCTGCTCCATCGCCCGCCCGCCGGGGTCCCCTGCGCGACACTCGTCGCCGGCCTGACAGACTGGACGAACGCGCCGCGGGAGTCGTGGTGCGCCGGTCACGAAGGAGTGCACGCATGACGGTCCGCATCATCCACGTCGGTCTCGGAGGCTGGGGCGGCAACTGGGCCCGCACCGCCATCCCGCAGGTCACCGAAGTGGAGGTGGTCGGGCTCGTCGACCCGGTCCCCGCGACGCTGGACGCCGTGCGCGAGGACCTGGACCTGCCCGAGTCGGCCGCGTTCGCCTCGCTGACCGAGGCACTCGCCGGGGTCGAGGCCGACGCCGTCGTGATCACCGCGCCGGCCGTGACGCACGTGCCGCTCGCGCTCGAGGCCCTCGAGGCCGGCAAGCACGTCCTGGTCGAGAAGCCGTTCGCGAACTCCACCGACGAAGCGCTCACCGCGGTCCGCCGGGCCGAGGAGCTCGGGCTCGTGCTGCAGGTCAGCCAGAACTACCGCTGGTACCCGGCGCCCCGCGCCGTCAAGGACCTGCTCGCGGCGAAGGAACTCGGCGAGCTGTCGGCGATCAGCATCGACTTCCGGCAGTGGGACAACGACCAGCCCGTCGAGACCTACCCGCACTACCGGTTCCCGCACCCGATGATCAACGACATGGCGATCCACCACTTCGACCTGCTCCGGATGATCACCGGGCTCGAGGCGGTCCGCGTGTACGCCCGGGCGTCGTACCCGAGCTACAGCAAGTACCAGGACGAGGCCGTCACGTCGATGATCATCGAGCTCGAGGACGGCCTGGTCGTGAGCTACCGGGGCAGCTGGCTCTCGCGTGCGCCCCGGACCGCGTGGGCGGGGGAGTGGAGCATCCAGGGCGAGGACGGCGAGATCTGGTTCACCAGCCGTGACGGGTCGCCGAGCGAGATCGCCGGTGACCGCGTGACGCTGCGGGCCGACCAGGACGCCGAGGCCGAGGCCGTGGACCTGCCGACGCTCGAGCACACCGACCGGCAGGGTGGGCTGCAGGCCTTCGCGCGCTCGGTCGAGGGTGGCCCGGCGCCCGAGACGAGCGGTCGTGACAACCTCCGGAGCCTCGCGCTGATGGAGGCAGCGGGACGCTCGGCCGCGTCCGGTCGCCCCGAGGACGTGGTCCTGCCCGAGTAGGGCAGCCCGGAGCCGGGGGTCCTGCCCGGGTGCGACCTGCCCGGAGGTTCCGGGCGTGCCTGGTGGATCCGAGCGTCCCTGATCGTTCCGTTCGACCAGGTACGCCCGTTCCCGCCAGCCATCGCGTCCGTTCTGGGAAGGAGCGGGCACGGGGGAGCGCGCGCTGCGACGGTCGGGAGGCGCGGGGCGGCGCCGCCACGCGCCTCCCGTCCGTCATCCCGCTCACCGTCACTGCCGCGAGAGCGACAGACCGACGCGGACCGTTCAGCGCACGCTGTCGCTCTCGCGGTACGGTCCGAGCGCGCCGCGGCCACGCGCCGCGCGCCGCTACGCGGCGCCGGCCACCCGCCGGGCCTGCGCGACCGCGGCGCGGACGCCCCGGTCGAACGCAGGGCCGTGGCCGGGCAGGACGTGCCGCGCCTCGGTGTCCTCGAGGCGACCGAGCGACGCGACCGCCTCGTCGACGTCCGACGTCGCGGCCGGCGCGACCACCCGCGGGCCGATCCCGCCCGTGTACGGGTCGAAGGTGACCAGAGCGTCGCCCGCGATCAGCGCATCCCGATCGGCGAAGTGCAGCGCCACGTGCCCGTCCGTGTGTCCGGGCGTCTCGATGATCCACGGCGACCCGGGCACATCGGCGCGGGACTCCAGCGGCAGCGTGTCGTCGATCCCGTCGACGGTGGCCGCACCGGCCAGCAGCATGCGGCCCAACGGCGCGAGCCCGCCGGGGTGCACCGCGACGAAGCCGAAGCGGTTCGTCTGCGGCCGGTACGAGTACGGGTGCGCCGCCAGGTCCCGGTCGCCCGGGTGCACGAACACCGGCGTACCCCACTCCCGGTGCATCCGCGCCGCGGTGCCGACGTGGTCGAAGTGCCCGTGCGTCAGCAGCAGGCCCTCGACGCGATCGGGCGAGTACCCCAGGTCGTGCACGGCGAGCAGCAGGTGCGGCCACGCGGCGGGGAGCCCCGCGTCGACGACGAGCAGCTGGTCACCCGTCTCGACGAGGTACGTGTTGGTGTGTGCGATCTCGAGGCGGTGGATCCCCTCGGCGACGTCCCGGAAGAGCATGGCCTGCACCGTAGACCGCGGCTCCTCGGTGCGGTGCCGGGTACCGCCTGGTAGGCACGATGCATGGCCAAGGACAGCATCCCCGAGCTGGAGCTCGCCAACGTGCGGACCCGCGAACGCCTGACGGACAGCGTCAGCGAGATCAGGCGGCGCTCCGACGTGCCCGCTCGCACCCGGCTCGCGGTGGCGAAGGCCCGGCAGCGCTGGCACCGTGACCCCACCCCGCTCGTGGCCATGGCGGTGACGGCTGCGACCGGCATCGCGGCGATCGTCCTCGGCACCCGCATCGGGCGGACCGACGCCGGGCACCTCGACGAGCCGGCGGCCTCGACGGCGTTCACCGCCCTGCTGCCGTTCGGTGCCCGCGGTGCGGTCGATCCCGACCAGGCGAAGGGCGGTCGCACGGCACGGAAGGCCCGTCGGAAGGCGGCC
Organism: Curtobacterium sp. MCSS17_007; assembly: GCF_003234175.2. Lineage (NCBI taxonomy): Bacteria > Bacillati > Actinomycetota > Actinomycetes > Micrococcales > Microbacteriaceae > Curtobacterium > Curtobacterium sp. MCSS17_007. The sequence goes on from NZ_CP126257.1 coordinate 381,194, forward strand.
GAGGAGGCCCTCGAGCGTGACCCGGCGCACAAGAACCGCGTGAAGCAGCGCGTCGGCATCGTCGCGGTGCAGCGGCGGGCGAACAAGAACCGGAAGCAGGCCGCGAAGCGGTCGAAGGCCGCGGCGAAGGCCGCGCTGAAGGCGAAGGGCTAGACCATGGCGCGCAAGGACCACGACCTGCAGCACGACATGCAGCACAAGCCGGCGCCGGACGACCCCCGGAAGCCGGACAGCCCCACCGACCTGACGAAGCCCTCGTTCACGTACACGCTGAAGAAGACACTCCGCGAGTTCACCGGTGACCAGTGCACCGACCTCGCGGCGAGCCTGACGTACTACACGGTGCTCGCGCTCTTCCCCGGGCTGCTGGCGGTCGTCTCGATCCTCGGTCTGGTGTCCAACCCGAAGGACACCATCGACACCCTGCTCGACGTCGTCACGAACGTCGGTGGCGGGCAGGTCGCCGAGCTCCTGCGCGACCCGGTCGAGGGACTCGTCCGCTCGCCCGCGGCCCCGATCACGTTCATCGTCGGTGTGCTCGGTGCCCTCTGGTCGGCCTCCGGGTACGTCGGCGCGTTCGGTCGCGCGATGAACCGCATCTACAACGTCCGCGAGGGCCGACCGATCTGGAAGCTCCGTCCGACCATGCTCGGCGTGACGGTCTTCACCGTGGTGCTGCTCGTCATCGGCCTGCTCGTGCTCGTCTCGGGCCCGCTCGCCCGGGCGTTCGGCGACGTGATCGGCCTCGGCGACGCCGCTGCGCTCGTGGTCTCGATCGTGCAGTGGCCGATCCTGCTCGTCATCATGGTCGCCGTCGTCGCGGTCCTGTACTACTGGGCGCCGAACATCCGGCAGTCGAAGTTCAAGTGGGTCAGCGGTGGTGCCATCGTCGCGATCGTGATCTGGATCATCGCGAGCGTCGGCTTCGGGTTCTACGTCGGCAACTTCTCGAACTACAACGCGACGTACGGCTCCCTCGGTGGCGTGATCGTGTTCCTGCTGTGGATCTGGATCACGAACAACGCGCTGCTCTTCGGTGCGGAGTTCGACGCGGAGCTCGAGCGCGGTCGCCAGCTGCAGGCCGGCATCCGGGCCGAGGAGGACATCCAGCTCCCCGAGCGCGACACACGCCAGATCGAGAAGCAGGACGAGAAGCACGCGCAGGACGTGCTCGAGGGGATCAAGATCCGCGAGAGCGCCGGGCGCACGAAGGACTGAGCAGCTCCTGCACAGCAGCCGCGGCCGGCACCGCCCTCCACGGCCTGGAGGCGCGGTGCCGGTCCGTCACGCCCGCTCCGTAGGGTGGGAGGCATGACCGACACCGCACCCGCCGCCGACCGTCCGACCGCCCTCGTCACCGGGGCCACCCGCGGGATCGGTCGGGCGATCGCGCTGGACCTCGGCCGGACGCACCACGTCCTGGTCGGCGGCCGCAAGGCGGCGGCCGTCGACGAGCTCGTCGCAGCGCTGCCGAGTGCGGCGCCCTTCGTCGGCGACCTCGGCGCCGGCGACGTGCCGGAACTGCCGGAGTCGCTCGACGTCCTCGTGCACAGCGCGGGCGTCGAGCAGGGCACGCGCATCGCCGACACTACGCGCGACGTCTGGGAGCAGGTGTTCGCCACGAACGTCTTCGCGGTCGCCGAGCTGACCCGGCTGGCGCTCCCCGCGCTCCGGGCCGCTCGGGGCATCGTCGTGCCGATCAACAGCGGCTCGGGCTTCACCGCGGGCCCCGGCGGCGGGGTGTACGCGGCGTCGAAGTTCGCGCTCCGGGCCTTCGCCGACGCCCTGCGCGAAGAGGAGCGGGCGAACGGCGTCCGGGTGTCGAGCGTGCACCCGGGGCGGACCGACTCGGACATGCAGCGTGCCCTGACCGAGAAGCTCGGCGAGGACTACGACACCGCCTACTACCTGGCGCCCGAGGACGTCGCCGCCGCCGTCCGGACCGTCGTCGACCTGCCGGAGCGCGGCACGATCGAGTCGCTCGCGATCCGGCCGACCCGGAAGCGGTAGGCCGGGCCTACCGCAGCTCGATCCGCCCGGTCAGGTCGAGGCGCGCGAGGAACGTCTCGTCGTGACTGACGACGACGAGGGCGCCGCGGTACGCCCTGAGCGCGTCGACGAGCTGGTCGACGCTCGTCAGGTCGAGGTCGTTCGTCGGCTCGTCGAGCACGAGCAGCTGCGGCGGCGGGTCGGCCAGCACGAGGGCGGCCAGCGCGACCCGGAAGCGCTCGCCGCCCGACAGCGACCGCACCGGTCGGCCGACGGTGTCCCCGCGGACGAGCAGCCGTGCCAACTGGTTCCGGAGCTCCCTGTCGGGTACGTGGGGTGCGTCCCGCCGGACGTTCGCCAGGACGGTGGCGTCGTCGTCCAGCGCGTCCCGCCGTTGCTCCAGGTACCCGATCCGGTCGACGTGCGGGACTGCCGAGGTCTCCGGCAGCGGGTGTTCACGAGCGCCCGGCGCGCCGACGAGTTGGTCGAGGAGCGTCGTCTTGCCGACGCCGTTGTCCCCGGTCACCGCCAGGCGTTCCGGCCCCTGGACGACGGTGTCCCGTCCACGGACGGTGATCGTCGCGATCCGCCTCGACCCGCGGACGTCCGGGTCGGGCAGCGCGACGTGCAGGGTCTCGTCGTCGCGGAGCCGCAGCTCGGCTTCGCGGACGGCCGACAGTGCCTGCGCCTCGGCCGTACCGTGCGCCGTGCGGAGCCGACCGGCGGTCTCCTGCGCCTGCTTCCGCTGCTCGTTCGCCAGGATCTTCGGCATCGAGCGGCCCGCCTTCTCACCCGCCTTCGCCCGGCGCGCGATCGTCGTCTCGGCCTCGATGCGCTGCCGCTGCTCGGCCCGGTGGCGCTGCTCGGCCACCCGGACCTCGCGCTCCACGGCTGCCTGCTGCACGGCGAGTTGCTCCTCGTACGCGCTGAACGTCCCGCCGAACACCGTCGCTGATCCGCTGCGGAGCTCGACGGTCTCGTCGACGTGCTCGAGCAGCTCCCGGTCGTGGCTCACGACGACGAGGGTGCCGCTCCACCCGTCGACCAGGTCGAGCAGGGCGGCACGGGCACGGCGGTCGAGGTTGTTCGTCGGCTCGTCGAGCAGCGCGATCGGACGGCCTCGCAGCCGGATGCCGGCGACCGCCGTCAGGACCGCCTGCCCGCCGGACAGTGTCGTGACGGGCCGGTCGAGGTCGGTACCGTCGAGCCCCGGGACGCCTGCGAGCGCGGCGGCGGCGCGCTCCTCGACGTCCCAGTCGTCGCCGATCGCGTCGAAGTGCTCCTCCGAGGCGTCCCCGTCGAGGACCGCGCGGAGCGCCGTCAGCGCCGGACCCACCCCGAGCAGGTCCGCCACGGTGTCCTCGGGACGGGCGTGCAGGCGCTGGGGCAGATGGTCCACCGGGCCGGTCGTGGTGACCGAGCCGGACGTGGGGTGGAGCTGGCCGGTGACGAGCCGGACCAGCGTGGACTTGCCGGCGCCGTTCCTCCCGACCAGGCCGGTGCGGCCGCGGCCGAACGCAGTGGTGAGGTGGTCGAGCGCGACGGAGCCGTCGGGCCAGGTGAAGGTGAGGTCGTGCAGGACGACGGACGGTGCTGCGGGCATGGGGGTGCCTCCCGGATCGTGAGCTGGGCGCACGACACCGGATCCGCGGCGACCGGAGGGGTCGGCGGCGCGGACGCGCCCGACGGGGCGCGACGATCACGGTGTCAGCGCGAGGACTGCGCGGTACCGGTGATCGACTGCACGGCTGCTCGTTCCGTCGGGGACCCCCGTGTCCGCCACCCGTGCTGCCGGTCGGTCTCCCGCCCCGGCTGCCCCGCGTGACGACGAGGTGTCACCCACCGTACCTGTTCCGGGGCGGGAGGTGACAGGCTGGGTGCATGCCGGAGAACCTGCTGCCGAACCCGACCGCGAACCCCGCCACCCTGCTGCCGGAGGAACCGGAGGTGACCGCCGCGCTCGCCGCCGACGCCCCCGTCTCGAGCGTCGTCGTGTCGCACCCGTCGTCGAGCCTGGCGTGGGCGCTCCTCGCCGACGAAGCCTGGGAGCGCGGTGCGACCCTGGAGTCCTACGCCTACGCCCGCGTGGGGTACCACCGCGGCCTCGACGCCCTGCGCAAGGCCGGCTGGCGCGGTGCCGGGCCGGTGCCGTGGTCGCACGAGCCGAACCGTGGCGTGCTCCGGGCGTTGTTCGCCCTGCGCCGCGCGGCCGAGGCGATCGACGAGCCGGGCGAGCCCGAGCGCCTGACCGAGTTCCTCGACGCGTCCGACCCGGAGGCGCTGCGCGCCCTCACAGCGGGGGAGTAGCGCGGGCGGGCGGCTGCCGCGGCTGCCGAACCACGAATCCGACATCGAACCAGGCCCGAGGGCTGGTTCGATGTCGGATCCGTGGTTCGACTCGACCGCGCGCGCCCGCGCGCCCCGCTACCCGAGCACCACGCTCCACGAGAACGCCTGCGGCCACAGCTGGTGCTCCGGCAGCACGTCGAGGCCGCACGCCCGCGACCCCAGCCCGTGCTGCGCCGCGTCGAGGTACAGGTACGCGTGCTCCGGCGTCGGCAGCTCGTACGGGTGCATCGCGCGCCCGAGCTCCTGCGCGGTCCACGGCGAGAGCGTGAAGCCCGCCCGGTGCGCCCCGACGGTCGACACCGTGAACGGCCCGACCGACAGCGTCCGCAGCCCGGGCCGGTGCCCGGTCTCCTGCGGCATCGAGTAGTCGACCGTCAGCGCACGCACCGGAGCGCTGAAGCGTCCGACGCGGGCCGCGTGCGACGAGTCCGCGTACGACTCCGCCGGTCCGGTCCCGAACCACGAGGCATCGGTGTCGAGCACCGACGCCGGCAGGTCGAACCGCACGCCGATCCGCGGCCAGGTCACGTCCCACGCCCCGAACGGCACGGCGTCGGTCTGCAGCAGCAGCCCGTCGTCGGTCAGCGTCCAGCGGTGCGTCACGTCGACGCCCCATCCACTGTTCGCCGCCGCCACGCGGACGCGCTGCTCCAGCCCGTGGTCGGTCCGTGACACCGACACGAGCCGGTGCGTCAGCCGGTCGAGCCCACGCTCGCGCCAGCGGACCGCCGACGCGGGGGCGTCGGGTTCACCGACGCCCTTCGTCAGCACCGGATCGGCCGTCTCGTAGCCGCCCTGCGAGGCCAGGCTGTCGTTGTCCGTCGGCGCCCGCCACAGCTCGAGCCGCGGCCCGGCCACCTCGTGCCCCTTCCAGGACACCAGGTCGCCACGGGCGGTGAAGGTCCCCTCGCCGAGACGGTCGCCGTCCCAGCCCTGCCGGGAGGCCCTGGGCACCTCCGCCTCGCGGCTCGCCACGAGCCGCTGCGTGCGTGCGACGACGTGGCCGGTGTCCGCCCAGGCCGTCGGCCCCGCCAGCTCCGCCGTCACGTCGAACCACAGCTCGTCGCCAGGCGCCAGGGACGCGGTGTCCGCGGCGGCCGCGAGGACCTCGTCGGGCACCGGGACGGTCGCCGACTGCCGCGCGGCGACGACTCCGGGGGTGAGGCGGCCGCCGGCCTCCTCGACGCCGTTCCGCGACAGGGTCCATCGGAAGCGCAGCCCCGCGGTCGAGGCCGAGTGGTACCGGTTCTCGACGAGCACGGTGGTGTCCGACACCGAGAACCGGACCGGGGCGACGACGGCCGCGAACTCCGCGAGACCGGGGGTCGGGGTGTCGTCGGGCAGCACGAGGCCGTCCAGCACGAAGTTGCCGTCGTGCACGACCTCGCCGAAGTCGCCGCCGTAGGCGTAGTAGTCCGCACCCGACGCCGTCTGCGCCAGCAGCCCGTGGTCGCGCCACTCCCACACGAACCCGCCGTGCAGGCGCGGGTACTTGTCGACCAGGTCCTCGTACTCCTGGATCTGGCCCGGACCGTTGCCCATCGCGTGGACGTACTCGCAGTGCAGGAACGGCTTCGACCGCTGCCGTGCGGCCTCGGCCGGACCGCACCCGAGCAGCGGGGTCTCCGGGCCGCCGCCGATCGACTCGGTCTCCTGCAGCGTCGGGTACATCCGCGAGTACACGTCCGTGTAGGCGCCGGTGTAGTCGCCCTCGTAGTGCACGGGGCGCTCGTCGTCGCGGTCGTGCACCCACTGCGACATCGCGGCGAGGTTCCGCCCGGTGCCGGACTCGTTGCCGAGCGACCACATCACGATCGACGCGTGGTTCTTGTCGCGCTCGACCGTCCGGGCGATCCGGTCCAGGTACGCCTCGCGCCAGGCCGGGTCGTCCGAGGGGTTCCCGACCCAGTCGGTGAACAGGAAGCCGTGGGTCTCGAGGTCGCACTCCAGGACCACCCAGAACCCGAGCTCGTCGGCCAGGTCGAGCACGCGCGGGTGCGGCGGGTAGTGCGAGGTGCGGATCGCGTTGACGTTGTTGCGCTTCATGAGCGCCATGTCCGCTCGTGCGTGCTCCTCGTCGAAGACGCGGCCCCGCACGGGGTGCGTCTCGTGCCGGTTCACGCCGTGGAACACCACGCGCTCGCCGTTGACCAGGAACCGGTCGCCCTCGATCGAGACCGTGCGGAAGCCGAGGCGCAGCGAGACGGTCTCGCCGCCCGCACGGCCGCCGGCATCCGTACCGGTCGCGAGCGTGGCGTCGTACAGCTTCGGCACCTCGGCGCTCCACGGCTCGACGCCCTCGAGGGTGATCGGCGCCACCTCGTCGGCCGAGGCCCACGTCACGTCGACACCGAGGCCGGGCACCCGGAAGCGCACCGGGAACGCGGCGTCGAGCGTGGGGAACGTGATCGTCCCGGTACCGGTCTCCGGCCGGCCCGACGCAGCGGTGCCGGCGGTCGCGGCGTCACCGAGGGTCGAGGTCCAGCCAGCCCGGACGAACACGTCGTCGATCGCTGCGGTCGGCCGCGCGAGCAGCGTGACGCTCCGGAAGATGCCGGGCAGCCACCACTGGTCCTGGTCCTCGAGGTACGAGGCCGCGGACCACTGGTGCACCCGGACGAGCAGCTCGTTCGTGCCCGGGACGAGCAGCGAGGTCACGTCGAACTCGGTCGCGAGCCTCGATCCGGTCGACCAGCCGACGAGGGACCCGTTCAGCCACACCCGGAAGTGCGACTCCACGCCGTCGAAGCGCAGCAGCACGCGGGCCGCCGCATCGAAGGTCGCGGGGACCTCGAACGTGCGGCGGTGGTCGCCCGTCGGGTTCTCCTCCGGCGGGTGCGGCGGGTCGATCGGGAACGGGTACTGCAGGTTCGTGTAGCTCGGCGCGCCGTGACCGTGCAGGACCCAGTGCGACGGCACGGGGAGGCTGCCCCACTCCGCCTCCGACCCCGGCACCGGGACGTCCGCGACCGGCGACCACCGGAAGTCCCACTCCCCGTCGAGTGACAGGGAGGGAGCGTCCGTGTGGAGCCAGGCCCTCGGCGCGAGCCGGGTGTCCGAACCCGGTGCGGTCGAGGCCAGCGCGCCGAGCGCATCGCGCTCGTCCGGCGCGGCCGTGGCCGAGGTGGAGGGGGAGTGAGCAGCGATGGTCAACCCTTGACCGATCCTTCCGTGAGGCCCCCGCGCCAGAAGCGCTGCAGGACGATGATCGCGATCACCAGCGGGATCACCGAGACGAGCACGCCGCCGGTGGTGAGCTGGTAGAACTCTGGCAGACGATCGACCTGTGCCCGCCAGTTGTTGAGTCCCAGTGTGATCGGGTAGAGCTTCTGGTCCGCCAGCATGATGAGCGGCAGGAAGAAGTTGTTCCAGATGCCCACGACCTGGAACAGGAACACGGTCACGAGCGCCGGGGTCATCTGGCGGAGCACGATCGTGTGGAAGATCCGCAGCTCTCCGGCGCCGTCGATGCGCGCCTGCTCGAGCAGCGCCGTGTCGACCGAGGCCGCCGCGTACACCCGGCACAGGAACAGCCCGAACGGCGAGACGAGGCTCGGGATGAGCACGCTCCAGTACGTGTCGGTCAGGCCCATCGTCGAGAAGAGCAGGAACAGCGGCAGCGCCGTCGCGGTCCCCGGCACGAGCACGCCGCCCAGGATCGTGCCGAACACGAGCTGCCGCCCGCGGAACTCGTACTTCGCGAGCGCGTACCCGCCGGCCGCGGCGAAGTAGGTCGCGAGGACCGCGCCGACGCCCGAGTACAGGACGCTGTTCGCGATCCAGCGGACGAAGATGCCGCCGTCGTACGAGAACACCTGCTGGATGTTGCTGAACAGCGCGAACTCGCCGCCGAACCAGAACCCGTTCGTCGCGAACAGGGCACCGGTGGTCTTCGTCGCCGCGATGACGACCCAGTACAGCGGCACGAGGAAGTAGACCGCGACGATCACCAGGATCGCGGTGACGACGATCTGCGAGCGGGGAGAGCGATCGAGCTTGCGGCGCTGGTGCGCCGTGATCGACGTGGTGTCGACGGGCTCGGCGGCCTGCTTGGTCACCGGCGCCTCGATGGCTTCACTGGTCATGCTTCCGCCCCCTTGCGGTCGGTCTGGAGGCCCGTGGCGGCTCCGGTGGTGGTGCTGCGGTTCGCGACACCGGTGGCGGGTCGCGACCCGGTGGCGGACGTGGCGCGCGTCTGGAGCGCACGCCGCGCCTCCAGGCCGTCGCGCTTGGCCCGCTTCTTCTGGTCGCGCTCGTTCTTCGGCGCACGGTTCGTCAGCGCGAGGAACGCGAACGACAGGATGAACGCGGCCAGCGCGATGATCACGGCCTGCGCGCTCGCGACGCCGTACTCGTTGAACGCGAAGGCGTTCGTGTACGCCGCGTAGTTCGGCGTGTACTCGGTGTCGATGGCGGGCGCGACCGTCGACAGGATCTGCGGCTCGGCGAAGAGCTGCAGCGTGCCGATGATCGAGAAGACCGTCGTGAGCACCAGGGCCGGTGCGATGAGCGGGATCTGGATCCGCCACGCGACCTGGAAGGGGCCGGCGCCGTCCATCTTCGCCGCCTCGTAGACCTCGCCGGGGATCGACTTGAGCTGCGCCACGATGATGAGCATGTTGTAGCCCGTGTACGTCCACGTGACGATGTTCGCGATCGACCACAGCACGCTGTTCGCGCCGAGGAAGTCCGGCTGCAGCCCCATCGACTGCAGCAGCGACACGATCGGGGACAGGCCGGGCACGTAGAGGAACGACCACAGGATCGTGGCGATGACGCCGGGGACGCCGTACGGCATGAAGTAGACCGCGCGGAAGAAGGCGGGCCAGCGGGCGCTCGCCGACTCGAGCAGCAGCGCGAGGATCGTGCAGAGGACGATCATCACCGGCACCTGCACGATGCCGAACAGGAGCATGCGCCAGATCGAGCCGACGAACCCGGCGTCGTTCAGCGCGGTGACGTAGTTGTCGAAGCCGGCGAAGCGGCCGGTGACGCCGTCCTCGCCGAACAGGCCCTCGCGGTCGACGGTCGTGAAGCTCTGGAAGAGCGCACTGATGATCGGGATGATGAACGTCAGCACGAACAGGGCGAGGAACGGGGCGAGCAGGATCCACGGGGCGCGCTTCTGGGCGCTGGTGGCCTTGGTGCTCGTGCGGAAGCCGGAGCCCGGCTGCGTGGCGGTCATCGTGCGGTCCTGACGCTGAGGCCCTTGTCCGTGAAGGACTGGACGATCTCCCGCTGGGCGAGCTCGACCGCGTCGGTGAGCTTCAGCCCGCCGGTGAGCTTGCGGCGGAACTGGTTCTGCAGGCTGGTGAAGGCCGACTGGGTGACGGGCGACCACGACCACTCCAGGTTCTGCTCCTGGGCCGAGGGGACGAAGACCTCCTCGTTGTAGTTCTGCCCGGAGAACCACTCGGACGGCTGTTGGCGGGCCTTGCCGATGTAGTCCTTCGCCGGCGACCACCCGATGCCGCAGTACTTGATCATCGCGTCGACGCCCTCCTTCGAGGTGGTCATCCACGTGATGAACTCGAGCGCCTCCTCCGGGTGCTTCGCGTTCGCCAGCACCGCGGCCGTCGAGCCGCCGATCGAGCTCGAGCCGTAGCCCGTGTCGCCCCACGTCTGCATCGGCGCGACCTTCCACTTGCCCTCGCCGCCCTGCACGGACTGGATGAGGGCGTCACCCCAGCTCGCGCTCGTGACGGCGGCGATCTTGCCGCTCGCGGCGGCGGCGTACCACCCGGGGGAGTAGGCGCCGGCGCTGGTGTCGACGAGCTTCTCGTCGATGACCCCGTCGAAGAACTCGGCGACCATCATCGTCTTGTCGTCGGTCATGTCGACGACCCACGAGTCGCCGTCGGTCCGGAACCAGCGGGCGCCGGCCTGCTGCGCGTACGCGGCGAAGGGCGATGCGTCGGAGACCGGGAAGACCTCGAGGTAGTTGCCGTTCCCCGTGCCGCGCACCTTGTCTGCCAGGTCACGCCACTCGTCCCACGTCGTCGGGGGTTCGCCGCCGGCCTGCTCGAGGACCGCGGTCTGGTAGTAGAAGCCCATCGGGCCGGTGTCCTGGGGGATGCCGTACACGCCGTCGACGAACTCGACCTGCGACCACGCTGCCTCGTCGTACTTCGACTGCACGTCCTTCGCGCCGTACCGGGCGAGGTCGACCAGGCCGTTGGCGAGCATGAACTCGGGGATCTGCCGGAACTCCACCTGCCCGATGTCCGGGCCGCCTCCGGCCGCGAGCGCCGAGTACATCTTCTGGTACCCGCCCGCGGTGCCGCCCGGGATCCAGTTCGCGGTGACCTGGATCCGCGGGTTCTTCGCGTTCCAGACGTCGCAGACCTTCTGCAGGTCCTTCAACCAGGCCCAGTACGTGAGCTGGACGGTCTCACCGCCGGCGGCGGCCGGTACCAGCGCCGCCTTGTTGACGTTCGTCGAGCCAGGGACGGCACAACCGGCGAGCAACCCCGCCGCTGCTGTGCCGAGCCCGAGGCCCAACAGGTTCCTTCTGGACAACACTCGTTGCGATGGGGTCGGCGTCATTGCCTGAGCTCCGGTTCGTCGTCGGATCGGGTTCCCCGCCAGCAAAGCACAAAACCGAGCGCTGCTGTGCATTCACGAAGTATCCACAGAACGTCGTGACCGAACCGTGTTCCACCGGGGCCCGGAGTGCCTGCCGAGGCACCCAGCTGCGTGTTCGCTCCGACCTCCGAGCGCCGTCAGTGCCCGGGGCGCAGCGTGGACGGCACGCAGAACACCGAAGCCGCGGGCGGCCCGACAGCGCCGTCGGCGGCACGAACGGGAGGACACGCCATGACCGATCGCGGGAACAGCACGCACGGACCGGAACTCGACGAGCAGCTCGCGCACGAGGCGCAGAGCATCGTGCAGGGGCACGGCAGCAACGCCCACGTCGAGGAGTTCCGGCAGTCCGAGCCGGTGCCCGACGACACCGACGACGCCGAGACGGTCACGGCCTCCGGCTACGACGGCGAGCTCGAGGGGTCGCTGCAGGACGACTCCACCGACACCACGGCGGACGGGTCCGGCTCCGACACCGTCTTCACGACCGAGACCGACGAGGAGGGCGACCGCTGATGGCGCAGACGACGCGTGAGACCAGCGCCCTGCAGTCCGACGTCGTCCGGGCGCTCCAGACGCCGGGCACCTGGACGTGGGCGTACGTCGACGCCTCGGGCAACCGGGAGGACCCGCGTCGGCTCGCCGCCCTGCAACGCCGGACGGTCTCCGACGCGCTCGCCCAGCAGGGGTGCTCCGCCCGCGCCGCCGAGATCATCGAGGAGGAGCTCGTCGAGCAACCCGGCGTGCCCGCACCCGTCGCCCGGTACGTGCTCGTCCGCGACGACGAGCTCGTGCTCAGCGAGGTGCTGCCCGGACACCTGCACGGGAGGGAGTCGATCGGCACCGGGGCCGTCCCCGACCTGCTGCCCCTGCTCGCGCACCGGCCGTTCGACCTGCCGTTCCTGGTCGTCACCGTCGGGCGCGAGGGCGGTGGCTTCCGCGGCTACCGCCTCGGGCACGCACCGAGCGGTGCCGCCGAGGACGAACAGCGCATCCAGGGTCGCACCGACACGCTGCACAAGTCGAAGACCGGGGGCGGCTGGTCGCAGCCGCACTGGCACCAGCACACCGAGGAGATCTGGAAGCAGACCGCCGGCGAGGTCGCGGCGGCGATCGAGGAGACCGTCCGGGCGACCTCGCCCCGCCTCATCGTGCTCGCCGGGGACATCCGCGCCCGCGAGCTGCTCCGCGGCGAGCTCTCGACGTCGACCCGCGCACTCGTCACCGAGGTCGCGGTCGACCCGCGCGCCGACGATGCGTCCGAGAAGGCGCTCGTGCAGCACGTCGACCTCGCTCTCGCCCGGATCCTGGCGACGCGGCGACACGACGTGCAGGACCTGCTCCGCACGCACGAGGGACGCGGGGACAACGAGAGCGTCAGCGGGCTCGGCGCCGTCGTGTCCGCGTTGCAGCAGGCCCAGGCGGCCGTCGTCGCGCTCGACGCGGGGGCGCTCGGCGACCGCACGCTCCTGGCCCTCGACGCCGCGCCGTGGGTCGCGACCGCACCGGAGCAGGCCGCCGGAGCGACCGTGCTCGGTCAGGTGCCGGCCGTGTGCGCGCTCGTGCGAGCGGTGGTCCTCACCGACGCCGAACTCGTCCTGGTGAACGCCGCGTCGCTGCCGAGCGGCGCCCCGGCGTCCGCGCTCCTGCGGTGGCCGGTGGGCCCGGCCGTCCCCGCCTGACCCGCCCGACCCCTTCCGCAACACGCAACGTCGGCGGTTCCTCGCAGCGGTACAGCGCTGCGAGCAACCGCCGACGTTGCGTCCCGCCGTCGCCGGTCCCACGCCCTGGCCGGACGTCGCGCGTCAGTCGTGGGAGACGTCGCTGCGCGGGACGACCGACAGCGCGAGCAAGGGCAGCGCGGCCACGATCGCGAACGACGCCGCGAAGCCGAGTGCCCCGACCAACGCGCCGACCCCCGGACCGACGGCGCTCGCCGCGAGGAACTGCCCGGTGTTCTGCGCCCCGAGCGCCCGGCCTGACCAGGACGCTCCCGCCGCCTCGGCCACCGACGTGTACGCGAGCCCGTTGTCGGCGACGGTGACGCTCGTCGCGACGACGAGGAACACCGCTGCGGGCGCCCAGTGCGACACGTCGACGAGCGCGAGCGCGCCCATCACCGCGGCGGCCGCCACCGCGACGATCCGCAGCGGCCCGACCCGGGAACCCGCGCGATCACTCCACGCGCCGACGATGATCCGGCCGACGGCACCGACGAACTGCGAGACCCCCACGAGCAGCCCTGCCGCGGGGGTGGACCACCCGAGGCCCACGAGCCACACCAGGCCGTAGGTCGAGAGGGTGAACTGCGGCACCACGAGGAGCACGGAGACCAGGTGCACCCGCCACAGGAACGTCGACGCGCGGTAGGGGTTCGTGGGTGACGCAGACCGCGCTGCGGGTGCCGCTGGCGGCCGCGGCGGGTCGGCGATCCCGACGGCGCAGAGCACGGTGAGCACGGCGCAGAGCGCGAACGGCAGGAGCAGGGCGCTCCGGATGCCGTCCGTCTCGGTGAGCAGGGGAACCGTCACGGCCGCGAGCGTGACACCGAGCGGCTGCGACATCTGCCGGATGCCCATCGCCAGACCCCGGCGCTCCTTCGGGAACCACCCGACGACGACCCGCCCGCTCGCCGCGTTCGTCGACGCACTCGTCATGCCGGCGGCCAGGAACGCGATGCCGAGCAGGAGCGGGTCTCCGGCCGTGATCCACGCACCGACGACGGTCAGGGTGGTCAGCGCGAGACCACCGGCGATCACCACGCGTTCACCGACCCGATCGGTCACCGCACCCCAGGCGATGAGGGTGAGGACGAGCCCGATCGTCGGCGCAGCAGCGAAGAGCCCGGCGGACGCGAACGGCATCCCCTGCGCGAGCAGGTGTGGGATGAGGAGCGCCGGCGCGGAGACGACGAGGGTCCCCGCGGCCTGCGCGGCGACACCGAGTGCGAGCATCGTCCACGCCCGGGCCGGGACGACGGTCGGTGGCGCGGTGGCGGTCTGCACGGGCACGGTGGTTCCGTTCTGGAAGCAATTGGTATACCATCACGGTATACCAACCCTCGTGGATCCGCACTATGCTGGTCCGCCGTGACCGAGACGACCGAGAACGCCGTGCCCGTGTCGCAGACGAGCCAGCTCTACGACAACCTGCGCGAGGCGATCCTCACGCTCGACATCGCACCCGGTGAGCGCATCTCGGAGCGTGGTCTCGAAGGGCGCTTCCACGCCTCGCGCACTCCCGTCCGGGCAGCGCTGTCTCGCTTGGAGCGCGAGGGGCTCATCCTCCACGAGGGGCGCTCGTGGACGGTCACGCCGATCGACCTCGACGAGATCGCCTCCCTCGCCGAACTCCGGGGCGTGCTCGAACCCGCGGCCGCCCGGCTCGCCGTCGAGCGTGCCTCGGCCGAGCAGCTCGACGATGTCCGTGCGCACCTCGACCAGCTCCGCAGCACGCCCGACCGCGAGGCCGGGATCCGCATGGGCTCGACGTTCCACCTCGACCTGGCCGCACTCGGCGGCAACCGGTTCATCACCGACGCCATCGCCGACGCACTGACACGCCTCGAGCGCACGCGGTGGATCGAGGTCCGTACCGCCGAGGCCCGCGAGGCCGCGTGGGAGGAGCACAGCGCGATCCTCGACGCCGTCCGCGCCGGGCAGGCGGACCGTGCAGCGGAACTGCTCGCGGCGCACGTCGCCGGCACCAACGACCGTCTGCTCGCGTGGATCGCGCAGGAGCGACGGCGCCTCCGCGGAGCGGGCATGGCCATCGTGGGCAGCCCCGCACTGCTCGGCGGCGAGCACGACCAGGTCGACACGGCGGACCGCTGACCCGCAGGCTGCCGTCGAGCCGGCTGCTGCCACGCCGGCTGCGGCCACGCTGTCTGCTGCCGCACCGACCGCGGGAGGGCACGAGCGGGGGAGGACCCGACCCGTGCCTCCCGGCCGGTCAGGCCCTGGTCGTGGATTCCTCGGATCCGTCGATGTCCTGGGCGGCCCATGCCGCCCCGTGCTCGGTGTGGTCGAGGAGTGCGTCGCGCACCTCGGCCTCGTCGGTGGTGAGTCGGATGGCGTGCTTGCTGCCGGACCGCGTCTGCTGGGACATCGAGAGTTCCTCCTGTGTGCGTGGGCACCGTGGCGGTGCGCTTCCTCACGGGACGTTCTGAGGTCGCAACAGTCTGCGCCTGCCTGTCCGTCGGACGCAAGGGTGTCGGCGCACCTGTGGAGGAGTCGGGAGCGAGCCCGTGCCTAGGATGGTGCGGCCGCGCACCGGCGCGGCGGCGAGGCGCACGTCGGACGGGAGGCACGGCATGAGCACGCAGCGCACCGCACCTCCCACGGTCTACGACGTCGCGTCCGAGGCCGGCGTCTCGATCGCCACCGTCTCCCGCGTGCTCCGCACGCCGGATGCCGTCCGTGAGGGCACCCGCGACCGCGTCCAGGCGGCGATCCGGAGCCTCGGCTACGTGCCGTCCGGCAACGCGCGGGCCCTGGCCGGCAAGCGGACCGGCGTGGTCGGTCTGCTGCTGCCCGGGTTCGACGTCGTGCCGGACGAGCGACCCGACCTCGTCACCGACGGCGGTGTCCGGGTCGTCGACGACCGGCGGCACGTCACGCAGCCGTTCTCCTCGAACCTGTACTTCGACGAGGTCCTCCGCGGTGCCGAGACCGAGGCGTGGCAGCGGGGGCTCGCCCTCATGGTGGCGGCCGGGCGCGGGTCCTCGCGGGACGTCATCGTGAACGACGTCGCGGGCCGGGTCGACGGGCTGGCGGTCCTGGCACAGACCGTGCCGGACGACCTGCTCGAGCACGTGGCACGGCGCATCCCGGTC
Organism: Curtobacterium sp. MCSS17_007; assembly: GCF_003234175.2. Lineage (NCBI taxonomy): Bacteria > Bacillati > Actinomycetota > Actinomycetes > Micrococcales > Microbacteriaceae > Curtobacterium > Curtobacterium sp. MCSS17_007. The sequence continues at coordinate 396,951 of NZ_CP126257.1, forward strand.
GTGGTGCTCGCGGACGATCGACGGTCGCACGGCTTCGACTCCGTGAGCGTCGACAACGCCGCGGGCATGCGCACGCTGGCGTCGCACGTGATCGGGCGGCTCGGGATCCGGTCGCTGGCGTACCTGGCGGGGCCGATCGACTCGCCGGACGACATGGAGCGGTGGGCGGGGTTCCGACAGGCACTCGCGGACCACGACCTGACCGGCTCCGACGTCCGCGTGGTGCACGGCGACTTCGGGCGGGCACGCGCCCGCGAGCTCGCGTCGACCCTGTTCGACGGCGCAGACGTCCCACGTGCCGTGATCTGCTCGAACGACCAGTCGGCGCTCGGCGTGCTCGACGCCGCCGGAGCGCGGGGCCTGCGGGTGCCGGAGGACGTCGTGGTCACCGGCTTCGACGGCATCGACGCCGGGCGCTTCTCGGCGCCGCGCCTGACGACGGTGCACCAGCCGATGGGGGAGCTCGGGCGTGCGGCCGTCCGGGCGATCGTCGACCGGTTCGAGCGGCGCGAGGGGCCTCCGCGGGCCGTCCGGCTGCCGGTCGAGGTGCTGCTGCGCGAGAGCTGCCCGCCGGCGCTGTAGGTGTCGACCGCGCGATCCGCTCCGGCAACGCCCTCCGCCGCTCGCTGCTCGGGTCCGGACCGTCGCCGCGCGACGCCGGGAGACCCGGGCCTCCTCAGCGTCCGGCGGTTGCCAGGTCGTCCTGCTCGGCGCTGTCCGCGCTGTCGAGCTGACCGATCTCACCGCTCCGCCGCTTCCGCGTCGTCGTCGCGACGGTCCCGCGGAGTGCCCGTTCGTACGCCGAGCAGACACCGTCCCAGGTGTACGCGGTCCGCGCCCGGTCGCGCACCTGCCGGCTGATCGCCCGCTGACGCTCTTCGTCCTCGAGCAGGTCGATCACGGCGGTGGCGATCGCGTCCGGTTCGGGGGCGATGAAGACGGCGCCGGTGCCGTCGAGCACCTCGCGGTTGTAGACGGTGTCCCGCGCGACGGTGGGGGCACCGCAGTGCATGGCCTGCACCAGTGCCGGATTGGTGCCGCCGACACTGTGGCCGTGGAAGTAGGCACTCGTGTGGTGCCAGAGTGCGAGGAGTCGCTCGTCGTCAGCGACGTGACCGAGCCAGTGGACCTCGGGATTGCACGCGGCGAGCGCTGCGACGCGGTCGTCGAGCTCGCCGCCGTACCCGGACGACCCGACGATCACGACCGGGTGACGCTCGGCGATGCGTTCCGCTGCAGCGAGGAACTGCGGCACGGTGTTCTCCGGGACGAAGCGAGCCACGACGAGGGCGAACCGCTTCCCCGCCAGGTGCGCATCGTCGGCGTGGAGGGGGAGCGAGTCGACCTCGGTGCCGCCGTACGGGATCATCACGCCGGTCGACCGGAACTCCCGCTCCCAGTACCGGCGGATGGCCTCTGCGTCGAAGACCAGCTGGTCAGCGAACCGCGCGGTGCACCAGGCCCCGGCCCGGAAGACCGCTCGCGCGAGTCGACCCCACTTGGCTCGCTGCCACTCGAGTCCGTCGACGTTGACGATCGTGCGGATCCCCGCGGCCCTGAGCAGCGGCAACCAGAAGCCGTTGGCGCAGTTCATCACGAGCGCCGCGTCGGGTCGGTGACGGACGGCGTCCAGCGTCGCGGTCAGCCCGAAGGTCATGGTCGAGAGGGACTTCGATTCGGTGCCGCGGGTCGTCCGACGGATCACCCGGCGGTCGAGGGTGGGGTCGTCGTCGCGCTCCTGACCCGGGCGACCGTACACGGTCACCTCCCAATCGGCGTCCGCGAGGTGCGGGGCGAGGTGCCTGACGGCCGTCTCGAACCCCCCGTAGTACGACGGGTACCCCCGCGTGCCGATGATCGCCGCTCGCTGCATGCGTGCTCCTCTCCGCCGATATTTTAACCGGTGAAATGTGAGACAGCATGGAGAGCAGAGTCTCCGGCTCCGCCGCTGTTCCTCGTCGCGACCCGGCAGTTGCGCGCCGACATGTAAGCGCATACATTGGCTGCAGTACACACTCGACACGGAGGTCGACCGAGCAATGACGCTTCCCCCACAGCGCACGCGCGGGCACCGCGACCCGCGCCCGGAGGGACCGCGGACGCCACCGGCGCCGCACACCCCCGCCCGACGCCGCGGCCGCATCGCCGCCGCCATCGCTGGACTCGCGGTCGTGGCCCTCGTGGCCACCGGCTGCAGCATCCAGGTCCGCTCCCAGCCGGACCCGAGCATCGGCAAGGACACGATGCTCATCAACGCGGACCGTGGCAACCCGCTGTTCGACCGCAACTTCAACCCCTACATCCCGAACGCCCGCACCGCGAGCAAGTGGATGTACGAGCCGCTCATCGAGATCAACCCCCTCGACGGCACGGGCACCCCGTGGCTCGCGAGCTCGTGGGAGCTGCCCGACGCCCGCACGATCGACATGACGATCCGCAAGGGCGTCGAGTGGTCCGACGGCACGAAGTTCACGCCAGAGGACGTCCTCTTCACGTTCGACCTGCTCAAGAAGTTCCCCGCGATGGACGTCAAGGGTGCGTGGCAGCACATCGACCGCATCGAGCGGGACGGCGACCACCTGGTCTTCCACCTCAAGGGCGAGGACGTCCCGAGCCTCAACATCATCGGCGCGACGTACATCCTCCCGGAGCACCACTACGGCAAGGTGAAGGACCCCGTCACCTGGCGTGACCCGAACCCCGTCGGCACCGGCCCGTTCGTGCTCGGCAACTACTCCGACCAGCAGTACTCGATGGACAAGAACCCGACGTACTGGCAGGCCGACGAGATCGCGATCAAGCACCTCGTGCTCCCCGCGACGAACACGCAGCTCGACACCGTCACGCGCGGCTACGACTGGGCGTACTCGTTCATCTCGGACGTCAAGGGCACGTGGGGCGCCGCATCACCCGACAACAGGTGGTGGTTCCCGGCCGGCGGTGTCATCGGCCTCATCCCGAACCTGACGAAGGCGCCGTACGACGACGTCAACGTGCGCAAGGGCATCTCGTACGCGCTCGACCGCGACGGCATCGCCGAGACCGCCTCCGAGGGCAACCTCAGCGCCGCTGGCCAGACCGGCCTGATCCTGCCGAACCAGGAGCAGTACCTCGACCCGTCGATCCCGGACAAGGGGATGATCACGCAGGACACCGACCGTGCCCTCGCCGAGTTCGCGAAGTCCGGCTACGAGCAGCAGGACGGCAAGCTCGTCAAGGACGGCAAGCAGCTCGAGATCAACCTGATGACCGCGAACGGGTACTCGGACTGGCTCCGCGCCGCCCAGCAGGTGCAGCGCGACCTCGGGGAGATTGGCATCAAGGTGCAGATCCAGGCGCCGCAGCCCGCCGGCTACCAGCAGAACATCAACAACGGCAAGTTCGACATGGCGATGGGCGGCATGGGGAACGGCGACGTCTTCCAGGCCTACAACTCGCTGTTGTCGAGCGACTTCTACCAGCCGGTCGGCAAGTCGACGGTGAACAACTTCGAGCGGTACAAGAACGCGGACACCCAGAAGCTCCTCGACGAGTACCGCGGTACGACCGACCGGGGTGAGCAGCAGCAGATCCTCAACCAGCTGCAGGCCATCGTGTACGACGACCTGCCCGTGATCGGCATGTACTACGGCGGCCTCTGGGGCCTGTTCAACACCGGCAAGTTCGTCGGCTGGCCGAGCGCGGAGGACCCGTACATGGCACCACAGAACTACGACTCGGCACCGCTGCTGATCTTCACGAAGCTCCGACTCCGTGACAGCGAAGCAGGCAGGAAGATCCTGGAGGAGCAGGCCAAGTGAAGTACATCCTCCAGAAACTCGTCCTCTTCGTCCTGACCCTCTGGGCCGCGGTCACGCTGAACTTCGTGCTCCCGCGACTCATGCCGGGCAGCCCGTCCGACGCGGCGCTCGCGAAGCTCAGCCAGAACGGCCCGGTCACCGACGCGACGAAGAAGGCCATCGAGGCCCAGCTCGGCGTCCCCAGCGGCAACCTCTGGGACCAGTACGTCAGCTACCTGCACCAGGTCGTCACCCTCGACTTCGGCACGAGCTACACGTTCTACCCGCAGCCCGTCGGCGACCTGGTCGGCCGCGCACTGCCGTACACGCTCGTGCTCGTCGGCACCGTGACGATCCTGGCGTTCGTCATCGGCACCCTGATCGGCGTCGCGGCGGCCTGGAAGCGCGGCACCTGGCTCGACTCGCTCCCGACCCTGTCGGGCTCCTTCATGTCGACGTTCCCGTACTTCTGGACGGCGCTCCTGCTGCTGTTCTTCCTCGGCTACGTCCTGCACTGGTTCCCGACCACCGGCGCCTCGTCCGCGACGAGCGTGCCGGGCTGGAACGGCACCTACATCGGCGACGTCCTGCGGCACGCGATCCTGCCGGCGGTGACGATCCTGGTGACGAGCCTGGGCGGCTGGATCATCGGCATGCGTAACGCGATGATCAACACCCTCGGCGACGACTACGTGACCTTCGCCGAGGCGAACGGCCTCCGCGGTCGCACGGTCGCCGTCCGCTACGCCGCCCGGAACGCGATCCTGCCGAACCTGACCGGCTTCGGTCTGGCGCTCGGCGGCGTGGTCGGCGGCTCGGTCCTGGTCGAGCAGGTGTTCGGCTACCCGGGCATCGGCTACCTGCTGTTCAACGCCGTGATCGGGCAGGACTACCCGCTCATGCAGGCCCTCTTCCTGATGATCACCGTGTCGGTGCTCATCGCCAACTTCATCGTGGACGTCCTGTACGGCGTCCTGGACCCGAGGACTCGACGATGAGCACTGTCGCAGTGAGAACACAAGAACAGGCCGCCCCGTCCAAGTGGCGCGCCGCCGCCCGCCAGTTCGGCGTCGTCTGGAGCAACACCAAGGCCCGCGTCGGCATCTGCATCCTCGGCGCCTTCGTCCTCATCGCCCTGTTCGCCCCGCTCCTCGCCCCCTACGGCGCGAGCCAGAACGGCTTCGAACGGAACGCCGACGCCACGTGGGCGCACTGGATGGGCACCACCGCCGCCGGCGAGGACGTCCTCTCCCAGTTGATCTACGGCGCCCGGGTCTCCGTGCTCGTCGGTGCGGTCGCGGGCTTCCTGTCCACGCTCGTCGCCGTCGCGATCGGTCTCAGCTGGGGCTACATCCGCGGCTGGGTCGCCGAGGTCATCGGGTTCATCGTGAACCTGTTCCTCGTCATCCCGGGGCTCCCGCTCATGATCGTCATCGCGGCGTACCTGCAGAACGGCGGCATCGCGGTGATCATCGCCGTGATCGTCGTCACCGGCTGGGCGTGGGGCGCGCGCGTCCTCCGCAGCCAGACCCAGTCCCTGCGCAGCCGCGACTTCGTCACCGCCGCACAGTTCTCCGGCGACGGCGCGACCCGCATCGTCTTCCGCGAGATCCTGCCGAACATGACGAGCCTGATCGTCGGGAGCTTCTTCGGCGCGGCGACGAGCGCGATCCTCGCCGAGGCCGGCCTCGAGTTCCTGGGGCTCGGCGACTCGTCGATCGTCAGCTGGGGCACGATCCTCTACTGGGCGCAGAACTCGAACGCACTGCTCACCGGCCAGTGGATCCTGCTCTTCGCCCCGGGCCTCTGCATCGCCCTCCTGGCGATGAGCCTGACCCTGATCAACTTCGGCGTCGACGCCGTGTCCAACCCGCGGCTGCGCGAGGGCGCGCGCCGCAAGCGCAAGGAGGTCACCGCATGAGCGGCGCAACCAGCGACGGCCTGGAGGCCCGTGGCGGCACCGCCACGCGCCTCCCGTCCGACACGACCCAGCACGACGTCCTGCTCGACGTCCGCGACCTGTCCGTCGTCTACGAGTCGGCCGGCCAGACGGCCGTCCAGGCCGTCGACCACGTCTCCTTCCAGCTGCGCAAGGGCGAGTTCGTCGGCCTGGTCGGCGAATCGGGTTCCGGGAAGTCGACCCTCGGCTACGCGCTCACCCGGCTGCAGAAGCCCCCGGCGCGGACCAACGGCGGCAGCATCGTCTTCGGTGGGGCGGACATCCGCGACCTCGACGACGAGGCACTCCGGCAGCAGCGCCAGGGCGGCTTCGCGATGGTGCTGCAGTCCGGCATGAACGCGCTCAACCCGGTGCGCACGGTCCGCAACCACTTCATCGACGTCTTCAAGGCGCACGGCCACGTGCCGCGTGAGCGGTGGGACGCCCGGATGCGCGAGCTGATCGGCAAGGTGAAGCTGCCCGAGACGATGCTCGCGCGGTACCCCGGGGAGCTCTCCGGCGGCATGCGGCAGCGCGTCTCGATCGCGCTCGCGTTGTCCCTCGAACCGCAGCTCATGGTGTTCGACGAGCCGACCACGGCCCTCGACGTCCTCGTGCAGCACGCGGTGATGGACACGATCATCGAGCTGCAGCGCTCCGAGGGGTTCACCGCGATCCTCATCAGCCACGACCTCGGCATCGTGCTCGAGGCCACCGAGCGCGTGCTCGTCATGCACGAGGGGCGGATCGTCGAGGACGGCCGCTCGCTCGAGGTCCTCCGCGACCCGCAGGACGACTACACGAAGATGCTGCTGTCGCACTACGCGGACCCGCGCGCGGAGATCGTCAGCCTGCCCGGGTTCCCCGACCGGTCACTGCGATCGTCCGAGGGGGCGACGCGGCAGGAGACGACGTCGTCGTTCAGCACCGTCGGCTCCCGCGAGCGCTCCGCCGCGAAGAACCCGATCGTCGTCGACCACCTCGTCAAGACGTACCCGGCACCCCGTCGTGGCGAGCAGCCCGTGCAGGCCGTCCGCGACGTGTCGTTCACCCTCGAGCCCGGGCAGTCGCTCGCCCTCGTCGGCCAGTCCGGTTCGGGCAAGTCGACCATCGCGAAGATGCTCACCGGCGTCGAGCAGCCGACTTCGGGCACGGTCCGCTTCGGTGACACGGACGTGACGAAGCTCGGGAGGCGGGGGCTGAAGGACCTGCGCTCCGAGGTGCAGATGGTGTTCCAAGACCCGTACGCGGCGCTCAACCCGCTGCACACCGTGGAGTACATCCTGTCCCGGCCGATCGCGAACTACACCGGGCTCCGCGGGCGCGATGCCCGGCGCCGGATGCTCGAGATCCTCGAGACCGTCGGCCTGACGCCCGTCGAGCAGTTCGCGCAGAAGCTCCCGCACCAGCTCTCCGGCGGGCAGCGGCAGCGCGTGGTCATCGCCCGGGCGCTCGCGAGCGACCCGCAGGTGATCATCGCCGACGAGCCCGTCTCGATGCTCGACGTCACCCTGCGGGCCGGCGTGCTCGCGCTGCTCGAGGACCTGCGGGAGCAGTGGGGCGTCTCGCTCCTCTACATCACGCACGACCTGCTGAGTGCCCGGCTCATCACCGACGACATCATGGTGCTGCACGACGGCGCCGTGGTCGAGCGGGGCCGGACGGCCGAGGTGCTCCAGCACCCGCAGGACGACTACACGGTGGCGCTGCTGGACGCGGTGCCGAACCCGCGGAGGACGCTGCTGGCATGAGCACCCTCCACGAGTTCCCTGCCGTTGCGCCCTTCGGCCACCTCCCCACGCCCGAGGGAGTCGACGTCGTCGGCATCGACCTGCCCGTCGGACGGCTCACCGCCTACCGCGTGGTCCCTGCGGGGGAGTCGAAGGGCACCGTCCTGATCGTCCCCGGGTACACCGGCTCGAAGGAGGACTGGCGCACCTTCATGCCGCTCCTCCGTGACGCCGGCTGGACCGCGGTCGCGATCAGCCGCCGCGGTCAGGCCGACTCCGCTGCGCCGACGTCACCGTCGGACTACTCCCTCGACGAGGAGGCCGCCGACGTCGTCCGGGTGGCCGCCCTGCTCGACGGCGGCGCCCCGGTGCACCTCATCGGGCACTCGCTCGGCGGCGTGATCGCCCGTGCGGCCGCGATCGCCGCAACGGAGTCGTTCCGCAGCGTCGTGCAGTTCTGCTCCGGCCCGTACGGCTGGCCCTACCGCAAGGTCACCGAGCTGACGATCCTGCACGACACCGGCGGGAACCTCCGCCAGCTGTTCGACGCGACGAACCCCCTCTGGGCCGGACGTCCGGACGACGAGCTCCCCGACGACGTCCGCATGGTCCGCGACCGCTTCGACGCGACGAGCCCCCTGAGCGTCGTCGCGGGCGGGCACATCCTCGAGGACCACACCGACGCGTCCGCCGAGCTCCGCGCGACCGGGCTCCCCGTCCTCGTCGCGCACGGCGAGTGGGACGGCGCATGGCCGATCCCGTGGCAGCGGCAGATGGCGGAGGACACCGGCGCTCGCTACGAGGTCGTCCCCACGAGCTACCACGGCCCCCACGTCGAGAACCCCGCCGCGACCATCGCGCTCTTCGACGACTTCCTCGGCCGGCATGCGCCGGCTCGCACCTGAAAGGCTCCATCATCACCACGCTGCAGTTCCCCGACGGCTTCCTCTGGGGCGCCGCCACCGCCGCCCACCAGATCGAGGGCAACAACGTCAACAGCAACTGGTGGGTGCACGAGCACGAGCCCGACACCACCATCGTCGAACCCTCCGGCGACGCCGCGGACAGCTACCACCGGTACCGCGAGGACATCCGCATCGCCGCCGACCTCGGCCTGAACTCCTACCGGTTCAGCATCGAGTGGGCACGCATCGAGCCCGAGCGCGGTCACGTGTCCCGCGCCGAGATCGACCACTACCGCCGCATGGTCGAGGCCTGCCACGACGCCGGCATCGAACCGATCGTCACGCTCATGCACTTCACCGTGCCCCGGTGGTTCGAGCGCGACGGCTTCTGGCGCGCGGACGACGCCGCCGACCTGTTCGCCCGGTACACCGAGGCCGCGCTCCCCGTCGTGCAGGACGGCGTCCGCTACGTCTGCACGATCAACGAGCCGAACATCGCGGCGATGCTCGCGGGCGGCGAGGACGCGTCGAACCTCGTCGCCTACGGCCTGCCGAACCCCGACCTGCACGTGGCGGACCAGCTGCTCGCGTCGCACAAGCGGTCCCGCGAGGTCCTCTCCCAGGTGTCCGGCCTGCAGTCCGGCTGGACGATCGCGACACAGGCGTTCAAGCCCTCCGGCGAGGAGGGTTCCGAGGAGATGCTCCGTGAGTACGGCTACCCGCGCGACGACTGGTACCTCGAGCAGGCCGCCGGCGACGACTTCCTCGGCGTCCAGGCGTACACACGCACGTTCATCGGGCCGAAGGGGCCGCTGCCCGTGTCCGAGGACGTCGAGACGACCCTGACCGGGTGGGAGTTCTACCCCGAGGCGTCGGCCGACGGGCTCCGCAGCGCGTGGGAGCTGTCCGGGCACGTGCCGCTGATGATCACCGAGAACGGCATCGCCACCGCCGACGACTCCCGGCGGGTCGCCTACACGCAGGGTGCCCTCGAGGGGATCCACCGCTGCATCGAGGACGGCATCGAAGTCCTCGGCTACCAGCACTGGTCGCTCCTCGACAACTACGAGTGGGCCTCCGGCTACCGCCCGACCTTCGGGCTCGTGGCATGGGACCGCGAGACGTTCGCGCGGACGCCGAAGGACTCGGCGCGCTGGTACGGGAAGGTCGCGCAGGCGAACGCGCTCGAGACGCGTCGCGACTGACGCGACCGGGTGGCGGACGGGAGGCCCGCGGCGATGCCGCCACGGGCCTCCCGTCCGTTCTGCGGTTGCTGCTCCTCCGTCGTGGAGCAGCAACCGTCGAGTCCGGCCGACGCTCCCGACAGTTCCTGCTCCATCGACGTGGCACGCGGGGCCGCGGGAACCGTCAGCGGGTCGCCTCGTCGCTCGAGGGGTCGTCGGCCACGTACGCCTCGCCGACCGCGTGGGCGTCGAACCAGGCGAGGAGGACCTCCTCCGCCTTGCGCGAGCCGCGCTCGCGGGCGATGTCGAGCGCCGTCCGGCCCTCCGCGTCGAGCACCGTGACGTCCGCCCCGCGCTCGATGAGGGCCTCGGTCGTGCCGCGTCGGTCGAACCAGGCGGCGGCGTGCAGCGGGGCGAAGCCCCAGCGCGGGTCGACCTCGTCGATGCCGGTCGGGTCCACGCCGAAGCCGTCGAGCTCGAGCGAGAGCCCGCCGACGTCGCCGTGGCCCGCTGCTCGAACCGCGGGGGCGGCCCACTCGAGCCAGCCGTCCGGCACCGGGCCGTGCCAGCCGTGGGCGGGGCGTGACTCCAGGTCGGACCACGCGGACTCGGCGACGGGACGGACCTCGACCACCACGTCGCGGAAGTGCACGGCGAGTTCGCCGGTGGGCGAGAGCAGCAGTCGGAGCTCCCAGACGTCCGCATCGACGTGCGCGATCTCGCCGCGGGAGACCTGCACGTCGCCGGCCAGGACGGCGAGCGGCGCGGTGTCCTCGGGTTCGAGCACGGCGCGGTGGAACTCGAGCGTCACGCGCGCGTGGTTCCAGCGGCGCCACAGGCCGTCCGGGGTGTCGAGGACCTCGTCGGTCCGGACCACGACGACGGATCGGACCGTGCGGGTCGGAGCCTCGTCGATGCCGGCGGTGTCCGGGCCGCCGGTCGGCGTCGTGGTGGCGGCCTCGTGCCACTCGGCGATGCGTGCCTCGTTCCACGTCACGGACGCGAGGGCCGCGACGGACGGGGGTGCATCGGTGACCAGGCGGGCGAGGTGCTCGGGGTAGCCCTCGACGTCCTCGAGGGAGACGTACCCGACCCCGGGCCAGCCCACTCGACTCCATCGCACGGGATCGACGTTACCGTGGTCTGTTCGCCGAGCGCCCCACGCACGGTCGGCTGACACGCCCGCTGTGCGCCCTCGGGGTCGACCAGCGGCCGAGCACGGACAGCAACGCCGGTGGGACGCGGAACACCCACTGGAGCTTCGTCCCGGCGGTCCACCGGTGCACCACCAACGGGACGGCGACGGCAGCGGTGAACACGAGACCCGCTGCCGCCGTCCGCTCTGCCGGTCCCATCGCCACAGGAGGTCGGCCGCCGAGCGCGATCACGAGCACGGCGATGACGAGCATGTGCAGGAGATACGGCGCGATCGACCTGCTTCCGGCCCACGCCAGCGCTCGTCCCCAGGGGAACGCGAGCAGCGACCGAGCCGTTGCGAGCGTCGCCACGACTCCGATCAGGGTGGTCGCCGGCGCGATGTGCGGTGGGTGCAACGTCTGCAGGGTGGCCACGAACGACCACGTCCCGGCCGCGAGGAGCAGCGCACAGCGAGTCCGGAGCGCGCTGATCCTCGTGATCACGCCCGGTGTTCGCGCACCGAGCAGCGTCAGGAGTGCGAACTGCGGGAGTCCCTGCAACCCGGGGCCCAGGAGGTGCCAGGTCTGTCCACCGAGGACGTCCTTCCCCCAGCCCTGGACGGTCACGAAGACGGCCAGAGCCGGGACCAGCACAACCGCGGCGGGCGCCCGGCGCGTCCAGAACGTGACGAGGAGGTGCACCGCCAGCGCCCAGAGGTACCACAGTTCACCGCTCGGGCGCACCGGGACGGCGAGGAACCGGAGTACCTCACCGGACAGGTCGACCCGCCCGTCCGCCAGGCTCGTGAGCAGCCGGTGGGCCACTACGACAGGGCTCCACAGGACGTACAGCCACAGCAGGCCGACCATCCTGTTCGCTACGGTTCGCCCGGTTGCCCGTTCCCCGACGACGTCGTTGCGGACGACGAAGCCCGACACCAGGAAGAGCACGCCGAGCGACATCGACGCGGCTGCCCCGAGTCCGGAAGCGCGCTCGACAGAGAGGCTGGCATCAGTGTGCACGAGGACGATCGCGGCGACGGCAAGTGCTTTCGCGATGTCGATCCACGGGAGGCGCGCGCTGGACACGGGACGATCCTGACACGGGCGGAGCTCAGGGTTGCGTACTCCACATCCAACATGCAAGACGACGTGACAGTGGGCTCCGATCTCGTGTTCAGCCGAGCCGGTGCGTCCGGCAGCACCGCCGGACGCACCGGAGTGCGCAGGAGGCGTCAGCCCTGGTGGGGATGTGGAACGACGCGAACGACTGCGCTGTCAGACGGGACACCTGTCCGACGTTGATCGAACCGGCAACGACGTTGGAGACGAGCGTCGCCACCGCGGCGCCGACTGCTCCCCACGACGGAACGAGGACGACGAGGGCGACGACGTTCACGACGGCGCCGATGACCATGGAGGCGCTCCGGAGGTGCGGGAGGCCCCGAGCGCTCAGCCCTGCGCCCGCGACCGAGCCGGGTACGCCGATCGTCACGGCGACGAGGAGGACGACGGTCGGGGGCACGGCCCCGTCGAAACCGGATCCGAAGACGATCGGGAGACACCACGGGGCACTCGCCCCGATGAGGAGGGCTGCTGCCGCGCTGGCCGCGAACGCGGTACGTCCGGCCTGTGCAAGGGCGTGCTCGTCCGGATCGCGCGCATGCGTTGTCAGGACGACCTCGCGGACAGCTGTGGTGAGCACGAGTGGGAGTTCGCTGATCGTCGCCGCGACGGCGTACAGGCCGAGTTGCTCGGTGGAACCCAGCGGCGTCATCAACACCTGGTCGAGACGACTGAGCGCGACGCCGGCAAGCGAACCGACCCAGGCTCGGGTCCCGTAACCCAGGAGCTGTACGACGCCCGCGGCCTGCTCTCGGAGTGAGTCCTCCGGCTCGGCCTCGTCGTCCCGCGCGGTCCTCTGGCAGTCTGACCGGAGGTACGCCAAGCCGCTGATCACGGGAGCGAGCGTGATCACGGTCGCCGCCGAGGCGACGGAGAGCGAGTCGCTGAGCCAGAGCACGATGAAGGCGACCAGGCGGACCGCCGGGCCGACGGTGCGTTCGATCGCGATCTGCCCCCAGTGCCCGAGGCCGGCGGCGGTACCGCGGAGGATCCCGACCAGTGCGCTCGGCACGACGGTCAGTGCCAGGACCGCGATCTGCGGTGTCAGCTCGTGCGAGCCCGCCGCCAGGGTCGGCGCGAGAGCGACGACGACGACGGCGGCGGTGAGGGCGGCGATGCCGACGAGTGCCGATCCCCGTCTCCGCGCGGTGCCCGCCGACCCTGGCGTTCGAGCGACGAAGTAGGTGACGGCATCAGGGATCCCGACGGCCGACACCGTGGCAGCCAGGAGGATCGGAGCAGTCACCGCCGCGACCTCGCCTCGACCGTCCACTCCCAGACCGTGAGCGAGTAGCGGAGCACTCGCCAGTCCGGCGAGCGGGCCCGCCACGTTGCCCAGCGCGTTCCGGAGGAGTGCTCCGGACACCGACCTACCGCGTCGCCGACCGTCAGCGGAGCGCACGGCCGGCCTCCCGGGGGCAGCGCCGCCGACTGCCGCGCAGCTCCCCACGTGACGACGATCCGCCTTCTGGTCGCTGGACCAGCGCCGCGACCATGACCGCGATGAACGACCATGCGAGCAGACCGAAGGTGTTGGTCGCGCCGTACGAGCTGTAGGCGAAACCCCACGTGATGGCGACGACACCGATCGAGCGCGTGCGGAACCGCGGTCGTGACGGCACCAGCAGGACAGCCGCGACCTGCACGCCGAGCAGACCGGCGAAGACGAGGGTGCCTGCTCCGGCAGCGAGGCTGAGGTAGGCGTTCTCGAAACTGCTCGGCAGGTTCGCCTCCACCCACCGGTAACTGAAGCCCAGGCCGCTTCCGGTCAGGGGTCTGGCCTGCACGAACTGCAGACCGGTGTGGAGTGCGAGCTCACGGGCAGACGTCGACAGCGACCCGCGGGCGCCGAACCGCTCGAACAGGGAGGCCGCTGCTGCCGAGGTCGCGAGGAACAGCCCCCCGGCGAGCAGTGCAGCCGCGAGGACCGGCTCGGACAACCGGGACGTCCGGTGGTTGAACAGGGCGGCGAGCAGCAGGACCACAGCGAGGAGCATGGCCGTCCTCGAGCCGGTGCAGACGATGCCGAGCGTGAGGAGGACCGCGCAGCTGCACCGCCGCCACGGCTTGGGATCGAGGCCGACCACGGCGAGGCTCATCGAGAGGAATGCACCGAGGTCGAGCGGGGTGTCGAACGTCCCCGCGCTCCGGCCTGTCCGTGCCATCCACGCGAGCGGCGACCGGTACTCCTCGAAGACGACCGCGGCACCGACCGTGCGCTGCGCCAGCGACAGGACGGATTCGATCGCCGCGAGGGCGAAGACCGCAGCGAGGACTGCCGGCACGACCTTCCGGGACGGGTCCGCGCAGACGGCCGTGATGATCGCGACGAAGGCGACGGCGGGGAGTGCCCAGATCCGGATGAACGCCGCGCCGTCCGCGACTCCGTGGGCGACGGTGCAGAGCGTGACCCCGACGGCGACCCAGGCCACGAGTCCCGTGAGGAGGAGCCTCACGGACCTGGGCAACGGCTCTCGGGTGCCGCGGGAGCAGAGGGTCACCCCGGCACCGGCGGCGAAGAACCAGACCGCTGGGTGTACGTCCGCCAGGTCGCCAGCGCCCCCGAACCATGCTCGGGTCGCAGTCCGGGGGAGCAGCACCGCGATCGAGATCGAGGAGCAGATCCACCACGCAGGGTGTCTCCGGCTCGCTGTTGCGAGGGCGATGGCGCCGACCACCGTGACGACGAGCAGGATCACGGGACGTCCGATCGGATCAGGTCGAGCGTGTGCGCGTCGTAGGTGCTGGCGACCTGCCGGTCGTTCCCGCCCGCCGCGGTGTTGTCGTGGTTCAGAGCGGTCGACTGTGTGCCCGGAACCTCCAGGAACGTCCGTGCTCTCGGGCCGACCTGTCGGACCTTCGACCCGGACAGCAACGTCACGTGGTGCAGCCAGATGTCGTCCGCGGTCGGGCAGCGGTCGATGAACGACCGCCCGGACGCACGGAGCGCTTCCTGGACGGCGACCGGGTACAGCGCGCCGGCGCTCCCGGTCGCGAAGTGGCGCGTGCGTCCTTCGGTGGACGTCGTCAAGTGCCAGCCTTCGTACGGTGCCGGGCTCCCGTCGCGATCGACCTTGACCAATCGGACGCGGTGGCCGACGACGTCGTCGGGCGACTCTGCAGCGGCGTCCACGAGGCGGCGGAGCCACCACCTGGGGTAGAAGACGTCATCGTCGGCCGTGACCAGCGGGCCCACCGGGTCCTCGAAGTGCACCATCGGGAAGTACTTGTTGTGGGATCGGATGTCCCACGGGCTCGAACGGATCTGCAAGCCCCGCCCGCACAGTCGCTTCAGTCGTCTCGGCAGGGCCTCCGGATCGACCTGGGGACCGAGCCACAGCACGACGCGGCTCGGGCGCAGCGACCCGCGGCCGATCGACTCGATGACGAGGTGTACGCGTTCGAGGCGGACGCCGTACGAGGTCAGGGACACCGAGACGGGGTGCGAAGGGTCGACGAGTGGACGTCGACCGCACGCCGACAAGGCGGCGAACCGGAGTTGCGCGACACGACACCGGCAGGACCGTGCCGCACGCTCGAGGAGACGCCGCACTTTCGTCGTGATCGACCGAACCGGGAGCATGCATTAATATATAACATGTGATCTCCTCGACCGACAAGCCGTCCCCCGACGCCGGATGCCGCAGCTGGGGTGTCGACATGGTCCGGGTGGTCGGCATCATCGCGATCATCGTCGGGCACGTCTGGGCCGACTCGGCCACGGTGCGTCAGTGGATCTACCCGTGGAGCGTGCCCCTCTTCTTCTTCCTGTCCGGGTACCTCGATCGGACCAGCGGTGCGACGCTCCTCCGATCGATCCGCTGCCTCTCGCTGCTGCTGCCCTACGTGAGTTGGCTGATCGTCATCGGGGCTGCCTGGGTGGCGTCCGGTTGCGGGTCACGCTGCTCGACCGCAGGCATTGCCGAGGTGTTGCTCGGGGGAGCGCACGCGACCCGTCCGTTCTCGACGTTCTGGTTCGTCACGGCGCTGGTGGTCGTCCGGCTCTCGGTCGTGGTGCTGAGCCGGGCGGGCGCCTGGGTCCCGTGGCTGGTGGGCGCGATCGGATGGGCCCTCACCGCGCTGTGGCCCTCGACTGTGGCGGCCGTCCCTTTCGCGGCCGGTGTCGCCGTGCCTGCGATGGTGTTCTTCGCCGCGGGTCGGGTGGTGCAGCGTGCGCGAGCGGTACGACCGTTGATGGTCGTGCTCGTCGCAGGAGGCGCGCTCGCCCCCGCGGTGGTGATGATGGCCAGCGGCGTCGCGCCGTTCGACCTGAAGTACGGGCAGCTCGGAACACCGTTCCTGTCTGCGGTGTGCGCACTCCTGGTCTGTGTCGGTGCCGTGTGCGTCGCGCAGTTGCTGGACCAGGTGCGCGCGAGCCGGGTGTGTTCAGCCGTCAGTGCGCTCGCCGTCTGTGGTGTCGGTGTCGTCCTGACGCATCCCGCGGTGCTCTGGGTGCTCGACGTACCGACGTCGGGGTCGTGGACCGGCTTCGCAGCTGCTTGCGTCGTTCCGTGGGTGGTGATGCTCGCTCTCCTCCGCACTCGAGCGGCGCCGTTGCTGCTCGGGCGCCCTCCCCTGGTCCGGCGCTCCTGGTGATGCCAGGCGGGCTGCTCGGTGGGGCGGCCCGCCTGGCGTCATGTCACTGTGCCGTGATCGTGTTGTCGGCGCCGTGATCCTCGACGGAGCTCTCGCCGCCGTGGGTGATCTTGTTGTGGGAACCCGGGACCACGATGCGCTGCGCCGTGTCGACGGAGATCGTGGCCTCGTCGCCCTCCACCACGAGGACCTCGACCGTTCCGAGACGGATGACCGAACCTGCCGGCGCTTTCCCGACGACGGAGATGGATGCACAGTCGCCGAACGACTGCTCCTGCTCGCGCTCCAGGTCCGACGCGAGGATGGTCTCGTTCCCGTTGATGCACTCGCCGTAACGGGTCTCCTCCGCATTCGCTGTCGGGTCGGCTGCTGGCGGAGTCCCGCGCCCGTCGGGCGCGGTGGACGAGCAGGCTGTGAGCGAAGCCGTGAGCACGGCGGTGATCAAGGTGGCGGCGAGTGTCGTGGAGCGGTGCATGGGACCTCCTGTGGTCAGATCGGAAGGTGCTAATATATCATGTGACATTTCTTACGAGAGGAACACATGCAGCAGTCGCACGTGATCGTGATCGGTCAGGGATACGTCGGGCTACCGCTCGCGATGCGCGCCGTGGAGGTCGGGTTCGACGTCACGGGCGTCGACGTCGACCGGCGGCGGACGGACGCTCTCCTCGCGGGGACGTCCTTCGTGGAGGACGTGCCGTCGAGCACGATCCGGGCCGCGCTCGACGCAGGCAGGTACCACCCGGTCGGCTCCTACGATCGGCTCGGCCGTTGGGACGTCGCCGTGATCACCGTCCCGACGCCGCTCCGCGATGCCCTACCCGACCTGCGGTTCGTCGAGGAAGCTTGCCGTTCGATCGCTGAGACGCTGCGTCCCGGTTGCCTGGTCGTGCTGGAGTCCACGACGTACCCGGGCACCACTGATGAGCTCGTGGTCCCGATCCTGCAGGAGATCTCGGGGTTGCGGGCCGGCGCCGACTTCGCGGTGGGGTACAGCCCCGAACGCATCGATCCCGGCAACGCTCGCTGGGGCTTCGTCTCGACGCCGAAGGTGGTCTCGGGGATCGATGCGGCGTCGAAGGACCGTGTGGCACGCTTCTACGACATGCTCGTGGACCGGGTGGTCCCGGTCTCCGGCACCCGCGAGGCAGAGCTCACGAAGCTGCTCGAGAACACGTTCCGACACGTCAACATCGGACTCGTCAACGAACTCGCGGTCCTCGCCGACGAACTCGGTGTCGACGTCTGGGAAGCCATCGACGCCGCTTCGACCAAGCCGTTCGGGTTCATGCGCTTCACTCCTGGACCCGGCGTGGGTGGTCACTGTCTACCGGTCGATCCGAGCTACCTCTCGTGGCAGGTCAAACGCCGCCTCGGGCGCACCTTCCGGTTCGTCGAGCTCGCGAACGACGTGAACGAGCACATGCCGGACCACGTCGTCGGACGTGCTGTCGCGATGCTCAACGACCGCAGCCGCGCCGTCCGGGGGAGCCGGATCGCGTTGGTCGGTCTCGCGTACAAGAAGAACTCCGGAGACACGCGAGAGGCGCCGGCGATCCGCGTCGTCGAACTGCTCAAGCAGCTGGGCGCGGAGCTCGTCGGTGTCGATCCGCACGTCGAGGACCACCGGTGGCCCGCGGGGGTGGAACGTCGGGAGCTCACCCCGGGGTCCCTCGACGACATCGACCTGGCCGTGCTGCTGACCGATCACGATGACGTCGATCACTCCCTGCTGGAAGGTGTTCCGACGTTCGACACGCGTCACGTGCTGCCGGTGGGTCAGGACGTGCAGGTGCTGTGACCGTGCCTGCTCGGGATGACGATGGCCCCCGTTCGGAGCAATCCGAACGGGGGCCATCGTCATCCCTGGGAGGCCGTGTTCGTGTCGACGCGGCGTACTCGACGGAGACCGCTACTGCTGCGTCGGATCGATGTCGGCCGCTCGACGCCCCGGCCGCTTGGGTGTGGCTGTCTCATCGACACTCAGGTCGTCGCCGTAGTACCGCGAGTAGGTGCTGTACCCGTACGTACCCTTCTTGTTCGGGACCTTCGTCAGGACGACGCCGAAGGTTCGTGCTCCGATGCTCGTGAGAGCGTCGAGCGCCGTGCGGAGCTGCTTGCGGGTTGCCCGGCCGACAGCGGAGATGACGACCGCTCCGCCGGTGATGCGGCTCAGGATGGCCGCGTCCGTCACCGGGAGCAGCGGTGGGGCATCGATGACGACGAAGTCGTAGTCGGCGATCAGCTGCGTCGTCAGCGCACGCATGCTCGCGCTCCCCAGCAGCTCGCTCGGATTGGGCGGGATCCGTCCCGCTGGGAGCACGTGCAGACCACCCGCTCCCCAGGGGATCACCACATCCTCGAGCTCAGCACGTCCGATGAGGACGTCCGTGAGCCCGGCTGCTCCGTCCAGCCCGAGGACCTCGGCAACGCGGGGGCGCCGGAGGTCTGCATCGACGAGCATCACTCGGGCACCGCTCTCCGCCATCGCGATCGCCAGGTTGGCTGCGGTCGTCGACTTCCCCTCCGAGGGGAGCGCAGAGGTGATCGTGAAGCTCCGGCGGGTCTCGTCGAGATCCAGGAACCGCACGTTCGTCCGCAGTGACCGGAAGGACTCAGCTCGCGGGTTCCGCGGATCCATGTGGACGATCAGGGGGCGCTCATCGGCGGTCGGATCGAAGCCGATCGCTCCGATGACGGGTACGTCCGCGACGGATTCGACGTCGTCCACCGAGCGGACTCGCGTGTCCAGCGAGAACCGGAGCAGCGCGAGCCCGAGACCGATGACCAGGCCCGTCGCGCCACCGAGCAGCGTCCTCCGGACGACGTTCGGTGATTCAGGGGACGTCGGGGTGACGGGTGGCTCGATCATCTCGATCTTCACGAGTGACGCTCCGCCGGTGGTCGGCTTCTCCAACTGCTCGGTGACCACCTTCGTGAAGCTCTCCGCCACCGCCATCGCGATGCGACGTGCAGCGGCGGGGTCCTCGTCGCGCACCGAGATGTCGAGCAGGACGCTGTTGAGCGGAGAGGATGCCGACACGTGCCTGGCGAGGCGAGAGACGTCGGTTCGGAGACCGAGTTCGTCGATCACCGGTTGGAGGACGCGGGCGCTCCTGGCCACCTCGATGTACGAGGCCACCTTCTGCTGCGCGGCACTGTTCCCCTGCACCAGTTCAGCCGGATCGGGTGACGTGGGTTGGATCGCGACGAAGAGTTCCGTGTCCGCTCGGTAGACAGGGTCCTGCAGTCGGACGGAGAGCGCGCCGAGTCCGATCCCGATCAGGACAGCGCAGATGATCAGCAGCCAGGAGCGTCGCATCATCCTGGCGGTGTCGGTGAAGGTCACGGGGTCCTCATCAGTGTGTCAAGGGCTGCCAGCGCAGCATCGAGTGAGGCGTCTTCGGAGAGCCGCCGAGCACTGGCTGCGAGGTGGGACGAGACGCGACGCCGCAGGTCTTCGTCCGCGGTGAGGGCGCGGACTGCTGCAACCCACGCGGGGACGTCGCCGACCGGGAGGACGAACCGACGTTCGAGGTCTGGATCGCGGAAGAGCAGCGGCGCCACCCCGGTCCGATCGCTGAGCACCACGGGGACACCTGCGCTCGCTGCCTCGACAGCGCTCCTGCCGAAGGCTTCGCGGTGAGACGGGCACAGGAGTGTCCCGGGGGCAGCCCAGACATCCTCGTGAGGCGTCCAACCGTGCCAACGCACCGAGCTTGCGGCTGTGCGCTGGGCACTTGAGAGCAGCGGCCCCTCGCCATGGACACGAGCCGGGAGGGCGGTGCGGTGCGCGACCTCGAGGAACATCTCGATGTTCTTCTCCGCCGACAGTCGCCCGGCGAAGATCAACTCGCCGGCATCGGATCCATCGTGACGACGGTCGAGGATCGGGATTCCAGCCGGGACGACCGTCGCGGAGGGGCCCCACCCCATCTCCTCCCTGAGGAGTGGAGAGGTGACCCACACCGCGTCGGCTCTCCTCAGCGCGCGTCGTTCGATCGCGGCGATCGCGGATCGTCGCCAACCGGGTTGCTCCCCCCGTGCTGGCCACGGGAGCCCGCGCACCCAAGCAATCCGGAGAGGAGACCCGACCGACCGTGCGGCAGACACGGCGACGTCGCTCTGTGGGACCATGGAGATGACCACGTCAGCTGCGGCGACCGACGGCGCACTCCTTCGCTGCACCTCGTGGACGACGCGAGCACCGT
The DNA here is from genome assembly GCF_003234175.2 of Curtobacterium sp. MCSS17_007. Classification (NCBI taxonomy): domain Bacteria; kingdom Bacillati; phylum Actinomycetota; class Actinomycetes; order Micrococcales; family Microbacteriaceae; genus Curtobacterium; species Curtobacterium sp. MCSS17_007. The sequence goes on from NZ_CP126257.1 coordinate 417,556, forward strand.
GATCGCGGGCCGTGTACTCGATCACGCCCGGAGCGGTCGTCGGCCGACCGCTCGCCTCCGCACGTACCCCGATGCAGGCCTGCCAGTCGAGTCCGCGCCGTCGTGCTGCGGCGACGAGGTCCAGTGTCGATCGGTACACACCGCTCCGCGCGGACAACGGGGCGGCGACGATCACGACGCGCACTGGACCCCCAGGAGTTCGAGCATGATCCGTGTCTTGTGCTGCCAGGTCACGCGCTCGGGGATCGCCGGCGCGACGCGCGCCACTCGAGGTCCTTCCTCGGTCCAGTCCGCGAGGACCTCGTGGTGCCGGCTCATCGGCACCGTCGTCACCCCGTCGAGTCCTCGACGGCCGGCGCCGGCGATTGCGGTGGTGAGGACCGGCAGGCCGGCTGCTCGGTACTCGTACGTCTTGATGACGTCACCGCCGACCTCACCGCGGCCGACGAGGTGCGGCACCCAGCCGACGTCGAAGGTCCGCAGCAGTGCCGGGACCTGGTCGTAGTGGACGTCCCCGAGCAGCCGGATGTTCGGCTGCTCGGCGAGGGGAGCACGGTAGTTGCGGTCCAGGACGGGCCCAGCGAAGATGAACTCGACCTCCGGGAGGGCTGCCGCCGTCGAGATGATGCCGTCGAGGTCGAGACGTCTCCCGATCTTGCCCACGTACCCGACCCGGGTGGCACCTCGGAGATCCCTCGGGGTGGGATCGAAGCGTTCGGGGTCGCAGCCGTTCGGCAGGAGGACCACATCGTCACGTCCGTGACGCCGTGCGAGTTCTGCGGCGCCTTCTCCGTTCGCCGTGACGCGCGTTGCAGCGTCGAATGCCGCTCGGTACGCGCGATGCACGTCATCGCGGATGGTCGCGAACGCGTGGTGCGTGGTCCAGTCGTCGAGGAGGTCGAGCACGGTGGTGCGTCCGCCGCGGAAGGGATTACGGCGGTCCTGCGTGAGCGCCAAGAACGGGTTCCAGACCAGGGCGGGCGTCGACGAGTTGTCGGAGGGGATCTTCGGGTACCACTGCGCGGAGGCAACCCACCAACGCCGACGACCCCGTGGGTCGGGGAGCAGGGGTGCTCGCGACCGGACGGCGCGCGTACCGACAGCGCCCGGCTGTCCGTGTCGTCGGACTGGAGGCGCGAGGACCGGATCCGGGCGGCTCACCACCGATGCGCCGCCCGGGGTGAGGGTGCCGATCCACTCGATCACGTGTCCGTCACGAGTGCGGTATCCCTCGGTGAGGAGCTTCCGTTGGCCGTGCATCGGGTAGGTGAGCACGTCGCCGCACCATCCCTGTCTCTGCGTACTCATCGTATAAATATATCACGTGCCAGGTTGTGTATAGCGCTGCGCCCCCTCTCCGGATGGTGAGGGGGCGCAGCGCTTGTCCGACCGTGTGCCGATCAGTCGGTGGCGGGGCCGAAGTCGTCGAGGCCGGTGCTGCTGGTGGTGCCGTCAGGGTCGGTTGCGACGATGTCGAGGTTGTAGACAGCGGTGGGACCGAATGCACGCGACTTGGTCCAGTTGCCGTCAGCGTCGGCGGTGGTCGAGGTCAGGACGTTGCCGGAGAGGCGGGACTTGATCTCGATCTTCGCGCCCGGCGTGGCCGTGCCGGTGAACATGACGGGCACGCCCGGGGTGTACTTGTCACCGGCCTTCGGGGCGGTCAGGATGACGTCCTGGTGTCCCTTCGGCGGGGTGAGCACGATCGGGGTGATGCTGTCGGTCGTGCCGTCCGCGGCGGTCTGGGTGAGCGTCACCACGTAGGTTGCGGACGGACCGAAGGCTCGGGTCGTTGCCCAGGACCCGTCGGTCTGGCTGGCGCGGGTCTCGAAGAGCTTCGAGCCCCAGCTCGAGGTGGCCACGATTCGTGCTCCCGGGGTGGCGGTGCCGCGGAACAGCATCGCCTCGCCGGGCTGGTAGGTGGCGTTCAGAGCGGGCGTCTCGAGCTTCAGGGGCTTGAATGCACCGAGCGGGGCGAGGGTGAACGGGGACGAGGCGGAGGTGGTGCCGTCGAGGCGGGTCTGCGTCGCGGTCAGGGTGTAGACCGCGGAGGGGCCGTACTGGCGGGCGAACGACCAGGACCCGTCGCCCTTTGCCGTGGTGGTCGTGAGCACGGTGTTCCACTGGTTCCGGACCTCGATGGTGGCGTACGGGGTCGCGGTGCCGACGACGACAGTGCGCTCTCCTGGCGTGTAGGTGTTGGTGCTGGGTTCGGAGATCACGACCGGAGTCGGGGTCTGCGGCCCGTCGGGGTTCACGGTGACCTCAGCGGTGGTACGCAGATCGCCCTTCGAGTGCTGCTCGACGGTGATCGTGGCAGGGGTCTTCGAACCGGGAACCTCGATGTCGGTCGACCACGTCCCGTTCTCGACGGTGGCCTCGGCGCTCTGGTCGCCGACGGTCGTGGTGATCTTCGCACCGTTCTGACCGGTGCCGGAAACGGTGATGGTGCCCGGCGTGATCGTGCTCGCGGAGGGCGAGGTGATCGCGACTGCGTCGCCGTAGTCGGCCACGACCGTGGTGGTCTGGGTGCCGTCGATGCCGGTCTGCTCGATCGTCAGGGTGTGCTTGCCGGCACCGATCGGGTCGATCTCGAGCGACCACTTGCCGTCCTCGACCGTGGTGTCACCGAGTTCCTTCGCCCCGTCCTTCACGGTGATCGTCGCACCGTCGGCGCCCCCACCGGACACCACGGCCTTCTTCGTCACGTCCGCGTCGAACCGCACGTCCGCGGTCGGTTCTTCGACCGTCGACTTGCCGGGGTTGATCGTGATCTCCTGCTTCGTCACGTTCTTCCCAGCTGAGGTCTGGGTCACGATGAGCTTGTGCTCGGAGTCGCTCAGGGAGTCGGTGCTGAGGTTCCAGGCGTTGTTCACCAGGACGTCCGTCGAACCGACGACCTCGCTCGTCGACTTGTCGGTCACGACGATCTTCGAGCCGGCAGCACCGAAGCCCATCATGATCAGGGACCCACCGTTGTGTGCGGCACCGTCGGAAGGCGTCGACACGGTGACGGCAGCGCCGTAGGGGATGGTGACGGGGACCTGCCCGATGCTCTGGCCCGCGAAGACCTGGGACACCGTGAGCGGGTAGTCGCCGGCAGCGTTGGGAGCGGGGATCGAAACCGTGTACGAGCCCAGCGGTCCAGTGGTGGGAGCCGAACTGACGAGTTTGCCCGTTGCGTCACGCACCTCGATGACGGCACCCGGCTCCGCAACACCTGTGACCTGCGCCTCAGTGCTCACTGTGCCCCGATCGACCTCCGCCGTCAGGTTCGTGAGCTCGAAGTTCACGTCCGCGACCCGGTCCTGCTTCTGGTTCCAGGTGCCGTCCTGCTGGACGTACTCCGAGACCGGGATGTGGTTCGTCTCACCGAGCTTCAGGCCCGAAACCGTCGCCTTCCACGCACCGGTGGTCGCGTCCGCGGTGACCTGCTGCGTGCCGTTGACCAGCACGACCGCACCCGGAACCGCCGTGCCCGACAGCTCCGCCGACTGCGTCGCGACGTCCCGCGTATCGACCTTCACCGAGAACGGCAGACCGAACGCGTCACCGCTGAAGTAGGTGCCACCACCGCTCGCCGTCATCTTGACGGCCCCCCCACTGAACGTGGCGAGGTGGAGGTTGCCGGCCGCGATCCTGCCGTCCTTCGTGACCGTGAACTGCGTGATCTTCCCCGAGGGGAGCGCGTTGCACTTCGCCCAGGTGATCGCAGCCTCAGCGGCGGACACGAGGCAGTTGCCGTAGTCATCGCTGATGGTGCCGGTGCCACCGACCTGCGGCATGTTGAACCACCTCGAGTGTGCACGTGCCTCTGCCAGGGTCGAGTTGGACTTGGCTTCCAGGTTGCTGGTTCCGAAGTTGTAAGAATCGAGACCGTTACTGACGAGCTGTGCGTGCTGCGTGGTCGACGCCTTCGCATCCTCCTGGTCCAGGTCGACGGCGTTGGCCGCGGCTGGACCGAACCCCAGCCCGGTGATGACGGTCGCAGCAGCCAGGCCCGCGGCCCCGACTGCACGAAGCTTCTTGTTCATGGTCTATTTCGTCTTTCGAGAGAGCGCCGCGTCGATGCGCGGCCCTGATGGGTCAACCAGAATATTGAATGTACAAGCTGAAGTTCTACCAAGCGCAATGCATACGCTCGGCTTGCGTTCCCTCGACGCAACTTCTCTCGCTCGCACTTGACGCCCGCCGCGCCCTGAGTAAACTTGAGTGGAGCGGACGCAACTCCGCGTAGGCTTCAGCAAGACCCGCGAACCCAACCGAAGGAGCACCAACACATGGGACGTGCAGTAGGCATCGACCTCGGAACCACCAACTCCGTCGTCTCCGTTCTCGAAGGTGGCGAGCCCACCGTCATCGCGAACGCCGAGGGGCTCCGGACCACCCCGTCGATCGTCGCCTTCACGAAGGACGGCGAGGTCCTCGTCGGCGAGACCGCCAAGCGCCAGGCCGTCACGAACGTCGACCGCACCATCGCCAGCGTCAAGCGCCACATCGGCACCGACTGGACGACCGACATCGACGGCAAGAAGTACACGCCGCAGGAGATCTCGGCTCGTACCCTCGGCAAGCTCAAGCGCGACGCCGAGCAGTACCTGGGCGAGGACGTCACCGACGCGGTCATCACCGTCCCGGCGTACTTCAACGATGCCGAGCGTCAGGCCACGAAGGACGCCGGTGAGATCGCCGGCCTCAACGTCCTCCGCATCATCAACGAGCCGACCGCGGCTGCGCTGGCGTACGGCCTCGACAAGGGCAAGGAGGACGAGCTCATCCTCGTCTTCGACCTCGGTGGTGGCACGTTCGACGTCTCCCTGCTCGAGGTGGGCAAGGACGACGACTTCTCCACGATCCAGGTCCGCGCGACGGCCGGCGACAACCGCCTCGGCGGCGACGACTGGGACCAGCGCATCGTCGACCACCTGATCAAGAAGTTCAAGGCCGACCACGGTGTCGACCTGTCCACGGACAAGATCGCGAAGCAGCGTCTGAAGGAAGCTGCCGAGCAGGCGAAGAAGGAGCTGTCGAGCCAGCTCAGCGCCAACATCCAGCTGCCCTACCTCACGCTCACGAGCGAAGGCCCGCTCAACCTCGACGAGACCATCTCGCGCGCGCAGTTCGAGCAGATGACCTCCGACCTGCTCGACCGCACGAAGAAGCCGTTCAACGACGTCATCAAGGAGGCGGGTGTCTCGGTCAACGACATCGCGCACGTGGTGCTCGTCGGTGGCTCGACCCGCATGCCCGCCGTGGCCGAGGTCGTCAAGAGCCTGACCGGTGGCAAGCAGCCGAACCAGGGTGTCAACCCGGACGAGGTCGTCGCCGTCGGTGCCGCACTGCAGGCCGGTGTCCTGAAGGGCGAGCGCAAGGACGTCCTGCTCATCGACGTCACCCCGCTGTCCCTCGGCATCGAGACCAAGGGCGGCCTGATGACGAAGCTCATCGACCGCAACACCGCGATCCCGACCAAGCGCAGCGAGACCTTCACGACCGCCGACGACAACCAGCCGTCGGTCGCGATCCAGGTCTTCCAGGGCGAGCGTGAGTTCACCCGCGACAACAAGCCGCTCGGCACCTTCGAGTTGACCGGCATCGCTCCGGCTCCCCGTGGTGTTCCGCAGGTCGAGGTCACGTTCGACATCGACGCGAACGGCATCGTGCACGTGTCCGCGAAGGACAAGGGCACCGGCAAGGAGCAGTCGATGGTCATCTCCGGCGGCTCGTCGCTGCCGAAGGAGGACATCGAGCGCATGGTCCGCGAGGCCGAGGAGCACGCGGCCGAGGACAAGGCCCGCCGCGAGGCCAACGAGCGTCGCAACCAGGCCGAGCAGCTCGTCTACTCGATCGAGAAGCTCATCAAGGAGAACGACGAGAAGCTCCCCGCGGACGTCAAGTCCGAGGTGCAGGCGGACGTCGACTCCCTCAAGTCGGCCCTCGCGGGTGACGACGACGAGGCCGTGAAGACCGCGTTCGACAAGCTCAACGAGTCGCAGGGCAAGCTCGGCCAGGCGATCTACGCGCAGCAGGACGCTCCGGCGGCCGGCGGCGAGCAGCCGACCGGTGACCAGGGCCAGCAGCAGGCTGACGACGAGGACATCGTCGACGCCGAGGTCGTGGACGACGAGGACGACAAGGACAAGAAGTAACGATGACGGACCCCCAGGACAACGTGCCCGAGGACCGCGAGCCCCAGGTCGAGGGCGACGCGACCAACGCGCAGGAGCCCGAGGACCTCATCGAGGCGGAGGGGCCGGACGTGGAACTCCCCACGGACGGCCCCGCCGCCGGCGGCCCGCAGGCTGACGAAGCGAACGACCTCTCCCCGGAGGACCAGGCGCTGCTCGACGACGCCGCCCGCGGCATCGAAGAGGACAAGCTGAGCCAGGCCGACCGCGACCTCGTCGCCGACATGCGTGCCGACATGCTCCGCGCGCAGGCCGAGCTGGTGAACTTCCGGAAGCGCGTCGAGCGCGACCGCGAGGCGAACCGCGACGCCGTCATCGCCGAGGTCGTCCGGGCCCTGCTGCCCGCACTCGACGACCTGACCCGCGCGGAGGCACACGGCGACCTCGCCGAGGGCCCCATGCAGGTCATCGCGCAGAAGATCCGCGGCGGCTTCGGCAAGTTCAAGCTGGAGCAGATCGGTGAGAAGGGCGAGCCCTTCGACCCGAACGTGCACGAGGCGATCGTGCAGCTCCCGACGCCGGGTGCGACCGGCCAGACCGTGGCGGACGTCGTCGAGCCGGGCTACAAGCTCGGCGAGCGGGTGCTCCGGGCGGCCAAGGTCGCCGTGGCGGTCCCGGCCTGATCGCGGGAAGGAGGTAGGGATTCATGGCCAGTCAGGACTGGTTCGACAAGGACTTCTACAAGGTCCTCGGCGTCGACAAGACGGCGAGCGACGCTGAGCTGAAGAAGACCTACCGGAAACTCGCGCGGCAGTTCCACCCGGACTCCAACCCGGGTGACGCGGCCGCCGAGGCCCGCTTCAAGGAGATCAGCGAGGCGTACTCCGTGCTCTCCGACAAGGAGCAGCGTGCCGAGTACGACCAGGTCCGCGCCATGGGGTCGGGCGCCCGCTTCACCGCGGGTGGCCCGGGCCAGGGCGGCGGGTTCGAGGACGTCTTCGGTGGGATGTTCGGCCAACAGGGCGGGCAGCGTGTCCGCTTCGGCCAGGGCGGTGCCCGTGGTGGTGCCGGCGGCTTCGAGGACATCCTCGGCGGGATGTTCGGCGGCGGTCAGGGCTTCGGCCAGCCCACCGGCGGTTTCCGCGGGTTCGGAGGACCGACGAAGGGGCGCGACGTCACGGCGTCGACGACCCTCGACTTCACCACCGCGATCGCCGGCGACACCGTCAAACTGTCGCAGGGCAACGGCCGACCGGTGAACGTCCGCATCCCGGCTGGTGTGGCGGACGGGCAGAAGATCCGCCTGCGCGGCCGCGGCGAGTCGAGCCCGGACGGCGGCGAGGCCGGTGACCTCGTGGTCACCGTCAGCGTCCGCAAGCACCCGGTGTTCGAGCGCGACGGGCAGCACCTCCGCGTGGACGTCCCCGTGACGTTCGCCGAGGCGGCACTCGGCGCGACCATCCAGGTCCCCACCCTCGGTGGCGACCCGGTGAAGCTCAAGGTCGCTCCCGGCACCCCGTCGGGTCGCGTCCTGCGCGTGAAGGGCCGCGGTGTCACGACGAAGAACGGCACGGGCGACCTGCTCGCGACCGTCCAGGTCGCGGTGCCGTCGCACCTGTCGGACAAGCAGCGCGAGGCCGTCGAGGCGCTCCGCGCCGCCCTGCCCGACGAGGACCCGCGCGAGGACCTGCTCGCCAAGGCACGCAGCTAGCGCTGCGCGACCAACACCAAGACCGGTCTGGAGGCTCGGTGCGGCTCCGTCAGGAACCGTCACCGGGCCTCCAGACTGTCTCCCAGGACCACGAGGACGACGGAAGGGACGCGTCATGACCGACATGGACGAGAACTCGCCCGTCTTCGCCATCGCGACGGCGGCGGAGCTCGCTGAGATGCACCCGCAGACGCTGCGGCAGTACGACCGGCTCGGCCTGGTCGTCCCCGGCCGCACCCGCGGAGGTTCCCGCCGCTACTCGATGCGCGACGTGGCGCAGCTGCGCGAGATCGCCCGACTCGGCAGCGAGGGCGTGTCGCTCGAGGGGATCCGACGGGTGCTCGACCTCGAGAACGAGAACAAGGCGCTGCGCGACCGCGTGCGGGAGCTCGAGCGTGCCCTCGCCGACCAGATGATCAACCGGCCGGGCGCGCGGGTGTTCGCGGCGACGACGACGGGTGCCGCGGTGTCGCTGCGTGCCGGGATGCGACCGCAGCGGAACACGGCGGTCGTGCTGTACCGGCCCGAGCGCTGACGCCGGCCGGACTCACCACGGCCAGGGCAGGTCGTCCCGCAGCTCAGTCGTCCCGTCCGCGGCGGTGCAGCGAGGGGGCTGGGCTCGCTCGTCCGGTGGCCGACAGGATGTCAGTCGTCGGGCGCGGACGTCCCGGACGACGGCGCGCAGGCATTCCACGCACACCTCAGCGCTCCTTCCGGTCCGGGTCGGGCAGTTGGTGGATCGTCCACGTCGCCCGCTCGGCGAGGCGGCCGTCCCGGCAGTCGATCGCGATCCGGAGCGCGACCAGACCGTTGCGGATCTGCTCCCACGGCAGCGCGTTCCGCACGGCGTCGTGCCGGAGCCGGTAGGTCAGCCCGTCCGTGGCGCTCTCGAGGACGGCGGCGAGCACCGGGTTCTCGCACGCAGCGATGAGGGAGCGGTAGATCGGCGAGAGGGCGTCCCCCCGGCTCGTGGTCCACAGCGGGTCACCCATGCAGTCGAGCAGGAGCCCGAGGCGTCGGAAGAGCACGGACCGCGCACGGTCGTCCATGCCGGGGACGGCGGTCCGGACCACCCCGCCGAAGAGCAGTCCGAGCGCCTGCAGCGTGGGCAGCAGCTCCTCGTGCCGCGGGACGACCACCCGCGTGTACCGGTTCGGGCGGAGTTCGACGAGTCCGAGGTGCGCGAGGTCCGACAGTGCCTCGCGCACCGGGGTCCGTGAGCACCGGAGGCGCAGGGCGAGCTGCTCGTCGTCGAGCAGGGTGCCCGGCGCGAGCGAGCCGTCCATGATCTCGGTCCGCAGGCGTTCCCGCGCCTGGTCGCGGAGCCGCGGTCGCAGCTGGGCGTCTGGCGAAGCGAACATCGGCCCCTCTCGCGCTCGTCTTCCCGCCCGGTGGGAGCGGCTGACCACGAGCGTAGAGCCTTGGGATACCAGGTGCGTCGGTGATATACCGCGGATGTCCACCACGGCACGCTCGCTCGGGGCCACTGGGTACCCTTGGGCGGTGCCGTTCGACTTCGCAGACCACTTCCGGCGCCGCAGCGACGGCGACCAGCCGGACATCGTCGCGATCGACGGCACCGACCGCTTCATGCTCGACGAGGCACCGTTCCTGCACGGCGACGCGCTGCGCCAGCCCGGCGAGGTCGCCGTCGTCGACGACCGCTACGGCGTGCTCACCCTCGGGCTGCTCGCCGTGGACGGAGCGCGCGACGTCCGGGTGGTGCAGGACTCGCTCGTGGGAGAGCGCGCCCTCACGGCGAACGCGGGCACCTTCGGCCGGCGGGGCTTCCACCACCCGGCGACGTTCGAGGACGCCTTCCGCGACGTGCGGCTCGTGCTCCTCCGGCTGCCGAAGTCGAACGACCGGCTCGACGAGGTCGTGCGTGCGATCGCCCGGTGGGCGGCCCCGGACGTCGTGGTCGTCTGCGGCGGTCGCGTGAAGCACATGACGCTGTCGCAGAACGACGTCCTGCGTCGCTACTTCGGCGAGGTCACGGCCTCCCGCGGGCGGGCCAAGTCGCGGCTGCTCATCGCGCAGGACCCGCTGCACGCCGCGGCCGCCCGCGCCGACGTGACGGCACCCTGGCCGCGGCGGGTGCACAACGACGAGCTCGGCATCACGATCGCCGCCCACGGCGGGGTGTTCGCCGGCACGTCCCTCGACCTCGGTACGCGGGTGCTGCTCGACGTGGTCGACGAGGCGGTGCCGGCGGCGCGGAACGCGGTCGACCTCGGGTGCGGGAACGGCACGATCGCCACCGTGCTCGCGCGGCGTCGTCCGACGATCAAGGTCGTCGCCACCGACGTCTCGAGCGCCGCCGTGGCGTCGACGCGGCTCACGGCGGACCTGAACGGCGTCGGCGACCGCGTCACGACCGCGCGGACCGATGCCGGCGACGAGCTCGACACCGGCTCGACGAAGCTCGTGCTCTGCAACCCGCCGTTCCACGACGGCACGAGCGTCAGCACCGAGGCCGCTGCAGCGATGTTCCGGAACGCAGCGAGGATCCTGCAGCAGGACGGTGAGCTCTGGTGTGTCTGGAACGGGCACCTGCGCTACCGCTCCGACCTCGAACGGGCCGTCGGCCCGACCCGACAGGTGGTGCGGACATCGCGCTTCACGGTCACCGCGTCACGCGTCACGTCCTGAGGCGAGTGCAGACCGACGGGAGGCCCGTGGCTGCGCAGCCACGGGCCTCCCGTCCGTCCGTCGGTCACCTCGTCAGGTGACCTGTCCCGCTCAGGCCGGGACGTAGTCGAACGTGTCCGGGTCCGGACCCGTGCGGTGGCCCTTGTCGAGCGACGTGATCGCGGTCATGTCGTCGTCGGTGAGCTCGAAGTCGAAGATCGCGAAGTTCTCCTCGACGCGCGAGCGGGTGACCGACTTCGGGAAGACGATGTCGCCGCGCTGGATGTGCCAGCGGAGGACGACCTGTGCCGGGGTCTTGCCCGTGGCGTCGGCGATGCGGGTGATGGTCTCGTCGTCGAGGACGAGGCCCTGCGCGATCGGCGACCAGGCCTCGGTCGCGATGCCGTGCTCGCGGCCGTAGGCGCGCAGCTCCTCCTGCACGAGGTACGGGTGCACCTCGATCTGGTTCACGGCCGGCGTGATGGTGGTCTCGGCGGCGAGGCGGTTGAGGTGGTGCGCCTGGAAGTTGCTCACGCCGATCGAGCGGGCGGTGCCGGCGTGGTACAGCTCCTCCATCGCCTTCCACGTCGGGACGAAGTCCGACACGGTGGGCAGCGGCCAGTGGATGAGGAACAGGTCGGTGTAGCCGCCGAGCAGGTCGGCGGACTTCTTGCCGTTCTCGGCGGCGAGCGCCGGGTCGTGGAAGCCGTTGTTGAGCTTCGAGGTGACGAAGATCTCCGAGCGGTCGATGCCGGACTCGGCGATGGCCTCGCCGACCTCCTTCTCGTTGCCGTACATCTCGGCGGTGTCGATGTGGCGGTAGCCGACCTCGAGCGCCGTCAAGGTCGCTTCCTTGGTGTTCTCCGGTTCGATCTGGAAGACGCCGAAGCCGAGCTGCGGGATGGTCTTGCCGTCGTTCAGGGTGATGTTCGGAACGGTCATGCCGCCATGCAACCAAACGGGGCCCAGGAGGCATTCCGGCAACGTCCAGCCGGGCGCGTCCCCCTGCGCAGACCGGACGGTCGAGCGTCGTGCGCCGGCTGGTTCAGGCCAGCGACGCCTCGATGTAGGCCAGCAGCGCCGCGCCGTAGGTCTCCTCGGCGTCCGACCCGGAGAACGTCCGCGGCGCACCGGAGACCGTCGCGGTGACGGTCAGGTCCGGCCCGGAGCGCGCGAGCGACACGAACGCCGGGCCGAGCAACTCGCGCAGCTGGTCCTCGCGCGGGAGCCAGAGCGACTCGTCCGCCGAGACCGAGTCGAGCGCCCACTCCGTCGTGCCGTTGAACCCGAGCACGGTGCCCGACGGGTGGTCGTGCCGCTCGACGGTCATCTCGGACACGGTGTAGACGTCGTCGTCGACGCCGGGCTTGTCGATGACGAAGCGGTCCCCGGTCGCGGGGTGCCACCGGAGTCCGGCGTCACGGAGGGCCTTGGCGGTGTCGACGGTGATCACCATCCCACCCTGCCATGCGCCACCGCCGAGCGCGGACCCGCCGCCGGGCGGAGGCGGGCGGCAAGGTCCGCGTACTAGCATCGCCGAGCACCCCCGCGCGCGACGAGCGATCGTCCGCGCGCGCGGACGCGACGATGCTGGGCGACCGGTGCCGTGCCTCCAGGCCGTCTCCGCGGCCATGGGCGCGACCGGCGGTCCGGCATCCGGGCGCCGGCCGCAGCCTGCCGCCCGACCGCGTCCGCACCGCCGAAGTCCGCCCAGCAAAGGACCCGCATGACCCTCGAGCGCGAGGAACTCCGCGACGACTGGACCGTGACGATCGCCGGCGACCAGCCGCCGGTCGGTGCACCGGACGGCATCGCGGGACGCACCATCCCCGCCACGGTGCCGGGTCAGGTGCACACCGACCTCGAGCGGGAGGGTCTCGTCGTGGACCCGCTCTTCGACCGCAACGAGCCCGCTGCCGCCTGGGTGGGCCGCGCGGACTGGTCGTACCGCCGCACGGTGGACGTGGCCCCGCGGGGCTTCGAACGCGTCGACCTGGTGTGCGAGGGGCTCGACACCGTCGCCGAGCTGAGCCTGGACGGCGTCGTCGTCGGAACCACGCGCAACATGCACCGCCGCTACCGCTTCGACCTCAACGACGTGCCCGGCCCGTCGGGCGAACGGGAGCTCGAGATGCTCTTCGAGTCGCCGTACCGCGAGGCCGGCCGTGTCGCCGCCCGCGCCGGCTCGATGCCGGGTCCGTACGACGAGCCGTTCCCGTACGTCCGCAAGATGGCCTCGAACTTCGGGTGGGACTGGGGTCTGACCGCGGTCACGAGCGGGCCGTGGCGTCCGGTCGCGATCGAGCGCTGGTCCACCGCCCGGCTGGCCGAGGTGCGTCCGCTCGTCGACGTCGAGGCCGGCGAGGGCGTCCTCGACGCCCACATCACGGTCGAGCGGTCCGGCATGAACGACCTCGACCAGGACGGCGAGGACGACGACCTCGTGCTCGTCGTGACGGTGAGCGGCCCGACGGTCGACGGCGGTACGACCCGGCAGCGCTCCCGTGCGCAGCTGACCCCGCAGAGCGACGAGACGGTCGTCACCGTTCGGGTGCCCGACGTCCGCCGGTGGTGGCCCCGGGGTTACGGGGAGCAGGTGCAGTACGACGTGACGGTCGAGCTGCAGACGGTGGACGGCGAGGTCCTTGACCGCCGGACGAGCCGCACCGGGTTCCGCTCGACCCGGATCGACACCGCCGCCGACGAGATCGGCAAGCCCTTCACCGTCGTGGTGAACGGCACGGTGATCGACGTCCGGGGTGTCAACTGGATCCCCGACGACGTCATCGTGTCGCGGGTCGACCGCGCCCGGATCGAGGACCGGCTGCGTGCCGCCGCGGACCTGCACGTGAACCTCGTGCGGGTGTGGGGTGGCGGCGTCTACGAGTCGCACGACTTCTACGACGTGTGCGACGAGCTCGGCCTGCTCGTGTGGCAGGACTTCCCGTTCGCCTGCTCGGCCTACCCGGAGATCGAGCCGATCCGCAGCGAGGTCATCGCCGAGGCCCGGGACAACGTCGCCCGCCTCGCCGGGCACCCGTCGCTCGTGGTGTGGAACGGCAACAACGAGAACATCTGGCTGCACGACGCCGACGGGTGGGGCGAGGAGCTCGGCGACCGCGGCTGGGGTCTCGACTACTACCTCGACCTGCTGCCGACGATCGTCGACGCGGTCGACCCGTCGCGCTTCTACACGGTCGCCTCACCGTGGTCGGGGTCGGAGAGCCTGCCCGCGAACCACGTCGACCACGAGACGCACCACTCGTGGGACGTCTGGAACCGCCTGTCGGACGACCACTACCGCGACTCCGTGCCGCGGTTCGTCTCCGAATTCGGGTGGCAGGCCCCGCCCGCGTGGCGCACGCTCCGCGATGCGGTCTCCGACGAGCCGATGCGCGTCGACTCGCCCGGGGTCGTCCACCACCAGAAGGCCGACGACGGCATGGGCAAGCTCGCGCGCGGCATCGCGCCGCGCTTCGGCGCCGTGGACCCGGGCGACCTGGACCGCTGGCACTACCTGACGCAGCTCCAGCAGACCCGCGCGATCGCGACGGGTGTCGAACACTGGCGCACGCACTGGCCGCGCAACTCCGGGGTCGTGGTGTGGCAGCTGAACGACCTTTGGCCGGTGTCCTCGTGGTCGGCGATCGACTCGGCGGGGCGGCTCAAGCCGCTCGCGCACGAGCTGCGTCGCCTGTACGACGACGTGCTGCTGACGATCCGTCCGGTCGCCACCCGCGCGACGGCCGCCGGTCCGGCGGACGGCGACGACCGGCCGGGAGGCACGGGTCACCCCGACCGTCCGACCCACGACGGCGAGACGGCGGAGCTGGCCGACACGCTCTCGCTCGGCGTCTCGCCGGGCGCCTTCGGCAACGCCCCGATCGAGGTCGCCGTCCGGTCGTCGCGCACCGGCATCGACAGCGTCGTCCGTGTCCGGCGCATCGCGCTCTCGGGAGCGATCCTGGCCGAGGTCACCCTGCCGGTGCAGCTGTCCGCGTCCGGGGTCGCCGTGGTGGCGCTGCCGGAGTCGGTGGGCGTCGTCGACGACCCGACGAACGAGCTGGTCGTCGCCGACATGGACTGGCACCGTGCGGTGTGGACGCCGTCGCCGGACCGCGAGATGCGCTGGCAGCCGGCGCGGTACCGGACCTCGGTGACACCGGCACCCGACGGCGACGGCCACGACCTGGTCGTCGAGGCGGACTCGCTCGTGCGCGACCTGCTGCTCCAGCCGGACCGCCTCGCGCCGACCGGCACCGTCGACCGCGGGTTCATGACCCTGCTGCCGGGGGAGCGTGTGGGCTTCCGGCTGCGCGGGCTGACCGCGCAGGACGTGGCGGCGATCGCGAACGCTCCGGTGACGTGGACGCTCGACAAGGTCCTCGCTCTCGGTATTTCAGACTGATATACTCTTCGGGTGGCGATGCCACCCGTGCGTCCTCCTCGTCGCGCGGTCGTCGATGGAGGAGTGCCCGGTGTCGATCGCAGTTCGCCAGGGTCGGGCAGCAGCCGCTCCGGCCACCGTGCGCCGGCCCGACCGCGCCGGCCTCTCTGGGTACGCACGGACGGTGGCCGCCGTCGACCTCGCGTTGCTGATCGCGGCGTCCTGGGTCGCCCACGGCATCCGGTTCCCCGGCGAGTCCCTCCTCGCGCCCGAGCAGCCGGGGTGGCTCGAGTTCGTCGCCGGGCCGGCGGTCATCGCCCTGTGGATGGCCTTCCTCGCAGCCTTCCGGACGCGGGAGCCGCGCATCGCCGGCGTCGGTGGTGAGGAGTACCGCCGCGTCCTGGTCGCAAGTCTCGCCGCGTGCGCGACAACCGCCGTCGTCGCCTACGTGGCGCAGCTCGACCTCGCCCGCGGTTACGTCGCGATCGCCTTCCCGCTCGGTACCGCGCTGCTCGCGCTCGGTCGGCGGAACGCGCGCGCCGTGCTCGCGAGACGACGGGCGCGGGGGCAGCACCTGCAGGACGTCCTCGTCGTCGGTGACCCGGCGGACGTTCGGTACGTCGGGCATCGGATCGCCGCGACCCCCGCCGCGGGCTACCGCGTCGCCGCGGTGGCGACCGACGCTGCGAGCGGTGCCGACTCGGGCACGGACTCCGTCGTGCTCGGTCCGGACGAGGTCCCGGTCGTCGGCAGGGTCGACGACGTGCTCGACCTCGCGACGGAGCACGGGGTCGAGGCCGTCGTGGTCGCGGGCGCGATCCCGGGCGGACACGAACGACTCCGGCGGCTCGGGTGGCAGCTCGAGGAGCACGGCATCGAGCTCGTGGTGTCGTCCCCGCTCGCCGACATCGATGCCGACCGTGTGCACGAGCGACCGGTCGACGGCCTGCCGCTCATGCACGTGGAGACCCCGGACTACCGGTGCCGCACCGGCAAGCGCGCCCTCGACGTCATCGGCGCTGCGGTCGGTCTCCTGCTCCTCGCACCGGTGTTCGCGGCCGTCGCGCTCGCGATCCGTCTCGACGACGGCGGGCCGGTCCTCTTCCGGCAGGAGCGCATCGGCCGCGGCGGCGCACCCTTCCGCATCTGCAAGTTCCGGACGATGTGCATCGACGCCGAGGACCGCGTCTCGGAGCTGGACGCGCTGGACGAGGGCGCCGGTCCGCTCTTCAAGGTGCGGCAGGACCCGCGGGTCACCCGCGTCGGGGCGTTCCTGCGGCGGACGTCCCTCGACGAGCTCCCGCAGCTCTGGAACGTCCTCACCGGCACGATGAGCCTCGTCGGTCCCCGTCCGGCGCTCCCTCGAGAGGTCGCCGTCTACGAGGACTTCGCCGACCGTCGGCTCCTCGTGACGCCGGGCATGACCGGACTGTGGCAGGTGAGCGGCCGGTCCGACCTCGACTGGGCCGAGGGGGTGCGGCTCGACCTGCACTACGTCGAGAACTGGTCCTTCCTGCACGACGTCGTGATCCTCGCGCGGACGGTCCCCTCGGTCCTGCGTTCGCGGGGCGCCTACTGAGCGCCCCCTCGACTCCGGTCGCGCCTCGACCCTCGACCGGAACGGAGCACCCCCGGAACGCAGCGGCTTCCGGGGGTGCTGCCTGTGTGTCCGGTGTCCGTCGCACGACCCGTCTGGCCATGGTGGATGCCGCGGGTTACGCTTGCAGGACGACGGACTTCCGCCGCTCGCGTCGACGGTGACACGCAGACGGCGACCTGTTCCAGAACAAGGAGACATGATGCTCGGAAACCTCGGTGGCATCCACCTGCTGATCATCCTCGGGATCATCATCCTGCTGTTCGGCGCGACGAAGCTCCCTGCGCTCGCCAAGGGTCTCGGCCAGTCGATCAACATCTTCAAGAAGGAGATGGGCGACGACAAGAAGCAGACGAAGGACGGCACGGTGCAGGACTCCGCGCAGCCCGGGTCGGCCCAGTACACCGCGCCGCAGGCCGACAGCGCCGCCCCTGTCGTGAACCCGGGCCCCTCGGTCCAGCCGAACGTGCACTCCACGGAGCCCCGCAACTAGACCTCCCGCACCGGGAACCAGACCAGGACCCAGCCCCGTCCTGTCGGCGAAGCCCCCGCGACCCATCGGTCGCGGGGGCTTCCGCGTTCCCCGCTGACCGCGGTCAGAGCACGATGGGTGCATGACCACCGCACGCGGCACCGCGCCGCTCCGCGACGACCGCCGCGTGGTGCTCGTCGTGGCGATCCTGGCGTCGTTCGTCGTCGGGCTCGACTCGAGCGTCGTGACCGTGGCGCTCCCGGCGGTCCGGCACGAACTCGGTGGCGGGTTGATCGTGCAGCAGTGGGTGGTCGACGCCTACCTGGTGACGCTCGGTTCGCTCATCCTGGTCGCCGGGTCGCTGTCCGACGTGTTCGGCCGGGTCCGCATCGTCACGTGGGGCCTGGTGGTGTTCGGTCTCGCCTCGGTCGCCTGCGCGGTCGCCCCGTCGGGTGCGGTGCTCATCGTCGCCCGCGCGCTGCAGGGTGTCGGCGGAGCCCTGGTCACCCCGAGTGCGCTCGCGCTCATCGTCGCCGCCTTCCGTGGGGCGGCGCAGGCGAAGGCGATCGGGACGTGGACGGCCTGGTCGAGCGCCGCGGTCATCGTCGGGCCGGTCGTCGGCGGGCTGGTCGTCGACGGCATCGGGTGGCGGTGGGTGTTCGTCCTGTCGGCGGTGCCGATCGCGGTGACGATCCCGCTCGTGGTGCGCATCACGGGTGACGTGCGACCGGAGTCCGGGCATCGGATCGACGTGCTCGGTGCCGTGCTCGCCGTGGTCGGCGTCGGCGGGGTGGTCCTCGGGCTGATCGAGCAGGAGCGGCTCGGGTGGTCGTCGCCGCTCGTCGTCGCGGCACTCGTCGTCGGTGCCGTGGCGCTCGTGGCGTTCGTGCCGTGGGAGCGACGGGTCACCAGGACCGGTGGAGGGCCGCTCGTGCCGCTCGAGCTCTTCCGTGCGCGGAACTTCGCGGTGGGGAACCTCGCGACCCTCTCGATCTACGGTGCGCTCGGGATGGTCGGCTTCGTCGTGACGCTCTTCCTGCAGGAGGTCTGGTCGTTCCCCGCGTGGCTCGCCGGCATCGCCAGCCTGCCGCCGACGCTCCTGCTGCTCGCGCTGTCCACCACGGTCGGTGGGCTCGCCGGGCGGTACGGCCCGCGCTGGTTCATGGCTGCCGGACCCGCGATCGCGGCGGTGGGGGCGCTCGTGATGCTCGGCGCCGGCGACGACCCGGCGGCGTACTGGTGGGCGGTGCTCCCCGGGTTGGTGCTCGTCGGCGTCGGGATCGCGACCATGGTGACACCGCTGACGAGCGCCGTGCTCGGGTCCGTGCCGGAGCGCGAGGCCGGTGTCGGCTCGGCGGTCAACAACGCCGTCGCCCGGGTCGCCGGTCTGGTCGTCGTGGCGCTCGCCGGGGTCGTGCTCGGTGGTGGCGTGAGCACGGCGGGTCTCCACCGGGCGATGGTCGTGATGGCGCTCCTCCTGTTCGCGGGCGCGGTGGTGAGTGCCGTCGGGATCCGGAATACCTCCCCCCGTTCGTAAGTTGAGTGGAGTAGACTCAAGTACGGGACCACCGCAACGAAAGGACGGACCGCATGGCGAACCTCCAGGGCGCCCCTGACTCGCAGGAGCGGCAGAAGACCGCCCTCGAGCAGTACGGCGTCGACCTCACCGCGATCGCCCGGAGCGGCAAGCTCGACCCGGTCATCGGGCGTGACGCCGAGATCCGGCGCGTCTCGCAGGTGCTGACCCGCCGCACCAAGAACAACCCCGTGCTCATCGGTGAGCCCGGCGTCGGCAAGACCGCCGTCGTCGAAGGGCTCGCCCAGCGCATCGTCGCCGGCGACGTCGCCGACTCCCTCAAGGACAAGCGGCTCGTGTCGCTCGACATCTCCGCCCTCATCGCCGGCGCGAAGTACCGCGGCGAGTTCGAGGAGCGGCTCAAGGCCGTGCTCAAGGAGATCAACGACTCCGACGGGCAGGTCATCACGTTCATCGACGAGCTGCACACACTGATGGGCGCCGGCGGCGGCGAGGGCTCGGTCGCGGCGTCGAACATGCTCAAGCCGATGCTGGCGCGTGGCGAGCTCCGGCTGATCGGCGCGACGACGCTCGACGAGTACCGCGAGTACATCGAGAAGGACGCCGCACTCGAGCGCCGCTTCCAGCAGGTCTGGGTGGGGGAGCCGAGCGTCGAGGACGCCGTGGCGATCCTCCGTGGGCTCAAGGAACGGTACGAGGCGCACCACAAGGTGACGATCAACGACTCTGCGCTCGTCGCCGCGGCGAGCCTGTCGAACCGGTACATCTCCGGCCGGCAGCTCCCGGACAAGGCGATCGACCTGATCGACGAGGCCGCCAGCCGCCTCCGCATGGAGATCGACTCGAGCCCCGTCGAGATCGACGAGCTGAAGCGCTCCGTGGACCGGCTGCGCGTCGAGGAGTTCGCGCTCAAGCAGGAGAAGGACGACGCCTCGAAGGCCCGGCTCGAGACCCTGCGCGCCGAGCTCGCGGGGCGCCAGGAGCGGCTCGAGGAGCTCGAGCGCCGCTGGCAGGCCGAGCGCGCGAACCTCAACCGCATCGGTGAGCTCAAGCAGCAGCTCGACGATCTCAACATGCGCAGTCAGCGGGCGCAGCGCGAGGCCGACTACGAGACCGTCTCGCGGCTCGAGTACGGCGAGAAGCCCCGCATCGAGGCCGAGCTGGCCGCTGCCGAGCAGGCTGAGAGCGCCGAGCGCATGGTCAACGACAGCGTCACGGACGAGGACATCGCCGCCGTGATCGCGCAGTGGACGGGTATCCCGATGGGGCGCCTGCTGCAGGGCGAGACCGAGAAGCTCCTGCACCTGGAGTCCGAACTCGGCCGCCGCATCATCGGGCAGCGCAGCGCCGTCGGCACCGTGTCCGAGGCCGTCCGCCGCACCCGAGCGGGCATCTCGGACCCGGACCGACCGACCGGCTCGTTCTTGTTCCTCGGCCCCACCGGCGTCGGCAAGACCGAGTTGGCCAAGGCGCTCGCCGAGTTCCTCTTCGACGACGAGAAGGCCCTCGTCCGCATCGACATGAGCGAGTACGGCGAGAAGCACTCGGTCGCCCGGCTCATCGGCGCCCCGCCCGGGTACGTCGGGTACGAGGCCGGCGGACAGCTCACCGAGACCGTCCGCCGTCGGCCGTACTCGGTGGTGCTGCTCGACGAGATCGAGAAGGCGCACCCCGAGGTCTTCGACGTGCTGCTCCAGGTGCTCGACGACGGGCGCCTGACCGACGGGCAGGGCCGCACGGTCGACTTCCGGAACACCATCGTGATCCTGACGTCGAACCTCGGCTCGCAGTTCCTGACCGACCCGTCGCTCAGTGCCGACCAGCGCGAGGAGGCCGTGCGCGAGCTCGTGCAGCAGTCGTTCCGGCCCGAGTTCGTCAACCGCCTCGACGACATCGTCGTGTTCCAGGCCCTGACGCACGAGGACCTCGGGCAGATCGTGTCGCTGTACGTCGACCGGCTCGCCCGGCGCCTGTCCGACCGTCGGCTCGAGCTCGCGGTCACGCCGTCGGCCCGTGGGTGGCTCGCCGAGCGCGGGTACGACCCGGTGTACGGCGCACGCCCCTTGCGTCGCCTGATGCAGCGCCAGATCGACGACCAGCTCGCGCGAGCGATCCTGGCCGGCGACGTCCGCGACGGCGACACGGTCCGTGTCGACGTCTCCGACGACGGCGAGGCGCTCGTCGTCGAACCCTTCGAGCTCGCGGAGATCGTCGAGGAGTAGTCCGCAGCAGCACGTGCCGCACAGGAGGCCCGGTGCCGGTCCGACAGGCCGCCACCGGGCCTCCTGCACGTGCATGGCCGCAACGTGGGTGAAACAGGCGGACGGACAGGGTCGAGAGCATGGACGACCTGGCACTCGCTGCCCTGCCCCTGCCCATCGCCCCCGGCCCGAACACGCGGGTGTTCGTCGTCAGGATCGACGAGGCCAGGGGGACGGTCTCGTGGGACCCAGCGGTCGCATAGGTACCGCATGTGGAATACTGGCATGCGTGTCCTGGTAGCAGACGACGAAGCAGCCCTGGCCGACCTCGTCGCCCGAGGGCTGACCCGGCAGGGCATGGCGGTCGACGTCACACACCGCGGCGACGAGGCGGACGAACTGCTCGCCGTCAACGACTACGACGTCGTCGTGCTCGACCGTGACCTCCCGGGCGTGCACGGTGACGAGGTGGCGCGCCGGCTGACCGCACGTTCCGCCGCCACGCGCATCCTCATGCTCACCGCAGCCACGGCCCTGAGCGACCGGGTCCACGGGCTCGAGCTCGGCGCCGACGACTACCTGGCGAAGCCGTTCGAGTTCCCGGAGCTGGTCGCGCGGGTCCGGGCGCTCGGGCGGCGGAGCACGGTCGCCGTCGCGCCCGTGCTCGAGCACGACGACCTGCTGCTCGACTCCAACCGTCGGATGGCCACCCGTGACGGGCGCCCCCTCGACCTCACGGCCAAGGAGTTCGGCGTGCTCGAGGTCCTGCTCCGCGCCGACGGTCGGATCGTCCCGGCCGAGGAGTTCCTCGAGAAGGTCTGGGACATGAACATCGACCCGTTCACGGCTGTCGTCCGGGTGACGATGTCGAAGCTCCGCAAGAAGCTCGGCGAGCCGGACCCGATCCGGACCGTGCCGGGGCAGGGCTACGCGCTGTGACGCGGTCCTGGTCGGTCCGGGCGCGGACGACCGTGACCTTCGCCACGGCGTCCATGGTCATCACCGCGGCGGTCCTCGTCCTGGTGACGAGCGGCTCCGTGGGGACGCTGTCCGCGGAGTACCACGACGCAGCCGTGGCGCTGCGACCCGACGAGTCCGCGGGCGCCGTCGCGGAGCCGCTCGCACCCACTGGCGACGGCGGAGCAGCGGTCGTCCGGCTCGCGACGCAGACACAGTGGCAGTGGGCCGCCGTCGGGGTCGCGGCGGCCGGGATGCTCGCCGGGTGCGTCGGGTGGTTCCTCAGCCGCCGGGTCCTCCGCCCGGTCGACCGGATCACCGCGATCACCCGGAACATCTCCGCGTCGACGCTGCACGAGCGCATCGCCCTCGGCGGTCCGGACGACGAGCTGCGCCGCCTGGCCCGGACGATCGACGACCTGCTCGACCGGCTCGAGGCGGCATTCGAGAGCCAGCGGCGCTTCGTCGCCCAGGCGTCGCACGAGTTGCGGACGCCCCTCGCCGTCCAGCGGGCGGCGCTGCAGGTGGGCTTGCCCGACGACGCGGGGCCCGAGGACGTCGTCGCGGCGCGTCAGGAACTCCTCGAGCAGAACCGCCGGACCGAACGGCTCGTGGACAGCCTGCTCGTGCTCGCCGAGGCGGAGCGCGGCCTGGACGGCCGGACGGAGGCGGTCGACGTCGGGGCGTTCGCGCAGGAGGTCGTCGACGAGGCTGGTGCCACCGCGACGGACTTCGGGGTGGACCTCACCTGCCGGACGCACACCGTGCCTCCCGGTCGGGGCGCGGTGTCGGCGGAACCGATCCTGCTGCGGCAGCTCCTCCGGAACCTCGTCGCGAACGCGGTCGAGTACAACCGGCCGGGCGGCTGGGTCGAGGTGGTGGTGCACGGCGACCGCTTCTCGGTGCGCAACAGCGGCGAGATCGTCGAGCCGGCCACGGCGGAGCGGTTCGTCGAGCCGTTCTGCCGGGGCGGCCGACCGGGATCCGACCGGCACAGCGGGCTCGGGCTGTCGATCGTCGCCGCGATCACCCGGGCGCACGGCTGGGACCTCGACGTCCGCCCCCTGTCGGAGGGTGGGCTGGAGGTCGTCGTCGACACCGGTGTTCCGTCGGTGTGACGTCCGGGCCGACGCCGGCGAAACAGCCCTGGCGCTGGAGTGGGCCGCATGAACGACACCAGCGCAACCGTCCGTCCGCTCCACCGCACGCTCCTCGCCGCCGCCGCCCTGCTGGTCGTCGGCGGAACGCTGGCCGGGTGCTCCGCCAGCGGGGGCACCTCCGGTACCAGCGGCCCGACCGGGGGCGCGACCACCTCTGCGAAGGCCACCACGTCCGCGAAGGACCGGAGCCTCGCGATCGACGCCTGCCTGCGCGACAAGGGGTACGACGTGTCCGATGAGCGAGTGTCCGATTCGGGCAGCGGGTTCTCCATCCCCGAGGGTGCCGACCAGGACCGGTTCCTCGCAGACTCCGAGGAGTGCGCCGGTGACGCTCCGGGGAGTGCGGCGGCCGGAGCTGCCTCCGGCGCGCAGGTGCAGGACCTCGGCCCCGCGTTCGCGAAGTGCGTGCGGGAGGGCGGGTTCGACGACTTCCCGGACGACCCCGAGGCGCAGGCCGAGTACACGCCGATCGACGCGCACGGGTACCAGGAGTGCGTCGAGGCGTGCATGGACGAGCACCGACCGACGCCGTCCGGACACTGAGCCCGCTGCGGCCTGTCGCAACGGGAAGCCCCGACCGGGCCTCCCGACCCGAACGCCCCCTCCGTCAGCCGGAGGGGGCGTTCGCCGTGCTCGCGCACGGCTCTGGCGGGCCCCTCGGCGCTGCTGTCGGGTGGTGCTGTTTCGTCAGTGCAACGCGGCCGGCACACCTCCGGAAACACCCCGTTGCCGAGCATGGTCGACATGAACACGACATCTCGATCCACACGGCTCCTCGCCGCGGCGCTCGTCGTCGCCGCACTCCCGTTCGGCCTCGCCGCCTGCTCGTCCCAGGACACGACATCGGACGCACCGACGACCGCACAGGGCATCGGAGCGAAGTGGTCCGCCTGCATGCGTGCCGGCGGGTTCGAGGTCGCCGACGCCTCCGACGACGAGGTCCGTTCCGGAGTCGTCCGTTCCCCGGAGGGCGCCGATGCCGAGGCCTGGGAGGAACGCGCCGGCACCTGCTCGCAGCAGCTCGGCATCGAGGGCACCAGCGACCAGCAGGCCCAGCAGTGGGAACGCGAGTACGCCGCGGTGGCGTCGTGCATCCGTGAGAACGGCTACGACGACTTCCCGGAGCAGCAGCCCGGGTCGATCAACACCGGTGACTACCCCCGCGCCACCGAACCGCGGTTCGACGAGGTGTTCCAGGAGTGCCTGCGCGAGCACGCACCGAGCACCCGGACGACCGGCCGGTGAGCGGGGCAGGACGGACCGGGCAGGAGGAGCACGACATGACCACCACGAAGTGGACGACCCGGCGGGCGGTCGTCGCGGGCGTCTGCCTCGTCGCCGTGCTCGGCGCGGGCAGGGCCACCTGGGCACTGCTCGACACGGGCCACGACACCGCGTCGGCCGAGACGACGCACGAGCGGAGGACGACGGCCCCGGTGACGAAGCAGACACTGACGGACCAGCAGGTGTTCGCCGGCACGCTCGGGTTCGGGCAACCGGTCGGCCTCCCCGGCGCCGCCACCGGCACCCTCACCTGGCTGCCGTCGCCCGGTCAGGTGATCCACCGCGACGAGCCGCTCTACGCCGTCGACGAGCGCCAGGTCCGTTCGATGCACGGCGCGGTGCCGCTGTGGCGGTCGCTCGAGTACGGCCGTCGGGGAACCGACGTTGCTCAGCTGAACAGCAACCTCGCCGCGCTCGGGTACTCCGTCGGCGAGGACGACGTCTTCGGGCCGCGGACCCTCAGGGCCGTCCGGCAGTGGCAGCGGGACCGCGGGCGGACCGTGACCGGCGTGTTGACGGCGGACGACATCGCCTTCGTCGACGGCGACGTCCGCGTGGACTCCGTCGTCGGGCAACTCGGACAGCCCGCTGCTGGCGCAGACGGCGACGTGCTCGAGGTGACGAGCACCGAGCGGGTCGTGACCAGCACGGTGCGGCAGCAGGACGCCGACCGGGTGGCGGTCGGCACGGAGGTCAGCGTGCGGGTGAACGGCGTGGGCGACCCGATCCACGGTGACGTCGTCGACGCATCGCCGGCGCCCGACGAGGGAGACGGACCTGCGCAGGTCCTGGTCACCATCGCGTTGGAGCAGGGCGACCGGGAGCTGCCGACTGCCGCATCGGCCCAGGTCACAGCGGCGGGCAGGACCGAGGAGGACGTCATGACGGTGCCGGTCGCGGCGCTCGTCGCCGGGGCGCGCGAGGACGAGTACGCCGTCGACGTGGTCCGTGGATCGACGACGAAGCGGGTACGGGTCGACGTGGGCTTCGTCGCGGACGGGCGTGCCGCCGTCACGGGCGGCGTGCACGAGGGCGACCGGGTCGTGGTGCCCTCGTGAGCGCCGCCGACCGTGGAGTACCAGCCGACCCGGTGGTCGCGCTCCGCGACGTCGTGAAGACCCACGGCGACGTGCACGCGCTCCGCGGGGTCTCGCTCGACGTCCGTGCCGGCGAGCTCGTCGCGGTCGTCGGCCCCTCCGGGTCGGGCAAGTCGACGATGCTCAACATCGTCGGCACGCTCGACCGGCCGACCTCGGGAACCCTGACGATCGCCGGGAACCGCGTCGACGCGATGCGCGACGACGACCTGTCCGCGCAGCGGGCGGAGCACATCGGCTTCGTCTTCCAGCACTTCCACCTGCAGGCCGGGGCGACCGCCACCGAGAACGTCGCCGACGGGTTGCTCTACACCGGGACCCCCCGACGGGAACGGCAGCGCCGTGCCGTGGCCGCCCTCGAGCGCGTCGGTCTCGGGCACCGGGTCGACCACCGCCCGCACGAGCTCTCCGGCGGGGAGAAGCAGCGCGTGGCCATCGCGCGGGCGATCGTCGGGGAGCCGACGATCCTGCTCGCCGACGAACCGACCGGCGCGCTCGACACGGCATCGGGTGCGGCGGTGCTCGAGCTGCTGCGGGAACTCAACGCGGCCGGCACCACCGTGCTCGTCATCACGCACGACCTCGAGCTCGCAGCTGCGCTCCCGCGTCAGGTCCGGATGCGGGACGGCGCGGTGCAGGAGGACGCGCAGGGGGTCCCGACCGACGCCCGGGTGCTCGCCGAGACGATCCGCGCCGACGGCACCGGGCTCGTCGGCGCGTACGGCTCGTCCGGCGGCACCGCAGACCGGGGATCGGGCCGGTGATCCGCCGGAACGCGGTCGGCGCCGCCGATCTGCTGCGGCTCGGCCTGTTCGGTCTGCGGACCCGTCCGACGCGGGTCGTGCTCTCCGCCCTCGGCATCGCGATCGGCATCGCCGCGATGATCGCGGTCGTCGGCATCTCGTCGTCGAGCAAGGCGAAGCTCGACCAGGTGCTCGACGCCCTCGGCACGAACGTGCTCACCGCGACGAAGGCACAGGGGTTCGGGGAGACCCCGCCCCTGCCGGAGACCGCGGTCGCGTCCGCCCAGCGGCAGGACGACGTCCTCGCGGCGGCCGGGGTCGGCAAGGTGGAGCAGGGGTACGTCTACCGGAACCCCTTCGTGTCACCGCTCGAGACGAAGGGGCTCGGCACGATGGCGGCGTGGGGCGACGTGCCCGCGGTCCTCGGTGGTCGTACGGCCTCCGGACGCTGGCTCGACACCCGACCGGACGCCGTCGACCAGGTGGTGCTCGGCTCCGAGGCTGCGGCGGCGCTCGGGATCGACCACGTGCGTCCCGACAGCCGTGTGTGGACGGGTGGGCGGTGGATCCAGGTCGTCGGGGTGCTCGAGCCGATGCAGCTCGCGCCCGACCTCGACTCCCAGGTCTTCGTCCCGCTCGGGACCGCGCGACGGCTCGGCTTCACCGGGAACCCGTCGGCCGTCTACACGCGCGTCGACCCCGAGCGGGTCGCCGAGGCGCGGGACGTCCTGGCTCGGGCGATCCACCCGGACAAGCCGAGCACGGTCGGCGTCACGAACCCGTCGGACGCGCTCGCCGCCAAGAACGCGACCGATGACTCGTTCACCGGGCTCCTGGTCGGGATCGGCGGGGTCGCGCTGCTCGTCGGCGGGATCGGCGTTGCGAACACGATGGTCATCACCGTGCTCGAACGGCGTGCCGAGGTCGGGGTGCGTCGGGCGCTCGGGGCGAGGCGACGGAACATCCGCGACCAGTTCCTGGTCGAGTCGCTGCTCCTGTCGTTGCTCGGCGGTGTCGTCGGCGTCGTGGTCGGGATCGGGGTCACCACGGTGTTCGCGATCGTGAACGGCGCCCCGGTCGCGGTACCCCCGTGGGCGGTGGTCGGCGGGCTCGGGTCGACCGTGGTCATCGGCGGGGTGTCCGGCATCTACCCGGCGGCGCGTGCGGCCCGCATCCCACCGACGTCGGCGCTCGCCGCGGTGTGAGCCGCAGGACGCACCGACTGGAGGCCCGGTGCCGGTTCCTGGAACCGGCACCGGGCCTCCAGGCCTAGGGTCCAGGGCATGCCTGAGCTGCCGATCCTGCGTCGCCTCACCGACTCCATCGAGCACGCCAGCGTGCTCGACAAGGCCGTCGACCTCGACACCCGTGCGGTGCGTGCCGTCGCCAAGCCGAAGGCGCTGCGGCAGCTGCTGCACGGTGTGCCCTTCGGACACCCGCTGCACCCGCTCATGGTGCAGGTGCCCCTCGGCGCGTGGATCTCGGCGTCCGTCCTCGACGCCATCGGCGGGAAGGGGAACGCACGTGCCGCGCAGACCCTCACCGGCGTCGGGATCGCATCGGCCGGGGGCGCGTCGCTCGCCGGGTACGTCGACTGGTCCGAGCTCTCCATCGAGCAGCGCCGGACCGGGTGGGTGCACCAGGCCGTGAACTGGGTCGGCATCACGTTCTTCGGACTCTCCTGGTGGCAGCGCCGGAAGGGCAACCACGCTGCGGGCAAGGCCCTCGGCCTCGTCGGCCTGGGTGTCGTCAGTGTCGGCGGCTACCTGGGCGGGCACCTGTCGTACCGGCAGCGCGCCGGCATCGGTTCGAGCGACCGCGTGCCGTACGACGACTGACGGCCCGCTCGACCGCCCCGGGAACGCCCGATCTGCTCCGGCAGGTCGGGCGTTCCTTCGTTCGTGTTGGTTTCGGGAAGAAACGGTTGCGTTCGTGTGACTTTCGGACGTACAGTTCCTGGAACCAACGAGAACGAAGGAGTTCGGGCATGTACGCAACCGAGCGGCAGGACGCCATCGCCGCCACGCTGCAGTCGGCCGGGCGGGTGTCCGTCGCCGACCTCGCCGAACACTTCGACGTGACGACGGAGACCGTCCGCCGCGACCTCGACGCACTCGAGACCGCCGGGGTCCTGCGCCGTGTGCACGGGGGAGCGGTGCCCGTCGGCCGCTCCAGCGTGGTCGAGCTCTCCGTCGCCGAGCGCGAGGGGCAGCACGGCACCGCGAAGACGGCGATCGCCCGCGCCGCGATGCGCCTGGTGCCGTCGACCTTCACCGGTTCGATCGCCCTCGACGCCGGCACCACCTGCGCGGCCGTCGCCGCCGAGCTGGCCCGCTGGGAGCCCGCGACCCCGGGCGCGACCCTGACCGTCGTCACGAACTCGGTACCGATCGCCGCCACCCTGCAGCACAGCGGGCACGTCGAACTGCACCTGCTCGGCGGCCGGGTGCGCGGGGTGACGAGCGCCGCGGTCGGCACGGCCACCGTCGAGCAGATCGGTGCGCTCCGCCCGGACATCGCCTTCGTCGGCACGAACGGACTCTCCGCCGGGTTCGGCCTGAGCACGCCCGACGAGTACGAGGCCGCCGTGAAGGGCGCCTACGTGCTCGCGGCCCGTCGCAGCGTCGTCCTCGCGGACGCCGCCAAGCACGGCGTCGAGGCGCTCATGCGCTTCGCCCGCCTCGACGAGGTCGACACCCTCGTCACCGACCAGGAGCCCCCGGCGGACCTCGCCGGCGCGCTCGCCGACGCCGACGTGGAGGTCGTGGTCGCATGAGCAGCACCCGCATCGTCACCGTGACGCCCAACCCGTCCCTCGACCGCACGATCGAGCTCGGCGGCGAACTGCAGCGCGGTGCCGTGCAGCGCGCCGTCCGCACCACGGCCGAGCCCGGCGGCAAGGGCGTCAACGTCTCCCGGGTCGTCGTCGCGAGCGGCGGGGACACCCTCGCCGTGCTGCCCGGCGACGAGCTCGACCCCGTGCTCCTCGGCCTGGCGACCCGGGGCATCCCGACCGCCGCGCTGCCGATCGGGGCCCCGCTGCGCTCGAACGTCACCGTCACCGAGCCGACCGGCACGACGACGAAGCTCAACGAGCCCGGCCCCTCGCTTGCCGGACGGATGGACGACCTTGCCGCGCTCGTCGCCGACGCTGCCGGCCCCACCCCGACCGGTCCCGCCGCCCGCTGGGTCGTCCTCGCCGGGTCCCTGCCGCCCGGCCTGCCCGACGACGCGCTCGCCGTGCTCGTCCGCGCGGTGCGTGCGCGGCACGGTGACACCGTCCGCATCGCGGTCGACTCGTCGGGCGTCCCCTTCACCGCGCTGCTGCAGTCCGGGGAGCGGATCGACCTGGTCAAGCCGAACGCCGAGGAGCTCGCCGAGGTCGTCGGCGGCGACCCCGAGGTCTACGAGCAGGACCTCGAGGCGGCCGTCGCCGCTGCCCACCGCCTGCGCGCCAAGCACGTCGACACCGTCCTGCTCACCCTGGGCAGTGCGGGCGCCGTGCTCGTCTGCGGCGAGGGCAGCCACGTCGCCGCAGCACCCCGCATCGTCGCCCGCTCGACGGTCGGCGCGGGTGACTCGTCCCTCGCGGGCTACCTGCTCGCCGAGGTCGCCGGGGCCACGGCCGCCGAGCGTCTCGCCCAGGCCGTCGCCACGGGAGCCGCCGCGGCGGCCCTGCCCGGCAGCGACGTGCCCGCCCTCGACCACACCGACCCCGGCAGCGTGACCGTCCGGACCCGGCACACGACGCAGGTCCCGGCGCCGATCGCCTGACCGATCCCGCAGCACCACCCCCGCCACCACTCCACGAACCAGCACTGCCCGCGCCACGGCGCCACTGCAAAGGAGCAACCCCATGTCCGCAGACACGACGCAGCGCCTCATCAGCGCCGAGCTCGTCGGCCTCGACGAGGACCTCGGCGCGACGTCGTCCGACGTCATCCGTGTGCTCGCCGACCGCGTCGCCGCGACCGGCCGCGCGGCCGACGGCGCCACCCTGGCCGAGGACGCCATCAAGCGCGAGGCGAGCGTCGGCACCGGTGTGCCCGGCGGCATCGCGATCCCGCACGCCCGGTCGGCCTCGGTGTCGAGCCCGACGCTGGCGTTCTCGCGCCTGGCGCGGAAGGTGCCGTTCGGCGCGCCGGACGGCGACGCCGACGTCGTCTTCATGATCGCCGTGCCCGAGGGGGCCGACAAGGACCACCTCACCGTCCTGTCGACCCTCGCCCGGGCGCTCATCCGCGAGGACTTCACCGCCGCACTCCGCGCCGCCGCGACCCCGCAGGAGGTCGTCGACCTGGTGCAGCGCGAGGTGGGCGGCGAGGTGGCCGCAGCCGGCGTCGGGGGCGCGAGCAGCGCCTCCGGGACGACGACGACCACGACGGCCACGACCGCCGCGATGGCAAGCGCGCCGGGCGCCGCTGCCGGAGCCGGCGCGACCGGTGCCCGCAAGGTCATCGTCGGCGTCACCGCGTGCCCGACCGGCATCGCGCACACCTACATGGCCGCCGATGCCCTCGTCGCCGCCGCCGAGCGCGCCGGTGCCGAGATGCACGTCGAGACGCAGGGCTCCTCGCAGGTCGAGCCGCTCGACCCGGCGCTCATCGCCCGCGCCGACGCCGTCGTGTTCGCGGTCGACGTCGACGTCCGCGACCGCAACCGCTTCGCCGGCAAGCCGCTGGTGTCCGGACCGGTCAAGCGCGGTGTCGACGAGCCCGACGCGATGATCGCCGAGGCCATCCGAGCAGCCGACGACCCGCACGCCGCGCGCGTGCAGGGCGGTGCCGCGATCGCGACCGAGTCGAACAAGGCCGACGAGCACTTCGGCCAGGCGCTCAAGCGCTGGCTGCTCACCGGTGTCTCCTACATGATCCCGTTCGTCGCGGGCGGCGGTCTCCTCATCGCCCTCGGCTTCCTGCTCTCCGGCTACGCGATCGCGCTGCCGCACGGCGACTCCGGCCAGAACAACGCCGTCTACACGCTGACGAACTACACGCTGCTCAACCTGCCGCCGGAGGGCCTCGACTACTACCTCGGCGCAGCGGCCTTCCAGATCGGCGGGGTGTCCCTCGGGTTCCTCGTCGCCGCGCTGGCCGGGTACATCGCCTACGCCATCGCCGACCGTCCGGGCATCGCGCCGGGCTTCGTCGCGGGGTCGATCGCCGTCTTCATGAACGCCGGCTTCCTCGGCGGGCTCGTCGGTGGTCTCATCGCCGGTGCCGCCGCGTACTGGATCGGTCGCATCCCGACCTGGCGCTGGCTCCGTGGCCTCATGCCGGTCGTGATCATCCCGCTCTTCGCGTCGATCATCGCCTCGGGCCTCATGCTCCTCGTGCTCGGCGGCCCGATCGCGTGGCTCATGACGCAGCTCACCAACTGGCTCAACTCGCTCAACGGCGCCTCGGCGATCCTGCTCGGTGTCATCCTCGGCCTGATGATGGCGTTCGACCTCGGTGGCCCGGTCAACAAGGTCGCCTACTCCTTCGCCGTCGCCGGGCTCGGTGCCGGCACCGCGACGAACGTCGTGCCGTTCGAGATCATGGCCGCTGTGATGGCAGCCGGCATGGTCCCGCCGCTGGCCCTGGCCCTCGCCTCGACCGTGCTGTACCGCAAGGGCTTCACGAAGCCGGAGCGCGAGAACGGCAAGGCCGCGTGGCTGCTCGGTGCGTCGTTCATCTCCGAGGGCGCGATCCCGTTCGCCGCGGCCGACCCGCTGCGCGTCATCCCCGCCTCGATGGTGGGCGCCGCGATCACGGGTGCGATCTCGATGGCGGCGGGCGTGACGTCGCGTGCCCCGCACGGCGGCATCTTCGTCTTCTTCGCCATCGGGGACATCCTGATGTTCATCGTCGCGATCCTGGCGGGCACGGTCGTCTCCGCGCTGGTCCTGGTCGGCCTGAAGAAGTGGGTGCGCAAGTCGCCGGCGGCAGAGTCCGCCGCCGCCGAGCAGGCAGCGGTGGCCGGCGAGACGGTCGGCCAGCGCGCACCGGCCGCGGCGTAGCTGTCGGCACCACCTGACGGACGGGAGGCTCGTGGCGGATCCGCCACGGGCCTCCCGTCCGTCGTCGTGCCGGGCGGTCCTGCGCTCCGTCGGGCCGTGCGACGCCCACGTCTCAGCGCGCACCGCGATCTGTCAGGACGCTCAGGGACACTGGCGGCATGACGACCGCCCTCACGCTGCCGCCGACCCCGCCCGCGATCACCACCGCAGCGGGGTCCCGACCCGAGGGCACCGAGGACCTCGGCGGGCTGTCGGGCTTCGTGCTGCAGCTCATCGACGCCCTGGGGGAGTGGGGCGTCGCGCTCATGCTCTTCGTCGAGACGGTCTTCCCGCCGATCCCGTCCGAGGTCATCCTGCCGCTCGCGGGCTTCCTGGCCGGAGCGGGGCAGATGAACCTCGTGCTCGTGCTGCTGCTCGCGACGCTCGGCTCCTACCTCGGAGCCCTCGTGCTCTACTGGCTCGGTGCCGTGATCGGGTTCGAGCGGACCGTGAAGCTGCTGGGTCGGCTGCCGCTCGTCGACGAGGACGACTTCCGCAAGGCCGCCGACTGGTTCCACCGGCACGGCAAGAGCGCCGTGTTCTTCGGTCGCTTCGTGCCCATCGTGCGCAGCCTGATCTCGCTGCCCGCCGGAGCCGACCGCATGCACCTGGTGCCGTTCTCGGTCTTCACGATCATCGCCAGCGGCATCTGGAACAGCGCACTCGTCCTGCTCGGCGCGGCCTTCGGCACGCAGTACGACAAGGTCGAGCAGTACACCGAGTGGATCGACCGGGTGCTCTACGTCGCGATCGCGGTCGTGGTCGTCACGTTCGTGGTCCGGCGCATCCGCCGGGTGCGCGCAGACCGGGCGGAGCAGCGGGCGGCGACGCAGGACGGCGCCAGGGCCGGAGCCGCCCGCGGACGCCGCCGTGCGACGCCCGCGAACGACTGACGGGTCACTTCTTCGTGAGGGCCGACTCCTTGTGCGCGGCCTTCTTGCCGGACTTCTCCGACTCGACGATCCAGTACGGGTCATCGTCCGTCGGCTTGAAGTCCTGACCGTCGAACGTGAAGTCCTTCGTCTTCCGCTCGACGAGCTTGCCGGTGGTCGTGCCCTGCGAGGTGTTCCAGTGCACCTCGTCGCCCTTCGACAGCGCCATCCTGTCCTCCTTGCGTAGTCCGTGCGGTTGCGTGACCCCGGACGCTACCCCCGTGCTTCCGCGCAAACACGGGGATCTGTCCCCCATCACGATGTCGTAACGCCCGAGCGGGAACGAAGTGGGACGCGTACCGTTGGTGGGGAGTCAACTCGTCGGCGTCTGCCGCGGTCCCGATGGCTCCCGACGATTGACGAGCACCATGACCCTGGTCGACAGCGCACGAGCGGACACGGTCCTCGCGTCGCGCTACCGCCTCGTCAAGCTCATCGGCACCGGGGGCATGGGATCGGTCTACGAAGCCCGTGACGAGCACACCTACCGCGCCGTCGCGGTGAAGCTCTTCGCGACACCGGACTCGATGACGACGGCCGACCGGGTCCGCCAGGAGCGCGAGATCCGCCTGCTCAGCATGCTGTCGCACCCGGGCCTCGTGCCGCTCTACGACGCCGGTACCCACGAGTTCGAGGACGGCCCGCACCGCTTCATCGTGATGGAGCTCATCGCCGACACGACCCTCCTCCGACGGCTCGCGGGCGGGGCACTCCACAACTACGAGGTCGCCGACCTCGGCGCGCAGCTCGCCGACGCCCTGGCGTACGTCCACTCACGCGGCATCGTGCACCGCGACGTCAAGCCGGCGAACATCCTCATCAACGACGAGGGTGCTTCCGGGTTCGCTCGCTCCGTCAAGCTGACCGACTTCGGTGTCGCGCACTTCGTCGACGGCTCCCGCCTGACGAACGACGGCACGATCATCGGCACCGCGGCGTACCTGAGCCCGGAGCAGGTCGCCGGTGAGCCGATCGGCTTCGCGACCGACGTCTACTCGCTCGGCCTGGTGCTGCTCGAGTCCCTCACCGGCAAGCAGGAGTACTCGGGCACGCTCATCGAGGCGGCGCTCGCACGGCTCCGGAACGATCCCCGTGTCCCCGACGAAGTCGGTCCGGACTGGAAGGACCTGCTCACCAAGATGACGCACCGCGACCCCGCGAAGCGTCCGACGGCGGTGGCGGTGGCGAGTGCGCTCCGCGGCGGGTCGACGCAGATCACGGGTCCGGTGCCGCTCGGGCCGGAGCGCACGAAGCACAAGCGCGACCACAAGCTGCACCGCGCTGCACACCGCCACGCCAAGCGCGGCACCTTCAGCGCGGTCCGACGCTGGCGCCGCCGGAACCTGCTGGTCGGGTCGTTCGCCACGTTCGGCGTGCTGGCGGCCTGCATGGCCGCGTACGTCGCGGGCACCCTGCACTGACGACCGGTCGCACCGACCGCCGTCGACCGCCGGTCGCGCTGCGCGGTCACCGTGGGCGCGGGTCCGGACGGCCGTCGTCCCTGGCAGGATGGGGTGCATGAGCGAGCAGCGCTGGATCAAGATCTGCGGCCTGTCGACGCCCGAGACCGTGGACGCCGCCGTCGAGGCCGGTGCTGACGCGGTCGGGTTCGTCTTCGCGGCGGGCAGCCCCCGGACCGTGACCGCCGACCGGGCGAAGGAGCTCGTCGAGCGGCTGCCCGAGGGCATCGACGCGGTCGGGGTCTTCCGTGACCAGCCGATCGACGAGGTCGTCGGCATCGCGTCCGAGGTCGGGCTCACCACCCTGCAGCTGCACGGCCGCGAGTCGGTCAGCGACTTCGCCCGCGCCCGTGACGCCGGCTTCTTCACCATCCGCGCAGTGGCCGCCGACGACTACCTGCGCGAGACCGCCGAGCAGCGCGCGGAGTTCGACCACGACCTGCTGCTGCTCGACGCCGCGGTGCCGGGCAGCGGGACACTGGTCGACCCGGCGACGCTCGCGGGCCGGGTCGACGAGGCCTGGATCCTCGCTGGCGGTCTGACCCCCGCCAACGTCGTCGCAGCGGTGCAGGCGCTCGACCCCGACGGCGTCGACGTGTCGAGCGGCGTCGAGTCGGAGCGCGGTGTCAAGGACGCCGCACGCATCCGCGCGTTCGTCGAGGCGGTCCGCAGCATCCCCTGACGTGACCGCATGACGGACGGGAGGCCCGGTGCCAGCTGGCACCGGGCCTCCCGTCCGTCGTCGTCGCGCGCGTCAGCGCAGGGTGGGGATCAGGTCCGTGAGGAACGCGTCGGTGTCCTCCCACCCCGCCACCGCGTGGCAGGGGACGCCGAGGGCCTTCACCGGGTAGTCGTTGCCCTCGGGGTCGAGGCGGTCGCCGACGAAGAGCATGTCGTCGAGCGGGATCCCCGTCAGCTCGGCGAGGCGACGCATGCCGTACGCCTTGTCGATGCCCTTGCTGGTGATGTCGACGCTGGTCGAGCCACCGGAACGGACCTCGAGGTCGGGAAGCTCCGCCTGGACGAGCCGACGCAGGTGGTCCTTCTTCTCACCGGTCGGGTCCCAGCGCTTCTTCACGTCGACCGGTGCGGACTGCCCGAGCGCCGAGAAGGTGATCTGCGAGCCACGGTCCTCGAGGATCTCGCCCCAGGTCTCGGACGCCCAGTAGCCGGCGGCCTTGGCCTGCGCCTCGACCGCGGCGAGGGCACGGGCCTTCTCGTCGTCGGTGAGGTCCTCGGCGTACTGCAGGGCCCAGTCGGACCCGGACCAGCGGTAGTAGGCCGTGCCGCAGGTCGGGAGCAGGTGCAGGTCGTCGAGGACGAGCCCCTCGCGCTCGCGGAGCGGGCGCACGAGCTGCTGCTCGAACTGCTGGAAGTTCCCGCCCGAGATGACCGCGACGGGCACGGCGGCGAGCAGGGACGCGAACGTCTCGAGCATGCGCGGATCGAGCGGGGACTTCGACGGCGCGAGCGTGTCGTCGAGGTCGAAGGCGACGAGGCGGGGCGTGGGCATGACACCGATTCTGTCAGGTGCCCGTCGAGGACCGCTGGTCGTGCGCCGTCGTACGGCGCACCCGGGTCCGGTCCGGGTGCGCGCCGTCGTCAGGAGCGGTGGGCGGCGGGGACGCGGTCGCGGGCGTACGTGATGTCGGTGTAGCCGTGCGGAGCCGGATTGCCGTCCTCGTCGAGGTTCACGAAGACGACCTCGTCGATGGTCAGGATGCTGCGGTGCGTGAAGAGGTTCCGGGCCTCGGCGCGCATCGTCAGCGACGTCCGGCCGAAGCGCGTCGCGACGAGGCCGATCTCGACGATGTCGCCCTCGCGCGCGGACGACACGAAGACGATCTCGGACATGTACTTCGTGACGACCTTGCCGTTGCCGAGCTGGATGATCGCGTACACCGCCGCCTCTTCGTCGATCCAGCGGAGGAGGCTCCCGCCGAAGAGCGTGCCGTTCGCGTTGAGGTCCTCGGGACGGACCCACTTGCGCGTGTAGAAGTTCATCTCGGGCGCGGGGCCGCCGGGGTGCTGCGGGTCGTGCTGGTCTGGTCGGTGCTGCTGCTGGTCCATGTCACTACATGGTACGACGGCCGGGTCCCGTCGGGGATCCGGCCGTCGGCCCTGCTGCACGTCGTCGCTACTCCTTGACGAGGACGACCTCGTCGAGGGGCAGACGGGTGCGCGGGGCGACCTCGCGCTCGGCGGCCTTCTCGTCGAGCTGCGACGGGTCCGCCACGGTGCCGATCGCCGTCACCGTGTAGGGGAGGAACCGCTCGGGCAGGTCGAACGCGGCGCGCAGGCCCGCGGCGTCGATGCCGGCCATCTGGTGCACGTGGAGGCCCTCGGCGTGCGCCTGCACCGTCAGCGCGGTGAGGGACTGGCCGAGGTCGTACTGGGCGAACGGGCGCTCCTCGCCGTCCTCGGTGGTGGTCTCGAGGATGCCGACGACCAGGGCGCTGGCGCGGAACGCCCAGGCCGCGTTGAACCCGAGCAGGTTGTCGTTGATCTTCGCGAAGGTGTCGGTGCCACGGCGGCCGGCGATGAAGCGGCGCGGCTGGTGGTTCATCGCGGACGCGGCCCAGCGGGCGGCCTCGAGCACGGCGTCGAGCTGTGCGTCGGTCATGGTCGCGGTGTCGTCGTAGGAGCGAGGGCTCCATCGCTCCTCGAGCAGCGGCACGAGCGGCTGGCTGGAGTCGGTCGAACGGGAGAGCGTGGCGGGCGTCGAGGTCATGGTGGCTGCAACGGTAGTCGATGCGTACGCATTTCCCGGCTGAGTGACGTCACATGTGCGCACGGCTGTCGGTGCTCGGCTGCATGTGTCGCCGTCCGGGTCGCCGTCGGCCCCGTCGGGCTGCGAGGATGGTCCCGATGGGTGGCGTGTTGACGGGGTTCGCGATCATCGGCGCGATCATCGCCGCCGGGTACGTGGTCGGTCGCGTCCGCCTGCTCGGCCCGCACGCGCAGTTCGTGATGAGCCGCCTCGCGTTCTTCGTGCTCATGCCCTGCCTGCTCTTCCACACCATCGCCACGGCGCACATCGAGTCGCTGCTGTCCCCGATGCTGTGGGTGTCGCTCGTGAGTGCCGTCACGGTCGCACTCGTCGCCGTCGTGCTGTTCCGCCTGGTGCTCCGGCGATCGGTGGCGACGACCACGGTCGGAGCGCTGGCCTCCGGCTACGTCAACGCCAACAACATCGGCCTGCCGGTCGCGGTCTACGTCCTCGGGCAGGCCACCGCGGTGGTCCCGGTGATCCTGCTGCAGCTCGTCGTGCTGGCACCGCTCGCCCTGACCGTGCTCGACGCGGCGACGGCGGGCGGGGGGAGCTGGCGCTCGCGGGCTGCCGGACCGTTCCGGAACCCGATCATCATCGCCTCGCTCGCCGGACTCGTCTGCTCCGCGCTCCGCATCGAACTGCCCGCGCCGGTGCTCGAACCGTTCTCGCTGGTCGGAGCAGCGGCGGTGCCCGTCGTGCTGCTGTCCTTCGGGATGAGCCTGCACGGCGCGACGCCGCTGCGTGATCGCGCGACCCGACCGGACGTGCTCGTCGCGACCGCGCTCAAGCTCTTCCTCATGCCCGTGGTCGCGTTCGTCGTCGCCCGGTTCGTGTTCGGGCTCGGCGACCAGGACGTGTTCGTGCTGACCACCCTCGGCGCCCTGCCGGCCGCGCAGAACGTCTTCAACTACGCGCAGCGGTACCGGGCAGCCGTCCCGGTGGCGCGGGACGTGGTGCTCCTCTCGACCATCGGCTCCGTGCCGGTCCTGGTCGTGGTCGCCGCGCTCCTGCACCCGTAGCGGGGCCGCGCGGTCGGGGCCCTAGAAGATCATCGGGCGGTCGTCGTCGAGCGAGGTCTCGAGGTCGAGGTCGACCGACACGGGGACGTGGTCGCTCGGGGCGTCGCCCTTCCGCTCGTCGCGGTGGATGGTCGCGCCGACCGTGACGTCCGCGAAGGCCTGCGAGCCGAGCACGAAGTCGATCCGCATGCCCTCGTTGCGGGGGAACCGCAGCTGCTTGTAGTCCCAGTACGTGTAGCCCTCGGGCACGAGCGGCCGGACGACGTCCTGCAGCCCGCGCTCCTCGAACTCACGGAAGGCGGCGCGCTCCGGCTCGCTGACGTGCGTGGAACCCTCGAACACCCGGACGTCCCAGACGTCCTGGTCGAGCGGCGCGACGTTCCAGTCGCCCA
Organism: Curtobacterium sp. MCSS17_007; assembly: GCF_003234175.2. Lineage (NCBI taxonomy): Bacteria > Bacillati > Actinomycetota > Actinomycetes > Micrococcales > Microbacteriaceae > Curtobacterium > Curtobacterium sp. MCSS17_007. The sequence goes on from NZ_CP126257.1 coordinate 456,077, forward strand.
TGAGCGCCAGCGGTGTGTCCGGCTCCGCGTCGAGCCACTCGCTGGTGCGGTCGGCCAGCTGGGCGAGCCAGTCGAGCTTGTACGTGTAGTGCGGGTCGCCGAGCTCGCGGCCGTTCGGCACGTAGAGGCTCCAGAGCCGGACGCCGTCGACGGTGACGCCGATCGCGCGGGCCTCGACCGGCAGGTCCGGGCCCTCCTGGCCCTTGAGGAACCCGGGCTGCCCGGGGAAGTCACGGGTGACGTCCTCCATCGGCAGCCGGCTTGCGAAGGCGACGCCGTTCCACTGGTTCAGGCCGTGCGCTTCGACCTGGTACCCGGCGGCCTCGAACGCCTCGACCGGGAACTGCTCGGGCTTGCACTTGATCTCCTGCATGCCGAGGACGTCGACGTCCTCGCGCACCAGCCAGTCGACGATCCGACCCACTCGGGTGCGGACGGAGTTCACGTTCCAGGTCGCCACGCGCATGGGATCGAACCTACCGGTGACCGCTGGCATGCCGCTCGCTCGTCCGGACGACACCAGGCGTCGCGCGGGTCCGGCGAGCGGCCGCTCGGAGCCGCCCGGACTAGAAGCGGACGCCCCGCGCCGCCATGAACGGCGCCGGATCGGTCGTGGCGCCGTTGATGTGCACCTCGTAGTGCAGGTGGCACCCGGTCGAGTTGCCCGTCGAGCCGACCAGGGCGATGAGCTGCCCGGCGGAGACCCGCTGGCCCGGGGAGACCCGGAAGCCGCCGTTCACGATGTGGCCGTACGCGGTCGCGACGCCGCCACCGTGGTTGATCCGGACGTAGTTGCCGTACCCGCCGTACCAGCCGACGTACTCGACCGTGCCCGCCGACGCTGCGACGATCGCCGTCGAGCAGCCGCTCGTCAGGTCGAGTCCGTCGTGCTTCGTGACGCGACCGGTGATCGGGTGGACGCGGTAGCCGTACGGGCTGATCACGTAACCGCCACCCGGGCGGACCCAACCGGTGCCGGAGCCGGAACCGACCCCGCCGCCACCGCCACCGCCACCGGCAGCCGGAGCGGGCGCACCGCCCCCGCCGCCGCTGTTGGCAGCTGCGGCCGCAGCCTGGCGCTGGATCTCGCGCTGCCGTGCAGCCTCGGCCTCCTGCCGAGCCTTCTCCTCCGCTGCCTTGCGCACCTTCTCGCCCTCGGCGAACTCCGCCTCGGTCCGGACACGACCGGAGGTCAGCGTCGCGAGCTGGGCGTCGAGCCGGGCCTTGTTCTCCTGCTGCTCGTCGTACGCCGCCTGGACCTTGTCGGCGGCGGTCTGGGCCGCCTGCATCTTCTGCTCTGCCGCGGCGGCGAGCTCGTCGAGTGCCTTCGAGGCCCGGTCGGCCTGCGCCGTGAGCGAGCGGGCGACCGCCGCGTCGGTGCTCGCGGCAGCCTCGACCCGCTCGGCCTGCTCCGACAGCTTGCTCAGGGCCCCGAGGTCGTACAGCAGGTCGCGGGCGTCCTCGCCCTCGGACAGGACCGACGCCGTGACGTCGGCGCCGCCGTGACGCGCCATCTGTGCAGCGAACTGCCCCGCCTGCGACGCGCTGCGCTCGGCGATCTCGGCGTGCTCGTCGGCCTCGGCGCGGAGCTTCTGCTCGGTCTCCGCTGCGTCCTGCGCCTTGCCCTGCGCTGCGAAGAACTCGTCACCGAGGCGCTTCGCCTCGGCCTCGGCCGCCTGCACCTGGTCCGACAGCCCGGAGATGATGCCGCGGATCTGCGTGATCTGCTCCTGCTTGGCGGACTCCTGGCCCCGGGCCGCCAGGACCTCGTCCCACGAGGGGTACTTCGCGGCGCTCGCGCTCGGCGCGTCGACGAGCACCGTCGCGAGCAGACCCGCGAGGGCCAGACCGGTGGCGAGGAGGCGCAGTCGGACGGTGGGACGCGGGACGCGGTGGCTTGTGGGACGAGTCACGGGGATGAGCCTATACATCCGTTCAGGCGGTACGGCACGCCGCCGCGCCGACTGTGGACAACTCCCGCTCCGGTCAGAAGCCGCGGTCGCGGCGGATCCGGTCCGCGCTGTCCACGACGTCGCGCTGCAGGATCGCCGCGCCTGCCGTGCCCGCGTAGTCGTAGACGTCGAAGCCCGTGCAGTGCGTGATCGTCGCGGGGGCCCCGAGCGAGTCCTCGACCGCGGTGGTCCAGAGGTCGTTCGCGCCGATCACCACGAAGGTCGGCTCGGCGTCGCGGTAGGCGCCGAGGTCGACGAGCCACGGGTAGGTCTCGAAGGTGTCCCGGACCTGCAGGAGCTCGACGTCGTCGGACGCGTACGCCGCCAGGGGGCGGACGGTCCAGAACTGCCCGACGCCCGTGACCCGTCGTCCGTCCGCCCAGCGGTCCAGGCACGCGGCCGGCGCGTACCGGGCCGTGGCGACGGCACCGACCGTCCCCGGTGCCGTGACGACACCGGCGACCAGGACCACCGCGGTCGCGACGGCCACGGCGAGCCGCACCCCGCGCCGCGGACGGTGCACCCGGGTCCGGCGGACGGCGGAGCGCACGAGTTCGGCGACGGCGACCAGCGCCAGGAGCGGCGCGGTCACGATCGGCTCGAGGTACCGCGGCGTCTGCGACCCGGCGACGACCACCCCGACGGACACGGCCACGACCGTCACGAGCGGCAGCACGGTCGCGACGAGCACGGTCCGCGCCGTCCGGACCCGCCACGCCCAGACGGTGCCGCCGACCGCGAGCGCCACGCCGGCGAAGAGCAGCAACAGCTCGGCGTCACCCCGGGCCGACCCGGCACGGTCGTCGGTCAGGGCGGCGAAGAAGGCGAGCGTCCGACCCGCCTGCTCGGGGTGGACGTACGTCGACGGGTCGAGCGACACGAACGGGGCGAGCGGGATCCGGAGCAGGTAGCCGGCAACGGAGCCCGCGACGAGGGCGCCCGACATCCACGCCGTCGGGCGCCACGGGACCCGACGGGCGAGGGTGAGCAGCACGAGGGTCACGACGACCGGCGCGGCCGACCAGGGCACGTACAACGGGTTCGACGCCGTGGTGCACGCAGCGACGAGACCGGTCACGACGAGGACGGTGGCCGAGGCGCGACCGGTCCGGACCGCCCGGAGCACCAGCACCGCTGTCCCGAGCATCGCGAGCAGCGCGCCGTAGTAGTAGGTCGTCGTCAGCAGCAGTGAGCCGAGCTCGAGCGAGGTCGCGGTCGCGGTGTACTCCGTCAGCACGATCGCGGTCACGAAGCCGAGCGCGGTGGCGGACACCGTGATCCTGGCCGACCGGCGTGCGGCCGGCATCAGCTCGTTCGCCGCTGCCCGCACCAGCGCGTAGACGGCGAGCAGGACGAGCACGCCGTTCAGCGCGAGGGCCTGCTGCGGTGTCGCCGTGACGAGCGAGCAGAGCAGGTAGACGGGGAGCTCGGGGAAGAAGAACAGCGCCGGCGACATCGCCCACTCGAACGGCTGCCCGAGCCGGATCGACCGCTCGACGAGCGGCAGCAGCACCGAGTCGCCGTCGTACCAGAGCAGGGCGACCCGCTCGGTCGCCATGACGTGACCGAGGGCGATGACGGACAGGGCGAGCGCGACGGCGGCACCCAGTGCCTCCCGGCCGACCGCGCCCCACCGGCGGCGGACGGGACGACCCGTCCCCGCGAGGACGACCGCGGAGCGGTCGCCCGGGCCGGGCGCGACAGGGGGCATGACCGGAGCGTACCGAGGGGGCCGTGACGTCGCCTGCGGGCGGCGGGCGGCGGCCGACGGGCGCGTTCCGGGGGCGAACGACTACCCTTGTGGGCTGTGACCGACACGCGCGACCAGCTGATCAAGCACATCTCCGACGATGCGGTGTTCCACGGCGACTTCACGCTGACCAGCGGCAAGCAGGCGTCGTACTACATCGACCTGCGCAAGGTGAGCCTCGACCACCGCGTCGCACCGCTGATCGGACAGGTCATGACCGACCTGCTGCAGCAGGTGCCGGACGTCGACGCGGTGGGCGGCCTGACGATGGGTGCCGACCCGATCGCGAGCGCGGTGCTGCACCAGGCGGCCGCGCGTGGGCTGGCGTACGACGCGTTCGTCGTCCGCAAGGAGCCGAAGGACCACGGCCGCGGCCGTCAGGTCGAGGGTCCGGACGTCCGCGGCAAGCGCGTCGTCGTGCTCGAGGACACCTCGACCACGGGCGGCTCGCCGCTGCAGGCCGCCGAGGCGCTCGAGCGCGAGGGTGCGATCATCGCGGCCGTCGCCGTCGTCGTGGACCGCGACACCGGCGCCAAGGAGCGCATCGAGGCGGCCGGCTACCCCTACTTCGCCGCGATCGGACTGGCCGACCTGGGGCTGAGCGCGTGACCGGGGAGCGTCCGGACGACGCGCGCGAGCCCGAGGGGACGGCCGGCCCGGCAGACGGGACGGACGGACCGGAGGCCCAGCGCGCGTCCGCCCCGGACGCTCCGTTCCGGGGACTCCGGAGCGCCGCCGACATCTTCGGTGCCCCGCGTGCGGCCGACGAGTGGCCTTCGCGCCGTGAGCGGCGCGAAGCGGAGCGGGCGGCCCGTGAGACGGGTGCGCCCCTGCCCGAGCCGTTCGAGCCGGACAGCGCCGGTGCGGGTCCTACGGACGCGCCAGCGGCCGGCTCGTCGCCCGCGTTCCCGGCGCCGACCGCTCCGGACCCCGACGACGCCGGGGCCACGCAGGCCATCCGGATGGACGACGAGCTCCGCGAGCCGTCGGAGAACCCGCGGGCCGTGGTCGAGCACGAGCGCGAGACGCTGGGGGAGCGGATCCCGCCGGCCGCGCCGGTGCCGCCGACGAGCACGGTCTCGCACCCGTCCTCGATCTCGCTGCCCACCGCGATGCAGCACCGCGAGCAGCGTGCCGCCGAGAACCGTGCGGTCGACGACGAGCGCCGTCGGCTCGACCCGTTCGGACAGGGGCGCAGCGACGTCGACTGGCTCGGCCGCGCGACGGGCACCCCGGCGCCGGAGCCGACGCCCACGGGGCCGGTCGCGCAGCCGATCGGGGTGGGGAACGTCCTGCCGCCGACGCCCGCGGTGTCGACCGACGAGCCGCCGAGCTTCACCGAGCTGCTGCGCTTGCAGGGCGCCGAGGACGCCACGAGGACGGGCGCGACGGAGCGGCCGTTCGACTGGGCGATCCGCGACGACGAGACCGGCGAGGTCCCCACGACCCTGACCACCGACCGGTTCGACACCACCGCGCTCGGCGCGGGGTCGTGGTCCCTCGCCGACGAGGCCGACGACGACGTCGTGACGGGCGAGGTCGACACCCCTGCCGGCGGCCTGCCGGCAGGGCTGCTCGCTGCGCCCGCACCGGTTCCGGCACCCGCCGCTGCTCCCGGGACCGCGCAGGACGCCCCGACGACGGCCCCGCCCGCCGCGACGGAGCAGGACGCGCCGACGGCGCAGGACGCCCCGAGGGAGCAGGACGCGCCGACGGCGCAGGACGCCCCGACGACGGCCCTGCCCGCGGTGGCGCACGACGGCTCGGGGGTCGAGGACCCGACCGCCGGCCACGACGACGAGGACGCGCCGGGCACGGAGACCTCCGCGCCCGGCGCCGCCGCAGCCACGCCCTGGTGGGCCGAGCCCGTCGCGACCGTACCCCCGACGGCGGCCCCGCCGCTGGTCGAGCCGGACCCGCAGACCGACACCACCGCCTACCCGGCACACCTGCCGCCGTCGGTCGGGCAGGACCTCGGCGGTCTCGCCGCAGCACGCCGCGGACACGACGAGCGCGAGCAGCCCGGCGGACCCGGGGCGCAGGACGCGGACGACGCCCGCCCCGCCGAGCGCCTGCCCGCCGCCGCGCCGGAGGACCTCGACCAGTCCGAGTGGGACGGCCGCGAGACGAGCGACACCGGTGTCATCAAGGACCTGTTCGGCACGGCAGCCGTGGGGCAGCTCGGCGACAGCGGGTACGACCCGGACGACTCCGGTACCCGGATGATGCCCGCGGTCGGCGCAACCGGCGCACCTGGCTCGACCGCCCCGACGGACTCGGCCGGCGCACCGGCACGTGCTGCCGCCGCACCCGGTCCGGACGGCGCCCGGGGCGTCGCCGGCGACGTCGCGGGCAAGGACTCCGAACGCGACAACTTCATCAACGAGGGCTTCGGACGGCTCGCAGGCGAGGGCAAGCGGGGGAAGCAGCTGCTCGTCGTCGGCGCCGTCGTGCTCATCGTCGTGCTGCTCCTGGCGGTCTTCGGCCTGACCCGCTGGATCCTCGGCGGCTCCATCAGCGAGGAGACCGCACCGGCCTCGAGTGCGAGCGCGACCTCGGCAGCGTCCGGCGACGCGTCGCCCTCCACGGCACCGTCGACCGAGGCGGCCGCCCCGGCGGCGCCGGCGCAGCCGCTGCAGTTCGCCACGACCCCGGCGGCTCCCGGGCAGCACGCGTGGACGGACCTGGCCGGCGGAGAGTGCCTCTCGCCGTTCGACGACGCGTGGGCCCAGACCTTCACGGTCGTCGCCTGCTCCGCACCGCACGCCGCGCAGCTCACGGCTCGCGTGCAGGTCGAGGCGGGGGCGTGGCCCGGGCCGGACGACCTCCGGGCGCAGGCCGCCGAGGTGTGCCAGACCTCGCAAGCGATCGACACCGCAGCTGCCGCGTCCTACGGCGACGTGCAGGTGCAGGGGTCGTACGCACCCGACCAGGAGACCTGGGACCGCGGCAACACCTTCATCTCGTGCTTCGCCACACGATCCTCGGGTCAGCCCCTGACCGGCTCGCTCGCCCCGGACGGCGCCTGACACCCGCCCCCACCGCGGTCCGCGGAAGGGGCGGGGTGAGGCGGGTCAGGACGCGGCGGGGACCTTCGCGGACGCCTCGTCCAGGGTGCGGAGCTCCTCGGCGCTGAGCTCGAGGTCCGCGGACGCCAGGAGCGCCGGCAGCTGCTCGGTGTTCCGCGCGCTCGCGATCGGTGCGACCACGTCGGGCTGCGCCTGCAGCCAGGCCAGGGCGACCGAGGCGATGTCGACCCCGTGCCCCTGCGCGATCTCGTCGAGGGCACCGACGACCGCCAGCCCCTCGTCCGAGAAGTACCCGGACACCTGTCCCTCGCGGTCCTTGCCGGCGAAGTCGTCCTTCGTCCGGTACTTGCCGGTCAGGAACCCGGCGGCCAGCGCGAAGTACGGCACCACGCCGAGCCCCTCGGCTGCCGCGAGCGGGGCGATGTCCGACTCGTACGGCTCGCGGGTCACCAGGTTGTAGTGCGGCTGGATCGCGACCGGCAGCGCCAGGCCGTTCTCCTTCGCGATGCGGATCCATTCCTCGGCGCGCGAGCGGGAGTAGTTCGAGATCGCGGTGTACCGGACGAGCCCCTCCTGCACGAGCTGGTCGAACGCGCGGACGGTCTCCTCGAGCGGTGTGTCCTGGTCGTCGAAGTGCGCGTAGTACAGGTCGATCCGGTCGGTGCCGAGGCGCTCGAGGCTGGCGCGCGCGGCCGCGGCGACGGTGGACGCCGACAGGCCGCTGTACCGCGGGTGCTGCGAGACCTTCGTCGCGATCACGACGTCGTCGCGCTTCCCCGACGCGCGGAGCCACGATCCGATGACCTGCTCGGACTCGCCGCCCTCGTTGCCCGGCGCCCATGCCGAGTACACGTCCGCGGTGTCGACGAAGTCGCCGCCGGCCGCCGTGTAGGCGTCGAGCACCCGGTGCGAGGTCTGCTCGTCGGCGGTCCAGCCGAAGACGTTGCCGCCGAGGGCGAGGGGGAACACGTGCAGGTCACTGGTTCCGATGCGGGGCATGGCGATTCCTTTCGGTGCGGTACGGATCTCGTCCACGCTATGCCTCGGTTTCGTGCACGTGACCAGCGGGTACCCGGTGTTGCATGAGGGGATGACCACGCTCGCCGATGACGTCACCGACCCCCGCTCGTCCGTCCGACTCCGAGCGGTCATGGCCGCCGGCACCGAGGCGCGGGTCGAGGACCTCGAGGTCCTCGTCGAACGCTGCGCCGTCGAGCCGGACCTGCAGGTGCGCGAGGCGCTGACCTGGTCGCTCGTCCGACTGCCGGCGGAGACCGTCGTCCCGCGCCTGGTCGAGGAGCTGCACCGACCGGAGGCCCAGGCACGCTCGCAGGCGCTCCACACCCTGTCGAAGATCCGTGACGGGTCCGTGTACCCCGAGGTCGCCGAGCGGCTCGGCGACGACGACCCCGGCGTGCGTCGGACGGCCTGGCGTGCGGCCGTCCTGCTCGCTCCGGCGGACGAGACACCGGCCCTCGCACGGCGGCTCGCCCGCGAGCTCGGGCAGGGGGACCGGGAGACCCGGCTCGCACTGAGCCGCGCGCTCGCGACACTCGGCGAGGAGGTCGTCGTCCCCGTGCTCGAGGACGCCGCCGAGCGACGTGGCGAGGCGGTCCGCGAGCACGTCGCCGAGACCGAGCGGATCCTGCGCGACCCGGACGCCGGGTCCGCGCTCGCGCTCGAACGCGCCCGACGCGAGATGGCGCTGGGCCGCGGCAAGCGCGCCTCCGGCTGACCACCTGACGGTCGGGAGGCCCGTGGCGGCGCCGCCACGGGCCTCCCGTCCGGCTCGCGATCGCCTCCGCTCGTCCTCGTCCGACGATCGGTGGAGCAGGAACCGTCGGGTGCGGGCACGTGACCCGACGTCGTCTGCTCCACCGACGAACGAGGGACGCTCGTCCGCGGTCCCCGGGGTTCCGGGGCGGGCTGCGGAAGACCGGGATTCGGGCCGACGAACAGGCGCGATCGGCTTGCACGTGCGGATCGGAGCACGGCAGCATGGTCGACGAAGGGGAGTAGCTCCCAGCGCGTGCATCGACACACTGGCCATCACGACGATCGGCCCGGTGCACCACCTGCCGGCCCCACCCGGCGGGCGAGCGAGACCTTCGGCCGTTCTGCCGTGCCGAAGCGCTCCCCCCTGCGCGATCGGCGCGGCCCCGACCAAGGGACCACCCCGTGATCGACACCGCGCCCACGCGCGTCCTCGCCGGCGACGCGCACACCTCGACGATGGGCCGCAGCGCCTGGGGGCGCATCGCGATCTGCATCGTGATCGCCCTGCCCGCCGTCGTCTTCCGGATCGGCGGGTTCGCGCCGAACCCCGTCGTCGACCTGCTCGTCTTCGGCGGTGCGGTCGTCGCCGCCTCGTTCCTGCTCGCATGGGCCGCCGAGGCCGCGCAGAAGGACATCTCCGGCGCCCTCGCGATCGCGATCCTGGCGCTCATCGCCGTCCTGCCCGAGTACGCCGTCGACCTGTACTACGCGTTCCGGTCCGGGTACGACCCCTCGTACGAGCAGTTCGCCGCCGCGAACATGACCGGCTCGAACCGGCTGCTCCTCGGCTTCGGTTGGCCGCTCGTCGTGATCGTCTCACTGCTCGTCGCCCGCCGGTACGCCCGGGTCGGGGTCCTGCCGGCATCGGCGACGAAGGTGCTGCGGCTCGAGCAGTCCTCGCGGCTCGACATCGGGTTCCTGGCGCTCCTGGCGGTCGTCGCCTTCCTCATCCCGCTGATGGGGTCGATCCCGCTGTGGTTCGGGTTCGTGCTGCTCGCCGCCTTCGTGGCGTACCTGTGGCGTGCGTCGCAGGTGCCGGACGACGGCGACGACGAGGAGATGGTCGGCATGGCGGGGAACATCGCCTCGATGCCGCAGCGGGCGCGTCGGTGGACGATCCTCGCGCTGTTCGTCGTGGCCGCCGCGGTCATCCTGTCGTCGGCGGAGTCGTTCGCCGAGGCGCTCGTCGCCTCCGGCAGCGCGCTCGGCATCGACAGCTACTTCCTCGTGCAGTGGCTCGCGCCGCTCGCCACCGAGGCGCCCGAGTTCATCGTCGCCGCGCTCTTCGCACTGCGGGGCATGGGCGGTGCGGCGATCGGCACGCTCATCGCCTCGAAGGTCAACCAGTGGTCGCTGCTCGTCGGGTCGCTGCCGATCGCACACGTGCTCGGCGGCGGGACCTCGGGCGGGCTGCCGCTCGACGGTCGGCAGGTCGAGGAGTTCGTGCTCACGGCGTCGCAGACCGTGCTGGGCGTGGCGATCATCATCGCGCTGCGCTTCCACCGGTGGTCGGCGATCGCGCTCGTCGCGCTGTTCGCGGTGCAGTTCGTCGTGACGGACACGAGCGGACGGTGGGTGCTGAGCGGGGCGCACGTGGCCGCGGCGCTCGTGGTGCTGTGGATCAACCGGAAGGACATCGTGCCGACCCTGCGGGCACCGTTCCGGCGGGGCGGCGGGGCTGGCACTCCGCCCGCCCAGCGCGGCTAGCTGCGGCTGCCGCGGCTGCCGCGGCTGCCGCGGCGGCCGGTTCTGATCGCGCGACCTGCCGCCGGCGGTCGGTTCTGATCGCAGGACATGCCGCCGGTGGCGGAAGTGAGCGGCATGTCGTGCGACGAGGACCCGGGTCTGGAGGCACGGGGCGGGTCGGCACCGGGCCTCCCGTCCGGTGGATGCGCGGGCGGCGCTGGGGGTTCCGGTCGCAGGACGTGCCGTCGGCGGTCGTTCTGGTCGCAGGACGTGCCGTCGGCGTCGGAGGTGAGCGGCAAGTCGTGCGACCCCGACCGGACGAGCGCGGGGGACGGCGGGGGCGGTACCGGGGCTGGGCTCGGGGTCAGTCGGCGTCGGGGGCGAGCCAGATCGACGAGGCCGCGGCGGCCGGGAGGTCGACGAGGGACTCCTCGCCGTCGGCGGAGCGGCGGGCCACGGCGATCACCCCGGCGTAGTCGCGGACCCGTTCCACACGGAGGTGCGTGCCGAGCCCGACACCGAGCTCGTCGAAGTAGCGCAGCAGTGCCGGGTCGTCGTCGGACACGCGGTCGACGACGCCGCACGCGCCGGGCTCGATCGTCCCGAGCAGGGTCCCCGGGGACGCGGGCACCGTGCCGTCGGCCGCCGGGATCGGGTCGCCGTGGGGATCGTGCGTCGGGTGGCCCAGGTCGGCGTCGACCCGGTCGAGGAACGTCTCTGACACCGCGTGCTCGAGCGCCTCGGCCTCGGTGTGGACCTCGTCCCACGAGTACCCGAGGCGCTGCACCAGGAACGTCTCGATGAGCCGGTGTCGCCGGACCATCGCCACCGCCACCTGCTGCCCGAGCGGGGTGAGCACGACGCCGTAGTACGGGGTGTGCTCGATGAGACCGTCGCGGTCGAGCTTCCGGAGGTTGCCCGACACCGTCGACGCCGAGACCCCGAGGGCCGATGCGATGTCCCGCGTCGCGAGCCCCTCGCCGCCGCGCTCGGTCGACTTCCACACGAGCTTCACGTAGTCCTCTGCCATCACGGACAGGGAGGGCAGGCGCATCACAGCACCGCCGTAGTGCAGTGTCCACTCCGGGCCATCACGGACAGGGAGGGCAGGCGCATGCGTCAATGGTACAAACGGCGGGTGACCTCCACCGCATCCGTCCGGCGCAGCCGCTGGCCGGTGCCCCCGTCGCTCCTGCTCGGCCTGGCGCCGCTCGTCGCCTTCGCCGCCGTGAGTGCCTGGCGTTCGCGGCCGAGCGACGACTACGGCACCCTCGGGCAGACGGTCGAGAGCGTGGTCGGTGCGCTCGTGCTCCCCGAGGGCATCGCGGTGCTCGTGCTCTGCGCCTACGTCACCGCACTGGGCTGGTGGCCGATCGCGACCGTCGACCGCCGTCGGGCGACACTGCGCTGGACGCTCACGGCCCCGGCCCTCATCGCGCTCGTGTGCGCCGCCCGGCTGCCGCTCGTCGAGTGGGGAGCGCAGCCGCTCCGGTACTTCCTGCTGCTCGCGGTCGGGGTGCTCTTCGTGGGGGTGTTCGAGGAGCTGCTCACCCGCGGGGTGCTGCTCGTCGGGCTCCGGCGTCGGCTGCCCGAGCTCGGCGTGTGGATCGCGTCGTGCGTGCTGTTCGGGTTGCTGCACTTCCTCAACGTCCTGGCGGGAGCGGGCGTCGGGGCCACCGTCGTGCAGGTCGTCTTCGCGGCGTCGTTCGGGTCGACGCTGTACCTGACCCGGCGGCTCACCGGGAACCTGCTCGCCCCGGTGCTGCTGCACGCGTTCTGGGACTTCGGGTCGATCGCGGTGTCGGCGACCGTGCCGACCGGGGACCTGGCGCGGATGGTGCCGGCCGGGCTCATCGGGCTGTTCGCCTTCGCGGTGCTCGCCCTCGGGGTGGTCGCCGGCGGCGTGGTGGCGTGGCGGGACGACCGGGCCCACCGCCTGCGGCGCCGGTGGCGGACGGTACCGCCCATGGTGGCGCTCGCGGTGCAGGTGGACGAGCCGCGCCTCCCGTCCCCCGTCTGACCCGGCAGCCGCCCGCGGGCCGGTGTCTTCCGCGAGGGCGACAGGCTGCCGCGAACAGTTGCGCGCGTTCTGTCGCTTTCGCGGACAACTCGCCCGCGCCCGCGCCCGCCGCCGCGCCCGCGCCCGCGCCCGCCGCCGCGCCCGCGCCCGCTGCGAATGCGCACAGCCAACGGCCCGGTTCACCCCCGTGTGGGGGATCGTTCGCGCACTGGCAACCACCCCTCCCTAGGTTCACCGTGTTTCCACACCGGTACTACAGGAAGGGGCGTCGCCCCCGGGCGACCACCACCACATGCGCAGATCCGCCCTCCGCGGAGTGACCGTCGCCACCGTCGCGACCGCACTCGTGATCGGGTCGCCGCTCGCCGCACAGGCCGCGACGTACCCGAGCGACTCCACGAAGCCCGACCTCGTGTCGCTGCTGAACGGCTACGACCAGTACTGGACGTCGACCGGGAAGAACGACCTGCACGGCACCGTCAACGATCCGACGACCCTGGCGAAGAACGACCAGCTGACGTCGTGGATCAACCAGCACGCCACGAAGGCCCAGCAGTTCCGGGCGCTGCAGGACGCCGAGTACGACAACGCGTCCGGTACCGCCTACGACCAGTCCTTCACGGTGTCGCAGGGCCTCGGTGACGTGCTGGGCAAGCTGTTCGTGCAGGGGCGCAACGACGGTGACCTGCCGCTCGTGGACGCCCTCATCAACTCGTCGAACGGCACGAGCGGCGCCTACGTCGGCACCGGTGCGGCGAAGGCGCACTACAGCTACCCGCGGCCCTACCTGCCGACCGACAGCGCGGCGACGCTGCCCGCCGGCGACGACACGGCCAGCTGCGACCCGGCGACGGTGAACGCGTCGTCGCTCGCCGGGACCCGCACCGGCAAGGCCTGGGCGGACGCGAAGGGCAACCTCACGATCACCCGCGTCCCGGCCACGACGGACACCACCCACGAGTTCTCGCCGAACGACGTCGTGCTCGACGCCGGCTACGGCCAGAAGGGCATCTGCACCGGCGGATCGTACCCGTCCGGGCACACCACCACGGCGTACCAGGCGGGCATCACCCTCGCCACGCTCGTGCCGGAGCTCGCGCCGGAGATCCTCGCCCGCGCGTCCGAGGCCGGCAACGACCGCATCGTCCTCGGCGTCCACTACCCGCTCGACATCATGGGTGGCCGCATCGACGGCGAGGCCGCCCTGGCCGCCCGCTGGTCCGACACGCAGTACCGCACCGAGGTCCTCGAGCCGGCCCGCGCCGAGCTGACGAAGTACCTCGAGGCGAAGTGCGGCGGCACCCTCGCGGACTGCATCGCGGCGGAGCAGCCCTACACCGACGACCCCTACGGCGGCCAGGCGATGCCCGGCGGCACGGCGCAGGTCGTCACCGACCGCGCCTCGGCCGTGCAGGTCTACCGCGAGCGCATGACCTACGGCTTCGCGAAGACCGGCACCGCCGGGCTCGCCCCGTCCGTCCCGACCGGTGCGTCGAACCTGCTCCTGTCGACCTTCCCGACCCTGACCGACGCGCAGCGCACGCAGGTGCTCGCGCAGACCGAGATCGCCTCGGGCTACCCGCTCGACCAGTCCGGCACCGCGAACGGCTCGTGGGAGCGCCTCGACCTCGCGGCGGCCACGAGTGCGACCGTCGCCGTCGCCGCGGACGGCACCGCGAAGGTCCTCTCGACCGGTGGTCGGGCCCGCGTCGTCTCCGGCGTGCTGACCGCCCCCGACGGCACCTCCGTCCAGGCCGGTGGGACCATCGCCCTCGCCGGCACCGGACTGCCCGCCGGCGCCACGCTGCAGGTCGTGCTGCACTCCGACCCGGTCGTGGTCGGCACGCTCACGGTCGGTGCCGACGGCACCGCCACCGGCTCCGTGACCATCCCCGCGGGCACCGTCGTGGGTGCGCACACGCTCGACCTGGTCGACGCGTCGGGTGCCTCGGCGCTCGTGTCGCCGCTCGCGATCACCGTGACCGCAGCGCCCTCGACCGGTGGGTCCGGTACCGGCACCGGCGGGACGGCCACCGTCCCCGCCGGCGTGCACCTGCCGGTCGTCAGCGGCTGATCCCGTCCCCTCGCCGGACGGGAGGCGTGTCACCGGCCCGCACCGCGCCTCCCGTCCCACACCCGTCGGACGGGAGGCGCGTCACCGGCCCACCCCGCGCCTCCCGTCCGTCACCCGACCGCTCGCACCACCGGAGGCTCCCGTGCAGCACGCCAAGACCTGGACCACCGTCGGCATCGCCGCCGTCGTGGTCGCCGCCGCGATCGCCGTCCCCGTGCTGACCGGCGCGACCAGCGGCGACGCCGCGCCCGCTGCTGCGACCCGCAGCCCGTCGGCCACCGCGAGCACGGCGCCGGACGTGCCCGACGTCGACGCAGCGGCGCTCGCCGCGCTCCCGGAGGCGCGCTACTCGGCGGTCATCGACGGTCTGGTGCCCGTCGACCGGCCGGTGTCGTCCGCCGAGGTGTTCCACCTCCGGGCCGACGCACCGCTGTTCGGGACCGACCGGCAGCGCCCCGTCGCGCGCTTCGCCGCCACCGACTTCCTCGGGCAGCCGAGCACCGTCGTCGGGCTGCGCCACGAGGGCGGGTGGGAGCTCGTCCTCACCCCGGCCCGACAGGAGCTCCCGTCACGGGCCGACGGGCACGCCGCTGCCCAGACCGCCGCGTGGGTGCCGGCGGGGTCCCTGGTGCAGCAGCCGACGCCGACGTCGCACGTGGTCATCTCCACGGCCGACCAGACCGTGTCGATCGTGTCGTCGTCCGGACGGGTCGCCCAGCGCTTCGCAGCGGGGGTCGGCACGTCCGACACCCCGACGCCGACCGGGGTGACGGGGTACCTGGAGCAGCGGTACGTCGACCCCGCGCAGGGCACCGGCGACCACCCGATCCAGCTGACGTCGCTGCACTCGAGCGCCGCGGACGAGCCGTACGGCGGGTCGGACGGCGGGCTCATCGGGCTGCACTGGAACGCGGCAGCCTCGGGCGCGGTGTCGCACGGGTGCGTCCGGCTCTCCGCCGAGGGCGTCGCGGCGCTGGACGCCCTCCCGCTCGGGACGCTCGTCACGGTCGAGTAGCGCCGGACCCGGTGCCGGTGCCGGTGCCGGTGCGGGTGCGGTGCTGCGGCCCGGTGTCGAGCTTGCGCCGCGGCCGCGGCCCCGTGCCGGTGCCCGTGCCCACCCCGGCCCGCGGTCGGGGCCGCCGGGTACGCTCGGGCCGGTGACCGACGGGACCGAACGGATGCCCCGCCTCGTGCCGTCCGGGGTCGCTGCGACCGTGCGCCGACTGGTGCACATCTCGCGGCCGGTGCTCTGGATCAACACGATCGGCTCGGGGCTCGTCGCCGTGTGGCTCACCGGCGCGCTGTTCGACCTGCGGGCGCTGCCGATCCTCGTCTGGCTGACCCTGCCGTTCAACCTGCTCATCTACGGCGTCAACGACGTCTTCGACCAGGACACCGACGCGACCAACCCCCGCAAGGGGTCCATCGAGGGCGCCAGGATCCGCCAGTCCGAGGTGCGGCTCATCGTCTGGGCCGTCGCCGTGGTCAACGTGCCGTTCCTCGTCGCGTTCCTGCTGACACTGCCGCCGCTCGCGAACGCCGCGGTCCTGCTCTACGCCGCCGTCTTCGTCTGCTACTCCGCCCCGCCGCTGCGGTTCAAGGCGCGGCCGTACCTCGACTCGCTGAGCAACGCGGCGTACGCGCTGCCGCTGGTCATCGTGCCGTTCGCCCTCGAGGAGGAGCCCGTGTGGCCGGCTGCGGTCGGGCTCATGGCCTGGAGCGTCGCCAAGCACGCCTTCGACGCCGTGCAGGACATCGTCGAGGACCGGGACGCGGGCATCACGACCACGGCGGTCCGGCTCGGAGCCCGGGGGGCGGCGCTGTGGAGCGGCGCCTGGTGGACGGTGTCGACGGTGCTGTTCGCCGTGGTGAGCATCCCCGTCGCCGCCGTCAACCTCCTGATCGCCGGCGTCCTGGTGGTCAGCCTGCTGCGCGACCCGACGCCGGAGACCGGGCACCGCCTGTACCGCCTGTCGGTCGCCTTCCCGTACATCGCGGGGTCCTTCGCCGGGGTGCTGCTCCTGGTCGCGATCGTCCTGGGAGGTCACGCGTGAGCCGCATCGTCGTCGTCGGCGGAGGGATCGGTGGGCTCACCGCCGCTGCGCTGCTCGCCCACGCCGGGCACCGGGTGACCCTGCTCGAGGCCTCGGACCGGCTCGGCGGCAAGAGCCTCCGCATCCAGCTCGGGGCGGACCGCATCGACACCGGGCCGTCGCTCGTCACCTTCCCGGCGGTGTGGGACGAGCTGCTGCGGCGACTCGGCGACCGCGTCGGCGAGGACGGGCAGCTCGACCTGGTGCGCATGCCCGAGGTCGGGCGGTACTTCCACCAGGGCGAGGAAACCGCGCTGCCGGTCGCGCCCGACCACCCCTGGTACCCGGCGTGGCGTCGGTTCGCCGACCTGCACGCGCCGCTCGCCGACGACGTCACCGACCTCCTGCTCGCCGACCCCCTCGACCGCGCAGCGCTCCCCGCGGTGCGTCGGCTGCTGTCGGTCTACGGCTCGCGGCTCACCACGCGTGCGTACCTCGACGGCCTGCCGTGGCTACCGGACGGGCTGCGCGAGATCATCGCGATCCACACCCTCAACGCGGGGGTCTCGCCGGCGCGCACCCCGGCGCTCTACGCGAGCATGCCGGCGATCATGGCGGAGACCGGCGCGTGGGTGCCCCGAGGTGGCGTGTACGAGGTCGTGCTCGCGCTGCAGCGACTGGCCGAGGCGGCCGGCGTCGACGTCCGGACCGGCGAGGCCGTCACCCGCATCGCGCGCGGCGGGGTCACCACCGAGACGGCGCACCACCCCGCCGACCTCGTCGTCAGCGCCCTCGACGCCGACCGGCTCGCCGCGCTGACCGGACCGTCCCGGACCCCGACGCTGCCGCGACCGCGCGCACGGCCCCGCGCCCTGTCCTGCTCCGCCGTCGCGCTGTACGGCGTGCTGCGTGAGGAGCTGCCGGACGGTCTCGCGACGCACAGCGTGGTGCTGCCGACGAAGCCCGACGCGCTCCACCGGAGCCTCGAGGCGGGGGACGAGCCGGCGGACACGATGGTGTTCGTCAACCACTACCGCGCCGGGGAGCTCTCCCCGAACCCGCACGGCACCGTGGGCGTCCTGCTCACCGCACCGGCGGACGGCGGGCACTACACGATCGACCACCCCTTCGTGCGGCGCGAGGTCGACCGCGTCTCGGCAGCACTGGGCCTCGACGGTCCGATCACCGACCTGCTCGAGGACCACGTGGTCCTCGACCCGGCGTACTACGGCACCGGCGGCGAGCCGCACGGGGCGCTCTACGGTGCCGCGCGTCCGCCGTGGCAGAGCGGGCCGTTCCACCGGCCCTCGTACAACGACCGCTGGCGGCCCTGGCTGTGGCGGGTGGGCGCGTCGGTGCACCCCGGTGGCGGGGTCCCGGCGGTCGTCGGCGGTGCGATGATCGCGACGACGCGGTTGCTCCGGTCGAACCCGGCCTGAGCGCGCGCTCGGGGCGGACCCGGCCCGAGCTCCGGTCGGACCCGCCCCGAGCCCAGCCGCGCCCGTCGCTAGAGCTCGACCTCGATCGGCTCGGCGCGGACGAGCTCGTGCACGCCCGCGATGACCTCGCTCGGACGGAACGGGTACCGGTCGATCTCGGCCTGGTCGCTGATGCCGGTCATCACGAGGACGGTGTGGAGCCCGGCCTCGATGCCGGCCTGCACGTCGGTGTCCATGCGGTCGCCGATCATGCCGGTGTTCTCGGAGTGCGCGCCGATGCGGTTCATCGCCGACCGGAACATCATCGGGTTCGGCTTGCCGACGACGTAGGGCTGCTTGCCCGTCGCCTTCTCGATCATCGCGGCGATCGCCCCGGTCGCGGGCAGGACCCCCTCGGCCGACGGACCGGTCGCGTCGGGGTTCGTGACGATGAACCGGGCACCGTCGCGGATCAGCCGGACCGCCTTCGTGATGGCCTCGAACGAGTAGTTCCG
Source organism: Curtobacterium sp. MCSS17_007 (assembly GCF_003234175.2). NCBI lineage: Bacteria > Bacillati > Actinomycetota > Actinomycetes > Micrococcales > Microbacteriaceae > Curtobacterium > Curtobacterium sp. MCSS17_007. The sequence goes on from NZ_CP126257.1 coordinate 474,330, forward strand.
CGTCTCGCCGACGACGACGTAGTCGGGTGCGGTCTCCGTCATGATGAAGCCGGCCTCGTGCAGGGCCGTCGTCATGCCGGCCTCGCCGATGACGAACGCGGAGCCGCCGGGCATCTGCGACCGGCAGAAGTCCGCGGTCGCGAGCGCGCTCGTCCAGATGCGCTCCTCGGGGACCTCGAGGCCGGACCAGCGGAGCCGGGCGCTCAGGTCACGCGGCGTGAAGATCGAGTTGTTGGTCAGGACGAGGAACTCCGTGCCCTCGTCGAGCCACTGCTGGATGAGCTCGGGAGCTCCCGGCAGCGCCTGGTTCTCGTGGACGAGCACGCCGTCCATGTCGGTCAGCCAGCACTCGACTTCGTCGCGGGTCGCCATGGCCCACAGCGTACTGGGGTGCGCGTCCGGCGAACCGGGTGGCCGACCGGACACCGGATTGTGGCCGACCGGACACCGAACGCCGTTCGGCTTTGGGCTACGATTTTCGGGACACGTACCGGATCAAGGAGGCCCCCCGTGCTCGTCGACCCCGGCTCCCCGCACGCCCAGCCGCGGACCACCGCCGACCCCACCCCGGACACGCGGTCGCAGACCGGCGCCGAGTCGGCACCGACGCCCGCCACGGCGCCCCGCCGCCGGGGCCGCCCCAACGTGCTCAGTCGCGAGCAGGTGGTCGACGCCGCGACGACCATCGCGAACGAGGAGGGCCTCGACCGCCTGTCCTTCCGCGCCCTCGGCGCCCGCCTCGGCGTCGCGCCGATGACCGTCCACCGCACGATCGGCGGCCTCGACGACCTGCACGCCGAACTCGTCCGCCGCACGGTCGACGAGTTCACCGCGACCTTCGTCTGGCCGGACGACTGGCGGTCGATCGTCCGGGTGTTCGCCTGCACCTTCCGCGACCTCATGCGCACCCACCCCCTGGTGCTCGAGTCCCACAGCCAGCGCGCCCCGCTCGCCTCGACCGAGTCGGACGCCGTCGTGGCGAAGGTCGTCGGTGCCCTGCAGCAGGCCGGGCTGCCGCAGCGCGAGGCCATGTACGCGTTCTTCGTGGTCTACGACTTCGTCGTCGGGCACGCGGGCGTGCAGGTCGGCCGCGGCGACTCCGAGGCCGGGCGCCCGGAGCGGCACCGCGTGGTCGGCGAGATCCTCGGCGAGCACTCGTACGACGACCGCTTCACCCTCGGTCTCGACATCATCACCGCCGGCATCGAGGCCCGCGTCCGCACGCACGGCACCGCGACGTCGTGAGCACGGTCGACCCGCAGCAGGCGCGCCGCGAACGCGAGGCCCGGTACCGCGGCTCGACCTCCGCACTGACGATGACCGTCGTCGGCGCGCTGCTCGTCGTCGCCGCGGGGGCCGTCGGTGGACTCGCGGTGTCGGAGTTCGTCCTGCGCTTCCGGATGATGATGGTCAACAGCGTGTTCTCGGACAGCCCCGACCCGGAGACGCACTGGTGGGCGGTCCCCGGTGCGGTCGTCGGCACCCTGGTGGCCGTCGGTGTGTACACGACGTGGAACCACCGCTGGTCCGGGCGCACCACCGACCTGGTCGGACTCGGGCCGCTGCCGCTCTGGTTCGTCGGCGCCACCGCGTGCACCTGGTGGGCCACGACCACGCAGTGGCCCGCCCCGGACCGCGTCGGCGTGGCCGTCGACCCGACGTTCGGGCACGACGAGACGTGGGGGATCGGCACCTGGATCTGGTACACCTCCGTGTGGTGGCTGCCGGGGCTCCTCACCGTCGTGACCGCCCTCACGCTCGTGGCCGGCGGTGCGACGCGGGTCGGCCGCGGGAACCGTCGCGCCCGGCTCGCGGACGTCATGGCGAACGGCCGACGCACGACGGGCGAGGTCACCGCGGTCAGCGGCGGCACCACCCCGGACGCCTCGCGCACCCTGCTGCGCTGGACGTGCTCCTTCGTGGACCTGCACGGTGTCCGGCGCTGGGTGGAGCGCACCGAGGGCTTCACCCACGGCACCGCACCGGTGCTCGGCGGGACGGTCACCGTGCTCTACGACCCGGCCCGCCCCGACGACCGGAAGCGCATCTTCACGACCACCGGCAGGGGTGACGAGCCGGAGGACTACCTGCGCCCCGGCACGACCTGAGACCGGACGAAGTTTGGCACTTCTCCACGAAAACGGAGCGGTCCTAGGCTCGTCAGCCGTGTCAGAACAGAACGCTCAGCCCCCGCAGGACCAGTACCAGCCGTACGCAGCGGCACCGGCCGCCCCGCAGCGCACGAACACCCTCGCGATCATCGCGCTCGTGGCGGCGTTCGTCGCGCCGATCGTCGGGTTCGTCCTCGGCTTCGTCGCGATGTCCCAGACGAAGAAGCGTGGCGAGGGTGGGCGCGGTCTGGCGCTCGCCGCGGTCATCGTCGGCGGGGTCATCACGGTCTTCTACGCCGTGCTCTTCATCGCGCTCGTCGCGGTCGCGATGTCCGAGCCGTCGGTCACGTACCCGACGTCGTACTGACCCCACCCGGTCGTCGGCCGTCGGTGATCGCCGGACGGGAGGCACGGGGCACGCACCCTACGCTGGTCACGTGACCGAGCGCCTCCCGTCCGACCCCGTGGTCCCGTCGACGGGCCCGGCCCGGCCCGGTGGCCCGGCCGCCGAGCTGCCGCCGACGCACGAGGCCACCACGAACGGCGTCGGACCCCACCCCGAGCCCTGGCCGGACGACCCGCGGCTCGACCCGGAGCTCCTCGCGGCGGGGGACACCCGCAACGTGGTCGACCGGTTCCGGTACTGGTCGATGGACGCGATCGTGGCCGAGCTCGACACCCGCCGGCACGCCTTCGACGTGGCGATCGAGAACTGGCAGCACGACCTGAACATCGGGTCCATCGTCCGGAGCGCGAACGCGTTCCTCGCCGGCACCGTGCACATCATCGGTCGGCGCCGGTGGAACAAGCGCGGCGCGATGGTGACCGACCGCTACCAGCACGTGCGGTACCACCCGGACGTCGCCGCGTTCCTCGCCGCGATGCGGGAGGAGGGCCGCCCGGTCGTCGCGATCGACAACACCCCCGGTGCCGAGCGCATCGAGACGGCGGCGATCCCGGAGCGCTGCGTGTTCCTGTTCGGGCAGGAGGGGCCCGGGCTCACCGACGAGGCCGTCACGGGCGCCGACGCCCACCTCGAGATCACGCAGTTCGGGTCGACGCGGAGCATCAACGCCTCCGCCGCCGCCGCGATCGTCATGCACGCATGGGTCGTCCAGCACGCGGAGCTGCCCACCGACTGACCCGCGGGCGTCCGGCGGGGCGTCAGCGGGCGGCGGTCGTGCGGCGGGCGACGAGCCGCGGCTCGACCAGGGTCTCCTGCGCGGGTGCGGTCGGATCGGCGATGCGGGCCAGCAGGCGCTCGCCGGCGCCGCGGCCGATCTCCACGCTGCGGTCGTCGATGCTCGTCAGCCCGACGTACGCCGTCGCCGCGAGCGGGGTGTCGTCGTAGCCCATGACCGACACGTCCTCGGGGACGCGCAGGCCCCGGGCGGCCAGTCCGGACATCGCGCCGAGCGCCATGACGTCGTTCGCCGCGAACACCGCCGTGACGTCCGGGTGGGCGTCGAGCAGGTGCCCGACGGCCTCGGCGCCGGCCTCCTCGGTGGGCTCCACGGGCATGACGTGGGAGACGAGCGAGGCGGGTGACGGGGCGGAGGCGACCCGTGCCTCCAGGCCGGCGAGGCGTTCCGCAGAGGCGGCCGACCGACCGCCGACGAAGCCGATGCGCGTGTGGCCGAGGGCCAGCAGGTGCTCGGCCGCCATCCGGCCACCGGCGCGGTCGTCGTTCGCGACGGTGTCGGCACGGGGCAGCGCCGCGCGTCCGCCGGCGACCACGACGGGCATGCTCGCCGGGATCGCGAGGTCGGTGTCCGGCTCGCCGGCGATGACGATGCCCTCGACGCGCATGGACAGGAATCCCTCGACGGGGGAGACGTCGAGGCCGGTGTTGAGGAACCGGTCCGCGACGACGAGGCGGTGGCCCTGGTCCTGCAGCGCCTCGCGCAGGCCGGTGAGCAGGTCGACGAACCACTGGTTCCGGAAGTCGTCGAGCACGACGCCGATCGTGCGGCTCCGGGTGCCGGCGAGCGAGACGGCCGCGGTGGACGGGCGGTAGTCGAGTTCCTGGATGGCCTGCAGGACGGCCTCGCGGCGCTGCTCGCTGACCTTCGGCGACCGCTGGAGCACGAGCGAGACGAGGGACTTCGAGACGCCTGCGCGCGCGGCGACGTCGTAGATGGTCGCCGGTTTGCCGTCTGCGGTGGCGGACCTGCCGTCTCCCATGATCTCCCTCGACCGGTCGTGGTGTCCCTCGATCGTAGCGGGCGCGTCGCGCGTGGTTGTCAGGACATGGTGGGGTGGGGGCGGAGAGGCGGCGTGTGGTGCCGGGCGCTCGCGTTGCGCTTTCCGTCGATGGAGCAGAAATCGAGTACGACGGCCTCACTCGACGTTTCCTGCTCCATGGAAGGCGGCACGAGTCCTGCACAGGGGAGCTCGAACGCGGTGTTGCGCACAGGATCGGGCCGCTGCTTCGCCGGACCAGCGCGACTCACGAATCCTCGGAGCATGCGACCACGACCACTGCCGAAGAGCTTGTCCGCCCGGAGCTTCGACGTCCGCGCTGCAGACCGTCAAGCCGTGCACCGCGAGCGTCTCCGTCGGTCCGACCTGGTCCGACCCACGCGGTCGATCCGCTGGCACCGGGATCGTCTGCCGACCGGGATCGATCGCATCCGTGCCTTCCGGCCCGTGCTCGGTCCCAGGCAGTTCATCAGCCATGTCTCCGCGGCGGTGCTGTGGGGCCTCCCGCTGCCACGCGACCACCCTGGCGACGATCCGGTCCACGTGACGAGCGTCCGGCCGTCCGCGCAGATGCGGCGCGAGGGGGTCGTCGGGCACCGGACGACGGAGGACCGTGCCGTGGTCCTGACCCGATGGGGGATACGGACGAGTGCGCCGGCGACCACCTGGGTGGAGTGCGGGTCGCTGCTCGGTCTCGATGACCTCGTCGTCCTGGGCGATGCGATGCTCTCGAGCCGGGCGTGTGCGACGACGGTCGCCGCGCTCGCGTCCGCGCTCGCCCTCCGGGGGCGCTGCCCTGGCGCGCGGAACCTCCGGGTCGCGCTCGGACTGGTCCGGCGGGGGAGCGGATCGCCGCAGGAGACCCGGGCTCGCTTGGGCATCGTCCGTGCCGGGATCGCCGAGCCCGAGCTGCAGGTCGAGATCCGAGACGAACAGGGGCGGTTCGTCGGTCGTGCGGACTTCGCGTACCGACGCGAGCGCGTCATCATCGAGTACGAGGGCGACCACCACCGGACCGACCCCGCTCAGTGGGAGTCCGACCTGCGGCGCTACCGTGCCTTCGCGCGACTCGGCTGGGTGGTGCTGCGATGGAGCCGGAGCGACGTGACGACCCAGCGGGCGGCAGCGCTCGAGGAGCTGGCAGGGTTGCTGCGACGCCGGGCGTAGCGTCCGCCGCATGGCGACGCTGCTGCTGACGGGTGCTGCTGGCCGGATCGGGACCGCGCTGCGGCCGAGACTCCGTGCGGCCGGACACGAACTGGTGCTGATCGACGAACGGGAACCCGCGGACCCCGTCGCTGCGGGCGAGCGGCTCGTCATCGGCTCCGTGGCCGACAGCCGTGCGCTCGACGACGCCCTGGACGGCGTGGACACGGTGGTGCACCTCGCGGGCATCCCGACTGAGGACGACTGGGACGCCCTGGTAGCGGCGAACCTGACCGGGACGAAGAACGTGCTGGAGCGTGCGGCCGCCGCCGGCGTGCTGCGCGTGCTGCAGGCGAGCTCGATCCACGCCGTCGGCCGTGTGACGGAACCGGAGCAGGCGCCGGGGAGCATCCCGGGGGATCTCCTGCCCCGCCCAGACACCTACTACGGCGTGACGAAGGCCGCGATGGAGCTGCTCGGGAGCCTGTTCGCCGACCGCTTCGGCATGTCGATCGTGTCCGCTCGGATCGGGGCGTTCGGCGAGCGGCCGACGAGCCGTCGGGCACTGCTGATGTGGACGTCCGGCGACGACCTCGCACGCCTGGTCGAGGTGACGGTGGGGTTGCGCGAGCCCGGACACCACGTCGTCTGGGCGCTGTCGTGCAACCAGGGGAGCCCCGCCGACCTGGGTGCCGGGGAGGCCATCGGCTTCGTGCCGGTCGACGATGCCGCGACCGTACTCGACGAGGACGAACGATCGGCGCTGCCCGACGAGGACATGCGCTTCCTCGGGGGTGCGCTCGCCGACGCCCCGCTCGGCCAGCGGTCGGCCTGACGCGCCTGCGCTCTCGTCCGGGGCGCATCGATGGAGCAGAAGACGTCGGTTGCGTGCTCGCGACCCGACGTCTTCTGCTCCATGAACGCCTCGTGACGCCCACGCCCACGCCCACGCCCACGCCGCACGCCGCGCGCCCACGCCGGCGCCGAGCGTCGCGCGGGCTACCCGATCAGGCTCGGCCGCAGGTCGCGCAGCGTCCGCGAGCGGGTCTGCCGCGCGGTGACGACGGTCGACACGAGCAGCGCGCCGAGCAGCCAGCACGCGAGCACCCCCGCGTCCGACCACACCGCCCCGAACGAGCCGCCGTACATCGTCTGCCGCAGCGCGTCGACCGAGTACGTCATCGGCAGCGCGAAGTGCAGCGCGGCCAACGGCCCCGGCAGCGTCTGCCACGGGAAGGTCCCGCCGGCGGTGACGAGCTGCACGAGCATGAGCACCAGGCCGAGGAACTGCCCGACGGACCCGAGCAGCACGTTGAGCGCCATGATGATCGCCGCGAAGGTGGCCGACGCGAGGACCATGACACCGACCGTCGCTCCGGCGTGCACGACGTCGAGGTCGAGCGCGAACCGCACGATCAGGAACAGCGCCGCCATCTGCACGACCCCGAGCAGCGCCGGCGTCAGCCAGCCGCCGAGCACCACCGACAGCGGCTTCCGCACCGCGGTGATGGCCCGCTTCGAGATCGGCTTGAGGATGAGGAACAGCGCGTACATGCCGATCCACGCCGCGAGCGAGATGAAGAACGGTGCGAGTCCGGCGCCGTAGTTCGACGCCGCGGCCACGTTGTCGTCGCCGACCTTCACCGGGTCGGAGATGACCGACGCCTGGTCGTTCCGCTGTGCCGCCGTGGAGGCCGGGATCTTCGTGCGGCCCTGGTCGAGCTTCGCGGCGAGCTCCTTCGAGCCGTCCTCGAGCTGGTCCACCCCGGACGAGAGCTGCGCGGCACCCGACGCCGCCGACGCCGCACCGTCCGCGAGCGACGCCGCGCCGGACGACAGGGTGGGTGCGGCAGCAGCGAGCTTCGACGTGCCCGCGGCGACCTGCGACGAGCCCGACGCCAGCTGCGACGCACCGCTCGACGCCGACGCGATGCCGTCGGCCAGCTGCGGGGACGCCGAGGCGAGCGCGGAGGTCCCGGCAGCGACCTGCGCGGAGCCGTCACGGAGCTGGTCGACGGCCGACTTCGTCGCCGCGTAGGTCTGCTTGGCCGAGGCGCCGGCACCGTTCACGTCGCCGACGGCCTTCGTGATGGCGTCCCGCTGCTCCTGCGTGAGCGTCGCGCCCTCGGGCAGGTTCGCGGTGATCTGGGCGAGCACCGTGGCGGCGTCGATCGGCTGGACCGCGTCGACGTCGTCGCTGTACGAGTCGACCTCGTCGGCGAGCGCGGCGTTCCCCGCCGCCACCTGCTGCGCGCCGTCGTTCAGCTGCGCGGTCTGGGCCGGCAGCGACGCGGTCTGCTGCTGTGCGGACTGCAGCCCCGACGCCAGGGTCGAGGCCCCGGACGCGACCTGCTGCGCGCCGCTGTCGAGCTGCGCGGTCTGCGACGGCAGCGCGGCGGTGCCGGACGCGAGCTGCGAGGCGCCGGCCGACAGTTCCGAGGTGCCGGAGGCGAGCGAGGACGCCCCGTCGGCTGCCTGGGTCGCCCCCGACGCGAGCTGCCCGGCACCGTCGACGGCGTCGCCGAGGCTGTCCCGCACGTCGGCGAGCCCGACGAGCAGCGTCTTCGCGGCCTGCTTGCCGACCCGCTCGGCGACGGCCGTGCGCATGGTCTTGCCCGCCTGCTCCGCGATGGTGGAGGCCAGGTACGAGTTGGTGTCCGCCGTGGTCATCACGAGCTCGGCCCGCTTCGGGTCGTCCCCCTGCGCCGACACCAGGGACTCGGAGAAGTCGTGCGGGATGGTCACGACGAAGTCGTACGTGCCGTTCCGCACGCCGGAGCGCGCGTCGGCCGCGGTCGTCTCGGTCCACTTGAAGTCGGCGCCGTCGATCGCCTCCTTCGTGACGTCCTTGCCGTAGTCGACCCGGTCGCCGTCGAGCGTCGCGCCGGCGTCCTGGTCGACGATCGCGGCCGGGATCTGGTCGAGCTTGGCGTAGGGGTCGCGGTTCGCCCAGAGGTACGCGCCACCGTAGAGCAGCGGCACCACCATGAGGGCGACGAACGCCAGCCGGGCGAGCGGCGTGGCGGTGAGGCGCGCCAGTTCGGCGCGGATGAGCGAGGGGATGGTCACGCGGGTGCCTCCGTCGGGACGGTTGCGGGAGATTCGGGGTCGGACGGGAGGACCTGGTCGCCTCGTCCGGTCCGGGTCGCGTCGTCGGGACCCTCGGTGTGGATGGTGTCGAGCAGCTGCTCGACGGTGGTCGCGGCCGCCTTCGAGGTCACGAGGACGACGGTCACGCCGCGGCGGGCGACGTCGCGCACCACCGCGAACCAGTCGGCCACGGCGCCCCCGTGTCGCTCGGGCGTGGTGAGCACGATGCCCGTGACGCCGTCCCGCAGCAGCGCGAGTTCCACGAGCAGCCGCACCCGCACGTCGGTCGGGACCCGCTGCACGTGCGTGTCGGCGTAGTCCCGCATCCCGAGCTCGTCGAGCACGGTGTCGACGTGGTCGCGCGAGGGCCGCTGCCCGGCGAACGCGAGCTCCTCGCGCACGATCTTCCGGAGCGTCATGACGGGGAACGGCTCGGCGACCCCGGGGGTGTCCACGAGCGCGAAGGTGCGGCGCACGGCGTCGGCGTCCTCGTGCCCGTCGAGCAGCACTCGTCCGGTCTCGGGCCGCATCCGTCCGCCGGCGACGAGGGACGCGAGCACCGGCGCCTGCTCGGTCTCGACGGCGACGACCCCGGGGTGACCGGGAGCGGCGACCGCGGAGACGACGGGCAGCGCGGCGCCGGGCTCGTCGCCGATGCCGACGTGGTCGAGTTCGAGCGTCATGCGCGGGTCTCCTGCTCGGTCTGCGGGGTGGGTGCGGCGGGTTCGGACAGCAGCGCGGTGCGCCAGTCGATGCCGGCGGTGCCGAGGGCCGACAGCACCACCATGCGCCGTCCGGCCTCGTCGCTCGTCCCGGAACGGGTCGCCTCGTCGAGGACGGCGATGCACGCTGCCTCGACCAGGCGGGCGAGTGTGTCGGCGCCGACGTCGTCGCGCATGGAGCCCTCGTCGATGCCGAGCGCGCACGCGGTCCGGACCTGGGCCCGCAGCGGCGCGAAGACCTCGGCCACGGACTCGGCGAACGGGCTGCGCAGGGCGACCCGGGCCATCGAGCGCACGTGCGAGACCTCGGACCAGAGCGTCACCGCGATCGCCGCGAGCCGTGCGGCCGGGGGCAGGTCGGCGAGCTCGGACGACGACGGCATCGCGCCGGCGATGCGGGCGGCGCCGCCGGTCACGACCTCGCGCACCAGGTCGTCGCGGGAGGGGAAGTGTCCGTAGACCGCACGGCGGGACAGGCCTGCGGCGGACGCGATGGTCTCGAGCGAGGCGTCGGGGTCCTGCTGCAGGACGCTCCGGGCCGCCTCGATCAGGGCAGCGCGGTTCTCCGTCGCGTCCCGCCGGGGTGCGCGTCCGGGCTGGTCGGTGCTGGTCACGGTGCCCATCGTAATAACGTGCACACCCCTGTGCAACTTAATAGGTGCCGTACCCCCGGACGAGGGCCAGTCCCCCGAAGTGCGGACTGTTCCACCTGTGAACGAACGCATAACTTCACAAGAATTCCCACCACGGACAGAGCCCGAGGAGTGCGCCCTGTGACACGTGCAACACCGAACCGTGCAGTACCCGAGCAACCACCCATCCCGGAACGCACCACGCGGTCACGCGTCGCGCGCATCCTGACCGCGGGCATCGCGGCCGTCGCCCTGTCGTGCGGCGGTCTCGCCGTGGGTGGGGCAGCGAACGCTGCACCGAGCGGCCTCTCCGCCGCCGACCTCAAGCTCGCGGCACCGCTCCGCGACGCCAAGCCCCAGAAGACGGTCGCCGCGTTCGTGCGCACGACCGGCCAGGGCGCACTCGAGGTCGACGCGAAGGCGAAGGGCGGCGACCTGACGAAGTCGAAGACCCCGTCGTCCGCCGCCAAGGAGCGCGTGCAGGCGATCACCTCGACCGTCGACGCCGTCCGCTCCGCCGTCAAGCGCTCCGACGCGAAGGCCACGGAGCTGTACTCGACCGAGTACACCGTGCCCGGTGTCGCGGTCGTCGCCGACGTCGACGCGCTGCGCGACATCGCGAGCCGTTCGGACGTCGAGAGCATCATCCCGCTCACCCCGAAGAAGATCGTCGACCCGACCCCGGGCGACGCGTCGAAGGCCCCGAGCGGCGTCGACCCCGACCTGGTGCAGCCGGGCGCGGACGGCGTCAGCCCCAAGAACGCGGCGAGCGACATCTACACGCGCTCGCTCGACGCGTGGCAGCAGACCGGGCGCACGGGCAAGGGTGTGAACGTCGCCGTCCTCGACACCGGCCTCGACTACACGCAGGCCGACTTCGGCGGTCCGGGCACCACCGCGGCCTACCAGCAGGCCCTGGCGAGCACGAGCGCGCCGGACCCCAGCTGGTTCGACGCGAAGAAGTACCTCGGTGGCTACGACTTCGCCGGCCCCACCTACAACGCGGACTCCTCGAGCGCGGGCTACGACCCGACCCCGAAGCCGGACGCGAACCCGATCGACGGCAAGGGCGGCGACCACGGCACGCACGTCGCCGGCACCGCCGCGGGCTACGGCCTGACCGCGGACAAGCAGACGTTCCGCGGCGACTACACGAAGCTCACCAACCAGTCCGTCCAGGACATGTGGATCGGCCCCGGCACCGCGCCCGAGGCCGGCCTCTACGCCCTCAAGGTGTTCGGTGACGGCGGCGGGTCGACCGACCTGACCGGTGCCGCGCTCGACTGGGTCGGCCAGGCGCTGACCGAGGGCAAGGACATCAACGTCCTCAACCTGTCGCTCGGCTCCGACTACGGCGCACCGGACGACCCCGACAACGCGAAGATCGACGCACTCACCGCCCGCGGTGTCCTGCCCGTCATCGCCTCGGGCAACGCCGACGACTTCACCGACATCGGTGGCTCGCCGGGCAACGCCGAAGGCGCCCTGACCGTCGCCGCGAGCGCCACCGGCCAGTCGCTGTTCGACGGCGTCAAGGCCACCGCGCCGTCCGACGTCGCGGGCACCTACCGCGCCCAGTACTCGCAGAACTACCAGGGCACGCTGCCGGTCGAGGGCGACGTCGTCGTGCCGACCACGAACATCGACGGCTGCCAGGCGTTCAGTGCCGACGAGGCCGCCAAGGTGAAGGGCAAGGTCGTCTGGCTGAAGTGGACGGACGGGGCGCTCGAGTGCGGCTCCGGCGTGCGCTTCACCAACGTCCAGGCCGCCGGCGGTGTCGGCGTCCTGCTCGCCGGCACCGTGACGAGCTTCGACTCCGGCATCGGGGGGAACGCGACCATCCCGGGTGCCGAGCTGACCTCGGACAGTGTGACGAGCCTCCAGGCCGCCGCGCAGGCCGGGACGCTGCACGTGCAGTTCGCACAGGAGCTCAAGGGCTTCCAGCTGGCGACCGACCAGGCGAACGTGAACACGCTCGCGCCGTTCACCAGCCGTGGCGTGCACGGCTCGTTCGACGACATCGTCAAGCCGGACGTCGCCGGCCCCGGGGTCAACGTGATCTCCGCGGCCAACGGCACCGGTGACGGCCGCATGTCGATGAGCGGCACCTCGATGGCGACCCCGCACGTGGCCGGCATCGTCGCGCTGACCTTCCAGTCGCACCCGTCGTGGACGGCCCCGCAGGTGAAGGCCGCCGTGATGAACACCGCGACGCACGACGTGCGTCAGGGTGACCGGGACGCCACGCTGCTCCGCCAGGGCACCGGCCGCGTCGACGCGCTGCAGGCGGTCACCGCCGGCACCACGGTGCGCAGCATCGAGAACGACCAGCTCGTCACCGCCTCGTACGGTGTCGTCGAGGTCAGCGGCAAGACCAGCGAGTCGCGCACCCTGCAGATCCAGAACACCGACGGCCGCCCGCACACGTACGACGTGGCGTACCAGGCCCAGGTGGACCAGCCGGGCGTCGCGTTCTCGCTGAGCACGAAGCGGGTCACCGCTCCGGCGCACGGCACCGCGACCGTCAAGCTGACGTTCACGATCGCCGACCCGACGCAGCTGCGTCGCGTCATCGACCCCACGCAGGAGTCGGTGCAGTCCGGCTACCAGCGCGAGTTCGTCGCCGCCGAGTCGGGCGTCGTGTCCTTCACGCCGACCGACAAGCAGCTGAACCCGATGCGCCTCGGCGCGTACGTCGCGCCGAAGCCGGTCAGCGCCGTGCACGGCAAGGACATCGCGTTCTCGGGCTCGACCACGACCGCGGAGCTCGCGCTCACCGGCCGCTCGGTCGACCAGGGCGACGCGGTCACCGGGTACCACTCGGTCGTCGCACCGTTCGTGCTCGGCGGGACCGACCCGCAGGAGCCCCTGCCCGCCGGTTCGGCGCAGCAGTCCCTGCAGGCAGCCGACGTCCGGGCCTACGGCGCGAACTACGACACGGCCTCGGACACGCTCGCCTTCGGCGTCCAGACCGCCGGTGCCGACGCGAACCCCGGCGCAGTGACCAACGTCGAGGTCCTCATCGACACGAACCACGACGGTGAGCCGGACTACCTGGTCTACGACGCCAAGTCGGCCACGATCGACGCGACGCTCGCCACCACGGTGGACCTGGCGACGGGCGAGACGGTCGACACGCAGCCGCTCAACGGCGGCACCGCGGGGCAGGACGTCAACACGTTCGACAGCGCCGTCAAGGTGCTGACGGTGTCGGCGTCGACCATCGGTGCGACCGGTCCGTTCGACTACTCGGTCCTGACCGAGTCGGCGTACGCCCCGGCCCTCGCCACCAGCGGCTCGTACGTCGTGGACGAGACCGAATCGGCCACGTACGACCCGGCGAAGCCGGCGCTCGCCTTCGCGCAGGGCACCACCACCGGTGTGCTCTTCGCGGACGAGGGCTCGCTGCAGGTCACGCGGCAGCCTGACGCCACCAACCCCCGTGTCCTGCTGCTCTACCTCGGCAACGCGGTGGGCGACCAGGCGGACGTGCTCCAGGCGGCCCAGACCGCGCCGACGCTCACCCTCCGCGAGGGCAGCGCCGTCACGATCTCGGGCACTCCGAAGGTCGGGAAGACCCTCAAGGCGAAGCCCGGCTCGTGGGACGGCAAGAAGGTGTCGTACTCGTACCAGTGGCTCCGTGACGGCGTCGCGGTGCAGGGTGCGACCGACCAGCGCTACACGCTCGGGACGACGGACGCGGGGCACCGCTTCTCCGTCCGGGTGACGGCGAAGGCGACGGGCTACCAGGACGGGACGGCGACCTCCGCCGAGACCGCGAAGGTGGCACCCCGCCGCTAGCAGCTCGCGCACGAACGCCCCGCCACCGATCGTGGCGGGGCGTTCGTCGTCCCTGGCCGTGGACAGTACGGCGCCGAGTGCGGCAAAAGGACATGTAGTTAGGCGAACTAGGCAATCGGTGCAAGAGTTGTCGCATGCGATCCCACACCTCCCTGATGCAGCTCCGGGCCAACCCGATGGAGTGGCGGCGCCGTGGGCTGACCCCGCCCGACGCACTCCAGGCCATGGTCGAGGAACGACTCGCGCAGCCGGGTCACGCCCAGCCGGTCGGCGACCCGTCGTACCAGGACTTCTTCCGCGCCTGAGCGCGGAACGTCACCGACAGACGGACGGGAGGCGCGGTGCCGGCTGGCACCGCGCCTCCCGTCGCGTTCGTGGTCCGGGCTACTGCCCGATCTTGTCGTCGGCGGCCTGCTCGGCCTTGTCGACCTGGTCGCCGTGGCCACCGCCGGTCGCCTTGTCGGCCGCATCCGCGGCCTTGCCGAGCCCGGCGTCGGTCGCCTGCTCGCCCTTGTCGCTGTCCGCGAAGTCCTTGGCCTTGTCACCGAGGTCACTCATGTGGTGCTCCCTTGCTCGTCGGATCTGACACCGACGACGGTGCGCCGACCGTGCCGGACGCGCTCCCAGGTCCGCCGTTCCGGTCGCTCTCGTCCACAGGGAGGTGGCGTGGAGGTGTCCACTCGATAGACTCGGGTGGACCACCGGCCCAGCCCGCCGGTGCGGTCCTCCGCCAACGTGAGGAGAACCTCCATGCCCGCAGCAGTCATCATCGGTGCCCAGTGGGGTGACGAGGGCAAGGGGAAGGCAACCGACCTCCTCGGGTCCCGCATCGACTACGTCGTGAAGTTCAACGGCGGCAACAACGCCGGTCACACCGTCGTCGTCGGCGGCGAGAAGTACGCGCTGCACCTGCTGCCGTCCGGCATCCTCACGCCCGGCGTCACCCCGATCATCGGCAACGGCGTCGTCGTCGACCTCGAGGTCCTGTTCCAGGAGCTCGACGCGCTCCGCGCCCGCGGTGTCGACGTCTCGAAGCTCCTGGTGTCCGCGAACGCGCACGTCATCACGCACTACCACCGCACCATCGACAAGGTGACCGAGCGGTTCCTCGGCAAGCGCCAGATCGGCACCACCGGTCGCGGCATCGGCCCGACCTACGCCGACAAGATCAACCGCGTCGGCATCCGCATCCAGGACATCTTCGACGAGAACATCCTGCGGCAGAAGGTCGAAGCCGCCCTCGACCAGAAGAACCACCTGCTCGTCAAGGTCTTCAACCGCCGCGCGATCGACGCGGACGAGGTCGTCGAGTCGCTGCTGTCCTTCGCCGAGCGCCTGCGCCCGATGGTCGCCGACACCGCGCTCGAGATCCACCGGGCACTCGAGCGTGGCGACACGGTCCTGTTCGAGGCCGGCCAGGCCACCATGCTCGACGTCGACCACGGCACCTACCCGTTCGTGACCTCGTCGTCGGCGACCGCCGGTGGCGCCGCGACCGGTTCGGGCATCGGCCCGGGCAAGCTCGAGCGCATCATCGGCATCGTCAAGGCGTACACGACCCGCGTCGGTGCTGGCCCGTTCCCGACCGAGCTGTTCGACGAGTCGGGGGAGTTCCTCCGTGCGAACGGCTTCGAGTTCGGCACCACGACCGGCCGCCCGCGTCGTTGCGGCTGGTACGACGCCCCGATCGCCCGCTACACGGCGCGCATCAACGGCGTGACCGACTTCGTGCTGACGAAGCTCGACGTGCTGACCGGCCTCGAGACCATCCCGGTCTGCGTGGCGTACGAGGTCGACGGTGAGCGTGTGGACGAGGTCCCCGTGAACCAGTCGGACTTCCACCACGCGAAGCCGATCTACGAGGAGTTCCCCGGCTGGACCGAGGACATCACCGGCGCCCGCTCGTTCGAGGACCTGCCGAAGACCGCGCAGGACTACGTGCTCGCGATCGAGGCGATGTCCGGTGCACGGATCTCGGCGATCGGTGTCGGCCCGGGCCGTGACGCGATCGTCGTCCGCCACGACCTGCTCGGCGCGGCGTCCTGACGATGCGGATCCTGTTCGTCTGCAGCGGCAACATCTGCCGCTCGCCCCTCGGCGCTCAGGTGCTCGAAGCCCGGCTCGGCCCGGACGCCCCGGCGTTCACGGTCGAGTCGGCCGGCACCATCGCCGACGACGGCGCCCTGATGGACGGGACGGCTGCCGCGCAGTCGTCCCGCCTGGGCGGGGAGCCCTCGACCCACCGCTCTCGCTACCTGACCGAGCAGATCGCCGCGTCGGCCGACCTCGTGCTCACCGCGGAACGCTCGCACCGTGCGGCCGTGGTGTCGCTCGCACCGCGGGCGGCCAAGCGGGCGTTCACGATCAAGCAGTTCGCGCGGGTGCTCGACGGGCTCGAGCCCGGTGACCTGGCTGGCATCGAGACCGCGCAGGACCTGGTCGACCGGGTCGCACGACTGCGGGGGACCGTGCCGCCGCCCGCCGACCCGGCCGATGACGACGTGGACGACCCCTACCGCCGGTCCGAGGACACGCACGTCCGGGTCGCGGACGAGATCGCTGCGGCCCTCACGCCGATCGCGGACGCCCTGCGCGCACTGCGCTGAGCCCGGACGCCCTGCGCACACTGCGCTGAGCCCGGACGACGACGCCGCGGCCACCTGACGGGTGGTCGCGGCGTCGTCTCGCGTCTGCCTGCAGTCGCTGGTGGTTCAGGCCTCCGGCAGGCGGTAGGTCCCGACGGTGATCGTGTGCGCGCCCTGACCGGCCAGCCGCCGCACGACGGCGTCGGTGCGGGCCCGGTTCGGCACGGCGTGCTTGCGTGCGAGGTCCGTGACGAGACCGCGCAGCTCGTTGTCGTTCGTCACGACGGCGGTCGTCGCCGAACGCCCGGTCGGGGTCGTGCTCGTGCTGCGGTCCTCGGCGTTGACGTACGCGGCGGCATCGCCGGAGTAGAACACGCACGAGTCGACCCACTGCGGGCCGTTGCCGTCCTCGTCCGCCAGGAACCGCTGCAGGCGACGGGCCTGCTGCCGGACCTGCCGCGTCGGGGCGTTCCCGCCGGACTGCACACGGACCTGCCACCAGTGCTCGACGTCGTCGGCGGAGTCGAGCACGCGGCGGCTGCGCACCTGGATCGCGAAGGACCCGGTCAGCGACGACTCGTCGAGCAGGTTGCGGAACGCGTGGTGCACCGCGCTCGGCTTGCGGCCGTCGAAGACGATGCCGTTCCAGCGCTTGTTCTCGATGACCAGCACGTGCCCGGACTCGAACACGAGCACGTGGTCGAGCTGGGCGGCGTAGCTGCGGTCACGGTCCCGCTCGCCCTGGGCCACCGGCACGAACACGACGTTGGTCAGCAGCGCGCCGTTGATGCCGGCAGCCTTGCAGACCTCGAGGATCGTGCGTTGCGAGGCCTCCTCCCACCGCATGCCCGTCCGGGCGAGGGCGCGACCGGCCTCGGCCTCGGCGAGGGCCTGCTGACGGGCGTCTTCAGCGCCTTCGAGCTGACGGCCGTGCTCGGCCTCGGCAGCTGCGGTCTGCTCGCGGTGTTCCCGCTCGAGGGTGCCGATGCGATGGTCGAGCCGGACCTCGGCGTCGGAGAGGGCGGCACGGCTGGAGGACTGGGTCCGCCGCAGGACGATCACCAGGACGACCACGGCGACCGCGAGCCCCCCGGCGACCAACCACGGCACGAGGTCGCTGGTCATGGGTTCACCTCACCACGGCCGGGCGCGAGACCGTCGCCGCACCCCGGCGCGTCCCGAGTCTCGGCCATCGATGTGTCCCTGGACCCACTGGCGACGACGAGCGCGAGTGCGGCGCTCCGCGATCGGTACGGTGCCGTGGTGCACCAGGGAGAACGACACAGCGCTCAGCAGGTCACCGTCGGACTCGCGGTGGGGGTCGGTGCCGCCGTCGTCGGCCTGCTCCCGTGGATCGTGACCGGGATGCGCCTCCCGCTGCAGAACCTGTGGGCGACCCCGACCACGGACCCGTCGGACATGCCGATCGCGCTGCTGCCCTTCAGCCAGTACGCCGTGACGAGCATCGCGTCACTGCTGCTCGTCGGGGGAGTCGTCGCCGGCATCGTCGTCCGGGTGCTCCGGGCCCGAGCGGTGATCGGCCGCAGTGGATCGCTCGCCGCCCTCGGCGCGCTGATCGGGCTCCAGGTCCTGGCGGTCGTGGAGACCGCGGTCGTCACGGGTGCCGGCATGCGGATGGACGGGACCCCTGGCACCGGAGCGGACGTCAGCGCCGCGCAGCTGTACGTCGTCGCGCTCACCGTCGGGTCGCTCGTCTGCGTCGGGGCAGCAGCAGTGCTGGCCGCGGTCGTCGCCCGTGCCGCGCCCGCCGGCGCACTCGCGGCGCTCGCCGTCGGCGCCGTCGCCCTCGGCGGTTGGGCGGATGCGCTCGTCGTCCCGCCGGTCTCCTCCGCCGGTGACGCCGCGGGCGCGGTCCTCGCGGTCCTGCGCTGGCTGCCGGCCGTGGCGGTCGGAGCGGCGATCGCGTGGACCGGGCTCCGCACGATCGGTCAGTGCGTCGCCGCGGTGGTCGCGCTCGCGGTGCTCTGGTCGGGTGCGGCACTCGTCACGGCGGTGTCGTACGCGCTGGGATCGCGCGTGTACCTGCCGTACCCGCTGGAGATGGTGTCGGCCGGGGCGACGGTCTTCGTGATGGCGATGGGTCCGGCTGGCGCGACCCTGGTGCCGCTGCTCGTCGCCGCCGTCATCGGCGTCGTCGGCGCGGTGGCCCTACGCGTATCGAGGCGTGGCCGCCCGGCGATCACCTGACCCGGGTCAGCGCGGCCAGGTCGCGACGACCGCCACCGCGTTGAACAGCACGTGCGCCACGATCGCGCCCCCGATGCGGTTCGTCATAGCGACCAGCGTGCCGGTCAGCAGCCCGAGCACGAACGTCGTCAGGAACACCTGCACGCCTCCGAGCGAGGTCGTCGCCGAGCCCAGGAACAGGTGCGACAGGGCGAACAGGAACGCGGTCACGAGCACCGCGAGCCAACGGGTTCGCGGCGTGAGCTCGGCGGCGAGCAGGCGCTGGAACAGGCCGCGGAAGAACAGCTCCTCGAGCACGGGGCTGACGAGCACGATGCCGACCGCCGAGACGAGCAGCAGCCCGACGTCCGGGGCGCCGAGCGACGGTGCGGGCTGCAGGCCGCTCGTCCCCGTGAACGACAGCGCCAGCACGGCGTCGAACACCCGGGTCAGGATGACGATCCCGAGCGCGAACACCAGGTCGCCGAGCTCGATGCGGAACCGGCCGAACAGGTCACGACCCGTGCGGCGGACGACCCAGGTGATCCCGAACACGAGCGGCACCCACACCGCGACGTTGCCGACGAGCACCTGCAGCACCGGCCCGGGGACGGCTCCGCGCAGCGTCAGCGTGCTCACGATCCGAGCCAGCACCACCGCCACGACGAGGGCGATCAGCAGGGCGACGAGGTCGCGTTGCCGGGCGGTCGAGGGCTCGGTGGGGGCCGCTTCCGGCTCGGAGGTCATGGGCCGAGCGTAGAGGAACCGGTGCGCGGATCGGGGAAACAGCCGAGCAGGACTCATCCGTGTGGCACTATTTGAATGCCGTCTGCTGGGACAACCCCTGCGGAACCTGTGTCGGGACCACAGGAACGGCCAGGATCGGGGAAGGCGGGCCGCGTGGAACTGCGCGACTACATCACAGTGCTGCGGAAGGGGTGGGTCCTCATCGTCGTGCTCGCCCTGGTCGGCGTCGCGGCGGCTGCAGGGTTCTCCCTGCTGAAGAAGCCGGTCTACTCCGCCTCGGCACAGGTGTTCGTCTCGACCGAGACGTCGGGCAGCGCGAGCGACCTGGCGCAGGGCAACACCTTCACGCAGCAGCGGGTGCTGACGTACTCGAACCTGGTGCAGACGCCGATCGTGCTCCTGCCGGTCATCTCGTCGCTCGGGCTCGACATGAACGCCGACCAGCTCGCGACGATGGTCTCGGCGACGGCACCGACGAGCACCACGCTCATCTCGATCACCGTGCAGGGCACGGACCCGGTGCAGGCCACCGAGATCGCCAACGCCACCTCGCAGAGCCTGACGAACGTGGTGCAGGACATCGAGGCGACCGACGCGAACGGCACGAGCACCGTCAAGCTCACCCGCGTGAAGCAGGCCGACGTGCCGCTGAAGCCGGTCAGCCCCAACGTCCCCGTGAACATCGCCCTCGGCCTGCTCGTCGGTCTGGCGCTCGGCGTCGGCATCGCGGTCCTGCGCGAGACGCTCGACAACCGCGTCCGGACCGAGCAGGACGTCGAGAAGATCAGTGAGAAGCCGGTCGTCGGCGGCATCGCCTTCGACAGCAAGGCCTCGGAGCGGCCGCTCATCGTGCAGGCCGACCCGCGCAGCCCGCGCGCCGAGTCGTTCCGCACCCTCCGGACGAACCTGCAGTTCCTCGACCTCGGCACCGGCTCGCGCACCTTCGTGATGACGTCGTCGATGCAGTCCGAGGGCAAGAGCACCACCGTCGCCAACCTGGCCATCGCGCTCGACAGCGCCGGATTCAAGGTCATCCTCATCGACGCCGACCTCCGCCGCCCCCGTGTCGGCGAGTACATGGAGGTCGACAGCGCTGCCGGCCTGACCGACGTGCTCATCGGCCGCGCCACGCTCGAGGACGTCGCACAGCCCTGGGGCCGCGGCAACCTGGTGGTCCTGCCCGCCGGCCAGATCCCGCCGAACCCGTCGGAGCTCCTCGGTTCGAAGGCCATGCAGGACCTGATCACCGCACTCGAGCAGCAGTTCGACTACGTCCTGTTCGACGCCCCGCCGCTGCTGCCCGTCACCGACGCCGCGATCCTGTCGAAGAAGGCGTCCGGCGCCATCCTCGCCGTCGCGTCGGGCAAGACCCACAAGGGCCAGCTCGCCGCCGCCGTCGCGTCGCTCGAGAACGTCGGCGCCCCGATCGCCGGTTTCGTCATCACGATGATGCCGGTCAAGGGCCCGGGCGCGTACGGCTACGGCCGCTACGGGTACGGCTACGGGTACGGCCTGGACGAGGCAGAGCCGACCCAGCCGACCACCAAGGCGCCGAAGAAGGCGCGGGGCAAGCTCGGCACGCTGCGCCGAGCCGACCGCTGAGACCGGGGGACGACATGCGTGCAGGGCGGGGGGCCCGAGGCCTCGGCAACAACGTGAAACGGAACACCCTGGTCGGCGTCGCCGTCGTGGTGGTGCTCCTCGTCGCCGTCGACGTCGTGCTCGTCGCGATGGCGCTCGCCCGCACCGCGCCGGAAGCCGTCGGCACACCCCGTCCGGTCCCCACCTTCGGGGCGTCTCCCGAAGGGACGCCGCCGGCGACCGCAACCCCCTCGCCGAGCGCCACTGCACAGGGCGAGGCAGACGGGGAGAGCCGCCGCCTGCTGTCCGCAGTGAGCGGTCTGGAGGCGTGGCGCGCCTCCAGTGCGGCCTGTTCCGCCGCGCAGGTGGTGCTGGAACACACCGTCGACGGGGGAGCGACGTGGACGCCCGTCACCCTGGGTGACGACGTGCGGGCACTGTGGGGCATGCGCGCGACCACGGACGGACTGTCGCTGCTCGAGGCCGTCGGGGACGCCTGCGAGCCGACGGAGCGCACGACCACCGATGACGGAGCGACGTGGAAGGCCGCTGCCGCCGGCGCGTCCGGTGCCGGCATCACGCCGGACGGCGTGCGCCTCGGCAGCACCACCGTCGCGAACCCGTGCCCGCAGCCGCTCGACGCGTTCCAGGGGAGCAGCACCGCCGTCGTCGTCTGTGACGGCCAGGTGGAGTGGCGGACCGGGACGGGGTCGTGGGTGGACGTGCCGCTCGGCGGTGTCCGCGGTGTCGCGGTCGACGGCAGCTCGTACACGCTCGCCCGCGTCGGGAGCCCGGAGTGCGAGGGCGTGCAGTTCGAGACCATGACGGCGATCGACGTGACGCCGGCGACGCCGACCACGCCGCTCGGGTGCAGCGACGTGCAGGCCGAGGGGCAGATCGCGATCGACCGCGCCGGCCAGGCCGTGTGGATGTGGGCGGGCGACGCGGTCGTGGTCTCCACGGACGGCGGCAAGACGTGGTGAGCCGGAGGCCCTGGTGACCGTGCAGGGCGAGCGCGCCGCGACCACTCCGGCGAGCACGCTGGAGTGGAGCCGCCGGTACTCGCGCCGTGTGCTGCTCACCGACCTGCTCGCGTTGATCTGGGTCGTCTTCGGCGTGCAGATCGCCTGGCTCGGTTTCAGTTCCGACCTGGCGACCAACACCGCCGACCTGCGGTTGAGCTACTTCGCGATCTCCGTGGTCGTCATCGCCGTGTGGATGATCGGTCTGGCCGTGTACGACACCCGGGGCCCGCGCGTCATCGGTGTCGGCAGCACGGAGTACCGGCTGGTCGCGGACTCCAGCGTCCGCGTCTTCGGGCTCATCGCCATCGCGGCCTACCTGCTCCGGGTCGACCTGGCCCGCGGGTACGTCCTCATCGCGTTCCCGGTCGGGATCCTCGTCCTGCTGCTGTCCCGCTGGATGTGGCGCCAGTGGCTCGTCGCGGAGCGCAGGCACGGCGGGTACTCCGCACGGGTGCTGCTCGTGGGTTCGACCGCGAGCGTGCTGCACATCGGCCGCGAGCTGGCACGGTCGCCGGAAGCCGGGTACCGGGTGGTCGGCGCGGCGGTGTCGGGCGGTACGAGGGGCGTGCTGCCCGGCTCGACCATCGAGAGCTACGGCGGCATCGACGACGTCGCGGACGCCCTGCGCACCACGGGGGCCGACACGGTCGTCATCACCAGCTCGGACGACCTGCCGCCCGAGCGCGTTCGACAGCTGAGCTGGTCGCTCGAACCGGGTCGGCAGCACCTGGTCGTCGCGCCGAGCCTGACCGACATCGGTGGCCCGCGCATCCACACCAGACCGGTTCAGGGCCTGCCACTCATCCACGTTGAGACGCCGACCTACTCCGGTCGGAAGCTCTACACGAAGCGCGCCTTCGACCTGGTCGGATCGGCGCTGCTGATCGTCGTGCTGTCGCCGCTGCTGATCCTGCTCGCGATCCTGGTGAAGGCCGGCTCGACCGGGCCGGTCTTCTTCCGCCAGGAACGTGTGGGCCTGAACGGCTCGACCTTCCACATGATCAAGTTCCGCTCCATGGTCGTCGATGCTGAGGCCCGTCTGCAGGAGCTCAGCACACTCGACCGGGCCGAGGGCAACACCGTCCTGTTCAAGATGAAGGACGACCCCCGCGTCACCCGCATCGGCGCGTTCATGCGGCGGTACAGCCTGGACGAGGTGCCGCAGCTGTTCAACGTGCTGCTCGGCACCATGTCCCTCGTTGGGCCGCGTCCGCCGCTCGCGCGCGAGGTCGAGCGGTACGACCAGCATGTGCACCGTCGGTTCCTGGTGAAGCCGGGAATGACCGGACTATGGCAGGTGAGTGGGCGCTCCAATTTGTCGTGGGAGGACTCAGTTCGCTTGGATCTGTTCTATGTCGAAAATTGGTCCCTTGTGGCGGATCTCGTCATCTTGTGGAAGACGCTACGAGCTGTCGTAGGTGGTGGAGGAGCATATTGAACAGGTCGGTTATCACCCTCGCTCATGATTACATAACGCAACGCGGTGGAGCGGAGCGTGTTGTGCTCGCACTCCATCGGGCAATGCCGGAATCACCCATCGTCACAGCCCTGTTCAACATAAACGGGACATTCCCTGATTTCGCCGGCGCGGATGTGCGGAGCTCCTTCCTCAACCGGCTACCAATCTTTCGGAAGAACCCTCAGGCCGCCCTTGTCGCATTGCCGTTCGCATGGATGCTTCGGCGCGAAGTCCGCTCAGAAGGAGTGTTGATCAGTTCCTCGGGGTGGGCCCATGGGATCCGAGTGGCGCGAGGGACCAAGAAGGTCGTTTACTGTCACAATCCCCCGCGATGGCTGTATCAGACCGAGGACTATCTGTTGGGCAGAAAGCTGCCGATCCGCTGGGTACTCGCAACGGTCGCACCGCTTCTTCGCCTATGGGATCAGCATGCTGCCCGAGGCGTCGATACCTACCTCGCCAATTCAACATCGGTGCAGAAACGTATCGAAGAGGCTTACGGCCGACACGCTGATGTAGTGTTCCCGCCGGTGATGATCGATGCGGAGGGACCTCAGGAGATCCCCGCACCCGACTTGCCGACAAACTATTTCCTAGCCGTCGGTAGGAGGCGCGGTTATAAGGGTATCGAGAAGATTGCCCAGGCCTTTGCGGGAATGCCGGAACAAAACCTTGTCATTGTCGGCGAGATGCCAGCTGCGCTGCCGGGGAACGTTCGAGTAGTCCGAGACGTTTCCGATGCTGGACTCAGGTGGTTGTACGCCCATGCACAGGCACTCGTGAGCATCGCCCGTGAAGACTTCGGATTGAGCCCTTTGGAAGCGAACGCTTTCGGTACGCCAGCTCTGCTGGTCAGGAGCGGGGGGTTCGTAGATTCCCTCGACGAGGGCGTCTCCGGTTTGTTCTTCGCAAGCATCGATGCTCCAACGATGATTGCCAGTATCAGAAACTTCCCCAAACAGTGGGACAGGGGCGCTATCAAAGCGCATGCTGGAAAGTTCAACGAAACGGCCTTCGTGGAGAAGCTTTTGTCATATTTTCCATCGTCCCCAGGGGCTTCGCTGGACCGGGACCGCGCAAGTTGAGGATCGTTGTCGTCTGTCGATCGACGGTGGCGCACCGCCGGTCCGGCGGCATGGAGCAGCTCACACATGATCTTTCCGTGTGGTGGAGTAAGGCTGGACATGAGGTTGTATGCCTGACAACACCCGGCGGATCCTTGCCTGCGCCCTATCGAGTGATAGAAACATGTGGCCCGTCCGCCCGGTACTCGCGACGATGGCGGCGATCGTTGGTCGGGGCTATAGGGGCGCTAGAGCCAGATATCATCCTCAGCGTCAGCGGGGCAGCGCACGGACGTCTCGTAAGACAATCGGTTACGCCCGTGGTACTGCAGGCTCACGGAACCTCCTTTGATGAGTTCCGGACTAAGCTGCGTTCTCGCAGGCCGTTCAGCTGGTTGAAGGCGTCGAAGAACCTCTTGGGACTTATGAGTGACGCTCAAAATTATCGCCGGTACGCGCACTCGATTGCTGTGAGTGAACGTGTGGCTCGTTCGATGAATAACATGCCGACGGCCCTTCGGGTTCAAAGTGTTGAAGTAATCGAGAACGGTGTAGCAGGGGGTTTGGCCCAACAACGCCCGGCTCGCTCTCCTGGTCAGTCCCTGCGAGTCGGCTACGTTGGTCGGCTCCACCACGAGAAGGGGCTCGATCGACTGCTCCTGGCAGCGGAGGGTCAAAACTGGAAGTTGCAGGTTTTGGGGAATGGTCCGGAGGAGGCGAACCTCCGGCGCCTGGCGGGGCCTAACGTGCATTTCGTCGGGAAGGTCCCGCATGATGAGGTACTTTCCCGATTGGCCCAGTTGGATGTTCTTGTAGTGCCGTCAAGGCGGATTGAGGGATTGCCATTAGTCGTCCTCGAAGCACTAAGTCTTGGTGTGCGGTGTGCGGTGTCCGAGTCGGTTGCACAGTCATTTGGGGCCGACCTTCCGGAGGGGGTGGTCAGTTTTTCGGGTGGTAGCGATGCGCTCCGCAGTGCAGTTCATGACGTAGCACCTCAAAGCGCCCACCTGCCGGCGCGATTCACGATTGAACATACGGCTCGCAGGTATCTAGATTCGATGGCGGCAGTTGTGGAGGTGCGCTGATGAGCGATCTTTCTGTCGGCGTATTCCGTCATACGCACGGTCGACTTTCCGAGCAGTTCATCGAGGGACAGGCGCTTGCCTTCCAGCGGTACCGCCCTGTTCTGTTGTCTCGCGACGACGTACAATCGGAGCGGTCGCAGATTCGGACTTTCAGATCGTCGTACCCTATCGTGTCTCTGGCGTACCGTGCAGGCTTGCGCGGCGCGGTCGGAGGTTTCCTCGCGGACGCACAGGTGGACGTTTTGCACGCTCACTTTGGTGTCGAAGGTGCTTTCGTGCGTAAAGCAGCTCATGCACGGCGGCTGCCGCTAGTAGTTACTCTCCACGGCTACGACGTGCTTCTCAGCGATAGCGCACTACGCAGGTCCGGCAAACCGGCCTTGCTGGCCTACTCCATTTGGCGTCGGGAACTCTTCGCCGACGGTGATGTGCAATTCATCGCGGTATCGAAGTTTCTTGCGTCGCGTGCTGCAGAGCACGGGCTCGATCCCGCGCGAGTGCAGGTAATTCCCACGGGCATCGACACTTCGGTGCTGAAACCGACTGCCTTACCTGAGGAGCCCAGAATTGTCCACGTTGCGCGTCTCGTGGACTTCAAGGGCACGGAGGACCTGTTGTCTGCATTCGACCTCGTGCGGAAGCGATTGCCGAGCGTGACACTGGACATTGTTGGTGACGGGCCACTCCGAGGCCACCTTGAGGCGCACTCCCGAGCTCTCGGTCTTCAGCACGTCGTGACATTTCATGGCGCGCTTCCGCATGCCCAAACGATCGGCTTCATTGAGAGGGCACGCGTGCTTTGTTTACCTTCCCGCAGCGTGGAAGACGGAGGTACCGAGGGACTCGGGCAGGTCTCGCTTGAGGCGATGGCTCTTGGTCGCTTAGTGGTCGCCTCCGAGACCGGCGGCATACCAGAGGTAATTTCGAATGGAAAAGACGGTCTTCTGGTTCCAGAACGATCGGCCGGTGCCCTTGCGGAAGCGCTGGTGCATGCGCTCGATGGAGACGGCATCGGCGAGCTTGCAGAGCGGGGACGGCGGAAAGTGGAAGAGCAATTCGACGTTCGTCGACAAGCGGCCCTTGTGGAAAACGTGTACGACAAGGCGCGAGGAGCATGAGCAAGACCTCGCGCGTGACGGTGATCTCCACGGCGGACTGGGATCATCCAATTCAAACTAACAAGCAGCACGTGGCGCGGACTCTTGCAGCGATGGGCTGGCAGGTTCTTTACATAGAATCATTGGCCTTGCGGCCGATCACTGCTCGTGTGGACGGCGACCGATCCCGCGTGCTGAAGCGTCTTATCGGCGCCCTCAAGGGTCTACGACGAGTACAGCCGAATATCCTAGTGGCGTCTCCCTTGGTTCTACCAGACTGGCGACGCCGTTGGGTCCGTCGGGTGAATAAGGTTGCGCTTGCTATTCAGGCATGGGCCTGGAGACTTCGAGTCGGCCGATCCGAGCTTGTGCTGGTGTACTCACCGCCAGGCGTGCTACTTCTCGGCGCGCTGGGTGCACTCGATTCTCATGGCCGAACCAAGGTAATCTACCATTGCGTTGACGACATCGCTGCGCAGCCCGACATGCCGGCAGATCTGATCGATGGCTGGGAGCGGCGGCTGGTCGAGATCGCAAGAGGAGTCGCCACCACTGCTCCAGAACTCACCAGGCGCGTGCGGGCGCTGGGGGCGCTGAACGTTCTTGAGCAGACGAACGTTGTCGATTTTCCACGGTTCGAGACGGCTAGGGCGGCCGTCGCGGCTCGACCGCGAGGTCGCACTGTCGGTTTCCTGGGGGCGATCAGTCTCTATAAATTTAATCTATCATGGGTCATCGAGGCGGCATTAGCTCTGCCCGATGCCACTTTCGAGTTGTACGGTCCGGTCGGCGAAGGAGAATCCGGAGTTTCCAGCTCGTCATTCGCTTTGCCCGTCAATGTTCATTTG
The DNA here is from genome assembly GCF_003234175.2 of Curtobacterium sp. MCSS17_007. Classification (NCBI taxonomy): domain Bacteria; kingdom Bacillati; phylum Actinomycetota; class Actinomycetes; order Micrococcales; family Microbacteriaceae; genus Curtobacterium; species Curtobacterium sp. MCSS17_007. The sequence continues at coordinate 501,712 of NZ_CP126257.1, forward strand.
CGGGGGTCGGTGGCACTCGAGGAGGTGCCTTCGGTCATGGCCAATTTTGATGTCGCGATGATCCCGGCTCCTCTCAATCGCTACACAGAGTCCATGTTCCCCATGAAATTCTTCGAGTACCTGGCCGCCGGGGTGCCCGTCGTCGCGTCAGATCTTCCGGCGCTCCGGCAATTTTCAGAGGTGCTCATGGTGGCTCGAACTGTTGACGATTTTGTTTCTGCAATCAAACGAACTCTCGAAGGAGAAGGTGCCTCGTTCGGTGATCGGGTCCGCGTCGCAGCACGATTCACTTACGAGGGTCGGACTCGAGAAATGCTAGAGACGATCGAACGGTGGTGAGGTCGTCGCGATGGCGTTCTGCGGGGGGACGATTCCTCGGGTTCGGTGTGGTTCCGGCGCTTTCGCTTGCATCCTCGGTCGTTCTCCTTCCGTTGGTCGCTCACCGCTTTGGTCCACTCGGCTGGTCCTCGATCTCTGTGGGAACGGCGATCGGCGCCTATGCAGGTGTCGTCATTGGGCTCAGTTGGCCGATCACCGGACCTCATCGAGTGGCGCGCGCAAACGCTGGAGATCGCAGAGCCATTTACTGGCAGAGCCTTCGAAGCCGCGCGCTAGTGTTTGTCTGCGCGCTGCTCCCGGTGGTGGTCTTGGCGGGCCTATTGACGGCGAGCGGTCCGTATATGCTGACCACGGTTCTCGTTGCCGTGGGGATCTCGCTGAATGGGTTCACGGCGGCCTGGTATTTCGCGGGGACTGGGTCCCCGTGGCTGCTCGTGCGCAACGAGGCGTTGATTCGGTGCGGAAACTACCTCCTCATCATCCTGGCTCTTTCCCTTGGGGCCCCATTCTGGTTTTACGGGGCTGCAATCGTCGCGTCCGGAGTCCTCATGCTGGTGGCGAATTGGTTTACCATCATGGGCGGTCGCTCCCTTAGGCCTGCATCAGGCTCGGTGTCCAGGGAACCCGTGCGCGAGCAGATATCCGGCGCCGCGGCGCGTTTTGCAAACTCCGCTTTTACCACCCTCACGCCCGTGCTCTTCGCGTTGGCTCACCCGACCGCATTGTCCGCCTTCACCGCTCTTGACCAGCTACAAAAGGCTGCAAATAACGGTCTTGGCGCGTTCCCGCAGGCTCTGGTGGGCTTCGTGTCGCGCCTGAACGGTGCGCCGCTCCTCCATCGACTTCGTCTTGTCATCGTGACGGGTTGTTGCTCTGCCATTATTGGCTGTCTCGTCTTTGCGCTTATTGGACCTGAGCTCATTCGTGGGCTGTACCGCGGCAAGGTCGATCCTGATTTCTCTGCCAGTGTCCTAGTGGGCGTTACGATCGCTATGCTTTTTCTTGGGCAGCTTTTGCAGCAAGTGGTACTTGTGCCGGCTGGCATGGTAGCGACATCGTATGCCGTGATGGCTTCAGTGAGTCTTTCTGGTATTCCTGTATTCATGGGTGTGTCCAGGACCTTCGGTGTCACTGGCGGCGTGGCTGTTATTGCGTCGGTCGCTACGCTGATCGCGCTGTGCTACTTGGTCTTGGCCGCACGTGGAATGCGCAGGATGAGCGCTGGTGGATAATCGGTTTTCCTGCGCCTCGCACACGCTTGGACGTCGCAGGGAGCGGCCTCGGATACGATCCTCGCAAAACGTGTTCTCACGAGCGCCTCTGTTTATGCCCAGCTACTCCTGACCCTGGTTCGGTTGTCGGCGGAAGGCGGAGGTCGAGCGCTTCCGCGGAGCAAGCGCCGGACTGGAGGGGATGGCAGTTCTTGCGCGCCAGATCGTGGCGTTCGTGTTCGGGACTGCAGGGGGTGAAGTGGCCGCGGGTCGGTGGGGTGTGCCCGTCGACCGAAATCACTAGTCTTGCTCTGCTTCACCCAACGGGGCGAGCGGACATTCCTGAGTGGCGGACGAGTGGCAAACCTACTGGTCGTGCCGGAAGCTGTCGCTCGCGGACTCCGCGTTGCCGGACGGCTTACTTCCGACTGCACAGGCTGGTGCGAGCGCCTCAGCGCCGGGTCCGGCGACCGACTGTCAGCGGGGCCGCGTTGCTGAGATGAGGAAGCGTCCGCTAACCTCACGACGTTGAAGGGGGCACGGTGGATCATTTCGCGCTCGTCGCCGCAGCGCTCCTTGCGCTCACTCTTGCCGGCTTCACGCTGACGCTCCGTCGGCACAGCCGGCTGTACATCCTCGCGTTCCTCGCGATCCCTCAGTTCTACGTGCCAGGGATCCCGGTCCCACTGGCGCAGGCGTACGCCGTGTTTCTCCTCGCCGCGTCTTTCTTCGACCGGGACCTGCGCATCGGGAACCGCGGCATCACGATCCCCGTCGGCGTCCTGGCCGCTCTCACCGCGGTCGCGTTGATCGTGCCGCCGCACCCCAGCAGCGCGACGAACATCCTCGTCTACTACGCCACCTGGGCGTGCATGCTCCGCTACGTCTGGGCCGAGCGGCAGAACCCGCGCCACCTCAGCATCGCGATGGCATGGACCCTCCCGTGGATTTTCTTTGAAGCCATCCTCACGGTGGTCTTCCGCGCGCTGCCTGCGCTCGAAAACACCTTCTTGCGCTCTCAAGCCGCGGAACTTCTCATCGGCCCAGCTGCGCCCGCACTCTTCGCCGGCGAACGCAACAACGTCCTTGACCCGGCGAAGGCCGGCGGCCTATTTGTCAACGGCAATGTCGCATCCATGTTCCTCGGCGTTGCCTGTTTCTTCATAGCGATCCTCGCCCGACGCACCCACAGCCGCGCGCTCGGGTTGCTCGCGATCGCCACCCTCGGTGCGGTCGTCGCGACCGGCTCCAAAACCGGTATCGTCCTCGCGATCCTCATGCCCCTCATCGCCTGGGCATTGATCCACGTCGCGCGCGCCCGCGGCCGATCGTTCATCCTCCCCGCCCTGCTTGTCGTCGCCGCGGCCTCCATCGCCGCACCAACGGTCGTCACCGCCCTGTTCCCGTCGTTCACCGCCCGCGGGGACGTCGCCCTCGGGACACGTGGTGGCCTGTGGGACCTGGCCGGGCGGCTGTTCCTCGAGCATCCGTTTCTCGGCGTTGGGTGGGAAGGGTTCCAGGAGTACGCCCTGCGTTATACGGGCAGCTCCTTCCCGCCGCACAACCTCATCATCGCGGGATGGTCGAACACCGGCATACTCGGCGCAGCCGCGGTCGTCGCCGTCATCCTCGTTTGCGTCATTGGAGGATTGCGCTCCACCTTCGCCACCGAGGATCTGCAGGAACGGCGCGTGATCGTCTACGCGCTTTGCGGCGTCGTCTGGGTGTTCGTACACGGCATGGCCGACAACACGACCATTTACGGGGAACCGAAGACGATGTTCCTCCTGACCGTGCTTCTCGGGCTCACGCTCCTGCCGAAGCCCACCGCGACCCAGCCCACGCTGCAACTTCGCCTCGCGAGCCAGCTCACGCAATGACCACGTTCAAGAAGTATCGGTTACCAGGGCTCCCCCGCAGCTCGACGTTCTACGCGCGATCAGCATCCTGCTCGCCCTGACCATCCACTCGCATTCTCGCCGACGGGCTCGCACGTCCTGCCGGCGCGCATCCGTCGGTACGACGAGGCGGTGAAGAACGGCGTCGACCGTGTCGAGAACTGGGGAACGGGGACGCCTCGGCGTGAGTTCCTGCACGTCGACGACATGGCTGCTGCTGTGTTCCACCTCATCGAGCACTACGACGGTCCCGGCCAGGTCAACGTCGGGACCGGTTCCGACGTGACCATCCATGAGATCGCGGAGACCATCGCGAAGGTCGTCGGATTCGAGGGGGAGACCGTGTGGGACACGTCGAAGCCGGACGGAACCCCGCAGAAGCTGCTCGATGTGTCGAAGCTCGCCGAGGCGGGGTGGAGCGCACAGATCGGGCTCGAGGACGGGTTGCGCAGCACGATCGACTGGTTCCACGAGCACAGCGACTCGATCCGCCAGTGATCGAGGTCGGACATGAGGAACCCCTAGGATTGCCGCATGTCCGACCAGCCCGAGTCGCGACGCGCTGCTGTACGCCGGGGGAACAGGGCCCGGACCGTGCTGTGGATCGTCCTCGCCGTCGTCCTTCTGCTGATCCTCGCCGTCGCGTGGGTGGGGGTCCGCGGCGCTCTGGCCAAGGGCCACCTCGAGCGAGCGGTTTCCGACGTCAGTACCCTTCGCTCGCAGTTGGGCAGCGGGGACACGTCCGGCGCGCAGCCGACGGCGGCGAAGCTCGAGGACGAGGCGTCGGCAGCCCGGTCGCTGACGGGCGACCCGGTCTGGGCGACGTCCGAGCACGTCCCGTTCTTCGGGACGAACCTGCGTGCCGTGCGGCAGGTCGCCGCGATCGTGGACGACGTCGCGACCGGGGCGGTCGCGCCGGTCTCCGGCGTCGTCGGTGAACTCGGTTCGGACTCCTTCGCGCCGAAGGACGGCAAGGTCGATCTCGGTCCGCTCGTCAAGGCGCAGGGGCCGGTGCAGCAGGCGGCGACGACGATCGACAAGGCGTCGAAGGACGCCGACGCGATCGACGTCAGCGGCACGCTCTCGCCGGTGACCTCGGCGGTCAACCAGCTGCGGAACGCGCTGCAGTCGGTCGAGGGACAGGTCGACGTGGCGAACCGTGTCGTCCAGCTCGCCCCGGCGATGCTCGGAGCGGACGGCGACCGCCGCTACCTGCTGCTGTTCCAGAACAACGCCGAGCTCCGCGCCGGCGGTGGGATCCCCGGTGCCGTGGCGCTGCTGAACGTGCAGGACGGTGGGATCTCCCTGCAGGAGCAACGGTCAGGTGGTTCGTTCGGCCCGTACCCGGAGTCGGTCCTGCCACTCGACGACGGCACCAAGGGCCTCTACGGCGACATCACCGGCCGGTACATGCAGGACGTCACGCTCACGCCGCGCTTCGACGTGTCCGCCGAACTGGCCCGCGAGATGTGGAAGCGCGAGACGGGTACCGAAGTCGACGGCGTCCTCGCGATGGACCCGGTGACCCTGGGCTACCTGTTGCAGGCGACCGGGCCGGTGTCACTGCCGACCGGTGACACGCTCACGTCGGACAACGCGGTGCGGCTGCTGCTGAGCGACGTCTACGCCCGGTACCCGGACCCCGCCGTGCAGGACGCCTTCTTCGCGTCGGCCGCGAGCTCGGTCTTCGAGAAGGTCTCGAGCGGTGGCTTCGACGCGAAGCGGTTCGTCGCCGCGTTGACGACGGCAGCGGGGGAGGACCGCCTGCGGCTCTGGAGCGCGGACGAGGGCGAAGAGCGTCTCATCGCGGGCACCGCGCTCGCCGGCGAGCTACCGACCGTGTCGCCGGACACCCGCCAGTTCGGCGTCTACCTGAACGACGGCACCGGTTCGAAGATGGACTACTACCTCGAGAAGACGGTCTCGGTCGGGTCCTCCGTGTGCCGGAAGGACGGCCGCCCAACCTCGGCCGTCGAGGTGACGATCACGAACACCGCGCCGGCGGACGCCGCGACGAGCCTGCCCGAGTACGTCACCGGCGGAGGCGCGTTCGGCACGGAGCCGGGCAAGATCAAGACGCTCATCGCGGTGTACGCGCCGACGGACGCGGTCTTCCTCGGCGCGTCGAAGGACGGTCAGGGGGTGGGCGTCCAGACACTGACCGACGACGGCCACCCGGTCGCGCAGCTGCAGACGCTCCTGGCTCCGGGGGAGAGCGTGACCTTCCGCGTCGCCTGGCTGGGCGAGGCGAAGTACGCCAAGGCGAGTACCGATGCCATTTCGACCCCGGGGGTCGAGCAGACGAAGGCCCTGCCACTGCGGTTCGACTGCGCGAACCCGACCCCCGCAGGCTGAGCGCGAACCATAGACCTGTGACCATCGCGACCTCGCGATCGTCCAGCGTGTTGCTCCGAGAGACGCACTTCCCCGCGTCCCCAGATCGGGGGTCACGTGGCGCTCCTGAGTGCCCCCGAATCGCTGCACACTGCACGCACAGCGGCGCAGAGGTGCGCCTCAAGTGAGCAGGAATGTGCCCCTGACCAGGGAATAGCGCGCGGTGCGGGGAGCGCTGCCGTGCGTTCACAGATGCAATGCGATGCCCCGAGCGCTGTCCTCGTTGCGTTACATCTATCGAAACTTTCGGATCTGGTGGCAACAACCTGGGGATTCCCGCTAGATTGAGGGAACTTCGCCATCGCAACTGTGTGCAGCACGCGCCTTGCGAGCGGTGTACGGGCTCTGGGTGTCAGGGTCTGACGGATCAGATCACTAGGGGAAACACTTCTATGAAGAAGCTCATCGCCGCTGCCCTGCTCGCGGGCGCAGCTTTCGTCGCCGTCCCGACCGCAGCCAACGCTGCCGGTTACACGCCGGACTCTGACGTCTCGGTCTCGGGCAACTACGTCGCCGGTGGCACCGCTGTCGTGGCCTTCACGCCGGGTGCCTTCCAGAACGGCGAGGCCGTCCGCGTCCAGGTCACCGGTGCCGGTGCGGTCACGCTCGGCGCCCTGCCGACCACGACCGTCTCGAAGGACTACACCGCGAACGCCGACGGCTCGCTGAGCGTGCGCGTCACGTTCCCGGCCGGTGGCTCGGGTACCTACAACCTGACCGCGACCGGTGCGACCTCGGGTGTCACCGGCTTCGCCAACTTCACCATCGCCCCGGCTGACACGGCGGGCACCGTCGGCTCGACCGGCAACTCCGGCACCCCCGGTCAGCTCGCCTTCACGGGTGGCACCATCTCGACGCTCGGCCTTTGGGCTGCCGGCGGCGCCATCGTCCTCGGTGGTGGCCTCCTGGTCGTCCGCAAGTCGGTCCGTCGTCAGCACGACGCCGCCTGAGCTCAGCTCGACTGAACGAGGCCCCCGGCACTTCGGTGCCGGGGGCCTCGTCGCGTCGTGAGCGGGGAAGCGGTACGGGTCAGGTGACGATCAGCGCGATCGCGACGACGGCGACCACCGCGACGGGCGCGACGATCCACAGCCACCAGGGGAACATCGACGGTGGTCGGTAGGGGCGGGGTTGCTTCCGATCCGGGTTCGGGTCCATGTGCTGACCGTAGGTCCCGTTCCGGCGGAACGGCATGAACGTCTGCAGATCTTCACGTGGGACCGGCTCACTGTCCGTCAGCCGCACTCGCCCGCACCCGACCGAGCACCACGATGCCCACCAGCACGCCGAGCACTGCACCGGACGTGTTCGCGAGCACGTCGTCGACCGACGCGAACCGCGCCGGCAGGAACAGTGCCTGCACCGTCTCGATGCACACGCTGACGACGAAGCCACCGAGCATCCCGACCCACCAGCGCCGTGCGCCCAGGAGCAGCACGGCCAGGAACCCGAACGGCGTGAAGAACACCACGTTCGCCGTGAACTCGACCGCGTCGTACCCGAGCCACGTCGGTGCCCCGAGTCGGTGACCGGCCGCGATGGCCCGCGTGAGCCACGGCCGGATGCCGCCGTCGACGGGAGACCCCGCGGTGGCCACGAGGACCACCACGACGCCGTAGCAGGCCGCGATTGTCCACGCGACGCGCTTGCTGCGCACCGAGGCGTGTGCCGCCCGCTCGCGGGCGTGCACGGCCGCGTCGACGAGGGCGCCGATCGCGACGCCGACGAGCCCGGCGACGAGGACGGACCGGAAGCGGTCGACCCGTGCATCGGCGTGCGCCGCCGCGAGGGCGGCGAACACCAGGACGACCACGCCGCTCACGACAGCGCGTCGCAGCACCCGGTCCGGCCTGGAGGCGCGGCTCGCCCCCGCCAGCAGCAGCGGCAGCGGGGCGGTCACCGCGGACACCGCCATCGCCAGCGCGAACCGCTCGTCCACGGCGAGCGTGCCGTGGCCGAGCGCGCGCAGCGCGCCGGCCACCCCGGCGGCGACCGTCCGCAGTGTCTGCGAGGCGCCGGGCACGAGCAGGAGGGCGACCCCGAGCACGACGGCCACGCACAGCACGATCCGCACGAGGGTCGTCCGGCGCGCAGCGGTCACGGGAACCGACCGTACTGTGCCGCGCCTCCCGGTCGACGGCGGCGGCCCGACGGCCGCGCGATCCGACCGGCAGGCAGTTCATCCACGAAACGAGTACCCCGATCGGGGTGATGTACCCCGTTGTTGTGTCCCCCACGCCCGGAAATCCGGGGCTGTACCCCGATTGGGATGCACGGAAACCGTGAATGGGCGGGCATCGCTGGCGGTTCCGGGGGACGTTCTCGTACGGTTGTCCCAACGCACGATGTACCCCGGATCGCGAAGGAGAGCGACATGAGCACCACGGTCACCACCGACACCCGCGAGGTCACCCTCGACACCGACACGGTCGACGTCATCGCGATCCTCGAGGCCGAGGCTGAGCACTCGGGCCGCGCCGCCCGCGCCAAGACCACCTGGACGCAGGAGGACGACGGCGAGTGGGTCGCCAACTACGGCGGCTACTTCGGCGGCAGCGTCGACAAGCGCGACGGCCGCTACGTGGCCTCGGACACCTTCGGTCTCGTCGTCGGCGACTTCGCCACGCTCGAGGAGGCCCAGGCCAAGCTCGCGGACCAGCTCCACGTGATGCTGCCGTCCGTCATCCGCCCGGTCGCGTAGTGCCCGACGACCATCCCGAGCCGCTCGCGGCCAGCACGACCAGCCCCACCAGCACCGTCCAGTACCGAAGCAGCACGAGGAGCACGACCATGAGCACCAGCGTCACCAGCAGCCACCCGGCCGAGGTGACCGTGGACACGGCGACCATCGAGGTCATCACCGGCATCGCTGCCGGCGTCGTGTCCCCCGACGCACCGGCCCGGGCGCACGTCGTCTGGTCGGAGGCCGACACGGGGCTCTGGGCCGCGAACTACGGCGGCTACTACGGCGGTGTGATCGACCAGCAGGGCGCACACTTCTTCGTGTCCGACACGTTCGGTCAGTACGCCGGCGACTTCCGTTCGCTGCACGAGGCGCAGGACCGCCTCGCCGAGCGCCTGCACGACCTGCTGCCGGACGTGCGCCGCACGCTCGACTGACACCGGGACCATCCTGACGGGAGGCCCGGATCACCTCCGCCACACGGCGGACGTGATCCGGGCCTCCCGTTCGTCGTCCCGGTGCCCGTGCCCGCCGAGCGCGGGTCGCTGTACCCCCAGAACGAGGAGGTCCCCCCTACTGGGGACCCCCGGTGAACCCCGGCGCACTCAGGTTCCTGCCAGGATCAGATCGACGCCAGCGACCGTCCTTCTGCACGGACCGTCACGACAGCTCGGCGTCAGCATCGTCTCGACCCGAAAGTGACTCATGCTGCCTGTGCACCAGGGCACCCGTGTGCCCGGTGACGACCCTGCAGGTCGTCCTCCCCTGTCCGCCCGCCGGCCCGGCCGGCGCCTCGTCGCCATGCTCGGCACGGCGCTGCTCGTCGGCGCCGGTGTCTCCGCGACAACCGCGGTCGTCGCCGCCGAGCCGGCCGCGGCCGTCACCGCGCTGAGCAACGGGCGCCTGGTCTGCGACCAGAACACGCTCTACGCCGTCAACGCCGCGGGCAAGGTCGTCGCCGTCGACATCACGCAGGGCTCGACCGCCGGCCAGAACGTGCCGGTCACCGACCTGGGCGCCGAGGGCAACAACGGCCTGGGCATCTCGCGCGAGGGCGTCTCGATGTTCGCCGCGTCGAACGGCGGCAGCGCGACGATCAAGCAGTACGACCCGAAGACCGGACAGGTGCTCGCCACCATCCCCACCGACGGCGTCCACTCGGTGATCCGCGGCGCGGTCAACCCGGTCACCGGCGTCTACTACTACGGTGACGCCACCAAGATCTGGGCCTACGACCCGGCGGCGGGCAAGACCCTCGGCCAGGTCGGCACCCTGACCGGCATGACGACCACGAACTCGGCCGGTGGCTCGAGCGTCAACGGTGACTTCGCCTTCAGCTCGCGCGGCCTCATGTTCGTCGTCGCCGCGCACAAGGTGTACCGCGTCGACACCACCGAGCTGCCGACCACGCCGATGCCCGCGGGCGGCCGCAACCTCAGCACAACCGAGATCGGTGAGCTGCCGAGCGGCACGAACAGCCCCGGCATCGCGTTCTCGTCCGACGGGTACCTCTACGTCTCGTCGACGGCGAGCAGCAACAACACCAGCACGACGACCGTCTACCAGCTCGACCCGACCTCCGGCGCCGAGATCCGCCGCTTCGCCGTCTCGGGCAACTTCGGCGCCACCGACCTCGCGACCTGCAACTACGCGGACACGCTGACCGGTCAGGCCTCCGTCGACGACCGGTGGAAGGACACCGACCAGTTCACCCTCGCCATCGCCGGCGACGGCATCAAGGCCACGACGCCCGGCGCTTCCGGCACGACCACCGGCACCGCCACCGGTGTGCAGCCGAAGACCGCCGGCGCGCTCCTGACGACGCCGGACAAGGACTACACGGTCACGCAGCAGCCCGCCGGCACCACCGACCCGACGAACTACGACACGACGTGGCAGGCCGTCGACCTGTCGACGAAGCGCACGGTCGCCAGCGGCACCGGCGGCACCGCATCGTTCCGCTTCCCGCAGGCGACGACCGCCGACGGCACCGACGTCGTCGTCACGTTCACGAACACGCTCAAGCTCGCGCACATCACGACGAGGCCGGACTCGTACCGCACGCCGGTCGGCACGCAGCTGGTCGTCCCCGCCACCGGAGTGCTCGGCAACGACTCCGGCACCGGCCTGACCGTGCAGTCCGCCAGCGCCCCGGGACACGGCACCGTGACCTCGTCCGCCGACGGAGGATTCACCTACACGCCGACGAAGGGCTTCTCCGGCACGGACCAGTTCACGTACACCGCCGCCGACGGGTCCGGTCGGACCTCGACGAGCACCGTCACGGTGACCGTCTCGCCGACCGGCGCCGACGACGCGTTCTCGGTGCGGGCCGGCGGGACCGCGACGGCGGACGCGGCCACGGGCCTCCTGGCCAACGACAGCGGCAGCGACCTGACCATCACCGGCCACACCGACCCGGCGCACGGCACGCTCGTGCTCGGGAAGGACGGCTCGTACCGCTACACCCCGGCCCAGGGCTTCTCCGGGACCGACTCCTCCACCTACACCGCGACGGACGGCAACGGCACCACCACGACGGCGACCGTCACCGTGACCGTCCTGCCCGCGGCCCGTGCCGACAGCATCACCGTCACCGCCGGCGGCCCGACGACGGGCGCGGCACCGGGCCTGCTCGGCAACGACCAGGGGACCGACCTGACCGTCACCGGCTCGACCCAGCCCGCGCACGGCACGGTCAGTGTCGGGAAGGACGGCTCGTACACCTACACGCCCGCTGACGGCTGGTCGGGCGAGGACTCCTTCGACTACACGGTCACCGACGGCAACGGGAAGACCGACACCGTCACGGTGTCCGTGCTCGTGCGCCCGGCTGCAACCGACGACACGATCACCCTGCCCGCGGGTGGCACCGCCACGGCGACGACCCGCGCGGACGGCGTCCTCGGCAACGACCGCGGCACCGACCTGACGATCCGCTCGAACACGCAGCCGGCCCACGGTTCGCTCACGCTGCACGCAGACGGCACCTACACGTACGTGCCCGCGACCGGGTTCTCCGGAACCGACACCGTCACGTACCGGGCAACCGACAGCGCAGGCACGGTCGTCAGCGGCACCGTCACGCTGGTGGTCGTGCCCGTCGCGGCCGACGACCGCGCGGCGACCACCGCGAACGAGCCCGTCACGATCGACGTGGTGGGGAACGACACCGGCACCGACCTCACGCCGAAGGTCGCCACGGCTCCGGCCCACGGCACCGCGGTCGTGGACGACGACGGCGCCGTGGAGTACACGCCGGCCCGCGACTGGTCCGGCACCGACACCTTCTCGTACACGGTGACCGACGGCTCCGGCCGGACGTCGCAGCCCGCGACCGTCGCGGTCGCGGTCGCGCCGACCGCCCGTCCGGACACCACCTCGACGACGGCCGGCACCCCGGTCACCGTCGCGGCGACGGCCATGACGAGCAACGACTCCGGCACCGGGCTCACCGTCACCGGGGTGCGCACCGCCTCGAACGGCACGGTCGCGCTCGACGCGGACGGCAACGCCGTCTTCACCCCGGCCGACGGCTTCTCGGGCACCGGGTCGTTCTGGTACGACGTCCGTGACACCTCGGGCGGCGCCGACTCCACCTGGGTCGTCGTCGTGGTCGGACCGCAGGCGACCGCGGACACCGCGACCGTCCCGGCGTCCACCACGCTGACCGTCGGTGCGGCGAAGGGCGTGCTGGCGAACGACCAGGGCACCGGACTGACCGCGACGATCGACGAGCAGCCGCTGCACGGCACGGTCGACCTCGCCGCCGACGGCTCGTACACGTACACGCCGACCGCCGACTGGTCCGGCTCGGACCGCTTCACCTACACGGCGACGGACTCGTCGGGCGCCACGACCACGGGCCTGGTGACGATCACCGTCACGCCCCGCACCGAGGACGACCGCATCCGCACGACGGCGAACGGTTCCGTCACCGTCACCTCGGGTGAGCTGACCGGCAACGACCACGGCAGCGGCCTGACCGTGACCGCGGTCGGACAGTCCAGCGCCGGCACCGTCGTCCTGAACGCCGACGGCACGATCACCTACACCCCGGCGCCGGGCACCTCGGGCACGGCGACCTTCACGTACGAGGTCGCCGGCGCGAACGGCAACCGGGCCACCGGCACCGTCACCGTGACGATCACGCCCGTGGTCGTCGCGACCGACGCGGACGCCACCGCCGACGGCACCCTCGTGGTGCCCGCCGACGAGGGCGTGCTCGAGGACGCGACCGGCACCGACCTGACCGTCACCGACAACACCACGCCCGGCCACGGCACGGTCGTGGTCGGCGGGGACGGCTCGTACACGTACACGCCCGACGCCGGGTACTCCGGCCGGGACGGCTTCGACGTGACGATCACCGACGGCTCCGGGAACACCACGACCGGCACCGTGACGATCACCGTCGCGCCGAAGGCCGTCGACGACACCGCGACCACCACGACGGGGACCCCGGTCGACGTCGCCGTGACCGCGAACGACAAGGGCACCGCGCTCCGGGTGACCGGGGTCGGCGCTGCCGCGAACGGCACCGTCCGGATCTCCGACACGGCAGACGCCGACGGCCCGGGCGCCCGTGCCACCGGTGTGACCTACACGCCCGCCGACGGCTTCTCGGGCACCGACGCCGTCACCTACACGGTGACCGACGGCGCCGGGTCGACCGCGACCGCGACCGTGCGCGTCACCGTCGCACCCACCGCGACCGACGACGTGCTGCAGACCCCGTCCGGCACCGCACTCGCGCTCGGCGGGACCGTGCTCACCGGGAACGACCACGGCACCGGGCTGACGGTCACGGGCCACACCGCCCCGCGCCACGGCGCGGTGACCACCGCGGCCGACGGCTCCCTCCTGTACACGCCGACCGCAGGGTGGTCCGGCACGGACACCTTCACCTACACGGTGACCGACGCCACCGGGCAGACCGCGACCGCCACGGTCACGGTGCTGGTCGGCAACGTCGCGACGGCCGACCACGGCACCACCACCACGAACGAGACGCTGCGGGTGCCCGCCGCCACGGGCGTCCTGAGCGACGACTCCGGCGCGGGCCTCTGGGCGAAGATCGACCGGCAGCCGGAGCACGGCACCGTCGAGCTCCGCGAGGACGGCTCGTACGTGTACACGCCGGCGGAGGGCTTCTCGGGCACCGACACCTTCACGTACACCGCGGTGGACGCGGAGGGCTCGACCTCGACCGGCCTCGTGACGATCACCGTCACCCCGGTGGCGACCGACGACAGCATCCGCACCACCGCCGGCACCCCGGTGACGGCGGTCGACCCGGGTGTGCTCGGCAACGACCACGGCTCGGCCCTGCGGGTCGTGTCCGCGGGGACGGCCCGGCACGGCACGGTCCGGATCGCCGGCGCGGGGACCTTCGTCTACACGCCGGACGAGGGCTTCTCGGGTGTGGACACGGTCACGTACCGCGACCACGACGCCGAGGGCCAGGCAGCGGACGCCACCGTCTGGATCACCGTCGGGATCGACGCCGTCGACGACAGCGCGCGGACCGTCGCGGGCACCCCGGTCGCCCGCGACGCCCGGCACGGCCTGCTCCGCAACGACCAGGGCACCGGCCTGACCGCGGCCCTCGCCCGGAAGCCCGCGCACGGCACCGTCTCGGTGCAGCGCGACGGCTCGTACCTGTACGAGGCGGCGGAGGGCTTCACCGGCACCGACCGGTTCACCTACACGGTGACCGACGCATCCGGTCAGCGGGCGACGGCCACCGCCGTCATGACGGTCGTCGCAGCGGCCAGCGCCACGGACGACTCGGTGACCGGGGCCGTGGACCAGGCGGTCACCATCCGGCCGACCGACAACGACCACGCCAGCGGCGGCGCGCACTTCGTGCCCGCCACGCTGCACCTGGTCGACCCCGCCACCGGCGCACCGACCGACCGCGTGGTCGTCGACGGCATGGGGACCTGGCAGGTCGAGCGCGGACAGGTCGTGTTCACGCCCGAGCACGGCTGGGCCGCCCGCACCTCGATCGACTACACCGTCGAGGACAGTGCGGAGCAGCTCGTCCGGGCGACGATGGAGGTGTACTACCCGACCGGGATCGCAGCAGCGACGCACATCGCGAAGCTCGCCTTCACCGGTACGACCGGACTGGTCGGACTCGGCCTGGCCGCCGTTGCGATGGTCCTCGCCGGGGCGTTCCTGGCGATCCGCCGCCGCGGAGACGGCGCGGGCGAGACGGGAGTGCGCCGCCGCAGCGGGTCCTGATCGCAGTACCCCACGAAGCGGACGGGAGGCCCGGACCACGTCAGCCGACAGGCGCACGTGATCCGGGCCTCCCGTCCGTCGTCCGTGCTCGCGACCCGTGGTCGGGTCGCGGCGACCGTGTGGCTCAGGCCACCCGTTCGATGAGCTGCGGGCCGTCGTTGCGCACGCTGTTCACCGCGCGGGAGACCTCGTACTGCTCGAGCCCGGCTGCGACCGCGAGCGACTCGTGGTCGAGCAGCGCGAGCAGGTCGTCGGAACCGAGGTCCCCGTCGAGCCAGTCGCCGTACCCGTCCGGGGTGAGGAACGCGGGCATCCGGTCGTGGACCTCGCCGGGGGCGACGTGCGCGTCGCGGGTGATGATCGCGAGCGACAGCCGCCACTTCTCCGGGTCGTCCTCGGGCTTCGTCGGGTCCGGCCAGGCGCTCACGATGCCCGCCATGGCCAGCGCGCCACCGGGTTCGTGGACGAAGTGGGGTTCCTTGCCGTCCTCGCGGACGACCCACTCGTAGTAGCCGAGGGCGGGCACGATGCAGCGGTTCGTCGCGAACGCCCGCTTGAACATGCCGCTCGTCGCGACCGTCTCGATGCGGGCGTTGATCGGCTTCGGTTGCTGCTTCCGGAAGTCCTTCGCCCAGCTCGGGACGAAGCCCCAGCTGATCTGGGGGAGCTCGCGCTGCCCGTGCCGCTGCCGGACGGCGTACACGGCGTCGGTCGGCGCGACGTTCCAGCTCGGGGTGAGGCCGGCGTGCACCTCGCCCGTCTCCTGGTCGACGTGCTCGGTGCGCGCGGCGAGCTCACCCACGAGCTCGGGCAGCAGACCGGCCGTGGTGTCGGAGACGACGAACCTTCCACACATGCGCCCAGTGTGCCCGGCGCTGCCGACAGTGGTGCGAGGTCGGGGCGGTCACTCGTCGGGCAGGCGGACCTTCGACCCGTGCGGGTGCCGACGCCAGAGCGGACGGTGCTTCAGCGTCGGTGGCTCCGTCTCGAGTGCCGCGAGGCGCGCACGCTCGGCGTAGCCCAGGCGCAGCACCATCTCCGGGAGCATGAGGAGGTACACGAAGGGCCAGAGGACGACGAAGACCTCGACCTGGCCGGAGACGAGCACCGCGAACCCGCCGCAGGCCGTTCCCACGAAGAGCGGTCCGAGGCGAGAGAGTCGTCGCACCAGGCCACGCTGCAGCAGCGGTACGTCGTTCAGGACGTCGTCGCGGTCCTCGGATGCGATCGGCCGTGCGCGCCGCTCGAGGTAGGGCTGCACCGACCACCGCACGGACATCGTCGCGTCGGGTCGGACCTGCTTGCCGTCGATGCCTTGTCCGGACCTCGGATCGCGAGCGGTCGGGAAGCACGAGTACGCGATCGCGAGGACACCGAGCGTGGCGAAGGTGATCGCGGCGATCGATCGGAGGACGCCGGGTCCGGCCCACCCGTGGGCGAGATCCGTCGCGACGAACAACACGAGTGCGATCGCGGCGATCCCGGCGGCGATCCAGAGGGCACGGCGCACACGCTTGCTGTCGACGACCTCCCAGAGGCTCCCGCGCAACACCTGCCATCCGAGCCGGTACACGTGTTCCTTCTACCCGGCGATGCTGCCGGGCGGGTTAGCGTGGCCCGGGGTGCGCTGGCCGCTGTGTACCTCACCTGAAAGCAGTCTCAGTCTGATGCTGTACCCCGAAAAAGGTTCCAGCACGGTACGGCCCCGGTCTGCCCCTCTTGTCCACATGGCGCGGCGGGTCGGACATGTACCCCCGGGTCCCGGCGGCCCCGAACGGGGGGCAGAATCGATGGATCAGCTGGACGTGCCTGACCCTACATTCAGTCTTCGTGCTCTCCAGGGAGAGCGAAGCGCGTCCGGGCTCATCCCGTGGAAGCAGTAGGGGAGTCCCATGTCGGGGCGTACGTCACGAGCCGGTGTGCTCGCAGGGATCATCACGTCGGTGGCGCTGGTGGCGGAGTTGCTGGTGGTCGTGCCGGCGCAGGCCGCGGAGGTCGAGGACCGTCCGGTGACCTCGCTCCCGGCGGTGGTGTCGGACGCGGTGCCGGCTGCCACTCCGACCGTCCCGGATGGGACGACGGACGCCCCGGCGATCTCGTTCGAGCAGGCGCCGAAGCTCGCCACTGAGGACCGCACCGCGGCACTGCGGGACGAGGACATCCAGCCCGAGTCGCCGGAGTCGCCGTTCGACCCGGACACGTCGAAGCTCGTCGGACGGTCGACGTTCAAGGACACCTACGAGAACACCGACGGTTCGAAGACCGCGGTCATCTCGCAGGTGCCGCAGAACATCAAGGACGACCAGGGCAAGTGGGTCCCGGTGAACACCGACGTCGACGTGACCTCGGCCGGGACCGGCGTGGTCGACGACCACCCGTTGGACCCGGTGTTCGCGGACGACGCGTCGGGCACGGACGTGCTGACGATGCGCCACGACGGGTACACGCTCGCGTACTCCCTCGACGGCGCGGCCGACAGCCCGCTGTCGCACACGAACAAGGGTGGCGCCGGGGACGAGGTCACCTACCGTGACGTGTTCCCGGACACGGACCTGCACTACACGGTGACGAACGGGACCGTGAAGGAGGAGCTCGTCCTGGCGAAGCTGCCGACGAAGGCGCGGGACTCGTGGACGTGGCACGTCCGCGGCAAGGGGCTCGCGGCGACGAGTGAAGACGACGGAGCGATCGTGTTCCGATCGGAGACCGGCAAGGTCGAGTTCGCCGTCCCGCAGCCGCAGATGTGGGACTCCTCCGGTATCAAGGGTGTGCAGGAGCCCGCGCAGACGGCCGTGCACACCGAGCTCGCGGCCGACGGTGACGGGTGGACGATCACGATGTCGCCCGACCGGGCCTGGCTGAGCGATCCCGCGCGGGAGTACCCGGTGCACGTGGACCCGACGTCGGCGGTGTCGTGGTCGAACGACCAGCACGCGTACAAGTCCGACGGCGCGTCGATCACCGACGGTGTCATCCGGATCGGGAACGCCCGTGACGGCGGGGACAAGTACTGGCGAACCGTCGCGCACTTCAACTACGAGCAGGTCTTCGGCAAGCAGGTGATCGACGCGCGCGTCGACGGCTACCTGCACGACGCCGGGACGACGACGTCGTACGCGGGCTCGGTCAGCCAGGCGACGAGCTTCGGCTACGGCGGTGTCGGGCAGCAGATGAGCGTCTGGCCGATCAGCGACGCCGGTTCTGCAGGCGACAGCGGGGTCGCGGACTCGATCGCCTCGTGGGTCCGCTCGCAGACCAAGGGCGTGTACTTCATGCTCCGAGGTCAGGAGACCCCGGGCCTGTACACGTACAAGACCGTCGATGCGGCACTGATCGTGTCGTACAAGGACTTCCCCAAAGCAGGCGGGGCGGTGTCGCCGTCCCCTGCCAACGGTGCCCGCGGGCCGCTCGCCCCGAAGCTCGCGATCTCGGGGACCGACCCCGAAGGCACTGGTCTCGACTACGCGTACCACGTCAGCACCAACAGCAACCCCGACGTCGGCACGGTGTGGGACTCGGGCTGGGGTGGGCAGACCGTCCAGGTTCCGTGGGGGACGTTGAAGCCCGGGACGAAGTACTACTGGAAGGGCTTCATCCGCGACGGCTACAACGGCGTGCACGGCACGTCCACGAAGTCGGAATCGTCGGTGTTCTCCTTCACCACGAACAACGCTGCGGTGTCCAGCCAGGCTGGATCCTCGCCGACCGACGACGCCGTCTCGACGACCCTCACACCCCAGCTCACGGTCCCGGCGATCTCGGACGCCGACGGAGATCCGTTGAAGGTGAACTTCACGGTCGCCACGGGGTCGGATGCGAGCTCGGGGACCGTGGTGTCCTCCGGGTGGTTCACCCCGACGGCCGGTCAGCCGATCAGCTGGCAGGTCCCGGCGAACAGCCTGCACGACGGTGGCGCGTACTCGTGGACCGTCCGCACGGACGACACCTACGACAAACCGCCGGTGAACTGGGTGAGCAGCTTCACCGTGAACCAGCGCATCGGCGAGGCAGGCCCCGCCCCGACGGACACCGCGGGTCCCGTGACGGTGAACCTCGCCAACGGCAACGTCGGCATGCGGTTCTCGTCCCCGACGGTGTCGACCCTCGGCGGTGCGATGGGCATGGCGTTCAGCTACAACTCGCAGCAGGCCTCGTTCGGCGGGCTGACCGGGTCGTACTTCGACGACACCCCCGCGTCCGGCGCGGCACCGGACTACTCGTTCACGGGCAAGTCGCCCGTTCTGGTGCGGACCGACCCGTCCCCGACGTTCAACTGGGGGCAGGGCTCCCCAGCCCCGTCCGTCCCGAAGGACGACTTCCTGGTCCGGTGGACCGGGTACATGACCGTCCCATCCAAGGACGCCGGCAAGCTCACGTTCTCCGTCGCGCACGACGACGGCGCCCGCCTCTGGGTCAACAACACGAAGATCCTCGACAAGTGGTCCGTCTCGAACGCGGAGGACACGGCTTCCGCGATCACTCTCGGCACGACGGCGGTCCCGTTCCAGCTCGAGTACTTCGACCACACCGGCGGGGCGAGCATCGCGCTGTCGTACACCGGTGCGGACAATCAGAAGAAGCCGGTGCCGTCCGACTGGTTCTCCCGTCAGGTCGAGTCGCTGCCGGCGGGCTGGTCGTCGTCGACGGCGCTCGAGGGCGACGCCGGTGACTGGGCGAGCGTCCGCGTCGCCGACAACACGGTGGTGCTGACCGACACGACCGGAACGGCGCACACCTACACCCGGACCGGCGGTTCGGGCTCGGCGACCGGGTACAAGCCGCCGGCCGGGGAGTACGGCCAGGTCGCGCTCGACCAGTCCGGGCAGGTCACGTTCACCGACGACGACGGCACCGTCACCGTGTTCAACGCCGCAGGCCGTGTCGCCACGGTCACCAGCGCCGGGGACGCGATCAAGCGTGCAACGCCGTTCTCGACCTACCGTGGCGGCACCGGGATGATCGACCGGCTCACGGACCCGCTGTCGAAGAAGAACGACGGCTCCTACGGTCGTCAGATCCGCTTCGCCTACGCCGGTGACAAGGCCACCGACGTCGGACTGAGCGCCGCCGACACGGACTCCGGCGGACTGGCGTGCCCCGTCCCCGCGGGGTTCGGTCCGGTGCCCGCGAACATGCTCTGCCGCATCGTCTACCCCGACCACGTCGCCGGGAAGCAGGACACCACCCAGCTGTTCTACGACGCCAACGGTAACCTCTCCCGGATCCTCGACCCGGGCAACGAGCAGACCGACTTCGGCTACGACGCCGGCAAGCTCACCCTCCTGCGCAACTCGGCGGCCAACGACTGGTTGGCTGCCGACAGCAGCCGTGCCGTCGACGCGAACACCGCGACGACCATCGCCTACGCGGCCACGCCGGCCGACGAAGTGCGGAAGGGTGCACCGGCGCAGCGTGCCGCGTCCGTGACGTTGCCCGCCCCGGACGGGGTGACCAGCGCCTCCCGACCGGCGAAGACCTACACGTACGGAACCGGGACGACCTTCGTCGACGTGCCCGCGCTCGGCCTGCCCAGCGGGACCCATGCGACGACCGTCACCTACGACGCCGCGTGGCGTCAGCTGACCACCGTCAGTCCGTCCGGACTGACGGCGTCACAGAAGTGGGTCGAGCCGGACAAGGTGATCTCCTCCACCGACCCGCAGGGCCGGAAGACGACCACGATCTACAACCAGCAGGACCGCCCGACCGACAGCTACGGCCCCGCGCCGGCGTCGTGCTTCCCGGACGACCAGCAGCCCACCGACGCCTGCCGGCCGACGACCGCGCACACCAGCACCGCGTACGACCAGGATGCCGACGGCAACCCCCTGCGCGGCCTGAACGCGACCTGGTACGACAACGACCGTCTCGCAGGGGCGCCGAAGTCCTACGGCATCGGCGTCGGCAACAGCGACGGCTCGATCAACCAGACGTGGGCCAAGGGCAGCCCGGCAGCCGCCGGCGCCGGGTTCACGACGGACAACTTCTCCGTGCGCCTCACCGGTCTGATCACGATCCCGAACACCAGCGCGTACCCGGCGAAGGCGGACTACACGTTCCTGACCAAGTCCGACGACGGCGCCCAGCTCTGGGTCGACGACGTCCCCCTGATCGATGACTGGGGTCCGCACTCCACCACCGAGACCGCCGCGAACCAGAAGGTCACCCTCTCGCGGGGGCAGTCGGTGAAGGTCCGCCTGCAGTACCGCGAGGTCACCGTGGACGCGGCGCTGGCGCTCGAGTGGAAGATCGCCGACGGTGCGACCGCGATCGTCCCCGGCGCAGTGCTGTCGCCGGACTACGGTCTCGCGACCACGTCGACGACGGACGACCAGGCGCCGACCGGTGTCGCCGGGATCTCGGCCTCGCAGATCAGCTCCTCGACGACCCGGACGGTGTTCGACAAGGCCTGGCTCGGTCTGCCGACGGCGACCAGTGTCGACCCGAACGGGCTCAACCTGAAGGAGACCGCGACCTACGAAGCCCAGAACACTGGCTACCTCCGCCAGCTCACCCGCACCCTGCCGGCGCAGGCGGCTGCCGCGTCGACGAACTCGTACTTCGCGGACGCGGACACGATCAAGTCCGCCTACGGCACCACCGACGGGCAGATCTGTGGCGTGGACGTGTTGACACCGCAGTACGGGCAGCTGAGGTCGACGACGGGCGCGACGCCCGCGACCGGTAACGCGGTCACGACGTCGTACCTCTACGACATCTGGGGTCGCACCGCCGGTACCAAGCAGTCCGGTGACGACGACTGGTCCTGCACCTTCTACGACGCCCGCGGGCGAGCGGTGAAGAGCACGACCTCTGCGTTCAACGGGCAGCCCGGCTCCACCGCGACGACCACGTTCTCGGCCGACGGTCTGACCACCGTGGTGTCCGACGACAGCGTGACCGGCTCGCCGAACGGCTCCAAGATCACGACCGTTTCGAACCTGCTCGGTCAGATCACGAAGTACGTCGACGTGTGGGGGACCACGACGACGACGTCCTACGACCAGGCGGGCCGGGTCACCTCGACGCTGGCGGTGTCGGCGGATGGTGTGCAGCACACGACAGGTCAGTCGTACGACATCGACTCGAAGGTGACGCAGTCCACCGCCGACGGCAAGGTCGTCGCGGTACCCACCTACCAGCAGGGCGAGATCACGTCGGTGGCGTACCCGTCCGGAGACGGCAACGCCGGCAACGGTACCTCGGTGACGGTGACCAAGGACGGTGCCGGTGCGTTGACCGGGTTGACGTGGTCGTTCCCGAACAACCAGCCGCAGGTCACGGACCAGGTGGTCCGGTCCCAGTCCGGTGACGTCCTCAAGGACACCACCGCGCTCGGGGCGACCTCGAACACGTCGACGTACTCCTACGACACAGCCGGGAGGCTCGTGGCTGCGTCGATCCCGCGGCACCAGTTGACGTACGGGTTCGGCACCAGCAGCTGCACCCAGTCGGGTGCGATCGCTGCGGCGGGGAAGAACGGCAATCGGACCTCTTCGTCGGACCAGCTCATGGATGCTTCTGGGAACCCGGTCGGGTCGGCGACGCAGGTCGCGTCCTGCTACGACGCTGCGGACCGGCTGATCGGGACGACGGTGACGAACCCAGCTGCCGGCGCAACGCCGGTGAACCAGTCCCTGACCGGCACGCAGCTGGTCTACGACGCCCACGGGAACACGACGAAGCTGGCCGATGAGACCCTCGTGTACGACGGGCAGGACCGGCACGTGCAGACGACGCTGACGGACGGGTCGAAGGTGTCGTACGTGCGGGACGCGTCGAACCGGATCGTGCAGCGCACCGAGCAGACCCCGGACGGGACGAAGACGGTGACCCGGTACGGGTTCACCGGTGACGGTGACACTCCGGACTTCGTCTACGACGGGGCAAGCAAGCTCACCGAGTGGGATCTGCCACTGCCGGGCGGGGTGACCGCTGAGCTGCGCGGGACGGGCGCGGTGTGGTCGTACCCGAACATTCACGGCGACATCATCGCGACGACCGACGCCGCGGGACAGCTCGCGTCCCAGGTCCTGCCGGTGTACGACCCGTTCGGGCAGGTCATGGACCAGACCACGGGGCTGTTCGGTACGGCGACGGCAAACCAGGCCGGCCCGGACACGCAGCAGGGCAATGCCGACTACGGGTGGCTGGGGCAGCACCAGAAGCTCGGCGAACACCTCGGCTCGATCGCCACCATCGAGATGGGTGCCCGGCAGTACGTCGCAGCGCTCGGACGGTTCCTGCAGGTCGACCCCGTCGAAGGCGGCACCGACAACGCCTACGCCTACGTCAACGACCCCATCAACGATCTCGATTTGACGGGCGAATCTGCCTGGAGCCAGTTCAAGAAGGGGCTTGGTTGGTTCACGCGAAACAAGTACGCGAGCGCCATCGTGAATGCATGTGGTTACGTTCCTGGATGGATCGGCATCGGCTGTAGTGCGCTGCAGACAGCCTCTTACCTCGCCCGCGGACGCAAGTATTACGGGGAAGCAGCCGCTTCAGCCGTCGGCATGCTCGGGGGTGGTGCGATCGGCAAGGCCGCGGGACGCGGCATCCGCTTCGCTACGTCTGGTCGTGTCATCCGGAGCTTCGCCAGAACGACGCACGGCCGCCGTTGGGTCAAGAGGGCGCGCGGAGCTGTAGATTGGGCGGCCAGTAGCGCATTTTCGTATGGATGGAGTAAGGTGCAGCAGCCAAAGAGGTACTCGCCCAGCCATTACAGGCGCCGCTACAATAGGTGGGCATGAGCATCGGCATGCGGACTGTCTTGCGATGGGTCCTCGGAGTCCCGGCGGCTGCCTCGATCACGCTTGGATTGATCGGATTTCCGCTCCCCGCAACCCCGGGACGGGCGGGTCTGGAGCAATCTGAGGTCTTGTGGGAATCGTTCCTGGCGCAGGTTCAGGCCTGGGGTCGTCACGATGGCTGGCGGTTCAGTGGCGCTTCTTGGTTCTGGTTGTCTCTCGCCGCCGCCGGTGTAGGGCTTTACTTCCACTTGATCTCGGAAGAAGAGGACAAGGACCGCGGAGTCTGGCGTGCCAGCCTGGCGTGTGCCCTTCCTGCAGTCGCAATCTTCAGCGTGGGCCTTACGGGGCAATTTCTACTCGGGCTTGACTGGGATAATTACTCGAGTCGTGGCGGGATGAGCTCGGAAATTCTCCTGCTACCTGGCTCTGCCGTTGCTCTCTGGTTCTTCGGAACGGCGTTCAAGTACCGGCGGAACCGACGCCGCAAGCGAACTTGATGTATTCCATCGGGGGTCGGGCGTGAGGCATCGGGATGGCCCTGTGCCTTCACAAGAAACTGAATCACTGACAGCTTCAGACAGTGCCGGCAGTGTGCGCTGTCAGTTCTCGCGGTGGTCGTAACGACAGGGGAGCCAGCAAACAATGAGAAGTGTTCATGACTCTTCGGATCTCGCTCCGCCCGCTGATGCAATCGAACTTCGTTGGTGACTGATGAAGGGATATGACAAGTCGTGAAGTTGAATGATCGGTGGCCGGGGTACTACTTCAGTCTGGCAAATCCTGAGTCTCGGAAGCATGAGGGCTTGCCGGCCCTGCTTCGCCGCGTAGCCGATCGGATTGAAGCTCGTGAGATCACATCCGAGGAAATTCTCGGTGTGACCATCGGGCGGGACAGCGTGCTCGACGACGACTCGTGGACCGCGACCGTTTTCTTTTCTCCCGACTTGGATGGTGATTCCAGGTCCTGAGATTGATCAGCATCCGGCTCCTCGGGCGCGCCTGCCCCACGTCGCGCGATCAAGTTCTCTATTCTTTTTGCTGCCGGCAGTTGGCTACTTCAATTCAGAGGGAAACCTGGTTGAGATCGGCCCAGGAGAATTTGGGCGAGGCGGCGGCTGTGGCGGAAGGAGGTCCAGGAACCGAGCGCGCGCTTCGATTCGCGAGCGGCGATGCAGTGAGACGCAAGAAGTAGTTTCTCAAGAGAAGCTGTTCATCCTAAGTTCTGGTACGAGGCATCGAAGAGGCGCTCGCCATGCGTACGGGAAGAGCCAGATTCGTGACGGATTCAGCGAGGAGTGATGGAATGAGCGACGACAAGCGTCGCCCAGGCACGCTGGCGCCGTACGGCGCGGGACTCCTTGCTTTCCCGTTCGGTTTCACGGTTTTCGCCTCCGGTTCGCTCGCAGACCTCGCCAGCGGCTCGAGCGATGCGGTGATCGATCTCTCGATTGCGCTCGGAGCGCCGCTTGTGCTGGTGGTCTTCGGTCTTTTGACCACCATCCCCCGCCGCCGACGTGAAGCTCGCCTGCGGGGCGCTCACCCCCGGGCCACCCTGGTCAACGTCATCGTGACGCCCGCGGCAAGGCGAGGACTGCGGCTTGAAGACGAGTTGCAGCGCTCGTACACGGCGACGTTCGTCTTCGAACCCGGCAGCGTGAGTCTGTGGAAGAAGTGATTGAAGCCTGTCCCTGTCGCCGCAGTGGCGTCAGGAGGAGCAGCCATGCGTGCCACTTCCATCCGGTACGGGGGCAACCGCGTCGCAGCGCTCGAGTTCGCGCTGCCGGATGCGACGCTCGTGGTCCCGGTGATCAAGAGCGGCGGGCTCTTCAAGGTGACGACCGGGTACGAGTACGTCGAGAAGCTCTGCCCGTCGGCTGCCGAGGGTCTGGCACCGGAGGGGAACTCGCCGTGCTGAGGGGGATCCGGGTCCACGGTCCTGCTACGGGGCTCGTGTCTCTTCTCATCAGCGCGTTCTGGAGTCGTGAGTTCAAGGCTGGGTCGTGGCTGGAAGAAGCGCGGTTCCTGGTTCCGCAGGTCGCGCAGACCGTGATGGAAATCGCCTCGTATCCAAGTAGCTGCCGACTGGCCCACCGCTGCTGGTGCTGGTCGTCGAGATGATCAGGGCTGTCCTGTTCTGGGTTGGCCTGGGGTCGGCCCGGCTGAACCTGCCCTGGTATGGCTGAGCGCTTGGCCGGTTCGCGCCTTCGCGCTGTTGGCGGACGGAACTGGCACACGCAGAACTTCCTGAACGTCGGGGCGGATCCCGGTCCGGAACAGATGCGGCCAGGACGACGCCGTTGCGCTGGTGCGGGACTGCGTCGCATCGCAACAGGGGATCGGACGTGGTGAGTCGGATGCGGCTCACCCGGGTACATGGTTCCCGCAGCGGGCCAGCGTGGGTAGCGGTCTCGCTGGCTGTGGTCTTCGCGCCGGGTATCGCTGCGAGCATCGCCGGATTCGGTCTGCACTGGGAGCAGGTGGCTTTCGCCTCGCCGTTCGTCCTGATGCTCGTCCGTGCTTCGACGATGGGTGTGTTCGTCGGACCGGAGGAGATCTGGATCCGCTCGTGGTGGTGGAACAAGCGGATCCGACTCGAGCGGGTCCGGTGCCTGGAGATCGACGGGTACAGCGGCAGCCTCAACCGTGGGTCACAGAGTCCGCTCGACCCGTTGTACCGGTACTGCCGGATGCTCGTCCTGACGATCGGCGACGGGGAGCGGGAGTACCCCGAGACGATCTGCTCGCGGAAGGTGGCGCGGCGGATCCAGGACGCGGTGCTCGCGGCGCAGCCCGAGATCACGCTGCTGTCCGGCGAGCACGGGAGCCCGCCGGGCAAACGATGTCGCCACTGAGACGGGAGTGTCGACGTCCTGACTCGACGAGCCCCGTGGAGGCCCGACCTCGCGTCCTGGCCGCGCGGTCCGACGCTGCTACCGTGCCCGGGTGGACGACGAACAGCGCTGCCCCTGCCTGAGCGGCAACCCCTACGGCGAGTGCTGTGGGCCCCTGCACGCGGGCGCCGCGGCCCCGACCGCCGAGCGGCTGATGCGCTCCCGGTTCACCGCGTTCGCACTGGGGCTGCCGGAGTACCTGCTGCTCACCTGGCATCCGCGCACTCGTCCGGACGAGCTGACGCTCGACCCGGCGCAGCGTTGGACGCGGCTGGACATCGTGTCGACCCGGTCGGGAGGCCCGTTCGACTCCGCCGGGCAGGTCACCTTCCGTGCGTGGTGGCGCACCGACGACGACCGCGGGACGCTCGAGGAGACCAGCGGGTTCGTCCGCGAGCAGGGGCGCTGGTTCTACCTCGACGGCGTGATCGCCTGACCGCTGGTTCACCGTCGACGGCGTGGTCGCCGCCGCCCATCGACCGACGTCAGGCGGTGATGGTCGCCGGCAGTCCGACCGCGAGCCGCATCGCCCGCCGCACCTCGGCCTCGTCCGGCAGCAGCTCGGTCTCGTCGCCGCTCACGAAGAACCGGATCTGCCCGATCGCCTGCTCGGCCAGCATGTCGAGCCCGTTGAGCACCCGACCCCCGGCAGCCGCCCAGCGTCCCGCAGCCGCGGTCGGCCACGGCTCGTAGGCCACGTCGAACAGCACCGCGTCCGACCCCGACGGCCGGAGCTCGAGCGAGTCCGCAGCACCGCCGGGCAGGGTCGACACGAGGAACCCGTGCGTCGTGCCGGGCAGCGAGTCGATCGGCAGTACCTCGAGCGTCACCCCGAGGCGCACGGCCAGCTCCACGAGCGGCCCGGCCTTCGCGGTGTCGCGGAGGAACAGCCGCACGTCGACGGCCCCGAGCCGCACCGCTGCCGCGAGGGCACTCGCCGCGGTGGCCCCACCACCCACGATGGTGGCCTCGCCCGGCAGGTGCCCGAGCGCCTTGACCGGACGGACGATGCCCTCGACGTCGGTGTTCGCGCCGGCCAGGACGACCCGGTCACCCTCCTGCCGGAACGCGACGGTGTTCGCCACCCCGAGCTCGTCGACGAGCGGGGTCGTGCGGTCGAGCATCGGCAGCACGTCCCGCTTGAGCGGCATGGTCAGGCTGAGCCCGCGCCAGTCGGGACCGAGCCCCGCGACGAACGCATCGAGCCCACCGGAGGCGACCTCGTGCCTCCCGTACGTGAACGGCAGCCCGAGCACGCCGTAGGCCGCCGAGTGCAGCGTGGGGGAGAGCGAGTGCGCGATGGGGGAGCCCAGCACGGCCAGCCGGGTCCGGTCGGGGTCGGTGAACTCCACGTCCGGAGCCTAGCCGCTCGGCGTCCTCGACAGGGGTGCTTAGGGTAGCCTTACCTGTGTGATCCGAACCTCCCCCTCAGCGCGCCGCGTCCGCCGCGTGCTCGCGGCCGCCGGTGCCGTCGTCGCCGCGTCCCTCGTCCTCGCCGGGTGCACCTCCGGCTCCTCGTCGCCCGCCGCCTCCGACGACGCCTCGGGCTCGGGCGGCGCGTTCCCCGTCTCGATCCAGACCGCGCTCGGCACGACCGAGATCCCCTCGCAGCCGAAGCGCGTCGTCGCCCTCGGCTGGGGCGACGCGGAGACCGCGCTCGAGCTCGGCGTGCAGCCCGTCGGCGCGAGCGACTGGCTCGCCTTCGGTGGCGACGGTGTCGGGCCCTGGCTCAAGGACGCGTACACGAAGAAGCCGACGATCATCCAGACGCTCGAGCCCAGCTACGAGCAGATCCTCAAGCTCAAGCCGGACCTGATCCTCGACACGAAGAGCTCGGGCGACAAGGACCGCTACGCCAAGCTCTCCGCCATCGCGCCGACCGTGGCGATCCCGAAGGGCGGCGAGAACTACCTCACCACCACCGAGCAGCAGGTCGACCTGGTGTCGCGTGCGCTCGGCAAGGAGTCCGAGGGCAAGAAGCTCCTGACCGACCTCGACGACGCGTACGCCGCGGCGCGGAAGGCGCACCCGGAGTTCGACGGCAAGACCGCCGTCGTCGGTTCGTACACGGCGGACGGCTTCGGGGCCTACGCCTCGAAGGACAGCCGTTCGACGTTCATGCAGCAGCTCGGCTTCACCATCCCGAAGGCCGTCGACCAGCAGGCCGGCGACGCCTTCTCGGTCAGCCTGTCCCAGGAGAACCTCGACCTGCTCGACGCCGACCTGACGGTCGTCCTGCCGATCTACGTCGACGCGTCGAAGGCCGAGTCCGACCCGCTGTTCCAGAAGGTGCCGTCGGTGCAGGCCGGGCACTCGATCGTCGTCGACGACGCTGACGTGTCGAACGCGTTCTCGCTCGGCACGACCGCCGCGATCGAGTGGGCGCTCGACCGGCTGCCGGACGAGTTCGCGAAGAAGGTCGGCTGACCGACAGCCACAGGGGGAGTACCGGGAGACACCGGGTCGCGAGTCGCGACCCGGCGTCTCCCGTTGCGCGCGTGGGTGCGGTGACCGGCCGTCGGACGGGAGGCGCGGTGCGGGCTGGCACCGCGCCTCCCGTCCGCCGTCTGGTGCCGTTCCGCGCATCGGAGGCGGTTGCGCTCGTAGGAGGCTGTTCCGCGCATTGGAGGCAGGGTGTTCCTGCTTCCCATGCGCAGATCGCCCTCCCATTGCCCACGTGATGGGCTCGAACGCCGCGCGTCCGGACCTGGCGGCGGGTCTACGCGGCGGTGAAGGTGGAGCCGATGAAGGCGAACAGCAGCGCGATGAGGGGGAGCGAGCCCTGCACGAACGCGGAGTTGAGGTACCGGCGGCCGGTGCCGGCGAGGACGACGGCGGCGCCGAGCATGCTCGCGGTCGAGAACACGACGAGGGTCCAGCCGGTCGCGCCGTTGCCCGCGAGCACGAGGACGACGCCGAGGATCGCGCCGATCGCGAGGAACAGGTTGTAGAAGCCCTGGTTGAAGGCGAGGGAGCGGGTGGCCTGCGCCTCCGACTCCGAGGCGATGCCGAAGACACGGCGCACGCGCGGACTCGTCCATGCGACGGACTCGAGGAAGAAGATGTACACGTGCACGAGGCCCGCGAGGACCGCGCAGACGCCCGAGATCACGAGCAGGACAGACATGACCTCCATTCTCGCAGCACCGAAGCAGTGCTCAGGTCCCGCACAGGAACGGTGCCGCCGCACCGCCGTCATCGACTCCCCACGCGGGAGGGCCGCCGGTAGGCTCGCCGCATGAGTGCCGACGAGTCCACACCCGTCCACGCCGACGCTGCGGTCGCCGAGCTCGCGAGCATCCGGCAGAGCATCGACAACATCGACGCCGCCGTGATCCACATGCTCGCCGAGCGCTTCAAGTACACCCAGCGGGTCGGGTACCTCAAGGCCGAGGCGGGCATGCCCGCGGCCGACCCTGGACGTGAGCAGGTGCAGGTGGCGCGCCTCCGGCAGCTCGCCGCCGAGTCACACCTCGACCCGGCCTTCGCGGAGAAGTTCCTGAACTTCATCGTCGCCGAGGTCATCCACCACCACGAGCGCATCGCCGGCGGCGAGCGGTGAGCGGGGCCGTGGCGCAGGGTCTCCCGGCCGACCTCGCAGACCTGCACCTGCTCGTCGGGTCGTACACCGCGACCGGCGGCGGTACGGCGACGGGCATCTCCGTGGTGCACGGGACCACCGCCCACACTGCTGCCGTGATGGACGATCCTTCGTTCCTCGCGCTCTCCGGTGACCGCGTCTACGCCGTGTCCGAGGTCGCGGACGGCAGCGTCTCGGCCTTCCGGTACGCGGGTGGCGCCCTCGAACACCTCTGGGACGCCGACGCCGGCGGTGACGCACCGTGCCACGTCCGGATCGACCCGTCCGGCGCCCTGGTCGTCACGAACTACGTCTCCGGCACCGTCACCGCGGTGTCCCTCGAGGCCGCCGAGTCACACGCAGCGTCGATGACCGCGAGCGACGGTGTCGTGGGTGCCCACGGCAGCGGGGACCGCATCGTGGTCCCCGACACCGCGGTCGTCACCGGCGTGCTGCCCGACGTCGAGGGGCCGGTGGAGGCCCGACAGGAGGGCCCCCACGCCCACCAGTCGATCGGGACGCCGGACGGCACCGTCCTCGTCGCCGACCTCGGCGGCGACGCCCTGCACGAGTTCCGTGTGACCGGCACACCGTCGATCGAGCTCGTCCGGGTGCACCACCTCGCCCCGGGCGTCGGTCCGCGTCACATGGTGTGGCTCGGCGACGGCCCGGACGCCGACCTCGTGGTGGCCGGCGAGCTCGACGGACGCATCCACCGCCTGAGACGCGACGACAGCGGCACGCTCCGCCCGGTCGCCTCGGCAGCGGCCTTCGACGGGCCGGTGGGGGAGTCGCTCCTCAGCCACGTCGAGATCGACGCGGCCGGCAGGGTCGTCGTCGCCGTCCGCGGTCGCGACCTGGTCGTGGTGCTCGACACCGCGGACGACGGCCTCACGGTCGCCGGCTCGGCGTCGTGCGGTGGCGTCTGGCCGCGGCACTTCGCACAGGTGCCCGGGTACCTGCTCGTGGCGAACCAGATGTCGGACGCGATCGCGGTGCTGCCGATCGGCGCCGACGGGGTGCCCGGAGCGGCCGTCGCGCAGATCGCCGTCGGGACCCCCGCCTGCATCGTTCCCGTGCCGACCACGCTCCGGTCGTGACAGCCGGGTCTCCGGGGGCGCTCGCCGACGGGTACCGCCTGGTGGTCGGGCCGCCGCCGCTCGAGGACTACCTGCGGCTGCGGCGCGACTCCGGTCTGTCACCGAAGAACGAGGCGCAGGGAGCCGGGGCGATCGCGGGCAGCTGGTCCGCGGTCCACGTGGTCGACGCCGATGGGGTCCCCGCTGCGATGGGCCGGACGATCGGCGACGGCGGGTGGTACTTCCACATCGCGGACATCGCCACCGACCCGGCGCACCAGCGACGTGGGCTCGGCCGTGTGGTCGTCGAGTGGCTCGTGGCGGACATCCGGGCTCGTGCACCGCAGGGGGCGTACATCACGCTCGTCGGTGACCCGCCCGGGCAGCGGCTCTACCGGTCGCTCGGGTTCGAGGACGTCGCACCGAGCCTCGGGATGGCGCTGCCGATCGACGGCTGACGTTCTCGCACACCGTCCGTGCTCGGGGCGGCGCGGGTCGGCGCGCGCGGGTCGGGTCAGGCGGGCGCCGGTCGGGTCAGGCGCGCACGGGTCGCGTCAGGCGTCGACGATGTTCTCGAACGGGCGGCCCGCTGCCAGGGCGGCCACCTGCCGGCGCACGAGGTCGAGGGTCCGCGGCACGCTGAGGTCGGTGTTCCCGCCGACGTGCGGCGTGAGCACCGTGTTCGGTGTGGTCCAGAGCGGGTGCCCCGACGGGAGCGGTTCCGGATCGGTCACGTCGAGCGCCGCCGACAGCCGACCGCGCTGCAGTTCGGCGACCAGCGCATCGGTGTCGACGACCCTGCCGCGCGCGACGTTCACCACGAGGGCGCCGTCGGGCAGCGCGGCGAGCAGGTCGGCGTCGACGAGCCGCTCGGTCTCGTCGGTGAGCGGGGTGATGAGCACGAGCACGTCGGTGCGGGCCGCGAGCTCCGGGAGCTCCCCGAACGCGTGCACGCTGCGGCCGTCCTGCTCACGCGCGGTGCGGGCCACGACGGTGACGTCGCACCGCATCGCCTCGAACCGCGCCGCGATGGCGGAGCCGATCGCCCCGTAGCCGACCACCGTCACGCGTCGGTCGGCGAGGGACCGGGTCTCGCGGGCGTCCCACACCCCGGCGGCGCGGTCGGCCTGGAACACGGCGATCTCGCGGAGCGAGGTCAGCGCCAGTCCGACCGCGAGCTCGGCGGTCTCGTCGTCGTGGATCCCGCGGCCGTTCGCCACGTGCGCGTGCCCGGGGACGTGCGGCAGGGCGTGCTCGTACCCGGCGCTCGGCAGCTGCAGGAGCTGCAGGTTCGGCAGGTCGTGCACGTACTGCCAGCGGTGCCGTCCGGCGAAGTAGAACGGCAGCAGCGTGATCGCCACGTCGTCCGGACGGGCGTACGGCCCCTCGACGTCCCACACGTCGAGTTCGACGCCGTCCGGCACGGGGCCGAAGCGGTCGACGAGCTCGACGAAGGGCAGGGTGACGATCGGCATGCGGTCGGTCCTGTCCGGGTGCTCGGTCAGCTGTCGGTGCGCGGCGAGAACGAGCCGTGGTCGTCGAGCGGCCCGCGCCCGACGTAGCCCTCGGTGACGTCCTCGACGATGACGTCGCCGAAGCGCGCCGGGAGCGTCGCGGCGTGCGTGCCGCGCAGCTCGTCGATCGTCGCCTCGAACGCGCCCTGCACCTCGAGCGAGCCGGACGAGGCGTCCGTCACGCCGATGCGCAGCACCGGGAAGCCCCGACCGTCGCACAGGCCCTGGAAGCGCACGTCGTCCTCGCGTCGGACGGTCACGATCACACGGCCCGTCGACTCGGAGAACAGCGCGGTCGCCGTGTCGACGCCGTCGCGCTCCTCGAGCTCGTCGAGGACCACGCGGGCACCGATCCCGAAGCGCAGCACCGACTCGGCCAGCGACTGGCCGAGGCCGCCGTCCGCCAGGTCGTGTGCGCTCGTGAGCAGCTGTTCGCCCGAGGCCGCGTGCAGCAGGTCCGCCAGCGCCTTCTCACGGTCGAGGTCGACCGCCGGCGGACGGCCGCCGAGGTGCCCGTGCACCGTGCCGGCCCAGGCCGAGCCGTCGAGCTCGAGGCTCGTCGTGCCGAGCAGGTACACGTTGTGTCCGTCGTCCTGCCAGCCCGAGGGCACGCGCAGGGCGACGTCGTCGATGATGCCGAGCACGCCGACGACGGGGGTCGGGTGGATCGGGGTGGTGCCGGTCTGGTTGTAGAACGACACGTTGCCGCCCGTGACCGGGATGCCGAGCTCCATGCAGCCGTCCGCCAGGCCCTCGACGGCCTCGGAGAACTGCCACATGACCTCGGGGTTCTCCGGCGAGCCGAAGTTCAGGCAGTCGGTGACGGCGGCGGGGACGGCACCGGTGACGGCGACGTTCCGGTACGCCTCGGCCAGCGCCAGGCGAGCGCCCTGCTTCGGGTCGAGCTGGCAGTAGCGGCCGTTGGCGTCGGTCGCGACGGTGACGCCGAGCCCGGTCTCCTCGTCGACGCGGATCATGCCGCCGTCGTCGGGGAAGGAGAGCGCGGTGTTGCCGAGCACGTAGGTGTCGTACTGGTTCGTGACCCAGTTCTTCGACGCCAGGTTCGGCGAGCCGAGCAGCTGCAGGAACTGCGCCTTGAGCGCCGGCCCGTCCGACGGACGGTCGAGCGAGGCCGCCGTGTCCGCCTGCAGCGCGTCGATCCACGTCGGGTACGCGACCGGACGGTCGTACACGGGGCCGTCGACGGCGACCGTGCGGGGGTCGACGTTCACGATCTCCTGGCCCTGCCAGTCGATGACGAGACGGCCGGTGCCGGTGACCTCGCCCAGGACGCTGGTCTCGACCTCCCACTTGCCGACGACCGCGAGGAACTCGTCGAGCTTCTCGGGCCGGACGACCGCCATCATGCGCTCCTGGCTCTCCGACATGAGGATCTCCTCTGCCGTGAGCGTGGGGTCGCGCAGCAGGACGTCGTCGAGCGAGATGTGCATGCCGCCGTCGCCGTTCGACGCGAGCTCGCTCGTCGCGCACGAGATACCCGCGGCACCGAGGTCCTGGATGCCCTCGACGAGCTCCTTCTGGAACAGCTCGAGGCAGCACTCGATGAGGACCTTCTCCGCGAAGGGGTCGCCGACCTGGACGGCCGGGCGCTTCGTCGGGCCGCCCTCGGTGAAGGTGTCGGACGCCAGGATCGACGCGCCGCCGATGCCGTCGCCACCGGTGCGCGCACCGAAGAGCACGACCTTGTTGCCCGCGCCGGAGGCGTTGGCCAGGTGCAGGTCCTCGTGCCGCAGGACGCCGACCGCGAGGGCGTTGACCAGCGGGTTGCCCTGGTACACCGGGTCGAAGTAGGTCTCGCCACCGATGTTCGGCAGGCCGAGGCAGTTGCCGTAGAACGAGATGCCGCCGACGACGCCGTGCACGACGCGCTGCGTGTCCTCGTGGTCGATCGCGCCGAAGCGGAGCTGGTCCATCACGGCAACCGGCCGGGCGCCCATCGAGATGATGTCGCGGACGATGCCGCCGACACCGGTCGCGGCGCCCTGGTACGGCTCGACGTACGACGGGTGGTTGTGGGACTCGACCTTGAAGGTCACTGCCCACCCGTTGCCCACGTCGACGACACCGGCGTTCTCGCCCATGCCGACCATGAGGTTCTTCGTCATCTCCGGCGTGACCTTCCCGCCGAACTGCCGCAGGTAGTTCTTGCTCGACTTGTACGAGCAGTGCTCGGACCACATCACCGAGTACATGGCGAGCTCGCCCGAGGTGGGGCGGCGACCGAGGATCTCGCGGATCTTCGCGTACTCGTCGGCCTTGAGCCCGAGCGCCTCGTACGGCTGCTCCTTGTCGGGGGTGGCGGCGGCGTCCTGGACGGTGTCGGGCTTCGGGCGAACGTGGGTCGTCACGGTGTTGTCGTTCCCTGTCACTGGAGTCGTGTCCGTCGTCACTTGACGAGCGTCGACTCGATCACGGAGGTGAAGAAGGTGAGGCCGTCCGTACCGGAGGCCATGGCCGCGGGGGTGTCCGGGCCGAACCCGGGCTCCGTCGCGTGCTCGGGGTGCGGCATGAGTCCGACGACGTTGCCGCGCTCGTTCGAGACGCCCGCGATGTCGTCGATCGACCCGTTCGGGTTCACGCCGACGTAGCGGAACACGACCTGGCCGTTGTCCTCGATGCGCTTGATCTCGTCGGCGTCGGCGACGAAGCGGCCGTCCGCGTTCTTCAGCGGGATGGTGATCTCCTGCTGGTCCGCGAACCCGGACGTCCATGCGGTGCCGGCGTTCTCGACGCGGAGCTTCTGGTCACGCCGGATGAACTGCTGGTGGGCGTTGCGGGTGTGCGCACCGGGGACCAGGCGGGCCTCGGCCAGCATCTGGAAGCCGTTGCAGATGCCGAGCACGGGCATGCCCTTGCCGGCGGCGTCGATGACCTCGGCCATGATCGGGGCCTTCGCCGCGATCGCACCGGCGCGCAGGTAGTCGCCGTACGAGAACCCGCCGGGGAGCACGATCGCGTCGACGCCCTGCAGGTCGTGGTCGCCGTGCCAGAGCGCGACGGGGTCGGCACCGGCCAGGCGGACCGCGCGCTGGGCGTCGCGGTCGTCGAGCGAGCCCGGGAACGTGATGACGCCGATGCGCATCGGCGTCACGCGTCCTGCACGGTGACGGAGACGACGTCCTCGATCACGGCGTTGGAGAAGACGTCCGCCGCGATCTCGCGGACCTCGGCCAGCTTCGCGTCGTCGACGGGGCCGTCGACGGCGATCTCGAAGCGCTTGCCGATGCGGACGGCGGTCAGGTCGGCCTTGCCGAGACGGGCGAGCGCGTTGCCCACCGCCTTGCCCTGGGGATCGAGGATCTCTGCCTTGGGCATGACCTCGACGACGATGGTTGGCACGTGTTCACTCCAGCGCTTGGGTGGGTTGGGTGGGACCGCACCAGTCTACGGTCCCGCCGCGCCGCGCCGGGACCGTTGTGGAGATCTCCTCGAAGGCGTATATTCCAAGTCGAATAGTCGCTTGCGAACACCGGACAGGAGGCACGGATGGCGTCGCTCACGCCCCTCGCGTTCGCCGCGCTCGGCCTGCTCGCCGAGGCACCGATGCACCCCTACGAGATGTTCCAGACGATGCTCCAGCGCCGCGAGGACCAGAACGTCAAGGTCCGGCCCGGCACGCTGTACCACCAGATCGGACGGCTCGTGGACCTCGGGTTCGCCGAGGCCCTCGGCACCGCGCGCGAGGGCAACCGGCCCGAGCGCACCACGTACGCCATCACCGACCACGGCCGCGCCGAGCTCGAGGCCGGGCTGCGGCGCATGATCGCCGAGCCCGCCGACGAGTACCCGGAGTTCCAGCTCGCGCTGTCCCACGTCGACAACCTGACCGCGACCGAGGCGGTGACCGCGTTGCGCGCCCGCGCCGACGCGCTCCGTGCCGAACGCGCCGGGTACGACGAAGCCGCCACGGGCCTCCAGGCCAAGCGGCTCGCCGAGCGCTACTGGCTCGACGTGTCGTACGTGCGCGGCATGCTCACGGCGCAGATCGACTGGCTCACCGCGACCGCTGACCGCATCGCGAGCGGCGACGTCCCCTGGGACGGCCCGGCCGTCCCCGACACCAGCTCCCACGAGGACAAGGAACACACTCGATGACCCCCGCACCCACCAGCGCAGACCTGGAGCACGGCAAGAAGCCGTGGCCGGCCCTCTGGGCCCTCGTCGTCGGCTTCTTCATGATCCTGGTCGACTCGACGATCGTCTCCGTCGCGACCCCGACCATCGCACAGGCGCTCGACGCCGACATCAACGCCGTCATCTGGGTGACGAGCGCGTACCTGCTCGCCTACGCGGTGCCGCTGCTCATCACCGGACGCCTGGGCGACCGGTTCGGCCCGAAGGTGCTCTACCAGACGGGGCTCGTGGTCTTCACGCTCGCCAGCCTGTGGTGCGGGCTGGCCGGGTCCATCGAGATGCTCATCGTGGCCCGCGTCGTGCAGGGCCTCGGGGCCGCGATGATGACCCCGCAGACCATGGCCGTCATCACCCGCATCTTCCCGCCGCAGAACCGCGGTGCGGCGATGGGCCTCTGGGGTGCCGTCGCCGGTGTCGCCTCGCTCGTCGGTCCGATCGTCGGCGGTCTGCTCGTCGACGGCTTCGGCTGGGAGTGGATCTTCTTCGTCAACGTGCCCGTCGGCATCGTCGCGTTCGTGCTCGCGCAGCGCTTCGTCCCCCGCTTCGAGCGGCACGGGCACCGCTTCGACACCCTGGGCATCGTGCTGAGCGCGATCGGCATGTTCCTGCTCGTCTTCGGCATCCAGGAGGGCGAGACCTACGACTGGGGCACCATCACGGGGCCGATCTCGGTCTGGTCGCTGATCATCACCGGCATCGTCGTCCTCGCCGCCTTCGTGGTGTGGCAGGGCG
This sequence comes from Curtobacterium sp. MCSS17_007, assembly GCF_003234175.2. Classification (NCBI taxonomy): domain Bacteria; kingdom Bacillati; phylum Actinomycetota; class Actinomycetes; order Micrococcales; family Microbacteriaceae; genus Curtobacterium; species Curtobacterium sp. MCSS17_007. The sequence goes on from NZ_CP126257.1 coordinate 539,190, forward strand.
TGCAGAAGGGCGAGCCGCTGCTGCCGCTGGGCCTCTTCAAGGACCGCAACTTCACCCTCGCCAACATCGCGATCACGGCCGTCGGCGTCGCGATCTCGTCGTTCGCGCTGCCGATCATGCTCTGGGCGCAGGACGTCCTGCGCTTCTCGCCGACCCAGGCCGCCCTGCTGCTCGTCCCGCAGGCCGTCCTGTCCGCCGCGCTCGCGCCGCTCGTCGGCAAGAACCTCAACAAGTGGAACCCCCGGTGGGTCGGCTCGTTCGGCCTCGCGTGCTTCTCCGGCGGGCTCTTCTGGTTCGGCGCCCTGCTCTCGTCGGGTGCCGGCTGGGGCTGGACGCTGCTGCCGAGTGCGCTCCTGGGCCTCGCGAACGCCTGCATGTGGGGACCGCTCTCGGTCTCGGCCACGCGCAACCTGCCGCCGGCCCTCGCCGGTGCCGGGTCGGGCGTCTACAACACCACGCGCCAGATCGGCGCCGTGCTCGGGTCCGCCGGCATCGCCGCGCTGATCGAGGCGCGCATCACGGCGAACTTCCCGTCGGGCGCCGGCACGGGGTCGGGTGGCGCTGAGCAGCAGGTCGGGGCGCTGCCCGAGTTCCTGCAGCAGCCGTTCGCCACCGCGATGGGGCAGTCGCTCGTGCTCCCCGCCGTCGTGCTCGTCGCGGCCATCGTCGCGGCGCTGTTCCTGGCGAAGCCGAAGCAGACGACGGCGTGGAAGCAGACCGGTGCGGTCGAGACGCAGCCGGGCGCTGCGGAGCCCGAGGCTGCCGCGCGCTGACGCCCTGCGCGGCAGGGGCGGCGACACCGTCCCTGCCGCGCCGTGCGCCCGTTCACCCCCGCCGCTGCAGGTGCGCCCGGGTCAGCTCGGCCATCTCCTCGTCGGACAGGGCGTCGACGGAACGGGCCTCGCGACGATCGGTCCGCTGCCACCGCACGAAGAGCATCACGAGCACCGGGACGTCGGCGACCTCGGCGATGAACCACAGCAGGTCACCCGCCAGGTGCTGGTCGCGCAGCGGGGACGGGAACCACAGCTGCCCCACGGCGTGCACGAGCGATCCGTCGAGCACGTGGTCCGACACCCGCAGCACGATGCCGGGCACCGCGTCGAGCAGCAGCTCCACGAACGCGAGCAGGAACTCGACCGTCACGAACGTCGAACTCCGCAGCACGCCGGGCTCCGACAGGGGCGCGAGCAGGGTGAACCCGAGCGCGGGCACCATCACGGTGACGGCGGCCGCTCCGAGCCCCGACCCGCGGACGGTCGCGGACAGCGGGGTGAGCAGCGCCGCGAACAGGACCAGGCCGACGACGGGGGCGACGATCGCGTTGCCGAGCACCCGGACCGGACGTGACCCGAGCACCCGGTCGGTTGCGGCCGACCACCCACTCGGGCCCCCGAGCCGGAGCAGCGACACCGGGGCGGCCAGGGCAGCGAAGGTCGGCACCGCGAAGAACAGCAGCGCGAGCCGGAGCGTGAACGCCCAGCGCAGCTCCTGGTCGTCCTGCCCGACGATGCCGAACTGCAGCACGGCGAAGAGCACGAGCGCGACCACGAACGACAGCGTGCGCCAGGCCGACCAGTGTGCGCCCCGACGCCGGGCTCCGACGAGCCACCAGCCGTACGCGGTCGTCGCGACGACGATCAGCACGGCGGCGAGCGGGTCGGCGTGCCAGGTGCTCCAGAACTCGGCGGGTCCGGGCGTGGGGTGCCTCCTGGTGACGGGCGGGTCGGTGCCCGACCGCGACGGAGCGGGCACCGTCATCCTCCGCCGGGTGCACCGGGGCGGAGCCCGACGGCGCAGCAGAACCGGTGAGGATCGGTTCAGACCCGCCGCGGCAGCGGCAGCGGCCGCGTCCGCCCGAGCAGCCACACCCCGACCGGCACGGCGACCGCGCCGAGGACCGCGACCGGGAACGACAGGTGCCACTGCATGACGACGAACGCCGGTCCCACCGTGCAGAGCACCGCGACCGCGACGACCGCCCACCCCGGGCGGTCGGTGCCCGGCTCGACCCGGGGGAGCGGGCGGTCCCACCGGCGCAGGGCCCGTGCCACGCCGATCGCCGCGGCCAGCACGAGGACGAGGGCGACCGGCCGCGTCGCCCACCACGTGCCCGACCCCGGGGCGGGGAACGGCACAGCGAGCAGGAGTGCGACGCCGTTGAGCGCGATGTACAGGGGCAGGTGCCAGAGGTAGATCGCCATGCCGTCGCGCCCGAGCACGAACACCGTGGCCTGCGCCGCACGGGTCCGCACGAGCCGGGTGAGGGGGCGGTGCACGAGCTGCACCAGGCAGACCTGCGAGACGGCGAGCACCGCCAGCGGGAGCATCGGCGGGTTGAGGTCCTGCAGCATGTCCGGTGCCCAGAGCCCGACGGACGTCAGGGGCACGAGGAGTGCAAAGCCCGCGAGCGCGACCGCCGCCAGCAGCACCCTCGATCGCCGGGCGAACCACCCGTCGGCCCAGAGGAACCCGAGCTGCTGCGCGAACAGCCAGACCGGCCCGAGGTTGAGGAGCCCGACCTCGGCGGCGCCGGTGGCGAACCGCAGGGCGTCGACCGCCACCGCGAGGAGCAGCAGGACGCCGAGCGTCCGCCACGGGGCCCGCGCGTGCAGCCTGGCCATCACCGGCACGCAGCACTGCGTGATGCCGTATGCGGCGAGGAACCAGAGCGGCGAGCCGATGCCGAAGGCGACCTCGCCGAGCAGGTCTGCCGGGGTACCGAGAGCGGACGCGATCCCCAGACCGACCGCGAGCACGGCGAACAGTGGGACCGCCGGGCGGAAGAGCCGCACGAGCCGTTTCGCCACGAAGTCGCGCACGCCCCCGCCCCGAGCGATCGTGCTGCGCCACCCGACCGCGCTCGCGAAGCCGCCGACGGCGAAGAACAGTGGCATGACCTGTCCCGCCCACGTCGCGGGGACGTACCAGGACGCCTCCTGCAACGGGCTCGTGACGGCGATGCCATCGGGCGACACCGCGACGCCGACCATCGTGACGTGCACGACGACGACGAGGACGACGCACGCCGTCCGGATGAGGTCGACGACCAGGTCCCGCTGCGCGATGATCCCCCGGACGTCCTGAGCGCTGTCGACCGGCACGGAGTCGATCCGCGACGAAGGCCCCTGCTTCGTGGACATGTGGTGACGCTAGCGCCGGACCGGCCGGTCACAGGGGCGTCCCAGCCGATCGCGACCGGATCGTGACACGTCGTATGCCACCAGGGGAATGCGACGCTCGCGCGGAAGGCAGCGCACCGACGACACGCGCAGCCCGGGACCGCCTGGGTCGAACGCCGCGGACCGTGTACGGTGGAGCTTGTCTTGACCGATGCAAGAGAAAGGGACCGATGGACGTCGACGCGGACCTGCTCCGGGCCTCCGGCCTGCGGGTGACGGCACCCCGGCTCGCGGTCCTGCGTGCCTCGGGGGCGATGCCGCACGCGACCGCGGACGACATCCTCACCGCGGTCTCGGCCGAGCTGCCGACCACGAGCCACCAGGCCGTGTACGGCGTCCTCAACGCCCTGACCGGCGCCGGACTCGTCCGTCGCATCGAGCCCGCCGGCAGCCCGGCGCGGTACGAGCGGCGAACCGGGGACAACCACCACCACATCGTCTGCACCATGTGCAGCGCGATCGAGGACGTCGACTGCGCCGTCGGTCACGCGCCCTGCCTCACCCCGTCGGAGACGCACGGCTTCGCCGTGACGACCGCGGAGGTGACCTACTGGGGGATCTGCGAGTCCTGCGCCGCGGCGGAGCGCGACGACGCCGAGGCGGTCACCGCCTGACCTGTCCGGGCCGACCCGACGGACCCGGCGACACAGCGCACCACCGTGGACGCGGTGCGCCCCACGAGCAACCCGAGCACCCCTGACCGAACCAACCGTTCCACCTGAGGAGGAACCGTGTCCGACCAGAACACGCCCACCGGCCCCGCCGGTACCCCCACCACCACGACCAACTCCGGCGCCCCCGTATCGAGCGACCAGCACTCGATGGGTGTCGGTGCGGACGGCCCCCTCGCCCTTCACGACCACTACCTGGTCGAGAAGCTCGCCCAGTTCAACCGTGAGCGCGTCCCGGAGCGCGTCGTCCACGCCAAGGGCGGCGGTGCGTTCGGTACCTTCACCGTCACCCACGACGTGTCGCAGTACACCCGCGCCGCGTTCCTGCAGCCGGGCAAGACCACCGAGATGCTCGCCCGCTTCTCGAGCGTCGCCGGCGAGCAGGGCTCCCCGGACACCTGGCGCGACCCCCGCGGGTTCGCGCTGAAGTTCTACACCGAAGAGGGCAACTACGACCTCGTCGGCAACAACACCCCCGTCTTCTTCATCCGTGACGGCATCAAGTTCCCGGACTTCATCCGCTCGCAGAAGCGCCTGCCGGGTTCGCACCTGCGCAACCACGACATGCAGTGGGACTTCTGGACCCTCTCCCCGGAGTCGGCGCATCAGGTGACCTGGCTCATGGGCGACCGGGGCCTCCCGTCGAGCTGGCGCCACATGGACGGCTTCAGCTCGCACACCTACCAGTGGATCAACGCCGAGGGTGAGCGCTTCTGGGTGAAGTACCACTTCGAGACGCAGCAGGGCCACAAGACCCTGACGCAGGAGGACGCCGACCGCATCGCCGGTGAGGACGCCGACTTCCACATCCGCGACCTCTACGAGGCCATCGAGCGCCGTGACTTCCCGAAGTGGGTCCTCAAGGTGCAGGTCATGCCGTACGCGGACGCCGAGAGCTACCGCTTCAACCCGTTCGACCTCACGAAGGTGTGGCCGCACGCCGACTACCCGCTCATCGAGGTCGGCACGATGGAGCTCAACCGCAACCCGGAGAACTACTTCGCGCAGATCGAGCAGGCCGCGTTCGCGCCGTCGAACTTCGTGCCCGGCATCGCGGCGAGCCCCGACAAGATGCTCCTCGCGCGCATCTTCAGCTACGCGGACGCCCAGCGCTACCGCGTCGGCACGAACCACGCGCAGCTGCCCGTGAACGCCCCGAAGAACGAGGTCCACTCGTACTCGAAGGACGGCGCCATGCGCTTCGACTTCCAGAAGGCCGAGGTGCCGGTGTACGCGCCGAACACCCAGGGCGGCGCGCACGCCGACCCGGCCGCCACGGACGACGTGCCGGGCTGGGAGTCCGACGGTGCGCTGCAGCGGTCCGCCGCGACGCTCCACCCGGAGGACGACGACTTCGGCCAGGCCGGCACGCTCGTCCGCGAGGTGCTCGACGACGCCGCCCGTGAGCGCCTGGTGGGCAACATCGCCGGGCACGTCTCGAAGGTGACGCGCGACGACCTGCGCGAGCGCGTGTTCGCCTACTGGACGAACGTCGACGCCGACCTGGGTGCGCGTGTGCGCGCCGCGGTCGTGCCGACCGCGCCGGGTTCGAACGAGGACCCGGAGAAGGTCGCGGTCGAGGCGTAGTCAGCCACACGACGGACGGGAGGCCCGGTACCAGCTGGTACCGGGCCTCCCGTCCGTCGTCGTGGTGGATCAGACCTGCTGGCCGTTCAGCATGATCTCGCCCTTCGGCCAGTCCTCCAGCTGCGCCTCGACCGGCAGGACCATCCACCCGCCCTGCTCGGTCTCGTTCACCCCGACCCCGTCGGCCGTGAACGCCGAGAACGTGCCGACGGCGCCGTCGATCTCGTGCCAGCCCATGTGCGCGTAGAAGGGGATGCGGTCCTCGCCGGCGCCGAGGAAGCCGTACGGCACGCGGAGCCCCTCGAGGACAGCGCGGGTGCGGACGAGGAGCTCGCGGCCGACCCCGGTGCCCTGCAGCGTCGGCGACACGGCGACGACACCGGTGTCGCCGACCAAGACGTCCTCGCCGCCCACGGTGATGAACATGCGCCGGATGCCGACGTGTGCCAGCACCGTGCCGTCGGCGCTCCAGCCGATCACCCGGCGCTCGGGCTGCATGCCGGCGTAGTCGCGGCCGCCCACGTACCAGTGCGACCAGGTCGGGAACGCCTGCCCGAGCATCGCTGCGATCGCCTCGTGGTCGGGGAGCGTCAGTGCGCTCTCCTCGACCACCTCCCACCGGATGTCTTCGCTCACGCGTCCATCCTGCCGGGTGCGCCCTGCGCGGGCGGAGGTTGCTCTTGCAAAAGCGACAGATCACCGCGAACGGTTGGCCGCACACTGTCGCTTCGGCGGACCAGACGCGGGAGCGAGCCCGCGCACGGAACGAAAACGCACGCCCGCGCTCAGCCGCGTCCGGGCGCCGTGACCTCGATGCGGTTCGCCCACGGGTCCTCGAACGCCACCGTGCGGCCGTCGTCCGCGGTCTGCACCCCGGTGTCGTGCATGCGGGACACGAGCGCGCCGAGGTCGTCCGCGCCCGGCACCTCGATCCGCACGAGCCCCAGGCCGAGCGCCTGCTGCCGCCGCCCGGCCCCGCGCGAGTTCCACGTGTTCATCGCCATGTGGTGGTGGTACCCACCCGCGCTGACGAACAGTGCCTGGTCGCCCATCGCCGCGGTCGTCGCGAAGCCGAGCCGATCGACGTAGAACGCCTTCGCGGTGGCGACGTCGCCGACGGACAGGTGCACGTGCCCGACGCGGCCCGGCCGTGCGGCTGCGGCGTTCACGGCGTCCTGGGTCAGGTGCTCCTGCACGAAGGCGTTCGGGTCGACGTAGATGGTCGCCATGTCGACCATGCCGTGCGTCCACGACCACTCGGTGCGGTCGCGGTCCCAGTACAGCTCGACGCCGTTGCCCTCCGGGTCCTGGAAGTAGAACGCGTTGCTCACCAGGTGGTCCGCGCTGCCCGTGAAGGTCCGCGGGTACTTCGTCGCGACGGAGTACAGCGCCGCCGCGAGGTCGGCCTGCGTGTCGAACAGGATCGCGGTGTGGAAGAGCCCGGCCTCGTGCGGGGCGGCGTGCCGCATCGCGGGGGCGTGCTCGAGGACCACGATCGGCGTCGTCCCGCGGCCGAGCACCGCGGTGCCGCCGTCGTTCGTCAGGACCGCCAGACCGACGCCGTCGCGGTAGTACGCGACCATCGTGTCGAGGTCGGCGACCCGGAGCGTCACGGCGCCCATCCCGGTGTCGGCTGCGAGCAGGTCCTGTGTGTGCACGACCCCAGTCTGCGCGCATTTGGTTGACGCGTCAACCAAACGTCACCTGGCGCTGAACCCGCCGTCCGTCTTCAGCAGCTGACCGTTCACCCACCCGCCGTCGGGACCGAGCAGGAACCCGACGAGCGCCGCCGTGTCGGTCGGCATCGACGGGCGTCCGAGCGGGGTCTGGGCGACCGCGGCCTCGCGGATCTCGTCGGTCATCCACCCGGTGTCGTTCGGGCCCGGGTTCACCAGGTTCGCGCTCACGCGGACGTCGCCGAGCTCGATGGCCGCCCCGACGACCAGCCGGTCGAGAGCACCCTTGCTCGTGCCGTACGGCAGGTTGAAGCCGACGTGGTCGCTCGTCAGCGCGACGACGCGGCGGCGGTCCTCGGGAGCGGGCGCACCCTCGCGCAGCCGTCGCGCGTACGCCTGCACGATCAGGAACGGTGCGCGCACGTTCACCGCCAGGTGTCGGTCGAACGACTCGACGGTGGTGGATGCGAAGTCCGAGTCCACCGACTCGCAGTGCGACATCACGACGGCGGTCACGGGCGCGCCCGCCTCGGTCTCGGCGCGGCCCACGAGCGCGGCCGCCTGCTCCGGGTCGGCCAGGTCGACCGGGAGGCGCGTCACCCGTGCCCCCGCACGCTCGGCCTCGGCGACCACCGCGTCCACCCCGTCGGGGTCGGCGGCCCCGTGCACGCGGTCGTCGTACGGTCCCCACCACGAGATCGCGAGGTCCCAGCCGTCGGCGGCGAGCCGCGAGGCGATCGCGGCACCGATCCCGGCGCGGCGACCGACGCCGGTCACCAGGGCGAGCGGTCGGGTGGTGCGGGAACTGTGGGTCATGGGTCGTGCCTCCCGTCCGGACGACGCGTCCGTGCGCCGCCCCGACCAGGATGGCACCACACCCGGCGCCCGGTCGGCGGGGCACGGCGGTGCGGGGCCAGGATGGGAGCATGCCGCCCTCCCGACGACCCGACCTCTCGACGTTCCCGGTCGACCGCCTGCGGGACCGCATGTCGTCGTACATCTACGGCAACATCACCGTGCTCGCCGTCGCGATCGCGGTGGGGCCGGAGCAGATCGAGCACGGCGCAGCGGTGCTCACGGTCCTCGCGACGGCGGTGCTGACGTACCTGGCGCACGTGCTGTCGCACCTCGTCGCGCACACCATCGGCGACACCGGTGACGACGCCGAGCACCGCGAGACCATCGGCGCGATCCTGCGTGACGCCAACCCGATCGCGACGTCGGGGCTCATCCCCGCGGTGCTCTACGCGGTCGCCTGGGCGGGGTGGCTGCCGGCGCAGTGGGCGCAGACCGCGGCGATCCTCATCCTCGTCGTCCGGATCGGCATGGTCGGGGTGTTCCTGCAGCGGTTCAGCGGCCGTCGGCCGTCGTTCCTGGGTCTCTGGGGCGGCGTCGTGCTCGCCGCCGTGGCGTTCGCGATCGGTCTGGTGAAGGTCCTGCTGACGCACTGAGCGCGGGCGCGGGCGCTGACCCTGACGCTGGCGCTACCGCTGACGCTTGCGCCGATGCCGTGGTCGGGGTGCCGCGTCAGCAGCCGGTCGTCGACAGGGTGACCGCGGTCACGTGGTCGTCCGTGACCGTCGTCCGGACGGGGCAGAGGTCACCGGCGCGCACCGTGACGTCGCCGAACGGCACCCCCGCGAAGTCCACGGTGCCGCCGGGGAACACCCGCTGGTGCTCGGAGAGCTTGCCGGTCGACGCGAAGACCTTCACCTCGTAGGGGCGGTCCGCGGCGTTCGACGACACCGTCACCGACACCTGGCCGGTCGAGTCGTGCGCACCGCAGCCCGTCAGCAGGAGTGCCGCGACGGCACCGACGGCGAGGACGGACGCTGCACGACGGATCACCGGTCCAGGGTACGCGCCGCGTCCAGCGGACCGGTCCGGAACCCACCGTTCTGGGGACGGGCAGTTCCAGCAGGGGCCAGTACCGTGGACGGCATGCACCTGGGGACCTCACCAACCTCCGCCGGATCATCGCCCGAAGCCGTCAGACGAGCCGCGCTCGTCGCCGCCCTCGACGTCGTCGACGGCGGGCCCGAGGAGCGCTTCGAGCGCATCACCCGGATCGCCCGCGAGGCCTTCGGCGTCTCCGGGTCCTTCCTCAACCTGGCCGGGACGGAGGTCCTGACGATCAAGTCGCAGCAGAGCGACGCCGTCTTCGGCCCGACGATCCCGCTGCAGGACACCTTCTGCGGTCGGACGCTCGACCAGCTCGGGCCGGTCGTCGTCCCGGACGCCCGCGCCGACGAGCGGTACAGCGACATGCCGATGGTGGTCGAGGACCCGAACGTCCGCTTCTACGCCGGGGTCCCGCTGCGCGTCGGTGACGACCACGTGAAGGTCGGCACGCTCTGCCTGGTCGACCCGCAGCCGCGCACGCTCGAGCCCGACGACCTGGCGCTGCTCGAGGAGCTCGGTGTCTGGGCCGAGCGGGAGCTCGCCGCGGGTGCCGACGAGGACCGCCTGCGCGGCGTGCTCGCCGGCCTGCAGCCCCTGCCGGTCTCCGTCCCCGGCTACCGGATCGGCGGCATGTCGGTCCCGCACGGCGTCGTCTCCGGCGACATGCACGAGTGGCACCTCGCGGGCGACGCCCTGCACCTGACGGTCGCCGACGTGATGGGCAAGGGCATGTCCGCGGGCCTGCTCGCCGCCACGATCCGCGGGGCCGTGCTCGCCCGACCCGACGAGGACCCGGAACGCGTGGTGGCCGCGCTCGACGAGCAGGTCGCGCCGGACCTCGGTCGGGCCGAGTCCTTCGCGACGATGTTCCACGGTCGGCTCGACCCGGCCACCGGACAGCTCGACTTCGTGGACGCCGGACACGGACTCGTGCTGCAGATGCGCGCGGACGGCGCCGAGCGGACGCTGCTCTCGAGCGACCTGCCGATCGGCCTCCACCCCACCGGGTTCGACCGCTCGTCCGGCTCGCTCGTGTTGGAGCGCGGCGACGTGCTCGTGCTCGTGAGCGACGGGGCGCTCGAGCTGTGGGACTCGACCCTGACCTCGCTGTCGCGGCTCGGCGCGCTCTGGCGGCAGGAGCCGGACATCGACGCGTTCCTGGCGCGCGTGCGGGCGCGGGCGCTCGAGCACGACCCGGGGGACGACCTGACGGTCGTCGTGCTCGCGCGGGACTGATGCCCAGCTGCCGGACGCGACGGGCTGACGGACGGGAGGCGCGTGGCGGTGTCGCCACGCGCCTCCCGACCGACACGCGGGCGTGTCGCGGTGCTCAGGCGCCGAGACGCTCGATGAGCTCCCGGTAGCGTGCGGCGGTCCGGTCGACGATCTCCTGCGGCAGCACCGGCGGGGTGCCCTGGCGGTCCCAGTTCGCGCTGAGCCAGTCCCGCACGATCTGCTTGTCGAACGAGTCGGTGCGGTTGCCGGAACGGGCGTCCCAGTAGCGGCTCGAGTCGCTCGTCAGGACCTCGTCCGCGATCCGGATCGTGCCCTCGGCGTCGCGGCCGAACTCGAACTTCGTGTCGGCGATCACCACGTCGTGCTCCAGGGCGATCGCGGCGGCCTCGGCGTAGACGTGCAGCGACAGGTCGCGGAGGGCTCCGGCGTCCTCGCGGCCGACGAGCTCGACGGTCCGCTCGAACGAGATGTTCTCGTCGTGCTCGCCCTGCGGTGCCTTGTACGCGGGGGTGTAGATCGGCTCGGGCAGACGGTCGCCCTCGGACAGGCCGGCGGGGAGCTCGACGCCGCAGACGGTGCCCGACTCCCGGTACTCGGCCCACCCGCTGCCGACGAGGTACCCGCGCACGACGCACTCGACCGGGAACATGTCGAGCGGCAGCACGTGCATCGACCGGCTCGCGACCTCGGCAGGGACGGGGGTGCTGCCGGCGTCAGCGGCCACCAGGTGGTTCGGGACGTCCGCGATCCGGTCGAACCAGAAGCGGGACAGTCGCGTGAGCAGCTCGCCCTTGCCGGGGATCGGGGGTTCGAGCGCGAAGTCGTAGGCGCTCACCCGGTCGGACGCGACGAGCAGCAGCTCGGTGGCGCTCGCGACGTCGGCGGTGCCCTCGGGCACGTAGAGCTCGCGGACCTTGCCGGAGGAGACGTGGCGCCAGCCGGGCAGCGCGGGGGCGGCGGTCACCGGGCGACCTTCGCGGCGATGTCGGTCCGGTACTGCGCACCCTCGAGCGCGATGTCGCCGAGTCCGGCGTACGCGCGGTCGCGGGCCTCGGTGAAGTCGGATCCGGTCGCGACGACGCTGAGCACGCGCCCGCCCGTCGCGACGAGGTCACCGTCGAGGACGGCGGTGGCGGCGTGGGCGACGGAGACGCCCGGGCGCGCGTTCGCGGCGTCGACGCCGGAGACGGCACGGCCGGTCTGCGGGTTCTCCGGGTAGCCCTCGCTCGCGAGGACGACGGTGACGGCGACGTCCGCGCTGAACTCGGGCTGCGGTGCGCCGGCGAGCCGACCCGTCGCGGCGGCGGTCATGAGCGCGCTGAGCGGGGTGGTCAGGCGGGGGAGGACCACCTGGGTCTCCGGGTCGCCGAAACGGGCGTTGAACTCGATGACGCGGACACCCTGCTCGGTGACGATGAGGCCGCAGTACAGGAGCCCGATGAAGGGCGCGCCCTCGTGCTCGAGCCGACGGACGGTGGGCAGCGCGACGAGGTCCGTCACCTCGGCGACGAAGGCCTGCTCCGACTCCCAGCGGTCGGCGAGCCAGGGCAGCGGCGAGTACGCGCCCATGCCGCCCGTGTTCGGACCGGTGTCGCCGTCCCCGAGGCGCTTGTAGTCCTGCGCGGGGCTCAGCGGGCGGACGTCGTGTCCGTCGCTGAGGAAGAACAGCGAGACCTCTTCGCCGTCGAGGAACTCCTCGACCACGACGTGCCCGTGCTGCAGCCAGTAGGTCGCGTGGTCGATCGCGGCCTGGCGGTCCTCGGTCACCAGGACGCCCTTGCCCGCGGCGAGCCCGTCCGCCTTGACGACGTACGGCGCGCCGAGCTCGTCGATCGCGGCGACCGCTTCGTCCACGGTGCCGGCGTACACCGGCCGACCCGTGGGCACGGCGGCCTCGGACATGATGCGCTTCGCGAAGGCCTTCGACCCCTCGAGCTGCGCCGCGGCCCTGCTCGGCCCGAACACCGGGATCCCGCGGGTGCGCAGCGGGTCCGCGACGCCGGCGATCAGCGGGGCCTCGGGCCCGACGACGACGAGCTCGACGCCGTTCTCGATCGCGTACTCGGCGACGAGGTCCCCGTTGGTCGGGTCGAGCGACACCGTCTCGACGTCGGCCGCGATGCCGGCGTTGCCGGGCGCTGCCGTGATGACGTGGCCGGCCCCTTCCGCCAGGAGGGCCGTGATGATCGCGTGCTCGCGGGCACCGGAACCGAGGACGAGGATTCGCACCCGATCACCCTACCGACCGCGACACGCCGTCCGCGATGCGGCGGTTAGCCTGGGGACATGCCCCCGAAGAGGATCGAGGACGCCGACGGCCGTGCCGCGCTCGCCGCGGTGCAGCGGGGGGAGACCGCCCGGCCGGTCCTGGCGACGGCGGTGCGGTGGACCCTGCAGCGGCTGGCCGACGACGTCCCGGGCAACAGCGTCGAGGTCCGGGTGCCACCGTTCGCGGCCGTGCAGGCCGTGCCGGGTCCGCGGCACACCCGCGGCACGCCACCGAACGTCGTCGAGACGGACGCGACGACGTGGCTGGCGCTGGCCACGGGCGAGCTGCGGTGGGACGATGCGGTCGCCCAGGCGCGTGTGAGCGCGTCCGGCTCCCGCGCGGACCTGACGGGGTTCCTGCCGGTCCGCACCGCGGTCTGACCCGAGCATCGAGCGGTCGCGGGCCGCTGGCGTGACGAGGCTCGTGGGCCGCGGGCGTGACACGGGTGGACCGCTCGTTCGACGCCGCCCGAGGCTGGTCGTGCAACCGGGCTCACAGACTTAGGTAGGTCCTACCGATGTGTCCGCCGCAACCGCTTGCGTACCGTGGAAGTCGCCGGGATTCGGACCCGACCCGAACGGGTCCGAACCCGGCGACAGGGTCAAAGGTACGCGACATACGGCATGCCCTGTCAACCGCTGCGGCGAGTCGTGCTGCAAACCGCAACGATCGCGGTCCCATCGGGGACCTTTGTTGATCGGATGTCAGTTCCAGCGGGTGTACGGAGGCGCTCAGCGCGGTCCGAGCAGCTCCGCCAGCTCGGACCGGGCGTGCACGTCCCACTTCGAGAACACCCGCGACATGTGCGCATCGATCGTCCGGACGCTCAGGCTCAGCGTCTCGGCGATGCGACGGTTGCTGAGGCCCTGCGCGGCGAGCTCGGCGACCTCGTACTCGCGTCGGGTCAGCGGTGGGCGCACCCTGCCGGCGGAGACCGCCATGCCGTGCGACGCGAGGACCCCCTGGGCCGCGACGATCCGCGAGTGGTCGCCGGAGCGCACGGCGTCGGCGTACTCCACGATCGCGTGCGCCAGCGGGCCGTCGACCCGCGCGGCCGCCTCCCGCATCCGCGCGAGCGACGCCGTCGTGTCGCGTCCGCTGACCATGTCGTTCGTGTAGTGCAGCGTCTGCGCGTACAGGACGGGGAGCCAGGCGCCGCTGGCGGTCGAGCGCTCGATGATCTCGTCCGCGTGCCGCAGTCCGGCCGGGTTGCCGAGCACGGACTCCGTCCACGCGATCGACACCGCGATCTGCTCGCCCGTGATCCGCATCGCACGCCCCGGGGTGGTCCGCGCGCGCTCCAGGGCCTCGGTGGCACGGTCCACGTTGCCCGCGTAGGCGTGCGCCAACGCGAGTCGCGCCCACGGGTACGCGGCGAACCCGCCGTGGTCGGCCACGTCGTAGCGTTCGCAGGCCGCCGAGAACGCGGCGATCGCGTCGTCCCACCGCCGCTGCCCGATCGCCAGGTTGCCGACGCCGATGAGCTCGAGGGTGAAGTCGTACTTCAGGAACGGACTGGCGCGCCGGACCGGGATCTCGGTCACCAGGTCGGCCATGTCCCCCCGCCACACCTGCACCTGGTGCAGGACGGAGACGTTCTCGCCGACGCTCCACGGTGCGGCCTCGACGTGCTCGACGGCCGTCGCGATCGCACGGCGCGCGAAGGCGGCGGCCTCCTCGAGCCGGCCGGAGGTCGCGAGCGCCATGGTCACGCACGGCGCGACGCAGAGGAACGACACCGGGACGGTCGGTTGCTGCAGGATCCGGGAGCGCTCGACCTCGGCGCGGACCTCCTCGAAGCGACCGCCCCATCCCAGGTGCGCCAGGCGGAGCAGGCGGACGTGCTCCACGGTCTCGGCGCCCACCAGCGGCATCGCCGCCTCGGACAGCGCCACCGCGGCGTCGACGTCGTCGTCGTGGAACTGCCGGATGTTCGCCAGGGTCTCGCAGGCCTCGACGATCACCGTGTCGTCCACCTCGTCGGCGCGCCCGCGAGCGATCGCCCAGGCGGCCTCGGCGTCGACGCGGCCGGCCTCGCGCCCCGTGCTGTACGAGTGGGCGATCGACCGGAGGCAGTGTGCCGTCACCTGCTCGGTCGCGGTCAACGTGGTCCGGAGCGCGGCGGACGCCAACGCGATCGCGCTCTCGTGCTCCTGCAGCCGGACGGCGACCTCGGTGGCGTCGAGCAGCTGGGCGACCGGGGGCAGCACGCCGCACTCGAGCGACCAGAGCGCGGCGCGGAGCCGTGCCGCGGGCGGTGCGTTCTCGGGGCGGGCCGCGCGGAAGGCGTTCGCCCGCGCGAACAGGGCCGTCCGGCGCGCGACCGGCACCAACCCGCGGACGACCTCGCCCACGAGCGGGTGCGACGGTCGGACGACGGCCGTGCCGTCCTCGTCGGAGTCGATCGCGACCAGGCCGAGCGCCACCACCCGGTCGACGTCACCGCCCGAGACCATGCCGAGCAGGCGGGTGAGGGGGATCGGGTGCGCGAGCGCGACGATGTCGACCACGTCGCGCAGGTCCTCGGGCAGCGAGCCGAGCTCGGTGCGGTACATGTCCGCCAGGCTGTTCGACGCGGTGATGCGCCCGCGCCAGTACCAACCGGACGCGGTCTGCTCGAGCGCGCCCGACGTCAGTGCGGCGCGCACCACCTCGCGCAGGTACAGCGGGTTGCCCGCCGTCGCCCGGTGCACCCGCTCGGTCGATGCGGTCTCGAGCTGCGCGCCGAGCGCCTGCGCGACGACCTCGCCGGTCTCGTGGACGTCGAGCGGTGCGAGGTCGATGCGTTCGAGCAGGTCGTCCTGCCACAGCGCACGCAGCGGGTCGGACAGCGCCGTGAAGTCGCGGCAGGTCAGCACGAGCCGCGCACCCTGGTCGCGCACGAGCCACGCGACGTACCGCGCGGAGATCGCGTCGAGGTGGTCGGCGTCGTCGACACGCAGGACGACGTCGCGGTCGCGCAGGTCGTCGGTCTCGCGCAGACGCTGGGCGGCCGACGCGTCGTCCACCAGGTCGGCGAGGGCGGACGGCAGCTCGCCGAAGCGGTCGGCCACGGCGCCGAAGGGCATCGACCGGCCGGCCGCGACGGCCGTGATCGGCACGACGACGGTGCGACCGCTCGCGTCACGGCGGGCGACGCGGTCGGCGACCCGGGCGGCGGTCGAGGTCTTGCCGAGCCCCGGCGCGCCGACGATGGCGACGCTCCAGCGGTGCTCGGCGACGACGGAGACGGCGCGGTCCTCCTCGCGGCGCTGGACGATCGGCCACGGCACACGGGCGGGCGTGCGGGGTCGACGACGGCCGCGGATGGACTGTTCGTGCACCCCCGTCACCTCCCGCTCGTGGTCGTCCGCCTGCTCCCCGTACCGGGCGATCCGGTGCCCGGGCTCGGACATCGTCCTCGACCGGGTGGTCGGCGTCCGACGCGATGCGTCCCGTGGATACCGACCGGTAGGGACATCTTGCCCCGGACCACGTGTCCAGCAACAGGCCGGAGCACGTCCCACAGTGGGGGACAATGGAGGGGTGAGCGACACCGACCGACCCGAAGACCGCCCGGCAGCGCCCGTGCCGTCGGCAGCGACACCGGCACCGAGCGCCGTCAGCTCGCCGGACGAGGTCACCATCCGACGCGCGCCGAAGTTCGGCGTGTTCATCGTCGGTGGTGCGGTGCTCGGCTTCCTCGCGACCCTCGTCGTCGTGACGGCCACCATGGACATCGATCGCGGTGACCAGCAGGACGCCAGCTTCGGCACGCTCGTCGGCTACTTCTCGCTCTGGGGCGTCACGCTCGGTGCGCTCGTCGGCGCGATCGCCGCGGTCGTGCTCGACCGTGTCCTCGCGCGCCGCGCCGCCAGCCTGACGGCGGAGCGCGTCGAGGTCGAGCCGGCGGAGGAGACGGTCGACGGCGAGGTCGAGGACCACGGCGACCAGCGGCAGTAGCCGCTCCACGCGACGGACGGGAGGCCCGGTACCAGCTGGTACCGGGCCTCCCGTCCGTCGCGCGGTCGCCGTGGCGACGCGGCTCAGCTGAGCTGGTTCGCCTCCACCCACGACAGGTACTCGGGGCTGACCGTGCCGGTGACGTACTCACCGGTGAAGCAGCTCATCTCGAGTTCGGTGACGTCCGAGCCCTCGATGATCGCGTCGCGCATGTCCGCCACCTCTTGGTAGATGAGGTGGTCGCTCCCGAGCACACGGTTGATCTCCGGGATCTTCCGGTCGTGCGCGATGAGCTCCGCGCGCGTCGGCATGTTGATGCCGTACACGTGCGGGTAGCGCACCGGGGGAGCGGCGCTCGTGAAGGTCACCTCGTTCGCACCGGCGGCCCGCGCCATCTCGACGATCTCGCGGCTCGTGGTGCCGCGGACGATCGAGTCGTCGACGATCAGGATGTTCTTGCCCTTGAACTCGGACGACATCGCGTTGAGCTTCTGGCGGACCGAACGCTTGCGCTCGGCCTGCCCCGGCATGATGAAGGTGCGGCCGACGTAGCGGTTCTTGAAGAAGCCCTCGCGGTAGTCGATGCCGAGCTTCTGCGCGACCTGCATGGCGGCCGGGCGGCTGGAGTCCGGGATCGGCATGACCACGTCGATGTCGCCGGTCGGGGCGTACTGCGCGATCGTGTCGGCCAGGCGGTTGCCGAGCCGGAGGCGGGCGTCGTACACCGAGATGCCGTTCATCACGGAGTCGGGACGCGCGAGGTAGACGTACTCGAACGAGCACGGCACCAGGCGCGGGTCCTTCGCGCACTGCCGGGCGTGCATCTGACCGTTCATCTCGATGAAGACGGCCTCGCCCGGAGCGATGTCGCGGACGATCTCGTACCCGCCGGACTCGAGCACGAGCGACTCGCTCGCGACGACCCACTCGGGCTGCCCGGCCTCGTCGAACTTGTGGCCGAGGATGAGCGGGCGGATGCCGTACGGGTCGCGGAACGCCAGCAGGCCGTGGCCCGCGATCGTCGCGATCGTGGCGTACGAGCCCTCGACGCGTTCGTGCACGCGCTCGACGGCGTCGAACACCTGACCGGCGTCGAGCTCGCTGCCGCGGACCTGGCCCTGGAGCTCGTGCGCCAGGACGTTCACCAGGAGCTCGGTGTCGCTCGTCGTGTTGAGGTGGCGGCGGTCGATGTCGAACAGCTCGCGGGTGAGCTCGCGAGTGTTCGTGAGGTTGCCGTTGTGGACGAGCACGATGCCGTAGGGGGCGTTCACGTAGAAGGGCTGGGCCTCTTCCTCGTTGCTCGCGGCGCCCTTCGTGGCGTACCGGACGTGTCCGAGGCCCATCGTGCCGAGCAGGGCACGCATGTCACGGGTGCGGAAGGCCTCCCGCACGTGTCCACGCGTCTTGTGCATGTGGTGGACGCGACCTTCGACCGTGGCGATGCCCGTCGAGTCCTGGCCCCGGTGCTGCAGGAGCAGCAGGGCGTCGTAGATGGATTGGTTGACGGGCCCCTGCGCAACGAGGCCGACGATGCCGCACATTCGCGGTGTGCTCCAGACCGTAGGATCGGGTGGTACCGAACAAGTCTGCCATGCCCCGCGGAGGACTACGCATGCCGAACCCGTACGCTGCCGCCGGCGTCGACACCGCCGCCGGTGACCTGGCCGTCGAGCTCATGAAGTCCGCAGTCTCGGCGACCCACAACCCATCGGTGCTCGGTGGCGTCGGCGGGTTCGCGGGGCTGTACGACGTCTCGTTCCTGAAGGACTACGACCGCCCGCTGCTCGCGACCTCGACCGACGGCGTCGGCACGAAGGTCGCCATCGCGCAGGCGATCGACAAGCACGACACGATCGGGCAGGACCTGGTCGGCATGGTCGTCGACGACATCGTCGTGGTGGGCGCGAAGCCGCTCTTCATGACGGACTACATCGCCTGCGGCCGCGTCGTGCCGAACCGGATCGCCGACATCGTCGCCGGCATCGCCCGCGGCTGCTCGGCGACGGGCACCGCGCTCGTCGGCGGCGAGACCGCGGAGCACCCCGGGCTGCTCGGTCCGGACGACTACGACGTGGCGGGTGCCGCGACCGGCGTGGTCGAGGCCGACCGCCAGCTCGGCGCGCACCTCGTCGAGGACGGCGACGTCGTCGTGGCGATCGAGTCGTCCGGGCTGCACTCGAACGGGTACTCGCTCGTCCGGCACATCCTGTCCGGCAAGGGCGTCGGCTACACCGACCAGCTGCCGGAGTTCGGGACGGGCGTCTCGGTGGGCGAGGCCCTGCTCGAGCCCACCCGCCTCTACACTGCGCCGCTGCTCGACCTGCTCGAGGCACGGCCCGGCGCCGTCCACTCGCTCTCCCACGTCACCGGTGGGGGCATCGCCGCGAACCTGGCGCGCGTGCTGCCCGTCGGCACCTGGGTCGAGGTCGACCGCTCCACGTGGACGCCCTCGACGGTGTTCCGGGTGCTCGCGGACATGGCGGGGACGCCGATCGAGGACACCGAGGGCACCTGGAACCTGGGCATCGGGATGTTCGCCGTCGTCGCGGCGTCGTCGGCGTCCGCGGTGCTCGACGACCTGCGGGCCGCGGGGCTGCCGGCGTGGACCGTCGGTACGGTGTCGACGTCCGAGCGCGACCTGAACGGGTTCGAACAGGGCGCCAAGGGTGTCGACGGCGGAGCGGTCCGCCTCGTCGGTTCCTACGCGGGCTGAGGCGCGCCGGGCCGCCGGTACCGAGCTCGCGCGCACTGCGCCGGGACCGGTGCCGGGCTGTTGCGGAGCGGAAGCGCCGGGCGGGCACGACATGCCGCTCAGGTCCGCCGAGCGGGTGCGTTCGGTCGCCGGGCGGCGTCGAGCGTGCCGCATCCGGCCCGTTCGGGAGGCTCGGCGCGGCTCTGCAGGCGGCCCGAGCTGGTCGACGCGCGCCGGATGACCCGTGGCGGATGAGTCGCTTGGCCCCCGTCGAGCGGGCACGACGTGCCGCTCAGGTCCGCCGAGCGGGTGCGTTCCGTCGCAGGGCGTCGACGAGCGTGCCGTACCTGGCCCGCCCGATGAGGACTCGGGCGGCCGGGCCCCGGCACCCGCGCGCCGACGCTGCGCCCGCACACACGAGAACGCCGCGCGACCCCGGAGGGCGCGCGGCGTCGACGGTTCGGGTCAGGCGGACTTGTTCTGGTCCTGCTGGGGCTCGAACTCGTCCTCGTCGTCGCCCGGTTCTTCACCGTACTGGTCTGCCCAGCGGTCGACGTAGGAGTCTTCGTCCGAGTGCTGCCCGGCGGAGAGCTCGCGTTCGAGCGCACCGTAGTTCGTCTCCGGGCTGAAGTACTTCAGCTCCCGGGCGACCTTGGTGTGCTTTGCCTTCTGACGGCCGCGCCCCATGCGTGACCCCCTCGTGATCGGCTCTGGTCCGGTCCTGGCGGGTGCGTGGATGCCACCCGGGGAACCGAACGGTTCGTGGTTTGAAATCTGCCGACCACTCTACCATGTACCCCGTTCCGCACCTGGCCACGCGCGTCCCCCGGGATCGGCCTCGGAGGTGACCAGGACTCAGACGGGGAGGGGCTCCGGGACGCCGCGCTTCCGGCGCGAGGACCGCAGCACGAGGGCGTCGACCGAGAACCGACCGGGGCCGGTGAGGGCGATCGCGAGCGAGGCGACGGCGAGGACGAGCACGTACTCGAAACCGCCGTCCTGGGCGAAGAAGCCCGCGGTGGCGTGTGCGAGCAGTCCGGCGACGACCATGTCGACGGCGAGCAGCAGGCCGACGACCCGCGTGGCGACACCGAGCACGAGCAGGACGCCCCCGACGAGCTCGAGGCCGGCGACGACGGGTGCCGCGACCTCGGCGAGGGGGACGCCCATGCCGGCGAAGCCCTGGGCGACGCCGGAGATGCCCTGGGTGAACTTCTGGGCGCCGTGGGCGATGAACACCACGCCCAGGACGATGCGGAGCGCGGTCAGGCCGATGGAGGTCGATGTCGTTCGCATGGCGCCGACGGTATCCGGTGACGCGTCATCGACCTGGGTCGTGCGGGGGACTGGCCGGACTTCGTCAGGAGTCCCCCAGACGCCGGTCCACCGAACGGTGGACCGGCGTTCAGGTTCAGGAGTCGGCGCCGCGTCCGGTCTGCTGCTGCAGACGGTCGATGTGCTCGGACGCCTCGGCCTTGGTGAGGTCGGCGGGGAGCTCCTCGCCGGCCTCACGAGCGAGGGTGTCGAGGTAGCTGCGCTGCGGGCCGGTCATCGGCTCGTCACCGGTGACCCACTGCTCCGGGTCCTTGCTGGCGGTCGTCGAGGGGTCGGGACGCTCGCCGCCGAGGGTCTCGCCCTGGTGGGAAGCGTCGGGGGTCTGCTGGTCTGCTTCACTCATGGCGCCGAAGGTACGCGCGGCCGTGTGCCCGACACGCAGCGAGGACGTCCCCCGCCGCGAGCGACGGTCGATCAGACCGGGGTCGCGGTGTAGCGCACCAGGTCCGGCCCGACGCCGCTCGTCGCGATCGGCACCTCGGCACCGTCCCGGCGCAGCCAGATCGTGGCGGCACGCTCGTCGATCCGGACCACCTCGTGCAGGGCCCCGTCGAGCAGCACTGCGGCCTCGACGTCCACGTCGCCGGTCGACGGCAGCGGCGGGAGTCCGACGACGTCCGCGTCGTACGCGGCGTGGCGGCCGGGGGAGAGGAACGGCGACACCGGCGTGGTCACGACCTCGAGCCCGTCCTCCACCGCGCGGACCGCGACCAGGCGCACCGCCTGGTCGGTGGGCAGGGGGACGTCGACCACCGGGGCGTCGGCAGGGCCGGCGAGTGCGCGGAAGGCGGGCCGGCCGTCGGGGGCGAGCAGGGCCTCCAGTCCGTCGATGCGGACGCGACCGCGACCCCGGGAGTCGGCGTACAGGCCGGGCTCGAGTCCGGAGCGGCGGGCCTCGAGGCGCGAGACGACGACACGGTCCGGGCGGTACCAGTCGCGGAGCGTCCCCGGGTCGACCCAGCCGATGCTCGGGACCCCTCGGGCCAGGTCGGCACCGTCGTCGACGGGGCGTTCGTCCAGGGCGCCGAGCGGGTGCTCGCCCCGCACCGCCACCAGCCCGGCGTACGGGCCGGCGGTCGGCGGTTCGTGGTCGAGCACCTCGACGCGCTTCGACACCTTGCCGCCGTGGCCGTCGAAGGTCGCGAAGGTGCGCAGGTCGGAGATCGTCATGTCGCCGCCGATGCTACGACCGGCCGCCGTCACGGTTCGGAGGCGCGGGCACGAGCACGCGCATCTCGCCGGTGCACTGGGTCTGGTCCACGCCCTCCGCGGGCCCGGCGGGTCGGGTCGCGCGGCGCGGGAGGCCCGCGCGGGCGCCGTCCCGCCCGTCCGACGACCCGACGCCGTGCAGCGTCGGCCGCAGGCTGTTCCGCTGGTCCGAGCGGAGCAGGCGGTCCTCCTGCGCGTCGTGGTGGAACACGCCCTGCGGCGACCGGCGGAGCGCGGGGCGGATCGGCTCGCCGCGGCGTTCCTGACCCGGCAGCGGGCGGGACCGGCGGCCGTACAGGAGCTCCGAGGAGTCGAGCAGCCACGGCACGAGCGCGACGGTCACACCGTGCACGAGGAGCAGCTTCTTGCGGATCCGGCGCCCGCGGTGGTTGTGCAGGAACGTCTCCCACCAGTGCCCGACGACGAAGACGGGGGTGTAGACGGTGACGACCTCGGACCCGTGCTCGGCCCGGTGGGCCTTGATGTACTTGATGAGCGGCATCGAGATGTCGCGGTAGGGGCTCGGCACGATGGTGAGCGGGACCTCGATCCCGTGCTCGGCCCACTGCTCCTGCAGCCGACGGGCCTCGGCGTCGTCGATCGCGACGTGCACCGCCTCGAGCCCGGCGTGCTTCGCCGCGATGGCGTAGTCGACGGCCTTGAGCACGGGTTTCTGCAACTTGTTCACGAGGACGATCGCGTGGTCGCCGGTCGCGCCGAACTCCGTCTCGACGTCGGCCTCGATCTCGTGCGAGACGTCGCGGTAGTACCGGTTCACGCCGAGCATGAGGACGAACAGCACCGGCATGATCACGAACACGAGCCAGGCGCCGTGCGTGAACTTCGTGATGGTGACGATGACGAGCACGACGAAGGTGAACGTCGCACCGATCGAGTTGATCGTCAGCGAGCGCCACACCTGACCGCGGTCGACCGGTTCGTCGGCGGTGCCGTCGCGGTCCGACCGCAGCAGCCGCAGCCAGTGCCGGACCATGCCCGTCTGGCCGAGCGTGAACGACACGAAGACACCGATGATGTAGAGCTGGATGAGGCTCGTGACGTTCGCCCGGTAGACCACGAGCAGCGCGACCGCGACGAGCGCCAGGACGATGACGCCGTTCGAGTAGATGAGCCGGTCGCCGCGGGTGGACAGCGCCTTGGGTGCGTAGGAGTCCCGCGCCAGGATCGAACCGAGCAGCGGGAAGCCGTTGAAGGCCGTGTTCGCCGCCAGGAGGAGCACCGCGGCGGTCGTCGCCTGCACGACGAAGAACAGGACGCTGCCGCTCCCGAACGTCGCGGCGGCGATTTGCGCGATGAGGGAGCGCTGCGGCGTGGTCGCGCAGGCGGTGAAGCCCTGCAGGTCGCAGGCGTCCTCGGCGTAGTGCACCCGCGCGATCAGCGCGAGGGAGATCAGCCCGACGAACAGGACGATCGCGATCGCCCCCATGAACACGAGGGTCGTCTGCGCGTTCCGGATCTTCGGGCGACGGAACGCCTGCACACCGTTCGCGATGGCCTCGACGCCGGTGAGTGCCGAGCAGCCCGAGGCGAACGCGCGCAGGAGCAGCAGCACGAAGGCGGCCTGCGTCGTGTGCTCGACGTTCTGCACCGTCCAGGCCGCCGACTCCGCCACGGGGGCGTCACCGACCGCGGCCCGGACCAGGCCGACGACGACCATCACGAACACCGACCCGACGAACAGGTAGGTCGGCACCGCGAAGGCCTTGCTGGACTCGCGCACACCGCGCAGGTTCACACCCGCGAGCAGGACGACGAACGCGACCGCGATCTCGATGCGGAACGGGTCGAGCTCCGGCAGGGCCGAGATGATGTTGTCCACGCCGGAGGCCACCGACACGGCGACGGTCATGACGTAGTCGACGAGCAGGGCGCTCGCCACGACGAGACCCGCCTTCTCACCGAGGTTCCGGTGGGCGACCTCGTAGTCGCCGCCGCCGGACGGGTACGCCTTGATGAGCTGCCGGTAGGACGCGACGACCACGACGAGCAACAGCACGACGAGCGCCGCCACCCAGGGTGCGAAGGTCAGGAACGCCATCCCGCCGAGCAGCAGGATCATGAGGAGCTCCTGCGGGGCGTACGCCACGCTCGACAGGGGGTCGCTCGCGAAGATCGGCAGCGCCAGGTGCTTCGGGAGGAGCTGTCCCTCGAGCTTCTCCGAGGGCAGGGGATCCCCGATCAGTCGCGCCTTGAGCGACCGGATCTCGTTCGTCACGAGCGGCAAACCTACTCAGTTGCGCGCGCGAGTCAACACTGTGGGAACGGACAGGCGTCCGCGCGTGTCCGGCGGGAGGGGCGGACGGGAGGCACGGATCGCCACCACCCGTCCGCTGCAGCCCGTCAGACGGAGCGGCGCAGGGCCTCCAGGCCGTCCCGCAGACGGGTCACCGTCTCGTCGGTGAGGGTGCCGCGCGTCGCGCGGCGACGCAGGTCCGCCCGGAGCTGCTGCCGGAACGACGCGACGACCATCTCGACCTCGCGCAGGGCGCGGGCGCCCTCGGTCGGGACGTCCACCGGCTCGTCCGCGGTCTGGCCGCGCGGGGCCTGCGCGCTCGCCGCGAGGTCCGCCCGGAGCGAGCGCATCGCCTCGCCCACCGAGGCGCGGACGCCGTCGGCGAGGGACTTCACGGTGTCGGCGACGCCGGACTGGATGGCCGCCAGCTCGTCGGCGCGCGCCGCGAGCTCGGCCCGACCGGCGTCGGTGATGGCGTAGACGGTCTTGCGGCCGTCGGCGGTCTTCGTGACGAGCCCCTCGGCCTCGAGCTTCGCCAGGCGCGGGTACACCGTGCCGGCGCTCGGCACGTAGGCGCCGCCGAAGCGCTCGCCGAGGGCCTGGATGAGCTCGTAGCCGTGCATGGGGCGGTCGGCGAGCATGGACAGCAGGGACAGGCGCAGGTGACCGTGCGCGAACACCGGGCTCATTCGGGCACCACCGTCTCGTCGTCGTCCGGCGTCGGGGCGGCCGGGGCTGGCGACGCGTGCAGCACCGCGATGTCGCCGGAGACCGAGTTCACCTTGAGGTCGAGCCACTGGCCGGACAGGTCGCCGCCCTGCTTCACGTACGACCCGCGGACCCCGCGGATCTCCGAGTCGTCGAACTGCAGCTTGCCCGAGGCCGTGCTCACGGTGCAGCGGTAGGGCACGCCGTCCTCGAGTCGGACGCTCACCGAGCCGGACACGGTGTTCACGCGCGCGGCGTCCGGTGTGCCCTGCAGGTCGAGGACGACGTCCGCGTTCACGCCGTCGGCCGCGAAGCGGGGGATCGCACCGGTCGCGACGACGTCGCCCGAGACGGTGCGGACGGTGAGGTCGCCCTCGAGGTCGCGGACCGTGGTGGTGCCGGAGACGGCGTGCACGGCGAGGTCGCCCGCGAGCCCGTCGACGACGACGTCGCCGGAGACGGTGTTGAGCGACGCGCCGCGGTTCGTGCCGGAGAGCAGCGCACCGGCGGACACGACGCCGACCGTGACGCGGGCGTCGCGCGGGACGAGGACGCTGACGTCGGCCGAGGCGCGGCCGCGGAAGGACCGCAGGAACCCGACCGGGTCGTCCCAGCGGATCTGCGGGTGGTCGATCGTGAGCGTGTCGCCCTCGAGCTCGATCTTGAGCGCCTTGCCGGACACGCTGTGCACCTCGACGCGGGCGGTCGGCTCGTCGTGCGCGACGACGTCGACCTGACCACCGGCGAGCCCGACGCGCAGGGCGCGGACGATCCCGGTGTCGATCACCTTGGGCTCCTCGACGAGCCACTTCTCCTGGGCCATGTTGCCTCCTCGAACTCGCGATGTATCGCGTTGTGGGAGTCACGGTACATCGCGAGTCGGTGGGTGTCGAGGATCTTCTGTGTCCGGCCGCGGAGCAGTAACCGTGGGGTGCGGTGTCGTCACCCGACGGTTCCTGCTCCACCGACGGGGGTCGTGTCTGTGTCGGCGAGGTGGGGCGACGTGACGGGGGTGGGGTGTGCCTCCCGGCCGGTGCCGACCGTGCTCGACCGCGTGCCGACCCTGCCCGACCGCGTCGGCGACCACGGCAGCCGACGGAAGAGCGGCATGAGCGGTTGCACCATCGGGCCGATCGCGAACGCGGCCACCACGGTGCCGACGCCGACGTTCCCGCCGAGCAGCCACCCGACCGCGACGACCGTGAGCTCGATGACGGTCCGGGCGACCCACAGGGGCCAGCCGAACCGCTCGTGCACGCCGACCATCAGGCCGTCCCGTGCACCGGTGCCGAGGCCCGCGCCGATGTAGCACGCCGTCGCGACCGCGAGCAGGGCCAGGCCTGCGGCGAAGAGGAGCACCCGGGCGACCAGGCCGTCCGGCTCCGGTACCAGCCAGAGCACCACGTCCGCCGAGGGCCCGATCGCCAGGACGTTGCAGAGCGTGCCGATGCCCGGCCGCTGTCGGAGGGGGATCCAGAGCAGCAGGATGACGACGCTCGACACGACCGTGATCACGCCGAACGACCACGGCAGGACGTTCTCGAGCCCCTGCGTCAGCACCGTCCACGACCCGACGCCGACGACCGCGCGCACCTGCAGCGCGGTGGAGGCCCCGTAGAGGAAGAGGCCGACGGCGAGTTGGACGAAGCGGAGCACGAGTGCGGCGGAGCGGGACATGCCCCGATGGTCGCGACTGATTGGCATGGTCGTCGAGAGCCAATCCGGGTAGCGTGGTTCTCGTGCACCCGGTCAACCTCAGCGCCCGCTCTGCCGCCCTGCTGCTCGCCGACTGGCGCGACGGGACCGACGCACCAGCGTACGAAGCGCTGTCCGACGCGATCCGGGTGCTCGTCATCGACGGCCGGGTGCCGCTCGGCGTCCGACTGCCCGCCGAGCGCGGGCTGGCCGAGGCCCTCGGGGTCTCACGGACGACCGTCGCGAACGCCTACGCCCGGCTGCGGGAGGACGGCTTCGTGGTCTCGCTCCGGGGGTCCGGCAGCGTCGTGCACCTGCCGCGCGACCTCGCGGGACGGCCGGACCCCGAGCGGCTCGGCGGCGTGGTCGCGGGCGACCTGCTCGACCTCCGCAAGGCCGCACTGCACGCGGCCCCGGAGGTCGGCGAGGCCGTCGAGCGGGCGGTGCGGCACGTGCCCGCCGCGCTCGCGGGGATCGGGTACGACACCGTCGGCGACCCGGGTCTCCGTGCCGCGATCGCCGCCCGGTACACCGAGCGGGGCCTGCCGACCGACCCGTCGCAGGTCGTCGTCACGATCGGGGCGCAGCACGCCATCGCCCTGCTCGCCCGCGTGCTGGTGCGCCGCGGGGACGCCGTGCTCGTGGAGTCGCCGACCTACCCGCACGCGCACGAGGCCTTCCGCGAGGTCGGTGCACGGCTCGTCGGCGTGCCCGTCGACGCGCGCACGGGGTGGGACGCCGCCGCCCTCGAGACGACGCTGCGCCGGACGGCACCGTCGGTCGCCTACGTCATGCCCGAGCTGCACAACCCGACCGGCGCGACGATGGCACCCGGTACGCGGGACCTGCTGCTGTCCGTGGCCGCCGCGACCGGCACCGTCGTCGTCGCCGACGAGACGATGGGGGAGCTCCGCATCGACGGCGAGCCCGCGCCGCCGCTCGCCGCCGCCGACCCGTCCGGTGCGTCGGTCGTCATGGTCGGCTCGGCCGCCAAGGTCTTCTGGGGCGGCCTGCGGATCGGGTGGATCCGGGCCGCACCGGACCTGCTGCAGCGCCTGCTGCTCGCGCGTCCGACGGGTGACCTCGGCACGCCCGTCCTCGACCAGCTCGTCGCACGCGAGCTGGTGCCGCGGACCGCGGCCGTCCTGGAGGCCCGACGCAGCTTCCTGCGCACCGGTCGCGACGACGTCGTGGCCGCGCTCCGCACGCGGCTCCCCGAGTGGGACGTCCCGTCACCGGCGGGCGGGCTGACCACGTGGGTCGGGATCGGTCGGCCGGTGTCGAGTGCGCTCGTGCTCGCGGCACGCGCCGAGGGCGTGGTGCTCGCGTCAGGCGGGGTGTTCGGGCCGGACGGCGGCTTCGAGCGGTACCTGCGCGTCCCGTTCACGATGGGCGCGGTGGACCGCACGCGCCTGGTCGACGTCCTCGAGCGCTCCTGGGCACGGATCGGCGGCGAGGGGGCGGGCACACGGGGGTCGCTCGCCGCGGTGGTCTAGACGTCATCCGCGCGACGGAGGCCCCGCGGTGCGTTCTCGCCCCCTGGGGTGACGTGCGCGGCGGCCGGGTCCGCGAGGCTCGGGACATGACCCCGACCGTCGTCACCCACCGTCCCGCTCCCGTGTCGGCGCCCCGACCGGTCCCGCGCGCCGTCCGCGTCTCGATCGCCCTCACCGCGTCGGTCCTCGTCGGCGTGCTCACCTCGTTCGGACAGGCGGTGCCGGCGCTCGCCGTGGCCGCGAACGCCGCCGGGCCCTGGTTCGTCGTCGCCGTGGCGCTCTGCGCGCTCGCCGGGGTGCGCGTCGGTCGGTCGGGCCTCGTGCTCGCGGCGGTGCTCGGGGTCGCCTCCCTCGAGCTCATGCACGTCGGCTACTGGGCTGCGTCGAACCTCCGCGGGTACCCGGACGTGCTGTCGATCACGAACTTCTGGGTCGTCGTGGGCCTGCCCGCGGGCGTGCTCGCGGGCGCCGTCGCCGTGGGCCTGCGGACGCGGGACGACCGCTGGCGCGCCGCGGCGCTCGGCGTGACCGCCGCGATCCTCGTCGGCGAGGGGGTCCGGGCCCTGCTGCGGGTCGCGGACGACGCGACGACCGGTGGCTGGGTCGCGCAGGTCGTGGTGGGCCTCGTGGTGCTCGTCGTCGCGACGGCGACCGCGCGGACGCCGGTGGCCCGGGTGGTCGCGGTCGGCACGGGGATCGCCGGGGCGGTCGGGGTGCTCGGGGCCTACCTGCTGATCGGCGGCTGATCGGTCGCACCGACCGGCGGCCGATCGGTCGTCCACAGGGCCCGCGAACACCGTCCGCTTCGCAGGTGGAACTGCGAGGATCGTCGTCGTGCACCTCCTCTCGGTCTTCAGCCTCCGCAACCGGGCCCTCATCGCGCTCGTCACGATCGTCGTGGCGGTGTTCGGCGGTGTCGCGCTGACGAACCTCAAGCAGGAGCTGATCCCCAGCGTCCAGTTCCCCCAGGTGGCGATCGTCAGCGCCTACCCCGGGGCGACGCCGGAGGTCGTGTCGAACGACGTCTCGACGAAGATCGAGCAGGCGATCCAGGTGGTCCCGAACCTCGAGTCGACGACCGCGACGTCGTCGACCGGGCAGAGCGTCGTGTCCGCCTCGTTCGACTACGGTTCGAACCTCGCGAGCGCCGAGGACAAGATCCAGACCGCCGTGAACGCCCTGTCGCTGCCCGACACCGTGCAGACGCAGATCGTCACCGGGTCCTTCGACGACCTGCCCGTGCTGCAGCTCGCGGTCACCGCGTCGGGCAACCAGGAGCAGCTCGTCGACCGGTTGAACGCGACGGCGGTGCCCGACCTCGAGAAGCTCGACGGGGTGCGCCAGGCCGACGTCTTCGGCAACCCGGGTCGACGCGTGGTGATCACGCCGGACACCGACGAGCTCGCGGCCCGCGGGCTCACCACCCAGTCGATCTCAGACGCCCTCGACGACAACGGCACGCTCATCCCGGGCGGCACCATCACCCAGGACGGCAAGACGCTGTCGGTGCAGACGGGGCAGCGCATCGCGTCCCTCAACGACATCCGTGGGCTGCCGCTCACGGCGTCGAACGGCTCCGGGGCGTCCTCGTCCTCTGGCTCTGGCTCGGGTACGGGGGCCGGTGCCGCCGCGGGCGCTCCGGGCAGCACGGGTGCGGCGACCGGCGGGACGGGCGGCTCCGGTGACGGGACCGCCGGCGGCTCCGCCGCGGGGCAGACCGGCGCCGACGGCGCAGCGACCGGGGGGACGACCGCGAGCACGGCCTCCACGCCGACGTCGCTCGGCGACGTCGCGACCGTCGAGATCGAGGAGTCGCCGCGGACGTCGATCAGCCGCGTCGACGGCAAGACCGCGCTCACG
Organism: Curtobacterium sp. MCSS17_007; assembly: GCF_003234175.2. Lineage (NCBI taxonomy): Bacteria > Bacillati > Actinomycetota > Actinomycetes > Micrococcales > Microbacteriaceae > Curtobacterium > Curtobacterium sp. MCSS17_007. Next base: position 568,904 of record NZ_CP126257.1, read on the forward strand.
ATCGCCATCACGAAGACACAGGAGGCGAACACCGTCGACGTCTCCGAGACGGTGAAGGCCGCACTGCCCGGCATCGAGGCGAAGGTCGCCGGTGACCCGCAGTTCACGGTGGTGTTCGACCAGGCGCCGTACATCCAGCAGTCGATCGACTCCCTGGCCGAGGAAGGACTGCTCGGACTCGGGTTCGCCGTCGTCGTGATCCTGGTGTTCCTGCTGTCGTGGCGGTCGACGCTCGTCACCGCGATCTCGATCCCGACGTCCGTGCTGCTCGCTGCGATCGGCATGCAGGCCGCGGGCTACACGCTCAACATCATCACGCTCGCCGCGCTCACGATCGCGATCGGGCGCGTGGTGGACGACTCCATCGTGGTCATCGAGAACATCAAGCGGCACCTGCAGCCCGGGGTGGACCGCGGTCGGGCGGTGCTCGACGCGGTGCACGAGGTCGCGGGGGCCGTCACCGCGTCGACGCTCACCACCGTGGCGGTGTTCCTGCCGGTGGCGTTCGTCGCCGAGCTCGTCGGCGAGCTGTTCCGGCCGTTCGCGCTCACGGTCACCATGGCCCTGATCGCGTCGCTGTTCGTCTCGCTGACGATCGTCCCCGTGCTCGCGTACTGGTGGCTCCGGGCCCCGAAGACCCACCGCCACGCGGGCCACGCGGCGGGCGGCACGGAGCCGGTGTCCGCCGGCTCGGCGTCCACGGGCGCCCTGGCATCGGCCGACGACCTGCACGACGCCGGCACGTCCGACCGGCTGCGTCGGGGCTACCTGCCCGTCCTCCGCTGGGCGGTCGGGCGTCCGGCCCTCGTCCTCGTGCTGGCCCTGCTCGTGCTCGGTGGCACCGCCGCGGCGGTGCCGCTCGTCAAGACGAACTACCTCGGCGACTCGGGGCAGAACACCTTCACGGTGACGCAGGACCTCGAACCGGGGACCAGCCTCGACGACCAGTCGGACGCCGCACGGAAGGTCGAGCGCGTCCTCCGCGGTGTGTCCGGCGTCGAGACCGTGCAGACCACCATCGGGTCGAGCGGGCAGTCGATCCAGGCGGCCTTCGGCGGCGGGGCCTCGGCCTCCGTCCAGTACAACGTCACCACCGACGCCGGTGCCGACCAGACGACGATCCAGTCGACCGCCCGCGACCGCATCGCGGACATCGACGGCGTCGGCGAGGTCAGCCTGTCGTCGGCCGGCGGCGGCTTCGGTGGTTCGAGCGACATCGAGGTCGACGTCACCGCGCCGACGCAGGCCGCGCTCCAGACGGCCGCCCGGCAGGTGCTCGACGAGATGCGGGACGTCGACGGCACGACCGGGGCGACGAGCAACCTGTCCGCCGCCGAGCCCTACCTGGCCGTCGAGGTCGACCGGAGCAAGGCCGCCGAGCGCGGGCTCACCGAGACGCAGGTCGGCGGGATCGTCGCCGCCGCGGTCTCGCCGCGCGACACCGGCAGCGTCGAGATCGACGACGCGACCCTCGACGTGTACATCGCCGACCCCGAGCCGCCGACCACGATCGACGCGCTCAGGTCGTTGTCGATCCCCACCGCGAACGGCGAGGTCCCGCTCTCCGACGTCGCGACGGTGGAGCAGTCCGACGGCCCGACGACGATCACGACCTCGGACGCCGTCCGCACGGCGACCATCACGGTGACGCCGGACTCGACGAACCTGGGTCAGGCGGTGCAGAACGTGACCAAGGCCGTGGACGACCTCGACCTGCCGCGCGGTGCATCGGCGTCGATCGGCGGTGTCGCATCGAGCCAGTCGTCGGCGTTCAGCCAGCTGCTGCTCGCCGTCCTGGTCGCGGTCCTCATCGTCTACGTGATCATGGTCGCGACGTTCCGCAGCCTGCGCCAGCCGGTCATGCTGCTCATGTCGATCCCGTTCGCAGCGACCGGTGCGCTGCTGCTGCAGATCGTCACGGGCATCCCGCTCGGCGTGGCGTCGCTCATCGGTCTGCTCATGCTCGTCGGCATCGTGGTGACGAACGCGATCGTCCTCATCGACCTCGTGAACCAGTACCGCCGACGCGGGCTGCGGGTGCGCGAGGCGCTGATCGAGGGTGCCACCCGGCGACTCCGCCCGATCCTCATGACGGCGCTGGCGACGATCTTCGCGCTGCTGCCGATGGCGATGGGCCTCACGGGCAAGTCCGGGTTCATCTCGCAGCCGCTCGCCCTCGTGGTGATCGGCGGTCTGGTGTCGTCCACGGTGCTGACGCTCGTGGTGCTGCCGGCGCTCTACGCCGTCGTCGAGGGGTTCTTCGAGCGTCGTGCGGACCGTCGGGCGGCGAAGGACCAGGACGCGGCGGACGGGTCCCGTGCGGAGCAGGCTGCTGTGACCGAGTAGGTCGGAGCGGGCGCGGTCGTGCGTCGGCGCCGGTCAGTCGCGGCTGCCGGCCTCCTCGGCGTCGACCTCGCGGAACCACGAGACGACCACGCAGGTCAGCGTGACGAGGAACACCACTGCGGCACCCTGGGCGGCGATGGCCATGTGCCCGGTCGCTGCGGAGTAGCCGCCGAAGGCCACGGCCGCGGTGAACGACAACCCGAGCAGGAGCTCCGCGTACGTCCGGACGGAGGTCCGGGCCGGCCACTCGGCGGTGGGGCGCGCGGAGCGGGTCGTGGTGTCGGTCACACACTGGAGTCTCGTGGTCCGCGCCGACCCCCGCACACCCGAATCCGGGTGGCACCCGCTCGGGGCACGCCGGTCCGGAGCGTCGCGGTCAGCGCAGTCGGTCGCGCAGGAACGCGACCACGCGCTCGCTCATCGCCCGGTCGAGCTGCGCGATCGAGTGCGCCGTCCCCTCGACCGCGACGAACGTCACCGGCACGTCGTGCTCCCGCAGCGTCGCGACGAAGTCCTGCGACTCCCACAGCGGGATGAACTCGTCGGTGGAGTGTCCGACGAAGAACGGCGGCGTCTCCTCGGTGACGTGGTACTCCGGTGACGCCTGCCGTGCCGCCGGACAGTCGGCGTAGCTCCGGCAGCCGAGGTAGAGCAGCTGCTTGCGCTGGAACGACGCCGACACCCCGTCCGGCTCGGTCGACCGCGTGGTCAGGTCGGTCGGTCCGCTCAGGTCCACCACGGCACGCACCCGGTCGCCCGCGGCCCACCCGGCGGACTCGTGGTCGGTGACGGCGAGCATGGCGGCGAGGTTCCCCCCGGCGCTCCCGCCGAAGAGTCCCACCCGGTCCGGGTCGATGTCGTACGTCTCGAGGGTCGACGGACGGAACACCCAGTCGAGCGCCCGCCGCGTGTCGTCGAGGCCCGCGGGGAAGGGGTCGGTCGGAGCGAGGCGGTAGTCGACGTTCACCGTGACGAAGCCCTCGGACGCCAGGTACTGGCACACCGCGCGGTAGGCGGCGGTGGCCTTGTCGCCGTGCGACCAGCTCCCACCGTGGATCATCATGACGGCGGGGCGCCCACCTCTGGGGCGGTCGCCGTCCGGTTCGGCTCCGCCGGACCCGTCCGACGGAGCGGTCGTCGGCGTCGGGGTCGCGGTCGTGTCCGGTGCACTGTCCGGGGGCAGGCAGACGTCGAGTCGCTGCAGGTCCTCCGCCCCGTACGGCACGTCCGCGACGACGTCGATGCCCGGGTAGCGCAGGGAGAGCGGGTAGATCACGGGATCGGCGGTCACGACGTCGTTCCGGTCGCCCGCCGGCGCCCCGGCGCACGAGACGAGCGACCCGAGCGTCGCGCACGCGGCCAGGAGCGCGAGCAGTGTTCGACGTCCGGACCTCATCGACGACCACGCTAACCCGGCCCGCTCGGTGTCGCGTCCGCCGTCCGGACGAGCGGCCTCCCAGCGGTCGAGCCGGTGCCCGGTGCCGGGTGACCGGTGCGTCCGCCCCTGCCCGTTCCTTCCCATGACGGACGCGATGCCAGGTGGAACCGGGCGTGCCGGGTCGAACCGGCCGACCAGGTACGCCCGATCCAGCCAGGTACGCCCGATCTCGCCCGGAACCGAACCCGCTCGAGTACGCCCGATCCCGCCAGGTACGCCCGATCTCGCCCGGAACCGCCGGACGCGCGAACCCGCGCGAGTACGCCCGATCCCGCGAGGTACGCCCGGAACCGCCCGGAAGCGCACGGCACCGAGAACGCCGGCCCCGTCGCCCGTGCGGGTGCCAGGATGGGCGCGAGACCCGCAGGAGGACCCGTGAGCCGTCGCAAGGCCTGGAACACCGACCCCGAACCGCTGCTCCGCGTCGAGCGGGGCTTCCGCCTCGACCGCGTCGACCCGGACGGCACCCCGGGCTTCCCCGGTCGCAAGATCGACGGGCTCGAGTCGCTCGCCGCCGGCGCGGACCGGCTCGCCGCCCTGCAGGAGCGCCTGTACGCCGCGAGCACCGCCGGCGACCAGCGCCGTGTGCTCCTCGTGCTGCAGGCCATGGACACCGCGGGCAAGGGCGGCATCGTCTCCCACGTCGTCGGCGCGGTGGACCCGAACGGCGTCCACTACGCGGGCTTCAAGGCCCCCACGGACGAGGAACGAGCGCACGACTTCCTCTGGCGCGTCGAACGGCAGCTCCCCGCGGCAGGGCAGCTCGGGGTCTTCGACCGCTCCCACTACGAGGACGTCCTGATCCAGAAGGTCCGCTCGTTCGCCCCGCCCGAGGAGATCGAGCGTCGCTACGGCGCGATCGTCGACTTCGAGGACCGCCTCGTCGCCGAGGGCACCACGATCGTCAAGGTCATGCTCCACATCTCGAAGGACGAGCAGCGCGAGCGCCTCGGCGACCGACTGGACCGCCCCGACAAGCACTGGAAGTTCAACCCGGGCGACATCGACGAGCGCCTGCTGTGGGACGAGTACCAGGCCGCCTACCAGACGGTCTTCGACCGCACCTCGACCGCTCGCGCGCCCTGGTACGTCGTGCCCGCGAACCGCAAGTGGTACGCCCGGCTGGCCGTGCAGCAGCTCCTGCTCCGCGCGCTCGAGGACATGCAGCTCACCTGGCCCGCGGCCGACTTCGACGTGGCCGAGCAGCGCCGGCGGCTCGCCGAGTCCTGAGCCGACCACGAGCGGACGGGAGGCGCGCCCGCGGACCGTGCCGCGCCTCCCGTCCGATCCGGGGCTGGCCCCGGCGACCGATGTCACGTAGACTCTCTCGGTCGGCCTTCGGCACCGCGGCATCGTGACCGCGGAGATCGTTCTGGGTGTGTGTGCGCTCGAGGGCTGGATTCACGTCGATCCGCGACGGGAAGAACCCCCTCCCCGCTGAAGAGCCCCCGCCGAAGTCGCTGTCGGGCCCTGTGGGACGTCTGCACCCCGGAAAGTAGCAATGGCCCCGTACGACAAGGGCGCGCGTCAGCGTGCCGACGACCGAGTCCGCCACGCGAACGGCACCCCCGCCGCCCGCAGCAGCAAGCACCGCGGCTTCCGCGCCGCCGACCCGTCGCAGCCTCGCCAGAAGCAGCGCTGGGACGCCGAGGAGCGCCGTGGGCGTTCCGCGCAGGGCGAGCGCCCCGCGCGCCCGAACTGGGAGCCGCGCGACGGCGGCCAGCGCCGCGACGACCGTGGTGGGCGCGGGTACGACCGCGACCGTGGTGGACGCGGCTTCGACCGTGACGACCGTGCGCCGCGCCGGTTCGACCGTGACGACCGTGCGCCGCGTCGTGACGACGACCGTGCGCCGCGCCGTTTCGACCGTGATGACCGTGCCCCGCGTCGTGACGACGACCGCGGTGCCCGCCGTTTCGACCGTGATGACCGTGCGCCGCGTCGCTTCGACCGTGACGATCGTGCCCCGCGTCGCGATGACGACCGCGGTGCCCGCCGTTTCGACCGTGATGACCGTGCGCCGCGTCGCTTCGACCGTGACGATCGTGCCCCGCGTCGCGATGACGACCGCGGTGCCCGCCGCTTCGACCGTGACGACCGCCCGCAGCGTCGCTTCGACCGTGACGATCGTGCCCCGCGTCGCGATGACGACCGCGGTGCCCGCCGCTTCGACCGTGACGACCGCCCGCAGCGTCGCTCGTTCGACGAGGACCGCGCCCCCCGCCGCGACCGCGACGACTCGCGTCCGGCCTACGTCCCCGCGGACGACGTCAAGCTCGAGAAGCTCCAGGCCGAGGCGACCGTCGCTGCCGACGTCGAGGGCGTGACCTTCGCCGACCTCGGCATCGGCGGCAACATCTCGCGCACCCTCGCCGAGATGGGCGCGACCAGCCCGTTCCCGATCCAGGCGGCCACGATCCCCGACGTGCTCGCGGGCAAGGACGTCCTCGGTCGCGGCCGCACCGGTTCCGGCAAGACCATCGCGTTCGGTGCGCCCCTCGTCGAGAAGCTCATGGAGCACGGCGGCGGCACCAAGCGCAAGATGGGCCGCGCGCCGCGTGCGCTCATCCTCGCCCCGACCCGCGAGCTCGCCCTGCAGATCGACCGCACGGTGCAGCCCATCGCCCGCTCGGTGGGGCTCTTCACCACCCAGATCTACGGCGGTGTGCCCTACGGTCGCCAGGAGGGCGCCCTCGAGCGTGGCGTCGACATCATCGTCGGCACGCCGGGCCGGGTGCAGGACCTCATGAACAAGGGGAAGCTCGACCTCAGCGAGGTCGTCGTCTCCGTGCTCGACGAGGCCGACCACATGTGCGACCTCGGGTTCCTCGAGCCGGTGCGCGAGATCCTCTCCGCGACGGCCGAGGTCACCCCGCACGGCGACCGCGCCCAGAAGCTCCTGTTCAGCGCCACGCTCGACGCCCAGGTCGCGTCGCTCGTGTCGGAGTTCCTGCACGAGCCGAGCGTCCACGAGGTCGCCGGCGAGGACCAGGCCTCCTCGACGATCGACCACCGCGTCCTGGTCGTCGAGCAGCGCCAGAAGGACCGCGTGCTCGAGGAGCTCGTCGCCGGAGACGGCAAGACCATCGTCTTCGCCCGCACCCGTGCCTACGCGGAGCGCCTCGCCGACCAGTTCGAGGACGCCGGCATCCGTGCGACCTCGCTCCACGGTGACCTCAACCAGTCGCGCCGCACGCGCAACCTGCAGCTCCTCACGAGCGGCCGGGTGAACGTCCTCGTGGCGACCGACGTCGCCGCGCGCGGCATCCACGTCGACGACGTGTCGCTCGTCGTGCAGGCCGACGCACCGGACGACTACAAGGCGTACCTGCACCGCTCGGGTCGGACGGGTCGTGCCGGCAAGGAGGGCACCGTCGTGACCCTCGTGCCGCGTGGCCGTCGCCGCAAGATCGAGGGCATCCTCGAGAACGCGGAGATCGAGGCGGACCTCGTCGACGCCGCCCCCGGTGACGGCATCGTGGCGGAGCTCGCCGCCCGCTAGTCGCGACCAGACCGACGACGCCCCCGTCCCGCCTGTCCGGCGGGACGGGGGCGTCGTCGTGCGACGACCCCGGCGCGCCGAGCCGCCGCATCCCGCGGTGTCCCGGTGACGGAGCGGTGTCCCGCCGGTGGAACCGTGTCTCGCCGGTGGGACCGTGTCGCCGGACCACGCGTCGGACGGGAGGCGCGGTGCCGGCCGGTACCGCGCCTCCCGTCCGTCGTCCGGTGCGACGCGCTCAGCGCGAGAAGAAGAGCAGCCCCCGCACGTAGCCGGCCTGGCCGGCGTGCTGCGTGCAGTCGTCGAGGATGCTGACGAGCCGGGCCCCGCGCGTCACGGGCGGGTCCCAGGAGTCGTCGACCACGGGGTCGAGGTCGTCGTCGCCGAGCGTCGCGAGGTACGCCACGGTGCGCTCGTGGACCGCTCGCAGGTACCCGTTCAGCAGGTCGGCGGACGCCCGCACGCGCCCGACGTCGTCGCGGGACATGCCGTAGCCGAGCGCCTCTGCGGGGAAGGGCAGGCCGAACCGCTCGACCCATCCGTCGACGGTCCAGACCTGCTCGGTGCCGGCCAGGTCCGCGACCTGCGCGTCCTGGCCGCGGGCGGTGTGCCAGGCCAGCCAGGCCAGCGTGTTCGCGCCGGCGGCCGGCCGCGTGGCGAGCTGGTCCGCGGACAGGCCGTCGAGGGCGCGTGCGACGGTCTCGGGCACGCGGGAGAACGCTTCGGTGAGGAGTTCCGCTGGGGTCATGGCGCCGACGCTACGCGCCCCGTGCGTCAGCCCGCCGCCGCTGCCCTGGGCCGCCGGTCGAGTGCCGCGCCGATCTGCTCGAACGCGACGGCCACGCCGGCGCGCTCGGCCGGTGCCACGGCCTCGCTGAAGGCGTCCGCGTACGCGGACACGATCGCGCGTGCGACCGCGGCGCCCGAGGGCGTGAGGTGCACGAGGATGCTCCGTCGGTCGCCGGGGTTCGGGCGGCGCTCGAGGTGTCCGTGCCGCTCGAGCCGGTCGAGCAGCGAGGTCGTCGCGCCGGTGCTCAGTTCGAGGAGCTCCCCGGCCCGCTTGGGCGTGGTGGCCTGGTCGTCCGCCGCGGCCAGGTGCAGCAGGAAGCGGGTGTCGGTCACGCCGAGACCGTGCGTGGCGCTCTCGTGAGCGAGGACGCGGGCGTGCCGGAGCTGCAGGGTCCGGAAGGCCTCCATCAGGCGGGCGAGCCCCGGCTCGGCCGTGCCGACGGGCAGGTCGGGCACCTCGACGTCGGGGGAGACGGGTGCCGGCGGCAGGGCCGGGACCGCCGATGTCAGCGATGCCGGGGTCAGCGATGCCGGGGTCAGGGGCGCCAGGGTCGACGGCGGGAGGGCGGGGGAGGTGTCCGGCACGGGGCTCTTCTCGGGTGGTGACCGCGGCGGCGATCGACGGGACGCGGCGGAACCGGTCAGGATCAATGGAACTAGTATCTCAACGATTGAGACACCCCCAACAGTGGGGAGGGCCGATCCGCGTTCTCCACACCTCGGGGGAGGCATGCCGGTGATGTCCGCGGCCGCCGCTACCGTGGCGGCATGCGGATCCTGCACACGGGCGACTGGCACCTCGGCCGGACCCTGCTCGGCGCGGACCTGCTCGAGCACCAGGCGGCCTTCACGGACTTCCTCGTGGACACCGTCCGCACCAGGGCCGTCGACCTCGTCGTGATCGCGGGCGACGTCTACGATCGCGCGATCCCACCGGTCGACGCCGTCCGGATCCTCTCCCGCACACTCGAGCGTCTGGCCGAGACCGCGACGGTGGTGCTCACGCCCGGCAACCACGACTCGGCGGCGCGTCTCGGCTTCGGCGCCGGCATCATGCACGACCGCGTGCGCATCCTGGCCGAGCCCGCGGGCATCGGCACACCCGTGCTCCTCGCCGACGACCACGGGCCGGTCGCGGTGCACGGCATCCCGTACCTGCACCCGGACCTGACGCGCTACGCGCTCGCGGCCGTCCCCGACGAACCGCTCGCCCGGTCGCACCAGGCGGTCGTGGGGGCCGCGATGGAGCGGATCCGTGCCGACCTCGCCGCCCGACCGGGGACCCGCAGTGTCGTCGTCGCGCACGCGTTCGTCGGCGGTGCCGAACCGAGCGACAGCGAACAGGACATCCGGGTGGGCGGGGTCGACATGGTCTCCGCCTCGGTGTTCGACGGGGTCGACTACGTCGCCCTCGGGCACCTGCACGGCCCGCAGCGCGTCGGTACCGACGACCGGATCCGTTACGCCGGGTCGCCGTTGGCGTTCTCGTTCGGGGAACGGCACCATCGCAAGAGCGTGACCATCGTCGACCTCGCCGCCGACGGCGCGGTCGCGGTGGAGACGGTCCCCGCGCCCGTGCCCCGCCGCCTCGTCGACGTCCGCGCCACGATCGACGCGATCGAGTCCGGCGCGCACCGCTCGGATGCGGACGCCTGGGTCCGGGTCGCCGTGACCGACACGGTGCACCCCGAGCGCATGTACGCCCGGGTGAAGGAGCAATTCCCGCACGCGCTCGCGATCACGCACGAGCCAGCCGACCGACCCGAGCGCGCAGCGGCACGCACGGTGACGGCGACGTCCGACCCCGTCGAGGTGGCCGCCGACTTCGTCGCGTTCGCCACCGGAGCCGCCCCGAGCGACGACGACCGTGCGGTCCTGACCGAGGCGTACGAGGCAGCCGCCCTCGCGATGCACGACGACCGGGGGCGTTGATGTACCTGCACCGTCTCGAGCTCCGCGCGATCGGGCCCTACCCAGGCCTGGTCACGATCGACTTCGCCGCGCTCGCCGCGTCCGGGGTCTTCCTGCTCGAGGGCCCGACCGGCTCCGGCAAGTCGACCATCATCGACGCGGTGGTGTTCGCGCTGTACGGCGGTCTGGCGGGCGAGGGGTCGACGCACGACCGTCTGCACAGCCAGCACGCGGACCCCGGGGTCGAGCCCTTCGTCGAGCTCGTCTTCGAGACGGGCGCCGGCGTGTACCGGGTCCGTCGCACCCCGCAGTACGACCGCCCGAAGCAGCGCGGCCAGGGGACCGTCCGACAGCAGGCGTCCGCCCAGCTCTTCCGGCTCGCCCACCCGACGGACGCCGTGGGGGAGCCGGTGTCCTCGCGGATCCCCGAGATCGGGCTCGAGGTCGCTCGGATCGTCGGGCTCGACCGCGCCCAGTTCCTGCAGACGGTCGTGCTGCCGCAGGGGGAGTTCGCCCGGTTCCTGCGCTCCCCGGGCGAGGAGCGCCGGAAGCTCCTGCAGTCCCTCTTCGGCACGCAGGTCTACGACCGCACCGCCGACGAGCTCGCCGCGCGCCGGCGGGCGGTCCAGGCCGAGGTCGACGCGGCGGACGCCCGGGTCCGCGACGCGTTGAGCCGGTTCGGCCAGGCCGCCGGGGTCGACGAGCCGGACGAGCAGTCCGTGCCGGACACCCTCGGCACCCTCCGGGCACTCGCCACCGAGACCGCTGCCCGGCGAGCCGAAGCGGTCGCGACGGCCGAGCGAGCCCGTGCGCACGAGCAGGACGTGGCCGCGCGACGCACCGCCCGCGTCCGTCGGGCGGCGTTGCTCGAACGCCGCCAGCAGCTCGACGACGGTGCGGAGTCGGTCACGGCGGCGCGGGAACGACTCGGTCTCGCCGAACGAGCAGCCCGGGTCACGGCGACCGCCGACGGGCTCGACGCGGCTCGGGCGCGCGGGGACGAGGCCGCCCGCACCGCGCACGACCTCCGTGTCCGGTCGGGAGTCCCGACCGACGGCGACGTGCCCGCCCGTCGTGCCGACCTCGTCGCCTGCGCCGGGGCGGTCCGCCACCTCGTCGCGGTCGAGGCCGCGTTGCCCGGTCGGCGCCGCGCCATCACGGACGCCGCGGCCCGAGCGGAGCGACTCGTCGCCCGCCGCGCCGAGCTCGACCGGCGGCTCGAGGCCCGTCCCGCCGAGCGGGCTGCCCTGGTCGAGGAGGCCCGCAGCGCGGCGACGGCAGCGGGGGACGCCGAACCCGCCCGGGTCGAGGTCGAGCGGCTCGCGCGGCTCCGGTCCGACCTCGACGCGCGAGACGCAGCGACCGTCGCCGTCGCCCGGGCCGAGCAGGTCGTGGCCGAGCGCCGCCTCCGGGCCGAGGAACTCCTGCGGACGGAGCAGACGCTCCGCGCTCGCCGGATCGCCGGACTGGCGGGCGAGCTCGGCGCCGCCCTCCGTCCCGGTGACCCGTGCCCCGTCTGCGGCGCGGCCGAGCACCCGGACGTCGCCCTGCCCCAGGCCGACCACCCGGGTGCCGACGCCGTCGACGCCGCCGCTGCCGCGGCGCGAGCGGCCGAGCACGCGCTGGCCGATGCCGCGACGGCGCTCGCGGTCGAACGGGCCACGCTCGACCGGCTCGCGGCCGCCGTCGGTGACACGGACGTCGACGCGCTCGCCGAGCAGACCACGGCGGCCGCCGAACGGGTCCGGGCGGCACGCGCCGCCGCTGCTCGGGTCGCCGAGGTCGAGCAGCGCCGGTCCGCCCACGACGAGGAGACCCGGGCGCTCGAGGGTGAGCACAACACCGTGCAGGCCGAGCACGCCGTGCTGCTGGCCACGGGCGCAGCCGAGGCCGACCGACTGGAGCAGGACGCCGACGCGGTGGCGACCGCCCTCGAGCGGGCCACGGCGCTCGTGGTCGACCCGTGGTCGGTCGACTCCTCCGGTACGGGCTCGCCGGGCCCGGCATCGCTGCACGACGCCGTCCAGGAGCTCGACGGGCTGATCGCGCGAGCAGGCGCCGTGATCGCGGCGGACGACCGGTCCGTCGCGGCGGCACAGGCCGTGGAGGAACGTGCGGCGGAGCTCGCTCGTGCCCTGGCCGACCAGGACTTCGACACCCTCGGGGCCGCTCGTGCCGCGGCCCTGACCCCGCACGAGGCCGCTGCGCTCCGGACCGCGGTCGAGACGGCCGAACGTGAACGTGCCGTCGTGGACGCCGGGCTGGCGGAACCCGCCGTGGTCGCCGCCGCCGCGGAGGCCGATGCGGACCTCGACCTCGACGCCGCCCGCGCGGCCCACGCCGCTGCGGTCGAGACCGCCGATGCCGCGACCCGCGCCGCGGTGTCCGCTGCGGACCGCGCCGCGTCGGCCGACCGGTGCGCCGCCGAGCTCGCTCGGGCGGTGCGGGCGCGTGACGACACCTCGGCGCGCAGCCGCGCGGTCGTCCGGCTCGCGGACGTGGCGAACGGCGTCGCGACGGTGAACCCGACCGGCATCACCCTCGGGACCTACGTGCTCATGCGCCGGTTCGAGGACGTCGTCGCCGCCGCCAACGACCGGCTGCGCGGGATGCTCGCCGGGCGCTTCACGCTCGAGACCTCCGACGAGCGCGAAGCGGGGTCGCGAGCACGGCGCACGGGGCTCGCCCTCGCGGTGCACGACCACACCACGGACACCCGTCGCGCGCCCGGCAGCCTGTCCGGCGGCGAGACGTTCACCGTCTCGCTGTGCCTGGCGCTCGGGCTCGCCGACGTCGTGCAGGCCGAGGCGGGCGGGGTGTCCCTCGGGACGCTGTTCGTCGACGAGGGGTTCGGCACCCTCGACCCGGAGACCCTCGACGACGTCATCGGGCAGCTCGCCCGACTGACGGCGGGCGGGCGGCAGGTCGGCATCGTCAGCCACGTCGAGGAGCTCAAGCAGCGCATCCCGGAACGGATCGCCGTCCGCAGGGCTCCCGACGGCGGGTCACGGGTGACGACCACCGTCTGACCGCCGGACGACGGACCGGAGCGACCGCAACGACCGACCGGAGCGACGGACCGACCGGAGCGACGGACCGGTCGGCGCGACGGACCGGTCGGTCAGGGTGACGGCGACACGTCGACCGTTCCGTCGGGCGGCGGCAGGATGTCTGCAGCGATCCACGGGAAGACCCAGGTGAAGAGGGCGTAGACGATCACGGCGAGCAGCACGAGGAGCTCGAGGACCTTCAGGGCGACGGGGCCCGGCAGGACCCGCCAGACGAACGGGAAGATCACTTCGGCGTCTCCGAGAGTTCCTTCGGGGTGCCCTCCGACGCGGGCATCCAGTAGTCGAGCTTGGCGTGGGTCACGTACCGCTCCTTCGCGGACCACATCGGGTGGCAGGCGGTGAGGGTCAGCCAGCGGTCGTCGGCGGTCGGCGTGACGCCCGGCTGGTTCGGCACGGGGGCGATCGTCTCGATCTTGTCCGGCGTGACGATCTGGGAGTCCGTGACCTTGTAGACGTACCAGACGTCGAAGTCCGTCGCCTCGTCCGTCACCCGGACGACGATCGCGTCGTCGGTCTTCAGCTCGGCGATCTGGTTGAGCGGCTTGCCGTAGGTGACACGGTGACCGGCGACGGCGAAGTTGCCCTCGGCCCCGGGCATCGCGGTGTCCTGGTAGTGGCCGAGGCCGATCGTGTTGAGCACCCGCTCACGGTCGGTGCCCTCACCGATCGGGCGCAGGTAGTCGGCACCGAACCGCGGGATCTGCATCGTGCCGAACACGGCGGTGAGGTCCGGCGGCTCGGCGAGCACGGGCGCTTCGCCACGGTGCTCGGACCCCTCGACCTTGGGCGCCGCACGCTGGCCCAGGTCGTCGACGAGCTTCGTCTGCTCGTTCACGGCGACCACGTCCGTCCACCAGGCGGTCCACGCCACGTACAGACCCGTCCCGGCCCCGGCGATGATGAGCAGCTCGGCGAGGAGTGCGACGAGTGCCCCGCCGACGGTCTGGCGACGACGGGGGCGCCGCGGGGGCCGCGAGTCGTCGTCGGGACGCGAGGACCCACGCGTCTCGACGGTGTCGTGTGCGGTCACGGTGCTCCTGATCCGGATGGGGTGGTCGGACAGGTCTATCAGACCACGGTGTCGTCGTGCTGACGAGTCCTCACCGCCTGTGGATGCCCACGGCTCCCGGTAGCGTGCTCGCATGACCCCGGTGTTCCGTCCGTTCCGTCCCGACGACACCGAGGCGGTCGTCGCCCTGTGGGACACGTGCGGACTGCTGCGACCGTGGAACGACCCGTACCGCGACATCGCCCGCAAGGTCGCGGAGCAGCCCGAGCTGTTCCTGGTCGCCGAGGTCGACGCGAGCACAGCCGACCCGAGCGCAACCGGGCCGAACGCAACCGGCCCGAGCGGGATGCACCCGAGCACGGCCCCGGCCCTCGGGATCGTGGGTGCCGGCATGGCGGGCTACGACGGACACCGCGGCTGGGTCAACTACCTCGCCGTGCGCCCCGACCAGCAGGGCTCCGGACTCGGCCGGGCCTTCATGGCCGAGTTCGAGCGCCTGCTCCGGGCGCGCGGTTGCCCGAAGGTCAACGTGCAGGTGCGCGAGGGCAACGAGCAGGTGCTCGGCTTCTACGCCTCGCTCGGGTACGCCGAGGACCGCGCGGTCTCGCTCGGCAAGCGCCTCGTCGTCGACGACCGACGGAGCCGGACACCCTAGGCCAGCGCCAACCCGACCGAGGCACCGAACGCCAGCACGATCCCCGTCCACTGCACCGCGGTGAGCCGCTCGCGCAGCACGATCCCGGCGAGCACGACCGTCCCGACCGGGTAGAGCGCGTTGAGGACGCTCACCACGGGGAGCGCCGCGTCGCTCCGTCCGAGGTGCAGTGCCGCCTGGATGCACGCGTTCGCGAGCGCGTCGAGCACACCGCACGCGGCGACCGTCACCACCAGCCGTGGTGACCACCGCGCCGACCGCCGCACGGTGGGAGCGGCAGTGAGCACGGGGTGGGCCGGCGTGACGGGGTCCGTCGTGCCTCCCGGCCGGAGCGCCACCACGACCGCCACGGTCCCGAGCAGCACCGCCTGCACCACCCGCGCGACCAGGAGCGACGCGACCCCGGCGTCCTCCGGCACCGCGTCGTACGCCAGCACGATCCCGCCGAAGCCGCATCCGGCCACGGCCGCCGTCACGACGCCGCCCACCGTGACCCGGGCACCGGACGGTTCGCGCACGGCCGCCACCAGGACCACCGCGAGCACCGCCACGACGAGCGCGGCCCAGGCGGGGACCGACAGCACCGTCCCGCCCACCAGCGCGACGACGACCGGGGTGACTGCCGCGAACACCGCGGTCAGCGGCGAGAGCACGCTCATCGGTCCGACGGCGAGTGCGCGGTAGAGCAGCAGCACCGCCACCGACCCGGAGACGCCGGCGGCGGCGCCGACCAGCACGGCCGGACCCGAGAAGACCGCGCCCACGACGAGTGCACCGACGAGCAACGGCAGCAGGCCGACGGCGGCCGCCGCCGCCGCGACGGCCACGGCACGGGTCGTCCGGGCTGCGAGCCCGCCGAGGAAGTCCGCGGCACCGTAGACGACCGCGCCGGTCAGTGCGAGGAGGACGGTGAGCACGGCTCCCATCCTGCCCGGCCCGGTACCCTCCCGAGGGTGAGCGTTCCGTACCACCGCCTGCCCCGTGTCGATGGCCGCTGGCGTTGGTGGCGCCCGCTGGTCGCCCTGGCGTTCCTGGTCGGGTGGTACGTCGTCACCCAGATCGTGATCGCGGTGGCGTACTTCGTGCCGATCGGCGCGACGCAGGGGGTCACCGGGGTCACCGGTCTCCAGGACGACCTGGCCAGCGGTGCCCTCGACCCGACCGACCCGCTCATCCTGTCGCTCACGCTCGTCTCGCTGGTGGTACTGCTGCCGGGCGTCCTGCTCGCGGTCAAGATCGCCCGGATCGGTCCGGCGGGCACGCTGTCGTCGGTGCGGTTCCGGGTGCGCTGGCGCTGGACGCTCTGGTGCCTGCTCCCCACCATCGTCATCGCGATCCCGATGTTCCTGCTGCAGACCTGGGGCATGTTCACGTTCGACGGCGGCTTCGGGTGGGACCACGCCGCCATCGGTCAGTCGACCGTGTCCCCGGGGATGCTGACCCTGACGATCGTGATGGTGCTGCTGCTCGTGCCGTTCCAGGGCGCGGCCGAGGAGTACGTCTTCCGCGGGTTCCTCGTCCAGACCATCGCGTCGTGGATCCCGGTCCGGATCGTCGGGGTCGTGGTCGCCGTGACCGTGTCGACCGTCCTGTTCGCGGCCGGGCACATCGCGAACGGCTACAACGTCTGGGGCATCCTCGACGTCGGCTCGTTCGGTCTGGTCGCGGCGATCATCGTCCTCCGGACCGGCGGCATGGAGGCCACCGTGCTGCAGCACGCCTTCAACAACATCATGATCTTCGTGCTGCAGGCGCCGGGCTGGTCGAAGGTCGACCTCGACTCGTCGAACAGCACGCCCGAGAGCTTCGTGTTCTCGTTCGGGACGTCGCTCGCGTTCTGGAGCATGGTCGAGCTGCTGGCCAGGTGGCGCCGGCTCGACCGCCGGTTCCCGGGGCACGAGGCTCCGCGCTTCCGCGGGACCCCGCCGGTCTGGGCCGGTGGCCGGCAGTGGACCCGGCCGGGAGGCACGAGCTGGTCGCTCGCGCCGGCCCGCGTCTCCGGGTCGGCCGGTCGCACGTCGGGTGGCGGTGCGGTCGCCACCGCCGGTTCCGAGGGCTCCGCGCCGGGCGCCGGCACCGACGGTGCCGCACCTGTGGACAGTGCCTCGGGTGTCGCCCGTCGCCCGTAGGCTCGTGCCATGAGTACCACGCCAGCGCCCTCCGTCGCGCCGGCGCCGTCGCCCTCGCGCGCGGCGGCGCTCGACGTGCTCCACCGGGTGTGGGGCTACGACGACTTCCGCGGGCAGCAGGCCGCGATCATCGACCGGGTCGTGACCGGTGGCGACGCCCTGGTGCTCATGCCGACCGGTGGCGGCAAGTCGCTCTGCTACCAGGTGCCGGCGCTCGTGCGCGACGGCGTCGGGGTGGTCGTCTCGCCGCTCATCGCCCTGATGCAGGACCAGGTCGACGCCCTCGCCGCGAACGGCGTCCGGGCGGCCTTCCTCAACTCGACGCAGGGCCCCGACGAGCGTGCCCGGGTCGAGCGAGCCGTCGTCTCGGGCGAGGTCGACATGCTCTACCTCGCGCCCGAACGGCTCCGACTCGAGTCCACCCGATCGCTGCTCGACCGTGCGCGCATCGCGCTCTTCGCCATCGACGAGGCCCACTGTGTCGCCCAGTGGGGGCACGACTTCCGGCCCGACTACCTCGAGCTGAGCGTGCTGCACGAGCGCTGGCCGACGGTGCCGCGCATCGCCCTGACCGCCACGGCGACGCCGCAGACCCACCGCGAGATCTCCGGCCGGCTCGGCCTCGACGACGCCGCGCACTTCGTCGCCGACTTCGACCGGCCGAACATCCAGTACCGCATCGAGCCGAAGACGGGCGCGCTGCAGCAGCTCCTCACCTTCATCAAGACCGAGCACAGCGGCGACGCCGGCATCGTGTACTGCCTGTCGCGCAACTCGGTGGAGCGCACCGCGGCCGCGCTCGCCGACCAGGGGATCCCGGCGCTGCCGTACCACGCCGGGCTCGACGCACGGGTCCGTGAGCGGAACCAGTCGACCTTCCTGCGCGAGGACGGCGTCGTCATGGTCGCGACGATCGCCTTCGGCATGGGCATCGACAAGCCCGACGTCCGGTTCGTCGCCCACCTCGACCTGCCGAAGTCGGTCGAGGGCTACTACCAGGAGACCGGCCGTGCGGGGCGCGACGGCCTGCCCTCGACCGCGTGGTTGGCGTACGGGCTGAACGACGTCGTGCAGCAGCGGCGGATGATCGACCAGTCCGAGGGTGACGCGGCACACCGCCGGCAGCTCAGCGCGCACCTGGACGCCATGCTCGCGCTGTGCGAGACGATCGAGTGCCGGCGCGTCCGGTTGCTCGCCTACTTCGGGCAGGAGTCCACGGCGTGCGGGAACTGCGACACGTGCATTGCGCCGCCCGAGCCCTGGGACGGCACCGTGCCCGCCCAGAAGTTCCTGTCCACCGTCGTCCGGCTCGAGCGTGAGCGGGGCCAGCGGTACGGCGTCGCCCACCTCGTCGACATCCTCGTCGGCAAGCAGTCACCCCGCGTGCAGGAGCTCCGACACGACTCCCTCGCCACGTTCGGCATCGGCAACGACCTGGGCGAGGGGGAGTGGCGCGCGGTCGCGCGGCAGCTCCTCGCGCAGGGCTACGCAGCGGTGTCCGGCGACGGCTTCGGCACGGTCGTCCTGAGCCCGACGAGCGCCGAGGTCCTCAGTGGTCGCACCCGGGTGCTCATGCGGCGTGACCCCGTGAAGGCGCCGCGGGCGTCGCGTGCACGTCGACAGGTCGTCACCGACATGCCGCAGGAGGCGCTCGGCCTGTTCGAGGCCCTGCGCGCCTGGCGTGCCGCGCAGGCCCGCGAGCAGGGCGTGCCCGCGTACGTGGTCTTCAACGACGCGACCCTCCGGGGCATCGCGGCGGTGAAGCCGGCGGACGAGGACGCGCTGGCCGAGATCTCAGGCGTCGGCGGGGCCAAGCTCGAACGGTACGGACGGGCGGTACTCGACGTCGTGGCGGCACACGACTGAGACGCATTCCGCAGGCGGAATGTGCGGCGGCTGCCGCTCAGTACACTCGGAACCTCCCACGACGAGGAGGCCCCGGGTGACCGGATCGACGAAGTTCGCCACCACGATGAGCCGTGCGGTGGTCACGCCGCTCGCACGGCTGCTCTGGCGTCCGCGGATCGTCGGCCGGAGGAACGTCCCGAAGCACGGCGCGGTGATCCTCGCGAGCAACCACCGGTCGTTCATCGACTCGCCCGCGATCACCCTCATGGCACCGCGTAAGGTGTCGTTCCTCGCGAAGCAGGAGTACTTCACCGGAACGGGGTTCCGCGGCGCCCTGTCCCGGGCGTTCTTCGGCGGCATCGGCGCCATCGGCGTGGAGCGCGGTGCCGGCGCTGCGGCCCAGCAGGCCCTCGACCTCGGACTCGAGCGGTTGCGGGCGGGCGAGGCCTTCGCCATCTACCCGGAGGGGACCCGGTCGCTGGACGGTCGCCTGTACCGAGGGCGGACGGGGGTGGCCTGGCTCGCGCTGACGAGCGGCGCTCCGGTCGTCCCCGTCGCGCTCACGGGTACCCAGGACGTGCAGCCGGTGGGGTCCCGCTTCCCGAAGCTCGCGCGCGTGACGATCGAGTTCGGCGAGCCGATGGACCTGTCGCACTTCGGTGAGGCGTCGTCCGGTCGTGCCCGGCGTCATGCGACCGACGCGGTGATGGCGGCCATCCAGGCGCTGAGCGGCCAGGAGCCCGCGAACGCGTACAACAACCCGCCGGCGACGATCGTCGAGCGCGTCAAGCAGGTGCTGCGGCGCGACGACCCGACGCAGGCGGTCGAGCCGGACTGATCCTCGGCGCTATTGCACATGCTGTATATCAGTGGTTGAATGGTCCTCGTGCGCATCAGCACGAGTCCCACGGGTCGCCCGACACGATCCGCCCAGCCACTGAACGGAAGGCAAGCAGCATGTCCTCCACGCCCGTGTTCGACGCGATCTCCCGACGCGCCTCCTCTCCCTCGGTGCCGCCGTCGACGGGTCCGGCGTCCGGTTCCCAGGTCCCGGCGGCACAGGTCTCGGCAGCTCCGACCCCGGCGCGACCGGCTCCGACGTCGCCGATGACGCCCCCGGTGTCGCCGCGTGCGTCCGCACTCGTACCCGCAGCCCTGGTCGCGGCGATCGACGAGATCCCACACCGGGTCGGCGTGGCACCGGGCCAGGTCGCTGTGGCGCCCGACCAGCTCGCTCTGGTCGAGGCGGTGACCGACGCCATCACCCGCGCGGTCGTGGACGCCGTCGTCGGCGAGCTCGAACGGATCACCCGCGACGGCATCGTCCGCGGTTGAGGCGGGACCGCACCGCCGCACCACGGCCCCAACTCGCCCCCGACCGACGCCGACACACCCACGACCACACGATGACCACGACCGACGATCGCACCACGCTGCCCCTGCGCCCCCGGGGTGCGGCCCGACGTGCTGCGAACGCCGAGGCCATGCGAGCCTCGCGCGTCGGTCGCCCGACCACCGGGGCGGCGGTTCCCCCGCCCGCCGTCCCGGTGCCCACCTCTCGGCTGCCCACCTCGCGGGTGCCCGCCACCCTGCAGTCCACCGTTCCGACGTCCGCCTCCGCTGCTGACCGCCCCGGGCCTGCACGCGCCCGGCGTCGACGTCGCGACCGCTCCCCAGCTGCTGCTGGCGGCCAGCCGCGCCCGCGGACCGCGCAGGCTCGTCAGGGCGCGTTCCCGGCGCGGGCACTGCCGGCCACCGCCTCTGCCCTCGCGGCCTGCCTGGTGGTGTCGGTCTCGACGCCGGCCGCCGCGGTCGACGGACCCGTCGGGTCCGGGGCGGGGATCGCGACGTCGGTCGTCGCCCCGGACGGGCAGCACTACCGAGCCGCACCCGGCGTCACGGTGACGGTGACCCGTGACGACTTCGCCGTCCACGGCCGACCGCAGGACGACCTGCACCGCGGGCCGCGCATCACGACCGGAGGCGCAGTGGTGCGACCGGTCGACGGACGGATCCCCACGGCGGGCGGCTTCGGTGGTCGCCAGGTCGCCGGCTGCGGTGCGTGCTCGACGAACCACCGTGGCCTCGACTTCGCGGCACCCGCGGGGACGCCCGTCCTCGCCGTGACCGCGGGGCGGGTGGTGTCCGCGGGTCCGCTCGGTGGGTACGGCAACCAGGTCCTGCTCGTGCACCCTGACGGCACGCAGACCCGGTACGGCCACCTGTCGCGGATCGACGTCGTGCCCGGGCAGTTCCTGGCGGCCGGCGAGCAGCTCGGCGCCGTCGGCAGCACGGGCATCTCGACCGGAGCGCACCTCCACTTCGAGGTCATCGTCGGCGGGACGCCCGTCGACCCCGCCCCCTGGCTCGCGGCGCGTGGGCTGTCCTGAACCGGGCCGGTGCGGGCGTAGCGTCGACACCGCGGTGGCAGGGTGTCGACCGCAGGACGGAGACGCTGGTGCGCGTGACGGTGCTGGGTACGGGGACGATGGGTGCGGGGGTCGCGAGGTCCCTGCTGCGCGGAGGGCACCGCGTGACGGTCTGGAACCGCAACGCGGACAAGGCCCGACCGCTCGCCGACGACGGGGCCACCGTCGCGACCGCCGCCGCCGGGGCGGTCGCCGACGCCGAGGTCGTGCTCCTCACGCTGTTCGACACGGATGCGGTCGTCGACGTCCTCGAGGCCGCCGGCGGTGACGCTCCGGAGGGCGCCGTGTGGGTGCAGGCCTCGACGGTCGGCGTCGCGGGCACCGAGACCGTGGTGCAACTCGCTGAGAAGTACGGCATCACACTCGTCGAGGCGATGATGCTCGGCACGAAGGGCCCGGCCGAACAGGGCACGCTGACGATGCTCGCCGCCGGCCCGGCCGACGTGCTCGACCGGGTGGTTCCGGTGCTCGACGCGATCGGGGCGAAGACGGTCCGCGCGGGGGACCGCGTCGGCGACGGTACTGCCCTCAAGCTCGCGGCGAACGCGTGGATCGCATCGATCACCGCCGCCACCGGGCAGTCGCTCGCGATCGCCCGGGGCCTCGGGCTCGACCCGCAGCTCTTCCTCGACGCGATCCAGGGCACGGCCAGTGACTCGCCGTACGCGCACACGAAGGGCGCCGCCATGGTCGGCGGCGACCTCGCACCGCAGTTCGCGCTCGACGGCCTGCGGAAGGACATCGGACTCATCGGGGAGGCGGCGCGGTCCGCCGGTGTGTCGACGACGCTCCTCGACGCCCTCGACCGGGTCTACGCCCAGGCGAGCGCGGCCGGGCACGGTGCGGAGGACATCGCGGCGGTCGGCACGGCCTTCCGGCGCGACGCGCAGTAGCCGCGGGTCAGGACCGGCGGAGCCACCGTCGGATGGCTCCGCCGAGCCGTCCGACGGCCTCGTCGTTCATCGTGTTCGCCAGGTCGAACGCCTCGCGGGCAGGATCGGCGCCGTCACGGATCCGGCGGAGGGCGGCGTCCGCCCGCGCGCGTGCGTCGAGTTCCGCGAGGGGCATGTCGTCCTCGGGGGTGTGCGGTGGCACCCCGGCGGGCTCGTCCGGAGCGCTGCGCATGGGACGAGGCTACGCGGACCGCTCCGTGTCGGCAGCGTGCTCGTCGTGGTCGACGACGCGGGCCATCTCCTCGAGGAACCCGACGACGACCGCCATGTCGGTCGGCGGCAGGTGCTCGGCGACCTCGATCGCGCGGGTGTCGAGCTCGTCGATCACCTGCAGGACCTGCCGCATCGACCCACCGGATGCGGTGAGGATCACGCCGCGTCGGTCGTGCGGGTCGGCGTGTCGCTCGACGTGCCCACTCCGGACGAGCCGGTCGACCAGGGCGGACGTGGACGCCGGCGTGATCTCGAGTCGGTCGGCGAGTTCCTTGGCGTTCACGGACCGGCCCTCGGACTCGGCGTCCAGCAGGACCCGGAGTGCCAGCAGGGCGTTCTCGCCGATGCCCAGGGCTTCGCGGGCTCGGCGTTGGGCAGCGCTCTCGGCGCTCCGGTACCTGCGGAGCGCGTTCAGTACGTCCACCGCGTCGACCCTGGAACCTGCGCCATACCAGAAGCCCGTGGTGGTGTTCGTCACCTCGGTCGTCATGCGGACAATGCTAGACGCTCTAGTTAGATTGTCTAGCGAGTGTGCTGTGAACGCGTGCGGCGGATGGTGTCCGCAACACCGGCGACGCGGTTCGGAAACACCGACGCAACGACCGCTCGGTAGCTTCGCCGCATGCAGGAGCCGACGTGCTGAGCCGACTCGCGGGGAGCGTCTTCCACGTCGGGAGCGCGGTCGAACGGGCCGACGTCGTCGCGCGGATGCTCGACGTGTACGTCGTCCGGCCGGACGCGGGCGTCGCCGACGAGGACGGTGCGGTCGGAGCCGCGCTGGGCGGCGTGGTCGGCGTCGACGGGCCGTCGCGCACCGGGGACCGCTCGGCCACCGTCGACGCGCTCGCGCTCGACCGGCACGAGCCGGCGTCGATCGCCCATGCGGTGGGCGTCGCTCGCGACCACGCCCGGCGTGCCCGCGAGGTCGTGTCCACCGAGCTCTGGGACTGCCTCGACGTCACCCGCTCCCGGATGCCGCGCAAGGTCGCCGTCGACCGCGCGCACGAGTTCCTCGGGTGGGTGCGCGAGCGGAGTGCCCTGGCGGTCGGGGTCGTCGAGGGGGACGCCAGTCGTGACGAGGTGTGGGAGTTCTTCACGCTCGGACGCTCCCTGCTGCGCTGCGGCCTCACGGCGCGGCTCCTGGCGTCGAGGTTGGTGGACGCGTCCTCGTCCGCGTCGTGGAGCACGGCGCTGCGCGCGTGCGGCGCGGGCGAGGCCTTCCGGCGTGGGCGTGACCACCACGGTGTCGAGGCGCAGGACGCCGCCCACTTCCTGCTGCACGACGTGCACAGCCCGCGGTCGCTCGCGTTCCTCGCGGCCCGGGCGGACGACTGCCTGGCGGACGTCGCACCGGCCTGTGTCGACGAGGAGGTCGGCGCCTTCCGGGCGGCGCGGACCGCGTTGGGACGTGTGGACCCTGCCGAACCCGACGCGCTGCGCTCGGCGGCGGGCCGCCTGGCGGTGGCGGTCGGAGCGGTCGTCGACGCGCTCGACCAGCGGGTCTTCGCGGTCGCCGCACCGGCGCGCTGATCGACTCGGCACCCGCGTCGGCCCGGACACCGCGCCCCGTGCACCGGTCCGTGCACCGCGGCCGTGCGGGTGACCGCGTCACGGACGGGAGGGCCGGGGCGGGGTCACACCGTGCCTCCCGTCCGGCGGGTGGTGACCGAGCGGCTCAGACCGCGCTGGACCGGTCCGCGACCGCCTCGTCGCGCTCGAGGTCGCGCCGCAGCGCGGCACGCGCGCTCCGCGACCCGACGACCGGTACCGCGTGCGTCACCGCCAGGTGCAGCCGTGCGTCGGCGTCGTACCGGAGTCGGAACCGCTCCCAGCGCACCAGCCAGACCAGGGCGATCGCGAGGGCGACGAACCCCGACACCGCGCCGACGACGATGGCCCACCGCGGACCCCACGCGTCGGCGACGGCACCGACGACGGGGGCGCCGATCGGCGTGCCCCCGGCGAAGATCGCCATGTAGAGCGCCATCACGCGGCCGCGCATCGCGGGCTTCGTGGTGGTCTGCACGAGTGCGTTCGCGGTCGTCATGAAGGTGAGCGAGGCGAGCCCGACGAACACGAGGACGATGGCGAACGTCCAGTAGGTCGGGGCGAGGGCGGCCGCGGTGCACGCGAGCCCGAACCCTGCGGAGGCGACGACGAGGGTGCGCATCCGCGGTCGGTCGCGCCGGGCGGAGAGCAGCGCGCCGGCGACGGACCCGATCGCCATCACGGAGTTGAGGAGACCGAACTCTCCGGCGCCCTTGCCGAACTCCACGCGGGCCATGGTCGAGGTGAAGATCGGGAAGTTCACGCCGAACGTGCCGACGACGAAGATCATGCACAGCACGACGACGATGTCCGGGCGGGTCCGCACGTACCGGAAGCCTGCGACGATCTGCCCCTTGCCGCGCGTCGGCCGGATGCGCTCGGCGAGCTGCGCGGGGTCCACGAACCGCAGGGCCACGAGGACGGCCAGGAACGATCCGGCGTTGATCACGAACACCCAGCCGGAGCCGATGGCAGCGATGAGCACACCGGCGACCGCGGGGCCGATCAGCCGCGCGGCGTTGAACGACGCGGAGTTGAGCGCGACGGCGTTCGCCACGTGTTCGCCCTGGACGACGTCGGACACGAAGGCCTGGCGGACGGGGGTGTCGAACGCGGCGACGATGCCGAGCGCGAGGGCGAAGCCGTAGAGGGACCAGAGCGTGGCCGTGTCGGTGAGGACCATGATCCCGAGGCCGAGCCCGAGTGCGCCCATGAGGCCCTGCGTGAGCATGAGCGTCCTCCGCCGGTCGAACCGGTCCGCCGCGAGCCCGGTCAACGGCAGGAGGAGCAGCTGCGGTCCGAACTGCAGCGCCATCGTGATGCCGACCGCGATGGCGTCGTTGTCGGACAGCTTCGTGAGGACGAGCCAGTCCTGGGCGGTGCGCTGCATCCAGGTGCCGACGTTGGACACCAGGGCGCCGGCGAACCAGATGCGGTAGTTGCGGGCGGACAGGGAGCGGAACATGGCGGTCACTGCTGGGCCAGCCTCCTCATGATCTCGGTGGCGTCGGCCAGGGTGGTGCGTTCCTCGTCGGTGAGCTCGGCCAGGCGCGGGGTGAGCCAGTCGTCGCGGTGCCGTCGGGTCTCCTCGACGAACGCGGCACCGGCGGGCGTCGTGCAGATCCGGACCTTGCGCCGGTCGTCGTCGTGACCGCCCTTCGTGGCCAGGCCCCGCTCGACCAGGACCGTCACGGTCTTCGTCATGCTCGGCGGTGTGACGCCGTCCTGACGGCTGAGTTCGGCGAGGGTCATCGCGCCGTCGCGGTGGAGTCGTGCGAGGGCGGAGAACTGCCCGTCGGTCATGGTCGTGTCGGCCTTCTGTGCCCGGAGCGTCCGCGAGAGACGGTTCACGGCGATCCGCAGGTCGGTGGAGAGGGAACCGTCGGTCACGGTCCGCAGTCTAACTGATTAGTTCAGTGAACGAACTGGGCGACCGGGTGTATGCTTCCGAATAGACAACACGTGTTGCCGAGAGAGAAGGAGAACATGTCCGAGTTCGAGGGCAAGGTGGCCGTCGTCACCGGTGGCGGCAGCGGCATCGGCGAGGCGATCGCGAAGGAACTGGCCGCGGCCGGGGCCGAGGTCGTCGTCACCGACATCAAGCGGGACGCAGCGGAGCGGGTCGTGTCGGAGATCGAGGGCGCGGGCGGCACGGCCACCGCGTTCGAGGCGAACTCCGCCGTCGCCGCCGACAACGAGCGGATGGTGCAGTACGCGGTCGACACCTACGGTGCGCTGCACCTCGCGGTGAACAACGCCGGCATCGGCGCGGCGCCGAAGCCGATCGGCGAGTACGACGTCGAGGCGTGGGACCGCGTCCGCGCGGTCGACCTCGACGGTGTGTTCTACGGGCTCCGCTACGAGATCCCGGCGATGCTGCAGGCCGGCGGCGGTGCCATCGTCAACATGGCCTCGGTGCTCGGCTCGGTCGGCATCGCGCAGAACGCGGCCTACGTGGCGTCGAAGCACGCGCTCGTCGGGCTCACGAAGGTCGCGGCGCTCGAGTACACGGCGCAGGGCGTCCGCACGAACGCGGTCGGCCCGGGCTTCATCGACACCCCGCTCGTGCGCGCGTCGCTGTCCGGCGAGGAGCTCGCGGCGCTCGAGGGCGAGCACGCGGCGAAGCGGCTCGGCACCGACGCCGAGGTCGCGGCGCTCGTGCTGTTCCTGCTCAGCGACAAGGCCTCGTTCATCAGCGGCAGCTACCACCTGGTCGACGGCGGCTACAGCGCGCACTGACCGCTGACCGCGGACGGGAGGCGCGGTGCGGGTGACCGCCGTCGGTCACCCGCACCGCCCCTCCCGTCCGCTACTGGTGGAACTGTGGGATCGTCAGCCAGATGCCGGTGAGGACCGCAGCGGCGCAGACCGCGAAGCACAGCACCGCTCCGGCCGTCGCCGCCGGCGGGGTGTGCCCGGACCGCGGCGTCTCGTCCCGGTACTCCGTGCGCTCCCCGGCGACGTCGACGGGCTGCCCGGTCCCGAGCAACCGCAGGCCGAGGGTGTAGACGAGCACCACGCCGACCGCGGCGACGAAGCCGACGCCCGCGACGATCCCGATGCTGCTCAGGTCGATGTCCACGCTGGTCCTCCTAGGCCGGGACCGACTCGGCGGTCGGCTGCTCGTCGTTGACGGTGTCCTTCGTGACCGGCTTCCGGCGCGCGAGGACGAAGAAGGTCAGCCCGCCCGCGAGGGCGAGCACGGCCACGACCACCAGGCCGATCGTGCTCGTCGACGCGACCAGGGTCGCCAGGGCTCCCACCACCGCGGCGGCGGGGAGCGTGACGACCCACGCCACGACGATCCGACCCACGACGGACCAGTGCACGTCGGCGAGCTTCTTGCCGAGTCCCGAGCCGACCACGGAGCCGCTCGTCACGTGGGTCGTCGAGAGGGCGAATCCGAGGTGCGAGGACACCAGGATCGTCGCGGCCGAGCTCGTCTCCGCCGCGAAGCCCTGCGGCGACTGCACGTCGGAGATCTTCTTGCCGACGGTCCGCATGATGCGCCAGCCGCCCATGTAGGTCCCGAGGCCGATCGCGAGGCCGCAGGCGAGGACCACCCAGAGCGCCGGACCGCTGCCGGACGGCTGGTAGTCCGCGGCGATCAGGGTCAGCGTGATGACGCCCATCGTCTTCTGCGCGTCGTTGGTCCCGTGCGCGAGCGACACCAGCGACGCCGAGACGGTCTGCCCGTGCCGGAAGCCCGTCGCCGCGCCGTGCGTGGTCGCGTTCCTCGTGAGCGAGTACGCGATGTACGTCGCGACGAGGGCGATCACGCCCGCGATGACCGGGGAGAGCAGAGCGGGGAGCACGACCTTCGACACGACGGTGGCCCAGTCGACGGAGTGCAGTCCGGCGCCGATGATCGACGCTCCGATGAGCCCGCCGAACAGCGCGTGCGTGGACGACGACGGCAGGCCGAAGTACCAGGTGGCGAGGTTCCAGAGCACGGCGCCGACGAGTCCCGCGAAGATCATGGTCGGGCTGATCTGGATGCCGTCCTGGCCCTCGCGGATGATGCCCTGCGACACCGTCTTCGCGACCTCGGTGGACAGGAACGCGCCGACCACGTTGAGCACGGCGGAGATGAGCACGGCGGTCCGGGGCTTCAGGGCTCCGGTGGCGACCGAGGTGGCCATGGCGTTCGCGGTGTCGTGGAAGCCGTTCGTGAAGTCGAACACGAGGGCCACCACGATCACCAGCACGACGGTGACGAGGACGTCCATGGGCGTGACGCTAGGCCGGCTCCGAGCCCGCTGCGTGAACGCCGGATGAACACCCCCGGGGCGCTCGGCGTCTGCCAGGATGCGGGTGTGCCGACCTTCTCCGCAGCCCGAGGGGACTCCTCGTTCACCGACGCGCACGGCGTCGAGATCGTCTACTCGACCTGGCGTGCCGGCAAGCCGAAGGGCATCGTGCAGATCGCGCACGGTGTCGGCGAGCACGGGCTCCGGTACGAGCCGCTGGCGCAGGACCTCGTCCGGGCCGGGTACACCGTCCACGCGAACGACCACCGCGGGCACGGACGCACCGGCCTCGGGCAGTGGGACGGCGACCACGCGCGGCTCGGCAGGCTCGGACCGGGCGGCCTGCGCGCGGCGATCGCGGCCGTCGAGCAGATGACCGCCGTCGCCCGCGAGCAGGACCCCGGCATCCCGCTGGTGCTCCTCGGGCACTCGTGGGGGTCGCTCATGGCACAGCGGATCGTGAACACGTCGTCGGAGCGGTACGACGGCGTCGTGCTCTCCGCGACCGCGTACCGGCTGCCCGGGTGGATGAACAGCGGCGACCTCAACGCGCGGCACGCCGGCTCCGGGCCGACCAAGTACGAGTGGATCACGCGCGACCGCGCCGTCATCGCGGCGATCGCGGCCGACCCGCTCGCGGTCGAGGCCGACGTGATCAGGCTGTTCGGTGTCGCGGACGCGCTCCGACTGCTCGGGGTGCCGCGGCGGTCGATCCCGCACGACCTGCCGCTGCTGCTGCAGGTCGGGTCCGACGACACCCTCGGTGGACCCCGCTCGGTGGAGCGGCTCGCCGAGGCGTACCGCCGTCGCGGCAAGCTGTCCGACGTGCAGGTGCACGTGTACGAGGGCGCGCGGCACGAGGTCTACAACGAGACGAACCGGGACGAGGTGGTCGCCGACCTGGTCGCGTGGCTGGACCGGCACGTGGCTCGCTGACGCGACCACGGGGCGGACTGGAGGCACGGGGCGGTGCCGCGCCGCGCCTCCAGGCCGACAGGTGGCGGGCGTAGGCTCGTTCCGTGCACGGTGAGTACAAGGTCCCCGGAGGCAAGCTGGTCGTCGTCGACCTCGAGGTCGTCGACGGGAGCATCCAGGAGTTCCGACTGGCAGGCGACTTCTTCCTCGAGCCGGACGACGCGCTGCCGCTGATCGACCAGGCCGTGAACGGCCTGCCCGCGACCACGGATGCGGCCGGCGTCGCCGCCGCGGTCCGCGCGGCGCTGCCCGAGGGTGCGGTGTTGCTCGGCTTCACGCCCGAGTCCGTCGGGGTCGCCGTCCGCCGAGCGCTCTCGCGGGCGTCGACCTGGCAGGAGTACGACTGGGAGATCATCCACGAAGGGCCGATCTCGCCGAACGAGCACCTCGCGCTCGACCAGGTCCTCACCGAGGAGGTGGGTGCCGGCCGCCGCGGCCCGACCCTGCGCATCTGGGAGTGGGACCAGCCCGCGGTCGTGATCGGGTCGTTCCAGTCCCTGAAGAACGAGGTCGACCCGGCCGGCGCCGAGAAGCACGGCGTCGAGGTCGTCCGGCGCATCTCCGGCGGTGGCGCGATGTTCATGGACGCGGGCGCGATCATCTCGTACTCGCTGTACGTACCGACCGACCTCGTGCAGGGCATGACGTTCGCCGACTCGTACGCCTACCTGGACGAGTGGGTGATCGAGGCGCTGAAGTCCCTCGGCATCGAGGCCTACTACCAGCCGCTCAACGACATCTCGTCGACGAAGGGCAAGATCGGCGGCGCGGCGCAGAAGCGGCTCGGCACCGGCGCCCTGCTCCACCACGCCACGATGAGCTACGACATGGACGGCCAGAAGATGGTCGAGGTCCTGCGCATCGGGCGCGAGAAGATGAGCGACAAGGGAACGACCTCGGCCGCCAAGCGCGTCGACCCCCTGCGCTCGCAGACCGGCCTCACCCGTGCCGAGGTCATCGACCGGCTGATCGGCACCTTCACGAAGCTGTACGGGGCACACGAGGGGCACGTGACCGAGGCCGAGCGTGCCCGGGCGCGGGAACTCGTCGAGACGAAGTTCGCGACGCGGGAGTGGCTCGAGCGGGTGCCCTGATCGGTCTGATGGCGAGGATCATCCGCGCGGCGGAGGCACTGGCCGAGCGACTGACGTAGCGTCGGGAGCGTGAACTGGTTGATCCTCCTGGGGGCGGTGGCCGCAGCGGTCGTCGTGATGTGGATCGCCGATCGCGCGGGGTGGATCGACCTGTCGAACAAGGCCACGCGCAGCGGCGGATCCGGTGGTGTCGTCTCGATGATGGACGAGGTGTTCGCGCCGACCCGTCACGAGTCGCAGGCCGAGTACGAACGGCAGTCGCGCCTCCCGAAGGAGGCCCCGACGCCCGCGGACGACGACCACGACCTGCTCAGCGGCAACGTGCTCATCCGTGTGCCGTCGGTGGGCCACGCCGGTCGGCACGAGGCGCGACCCGGCACGCTCGACCGCACCTACTGACGCACCGGGCTGCTGCGCACGCTAGCGCGTCGTGAGCTCCTGGTAGTCCGGGTGCCGCTCGATCCACGCCTTCACGTAGCTGCAGAGCGGGACGACGCGCAGCGAGCCCTCGCGGACGTCGTCGAGCGCGTGCTGGACGAGGATCGACGCGTGACCGCCGCCGCGGTGGGCGGGGTCGACCTCGGTGTGGGTGAAGCGGATCTCGTCGCCGTCGACCTCGTACGCCGCGAAGCCGATGACCTCGCCGTCCTCGATCAGGGAGTACTGCTGCGCGTCGGTGTCGTTGCGGACCTCGGGTGATGCCATGGCGGTGACGGTACGCCGCGGGCCTGACCGGCGCCCGGAGCTGCCCCGAACGTGGGGCCGTGCGGCGTCGCTGCGGGCACTACTGTCTCCCCGTGCCCGACTCGACGCCCCCGCTCCGCTTCCGCACCCCACCGGGATGGCCGACGCCGTCCGCCGACTGGGCCGACCTGTACGAGGGTGCCGAGCCCGCTGCCGGGTGGACCCCCGCTGACGACCTGCCGACGGCGCCCGCCGGGTGGGTGTTCTGGGTGCCGACGCGCGTGCTGCGCCGCTCGGTCGGCCGGGGCGCGACCGCGGCGCTCGTCGTCGGTGCCGCCGTGACGCTCGCCTCCTTCCTGGTCCTCTGCGTCCTCTGGGTCGCCGACGGACCGGCCGTCCTGGCGCTCGCACCCCTCATCGCGGGTGTCGCGCTCTGGGTGGTCGGGGCCTTCCGGTACGCCGACGGGGTCGTGGCAGCGGTCGGCCGGGTCCGCGACCGGTCCGCTGCCCGTCGTGCGGATGCGCTGTCCGCCCACGCGGTCGCGGCGCACCCGGACGCGAACCAGGCGGCCGCGCTCGCCGCCTCGTCGGCAGACGCGTGGTCGGTGCCGTCTGCCCGGCCCTTCGTCGAGGGCCCGCCCTCGCGGTCCGTGCCCCGGGTCCAGCGTGTCCTGGTGTCGGTCACCGCCGGGGTCGCGGCCGCCGTGCTCGTGGCGGGGGCATCGCTGGCGGTCCTGCCCCTCGTCCCCGACGTGCAGGAGGTCGCCGCGCAGGTGTTCGGCTCCTCGGACCCGGGGGCCGGTGGGAGCGACGACCCCCAGCAGCCGGAGTGGTCCTCCGACGACGGCCACACGAACGTGACGTGGCTGGCTGGCGATGACGAGTGGGAGGGCACCTGCGACACGACGCCGGGTGACGCGACCTGCGACGCGTACGAGATCGACACCGACCGGAGCTGCACCGCGGTCGTCACGGTCGGGTTCTTCACGAGCGCCGACGACGACGAACCGAGCCGTGTCGAGGAGCGGACGGTCGCGCTCACGGCGGACGTGCCGCTGGTCCTGGTCGAGAACCACGACGAAGAGGTCTCCGACGTCGGCGACGTGTCCTGCGTCACCGACGGTGGGGCCGACGCCGACCGCGTGTCCGCGACGCAGCGCGCCGAGGACCACGTCGACACCGACGTGCCGGCGGGGTGCGAGCAGGAGGGCTGCGTCGCGTTCGCCGTGACGGCGCCGGACGACTGTGCCGCTGCGGCCGTGCAGTTCCGGGTCGCCGCGGCGATCGGCACCGTGGCCGCGCCGCACGACCTCGCGGTGGTCACCGCCCTGCGGAGCGGGAGAGCGACCGACGTGTTCGTCGGTGGCACCGACGACGCATCGGACGTCGTCGCGGGCGGCGTCACATGCCGGGCGACCGACGACACCGGGTCGTCGCAGACGTCCTGAGCACCGTGGTCCGACGGGGCTGCGCGCTGCGGGAGGATGGGGCGGTGCGCAGCCTCGACGACCGGACCCCGGACCTCGTCGTGCTGGGCGAGAACCTCGACGTGCTGCCGACCCTGCCCGACGCGTCGTTCACGGTGGTGTACCTCGACCCGCCGTTCAACACCGGCCGGAAGCAGCGACGGCACGCGGTGACCGCCGAACGCCGGACCGCCGGCGACGCCGGGACGATCACGGGCTTCCGCGGGCGCACGTACGAGCGCATCAGGGGTGACCTGATGCGCTTCGACGACCGGTTCGAGGATTACTGGGCGTTCCTCGAGCCCCGGCTGCTCGAGGCCTGGCGCCTGCTCACCGACGACGGCACGCTCTACCTGCACCTCGACTACCGCGAGGCGCACTACGCCAAGGTGTTGCTCGACGCGCTCTTCGGCCGTGACGCGTTCCTCAACGAGATCATCTGGGCGTACGACTTCGGCGCGAAGTCCCGGTCCCGCTGGCCCACGAAGCACGACACGATCCTGGTCTACGTGAAGGACCCGGAACGGTACTGGTTCGACTCCGAGACGGTGGACCGGGAGCCGTACATGGCGCCGGGGCTCGTCACGCCGGAGAAGCGGGAGCGCGGGAAGCTGCCGACCGACGTGTGGTGGCACACGATCGTGTCGCCGACCGGCAGCGAGAAGACCGGGTACCCGACGCAGAAGCCCGAGGGGGTGCTGCGGCGCATGGTGCAGGCGTCCTCGCGCGAGGGGGACTGGGTGCTCGACTTCTTCGCGGGGAGCGGAACCCTCGGTGCAGTCGCGCGCGACCTGGGCCGGCGGTTCGTGCTCATGGACGACAACCCGGTGGCGGTCGACGTGATGCGTCGGCGGTTGCCGCACGCGACGGTCGAGTCGGCGGTCGGTTCGGCGGTCGTGTCGCCGGTCGCGCAGCAGGACTGAGCGCCTGCCGCCAGGAGCGGTCAGGATGGAGCGGGGCGGACGCGCAGCGCCCGGGGAGACGGGGAAGATGGCGACGAGGAGTGTCCGCACGGCGGCGGTCGGAGTGATCGTCGGCGCACTCGCCCTCACGGTCGGGTGCACGGGCGGGACCGGTTCCCCGTCGACGCGGCCCGAGGACGCGAAGCGAGCGGTGCAGCAGCTCGTCGACGATCCGGCCAGTGCGCTCGGTGGGAACTGGACCGTGGAGGAGGGCCCGCGACTCGGGACGTGCACGGACGAACGCGGCAACGGGGACGGCAGCTACTCCGGTCGCAACGGCAGGGGATCCGGCATCGCGACCATCTCGTTCACCTCGTCCGATCTGGGCGGCGGCGACACGATCAGGGCGACCTCGGAATGCGCGGCCGGCGACTACGTCGAGCTCCGGGAGCAGGAGCGTGGGCAGCGCTGAGTTCGTCACGCGCAGGACGACGGAGGCGACATCGTCGACGTCGTACGACGTCGACGATGTCGCCTCGCAGCGGCGGCCTGCTACTCCGCCGTGTGCCGCCCGTGGTGCTCTGCCGGGGCAGCCGACTGCTCTGACGCGGCGTGCGCGGGATGCGTCCGGATCGTGGCCGTCGTTGCCGGAGGCTCGTCCACCGGCGCCGCTGCGGCGTGCGCGCCGTGGGTGGTCGCGTCCGTGAGCGGTGCCCGGGTGCCGTCCTCGGGGTCGCGACCGGTGCGGTCTGCACCGCCCGCTTCGGAGGCGGGCCGCGTGGCGGAGGAGGTGGAGCCTCCAGGCCGGTCCTGCGGCTGCTGCACCGCGACGTCGGGCGAGGTCGGGACGGCCCGCATCGACCCGGTGTCCGGCGAGACGAGCGAACCGGTGTTCGCGGCCGCCTGCTGCGCGTCGGCGGTGAGGCGGTCCGCGTCGTCCTTCGCCGCGTTCGCCTGCTCCTGCAGCGCCGACACCTTGCGGAGCGGTGGGACCCGGAAGAACCACGTCAGCACGAAGGCGAGCAGGATCACGCCGAGGCCGACCCAGTACACGACGACGGCCGACTGGCTGAACCCGACCAGGAACGGACGGGTGAGCCGCTGGTCCGCGCCGTTGAGGAACGACGTGTCGCTCGTGGCCGAGCCGGCGGACGAGCTGGCTGCCGTGTCGCCGTCCTTCAGCTGGTCGACCAGCTTCGGCGCGACCTCGTCGACCACGGCCTTCCGCTGGTCGGCGTTGCTGTAGTCGATCTGCAGCGTGCCGTCGACGACCTCGGCGTTCGCCTTCGACGCGGCGGTCTCGAGCGCCTGCTGCTCGGCCGCCGACTTGTTCGCGGCGACCTGCTCGGCGACGACCGAGTCGGCGGAGGCGGCGGGGATCCGACCGGCGGCGACCTGCTGCTGCACCTGCGCGGTGACCTGCTCCGTCACGGCCTGGTCGGCGGCCTGCTTCGCGGCAGCCGCGCCCTTGTCGAGCCCCTGCTGGACGTTCCGCTGCACCGGGTCGACGATCTTCGACCAGATCTGGTCCATGACGCCCTTGTTCTCGGGGGCACTGGCGACCGAGGGGGTGAGGGCTGCGTTCAACGCCGGCTTCAGGGTGGCCTCGTCCTGCATCGCACCGGTGATGTTCGTCGGCATCAGCGTGAACAGGACCGACAGGAGCACCGCGGTGCCCATGGTGCCGCCGATCTGCCGGAAGAACGTCGCGGCGCTCGTGGCCACGCCGATGTCCCGCGGCGAGACCGAGTTCTGCGCAGCGAGGGTCAGGGTCTGCATGAGCTGCCCGAGCCCGAGGCCGATGCCGAACATGCCGAGCATGAGGAACCACAGCGCGCTGTCGGCGGTCAGGAAGGTCAGGACCGTGAAGCCGATCGCCGTGAACGCGGTGCCGGTCACGGGGAACACGCCGTAGCGGCCGGTGCGCGAGATGATCTGGCCGGACGCGATCGAGGAGATCATCAGGCCGAGCACCATCGGCAGCATCGCGAAGCCCGACTCCGTCGGCGTGACGCCCTTCACGATCTGCAGGTAGAGCGGGATCGTCAGCATCGCGCCGAACATCCCGAAGCCGACGAGCACGGACAGGACGGCGGCCATCGAGAACACCCGCGAGCCGAAGAGCTTGAGCGGCAGGATCGCGTCGTCGCCCATGGAGCGTTCGACGATCACGAAGGCGACGAGACCGAGCGCGCCGATCGCGTAGCAGGCGAAGGCGCCGGGGGAGTCCCAGCCCCACTCGCGGCCCTGCTCGGCGATGAGGAGCAGCGGGACGAGGGTGACGATGACGAGGGTGGCGCCCCACCAGTCGATGCGGGGCTTGCCGCGCTCGCCGAACTTCGGCAGGTGCAGGAAGGTGGTCACCATGACGAGGGCGACGATGCCGACCGGCACGTTGACGAGGAAGACCCAGCGCCAGCCGCTGACGAAGAGGATCTCGGACGCACCGGCGAACAGGCCGCCGACGAGCGGACCGATGACCGACGAGATGCCGAACACGGCCAGGAAGTAGCCCTGGTACTTCGCGCGCTCGCGCGGTGCGAGCATGTCGCCCATGATCGCGAGCGGCAGCGACATGAGACCACCGGCGCCGAGGCCCTGCAGCGCGCGGAACCCGGCGAGCATGAGCATCGAGGTCGAGAACGACGCGGCGAGCGACCCGAGGATGAAGATGCCGATCGCGGTGAGGAACAGCGGGCGGCGGCCGAAGATGTCGGAGAGCTTGCCGTAGATCGGCGTCGTGATCGTGGACGCGATCAGGTACGCCGTGGTCACCCAGGCCTGCTGGTCGAGGCCGTGCAGGTCGTCGCCGATCGTGCGGATCGCGGTGCCCACGATGGTCTGGTCGAGCGCACCGAGGAACATGCCGGCCATCAGCCCGTAGATGACGAGCAGGATCTGCCGGTGGTTCATCACCGCGTTCGAGGACGTGGTGGGGGCCGCGGGTGCGGTCGCCGTCTGGGTCATTCGGTCTCCCGTGCGTACTGGAGCGCGCAGGCGCTCCGACCCGGGCGCGGGGGAGCCTTAATTGCGCGCAGTGCAAAAATACAACCAGCGCAAACGGATTGTTCTCATCCGCGTCGTTCCTGTGGACATCGGCAGGGTCCTCCGGCTGATGTGCAGGAGTGACCGCGCGGGCGGGAACGGCAGGGGCGCCACCGGATCGAACCGGTGACGCCCCTGCTCGGTCGTCCGTGACTACGCGCCGAGCGCGGCGTCCACGATCTTCTTGGCCTCGCGCTGCACCTGCTCCAGGTGCTCCTGGCCGACGAAGCTCTCCGCGTAGATCTTGTAGACGTCCTCGGTGCCCGAGGGGCGGGCGGCGAACCACGCCTTGTCCGTGACCACCTTCACGCCGCCGACGGCCGCGTCGTTGCCCGGGGCCTTCGAGAGCTTCGCGGTGATCGGGTCGCCGGCGAGCGTGTCAGCGGTGATGGCGTCGCCGTCGAGCTTGGACAGGCGCGCCTTCTGCTCCTTCGTCGCCGCGGCGTCGACCCGCTGGTAGACCGGAGCGCCGAACCGCTCGGTGAGCTCCGCGTACAGCTGCGACGGGGTCTTGCCGGTGACCGCGGTGATCTCCGACGCCAGGAGCGCCAGGATGATGCCGTCCTTGTCGGTGGTCCAGGCCGTCCCGTCCTTGCGGAGGAACGAAGCGCCCGCGGACTCCTCGCCGCCGAACGCCACGGACCCGTCGATGAGCCCGGGGACGAACCACTTGAAGCCGACCGGGACCTCCCACAGGCGACGACCGAGCGACTCCGCGACGCGGTCGATGATGCTCGACGACACCAGGGTCTTGCCGATCGCCGCGTCGTCGCGCCACTCGGGGCGGTGCGCGTACAGGTACTCGATCGCGACCGCGAGGTAGTGGTTCGGGTTCATCAGTCCGCCGTCCGGCGTGACGATGCCGTGGCGGTCCGAGTCCGCGTCGTTGCCGGTGAGGACGTCGAAGTCGTCCTTCAAGGCCAGCACCGAGGCCATCGCCGACGGACTCGACGGGTCCATGCGGATCTTGCCGTCCCAGTCGAGCGTCATGAACGCCCAGGTGGGGTCGACCTCGGGGTTCACGACGGTCAGGTCGAGACCGTAGTGGTCGCGGATGCGCTCCCAGTACGGCAGCGATGCGCCACCCAGCGGGTCGGCGCCGATCTTGACCCCGGCGCGCTTGATCGCGTCGATGTCGATGATGTGCTCGAGGTCCGCGACGTACGAGCCGAGGAAGTCGTAGCCCTCGGCAGCGGTCTCGTCCTGGCGGCGGACGGCGGCGTTCCCGTCGGCGATGATCGCGTTCGCGCGGTCGGCGATCCACGACGTGGCGTCGCTGTCGGCCGGGCCGCCGTGCGGGGGATTGTACTTGAAGCCGCCGTCACGCGGGGGGTTGTGGCTCGGCGTGATGACGATGCCGTCGGCGGGGTCGCCGTGCTCCTCGCGGTTGTACTTGATGATCGCGTGGCTGAGCGCCGGGGTCGGGACGAAGCCGTCCTCGGCGTCGGCGAGCACCCGGACGCCGTTCGCGGCGAGGACCTGCAGTGCGGTCTGCTCGGCGGGGGCGGACAGCGCGTGGGTGTCGCGGCCGATGAACAGCGGACCCGTCGTGCCCTGCTCGGCGCGGTACTCGACGATCGCCTGCGTGATCGCGGCGATGTGCGTGTCGTTGAACGCGGTGTCGAGCGAGGAGCCGCGGTGGCCGGAGGTGCCGAACACCACCTTCTGCTCGGGGATCGACACGTCGGGGACGCGCTCGTGGTATGCGGCCAGGAGGGCGTCGAGGTCGACGAGGTCGTCTGCGGTCGCGGGGGTGCCGGCGCGGTCGTTCATGGGCCCATCCTGGCACTAGGCCCCCTGGCGTGTGTCGCGGGTTCGCGCAACGACACCGCAGGTGACTACCGTCGTGGCATGGGGGAGACGGTGCGCGCGAACGACGCGCTGCTCGCGGCGGTCGGGCGGGGCGACGGTGCGGTGCTGCACACGACAGCCGGGACGACGGTCTCGTGGGCAGCGCTGCACGTGCTCGCCGAACACGGCTTCCGGTGGGCTCCGGAGGCGGTGGGCCCGACCGCTCCCCCGCCCGGGCGGCGGCTGCACGTCGATCTCGTGGTCGAGCACGACCCGGCACCAGGCATCCTGCTCGGCGTCGCGCCGTCACGGTTCGTCGAGCGCGCGTTCGAGGCAGTACCGAGGTTCGCCATCGTCGAGGACGGTGCGGCCGTCACGCCCGACCGCTTGACCGTCACGGCGGAGCGGCGCTCGCCGCGGGATGCGCTGTTCATCGTCACGATGCCGGAGGGCCCGGCCCTCGGCGGTGTCCTCGTCGTGCAGCGCTGAATGGATAAGCACGAGTACTACCGGAGCGTGGCGGCTCGCGCTCCGGGCTTCAGATCGCTCTTGGCGGCTGAGTTCAACTACGACTGGGACCTTGACTGGCCGGATGTCGAGTCCGTGCTCGTCAACGACCTCGACGAGGTATCGCGGGCCGAGAACGTCCAGTACCGCGACGAACTGGACTACCTGTTGCAGGAGCTGCCGACTGACAGTGACGTCGACGGCTTCTTCAAGTTCGTGGGTACGGGCCTCTTGCCGCGGGTCGACCTCGGGCAGTCAGCGCGGTCGTGGATGCTCGAACTCCGTGACCGGGCAGCACGGAACGTTCAGTCGAAAGCAGAGTGATGAGGAGACCCGGGAAGCGCGGTTGCATCACCGTCGAGGTGAGAGGGCAAGCATGACGGAACACACGGTGCGTACCGGGGGATCCTACTTCCCGAGTGTCGAGCGAGCGGATGACGCAGTGGCGTACGCGCTCGACGCCAATCACGAGCGGATCAGGAGTGGGGTGGCGAACGGCGCCCATCGTCCGCTGCGGATCTACGCGGTTCCGGGCGGGGTCACAGGGCGGGGGAACCCCTTCCTGGAACCGCAGGACCTCGAAGCCGTCCGCGTCGTCCTGGTCGGAACCTCGGACGACTCCTCGGGGTACTTCGTGTTCACGGCGTACCCCGCTGTGGCGAGCATCACAGAGCGGAACTTCCACGGCTTCGACACCTTCGTCGGCACCTACTTCCACCAGGACTGGGCCGAGGAGCCGTACTCTGCGGAGCAAGCGCTCGAGGATCACCTCGCACGCTCTTCGCCCGGCGCGCTCAGCGAGTTGCTCGAGGACGTCCGTGACCTGGACGGAGTCCTCCCGGACGAGGCAGCCCTCGGGGGCCGTCTCATCGAGCTCGACTGCAACTACGTCCCGTCAGACGACGGGATCGACGACCGTACCTGGCTTCGGGAGGTGGCTGCGCGGGTCGAGTGGCACCTCAGCGGCGCTGATCCGGGGGTCACGCGGTGAGCGACTACGTCGAGCAGTCGGGCATCGTCCGGACGGTCTTGGTACGATTTGCCGTCGACGACCGCGTGGTCAGCACGTTCCCGGACCCCGCGATCTTCGCTGCCCAGGAACGGCTCGACTCTTGATCGAGATGGAGAAGTTCGCGGCGAGAGTGCCGTCTTTCGCGAACTTGATGGGCGGGGGGCCAACCAGGATTGGCGCGATGAGTGGCGCTCTGCAGAGGAGATCGTCATTTCGGTTCTCGGAGAACGCTCCGACCAGCTACGGAGCATGCTCCAGGACCTTCGCCGGATCGACCAGGTCTGTTCGGATGACGACATCGATTCGCTGCTGTTCTCGCTCGGTTCTGGGTTCTCGCCTGAGACGGAGTGGGGCATGAGTCCGAAGGGTTGGGTGCAGGATCTCGAGGTTCGGCTGGAGCGGCAGCTGGTTGCGCGAGGCGACGCATGGGAGTGCCGATCGGCTGCTCGGCATGTCGTCTCGCGAGTGGTTGATCGGACCTCGCGCGGCGCCCCCGTGAGAGTCCTCGATGCAGCACGCAGGCGAGAGTACGGAAAACGTCGCGAGACAGCGCACACGGTGCGACCGGTTCCTCCTACTTCCTCAGCGTCGACCGTGCAAACGAGTCGGTCGCGCACGCTCTCGACTTCAACCAGGAGGTCATCCGGAGATGGGTCGCGGCGGGGGCATCGAGACCGTTGCGGGGCTTCTCCGTGCCGGAAGGTTGCACCGCCGGGGCGGAAGCGCTGCGGGGTGATCGAACCGGGGTCGTCGTGCGCTTGCGCTGCGAGGATGATCGCTTCGAGTCTCGTTCCCGGCGGGAAGTCCTGGCGTGGGCGCTCAGACTCGATGAGCCCGTCACGGAATCCGTCGCACCAGAGGGAGCGACCATCGTCTGATCCCGCGACCGAGATCAGCTGGTCCAGGCGCTCGTGACTGCCGATTCCTGGCAGCGGCTTGCGGCCTTACGGAGAGAACTGTTCGCTCACCTCGACGACGTTGCTCACGAGGACGCGCCAGCGGTTCCGACGTGCGAGGCGTTCGCGGACGCGCTCGACGACGCGGGGCTCGAGTGGGAGGGCGACGATCGACAGGAGGACCCGTGCGGAGATCGGGCCACCCTCCGTCGCGTCGACCTCGGCGAAGCGGTCACACATCGGCTCCTCATGTGGGAGTTCCCGTACAACGACGAGCCGTCGGGATGGCTCTGGGATTGCGCACCGTCCACGCAGGCTCGGTTCCTGCGCGCACTCGAGTGGGCGCGGCGTCATCCTGACGAGTGGCCGCCGCAGCTCATCCAGCATCCGATGGCGAAGCGCCACCCATGGGGGCCACGACTCGATCGGTGAGCACAGAGCGAGCGGCCGCCCGACCGGGAAGGTGGGGGGACGTCCCGGGTCGTGCGGCCGCTCGCGGTCTGGGGGAGTGGCGGCTCAGGCGGTCCGGAACGAACCGGTGGCCGTCCTGAGCGAACCGGTCACGGTTCGCACCGAGGCGGTCGAGGTGCCGGGGCGCCGGAACTGCGTGTCCACGAAACGGCCCAGGGCGCGGCCGATGCCGGTGCCGGTGTAGCTGCCGATCGGGCGCCAGGCGGCCTCGACCGCGTAGGCACCGAGCTCGTCACGCTGCTCGAGACCGGAGACGTAGGCACCGCCGAGGGGGTTCTGTCGGTTCTGCACGGGTGCTCCTCGTCGTCGTGCCACGGGTCACCGATCGCCGGGCCGACGATCAGGACGCCGTCGGCTGATGACGACCACGCTACCTCGTTGTCTTGCATGGTGCAAGACAACGAGGTGTGCTCACGCGACGAGCTCGCAGAAGGTCCGGCCGTCGGAGGTCCAGCTCTGACGAGCCTGCAGGCCGGCGGACGCCGCGTGCTCGAGCAGCGCGTCGACGCCCACCTCGGCCCAGGGGAAGCCCTCACTGCGGTTGCCGTCCACGTCGACCACGTGCGCGGTGAACGCACGGTCGGCCGAGCGGTCGGCGTGCGTCTCGACGACCACGCGACCACCGTCGCGGACGATCTCGCCGCAGCGGGCCAGGAGTGCGACCGGGTCGCCACCGATGCCGATGTTGCCGTCGATCACGAGCGCGGTGTCCCAGCGGCCCTCGTCGGGGATGGTGTCGAAGACCGAGCCCTGCACCGCGGTGCCGCCGGAGCGTCGGGCGATCGCGACGGCCTCGGCGGAGACGTCCACGCCGAGCGACGGGATGCCCAGGGCTCTCGCTGCGACGAGCATGCGCCCGGGACCGCAGCCGATGTCGATCACGGGGCCGTCGGCGCCCTCGAGCAGCGAGCGGTCGACACGGTCGGCCGCGGCGCTCCACCGGCCGACGTCCATCGTGACCTCGACGTCGGGGCGTTCGGGGTCGGTCAGGCGCAGGTGGCCGTCGGTCTGCAGCGCGCGGGCGTACGGCTCGCCGCCGCCGGCGCCGAACGTGACGGTGTCGTGCATCGTCATCGGGCACCTCCGGTCGTCGTGGTCATGGTGGTGTCGCGCTCGGCGGCGAAGGCCGTGGCGAAGCGCGAGGTCGGCGCGAGGGCGGCGACCTGCTCGGCGTCCGCCACGGTGTCGACGTCGAGCAGCGCGGGCAGCGTGCCGACCGACAGACCGGCGTCGGTCAGGCGTGCGAGCTGCACGGCACCGGTGTCGTCCTGGGACATCGGGACGCCGCGGAGCAGCGCACCGTCGGGCTCGCGGAGGTACAGCGACCAGAAGCCGCCGTCGTCGGCGGGACCGAACCACGCGTCGCGCTCCGGGTCCTCGAAGACGGGGACGAGGTGCTCCGGCGACGCCTGCGGGGTGTCCATGCCGACGAGCAGCGTCGGTCCGGTCATCGCGTCGAACATCGCCCCGAGCCGCTCGTCGAGGCCGCCGCCGACCTGGTGCAGGACCTCGAAGTCGTCGGTGCCCTCGGGCAGCACGACGC
This sequence comes from Curtobacterium sp. MCSS17_007, assembly GCF_003234175.2. Classification (NCBI taxonomy): domain Bacteria; kingdom Bacillati; phylum Actinomycetota; class Actinomycetes; order Micrococcales; family Microbacteriaceae; genus Curtobacterium; species Curtobacterium sp. MCSS17_007. The sequence continues at coordinate 611,378 of NZ_CP126257.1, forward strand.
CGTCGTAGAGGAGCACGCGACGCGACGCGGGCAGGGCGCGCACCGTCTCGATCGTGTCGGCCAGCGCGGCCGAGGCGACGCGGGCAGCACCCTCCGGGGTCAGCGCCGGCGTCAGCCGGGTCTTGACCTTGCCGGGCAGGCACTCCTTGGCCACGACGACCACCGTGACGTCCGTCATGAGCGTGCTCCTTCCGTGGTGGACCCGGCCACGTCGCGGGCCGGACCGGGCGCGACCACGCGGGGGCGTGCCTCCCGGCCGTACTCGCGCAGCAGGCGGGACATGTCGCGGACGGCGTTGACCGTGCCGCGGAGCGTGCCGGTGACCTTGCTGTCACCGACGCGCTGGGCGTAACCGATGTCCGACTCGTCGACCCGCCAGCCGGCCGCGTGTGCGGCCAGGACCATCTCGAGCGGGTAGCCGCTGCGGCGGTCCTGCAGGTCGAGGGCGACCAGGTCGGCCCGGCGCATGACGCGCATCGGGCCGAGGTCGCGGAGGCGGTAGCCGGTGGCGCGACGCATCAGGACGGCGAGCACGCGGTTGGCGAAGCGCGCGTGCGGAGCCCAGGCTCCGCGGGTGGTCGGGACGCGGCGACCGAGGGCGAGGTCGGTCCGCCCGTCGGCGACGCGTGCGACGAGGTCGGGCAGCTCGGCGGGGTCCATCGAGGCGTCGGCGTCGCAGAAGGCGACGTACTCGGCGGTCGCGGCGGCGACGCCGGCGGCACAGGCCGAGCCGAAGCCCTTGACCGGTTCGGTCACGACGGTCGCGCCGTGGGCGCGGGCGACGTCGGCGGAGCCATCGGTCGAGCCGTTGTCGACGACGATGGCGCGGTACCCCTCCGGCAGGCGGCCGATGACGCGCGGGAGCGCGTCGGCCTCGTCCAGGCAGGGCAGGATCACGTCGACGGTCATGTGGTCCATTCGGTGCGGGTCGCTCCCGAGACTGGGCCGATCTCCGGTCGCGCGCGTCGCGTCCTCGTCGGGCTGGTCGCCGGCGGGTGGGGTTCGGTCCATGCTCACGACGTAACACGATGACACGTCTCGGGGTACAGGATTCCTGTCCCCCGGGGCGTGTCGGATGCGGTCTCCGGACGGCGTGTCCCGCGATCGGGGGACGGCCGGGAGGCGCGCGTGCGGTCGTCGGTCCGCTCGCGCAGGCGGGTGCACCTGTGCTCGTCCGTCCTCACCCTGGTCGGAGCAGGCGAGTCTCGGCCGGACCGACACGACTCGCGCCCGGGGGCGCCAGCCGTGTCGCCTGAGACGAGTCTCAGGCGACGCCGTCCGCCGCGCGCTGCGTCACCGCTGCACGGCCGCGCGGAGGGGTGCGGTCGCGAAGTCGCGCATCCCCTGCTCGAAGTCGACCTGCGCCTGCCAGCCGAGCTCCGACCGGATCCGGTCGGACGACGCCGTGACGTGTCGGACGTCGCCCAACCGGTACTCACCGGTCACGACCGGCTGCGGGCCGTCGGGGCCGGCGATGGCCGCGGCCGTGTCGCCGATGGTGTGCACGACGCCGGAACCGACGTTGTACGCGCGGAAGGTCTCGGCGGGCAGCTCGGCCGTCGCGGCGATCGAGGCGGCGTTGGCGCCTGCGACGTCGTCCACGTGCACGAAGTCGCGACGCTGCCGACCGTCCTCGAACACGCGCGGTGCCTCGCCGCGGGCCAGGGCCGAGCGGAAGAGCGACGCGACGCCGGCGTACGGGGTGTTCGACGGCATGCCCGGTCCGTAGACGTTGTGGTAGCGCAGGGCGATCGCGGTGCCGCCGGTCGCGCGGGCCCACGACGAGGCGAGGTGCTCCTGCGCGACCTTCGTCTGCGCGTACACGTTGCGGGGGTCGAGCGCGGCGGATTCGTCGATCAGCCCGGGCACGAGGGGACGGCCGTCGGGACCGATCGGGTCGAAGCGTCCCGCGTCGAGGTCCTCGCGCCGGCGTGCTGGCGGTCGCATCGGTTCGCCGTCGGCGGTCTCGTACGCGCCCTCGCCGTAGACGACCATCGAGCTCGCGACGACCAGGCGTCCGATGCCGTGCCGGTCCATGCCCGCGAGCACGTGCGCGGTGCCGGCGTCGTTCGACGAGACGTAGTCGGGGGCGTCCTGGAAGTCGACACCGAGGCCGACCTTCGCCGCCTGGTGGCAGACGACGTCGATGCCCTCGAGCGCCGCCTCGAGCGCGGCGCGGTCGCGGACGTCGCCGTGCACGAACGACAGGCCCTGCTGTTCGTGGGCGCGGACGACCTCGGCGGGGTCGCCGTGCACGTCGTCGCGCAGCGAGTCGAGGATGCGGACCTCGTGGCCCTCGGCGAGGGCGCGGCGGACGATCGCGGAGCCGATGAAGCCCGCGCCGCCGGTGACGAGCAGGCGGCTCATGCGTCCACCGTCTTCCGCAGCACGCTCTCGCTGGCCGTGGCGGGGACCAGCTCGCGCGGGGTGTAGTCGTCGGGCAGCGCGGCGACGACGTCACCGATGGCGCGGACGATGACCTCGTTCGCGCGGGCCAGGCGCTCCATCACGGCGCCGTGGGTGACGGGGGCCTCGGTGGACCGAGCTGCCTCGTCCTCGGTGGGCGCGAGGCCGGCGTCCGCGTCCGTGACGTACGACAGGTTGACCGTGCCGATGCCGAGCTCAGCTGCGAGCGGCACCTCGGGGGTCATCGTCATGTTGATCGTGTGGCCACCGGCCTCGCGCATCCAGATCGACTCCGCTCGGGTCGAGAAGCGCGGGCCCTGGATGACGACGCACGTGCCCGTGGGCCGGAACGGCACGTCGAGCGCGGCGACGGCGTCGACGGCGGCGCGACGGAGCACCGGGTCGAACGGGTCGGCGAAGGACAGGTGCTGCACCTGGTCCTCGAAGAAGGTGTCCTTCCGGCCCCAGGTGCGGTCGATGAGCTGGTCGGTCACGACGAACGTGCCGGGGGCGTAGTCCGGGTGCAGGCCGCCGACCGCGCTCGACGACACGATCGCCCGGACGCCGAGGGACCGGAGCGCCCAGACGTTCGCGCGGTGGTTGATGAGGTGCGGGGCGACCGAGTGCTCGCGGCCGTGACGGGTGAGGAACGCGACGCGCTTGCCGGCCATCGTGCCGACCGTGATCGGGCTGGAGGTCGGGCCGTAGGGCGTGTCCACGGTGATCTCGTCGGCAGTGCCGTCCTCGAAGAGGCGGTAGAGGCCGGAGCCCCCGATCACCCCGATGCGAGCCGTCGTTCCGTCCACAGGTGCGGTCGTGGTCACGTGGTCCTCCACAGGTCCTCCGGATGTCCTCGGCGCGTGGTGCGCCCTGGATACGCTACTGACGCCCCTCCGGATCCGACCGGGAAGGGGGCGTCCCACGATGTTCGGAGGCCTGCGTGCGCACGATCGGTCAGCACCGCGACGAGGTCGCCGCGCTCCTCGGACCCGTGCTCGCCGCGCGGGGTGCGGAGACCCTCGCGCTCGACGCCCTCGCCGACGGAGCCGGCGCCGGTCGCGGGTACCGGGTGCTCGCGCACGCGGTGACCGCTCCCGTCCCGTTGCCCGTGTTCGACAACAGCCAGATGGACGGGTTCGCCGTGCGGTCGACCGAGGCCGGCGACGTCGTTCGGGTGGTCGCGCCCATTCCGGCGGGTGCCGTTCCCGTGCCGCTCGAGCCAGGGACCGCTGCGCCGATCATGACCGGCGCGCGGATCCCGGACGGCGCGGACGCCGTCGTGCCGGTCGAGGCGACACCGCCGGGAGCGTTCCCAGCGGCGCTGGCGCTCGACGGGCTCACCGTGCCGGACGGTACGACCGCGGGCAGGTTCGTCCGCCGGGCCGGCAGCGACGTCGCCCGCGGCGCCGAGCTCGCTCCGGCCGGCGCACCGGTGACCCCGGCGCTCCTCGGAGCCCTGGCGTCGGCGGGTGTCGGCGAGGTCTCCGTGGTGCGCCCGGTCCGGGTGCTCGTCGTGTCGACGGGCAGCGAGCTCGCCGACGACGCTGTGCGCGACGGGCTCGACGGAGCGGGGGCGGTGATCCGTGACGCCAACGGTGTGGCGCTGCGTGCGGCCCTGGCCGAGATCGGCGCTGCCGCGCGCGGCGTGCGGTTGAGCGACGCGGCCGAGGCGTTCCTGCCGGGGCTCGAGTCGGCCGTCGACGACTGGGCAGACCTCGTCCTGACCACCGGTGGGATCAGTGCCGGCGCGTACGAGGTCGTGCGCCAGGTCCTCGAGCCGCGCGGCCTCGCGGTCACCCCGGTCGCGATGCAGCCCGGCGGACCCCAGGCCCTCGGACTCGTCGACCTGGCCGGTCGGCGGGTGCCCGTCGTGGCCTTCCCCGGCAACCCCGTGTCCGCACTCGTGTCGTTCGAGGTGTTCCTGCGTCCCGTGCTCGCCGCGGTGGTCGGCGCGCCGGACCGGCCGACCGCGGAGCTCACGGCTGCCGAGTCGGCGAGCTCGCCCGTCGGCAAGCACCAGGTCCGCCGCGGTCGCGTCGCCGACGGTCGTGTGCACTTCGTCGGCGGGCCGAGCTCGCACCTGCTCGGGCACCTCGCGGCCGCCACCCACCTCGTCCACGTCCCCCTCGGCACCGACGACGTCGAGCCGGGGGACCCGCTGACCGTCTGGAGCCTCCGATGACCGACGACCACCCGAACGGCGGGCGTGACGCCGAACTCTCGCACGTCCGCCCGGACGGCACCGCCCACATGGTCGACGTGTCCGACAAGGACGTCACCGCTCGGTCCGCGACGGCCACGGCCACGCTCGTGACCCGCTCGGACGTCGTGGAGCGGATCCTCGACGGGTCGTTGCCCAAGGGCGAGGTGATCGGCACCGCCCGCATCGCCGCGATCATGGCGGTGAAGAAGACCTCCGACCTGGTGCCGCTCTGTCACCCGCTGCCCATCGCCGGCGTCGAGGTCGACATCACCGGCGACGACGACCGCGTGCGGATCGAGGTGTCGGTCCGCACGACCTCGCGCACCGGTGTCGAGATGGAGGCGCTGACCGGCGCGAGCGTGGCGGCGCTGACCGTGTACGACATGGTGAAGGCCGTCGACCGCACGGCTGTGATCACCGACGTCCGGGTGCTCGAGAAGCACGGCGGGCGCTCGGGGGACTGGAGCAGCCGATGACGTCCGGAGCCAGCAGGGGCCGTGCCGGCGTGATCGTCGTCTCCACGCAGGCGTCGACCGACCCGACGCTGGACCGCACCGGACCGGTCATCGCCGCGTGGCTACGCGAGCGGGGGTTCACCGTCGCCGAGCCGACGATCGTGCCCGACGGCGGCCCGATCGCCGAGACCGTCTCTGCCGAACTGCTCGCGGACGCGAAGGTCGTCGTCACCACGGGCGGCACCGGTGTGACCCCGACCGACCGCACCCCGGAGGCCGTCGCCCCCCTGATCGATCTCGAGCTGCCGGGCCTCACCGAGGAGATCCGTCGTCGCGGCCTCGCCGGTGCGGGGCCGACCGCGCTGCTGACCCGCGGGGTCGCGGGCATCGCCGGTGGGCGGACGGTCGTCATCACACTGCCGGGTTCACGCGGCGGTGTCGCCGACGGCCTCGCGGTGCTGGACGGCGTGCTCGACCACGTGCTCGCCCAGCTGCACGGCGCGGGCCATGCACCCCGGAGCGCCTCGTGAGCCGCGACCGCGGGATCGACGAGCGCGTCGTCGTCGCCGACGTCGTCGACCGGGTGGTCACCGTCGACGAGGTGTCCGCCGCCGTCACCACCGACCGCGACGGCGCCGTGGTCACGTTCGCCGGGGTCGTCCGCGACCACGACGAGGGCAAGGGCGTCACCGCGCTCGACTACGAACGGCACCCGAGCGCGGGCGACGTCATCGCCGAGGTCGCGCGAACGATCGCCGCCGACCACCCCGAGGTCCGCATCGCCGTGCTGCACCGCGTCGGGGCGCTCGGCATCGGGGACGTGGCGCTCGCCGCAGCGGTGTCGTCGCCGCACCGGACCGAGGCCTTCGCCGCATGCGCCGCGCTGATCGACCTCGTGAAGGAGCGGACGCCGATCTGGAAGCGCCAGGAGTTCACCGACGGCACCGACGAGTGGGTCGCCGCACTGTGACTCCGTGAGCGTGCTGGCAGGCTCTGCAACGCCGGCGCTCCCGCGGTGAACTGAACGAAGTGACCACCGATCCGGTACGACGACCCGCGCAACGACCGCCGGACCGCCGACAGCTGGGCGGACTCCCCGGCGCCGCAACTCTGACGGCCAGTCGGTCCTCATGGTCGGCCCCGAGGCGATCGAACCGACGAAGCGACCGCCGTCGTGCGTCGGTGAGCCCTCGGCGGCGCAGGTCCACAGCGGATCCCCTGAACAGACCCGCAGGAGACCGACGCCCGATCGTGACCGCGCCACCCGATCAGGGCATGGTCCGGCGTCCTGACGATCCATAGACTCCGGATCCATGAGCGTTCTGCTGTACGGCGCGGGGATCGTGCTGCTCGTCTTCGCCCTGATCGACATCATCACCCGGGGCGAGGACCAGGTCCGTGGACTCCCGAAGTTCGCGTGGATCCTGATCTGCATCTTCGTGCCCCTGGTCGGCAGCATCGTGTGGTTCGCCGTCGGCCACGACTGGACCGCGAACGACCGGAACCACGGCCGCTACATCGAGCCGAACCGCCACGAGGACCGGTACGCCAGCATCGGGCACGCCCGCGCCGCGCACGGGGACAAGCGCGTGAACGGCACCGAGCAGGAGCTCGCCGAGCTCGAACGCGAGATCGAGTACTGGGAGGCGCAGGCGCGGCTGCGTCGTGCCAAGGACGCCGCCGGCGAAGGCGAGCCGACCCCGGGGAGCTGAGCCGCGCCTCCCGGCCGTGTGGTCCGCGGTGCTCTCGTCGGATCGAACCACGTTCCCGACGTCGAACCAGCCGTCCGCCTTGGTTCGACGTCGGATCCGTGGTTCGACACCGCCGCGCGCGCCCGCGGCGCCCGCCCCCGCCGCCCCCGCGGCGCCTGCACCCGCCCCCGCCGCCCCCGCGGCGCCTGCACCCGCCCGCGCCGCCTACCCTTGACGGGTGGCTCATCTCCTCGGCGCCGAGAACCTGCATCTCGAGTTCCCCACCCGTGTCGTCTTCGACAGCGTCACCCTCGGCCTCGACGAGGGTGACCGCATCGGCGTCGTCGGCCGCAACGGCGACGGCAAGTCGACCCTGCTCGCGCTGCTGGCGCAGCGCCTCGAGCCGGACGCGGGGCGGGTCACCCACCGCCGCGGCCTGACGGTCGGCTACCTCGACCAGCGCGACGTCCTGCCCGCCGGGGTGACCGTCGGCAGCATCGTCGTCGGTGAGCTCGCCGAGCACGAGTGGGCCGGCGACCCGAAGATCCGCGACATCATCGGCGGGCTCGTGTCGGACATCCCGTGGGACGCCGTCGTCGACGACCTGTCCGGCGGGCAGCGGCGGCGCATCGCCCTCGCGAAGCTGCTCGTCGGCGACTGGGACGTCCTGTTCCTGGACGAGCCGACGAACCACCTCGACGTCGAGGGCATCCAGTGGCTCGCCGACCACATCAACCGCCGGTGGTCGTCGAACCAGGGCGGCATGGTCGTCGTGACGCACGACCGGTGGTTCCTCGACGCCGTGTCGACCGACACGTGGGAGGTCCACGACGGCGTCGTCGAACCCTTCGAGGGCGGCTACGCGGCGTACATCCTGCAGCGGGTCGAGCGTGACCGGCAGGCCGCGGCGAGCGAGCAGCGCCGCCAGAACCTCGCCCGCAAGGAGCTCGCCTGGCTCCGCCGTGGTGCCCCGGCGCGGACGAGCAAGCCGAAGTTCCGGATCGACGCGGCGAACGCCCTGATCGACGACGTGCCGCCGATCCGCGACACGGTCGCCCTGTCGCAGATGGCGACCGCCCGGCTCGGCAAGGACGTCGTCGACCTGCTCGACGTGGGCGTCTCGTTCGGCGACGACGTCATCCTGCGCGACGTCGAGTGGCGGATCGCGCCGGGCGAGCGGACCGGCATCCTCGGGCCGAACGGCGCCGGCAAGTCGACGTTGCTCAACCTGGTGTCCGGCAAGCTGCAGCCCAGCGAGGGCCGCGTCAAGACCGGCAAGACGGTGCAGGTCGCGGTGCTCGACCAGCAGCTCGCCGACCTGCAGCAGTTCGCCGACGACCGCGTCCGCGAGGTCGTCGCTCGCAAGAAGACGAGCTACGTCGCCGACGGCAAGGAGATGACGCCGTCACAGCTGCTCGAGCGGCTCGGCTTCACCTCGGAGCAGCTGTCGACGCCGGTGAAGGACCTGTCCGGCGGCCAGAAGCGTCGCCTGCAGCTCATGCTCATCCTGCTCGACGAACCGAACGTGCTCATCCTCGACGAGCCCACGAACGACCTCGACACGGACATGCTCGCCGCGATGGAGGACCTGCTCGACACCTGGCCGGGCACCCTGCTCGTCGTCTCCCACGACCGGTACCTGCTCGAGCGCGTCACCGACCAGCAGTACGCGGTCCTCGGCGGTCACCTGCGGCACCTGCCCGGCGGCGTCGACGAGTACATGCGTCTGCGGGCGTCCGGGTCCGTCCCGCAGACGGCGGCTGCGGCTGCCGCCGCCTCGGCCGGGAGGCCCGACACGGCTCCGGCAGGTGGCTCCGGCAGCGGTACGGCCGGGTCCACCACCCCTGCCGCACCCGGTCTGACCGGTGCGGACCGTCGCGCCGCGGAGAAGGAGATGTCGGCCCTCGACCGGAAGATCGCGAAGGCAGGGCAGGACCGGCAGAAGCTGCTCGACGCGTTCGCCGCGCACGACCAGTCCGACTACGCGGGGCTCGGGGCGCTGCAGACGAAGCTCGGGGCGCTCGACGCCGAGGTCGAGCAGCTCGAGGAGCGGTGGCTCGAAGTGGCGGAGCTGCTCGGGGTGTAGCCCGGCCACGCTGTTCGTCGTGGCGGCGGGTCCTCGGCCGTCGGTGGAGCAGTCGTCGTCGGGTCGGGCACCTGCACCCGACACTTCCTGCTCCACGGAGTGCGCTCCAGGGCCTGCGGAAGGGACCGATCGACCGTCGGTCAGTCGCCGAGCCCGAGGATGAGCCGCCGGAGCAGCCCGGACAGCTGCGCCTGCTCGTCGTCGGACACCCCGGACAGGATTGCGCGCTCGGCCTTGAGCAGGTCTGCGATCGCGGCGTCCACGGCCGCCCGACCGCTCGTCGTCAGCGAGACGAGGATGCCCCTGCCGTCCCGCGGGTCCGTCCGGCGGCTCACCAGCCCCCGTGCCGCGAGCCGGTCCACACGGTTCGTCATCGTGCCGCTCGACACCAGGGTCTGCTGCAGCAGCGACTTCGGGCTGAGCTCGTACGGTTCACCCGCCCGCCGCAGCGCCGACAGCACGTCGAACTCCCACGGCTCGACGTCGCTCGCGTCGAACGCAGCCCGTCGTGCGCGGTCCAGGTGCCGGGCGAGCCGGTCGACGCGGGACAGGACCTCGAGGGGCCCGAAGTCCAGGTCGCCCCGCTCACGGGCCCACGCCGCGACGATCCGGTCGACCTCGTCCTGCTGCGGCATCCCTCCATCTTGGCCGAAGCTGTCGCGCGCGGCCAGCGCCCGGGCCGTGGGAGGATGGACGGGCACCGGACGGGCTCCACCCCGTCCGGTGTGTTCCGCCTTGGTGTAACGGCAGCACGACGGCCTTTGGTGCCGTTAGGTCCGGGTTCGAATCCTGGAGGCGGAGCGGGAGGGCCGGATCGCGGTGGGGAGCGGCACTGCCGTCGCCGCGCCGCCGGCACTCACCGATCCCGTCCCGCCCCGGCCATCTCCTGCAGCACGCGGTGCACCTGTCGGCTGTAGCCCGACTCGTTGTCGTACCAGACGTACAGCACCACGTGTTCGGACCCGTCCGCGATGGTCGCGAGCCCGTCCACGATGCCCGCCCGCCGGCTGCCGAGCAGGTCCGTCGAGACGATCTCCGGCGACTCGACGTAGTCGATCTGGCGACGGAGGGGCGAGGTGAGCGAGGCGTCCCGGAGCACCCCGTTCAGCTCGTCGCGTCCGACGGGTCGACCGAGCGTCAGGTGCAGGACCGCGAGCGAGACGTTCGGCGTCGGGACGCGGACGGCGTTCCCGGTGAGCCGGCCGCGGAGTTCGGGCAGGGCCTTCTCGGCGGCCTTCGCAGCACCGGTAGCGGTGATCACCATGTTCAGGCCCGCCGCACGGCCGCGCCGGTCGGCGGGGTGGTAGTTGTCGACGAGGTTCTGGTCGTTCGTGGCGGAGTGCACCGTCTCGACGTGTCCGTGCACGATGCCGTACGCGTCGGACACGACCTTGAGCACGGGGACGATCGCGTTGGTGGTGCACGACGCCGCACTGACGACCGGGTCGTCGCCGATCGTGTCGTGGTTGATGCCGTGCACGACGTTGGGGACGTCGCCCCCGCCCGGTGCGGTGAGCAGGACGCGTGCAGCACCCGGTGCCCGCAGGTGCTGCGCGAGCCCCTCGGCGTCGCGCCAGCGGCCGGTGGTGTCGACGACGACTGCGTCCTCGATGCCGTGCGCGCGGTAGTCGACGGCGTCCGGGGAGTCGGCCGAGACGAACTGCACGAGGGTGCCGTTCGCGGTGATCGTGTCGTGCTCGGTGTCGACCGTGACGGTGCCGGCGAAGGGGCCGTGGATGGAGTCCCGCCGGAGCAGGCTCGCGCGCTTGACCAGGTCGTCCGGACCGCGACGGCGGACCACGACGGCGCGCAGCACGAGCGGGGCGTGCTCGCCGGCGCGTTCGAGCAGGATCCGGGCGAGCATCCGCCCGATGCGCCCGAACCCGTACAGGACGACGTCGCGGGGAGCGGTTCGGGACGACCCGTCCGCGGTGCCCCGGCGCAGGAAGAACTCGTCGTCGAGGAACTCGCGCAGGGTGCTGCCCAGGCGGTCGTGTCGGTGGCGGGAGGCGAGGTCGCCGAGGTCGACGGACACCGACGACAGCCCCATCGTGTCGAGCTCGGTGAGGATCGCCAGGCTCGTCGCGACCGGCAGTTCGGTCTCGTCGACCCGGCGGCTCGAGCGGTGCGCCTTGACGATCCCGATCGGGGACTGCCCGACCAGCGGGCGGCCGTGCACGGACGGCACGACGTCGTCCCGCCGGTACAACCGCCCGATGAGCGGCACCATCGCCTCGGCCGCGGCGAGCTTCTCGTCCCACGCCCGCTGCAGGTGCGCGCGCTCGGCTGCGGTGGACACCCCGGCCTCGGTCGGGGTGACGGCGGGCATCAGGCGACCTGCCGGACGTCGGCAGCCGCGTGCAGCGCGGCGCGACGATCGTCGAGGATCGCGGTGAACACCGGGGGCGTGCGGTCCGCGAACCCGGAGAGGAACTCCTCGGTCAGGTCGCACTCCTCGAGCCACGAGTCGGGGTCGACGGCGAACAGGGCGTCGAGCTGCGTCGGGCCGATGTCGAGCCCACGGACGTCCAGGTCGTCGAGGTCGGGGAGCAGCCCGATCGGGCTCTCGACGGCCGGCACCCTGCCCTCGACCCGGCGTGCGATCCACTCGAGCACCCGGGCGTTCTCGCGGAACCCGGGCCACAGGAAGTCACCGTCCGCCCCGCGGCGGAACCAGTTCACCTGGAAGACCGCGGGTGCTCCGGTACCGAGGCGCTCGCCGAGGCCCAGCCAGTGCGCCCAGTGGTCGGCCATGTCGTAGCCGCAGAACGGCAGCATCGCGAAGGGGTCGCGGCGGAGCTCACCGACCGTGCCCTCGGCAGCGGCCGTGCGCTCGGACGACACGGTCGCGCCCATGAACACCCCGTCGGCCCAGGTCGGCGCCTGCGCGACGAGCGGGACGTTCGTCGAGCGTCGGCCGCCGAAGACGACGGCGTCGACCGGGACGCTGCGCTCCCACCCGTCGGCGAGCGTCGGGACGCGGTCGAGCGCGACCGTGAACCGGGCGTTCGGGTGCGCTGCCGGGTTCGGACTGTCCGGGCTCCAGTCGGCTCCGGTCCAGTCGACGAGGTGCGCGGGCGGCTCCGGGGTGAGCCCCTCCCACCAGACGTCGCCGTCGTCGGTCAGCGCGACGTTCGTGAAGATCGTGTCCGCGGCGATCGTCTCGACCGCGACGGGGTTCGTGTCGGGGCCGGTGCCCGGTGCGACGCCGAACAGCCCGGCCTCCGGGTTGATCGCGTGCAGCCGGCCGTCGGAGCCGGGACGGAGCCAGGCGATGTCGTCGCCGATGGTCTCGACGGACCACCCGGGCAGCGCCGGTTGGAGCATGGCGAGGTTGGTCTTGCCGCAGGCGGAGGGGAACGCGGCCGCGACGTGGAAGGCCCGGCCCTCGGGCGAGGTGAGCCGGACGAGCAGCATGTGCTCGGCGAGCCACCCCTCGTCGCGTCCCATCACGGAGGCGATGCGGAGCGCGAAGCACTTCTTCGCCAGGAGCGCGTTGCCGCCGTAGCCGGAGCCGTAGGACCAGACCTCGCGCGTCTCGGGGAACTGCACGATGTACTTCGTCTCGTTGCAGGGCCAGGCGACGTCCGGCTGCTCGATGCCGGCGTCGTCGCGTAGGGGCATCCCGACGCTGTGCACGGTCGCGACCCACGGCACGCCGGCGTCGATCGCCCGGAGCACGTCCGCCCCGAGCCGGGTCGTCTTGCCCATGCTGAGCACGACGTACGCCGAGTCGGTGACCTCGACGCCGAGCTGCGAGATCGGCCCACCGACCGGCCCCATCGAGAACGGGACGACGTACATCGTCCGGCCGCGCATGCTCCCCGCGAACCGCTCCTCGAGCTCGATGCGCATCGCATCGGGATCCCGCCAGTGGTTCGTGGGGCCGGCGTCCTCGGGTGTGCGGGAGCAGGTGAACGTGCGCCCCTCGACCCGGGCGACGTCGTCGGGATCCGAGCGCGCGAGGGTGCTGTTCGGCCGGAGCTCCGGGTCGAGGGCGATCAGCTTGCCCTCGTCGACCAGCTGCTGCGTCAGGCGGGTGGTCTCGTCGGCCGAGCCGTCGCACCAGACGACCTGGTCCGGGCAGGTGAGGGACGCGATCCGGGCGACCCATGCCTCCAGGGCGACGCGGGGCGAACCGGGGACGGTGTGCGGGGTGGGAGTCGTGTGGTTGGGGTTCGTGATCATCGTCGATCTCCTGGGGCGGGGCGGGGCGTGGTGACTACCGGCGGGTGGCGCTCGAGCGCTCGGGCTCGACGATGGTGCGGACGGCCTCGGTCGAGATCCGCTCGGGCTGCTGGGCCTCGGAGCCGCCGTGGTCGTCGGCCGACATCGTCCGCTCGTCGAACGGCGCCGCACCGGAGAGCACCCGCTCCACCTGCTGCTTGTCGATCTGGCGCGTCCAGGTCCCGACCAACACGGTGGCGACGGCGTTCCCGGTGAAGTTCGTCAGGGCGCGGGCCTCGGACATGAACCGGTCGATGCCGACGATCAGGCCGACGCCGTTCACGAGGTCGGGGCGGTGTGCCTGCAGACCACCGGCGAGGGTGGCGAGCCCGGCACCGGTCACACCGGCGGCACCCTTCGAGGCGATGATCATGAAGACCAGGAGCGAGATCTGCTCCGGGATGTTCAGCGGCGTGCCGAGGGCGTTCGCGATGAACAGCGAGGACATCGTCAGGTAGATCGCGGTGCCGTCGAGGTTGAACGAGTACCCGGTCGGGACGGTGACGCCGACGACGGGCTTCGAGACGCCGAGGTGCTCCATCTTCGCGATGAGGCGCGGCAGGCTGACCTCGCTGGACGACGTCGACACGATGAGCAGGTACTCGCGGCCCAGGTACTTCATGAGCTTGAAGATGTTCACGCCGGTGACGACGCGGAGGAGGACGCCGAGGACACCGACGACGAACACGATGCAGGTGATGTAGAACGCGACCATCAACGTCCCGAGCGCGACGAGCGCTGCGACGCCGGTCGCGCCGACCACCGCAGCGATGGCGCCGAACGCGCCGATCGGGGCGGCCCACATCACCATCGCGAGGATGCGGAACACCAGGGCCTGCAGGTGCCGGATGCCGGTGAGGATCGGCGCGCCCTTCTCGCCCATGGCCTGCAGCGCGAAGCCGACGAGCAGTGCGACGAAGAGCGTCTGCAGGATGCTGCCGCTCGTCAGCGACGACACGAGGGTCGCCGGGATGATCCCGAGCAGGAACCCGGAGGTCGACGACGCGCTCTCCTCGGTGCCGGCGGGCAGCTCGTAGGTGGCCTTCGACATGTCGAGGTGGTCGCCCGGGTGGATGAGGTTGCCGACGACGAGGCCGATCGCCAGGGCGAAGGTCGACATCGCGACGAAGTAGCCCAGCGCCAGGCCGCCGACCTTGCCGACCGTCGCCGCCTTCGCGATGGAGCCGACGCCGAGCACGATCGTGCAGAAGATGACCGGCGCGATCATCATCTTGATGAGCGCGATGAAGCCGTCGCCGATCGGCTTGAGCCCGACGGCGAAGTCGGGGGCCGTGAGGCCCACCACGATGCCGGCGAGCACGGCGACGATGACCGCGATGTAGAGCCAGTGCGAGCGATCCAGACCGCGACGCCGGGGGCGTGCGGTGGTCGAGTGCGTCGATGCCATGAGACTTCCTTGTCGTCAGGACCGGGAGCGGCGTCGCTCCGGTCGGCTCGTCCTCGGGGGAACGGACACACCCTCGCGCGGACCGGGCCGCGGGACCGACTTGTGTTCACAACGTTCACGGGAGGCTGCACGGACCGCCCGCGTGCGCGAGGATGGTGCCGTCCCGCAACGGAGCGAGGAGGCACGACCGTGACACCCCGACGCTGGAGCATCGCGACGCGACTCTTCACGCTGCAGCTGCTGTTCGTCGTGGTCGGGGTGGCGGTCGGCGTTGCCTGGAGCTGGTCGTCCGCGCATGCCGACGTCGAGTCGGACGCGGCCGAGCAGTCCACCGTGCTCGCGGTGTCGATCGCCCGCAACCCGTTCGTGGTGCAGCAGGCGACCGCCGCCGACCCGTCCGCGCGCCTCGAGCCCTACGCCCTCGACCTGATGCGCCGCACCCACACGGACTTCATCACGATCATGGCGCCCGACCGCACGCGGTGGACCCACCCGGACCGGTCCGAGATCGGCCGGCCGTTCCGCGGCACGGTCCAGCCCGCGCTGGAGGGGCGGACGTTCACGGAGACGTTCGCGGGGACGCTCGGTCCATCGGTGCGGGCCGTCACGCCGATCACGGACGACGACGGGCGGGTCGTCGGACTCGTCGCCGCCGGCGTCACCGTGGCGAACATCTCGACCGCGCTGGTGCCGCGACTCACGTCGGTCGTCCTCCTCGCGTCGGCCGTGGTCGCGGTGTCCGCGCTGTTCTCGTGGTTGCTCAGCCGCTACCTCGCCCGCGTCACCGCCGGACGGGGACCGGAGGAGCTCGCCCGGGTCTTCGCGTCCTACGAGGGCGTGCTCCACTCGGTCCACGAGGGACTCGTGGTCGTCGACCGGTCCGGCGCGGTCGTGCTCCACAACGACCGCGCCGCGGAGCTGCTGCACCTCCCGGCGCCGGGGGAGCGGCAGGAGCCGATCCCGCTCGCCGCGCTCGACGTGCCCGACGGGTTGCGGACCCTGCTCGCATCCGGTGACCGGGCGGTGGACGAGACGTACACGACCGCCGACCGGGTGCTCGTCGTCAACCAGGAGATGGCGTTCCCACGGGGGTCGACGAAGCCCCTCGGCACCGTCACGACGATCCGCGACCAGACCGACCTGCTGCACCTGTCGGGGGAACTCGCCGCGACCCGGACCCTGACCGACGCACTCCGGTCGCAGACGCACGAGTTCGCGAACCGACTGCACACGGTGGTCGCGCTCATGGAGCTCGGGCGGGTCGACGAGGCGATCCGGTTCGCCTCCGATGAGATCGACCGGCACATCGAGGTCGACCGGCACAGCGAGATCGACCGGCACGACGAGACGGACCGGCACGACGAGACGGACCGGCACGCCGAGGACCCGGAGCGCACCGCTCCCGAGGTGCTCGACGCCCTCCTCGCCGCCAAGCGCGCCCAGGCGCACGAGCGCGGCGTCGTGCTCGTGGCCGACGCCAGCGGCCTGGTCGACGCCGTCCCGGCCGCGCCCGGCGACGTCATCACGGTGCTCGGCAACCTCGTGGACAACGCCGTCGACGCCGTCGCCGAGGGGCGGGACGCCGCAGGTCCGGACCCACGCCAGTACCCGGACACGGGCCGCCCCCGGGGTCGGGTGGACGTCTCGGTGACCGAGGTCGACGGTCACGTCCGGATCGTCGTCCGCGACGACGGCCCCGGCATCGCGGACGTCGACGCCGTGTACGAGCGCGGCTGGTCGACGAAGGCCGCCGGTCCGGAGGGGCGCGGCATCGGGCTCGACCTCGTCCGGTCGACCCTCGCGCGGATCGGCGGGGACGTCACCGTGGACACGGGGCCGGAGGGCACGACGTTCGTGGTCGGTCTCGCACCGGGACGGGTGCGTACGTGACCGCTCCCATCCGCGTCCTCATCGTCGAGGACGAGCCGCTCACCGCCGAGGCGCACGCGGCCTACGTGGCACGCCTGGACGGGTTCGCCGTGATCGGCTCCGTCGACACCGGTCGGGCGATGCTCGCCGCGGTCGCCGCCGAACGACCCGACCTCGTGCTGCTCGACCTCAACCTGCCGGACGTGCACGGGCTGCAGCTCGTGCGTGCCCTGCGGTCCGCCGGTTCCGCCGTCGACGTCATCGCGGTCACCGCCGCCCACGACGTCCGCGCGGTCCGCAACGCGATCGCGCTCGGCATCGTGCAGTACCTCGTGAAGCCGTTCAGCTACCGCGCGTTCGCCGACCGGATGACGTCGTACCGGGAGTTCCGGCGCGGCTTCGAGGACCACCGCGCCCTGACCCAGGCGGACATCGACGAGCGGCTCGGGACCCTGCGCCCGGTCGCACCCGCCGAGCACGAGAAGGGCATCGCACGCGAGACCCTCGAGGTGGTCCGCGACGCCCTGCTCGAGATGGCCGACGGGGGGTCCGCGTCGGAGGTCGCGGCGGCGACGGGGCTGTCCCGCGTCACGGCCCGGCGGTACCTGGAGCACCTCGCCGGCGCCGGGCAGGTCGACAAGGACGTCCGCCACCGCGGACACGGCCGACCCGAGTACGAGTACCGCTGGTTGCGCTGAGGACGCGCCCGGGGACGCAGACGTGTTCCGGGGCGGACGGGAGGCGCGGTGCGGGCCGGTACCGCGCCTCCCGTCCGATGCCGGTCACGACGGACCCCGGCGTGCCGTCACGGACGCCGCCGTCGGCGTCCGGTCGGTCAGCGCGCGACCGACGCCGTGCCCGGCGCCCACCCGAGCTCCGGACCGAGCCGCTCGGCGATGTCCGTGACGATCTGCGCCAGGTCGTCGGGCGCGAACGAGAAGGGCAGTGCGAACGCGACCTCGGTCGCGACCTGGTACCCGGCGTCCGCACGGAGCCGGTCGGCGATCTCGGACGAGGTGCCCACGAGGTCGGCGGCGAAGAGCAGTCCCGCCGGCCCCTGCGGGACGCCCACGCGGCCCGCACGCGCGTCGACGTAGGCCCGGTACCGGGCCTCCTGATCGGGCGTGGCGGTGTCGGTCGGGATGACGACCAGGCCCTGTGAGACCCGTGCCGCCGCACGGTCCGGGTGCGCGTCGAGGTACGCCTCGACCTGCGCACGTTGGTTCACGGCGAAGTCGTCCCCGACCTCGGCCCGGGTGACGCTCGACGTGAGCAGGTGGAAGCCGTTCTGGGCCGCCCACACGGCCGAGCGCGTGCTGCCCGTCCCGTACCAGAGCCGGTCGGCGAGCCCGGTGCTGTGCGGTTGGACGGTGGTGGCGAACTCCTCGATCCCGCGGCGCTCGGGGACCGCGGTCACCTGGTCGCCCCGCACCAGGTCGCGGAAGCGCAGCAGCCGGTCGTTGCCGAGGTCCTCGTGTTCCGCGGTGTCCGGGTAGATCGCGTCGCGGTACAGGTCGAAGTGCATGGGCGTACCGACCGAGAAGCCCGGGTGCAGCCGTCCGCCCAGCAGCAGGTCGACGGTCCCGAGGTCCTCGGCCAGCCGGAACGGGTTCTCCGCGCCGATCGGTGTCACGGCGGTGCCGAGCTCGATGCGCTCGGTCCGTTGCGACGCGGCGGCCATGACCGCGACGGGGGAGGAGATCCCGTGCTGCAGGTGGCGGTGCCGCAGCCACGCGCTGTCGTAGCCGAGCCCCTCGGCACGCTCGATCACGCGGAGCGTCGCCTCGTGCCCGGCGGCGGGGTCGGCCGGGTCGAACGAGCCGATGGTCAGGAAGCCGAGGCGTGCGAGGGGGCGTCCGTCGGAGGGCATGCTCCGATCGTGGCAGACGGACCAGCGGGTGTCCCCCGACTCCCTGTGACGTCCGGCAGACCGCTCTCTACGGTGGAGCGATGCGAGAAGAGCTCGAGGCCGTCCTGCACGCGCACCGCGTCACGCCGTTGCCGGAGGGCATCGACCGCGCGAGCGTGTGCGACCCGGACCTGCCGAGTGCCGAGATCGTCGGCTGGGCGACCCTCGTCGCCGCCGGCGTCCCGCTCTCGCCGTCCGAGCAGGACCGGCTCGCGGACACCGCAGCGAACGCGTTCGCCCTGATCGCGCTGCTCCCCGTGGCCGCTCGACCGTACTTCGCCCGCCTCGGGCTCATCGCGACCCTGGCGTCGGCGCTCGCCGTGGGAGCCCCGGCGTCCCGCTAGTCCACCGGCGCTCCCGTGTCCGCCGAGTGCGTGACTAGGCTCATCACGTGCGGTCCGCGGGTGCCTCCCGGGGCTGCCGGGCCGGACGGGCAGACCGCAGGGAGAACACGTGGCGCGATCGACGAGCATCCGCGACGTGGCGGCCGAGGCCGGGGTGTCGATCACGACGGTCTCGCACGCCTTGAGTGGCAAGGGCACCGTGAGCGCCCGGACGCGCCTGCGGGTCGAGGAAGCGGTCGAGCGCCTCGGGTACGCGCCGAACCCGATCGCCCGTGCCATGCGGACCGACCGTCGAGCGGTGCTGGGCTTCGTGTCCGAGGAGATCGCCTCGACGCCGTACGCCGGGAAGATCATCGTCGGGGCGCAGGCCGAGGCCGCTGCGCACGACCACGTCCTGATGATCGTCGACATCGCGACCGGCGAGTTCGACGACCCGCGCATCGACGCCCTGATCCAGCGCCAGGTCGACGCGGTGGTCTTCGCCTCGGCGTCGAACCGGGTCATCCGGCTGCCGCGGTCGCTCGACCCGGCCCGCACGGTGTTGCTCGACGCGTTCGACCCCGCTGCTCCGGTGCCGTCGGTGGTGCCCGACGAGCAGGACATCGCCGCGACGGCGGTCCGCGCGCTGCTCGAGGCGGGCCACCGGCGCATCGCACACCTGACCGTCGAGGGCGCCGGTCCCGCCGTGACGGGCCGGGTCGAGGGGTACGAGCGGACCCTGGTCGAGGCCGGGGGCGCGCCCGTGGTGGTCCGGGCCGCCGGTGAGGTCGCCGATGCCGCGGCCGGCTACCGAGCAGCGACCGAGCTGTTCGGCCCGGTGGCGTCGCACGCCGCCGACGAAGGCCCAGCCGAGCGCGCCACCGCGGTGTTCGCCTTCAACGACCAGATGGCGATGGGCGTCTACCAGGTGGCAGAGGAGCGGGGCATGCGGATCGGGCGCGACCTGTCGGTCGTCGGCATCGACGACCTGCAGCTCGTGGCCGCCGCCCTGCGTCCGGGCCTGACCACGGTGGCGCTCCCGCACGAGCAGATGGGGCGCGCCGCGGTCCGTCGCGCGCTCGAGCAGACGGGAGCGCTGACCGCGCCGCACACGCCGCGTGCAGGGGTCGAGCGGCTCCGCGGAGAGCTCGTCGTCCGCGGCTCGATCGGACCGGTAACCGTTACTCGTTCGTGACCTCCGCCCGTGGCGGGAGGTCGTGCCCTGTGTGATGCTCGTCCTCGACACAAAACGATTTGGGTTTGTGCGAGTGAAAGGTCGAAGTAATGAGGCTTCGTAAGGGCATCGCCGTCGCCGCCGCGCTCGCGGTCGGCACCGGCTTGACGCTGACCGGCTGCAGCGCCGGCGGATCCGGGTCGTCGGACGGCACGGTCACGATCTCCGGTGGCTTCACCGGTGCACAGGCCACGGCGTTCCAGAAGGACCTGGACACGTGGGCCAAGAGCCAGGGCATCACGGTCAAGTACTCCGGCAGCGACAGCTTCCAGACGTCGATCGTCACCCAGGTGAAGGGCGGCCAGGCCCCCGACATCGCGATCTTCCCCCAGCCCGGCGTGCTCAAGTCGCTCATCAGCCAGGGCATCCAGCCGCTCGACGACATCGTCGACCTGAAGAGCGTCACGGCGGACGAGGCGAACGGCCTCGCCGACATCGCGAAGGTGAACGGCAAGACCTACGGCCTGCCCTACAACATCAACGTGAAGTCGCTCGTCTGGTACAACCCGGCGGCGTTCGAGGCCAAGGGGTACGAGGTCCCGAAGACCGACGCCGAGCTCACCGCGCTGCAGGACAAGATCATCGAGGACGGCGCCGGCTACCCCTGGTGCGTCGGCATCGCGTCGCAGGGCTCGAACGGGTGGCCGATGACCGACTGGCTCGAGGAGTACGTGCTCCGCTACGGCGGCCTCGACAAGTACGACGACTGGATCACGCACAAGGTGAAGTTCGACTCGCCGCTGGTCAAGGAGGCCGCGGGCAAGGTCGAGTCGATGATCTTCGCCGACGGCGCGGTGAACGGCGGCGGCAAGGCGATGGCGTCCACCGACTTCGGTGCGGCGGGGAACAACCTGTTCGTCGACGGCGGCAAGTCCGCCGGCCAGTGCTACATGATGCGCCAGGGCACGTTCATCACCGGGAACTTCCCCGCCACGATCCAGGAGCAGATCGCGAAGGGCGACACGACGAACGTGAACGCCTTCCCGCTCCCGACCCCGGAGGGCGCCGCGACCTCGGGGACCCTCGGTGGTGGTGACCTGGTCGCCGCGTTCAAGACGGACGACGACACGAAGAAGGTCGTGGACTACCTGGTCGGCAAGGAGTTCGGCACGAACGGCTACGCCAAGAACTGGTCGGCCGCGCTCTCGCCGCACAACGACTTCCCGGCCTCGGAGTACACCAGCCCGTTCCAGAAGGTCGCGCAGCAGGCCGTGAAGGACGCGAAGGTCTTCGGCTTCGACGCCTCCGACCAGATGCCCGGAGCCGTCGGTGCCGGTACCGAGTGGACGAACCTGACGGCCTGGACCGCAGGTCAGCAGTCGCTGGACGAGACGCTCAAGGCGATCGACGACTCCTGGCCCTCGCAGTAACACCCTCCACCTGCGCCGTGGCGGTGCCGACCGGGTACCGCCACGGCCCTCGGCGCCTGCACGCCGCGACAGCACACCCCGACAACGAAGTGAGGTGACCCCTCGTGCAGCAAGTCCTCAGCGTCCTCGTCTCCGTCATCGGCGGACTGGCCGTCTCGTTCCTGATCTACCTCGGGCTCAACTTCCTGGTCTCGAAGACGCACGGCAAGTGGCACGGTCGCCTGCTGCCGTACGTCTTCATCGGACCGGTCCTGCTCCTCCTGCTCGTCTTCCTGATCGTCCCGACGGTGCAGACCGTGATCCAGAGCCTGCAGAAGACCGACCAGTACGGACTGACGTCGTTCGGCGGTCTCGACAACTACGTCTCGCTCTTCTCGACGCCGTCGTTCCTGTCGACCCTGCTGAACAACCTGCTCTGGATCATCGTCGTCCCGGCGGTCGTGGTCGTGATCGGCCTGCTCGTGGCGACCCTGGCGGACCGCCTCGGCCCGAAGCGCGAGAAGACGTTCAAGTCGCTCATCTTCCTGCCGATGTCGGTGAGCTTCATCGCCGCCGCGTCGATGTGGTCCTTCGTGTACGCGTACAACGCACCCGGACAACCGCAGGTCGGTCTGCTCAACGGCATCTGGACGGGGCTGACGCACGCGAACCCGATCCCGTGGCTGCAGAACGACTTCCTGCGCATGAACAGCTTCCTGCTCATGGCGGTCGTCATCTGGCTCAACGCCGGGTACGCGATGGTGTTGCTCTCCGCGGCCATCAAGGCCGTCCCCGAGGAGACCATCGAGGCGGCCCGCATCGACGGTGCGAGCGAACGCCAGGCGTTCTTCCGCGTCATCGCGCCGCAGATCCGCACGACCATCATCGCCGTCGGCATCACGGTGCTCATCACGGTGATGAAGATCTTCGACATCGTGTTCGCGATGACGAACGGGCAGTTCGACACGAACGTGCTCGGCGTCGAGTTCTACTCCCAGTTCTTCGCGTTCAACAACCCCGGGAAGGCGTCCGCCGTGGTCGTCATCCTCATCCTCGCCGTGGTGCCGGTCATCGTGTACCAGGTGCGGACCTACCGTGAACAGGAGGCCCTCCGATGACCGAGATCGTCCCGGTGGCCGGCGCACCGAAGCTCGTCGCGACGAAGCGCGAACGCGTGACGAAGACCAGCGCCGCGCAGCGTCCCCGTGTCCTGCTCAGCATCGTGATGGGCATCATCGCCGTGCTCTGGATGGTGCCCGCGATCGGCCTGCTCATCACGAGCTTCCGCACCACGACCGCCGCCCAGAGCACCGGCTGGTGGACGGTGTTCGGCGACCTGTTCGGCACCGAGTGGACGCTGGACAACTACTCGAACGCACTGACGGGAGCGACCTCGGGCACCGGGCAGAGCCTGGCGGCCGAGTTCCTCAACAGCGTCGCGGTCGCGATCCCGGCGACGGTCCTCCCGCTGATGATCTCGGCGTTCGCCGCCTACGCGTTCACGTTCCTGCAGTTCCGGTTCAAGGAGTTCTACTTCGCGGTCATCGTCGGGCTGCTGGTGGTGCCGGTGCAGATCTCGCTCATCCCGGTCCTGCAGCTCTACAAGGCGATCACGCAGGCGACCGGGCTGCAGATCACCGGCACCTTCCCGGCGGCCTGGATCGTGCACTCGGCGTTCGCGCTGCCGCTGTGCATCTACATCCTGCGGAACTACATGTCGACGCTGCCGGTCGCGCTGATCGAGGCGGCCCGCGTCGACGGTGCGTCCCACTTCCAGATCTTCTGGCGACTCGCCGTCCCGATGTCCGTCCCCGCCCTGGCGTCGTTCGCGATCTTCCAGTTCCTCTGGGTCTGGAACGACTA
Source organism: Curtobacterium sp. MCSS17_007 (assembly GCF_003234175.2). NCBI lineage: Bacteria > Bacillati > Actinomycetota > Actinomycetes > Micrococcales > Microbacteriaceae > Curtobacterium > Curtobacterium sp. MCSS17_007. The sequence goes on from NZ_CP126257.1 coordinate 634,401, forward strand.
CCTCGTCGCGTACATCTTCATCGGCAACACGAACCCGGTGCTGCAGCAGGGCCTGCTCGGGCTGCTCGGACAGTACGGGTCCGGATGGAACCTGGTCGCCGCCGGGTCGTTCATCGTGCTGATCGTGCCGCTCGTGGTGTTCCTGTCCCTGCAGCGCTTCTTCGTCCGCGGCCTGACCGCCGGGTCCGTCAAGTGACCGCGGCGACGGACACGGAGCCCCCGGCGTCCGCGGAAGCGGTGCCCGGCGCCGAGGCGGCGCTCCACCGCCCGCTCCGGCACTTCACGCCGGCGCGGAACTGGATGAACGACCCGAACGGGTTGATCCTGCACGACGGCCGGTACCACCTGTTCTTCCAGCACAACCCGGGCGGGATCGACCACGGATCGGTCGGCTGGGGGCACGCGTCGAGCGTCGACCTGCTCACGTGGACGGAGCACGAGGTGGCGCTCGAGGCCGACACGGACGGCGACGTGTTCTCCGGTTCGGTGGTCTTCGACGCCGAGAACACCAGCGGGCTCGGATCGGTGGACGCGCCACCCCTCGTCGCGATCTGGACCCTCGCGGCCGAGACCGAGCAGTCGCAGGCCCTCGCCTTCAGCACCGACGGCGGGTACCGGTGGCAGAAGTACCGGGGCAACCCCGTGCTGCGCCGCGGCTCCACCGACTTCCGCGACCCGAAGGTCTTCCGGTACGAGGGAGCGGACGGCCCCTGCTGGATCATGGTCGCCGTCGAGGCCGCGGACCGCCAGGTCGTCCTCCACCGCTCGTCGGACCTGCTCTCGTGGACGTACCTGTCGTCCTACGGCCCGGCCGGACCGGTCGGCGGTGTGTGGGAGTGCCCGGACCTCTTCCCGCTCGCCGTCGACGGCGACCCCGACCGGGTCGTCTGGGTGCTGCTCGTCAGCCTGAACCCCGGCGGTGTCGCCGGGGGTTCCGGGACCCACGTCGTGCTCGGGCAGTTCGACGGCGAACGGTTCGTCGCCGACGATCCGCTCCCCACCGAGACCCCGCTGCCGGACGGTTCGTGGCGGGAGCAGTCCGTCACGGAACTGGCGACGTACCGCTGGCTCGACCACGGCCCGGACGCCTACGCCGGCGTGACCTTCTCGGGCACGGACGCCGAGGACCGGACGCTGATCGCCTGGATGGACAACTGGGACTACGCGAAGGAGCTGCCGACCCGGCCCTGGCGAGGGGCGATGACCTACGCGCGGGCGCTGGGCCTGACCGACCGGGACGGCCGACCCGAGCTCGTGCAGCGCATCCTCGGGCCGCAGGGCCCCGCGGACGCGGTGCTCCGACACGAGGACGAGCCGGCCACCGTCCACGTCCTGCCCGCGGTCGCGCGCGTGGAGGTGGCGGTGACGGTCCGGGACCCGGCAGGTGTTGTCCGTCTCGACGTGGACGACGTCGACGGCCAGCGCCGACTCGGCCTGCGCTACGACGCGGCAGCGGGCGCGCTGCACCTCGACCGACCCGCGGCCGCGGGCCTGCCGGCAGCGTTCGAGCGGCACGTCAGCGCGACGGTGCCGCCCCAGGACGGCCGCGTCGCGTTCACCATCTGGTTCGACAGGTCGTCGGTCGAGGTCACGTGGGCCGGTGGCACCGGGGTGGCGACCGCGCTGGTCGCGGGGTCCGCGTCCGGCGACGGCCGCCGTCTGCTCGTGGAGCCGGCGGCGCAGGCGGTCGCGATCACGGCGTCCGTCCGGGTGGCGGACGCGACGGGCGTCGCGTGAACTCCCGGCCCTGACCGACGGACGGGAGGCCCGTGGCGGAGCCCGCCACGAGCCTCCCGTCCGACGGCTCGCCCCTCGCCCGCGCGGGTCGGCCCTGCTCGCCTGCTCGGGTCGGTCCTGCTCGGGTCGGGCCCGCTCGGGTCAGTCCTGCTCGCCCGCCGCGCGGTCGGGTGCTTCCGGCGCGGTGCGTCGCCGGCCCTGCAGCAGGTCGGCGGACCGGACGATCCGGAGCGAGGTCACCAGCACGACCCCGCCGAGCACGTTGAACAGGAGCGTGTACCCGAACCAGCCGAGCCACTGCCCGTACGTGATCGACGCCCCCGCCTGGATCGCGCCGAACACGAGCAGCGAGTCGAGGATCGAGTGGAACAGCTGCAGCCCGGCGAGCAGGAAGCCGCCCACCACCGCGGCGACGAGCTTCGCCGGATCGGAGTCGGTGCCCTGCTGCATCCGGGTCATGAGCGTGATCGTGCTGCCGCCGAGGACGGCGAGGACGATCGCCTGCAACCCGAAGGGGGTGTCGACGTAGTGCCGCGCCGACTCCTCGAGCACGGTGTGCCACTGGGGGAAGGCCTGCACGACGAGCCACATGACGACCCAGCCGCCGGCGAGGTTGGCCAGCAGCGTCCCGAGCCACAGCCGGAGGAGCTGTCCGACGGTGCCCTCGCGGGCGATCAGCGCGACGATCGGCATGAGGAAGTTCTCGGTGAAGAGTTCGCTGTGCGCCAGGTGCAGCGCGATGAGTCCGATGCTGAAGGCCAGCCCCGCGAGCAGGTGGCTGTCGGTCTCGTGCAGCACGGCGAGGTAGCCCATCACGCCCAGGCCGACCTCGAGGCCGCCGGCGAAGCCCGTCGCGAGGACCACCCGCGTCGTGCGCTGCAGGCGTTCGGCGCCCTCCTCCACCACTGCGTCGAAGGACTCGTTGATCTCGTCCTCGACCGGGGCGTCGCTGTCGCCGAGTTCGCGGCGTCGGTCATCGGTCACCGGTCCGACGGTAGCTGCGGCCCCTGCGTGCCGCACCGGGTACCGCGTGCGCCGCGCTTCCCGGTCATCAGGTGAACCGATCCTCAGCTTCTGCTGACGTGGAGCGCGAGCCTGCCGACAGAGGTCCCTGCGACCCGACGCACGCACCGCCGCCGAACCTCCGCCCTCCGGAAGGGAACCCTCCGTGCACCTGGTCCGCCCCGTCGTCGCCACGCTCCTGCTCGGCGCACTGTCCCTCGCGCCCGTCGTCGCGGACACCGCGTCCGCGAGCACCGTCCCGTCGGTCCTGCCGTCGCCGGCCGCCGGCACGGGAGCCGCCGACCCGGCACGCCCGCCGGTCGACCGAGCCGCCGCATCCGCCACCGGCGGTGCCGGCGCGCGCGTCGACGGCGTGCGCGTCGGGGACGGGTCGTACGCACCGACGCCGCCGCCGGAGATCGCGTCCATCGCCGACGTGCGGAAGACCGTCGACCAGCACCTGTACATCGACCCGTCGCAGGCGGGGAAGCCCGTCCCCACGAACCAGTGGTGGACCGACCTGCTCGTCAGCAGGTACTCCGGCGACATGTGGGCGTACCCCTTCGTGTCGTCGAACAGTGCGCAGGGGACGAAGCTGACCTACCCGACGTCCTGGAACGCCGACGGCACCGCGATGCGACTCGACGCACCGGTCACCGTCGGCGGCACGGTGGACCCGACGCCGGACGCCTCCGACCGCGTGCTCGCCGACTTCGAGGACGGACTGCCCGACGGGTGGACCACGACCGGTGACGCCTTCGGCGGGACCGCCTCCGGGACGGCGTCCGGGCAGAGCGCGGTCTCCGGCTGGCTCGGCCGTGGGTTCGTCGACTCGTTCACCGACCGTGACGGCGACGGCGCCACCGGCACGCTCACCTCGCCGGCGTTCACGGTCGACCGGACGACCCTGGCCTTCCTCGTCGGCGGGGGCCGGCACCCCGGTGCCGAGGCGGTGCAGCTGCTCGTCGACGGCGAGGTCGTCGAGGAGGCCACCGGCGCAGACAGCGAGGAACTGCGGTGGGCATCGTGGGACGTCAGCGCGTACCGCGGGCAGACGGCGCAGATCCGGGTCGTCGACTCCCTCCGAGCGGGGTGGGCACACGTCCTGGTCGACCAGGTGCTGCTCACCGACACCCCGGACGGCATCGCGCAGCGGTTCACCACGGCGTTCTCGGCCGACCGGGCCGACGCACTGCGCTGGGGCGACTGGAACGTCAGCTGGCGGATGCCGCAGGCGGGACCGGGTGGTCAGTACATGGACGTGACGAGCGTGCAGGGGTCGCCGTACGAGTGGTTCGAGTTCCACGGGATGACCCCGCGGATCACGCTGCAGGACGGTGCCGTGCTCACCGATGCCGACGGCGGCGAACTCAGCGGGACGATCACGGCCGACCGCTTCGAGATCCGGCAGGACGGACACGTGTTCGGCGTGCACGCTCCCACCGGCACCACCTTCACCCGCTCCGGGAACTCCCTCGAGGCGTCCGCGGGCACCCCCTTCCTCGTGCTCAGCGCGGTGCCCGAGCGGGGGATGACGCTCGACGACCTGCACCGCACGGCCTTCGCCGTGCCGCGGGACACCCGGATGGACTACTCGTACGACCCCGCGGCCGGTCAGGTCGAGCAGCGGTGGTCGCTGCAGACGGACGTCCTGCAGGGCACCGACCACGACACCGTCCAGGGGTGGCTGCAGCACCAGTACGCCGAGGCGACGCACGACCTCGACTTCACCGGCGCCACCTACGCCACCCCGCGCGGCACGATGCGGACGACCGTCGGGCACGACGGCTGGACGCTGCGGTACGCCTTCAGCGGCCTCACGCCGATCGGTGCCGAGCCGACGAGCACGGGTGACGACCCGTACCGCGAGGACGTCATGCGGCAGTACCTGTCGGACTACGCCGAGAAGACGACCTACGGCGGCGACACCTACTGGGGCGGCAAGGACCTGCAGCAGCTCGGCGCGTACATGAGCGTCGCGGACCAGATCGGCGACACCGAGGACGCCGAACGGATGCGGGCGACCCTCGAGCGCGCGCTCACGGACTGGTACACGTACAGCGAGGGCGAGCGGGAGCACTTCTTCGCGATGTACCCGACGTGGAAGGCCCTGATCGGGTTCGGCGACTCGTACGGGTCCGCGCAGTTCAACGACAACCACTTCCACTACGGCTACTTCACGCTCGCGACGGCGCTGCTCGGACGTGCCGACCCCGAGTGGGCGGGCCGGTACCGGGACATGGCCACGCTCGTCGCGAAGCAGTACGCGAACTGGGACCGGGACGACGAGCGCTTCCCGCACTTCCGGACCTTCGGCGTGTGGACCGGTCACTCGAACGCCGGTGGCGTGTCCTCGCCGGGCGGGAACAACCAGGAGTCGTCGTCCGAGGCGATCCAGTCCGAGGCCGGACTGTTCCTGCTCGGCACGGTGCTGGGGGACCGGGACATGCAGGCGGCCGGCGCGGTGCAGTACGTCACCGAGCGCGCGGCCGTCCGCGACTACTACCAGAACGCCCACGGCAACCCGGCGTCGGCCGTGTACGACGGCAACGGCGCGTTCCCCGAGGCCTACGACGCCGGACAGGCGGGCATCCTGTTCGACTCCGGGCAGGCCGAGGCCACGTACTTCTCGGGCGACCCCGCATGGATCTACGGCATCCAGTGGATGCCGACCGCGCCGTGGTTCACCTACTTCGGGTGGGATCCGGACTTCTCGAAGGCGCTCATGCGGCAGATGATGGCCGCCCGGGGCGAGGTCGTCGGGCAGGACGGCGTCGTGAACGGCAACGCCGGGCACGTGCAGATGCTCACGAAGAAGTGGTGGGGCGTCGGCACCTACGGGGACGTCGCGATCACGCAGGACCGGGCTGCCGCGATCGGTGAGCTGCAGGACGCGATCCGCGCCGTGGAGCGGAACCACCCGGGCTACGTGACGGCGAAGACCGCGACGAACCCCTTGTACGACCGGGCGACGGACACGCTGTACGTCTCGGTCGACGACGACGGCTCCGTCGTGTTCCCGTCCCGGTACTGGACCCCCGAGACCCTGCCGGCGGCACTCGTGCCCGCGCGGCTCGACGGCCCGACGGCGGACCGGCAGCCGGGGGACTGGCCGGAGCCGTCGCCGCTCCTGCCGTTCCTCGTCACCGACTACCGGGCGGACCCGGAGACCATCGACCGGCTGTACGGCGTCGACCTCACCCACCACCGCCCCGGCGTCGACACCGACCGCGCAGCCGCGGTCTTCAGCGACATGGGCGACGCGCTCGGCAACGTCGTCCTCGGGTTCCTCGCGCAGTACGACCCGGACACGTACGCCGACGTCCACGCCGCACTCTGGGACGACCAGGACCCGGCCGTGACCGGGCAGTCGATGGCCGGGATGGTCTACCACCAGGCGATGTCGAACCGCACCGTCGGGCACGAGGTCACCGACCGCCACACGTCGAACCCGCTGAGCCAGGTGTTCCGCGCCGCCGACGGCACGTACTCCTACGTGATCGACAACATCGACGACGTCCAGCACACCTACGACGTGTACGCGGGGCAGCGGGTCATCGGGCAGATCGCGGTACCCGCCCGGACGCAGATCACGTCGCACCTCGACGCCCGGTTGGCGAAGATCGTCGTCGGGACCGACGGCGACCCGCGGACGCTCACCCCGGGCAGCACGACCGCGTTCACCGCGACCGGCTACGACCAGTACGGCGCGACGATGCCGCTCGACGACGTCCGGTGGTCGACCAGCACGGGGACGATCGACCAGGACGGCACCCTGCACGCGGGGGCCGCGGCGGACGAGGTGTCGGTCACCGCGACCGTCGGCTCGGTGTCCGACTCGTACGACCTCCGGGTCGCACCGGCACCGGTGCTCACGGGCATCACGGTGACGCCCGGCACGGCTCGTGCCGTGGTCGGCGAGCCGCTGACGTTCTCCGCCGAGGGTCACGACCAGTACGGCGACCCGGCTCCGCTGCCCGCCGACGTCGCGTGGAGCACCACCGCACCCGGCACGGTCACCGGCGACGGGGCGCTCACGACGACCGCACCCGGCGCGGGCTACGTCGTTGCGACGGCCGGCGGTGTCGAGGGCAGCGCGGTCGTCTCGTCGATCGCGTCGGTCCCCGAGGTGCACGTCGCCGCCGCCGTGGCGAGCTCGACGGACGGGGGCGGCACCGCGGCGAAGGCCGTCGACGGGGACCCCGCCACCCGCTGGGAGAGCGCGCACGGCGTCGACACGGTGGACCTGACGCTCGACCTCGGGGCCGTGCGCGACGTCGAGGACGTCCGCGTGACGTGGGAGAACGCCGCTGCGACACGGTACGTCGTGCAGGTGTCCGACACGGACGACGGTCCGTGGCGGGACGTCCGCACCGTGACGAACACCGACGCATCGGTCGACACCGTGCCGGTCGGCGCGACCGCCCGCTTCGTCCGGCTGCACATGACCGACCGCCTCACCCAGTACGGCTACTCGGTGTGGGACGTGCAGGTGACCGGGACGCCGGCTGCCGCGGACGTGGTCGTCCGCGACCTGCTGGTCGCCCCGCGCAGCGCCACGGTGCTCCCGGGCTCGTCCGTCCGGCTGGCCGCGTACGGGTTCGACGCCGACGGGTACGGCGGGCTGCTGACCGGTGGGGCCCAGCCCGACTGGACCGCTGACGAGGGCACGACGGTGAGCGCCTCGGGCACGGTGACCGTGCCGGACCGCGGTGGCGTGCCGACGACGGTCCGCGCCACCCGTGGTGACGCGTCCGGGCAGGCCGTCCTCACGACCCTCGACCAGGGCGCGGCGTCAGCGGTCGCCCGCGACGTCGCCGTCGGCAAGCCGGTGACGACCTCGTCGGACGAGCGTGGCGACCTGTCCGGCGACGCGGCGGTCGACGACGACGACACGACCCGGTGGTCGAGTGCCGCCCGCGACGGCGAGTGGATCGCCGTCGACCTCGGCTCGGTGCTGCCGCTCGACCGCGCGGAGGTCGTCTGGGAGGCGGCCGCAGCGGCGTCCGACCACGTCGAGGTCCGCGACCGGTCGTCCGACCCGTGGCGCACGGTCTCGACGACGACCGACGGCAGGGGCGGGACCGAGACGCACGACCTCGACGGCGTCCGCGCCCGCTTCGTGCGACTGGTCGCCGACACGCGCAGCACGCAGTACGGGGTCTCCGTGTGGTCGTTCCGGGTCTTCTCCACCGAGGGGACCCCCACGCCGGACCTCGCCCGTCGAGCCGCCGTCTCCTCCTCCGGTGACGAGTCGGCGGGGACCCCGGCGCGGAACGCGGTCGACGGGGACCCGGGCACGCGGTGGGCGAGCGAGCACCGGGACGACGCCCGGCTCGACGTCGACCTCGGCGCGCGGCACGAGGTGCACGAGGCCACGATCCGGTGGGAGGACGCGTACGGCCGCGCCTACCGCATCGAGGGCCGGGACGGGACGACCGGTGCGTGGACGACCATCGCCACCGTCACCGACGGCGACGGTGGCACCGACCGGGTCCCGCTGTCCGGCACGTGGCGGCAGGTCCGGCTGCAGGGTGTCGACCGGGCGACGCCGTACGGCTACTCGGTGTACGCGTTCGAAGTGCGGTAGCGCGGGCGGCGGGCGGCGGGTGGCACACCCCGCCGTCCGCCTGCCCGGTCAGCCGAGCGCCGCGGCGAGCAACTCGTCGACGAGCTGGACGTAGCCGACGCCCACCGCCGCGTACATCCGCGGGACCTGCGACTGCTCGGTGAAGCCCGGCGCGGTGTTCACCTCGTTCAGCACGACCCCGTCGCCGGTCACGAAGAAGTCGAAGCGCGCGACCCCGGCACATCCCAGGACGTCGTAGAGCGTGGCGGCAGCGCCGGCGACGGCGGCGTGCTCGGCGACCGAGATGCCGGCCGGGATCCGGAAGGGGGCGCTGCCGTCGTACTTCTGCGCCCGGTCGAAGACACCGCGGTGGTCGACTGCCACCTCCAGGGTCGCGCCGCTCCGCAGGACGCCGGACCGGTCGCGGAACAGCGCGACGTCGACCTCCCGCCCCGCGACGAACGACTCGACGAGCACCGTGCTGCCGGCGGACCGCGCGTGGTCGATCGCCGCCGCCAGGTCGTCGCGCCGCCTGACCAGGGTCACGCCGTTGCTCGACCCGGCGGACGTGGGCTTCACCACGAGCGGGGGCGCGAACGGGACGGACGCGGCCGCCGCTTCCACCGGGTCGGCCGCGTCGATGCGCACGGCAGGTGCCGACGTGATGCCGACCGCGTCGGCGATCGTCTTCGTCACCCACTTGTCCGCCGCCAGGGCGCCGGCTCGGACCGGTGAGCCGACGACGGGCACGCCGACGAGGTCGAGCAGACCGGCGACGGCGCCGTCCTCGCCGTGCTCGCCGTGGAGCAGTGGGAAGGCCGCATCGCAGGACGTCAGCCGGGCGACGGCGTCGGCCGGTGACAGGATCGACCCGTCCTCGTCGTGCCACGTGCCGTCACGGCCGATGGTGAGCGGGGCCGCGGTGTGGCCACCGGTCCGGAGCGCCGCGACGACGGCCGCCGCGGATGCCAGTGACACGTCGTGCTCGTCGTTCGCGCCGCCACCGACGACGGCGATGCGGAGGTGTGGTCGGCCGGTCACGGCTGCTCCTCGGTGCTGGTGCGGTGGACGCGGGCGACACGGCTGCCGATCCGCGTGACGAGCTCGTGCGGGATCGTCCCCGCCCAGGTCGCCCACTCCGCGACGGTCGGTTCGCCGCGGTCCCCGGGGCCGAACACCGTGACCCGTTCCCCCGGGGCGGTGCGCTCGGTGCCGGTGTCGACGACGACGCTGTCCATCGAGAACCGCCCGACGACAGGGCACCGGCGCCCGCGGACCAGGACCTCGGCGCGGCCCGAGGCAGCGCGGGGGAGGCCGTCGCCGTAGCCGAGGGGCAGCAGCGCCAGGTTGGTGGCGGCGTCCGTCGTGCTCGTCCCGCCGTAGCCGATGCGGGTGCCGGCCCGGGCCGACCGTGCGGACACGACCGAGGTCGTCAGCGACAGCGCGGGCCGGAGGCGGTCGGTGGTGCCCGAGGGGTCGATGCCGAAGAGTCCGGCACCGATCCGGTGCAGGTCGTACCCGTCCCCGACGCCGGTCAGCGTGGCGGCGGTCGCCGCGAGGTGCACCGTGGACGGGGTCAGTCCGCGGCGACGGGCGGTCCGGACGGCGTTCCCGAAGAGCAGGCGTTCGCGCACGTTCTGGTCGTCCTCGGGTCGGTCCGCCGAGGACATGTGCCCCATCACGCCGACGACCCGGAGCGCGCCGGTGCCCTCGGCCTCGCGCGCCAGCGAGCACAGCGCTGCCCAGTCGGCGGGCGGACACCCCTCGCGCGCCATGCCGACGTCGACGTGCAGGTGCACCCGCGCCGTGCGGCCGACGGCGCGCGCCGCGGCCAGGACGGCGACCATGACGGCGGGGTCGGCGACCGCGAGCGCGACGTCGGCGCGGAGCGCCGCGGCGAAGTCCGCGTCCGGCGGGTTCAGCCAGCTGAGCACCGGCGCGGTCACGCCCTCGGCGCGGACCGCGAGCGCCTCGTCGACGCTCGTGACGCCGACGGACCGGGCCCCGGCCTCCAGGACGGATCGCGCGACCGCGCCGTGTCCGAAGCCGTCGGCCTTGAGCACCGCCATCAGCCGTCCGCCCGTCAGGGCGGCGAAGCAGGCCGTGTTGGCGCGGATGGCGTCGTCGTGGACCAGCAGCCGCGATCCGGTCGTGGTCACTGCTGCATCCGCGGGTCGTCGGTCGGGTCCCAGTACTTGCGCGGACATCCGTCCGAGGGCGCGTCCGGCCGGAGTTCGAAGTGCCACGCCTCGTTGTCGTAGACCTGGCACAGTCCGTACCGCGCGCCGTTGTCCTGCAGCCAGGTGGCAGCATCCCAGTCGCCGATGTCGATCGCCTCGCCGCGGACGTGCAGCGACGTCTCGGGCGTGGAGACCCAGCGCGCGGCCTCCTGCCGCGATCCGTACTCGGCGACCGCGTCGCCGAGGAGCCGCTCCTGGAGCGCGGGGGAGCGCCAGCCGCTGTTCACGACGAAGCGCACGCCCTCGTCGTCGGCGTCGCGGGCGGCGCGGCGGACCGCGTCGAGCAGGTCCGGCTGCAGCCGTGCGACCGCGGGCAGGTCGTCGTCGAAGACCGACGCACCGGACGGCACCTCGCCTGCGGCGGCGCCGGTGGCGGCGTCGGCCGTGCCGCCGTCGTGGGTGCTGGCGGAGGCGCCGGTGACGCCGTGCCACAGTGCGCGGCCGGTCGCCCCGGGGCTGCCGGAGACGGCGGACAGCGCGACGAGGACGACGGCGACCGCGGCGACGAGGGCGAGGAGGACGACGACCAGGACTGCCCCGGTGCGTCGCGGACGCGCCGGGACGGGGACGGAGGGACGAGCGGGACGGTGCTGCATGTCGACCAGTGCAGCGCGGACCGTGTCGCGGCAGCGTATGCGGATCCGCATACGCTGCCGATACCCGACGCCGCCTAGCATCGGTGCCGTGCGCGTGCTGATCCTCGAGGACGAACCCCTGCTCGCGGAGGCCGTCCGCGACGGCCTCCGCCTCGAGGCCATCGCTGCCGACGTCGCGCCCGACGGGGACGCCGCGCTCGAGCTCCTCGCGCTGAACCGCTACGACGTCGCGGTGCTCGACCGGGACGTCCCCGGGCCGACCGGCGACGAGGTCGCCGCCCACCTGGTCGCGACCGACGCCGGCGTCCCGGTGCTCATGCTGACCGCGGCCGACCGCCTCGACGACAAGGTCTCCGGCTTCGCCGTCGGCGCCGACGACTACCTGACGAAGCCGTTCGCCCTGCGGGAACTCGTGCTCCGCGTCCGCGCGCTGGGACGGCGGAGCGGTGAGCGCCGCCCGCCGGTCCTCGAAGCGGCGGGGCTGCGCGTCGACCCGTTCCGCCGCGAGGTCTTCCGCGACGGCCACCACGTCGCCCTCACGCGCAAGCAGTTCGCCGTGCTCGAGGTCCTCGTCCGCGCCGGCGGCGGGGTGGTGAGCGCCGAACAGCTGCTCGAACGCGCCTGGGACGAGAACGCGGACCCCTTCACGAACGCCGTCCGGATCACGGTGTCGGCGCTCCGCAAGCGCCTGGGGGAGCCGTGGGTGATCGCCACCGTGCCGGGGGTCGGCTACCGCATCGACAGCGACGGACCGAGTGCCGCCGACGAGACGGACGGTGGCTCGTGACCGACCGTCGCCGGGGCGTCAGCGTCCGGGTGCGACTCGCCCTCAGCTACGCGGGGGTGGTGGTGCTCACGGGAGCGCTCATCCTCGCCGTCGTCTGGCTGTTCCTCCTGCGGTACGTCCCCGTCGGGAACCTGACGACGACGGACGGTCACGTCCCGGACCGGTCCGACCTGGTCCGTGCGTTCGTCCCCGCCGCGACGGCGGTCTCCGTCGGACTCGTGGTCATGGGCCTGGTCGGCGGGTGGTTCCTCGCGGGACGGGTGCTCGCGCCGCTCGACCGGATCACCGAGGCGACGCGACACGTCGCGGCGGGGTCCCTCGCGCACCGCGTCGCGCTCCCCGGGCGACGCGACGAGTTCCGCGACCTCGCCGACGCGTTCGACGGCATGGTCGGGAGGCTGGAAGCGTACGTCGCGGAGCAGCAGCGCTTCGCGGCGAACGCCTCGCACGAGCTGCGGACGCCGCTTGCCACGACGCGTGCGCTGCTCGAGGTCGCCGCTCGCGAGCCGGACCGCGACCCAGCGGGGGTCCTCGAGCGGTTGCGGGTCGTCAACGAGCGTGCGGTCGACCTGACCGAGGCCCTGCTGGTGCTCGCACGGGCCGGCCGGGAGCTCCCGGACCGTGAGCCGGTGGACCTGTCGCTCCTGGTGGACGAGGCCGTCGAGACCGTCCTGCCCCTCGCCGAGGCGCGGGGCATCGACCTCGAGCCGCTCACGACGACGGCGTGGACCACCGGCTCGACGTCCCTCCTGCTCCAGCTGGTGACGAACCTCCTGCAGAACGCCGTCGTCCACAACGTCGGGTCGGGGCGGGACGGCTGGGTGCGCGTCACGACGGGCGCCCAGCACGGTGCGTCGGTCGTCGTGGTCGAGAACTCCGGGCCCGTCGTCCCGGCCGCGGTCGTGCCGACCCTCTCCGAGCCGTTCCAGCGGGCCGTACCGCGCCGGCGCGAGGACGACGCCGGTGCCGGCCTCGGGCTGGCGATCGTCGCGGCGATCGTCGCCTCGCACGGTGGCACGGCGGAAGTGTCGCCGCGACCGCAGGGCGGTCTCGTCGTCGAGGTGGCACTGCCCGTCGCAGCGGCCCCGGACGGACCGTCCTCAGCCGCGTGGACGTGACCGTGCACGAGAGCCCGGCCACGCCGTGCGAGGATCGGTCGGTGCAAGCAACGCCCGTCGCCGTCGTCATCGCCGCGATGACCGAGGAACTCTCCGCCGTCGCCACCCTGCTGGGCGGTGTCGTCATCGACGACGGGCCGGTGGGCGGACACGACGAGCACCACCTGCTGGACGTCGGCGGCGCGGTGGTCGCCCTCCGGCGCAGCGGCATCGGGTTCACGAACGCGACGGCCGCGGTCGCACACTGCTTCCACGACTTCGGCACCGTGCCGGTGCTCAGCGTCGGCACCGCCGGTGGGCTCATGCGCGGCATCGAGATCGGTGACGTCGTGGTCGGTGAGCACTACGTGAACATCAACGCGGACGCGACGGCGTTCGGCTACGCGCTCGGGCAGGTCCCCGGGATGCCGCCGCAGTACGCGCCGGACCCCCGCATGCTCGCGCGCGCCGCCGCCGCGCGGACGCCGTACCGCATCCGCTCCGCGACCATCGGGTCGAGCGAGGTCTTCGTCACCGAGGGTCGTGCCCGCACGCTGCGCGAGGTCTTCCCCGCGGTCGCGGCGGTGGACATGGAGTCGGCGGCCATCGCGCAGTTCGCGCACGTGCACGACATGCCGTTCCTGTCCGTCCGGGGGATCAGCGACCTCTGTGCCCCGGACGGCGACGAGTTCCGCGAGCACCTCGACGACGCGTCGGCGCGCGCAGCGCGCGTGGCGCACGACGTGCTGCTCGACCTGGCGGCCTGACGCCGACGCCGACGGGCTGACGGACGGGAGGCACGTGGTCCGCCGACCACGTGCCTCCCGTCCGCCAGCCACTCGCGTCCGCGGGGGTGTGGGCCGCTCCGCTCAGCGACGCCGGCGGCTGGCCAGCAGCCCGCCGAACACCAGGACGACCGCGATCACGAAGACGATCAGCTGGGCCGGCTCGAACCCGTCGAGGTCCATGGGTGCACTCCTTCCGCGCGCGGGACGTCCGCCCTCGCGTCGACCCGAACGGTAGGACGCGGTTCCTGTACGCGTCGAGGTGGCGGGGTACGACTCCTGCACGACAGCCGGTCCGCGCACCCCTGCCCCCAGGTGAGCACACGTTGTGAGCCGCTCGGCCCCGCCGGTGCGAAGATGATCCGCGGCCGTCGCCCGGACGGCCCGGACGGAAGTGACGAGCGTGACCGAGACCCGCTCCCCAGCGCCGACGAGCGACACCGTCGACGACCCCTCCCACGGCCCCGCCAAGGGCATCGCGGCCCTCGCCCTGGCCGCCCTCGGCGTCGTGTTCGGCGACATCGGCACCAGCCCGCTGTACGCCCTCCGCACGGTGTTCACCATCGACGGTGGCATCGTCGAGGCGAACCAGGAGGACGTCTACGGAGTCATCTCGATCATGTTCTGGAGCGTCACGGTCGTCGTGTCGATCAAGTACGTGCTCGTGCTCATGCGCGCCGACAACGACGGCGAAGGCGGGGTGATGGCGCTCGCCGCGCTCGCCCGGCGGCTGTACGCGAAGCGGCGCGGGGGAGCGACGGTGTTCCTCGTGATCGGCATCATCGGGGTCTCGCTGTTCTACGGCGACTCCGTCATCACCCCGGCGGTGTCGGTGCTCTCCGCGGTCGAGGGGCTGTCCACCGCCGCACCGTCGCTCGAGCACCTCATCGTGCCGATCGCCGCGGTGATCCTCGTGCTGCTCTTCCTGGTGCAGCGGTTCGGCACCGGCAAGGTCGGCAACCTGTTCGGGCCGGTCATGCTGCTCTGGTTCGTCGTGATCGCGGCGGCCGGGGTCCCGCACATCGTGGCCCACCCCGGCGTGCTGCAGGGCCTGTCGCCGACGTGGGCGATCACGTTCCTCGTCGCGCACCCGTACATCACCTTCGTCGCGATGGGTGCCGTCGTCCTCGTCATCACCGGGGCCGAGGCGCTCTACGCCGACATGGGCCACTTCGGGCGCCCGGCGATCCTCCGCGCGTGGTTCTTCGTGGTGTTCCCCGCGCTCGTGCTCAACTACCTCGGCCAGGCGTCGCTCGTGCTCGAGGACCCGTCGGCGGCGAAGGACCCGTTCTTCCTGCTCTTCCCGGACGCGCTCCAGATCCCGGTCGTCGTGCTCGCGACGATGGCCACGGTGATCGCGAGCCAGGCCGTCATCTCGGGGGCGTTCTCGCTGACGCGCCAGGCGATCCAGCTCGGACTGCTGCCGCCGCTGACCATCCGCCAGACCTCACGGCAGGAGGGCGGCCAGATCTACCTGCCCGCCGTGAACCTGCTGCTGTTCATCGGTGTGCTGGCGATCATGCTCGCGTTCCGGTCCTCCGCCAGCCTGGCGACCGCGTACGGCGTCTCCGTCACGGGCGCGCTCGTCGTCGACACGCTGCTGCTGCTCCTCGTCGTGAAGCCGCTGTGGCGCTGGGCGACGTGGAAGCTCGTGCTCGCCGCGGTCGTCTTCGGCGGGCTCGAGCTGACCTTCCTCGCCGGCAACCTGTCGAAGATCGTGCACGGCGGCTGGGTGCCGCTCCTCATCGCGCTCGCCGTGATCACGCTCATGACGACGTGGCGCCGGGGTCGCCAGCTCGTGCAGGAGGAACGGAAGGAACGCGAGGGGTCGCTCGCCGACTTCATCGAGCGCATCAACACCAAGCACATCCCCCGCGTCCAGGGCATCGCGATCTTCCCGCACCCCAACAAGGAGACGACGCCGCTGGCCCTCCGGGCGAACGTCGAGCACAACCACGTGGTCCACCGCACCGTGCTCATCGTCTCGGTCCTGACCGCCAACGTGCCGCACGTGCCGCACGCCACGGCGTTCTTCCGCGACGACCTCGGGTACGAGGACGACGGCATCGACCACATCACCGTGAAGTTCGGCTTCTCGGACGACCAGGACCTCCCGCGGGCGCTGCACGCCGCGTGCCTCGCCGAGGTGCTCGACATCGACCCCGACGACATGGCGACGGCGTCGTACTTCATCTCCCGCGGCGCGCTCCGGCCGCAGCCCGGCAACCGGGGCATGGCGCGGTGGCGCAAGAAGCTCTTCGTCGGGTTGGCGCACAACGCGGCCGATCCGGCGGCGCGATTCGGCCTGCCGGCGCAGCGCACGGTGACGATGGGCAGCGACGTCGAGATCTGAGTGCCGCCCAGGGGCTCGGCGTAGCGTCCGACGGGTCGTTCCGCCATCCGGGCTCCTGCGGCACCGACGGAAGCCGACCCATGGCCGATCAGCACGGCATCACCTGGCGACAGGACTCCGAGACCACCTGGACCGCGCGGGCCGGTGACGCGGTCGTCGCCACGATCACGCTCGGACGACAGTACGAGCTCCTCTCCGCCGATGACGCGGTGCGCGGGTCGCACAGTTCGTTCGGCAGCGCCCAGGCGCAGCTCGAGGCACACCACCAGTGGGCGCTCGCCGTGCAGCAGGACTGACGAGCAGGACCGAGCGCTCGCCCGCTCCTGTCGGTGTCCGGGTGGTGCGCTGCGCCCCGGGGCGGGGCGCACCACCCGGACGTCACCGTCCGCGGCGCGCGACCCGTGCGAGCGTGAGGGCCAGGCCGGCAGCGAGCAGTACTGCGGCGGTCAGCCCGAGCGGCAACAGGTGCGCGCCCGTCCATGCGAGCACGCCGTCCGGACCCGTACCCGGACCAGCACCGACGGATGGCCCGTCGGCTCCGGGCTGCGGTCCTGCTGGGTCAGGACCGTTGCCGCCGTCACCCGCAGGCGGGACGGGGCCCGGCGTCGGGGTCGCCGTCGGGTCGACGGTGGGCGCCGCGGTCGGGTCGGGGTCCGGTGACGGACCGGGCCCGGTGGTCGGATCCGGCGACGGTTCGGGTGTCGGCGTGGGTGTCGGCGTCGACGCGGCGGTGTTGGTGATCGTGCAGACGACGTCGTCGCCGTCGCCCACCGTCACCTCGTCACCCCTGGCCGTCGCGCCGGTGCACACCCAGGCCCCGGGCACGTACCCGTCCGGGCCGCCCGTCTCGCTGAGCGTGTAGTCACCCGCGGGCACCGTCCGAGCGGTGACGTCAGCGCTCCCGCTCGGACCGCTGATGGTCGCCGGACCGTCGGCGGTCAGGGTCCAGTCGGTGGCGTCCGCGGTACCCCCGACGACCTGCTTCACGAGGGTGAGGGACCCCGCCGCGTCGTCGACCGACACGCACGACACGGTCGCCGCGAACGGGAAGCCGTGGATCTCGAGCGGGACCGGCCGCGGTCCGGCGGGGACGCCGTGCGTGAAGGACGCCGCGATGACGTTGCCCTCGATGTTCTGGGTGACGTCCCACCGGACGTCTGCCCGCGGGGCGTAGATGGTGCCCTCGAGCACGTCGGCACCGGTCACGTGCACGCTCGTCGCATCGGGGAAGTTCCAGAGCACGAAGGGCGCGTTGGCGTTGGTCAGGTTCGCGAGGTTCGGGACGGAACCGTCGAAGGCGCTGCCGGTCACGTTCACCACGAGTGGGGCACCGGGACCGGGCAGACCGTCGAAGGTCAGCAGGCTCAGCGCATCGAGGTCCGCCGCGCTGACCGTGAGGACGTTCGTGCGCCCCTGCTCGACGGCGACCCGGGCGGTGCTCCCGGGCGCGGCGGGTGACGCGATCGTGTTCCCCTGCTCGTCGCGGAGCGTCGTCGTGGCGGGGCACGTCCCGATGTCGGAGGACAGGGAGCGGTAGCGCGCGAACGACGCTCCGAAGTCCAGCACGGCCGGATCGGCGGTGCGCGCGATGTCCTCCGGCGACTGCTGGACCGTCCCCTCGATCCGGGGGACGGTCTCGGCGGTCGCTCCCTCCGGGACGATGCGGTACGGGATCGCCGCCCCGTTCTGGTCGGTGTCGAAGGCGTCGTAGGTCGTCGTGTCGCCGACGTGGGCGAGACCGCCGTCGAGCACACGGAGGACCGCTCCGGACCCGGCTTCCGGGAACGTCACACCACCCCCGACGTACAGGTAGGTGGGCGAGGTGTCGCCCGGTAGTGTCGGGGCGCCGAGCGGACCGCTCCCCGCCCCGATGTTGTAGCTCGTGTCGAACCGCAGGTCGCCGCCGGCGGCGAGGGTGCCCTCGGCTTCGTCCGCGGCGAGCCGGACGTCGCCCTCGACGAAGACCAGGAACCCCTGGTTCGCCGCGTGCCCGTCCACGGGCACGGTCACCGGGTTGACCGGCGCCACGTCCGCCGCCCGCGCGGTCGGGACGGTCGCAGCACAGGTCGCGCCGACGAGCAGCAGCGCTGCGGACGCGGCGGCACGGCGCAGGACGGGCGCTCCTGAGCGTCGCGGGCGGACGCCGGGCGGACGCGCACCATCGACCATCGCGTCCCTGATCCACGACATACGGCGCCCCTACCGAGTCAGGTCGGGCCCCACTTGCCCGACGAGGGCGACGCTAGCCCGCCGGGTGCCGGTCGGGCCGGATTCTCAGGAACGCCCGTCCGCCGACGCAGTCAGTGCTGCCGACCGCGCAGCCGCCCGATCCCGAGCACGATCCCCACGACGACCATCCCGAGCACCAGCCCGAACACGGCCGACACCGCGGTGTCGACGACCCACGTGACGACGGGGCCGGCGGCCTCGACCGCGTGCTCGACGACGTGCAGCAGCTCGTACGGCCCGGCCCAGAACGTCTCGGCCAGGTTCGCGATGACGAGGTGTCCACCGACCCAGAGCATGGCGACCGTGCCGACGATGCTGATCACCCGGAACACCGTCGGCATCGCGCGCACGATCCGGGCACCGGCGCGGCGCGTGCGGCGCACCGGGTGCTTCATCATCTGCAGGCCGATGTCGTCGACCTTCACCAGGAGGGCGACCGCGCCGTAGACCAGGAGGGTCATACCCGCTCCGATCAGGGCGAGCGCACCGACCTTCGGCCAGAAGCCGAGGCCCGTGTCGAGGCTGTCCAGGGCGATGAGCATGATCTCGGTGCTGAGGATCAGGTCCGTCCGGATCGCCCCGAACACGAGCTTCGGCTCGGTGGTGGGCTGCGCGTCGCCGGCGGCCTCGTGGTGCACACCGAACCACTCGGTGACCTTCTCCGCGCCCTCGAAGCACAGGTAGGTCCCACCGATGACGAGCAGCCACGGCAGCACCCACGGCGCGAACGCCGAGAGGAGCAGTGCCAGCGGGATGATGATGACGAACTTGTTGAACAGGCTGCCGAGCGCGATCCGGCCGACCACGGGCAGCTCACGTGCGGGCTGGAGCCCCTGGACGTACTGCGGTGTGACGGCGGCGTCGTCGATCACGACGCCCGCGGTCTTCGCGCTGGCCTTGAGGGCCGCGGAGAGGATGTCGTCCACCACGGCGAGCAACCCGACTGACATGTTGCTCACCCTACTGGAGCTGTCACGGTGCTCAGGATCGTCCGGCCGCCGAGCGCACCCGCGACCGACTCCGGCCGCTTGGCACCGACCCGCTCGCGGTCGACGGCCGCCGGACGGGAGGCACGGTGCGGGTGAGCGGGGCAGCCCACCGGCACCGCGCCTCCTGGCTCACGTCGTGGTGGGCTGGGGCGTCAGCGCGCCGGAGCGGTAGACGAGGACGTCGGCGTCGCCGACGCGTGCGCTGGCGGCACCGAAGCGCCACAACCGGTTGTAGCAGTACACCCCGACGACCGTGCTGCCGTCCTCGGCGACCGCCCACGTGCCGGCGCCCCACTGGGCGGGGTGCCCGATGCCGTCGATCGTCACGGTCGGTCGCGCGCCCCACGTCAGCGCGGGGCGACCGATGTCGAGCGTGACCCGGCGCTTCGTCGTGCCGGACGGCTGGAGGGTGTCCATGCGCTCAGGGTACGGGTGGAGTGATCGCTGGACGTGCGCGGGCCGTTGGTCCGTAGGCTCGCGGCATGGCTGACTTCACCGCTGCACAGGCCGCCGTCGTCCGGATCGAGCGCGCCGAGGAGGGGCGGTGGGACCTGACCGTCATCAGCGACTCCGGGGTGCGGATGGGGCACGGCGTGCACCTGTTCGACGCCGCGTCGGACGATGCCGAGGACGAGCAGGCCGCGGCCCTCGACTTCGTGCGCGAGTACGGCTTCCGCTTCGAGCGCGAGGCGGTCGTCGCGGACGGGCCCGACGCGTTCTGGGCGCCCCTGCTGCCGCTCGACGACGCCTGATCACGCGAGCGACCTCGTTCCGGGTCAGGCGTCGAGCGCCGTGCGTTCGAAGCCGATGAGCCAGGTGACCCCGAAGGCGTCGCGCACGGTGCCGTCCCAGTCACCCCACGGACGCTCCTGCAGTGCGTCGACGACGGTGCCGTCGGTCGCGAGGTCGGCGAACCACCGACGGAGCACCTCGGGAGAGTCGGCGCCGAGCAGGGAGAAGAGCAGCCCCGCCGCCGTGAACGTCGTGTCGTCGGGGCCGGCGTCTGCGGCGAAGACCCGGACGGGGCCGACCAGTTCGCCGTGCGCGACCGCCTCGGGCGGACCGTCGTCACGAGCGAAGTCGCCGTACGAGGCGATCCGGACCTCGCCTCCGAAGACCTGCTGCCACCGCGCCAGTGCCACACGAGCGGTGCCGGGGAGCACGAGGTACGGGGTCGGGGCTGCGCCGTCCATGCGCTGACCGTACCGCTGCCGGCCCCGGCTGGCCAGGGGCGGTCGAGACGCCACCGTGTCGTGCGCGCGGTGCGACGTCAGGCGGAGGCGATCGCGCCCATCTCGGCGACGACGGCGCGCAGCTTGACGGCGAGTTCTTCGCTGTCGCCGACGGTGTCGCGGTGCGCGACCTCGGACAGTGCGGACAGCACCAGTCCGACGGCGGTCCGGGCGGTCTGCTCGTCGGTGCGCGAGGACACCGTCGCGAGCAGCGACTGTCGTGACTCGGCCATCCACTGCATGACCATCGGCGCCATCTCGGGGCGGAGCACCAGGAGTTCCTTCATGCGCCGCCGGTCCTGGGACAGCGGGACGGTCGCGGCGATGAGCGTGCAGAGGTCGTCGACGAGTCGGCCGTCCGCCTCGGCGAACCGCGACGCCGCCCACTCGGGCACCTCCACGGTGTCCAGACCGAGTGCCGCGTGCGCCTTCGACGTGAAGTAGTTGAAGAACGTGCGCGGCGACACGTCGGCGTCGCTGCAGATCTGCTCGACGGTGACGCCGTCGAGACCGTGCTCGGACACGAGCGTGAGGGCGGCGTCGTGGAGCGCCTGCCGGGTCTGCTGCTTCTTCCGCTCGCGCAACGTGCACGGCGTGGTGGCCGGCTCCGGTGCTGCTGTGGTGCTCACGTGCACTCCTGGGGTGCTGGGCGGCCGCCCGGTCGGCCCCTGCGGGGCTCGTCGGTCCGGGTGGCCCGGGTTCTGCCGGCCGGGGCCGGTGGGGAGGGCCACCCGCACCCGGGCGGGGTGCGGGTGGCCCGGGGGTCACCGACGCTGGGTCGGCGTGGAGCCGGTCATCGGCCCGGTGAAGGATCCGGCCTCGGCCGCGGCGAGTCCGGCGCGGGCCTCGAGCTCGGCCTCCGGCGACGCCTCGTCGGAGGACGAGGACGAGGCCGACCCGTTGGCGGCGTCGTGCTGCTCCTGCAGTGCCGAACGCTGACGCAGCGGCGGCACGCGGAAGAACCACGTGAGCACGAACGCGAGCAGGATCACGCCGAGGCCGACCCAGTAGATCGTCACGGACGAGGCGTTGAAGCCCGCCATGAACGGCCGCGTGAGGCGGCTGTCGGCACCGGTGAGGAACGAGGTGTCGTTCGTGCTGGTCGCCGACGAGTCCGAGCTGGCGCCGTCGTCGATCTTCTCCGCCAGGGCCGGCGTGAGCTCGTCGACCCAGTACGACCGCTGCGAGGCGTCCGACCAGTCGACCGAGACGGTGCCGTCCTGCACGCTGGCGTGCGCCTTGTCCGCCACGGCCTCGAGGGCGGTGGACTCGGCGGCCGGGGTGGCTGCCGCGACCTGCTGGTCGATCACGGTCTGTGCCGCGGCTGCGGGCACGGCGCCGGCGGCGACCTGCTGCTGCACGGCCGCGGTGACCTGCTGCGTGACGGCCTGGTCGGCTGCCTGCTTCGCCTGTGCGGATGCGTCGTCGAGCTGCGACTGCACGCTCTGCTGCAGCGGGGTGGTGATCGGGGCCCAGATCTTGTCGATCGCGCCCTGGTTCGCCGGCTTGCTCGCGACCGCGGGGTCGAGCGCCGCCGACAGCGCCGGCTTGAGGTCGGCCCGGTTCGCGGTCGCCGTCAGGATGTTGTTCGGCATGACCGAGAACAGGACGGAGAGCAGCACGGCGGTGCCGAGCGTGCCACCGATCTGGCGGAAGAACGTCGCGGACGACGTGGCCACGCCCATGTCCCGGGCCTCGACCGACCCCTGGGACGCCAGGGTCAGCGACTGCATGACCGAGCCGAGCCCGAGGCCGATGAGGAACATGCCGATCATGAGGAACCAGAGCGGCTTGTCGATCGTCATGAAGGTCAGGACGACGTAGCCGGCCGACACGAGGAACGTGCCGATGACCGGGAAGATCCGGTAGCGGCCGACCCGGGCGACGATCTGACCCGAGGTGATCGACGCGATCATCAGGCCACCGACGAGCGGGAGCGTCGCGAAGCCGGACTCGGTCGGGGTCAGGCCGACGACGATCTGCAGGTAGAGCGGGATGGTCAGCATGGCGCCGAACATCGCGAAGCCGACGAGGAAGCCGATGACGGTCGCCATCGAGAACGTGCCCGAGCGGAAGAGCTTCAGCGGGATGATCGCCGCGTCGCCCATCTTCGACTCGATCAGCAGCAGCGCGACCAGCCCGAGGGCACCGATCACGTAGCTCGCGATGGCGGCGGGGGAGCCCCAGCCCCAGGTGCGGCCCTGCTCGGCGACGAGCAGCAGCGGGACCAGCGTGACGATGACCGCCGTGGCGCCCCACCAGTCGACCTTCGGCTTGTCGCCCGTGCCGTGCACCTTCGGCAGGTGCAGGAAGACGATCACCATGATGAGCGCGGCGACGCCGATCGGCACGTTGATGAGGAGCACCCAGCGCCAGCCGGTGATCCAGAGGATCTCGGAGGAGCCGGCGAGCAGACCACCGATGAGCGGACCGATGACGGACGAGATGCCGAACACGGCGAGGAAGTACCCCTGGTACTTCGCGCGCTCGCGCGGGGCGAGGATGTCGCCCATGATCGCGAGCGGCAGCGACATGAGCGCGCCCGCACCGATGCCCTGCACGGCGCGGAAGGCCGCGAGCATGAGCATCGAGGTGGACATCGAGGACAGCACGGCGCCGAGGATGAACACGACGATGCCGAAGATGTAGAGCGGCCGGCGGCCGAAGATGTCGGAGAGCTTGCCGTAGATCGGCGTCGCGATGGTCGAGGTGATCAGGTAGGCGGTGGTGACCCACGCCTGCTGGTCGAGCCCGTGCAGGTCGTCGCCGATGGTGCGGATGGCCGTGCCGAACACCGTCTGGCCGAGCGACGACAGGAACATGCCCGCCATCAGGCCGTAGATCACGAGGAGGATCTGGCGGTGCGTCATGAGCGGCTGCTGACCGGGGGTGCCGGTCGCGGGGGCGCCGGTCGTCCCGGCGGCCGCGTCGGGCCCGGCAGCGTGGCGGCCGGGCTGCACCGGGACGGGTGCGGTGGCGGTCATCGAACTCCTTTTTCGTGCTGTGTAACTTTGCAGACCGCGCAACGATACATCCGATGGTTCCACTGTGCAACTACTTGTGGAGCCCCCGTGGCGGACGGGAGGCGCGCTGCGGGTCGGCACCGCGCCTCCCGTCCGCCCCTCCCGCGTCACCACGCGGCCGCCATCCGAGATACCGTTTCCGCATGAGCACGGACACCGCCACCACCACCGAGACCACCGACGAGGGGCCCGTGGTGACCTTCGCCGACCTCGGCCTGAGCGACCCGGTGCTCAAGGCCGTCAAGGACATCGGCTACGAGACCCCCTCCGCCATCCAGGAGGCCACCATCCCGACGCTGCTCGAGGGGCGCGACGTCGTCGGCCTCGCGCAGACCGGTACCGGCAAGACCGCCGCGTTCGCGCTGCCGATCCTGTCCCGCATGGAGTCGGGCAGCAAGGTGCCGCAGGCGCTGGTGCTGTCCCCGACCCGTGAGCTCGCACTGCAGGTCTGCGAGGCGTTCGAGCAGTTCGCGTCCCACATGAAGCACGTGCACGTCCTGCCCGTCTACGGCGGCCAGGCGTACGGCGTGCAGCTGTCCGCGCTCCGCCGTGGTGTCGACGTCGTCGTCGGGACGCCCGGTCGCATCATGGACCACATCGCGAAGGGCACGCTCGACCTGTCCGAGCTGAAGTACCTCGTGCTCGACGAGGCCGACGAGATGCTCAAGATGGGCTTCGCCGAGGACGTCGAGACGATCCTCGCGGAGACGCCGGACGACAAGCAGGTCGCGCTGTTCTCGGCGACGATGCCCGCGCAGATCCGCCGCATCTCGCAGCAGTACCTCAACGACCCGTCCGAGATCACGGTCAAGACCAAGACGAAGACCGCCGCGAACATCACGCAGCGCTACCTCATGGTGTCGTACCCGCAGAAGGTCGACGCGCTCACCCGCATCCTCGAGGTCGAGGACTTCGAGGGCATGATCATCTTCGTCCGCACGAAGAGCGAGACCGAGACCCTCGCCGAGAAGCTCCGCGCCCGGGGGTACGCCGCAGCGGCCATCAGCGGTGACGTCGCCCAGGCGCAGCGCGAGCGCACGGTCAACCAGCTGAAGTCGGGCAAGCTCGACATCCTCGTCGCCACCGACGTCGCCGCCCGTGGTCTCGACGTCGACCGCATCACCCACGTCGTGAACTTCGACATCCCCGTCGACATCGAGTCCTACGTCCACCGCATCGGCCGCACCGGTCGCGCGGGCCGCAAGGGCGACTCGATCAGCTTCGTCACGCCGCGCGAGCGCCGCCTGCTGTCGGCCATCGAGCGCCACACCAAGCAGCCGCTCACGCAGATGCAGCTGCCGACGATCGAGGACGTCAACGAGACGCGCCTGAGCCGCTTCGACGACGCGATCACCGCGGCGCTCGAGCAGCAGGACCGCATCGACAAGTTCCGCGACGTCATCGCGCACTACGTCCGGAACCACGACGTCCCTGCCGAGGACGTCTCGGCCGCGCTCGCCGTCGTGGCGCAGGGCGACTCGCCGCTGCTCCTCGACCCCGCGGACGACCAGCTCCGCAACCAGGTCGAGCGGGACGGCCGCCGTGGCGAACGACGCGACCGTGACGACGACCGTGGCGCTCGCGAGGACCGCGGACCACGCCGCTCGCAGCCGATGACGGCGTACCGCATCGAGGTCGGTCGTCGCCACCGCGTCGAGCCCCGGCAGATCGTCGGTGCGCTCGCGAACGAGGGCGGCCTGCGACGCGACGACTTCGGTGCCATCCAGATCCGCCCGGACTTCTCGATCGTCGAGCTGCCCGAGAGCATGGACCCGGGCGTGCTCGACCGGCTGTCGGACACCCGGATCAGCGGCAAGCTCATCGAGATCAAGCCGGACCGACGGGGCGGCGGGCGCCGGTACGACCGCGACGACCGCGGGCCCCGCGCGCCGCGTCGTGACGACCGTCCGCGCCGTGACGACGACGGCGACGACCGCTCGTACCGGAAGCCGCGCCACCGCTGACCCGTCGCCCCCGGAACCGGGTCGCTGACCCCGCCCCTGGTGCGGGGTGGCCGGACCCGTGCCGGGGGTGCGCGGCAGCCGGGCGACCACCGGCGCCGGGAGCACGGCGGAGGTGCGCCCCGCCTCCCGCCCGTCGCGCTCAGGCCGTGAGCCCGTCCACGGTGCGCCGGCAGACCTCGTCCCACGGGGTCGGCTCGATGCTGAAGTGGGCGCGCGCAGCGCGGTCGTCGACGACGTAGGGCGCGGTCCACTGGTACCCGAGCTGCGCGACCTCGCGCATGAAGGGCACGACGGCCCCGGTGGCGCGGAGCAGCCCGATCGGCAGGGACCGCACGCGGACGGCGGGGCGGCCCGCCGAGCGCAGGACCTCGGTGAGCACCTGTTCCTGCGTGCGGGGCGCGTTGGTCGGCACGATCCAGGTCCTGCCGTGGGCCCGCTCGTCGTCGACGGCCGCGACGAGCAGCCGGGCGACGTCGCCGACGTCCGTGTACGAGTGCGGCTGGTCGGACCGGCCGATGACGGTGACCGCCCGCCCCCGCATCGCGGCCGGGAGCACGCGCGTCACGTGCCCGTTCTGCCCGGTCCCCGGGCCGACGTAGTCCGCACCACGTACCTCGACCGCGCGGATCCGCCCTGCACGGTGCGCGGCCAGTGCGTCCGCCCACATCCGAGCGCGCAGGACGCCCTTGTGGTCGGTCGCGGCATCGGGCAGCCCCTCGTGCATCGGGCCCTCGACGGGACCGTACGGGTACAGGTTGCCGGTGATCGCGTACACGGCGCCCGTGCGTTCGGCCGTGGCGAGCAGGGCCGTCGCGAGCGGTGGCCAGACGCGCTCCCACTCCGTGTAGTCGCCCGGGTTCGCGCAGTTGTGGAGCGCCGCCGCGCCCTCGGTCACGGCCGTGAGGGCATCCGCGTCCGAGGCGTCGAGCGCGACGTGCCGGACGCCGGCCAGCCCGGTGTCGCGCCCGGACCGGGTGACGACGACGACCTCGTCACCCCGCTCGGACAGCAGGGCCGCGGTGTGGCGGCCGACGGGGCCGGCGCCGACGACGACGTGGTGACGGGTCATGGTTCCTCCTGATGGTTGGGAGAGCAGTGCTCTCGAAACTCATCATGCGGCCTGTGTGCTCCATTCGCAAGAGCAATGCTCTCGATTGTGTGCACCGCTCTCCCGTGGCAGGCTGGAGGGATGGTGGAGAAGGCTCGCACGGCCCGGTCCCTGGCTCGCGAGGCGGTGCACGCGAGCATCCTCGCGGCAGCCCGCGCGCGCCTGACCCAGGAGGGGCCGGCGCAGTTGAGCCTGCGCGCCGTGGCCCGCGACGTCGGCATGGTGTCGTCAGCCGTCTACCGGTACTTCCCGAGCCGGGACGACCTGCTCACCGCGCTCCTCGTGCTCGACTACGACGAGCTGGGCGCCGCGGTCGAGGCCGCGGAGGCACCCGTCGACCGTGGGGACCACGTCGGCCGCTGGGTCGCCGCCTGCCGTGCCGTCCGGCAGTGGGCGGTCGGGCACCCCGGTGACTTCGCGCTGCTCTACGGCTCGCCGGTTCCCGGCTACGTCGCGCCGCAGGACACGATCGAGCCCGCGTCGCGCACCACGCACGTGCTCGTCCGCATCGTCACCGACGCGTGGGCGGACGTCGCCGGGTCCGACCTGCCCCCGGACTGGAGGCTCGGCGCGGGTCCGGCCGTCGACACCCGACCCGGCACGGCCTCCGCGATCGCGGACGCCGTCGCGTACACGAGGGCGCGCGGCTTCCACGGCGACCCCGCCCCCGAGGTCGTCCTGCGGACGCTGATCGCCTGGACGACGGTGTTCGGTGTCCTGTCCTTCGAGCTCTTCGGGCATGCGGTCGGCTCCGTCACCGATCCGGCGGCCTACTTCGACGAGGTCGTCGTCCGCCTGGCGCACGACCTGGGGCTCGATCGGGGCCGACACGGCGGTTCCCCGCCCCAGATCGGGGCTGCGGGCTGACAGACGGGCTGGCCCTGCGGTAGACAGGCTGGTACGCAGCGCACTCACCAGCGCTGTCCGGCTGCAGCAGGGAAGGACGCCGATGACCGCGCTCGACGTCAGCCGTCAGGACCGTCGCCGACTCACCACCGGCACCCCGACCCGTCGGCTCGCGACCGTGCGCACCGTCGCGCTCCTCGCGTCGATCGCGGGCGTGAACTACATCGTCTGGCGCTGGGCCGCGTCCGTGAACTGGCACTCCTGGTGGATCGCGGTGCCGCTCATCCTGGCCGAGACCTACAGCGTGATCGACTCGCTCCTCTTCGCGTTCGGCGCCTGGCGCCTCCGCGAGCGGGGAGAGCCGCCGACGAAGCCCGACGGTGACGTGACGGTCGACGTGTTCATCACGACCTACAACGAGCCGGTGGACCTGGTCGTGCGCACCGCCCGCGCGGCGAAGGCGATCACGCACCCGCACGCCACGTGGATCCTCGACGACGGCAACCGCCCCGAGATGCGCGCCGCCGCCGAGTCGCTCGGCATCGGCGTGATCACCCGTGGTGCCGACTGGATCGACCGTCCGCGGCACGCGAAGGCCGGCAACCTCAACAACGCGCTGCTGGCGACGCAGGGCGAGTTCCTGCTCATCCTCGACGCCGACCAGGTGCCGGAGCCGTCGATCCTCGACCGCACGCTCGGCTACTTCAAGGACCCGAAGATGGCGCTCGTGCAGACGCCGCAGTGGTTCGAGAACGTGCCGGACGCCGACCTGCTCGGCAGCCAGGCACCGCTCTTCTACGGTCCGATCCAGCAGTCGAAGGACGGCTGGAACGCCGCGTTCTTCTGCGGGTCGAACGCGATCCTCCGGCGCGAGGCGCTCATGCAGCTCGGCGTCACCCGGTACGTGCGCGAGGTCGAGGAGTCCGTCGAGCGCACGATCAAGACCGCGCGGAAGCTGCTCGCCCGTGCGCGGGAGACCGAGACCGACCCGCGGGTGCTCGAGGCACTCGACAACGCGGAGGAGGTCGTCGACCGGGCGCGGGAGCAGATCGACCGCGGCGAGCCGCTCGGCGGCGTCACCTACGACTTCCAGCGCGGCATCGACGCCATCGCGTACCGCTTCGCCGCCGACGACCTCGAGTCCGTCCGCCGCGACCTGCAGGAGCTCGCCGCGATGTCGACCGAGGCGGACACCTTCGCCGGTCTCGACGACGCCGCGCTCGACGTGCTCGGTCGTCGGGACGCCTCGCCCGTCGCCGCCATCGAGTCGATCGCGGTGCTCGCCCGCGCACTCGACGTCAACCGCGACGACGAGGCCCAGCCGATCATGCCGCTGGCGACGATCTCGGTGACCGAGGACATGGCGACCGCGATGCGTCTGCACGGCCTCGGCTGGAAGTCGGCGTACCACGACGAGATCCTCGCGAAGGGGCTCGCGCCGGAGGACCTGCCGACCATGCTCGTGCAGCGCCTCCGCTGGGCGCAGGGCACCATGCAGGTGTTCTTCCGCGAGAACCCCCTCGTGCAGAAGGGCCTGTCCTGGGGACAGCGGCTCATGTACTTCTCGACGATGTGGAGCTACCTGTCCGGCTTCGCGGCGATCGTGTACATCGCGGCCCCGGTGCTGTGCCTGTCCTTCGGCGTCGTGCCGGTGCAGGCGTACAGCGTCGACTTCTTCGTCCGGCTCATCCCGTTCCTCGTGCTCAACCAACTGCTGTTCTGGGTGGTGGCGGCCGGCAGACCGACGTGGCGCGGGCAGCAGTACTCGCTCGCACTGTTCCCCGTCTGGATCGAGTCGGTGACGAGCGCCTTCGAGAACGTGTTCCGCGGCAAGCCCCTGGGCTTCCGGGTCACGCCGAAGGTGAAGGACGAGTCCGACCAGCGCCCGCGGTGGGACCTCGTGAAGCCCCAGCTGTACGCGATGGGAGCGCTCGTCGCAGCCCTCGTGATGATCGCGATCCGCTACGCGACCGGCCAGGCGGAGGGCATCGCGCCGCTCGTGAACACCGCGTGGGTCGTCTTCGACCTGTTCATCTTCAGCATCGTGATCCGCGCGGTGCTCTACCGGGGACCCGGACCGGGCACCGCGCAGTCCGAGCACGTGTCCTCGACGGCAGGAGGCCCGCTGTGACCGACCACCACCTGACCTTCGACGTGCCCGCAGTCGCCGAGTCCCTCGACGTCGTGCAGGACCGCTTCGGCACCTGGTGGGACTCGCTGGGCATCGACGATCCCCGCCTCCGCTTCTCGCTCGAGACCGCCCTGGCCGAGATCGCCGCGAACATCGTCGAGCACACCCGTCGCACCGACGTCGAGGCCGGCCGCGGGTACACGGTGGAGCTCTCCGCCACGGACGCCGAGCTCGTGGCGGTGCTCACCGACAACGGTCGCCCCGCCGACGTCGACCTGTCCGCGGTGACGATGGCCGATCCCGACGAGGAGAGCGGTCGGGGGCTCGCCCTCGCGATCGCCGCGCTCGACCGCCTGGAGCACGAGCACACCGGCGGCCACAACATCTGGACGCTGGCGTGCAACCGGTGAGCGCCGCCCTGGCGAAGGCCGTCGCGTTCCTCGTCGTCGTGGCGATGCTGCTGCTCGGGGGAGCGCTCCCCGCGTCGGCAGCGACCGCGCCGGCGACCGTCGTAGCCACGTCGTCACCGGACCCGACGGCGTCACCCGACCCGACGTCGTCACCGGACCCGACGTCACCGGCGCCCGCGTCCGGAGCGACCGCACCTGGTACGGCGACCAGCGCCTCCCGGACGGGTGCCGGCCTGCTGCCGGCCGACGGTCTGGCCTGGTACGGACCCGACCTCGACTGGGGGCCGGACGCCCCGGACGGCTACGCCGGACGGCTCGGTGCCGACCCGTCGATGTACGGCGTCGAGCTCGACTACCCCTTCGACCGCACGGCGCGGGAACAGTACGAGCGCGCGACCCGCGCCGCCGCCGCGCGGGGCGCCGTGCTGGTCGTGTCGCTCACCCCGACGCAGTCGCTCGGATCCCTGACCCGTGACGACGCTCGGGCCGCGAACCGGCTGTTCGAGGAGGCACACGCGCAGTACGACACCCAGGTGCTCGTCCGGTTCGCACCGCAGATGAACGGCACGTGGGTCCGCTGGGGCCAGCAGCCGACCGCCTACGTCAGCGCCTTCCGCACCTTCGCCGGGGTCGTGCACCGCGGCGACTCCGATGCGGCGATGGTGTGGTCGCCGTCGTACGGCGCCGGCTACCCCTTCGGGGAGTCCGCGGGACGGCTCGAGGACCTCTCGGCCGTCGACGTGGCCAAGGCCGACACGAACGGCGACGGGCGACTCGACGCGGCCGACGACCCGTACGGGCCGTACTGGCCCGGCGCGTCGAGCGTCGACTGGGTGGGCCTGTCGATGTTCTTCTTCGGCAAGGGGAAGTCGACCGAGGCCGCCGGCCGCGACGTCCCGCTCACGACGAACGAGGCTCCGAGCGCCGGCGAGGTCGAGGCGCGCTTCGACGAGACCTGGGGCTACCAGGAACCGCAGTCCGAGGGCACGTTCACCGAGCGGTTCGCCCAGGGCGAGGACCGCCCGATGCTGCTCGACACCGGAGCGCTGTACGACCACTCGCTGAACGGTGACAGCCAGCTCGAGGTCAAGCGCTCCTGGTGGCAGCAGGTGTTCGCCGCCGTGCAGGACCGACCGGAGGTGCGCGGTGTCACGTTCCTCGAGACGAACCGTCGCGAGCCCGAGGCCGGCAACCGCGTCGCCGACTGGCGCAACACCGCCGTGCCGGGCGTCGCCGGGTCGTTCCGCACCGACCTGCAGGCGACGGACCGCTTCGAGGGCGGCCCCGTCACCGACCGGGTCACCCCGCAGGACGGCGCCGCCGCGATCAGCCAGGAGTACGAGACCGGCGGCGACCAGATGGCGTGGATCGTCTGGTGCGCCTTCGGCCTGGCAGCGGCGTTCCTGCTGAGCGGACTGGTCGGGCGGTTGCTGCCGAGCTGGCGGTACCCGGACGACGGCAAGCCCGGCCGCGACCTGCGCCTCGACCTGTTCCGCGGGTTCATCATCCTCGCGGTGGTGATCACGCACATCGAGATCGGCGGCCCGTACTCGTACATCACCCTGCACGCGACGGGCGCCATCACCGGTGCCGAGATGTTCGTCTTCCTGTCCGGCATGGTGCTCGGCATGACGTACCCGTTCGCGATCAAGAAGTTCGGCGAGTGGGTGGCGGCGGTCGGCGCGTGGAAGCGGGCGCGCAAGCAGTACCTCGTGACGCTCGGGGTGATCCTGGTCGTCTTCGCGCTCAGCTTCGTGCCCTTCCTGAACACCGACGCGATCACGACGTTCACCGACCGGGGCACCGGCACCGGGGGCGTCGGGGCCGAGGGCCGCGTGTACGACCTCTACCCGAACGCGATGCAGCTGCTGTCCTACCCGCCGCCGTGGTACGCGATCCGGCAGTTCCTGCTGCTCGAGATGGGCCCGTGGCCGTTCAACATCATGGGTCTGTTCGTCGTGCTCAGCCTGTTCATCCCGGTCTTCATGTGGGTCATCAAGCGCGGCTTCTGGTGGGCGCTGCTGCTGGTGAGCTGGGGCCTCTACGCGTTCCAGGTGCTCAACCCGGACTTCCAGCCACTGGCCGCGCAGTTCGAGGGGGTGTTCCCGCTGCTGATCTGGCAGGTCGTGTTCACACACGGTCTCGTGCTCGGCTACTACCGGCGGCAGATCATCACCGCGCTGACCGGGCGGCTCGGCAAGGTGCTCGTCGGCATCGGCGTCACCGGGTACGCGCTGTTCCTGGTCTACGTCTGGGCGGCGCACCAGTACGGGTTCACGCCCGTGCCCTTCCCGGCGTCGATGTACGAGGACCTCTACAACACCGCCTACCAGCGGGTCGACCTGCAGTGGGGCCGTCTGGTCGACATCGCGTTCTTCGCGATCGTGTCGTACGCGATCCTGACGGTGTTCTGGAAGCCGATCAACGCCGTCATCGGGTGGCTCTGGATCCCGATCGGGCAGGCCAGCCTCTACGTGTTCGTCTGGCAGGTCTTCTTCGCCCTGGCCATCGCGTCCATCCCGGGCGTCGACTGGTACAACGGCTGGATCGGCTTCGCCGCGCACACGGTGCTGATCCTGCTCGTCTGGTACATGATCCGGAAGCGGTTCCTCTTCTCGGTCATCCCGCGCTGACCCCGTCCGGTCCACTCCGGACGACGGAGGGCACGGACCGGCACACGGACGGGAGGCGCGGTGCGGGTCCGACCCGCACCGCGCCTCCCGTCGGTGGTGGCGTCAGGCGCGACGGCGTCGGGCCGCCAGCGCGATGCCGAGACCGGCGGCCACCGCGAGGGCGCTGCCCGCGGCGAGCGGCAGGACGTCCGCTCCCGTGAGAGCGAGCTCGCCGGTCGGACGGCCGGTCACCGGGTCGACGACGTACGCGAAGGTGCCCCAGGTCGCGACCGAGCCGTCGGCGCGCTGGGCGACGAGGGTGTGGGTCCCCGCTTCGAGGTCGACCGGCAGCCGCAGCGTCAGCACGCCGTCGTCGTCGCTCGGGTCGTCACCGAGGTACTCGGCGTCCGAGTGGACGAACCAGTCGAGGGGCGCGCCGGCGAGGGCCCGGGGCACGGTGACCGTGACGGTGCCGGCCTCCTCGTCGACGGCGTCGACGCGCAGGGTGTGCGTCGCCTCGCTCAGCGTGGCGAGGTCGGCGGCGACCGGGGCGTCGTCCGCGGGGGCCGTCGGGTCGGTTCCGGGCTCGGCGCCGGGGTCAGCCGGTGCCGTCGGGTCCGTGCCGGGGTCGGCCGGGTCGGTGCCGGGGTCGGCCGGGTCGGCCGGGTCGGTGCCGGGGTCGGCCGGGTCGGCCGGGTCGGTGCCGGGGTCGCTCGGGTCGGTGGGCTCCGCCGGCTTCTGCAGCGTCACCCTGTCCACGACCGACATGTCCGCCGAGCGGTACGTGGTCATCGCGATCTCGTCATCCGAGACCTCGACGTTCGTGAAGTTCGGCGTGTACTCCTGGTTCTGCACCGCGGCGAAGTCGAACGGCCCCGGCTTGATGTCGTAGTACTTGCTGCCGGACGACGAGTTGGCCGTGACGTAGAGCACCTCGTCGCCGGTCGGCGTGACCGTCTCCGCAGGGGCACCGGAGCCGACCGGTGTCGTGCCGCTCATCAGGTAGCTGCGGACGTAGACGTGGTCGTGGCCCATGAGCACGAGGTCGACGTCGAGGGCGCTGAGTGCCGGCGGCAGGTCGGCCCGGCGGGTGATGATGTCCGAGTCGTCCGAGTGCGACGCCGTGCTGTAGACCGAGTGGTGGAAGGTGACGACCTTCCAACGGGCCTCGTCACCGTGTTCCTCCAGCACCTTCCGGGCGAACTCCGCGTGACCGGCGTCGTCCTTGTCGTTCGAGTTGAACGAGATGTAGAGCGTGTCGCCGTGGACGAACCAGTAGTCGCCGCCGGCGCGGGTGGCGTCGGGCTTGCCGTGCTCGCTGCTGACGTTGGGCAGGGCGAAGTGCTGCTCGTACGCCAGGCTCGCCACGTCGTGGTTGCCGATGTTCGTCACGAGCGGGATCCGCCGTAGCTGGTCGGGCGACAGGAAGCCCTCGTACTGTGCCTCGTTCGACGCGGTGTTCACCTGGTCGCCGGCGGAGAACACCATCTCCGTGTCCGGGAAGGCCCGCTCGGCGGTGTCGAGGGTGTCCTTCCAGCCCTGCGTGTCCGCGGCGGCGTCGCCGGACGCACCGATCTGGGCGTCACCGATGAAGATGAACGAGTAGTCACCGTCACCGTCGCCGGTGCGGAACGTGGTGACCGGGCTCCAACCGTCGGACTCGCTGCCGACGCGGTAGGCGTACTCGGTGGACGCCGCCAGCCCGCCGAGGGTCGCGTGGTGGTACTGCTGCCCGTCGGTGGCGGTGCCGGAGGTGCTCGCGACCTCGGTGGCACCGGCGGCGGGGAAGGCACCGTCGACGAGCTGCGACGCGGGGACGACCTGCGCGACCTCGGCAGCGGTCGAGTCGGAGTACCACGCCAGGTTCCGCGAGCGCTCGTCCGACCCGACCGTCATGACGACGTCCGAGATCTGCGCCGGCACGTCCGCGGCGACGGGGACGAGGGACTCCATGTCGAAGTAGACGTCGGAGCTGTTCGACCGGCCCTGGTACAGGGCGACCGCGATGTCGTTCGTGCCCTCGTGCAGCACCGAGGCGTCGATCGAGAAGGTGCTCTCGTCCGGGTCGCCGCCGTTGTCACCCGCGTACTGCACGTTCTGGGCGACACCGGAGTCCTCGAAGCCGGCGACGCGCTGACCGTTGACGAAGACCACGAGGGCGTCGTCGTAGGTGACCTCGGCGGTGAGCGACCGCCAGGTGGCGAGGTCGGTGGCGTCCGCCTCGAACGAGGTCCGGAAGAAGTACGTCGGGACGTCCTTGCCGTCGGCGAGGTACTGCTCGAGCAGGGTGTCGACGGTGTGCCCGCCGCCCATGCCCGTCGCCGAGCCGTTCTTCGCGCCGAACGATCCGGCTCCGGTCTTCCAGTCGCCGCTGGGCAGGGCGCCCGTGGTCCACGCGGTGCGGTCGGTCTGGCCGGCGGCGGGGTCGCTGCCGTCCTCGAGGTACTGCCAGGTCGTCGTGCCGGAGGCGATGAGCGGCGCTTCCTCGGCAGAGGCGCTCGGCACGGAGCCGACCATCGTGCTGGCGGCGATCGCGGCGAGGGCCGCGGTGGCGGCTCCGACCGTGCGTGCGGTGCGCCGCCGTCGTGCGGGGTGCTGGGAGGTCATGGTGTCCTTGTCGTCGTGACCCCCTCGTGGGGGCCTCGGACATCCGACCCTGCTGAGTTGTCCCACAGGTTTCCGGCGGTCGTACGCAGGTGGAACTGTCAGGACGTACAGTCCGGGGTCCGGCTCGCGCCCGTTCCTTCCCATCGCGCACGGAGTGGGAAGCGGAACCGCGCATACCTGGTCGGAACGAACGACCTGGTACGCGCGGTTCCGCCTGGTACGCGCGGTTCCGCTCGGTACGCGCGGTTGCGCCCGTCGTGCGTACGTGCGTGCAGACGGACGGGAGGCGCGGTGCCTGCCCGCACCGCGCCTCCCGTCCGTCCCTGCGTCGTGACGGACGCCGCCCCACCTCAACCGGCAGGCGTCCGGTCCGGCGCCGCCGCGAGCGCCTGTCGCACCGACCCCCACGCGGCGAGCCGCTCGCGGACCGCGTCGTCCCGCTCGACCTCGAGCGCCGTCGCGTGGGCCTGCTCGAGCACGTGGTCGACCACGACGCGCTGTCCCGAGCGGGCCGAGGCGATCGCCGCGTCCACCATCACCAGGCTCATGACGTTGCCGTGCACCTCGCCGTCCGGGGTGCTGCCCGTCCGGACCGCCCGCACGAAGGACGCGAGCGCTCCGGCGATCTCGGTGCCGACACCGGGGGCCGCCTCGGGGGCGCCGGGTGCGTCGTCGACGACGCTCGAGGGGTCGTGGTCCCCGTCCCACGCGGCCGAGCCCGAGGCTCCGGTCGCCCGCCAGTCGCCGTTCCACGACGTCTCGTCGCCCGGCGCGCACCACGAGCCGTCGTAGACGTAGCGGACGTCGTCCTCGAAGGTGAACACCGCCGCGGCGTTCGCGTCGCCGCGGTACCAGGACCAGGACGGGTTCCACGACTCGCAGTACACCGACACCGGGTCCCGCTCGAGCACGTACCGGGCGGAGTCGAACGCGTGGATCGCCATGTCGAGCAGCAGGACGTCGTCCATCTCCTCGCGGAAGCCGCCGAAGTGCGGAGCCTTCGCGAACCGGGTGTTCAGGCTGCCGACCCCGCCGAGCGCGCGGACGTGCTGTCGGAACGCGACGAGCTGGTCGTTGTACCGGCGCGACTGCGACACCATGAACAGCTGGCCGGTCGCCTCGGCGGCGGCGGCGAGGGAGAGCGCCTCGGCGACGGTCTGCGCGGCCGGCTTCTCGCCGAGGACGGGGAGCCCCGCGTGCAGGGCGTCCATCGTGACCGGGTGGTGGGCGACGGGCACCGTGATGTCCAGGACCGCCTCGGCGCCGGTGTCGGCCAGGAGCGCGGGCAGGTCACGGCCCACGGCGATCGTCGGGGCCCCGGCGAGCTCGGCCCCGGAGCGGGCGGCGTCGAGGTCCAGGTCGACGATGCCGACCAGCTCGACGTCCGGGTCGGCGGCGACGGTGCCGAGCCACGCGCGACCCATGCCACCCGCGCCGACCTGCACGACCCGCAGCGGGGCGTGGTCGGTCATGCGCGGGCTCCCTCGTGGGCGTCCGTGTCGGCGGCGGCGGGTTCGTCCTCGTCCGGGGCGTCGTCGAACGGCCCACGGTAGTGCTGGCCCTCGAAGTACTCACCGAGGTCATAGCGGCGCAGGGTCGGCAGTTCCCGCTCGCGCTCCGGTCGCGCCCACTCGGCGCCGTTGGCGACCACCCGTCGGACGTCCGGGTGGTGGTACACGGGGAAGTCCTGGTCACCGGGGGAGAAGTAGAAGATCTTCCCCAGGCCGCGGCGGTAGGTCATGCCGCTCCGGAAGACCTCGCCGCCGGTGAACCCGGAGATGAAGACCAGCTCGTCGGGCGTGGGCACGTCGAAGTACTCGCCGTACATCTCCTGTTCGGGGATGACGATCGGGTTCGGGACGCCGCGCGTGATCGGGTGCTGCGGGTTCACGGTCCAGACGAGCTCCTGGTCGTGCTCGCTCCGCCAGCGCAGCGTGCAGGTCGTGCCCATGAGCTTGCCGAAGATCTTCGACCAGTGGCCGGAGTGCAGGACGACGAGGCCCATGCCGGACAGCACGTGCTTGTGGACCCGGTCGACCACGGCGTCGTCGACGTCGGCGTGGGCGGCGTGCCCCCACCAGGTCAGGACGTCGGTCTCGGCGAGCACGGCGTCGGTCAGCCCGTGCTCGGGCTCCTGCATGGTGGCGGTGCGGACGACGGCGTCGGGCAGGTTCTCGCGGATGCCGTCGGCGATCGCGCCGTGCATGCCGTCCGGGTAGCGCTCGGCGACGTGCTGCTCGACCTGCTCGTGGACGTTCTCGCCCCAGACGGTGATGCGCAACGGGGTGGTGGTCATGGTGTGGGCCTTCCTGGCTGGGTGGTCGCGGGGGCGTCGGCGGTGGCGGTCGTCACTTGACCGCCCCACCGAGCGCCCCGGCGGAGATGTAGCGCTGGGCGACGATGAGGAGCACGGCTGCCGGGAGCGACGCGAGGACGGACGTCGCCATGACGGGTCCCCAGTCGGTCACGTTCGAGCCGATGTAGTTGTAGATGCCGAGCGTGATCGGGCGGACGGCGTCGGTGGATGTGAGGGTGAGCGCGATGAGGAAGTCGCCCCACGCCCCGAGGAACGTGAACAGGGCGGCGGTGACGATCGCGTTGCGGCTGATCGGCAGCACGATGGAGACGAACGCGCGGAGGTCGTTCGCGCCGTCGACGAGCGCGGCCTCGACCAGGCTCGGCGGGATCGACTCCATGAACGCGCGCATGAGCAGGATCGCGAACGGGACCTGTACGGCGCTGTCGGCCAGGATCAGGCCGACGTAGCTGTTGAGCAGCCCGACGTTGTTGAACAGCGTGTAGAGCGCGTTCGCGATGACGATGCCGGGGATCATCTGCGTGATGAGCAGCACGAGGAGGAACACCTTCGTGCCGCGCATCCGGAACCGGGCGAGCCCGTACGCCGCCGGGGTCGCGATCGCCAGCGTCAGCACCACGGTACCGAGGCCGATGATCATGCTCGAGACGAAGTTCTGCCCCTGCTGCTGGAACGCCGCCTGGTAGCCGGCGAACGTCGGGTTCCACGGGAACCAGGTCGCGGTGGCGGCTCCGGAGGTGGCCTGGAGGCTCGTGTTCACCATCCAGTACACGGGGAAGATCATGATCGCGAGGAACACGATCCCGAGGATCGTGAACGGCAACCCCTTCGCGGTGCGACGTGGGCGGGGTGCCCGAGCGCTCCGCTTCGTCGTGATCGCGCGGGTGACGGTGACGGTCTGGTTCGCGAGTCCGACGCTCATTCGTCGACCGCCTTCCGGGAGATCGCGATGTAGACCATCGCGAAGACGAACGAGACGACGATGAGCACGTTGCTCACCGCGGCTCCGATGCCGAACTGGAAGTTGATGAACGACTGGTGGTAGGCGTTCGTGGCGAGCGTCTGCGTCGAGTTCGCGGGACCGCCTCCGGTCAGGCCGAGGATGATGTCGACGACCTTCAGCGTGTAGACGACGCCGAGCACGATCACGACGCTCACGACGCTCCGGATGCTCGGCCAGGTGATGTACCAGAACGCCTTGAAGCCGGTGGCGCCGTCGAGGGCGCCCGCTTCGTAGAGCTCCGGTGGGACCGACTGCAGTCCGCTGTACAGGATGGTCGTGTTGAAGGGGATGCCGAGCCAGACGTTGACGCCGATCACGGCGATGAGGGCGAGGCTCGGGCTGACCAGCCACGGCACCGGTCCGATGCCCACCACGCCGAGCAGCTGGTTCAGCGCCCCGCTGTCCTGGTCGAGGAGCCACTTCCACACCGCGCTCGACGCGATGAGCGGCAGCAGCCACGGCAGCAGGAGGAGGCCACGGAGGAACCCCGACAGCGGGAAGTGCCGCCGGAAGAACAGGGCGAGCCCGAGTCCGAGGACGAACTGCAGGACGATCGAGCCGGCGGTGAAGAGCGCGGTGTTGACGACGCTCGTCGTGAAGACGGAGCTGCTGAACACCGAGACGTAGTTGGCGAGGCCCACCCACGGGGCCTCGCCGGTGAAGAAGGTCTTCGTCGTGTAGTCCTGGAACGACATCAGGACGTTCTTGACGACGGGGTAGCCGAAGAAGACGGCCACGAAGACCGCGGCCGGCACGACGAACAGCCAGCGGGTGATGGTCGACCGGAGGCGCGCGCGGCGCTGTCCGGGGCGGGCGGGGGCCGCGGGCATCGTCGCCCGGGGCCGGATCTGCGTGGAGGCGCTCATGTCAGGTCCTTCCGTCGGGGGCGGGGAGCCGGTCGCGTGACCGGCTCCCCGGATCCGCTACTGGTTCTGCGACTGCGCCTGCTCGAGCGCCTGCTCGGGGTCGGCCTTGCCCGTCAGGGCGAGCTGGACGGCGGTGTAGATCTTCGTGGCGGCCTTCGGCCAGTCCTCGCCGAGCTCACCGGTCCGGGCGCGTGCGGTCTGCACGGTGGTGACGAACGACGCGACGTCGGCGTGGTCCTCCGCCCACTTCTTGCCGACCTCGACGTTCGTCGGCACGTTGCCGGTGACGCCCGCGATGACGGCCTGCATCTTGTCGCTGTTCAGGCACCCGACGAACTTGCCGGCGAGCTGCATCTTCTCCTCCTCCCCGGTCTGCGGGACGGTGAACGCCTCGCCGCCGAGCGGGGCGACGGTCTCGGAGCCGGTGCGCGTCGGGATCGGGACGCTGTCGAACTCGAGGTCCTTCGCCTCCTTGAGGGCGGGCAGCTGCCACGGACCGTTGATCATCATCGCGGCCTTGCCGGCGATGAACTGGTTGTTCACGTCGGCCTGGGCCCAGTTGATCGAGCTCTTCGACATCGAGCCGTCGTCCTGCAGGTCCTGCACGAGCTGCAGGGCCTGCGCGGCCTCGGGCGTCGCGATGTCCTTCTCGTCACCGCCGTTCGACCAGAAGAACGGCAGGAACTGCCAGGTGCCCTCGTA
Organism: Curtobacterium sp. MCSS17_007; assembly: GCF_003234175.2. Taxonomy (NCBI): domain Bacteria; kingdom Bacillati; phylum Actinomycetota; class Actinomycetes; order Micrococcales; family Microbacteriaceae; genus Curtobacterium; species Curtobacterium sp. MCSS17_007. Next base: position 674,606 of record NZ_CP126257.1, read on the forward strand.
CGTGTTGATGTTGCTCATCGCGAAGCCGTACGTCGAGCCCTTGGTGAGCTGCTTCGCCGCTTCCTTCAGCTCGTCCCACGTCTTGGGCGGCTGCACACCGGCCTCGGCGAGCAGCTTCTTGTTGTAGTACAGCGCGATCGAGTTCGTCACGGGCTGCAGACCGTAGAGCTTGCCCTCGTAGGTGTTCGCGCCCTCGACGCCGGGGACGTCGTCGTCCGCGTCGAGACCGTAGTCGGCGAGGTCGGACAGTGCTCCGGAGGCGGCGATCTGCTGCACGTCCGGGTTGTCGAGCATGAGCACGTCGGGCAGGGTGCGCGAGGACGCCTGCTGCAGGACCTTCGAGATGAGACCGGCACCGGCCACGTGGTTGATCTTCACCTCGGCACCGACGTCCTTCGCGCACTGCTGGTACACGGGGTCGTAGTTCGCGTCGTAGTAGTCCTCGATGGTGAGGGTCTTCCCGCCACCGCCGCCGCCGGAGGACGACGCGTTGCCGGAGCCGGAGCACCCGGCCAGGACGAGGGGGACCGTCGCGACGATCGCGGCGGCGCCGACGAGGGCGCGGCCCCGGCGGGACGTGGAGCGGAAACCAGGCTTCATTGCACTGCTCTTCTCTTCGCGGATGCGGGGAAGGACACGGTGCGTCGACTCCACTGACGTCGTCGTCGCGGTGGTCCTGGGGCGAGAAGCTAACAGGAAAGCGCTTCACCTGTAAAGCGCTTTTCTCGTGGTGGACGAGGACTATGCTCGGGACCACCGCCGCGACCAGGGCGGTCCGACCCGCCGCGACCACGGCGGTGTGTCCGTCCGCCCGCAGGAGGTGTCGTGGCCACGATGCAGCAGGTCGCCGACCGCGCCGGCGTGTCCATCGCCACGGTGTCCTTCGTGGTGAACGGCACGAAGTACGTCACCCCGGCCACGACCGCCAAGGTCACCGCCGCGATGCGGGAGCTCAAGTTCCGCGGCAACGTCGTCGCCCGGGCCCTGGCGAGTCGGCGCACCCGGATCGTCGCCCTGCTCTTCCCGACCACCGGCAACCGGTTCAGCCCCACGACGTCCGACTTCTTCATGAGCGCCGCCGAGCGTGCGTCCGAGCGCGACCACCACCTCGTGCTCTGGCCCGTCGACCCCGCGGGCGAGGACCTCGACGACCTCGTGTCCGGCGGCCTCGTCGACGGTGTCGTCCTCATGGAGGTGCGGATGGACGACCCCCGCGTGGCGAAGCTCAGCGAACTCGGGGTGCCCTTCACCCTCATCGGACGCACGCGCGACAGCAGTGCACTGCCGTTCGTCGACATCGACTTCGAGACGACCATCGAGGACGGCCTCGACCACCTGCAGGGCCTGGGGCACCGGCGCTTCGGCCTGGTGCTCGAGAACCTCGAGGGCACGCCGATGGCCGGGTACGCGCCGCACCTCCGGGTCGAGGACACCTTCCGGCGATCGGTCGCCGACCGGGGCGTGGTCGGGACCATCGTGTACGCCGGACCGGGCAGCGAGGGCGGCCGCGAGGCTGCTGCGCAGCTGCTCGAGGCCGACCCCGACGTCACCGCCGTGCTCGTGATGAAGGACGACTCGTCGGCCGGGCTGCTGGTCGGGCTCTACGCGGCGGGGCGACGCGTGCCGGACGACGTGTCGGTGCTCAGCATCGCGTCCTCGGCGGCGGCGGGGGACCAGCACCACCCGCGGCTCTCCGTGATGATCGCCCCCGGCCGCGAGCTCGGCATCCGCGCGGCCGACGCGCTCATCGACCAGCTCGACGGCACGTCGGTCGAGCTGCCGCACTTCCTGCTGCCCTGCGAACTGCGCCCCGCCGAGTCCACCGCGCCCGCACCCGTGCGCTGACCCGCGCGGCGCTGACCCGCACGGCGCGGGCCACGAGGCGCTGACCCGCGCGGCGCGGGCCACGAGGCGCGTCGCCCCCAGCGAGACCCGCCCCGGCTCGCACCAGAGTGGTGCGCGGAAGCGACAGTGCGGCGCCGCGTCGCGCCCGAGCACTGTCGCTCTGCCGCACCACTCGCCCCCCCCCGCCTCCGGCCGCACTGCACCACCGCACCTGAATCGGCGCTCAGGGTCGCTTGGTTGGGTGGCCGCACGAGATCGCCGGGTGCGCAGCCGCACCCTTCGTCGAGGAGGACGGATGGCAATCGACCGCAGGCTCTTCCTGCTCGGGGGCACGGGGGTGCTGCTGCTCGCCGGCTGCTCCACCCGGCCGGAACGCACCACCGTCGAGGAGTGGCCCACCGACCCGCCCGAGGGTGACGTCACGATCAGCTGGTGGGCCGGGCAGGTCGCGTCGAAGGACGGCGGGGACCTCCGCCGCCGGCTCATCGCGGAGTTCCAGAAGGAACACCCGAACATCCGGGTCCGGATCGTGAGCGCGCCGAGCGACACGGACACGAACCGCACCAGCCTGACGACGCAGATCGCCGCGGGCAGCCCGACGCCGGACGTGTACCTCGGCGACGTCGCGTGGCCCGGGCAGTTCGCGAAGAACAAGCTGGCGACCCCGGTCAACCAGCTGGTCGGCGAGGACTTCTTCGAGCAGTTCCCCGAGGGCCTCCGGCTGGCCGCCAGCGTCGACGGGACCTACTACATGTTCCCGCTCTACATCGACGAGTCGTTCTTCCTGTACCGCAAGGACCTGCTCGACAAGCACGGCTTCCAGGTCCCGCGCTCGTGGGAGGAGGTCAAGGACACCGCGGCGAAGCTCGTCGACACCGGCGACGTCGACTACGGCCTGGCCTTCCAGGGCGACGTGTACGAGGGCCTCACCTGCAACGTCACCGAGTTCGTGGCCGACGCCGGCGGGTCGCTCCTCAACGACGACCTGACGGCCCCCGCGACGACGAGCTCGGAGACGAAGCGCGCCTTCGAGTTCATGCGCTCGCTCATCACCGACGGCGCCAGCCCGCGAGCGACCCTGACGTACCAGGAGCAGGACACGAACGACGCCTTCTCGGGCGGGCGTGCGGCCTTCCTGCGGAACTGGTCCTACGCGTGGGGCATCGCGAACAGCCCGGACTCGGCGGTCGCCGGCAAGGTCGGCCTCGCCGCCCGCCCGACGTTCGACGGCATGCAGGACAACCACTCGACGATCGGCGGGTGGGGGAACTACATCAACCCGCACACGCAGCAGCCCGCCGCGGCCCTGACGTTCGCGGCCTGGATGTCGAGCGAGACGGCGCAGCAGTTCCTCACCCGCGAGGGCGGCGTCCTTCCCGCACGCAGCGCGAGCCTGGTCAGCCAGGACGCCAAGCGGCAGAACCGGCCGACGTACGACACCGCGGCCGGCATCACGCTCGTGCCCCGCCCGACCTCGACGGCGTACTACCCGAAGGTCTCGCAGGGCGTCTACCAGAACGGCAACAGCATCCTCGGCGGCCAGGCCTCGGTCGACGGCGGCACCAGCGCGATGGCGTCGGCCATCTCACTGGCCCTGCAGGGGGAGGCGCTGTGAGCGCCGGGACCGAGACCCGCCCGCCGGCAGCGGCCGCCGGGTCCGGCTCGGGAGGCGCGGGTCGCCGCGACGGGTACCGCCCGACCACGGGGCGGTCGCGCATGGAGCGGATCCGTGCGCGGGGAGCGTGGGGCTTCGCGGCCCCGGCGCTCCTGGTCGTGGCGGCGGTCACGATCTTCCCGGTCGTGTACTCGATCGTCCTGAGCTTCGCAGACGTCGAGATCGGCTACGACGGGTTCACGATCCAGGGCTTCGGCCTCGGCAACTACGCGGCGCTGCTGCAGAGCGCCGACTGGTACCGCGCGCTCGGGTTCACCGTCCTGTACACGGTCGTCACGGTCTTCGTCGAACTCGTGCTCGGCATGCTCGTCGCCCTGGTGCTCGAGCGGCTCGGGGTCACCCGCGGGTGGATGCTCGCACTGCTCCTGGTGCCGTGGTCGCTCGTGACGATCGTCAACGCGCAGCTCTGGAAGTACATCTACGACTCGACGTACGGCGTCGCGACGTGGTTCTTCGGGCTGTTCGGCGACGCCCCGGTGATCCTCGGCGAACCGGTCCCGGCGATCACCGGACTCATGGTGGCGGACATCTGGAAGACCACGCCGTTCGTGGCGATCATCCTGCTCGCCGGCCTGGTGCAGATCTCCGAGGACCACTACGAGGCAGCCGAACTCGACGGTGCGAGCACGTGGCAGACGTTCTGGCGCGTCGTGCTCCCGCAGCTCACCCCGACCCTGACGATCGCGGTGCTGTTCCGCATCCTGCAGGCGTTCGGCGTCTTTGACCTGCCGTTCGTGCTGACGAACGGCGGTCCGGGCACCGCCACCCAGTCGCTCGCGATCATGGGCTACAAGGTGCTCTTCCAGGACATCAACATCGGACCGGGCGCGGCGATCGCGACCAGCACGGCGGTCATCGTCGCCGTCGGCTGCCTGCTGTTCCTCCGGGCGTTCCGGAACCAGGCGAAGGGAGGGGATGCCTGATGCCCCGACAGAAGGTGCGCAAGGGCTGGCGCAGGTGGGTCAACACCGTCAACGTCAGCGGGGTGGTCATCGCGGTGCTCACGGCGCTGCCGCTCTACTGGTTGGTGTCGACGTCGCTCAAGCCGTCGTCCGAGATCGCCCAGTCACCGCCGACGATCGTGCCCCGCTCGCTGACGTTCGACAACTTCGTCGTGGCGTTCCGCGACAACGCGCTCGGGCAGTACATGATCAACAGCGTCGTCGTCTCGGTGTCGACCACGGTCATCGTGCTGGCGCTGTCCTTCCTGGCCGGCTACGCGCTCGCCGGACGGTGGATCCGGGGCCGGACGGCGATCATGACCTCGCTGCTCATGCTCTCGGTCTTCCCGGCCATCGCGGTCCTGACGCCGCTGTACCTGCTCGAACGCAACCTCGGACTGCTCAACTCGTACCCGGGGCTGATCGTGCCGTACGTCGCCTTCAACCTGCCGTTCGCCATCTGGATCATGCGCAACTACCTGCAGGGGATCCCGTCGACGATCGAGGAGGCGTCCGAGATCGACGGTGCGGGGGCCTGGCGGACCGTCCTGTCGGTCATCCTGCCGATGGCCAAGCCCGGGCTCTTCACCGTGGGGGTGTTCACCTTCACGGCCTCGTGGAGCGAGTTCCTCATGGCGCTGACGTTCAACAGCGAGAACTCGTTCCGCACCATCCCCGTCGGCATCGCACTGTTCGGGACCCAGTTCACCGTGCCGTTCGCGCAGATCTTCGCGGCGAGCGTGGCGGCGACGATCCCGATCGTCATCCTCGTGCTGGTCTTCCGCCGGTCGATCGTGTCCGGCCTGACCTCGGGCGCCGTCAAGGGGTGACGCCCGCCGTGCCGGGGAGCGGGCGGGCGACGCTCGGCTGCCGCGCGACGACGGACGGGACCGGTGACGGACGGGAGGCCCGTGGCGATCCCGCCACGGGCCTCCCGTCCGTCACTGGTCGGCTGACGGCGCCGTGTCGTCAGCGACGCGAGTCGCGGGCGGTGTCGGTGAAGAAGTCGGCGTACAGGCCGTTCGCGTCCTGCAGCTCGCCGTACTTCCAACGCTTGCGCATCCGACGGAACGTCTCGATGCGCACCGGGTCGATGCCCGGCTCGGACTGGTACGAACCCATGGTTCCTCCCCGTTTCCCTGATGCACACCCCCGAGTGGGGGTACCCATCGGCGACGGTACGGGCAGATCGTCCTCGCGTCCGGCAAGATAGGTCGAGAAGTGACCTAACTGCGCTTGTTGGACAAATGCTCCGGAGGGGTCTCCGAGCGCCCGTAACCTGCCGTCAGGGCGTCGGTGCGCCGTACTCGAGCGCCTCGATCACACGCTCGATCACGCGGACGAACCGGGTCCGCTCGCGCTCGGAGAAGGAGGACAGGAGATCGTGCAGATGCTCGTTCGTGCTGTCCATCGCAGCGGCGTAGGCGCGCTGCGTCTCCGGGGTGAGCTCGATGAAGCGACTGCGCCCGTCGTCGGGGTTCGGCACCCGGCAGAGGTGGCCCGCGCGCTCGAGCCGGTCGACCGTCCCGGTGACCGCCGGGCTCGTCAGCCCGAGGTGCGACACCAGGTCCTTCACGCGGACGCGACGGTCCGCGGCCGCCGCGCGCGCGACGAACTGCAGGACCGTCAGGTCGGAACCGGACACCGACAGGCGTTCGCGCAGGCGCCCCCGCAGGGCGCTCATCGCTGCCTCGAGCCGCGTGAGCGCAGCGGTCAGGTCGATCTCGCTCACGTGATCGCCCCCTCGGTGCGTCTCGGTCGTGCGCGACACTACGCCGCGTCCACCCCAGAACCGTATCCGGATAACGAGAGTGATGGCGTCATGTGGACAGGCCGCCGCGAAGGGGCACGACGTGGCTGACCCGTTGATCGAAGCCTTCGGCGCCGAGGAGACCATCGCGCCGGTGCGGTTCGAGGTCGCCGGCACGCGCCCGGAGACGGCCGTCCGTGACCTCGGCGGCATCTACGCGGGGGAGCGCTGGTCCGCCGCGCCGACGAGCGGCCGGTTCGACTACCGGTACACGGCGATCGGCGACAGCGAGGTGACGATCCGCCGGTCGCAGATGCACGGCGAGATCCGCGGGTGGATGCCCGCCGGTTCGGTGGACTACGTCGTCACCTGGATCAGCACGGGCACCGGTGAGCTCGAGATGCGCGGGGAGCGCTGGCCGATGCTGCTGGACGTCCCGGTGATGTTCCCCGCCGACGAGGAGTACAGCTTCGTCACCGCGGACTACGACCAGCGACTCGTGCACTTCGACCGCGCGTTCGTGCGCCGGATCGCAGCCATGCGCACCGACCTCGGCGAACGTCCGTTGCGGTTCGACACGCGGCGCGGTGCCGAGGACGCGATCGCCCACCGCTGGCAGGGGGCGCTCACGGCGCTGTCCCGTGCGCTGCGGGTCGGCGGCCCGGACTCGGACGCCTGGCAGGACGCCAAGGTGACCGCCGCCGAGGTGTTCCTCGACCTGTTCCCGCCGCAGACCGACGACCTGCCCGACGTGCTCGCGCAGCCCCGCAACGCCCGGCTGCGCGCCGCGGTGGAGTACATCCACGCCCACGCCGCCGAGCAGGTGACGATCGTGGACCTGTCCGAGGCGGCCGGCCTCAGCGTCCGCTCGGTGCAGGAGTCGTTCCGGCGGGTGTTCGACGTCTCGCCGCTGACGTACCTGCGCCGAGTGCGGCTCGACCGCGTGCACGAGGAGCTGCTCGAGGCGGGGCCGCAGGCCGGTGCGGTGGGCGAGGTCGCACGGCGGTGGGGCTTCGCGCACCTCGGACGCTTCTCGGCGTCCTACGCCGAGCGGTTCGGCGAGTACCCGAAGCAGACGCTGCGGCGCTGACGCCCGGCCCCGCCCCGAGGTCAGGCGGCCGGGACCGACGCCGTGCTGCTCCGCACGTGCAGCGTCGAGCGCAGTCGCACGTGGTCGCTCGTCGGCTCGCCGCGGAGCATGCCCATGAGCATCGCGACCGCGCTTGCTCCGAGCTCGGCCAGCGGCTGCGCCACGGTCGTGAGCGGCGGGGTCGTGGTCGACGCCTGCGGCACGTCGTCGAAGCCGACCACCGACAGGTCCTCCGGGACCCGGATCCCGAGCGCCTCGGCGGCGTGGAGCACACCGATCGCCGACGAGTCGTTCGCGGCGAAGACGGCCGTCGGACGATCGGGCAGCGTCAGGAGCTCGCGCGCCACGACGGCGGACCGCTCCTCCTGGTAGTCACCGGCGCGCACCAGGCACTCGTCCACCGCGATGCCGGCGGACGCCAGGGCGTCGCGGTAGCCCGCCTCGCGCAGCTGCGACGACGCCAGGTCACCGCGCCCCTGCAGGTGGGCGATCCGGGTGTGCCCGAGCCCGAGCAGGTGCTCCACGGCATCGCGCGCACCGGCGGCGTTGTCGGTGTCGACGGTCGCGTGGCCCTCGGGTCCCGTGTGCGGGTCGATGGCGACGACCGGGATCGACGCCCCGGAGAGGGCCGCCGAGGGGGTCACGACGATCGCGCCGTCGATGAGCGTCCCGGACAGGCGCGACAGCGAGCGCCGTTCCCAGCCGGGGCGTCCCGTGCCGGCCTCGAGTCCGGCGTAGGCCAGCAGCTCGTACCCGGTGCCGGTCGTCGCGGCGGACACACCGCGGAGCAGCTCGGTCGAGAACGGTTCGAACTCGGGCACCAGGATCCCGATCACGTTCGTCCGGGAGCTCCGCAGGCTCCGGGCGACCAGGGACGTCTCGTAGCCCAGGCGCTCGACCACCTCCTGCACCCGGAGCATGGTGGCAGGGGCCACGCCGTCGCGGTTGTTGACCACCTTGGACACCGTGGGGATCGAGACGCCGGCGGCGCGCGCGACGTCCGCGATCGTGACCCGCCCCGGTCCGGGCGTGTGGTCGACGGCGGTCTCCATGTCCACACCGTACCGCCGCGGACGCGTTCCGCCAGCCCGCTGATCACGGTTAGAAAACGTTATCGATAACGATTGACAAACGGGACGCGACCCTGACACGCTCTTCCGCAGCGGCATCGACTGCCGCGAACGTCAACGACGACACCGAGGAGTTCCACGATGACGAGGAAGATCCGTGCCGCGGCAGCCATCGCGCTGGTCGGGGCCACCGCTCTCACGCTGGCGGGTTGTTCAGCCGGCGGCAGCGACCCGTCGGAGGACGGCGGCAAGGTCACGATGACCCTGTGGCACAACTCGACCACCGGCCCGGGCAAGGCGTACTGGGACGACACCGTGAAGGCGTTCGAGGAGAAGTACCCGAACGTCACGATCAAGGCGCAGGCGATCCAGAACGAGGACCTGGACGGCAAGCTCCAGACCGCGCTGAACTCCGGCGACGGCCCCGACATCTTCCTGCAGCGCGGCGGCGGCAAGATGGACGCGATGATCGCTGCCGGTCAGCTGATGGACATCTCCGACTCGATCAGTGACGACGCGAAGCAGTCGATCAGCAAGGGCACCTTCGCCGGCTACGAGAAGGACGGCGGGACCTACGCCATGCCGGGCGCCGTGCTCCCCGAGGGCATCTGGTACTCGAAGGACCTCTTCGAGGAAGCCGGCATCGAGCAGCCGCCGACCACCATGGACGAGCTGAACGAGGCGGTCACCAAGCTCAAGGCGAAGGACATCGACCCCGTGGCCGTCGGCGCCAAGGACGCCTGGCCCGCCGCGCACTGGTACTACAACTTCGCGCTCCGCGAGTGCAGCGAGAAGACGCTGAACGATGCGGCGAAGTCGCTGGAGTTCGATGACGCCTGCTGGACGAAGGCCGGCGAGCAGCTCGAGGACTTCAACGGGACCGAGCCCTTCAACAGCGGCTTCCTCACCACCGCCGCGCAGCAGGGCGCCGGCAGCTCCGCCGGTCTCCTCGCCAACCACAAGGCGGCCATGGAACTCATGGGTGCCTGGAACCCCGGCGTGATCGCGTCGCTCACCCCGGACGCCAAGCCGCTCGAGGACCTCGGATGGTTCCCGTTCCCGGCCGTCGAGGGCGCCAAGGGCGACCCGAAGTCGATGATGGGCGGTGTCGACGGCAACTCCTGCTCGGCACAGGCCCCGAAGAAGGCCTGCACGGACTTCCTCAACTTCATCGTGCAGAAGGACAACCAGGAGGCGTACTACAAGGCCTTCAACGCGATCCCGGTGAACAAGGACGCCCAGTCGGTCGTCCAGGAGGACTACCTGAAGTCGGCCCTCGCCGCCTACCAGGAGGCCCCGTTCGTCTCGCAGTACCTCGACACCCTGTACGGCCAGAACGTCGGCAACGCGCTGAACACCAGCGTCGTCGACCTGCTCGCCGGCAAGGGCAGCGCGAAGGACATCGTCGAGACCACCAACCAGGCCGCGGCCAAGGGCTGATCATGGCGCTCGACACCTCCCTCGGCACGACCCCGGCGAAGGCGTCGGGCACAGCTCCCGGGACGTCCCCGGCGGGGAGCGGTACGCCGCTCCCCGCCCGGCGGACCGCCCAGCGCGTCGCCGACTGGCGCAAGCGCGTCGAGATCGCGGTCCTCGCCGGGCCCGCGGTGATCGTCTTCGTGACCTTCGTCATCCTGCCCGTGGCACTGGCTGCCTACTACGGCTTCTACAAGTGGCAGGGATACGGCCCGCCGACGAACTTCGTCGGGCTGCAGAACTACCTGATCATCTTCCAGGACGAGGCGTTCCACTCCGTCCTCATGCACAACGGCTTCATCGTCGTGATGTCGCTCGTGCTGCAGGGCCCGATCGCGATCGTGGTCGCGCTCCTGCTCAACCAGAAGATGCGCGGCCGCGGACTCGTCCGGGTGCTGGTCTTCGTGCCCTACGTGATCTCCGAGGTCATCGTCGGTACCGGCTGGAGCCTCATGCTGCAGTCGAACGGTGCCGTGAACGACCTGTTCCAGAGCATCGGGCTCGGTGGGCTCCGCCAGGACTGGCTGTCCAACCCGGACATCGCCATCTGGAGCCTGCTCGCGATCATCTCGTGGAAGTACATCGGCTTCGCGGTGATCCTGTTCCTGGCCGGCCTGCAGAGCATCCCCGAGGAGCTCTTCGAGGCGGCGGCGATCGACGGTGCGAGCTACTGGCAGATCCAGCGGCGCATCACCCTGCCGCTGCTCGGCCCGACCATCCGCATCTGGGCGTTCCTGTCGATCATCGGCTCGCTGCAGCTGTTCGACCTCGTCTACATCATCTGGGGCCAGTACATCTCCTCGACCGCGGGCACCTCGACCATGGCGACGTACATGGTCGCGAACGGCCGGACCTCGGGCAACTACGGCTTCGGCAGCGCCGTCGCGGTGGTCATGTTCCTGATCTCGCTCGCCGTCGCCCTGGTCTACCAGCACTTCGTGCTCCGTCGGGACACCGCCGGCGCACTCACCGAGAGGAAGCACTGATGGCGATCACGAGTGCCACCACCAACCTCGTCGCACCCGGTCGCCGCGGTGCCCGGGCGAGGAAGTCCGGGGCCGCCCTCGGCCAGGCGAGCCCTCTGACGTACGTCGTCGCGATCCTGTTCGTCGCCGCGAACCTCGCCCCGGTGCTCTACATCGTGCTGGGCGGGTTCCGGACGAACTCGCAGATCACGACGAGCCCGGCGGGTCTGCCGGCGCCGTTCCAGTTCGGCAACTACGGCTCGGTGCTGTCGAGCGGCATCTTCTGGCAGCAGCTCGGCAACTCGACGATCAGCGCGGTCACGACCACGCTCGGCGTCGTCGTGCTCGGCCTCATGGTCAGCTTCGTGCTCGCCCGCTACTCGTTCAAGGGGCGCGGTGCCGTCTACGCCCTGTTCGCCGCGGGCCTGATGTTCCCGATCACGGTCGCCATCACGCCGCTCTACCTGCTCGTGAAGGACCTCGGGCTCACGAACAGCCTGGCGGGCGTGATCCTGCCGCAGATCGCCTTCGCCCTGCCGACGACCGTCATCATCCTGGTCCCGTTCCTGCGGGCGATCCCGGACGAGCTCGAGGAGGCAGCGTCCATCGACGGTGCGAGCCGCCTCGGCTTCTTCTTCCGCATGATCGTCCCGCTGTCGCTGCCGGGCGTCGTCACGGTGGGCATCCTCGCCTTCATCGGCAGCTGGAACAGCTACATCCTGCCGCTGTTCATCCTCAACAACGAGGCGTCGTACACGCTCCCGCTCGGGGTCCAGGCGTTCTCGTCGCAGTACTCCGTCGACACCGCGAGGGTCCTCGCGTTCACCTCGATGTCGATGATCCCCGCCCTGGTGTTCTTCACGATCTTCCAGAAGCGCATCGTCGGCGGCCTGACCGGGGCGGTGAAGGGGTGACCACCCTCGACACGACCACGCATCCCGTCGACGAACGGGAGGCGCGTGGCGACGCCGCCACGCGCCTCCCGGCCGCCACCGCCCACGTGGACGACGCGACCGCGTCCGACCGGGTGACCGCGCTGCTCGCCGCGATGACGCTCGAGGAGAAGACGGCGCAGCTCGTCGGCTACTGGCTCGACCAGAACGGCGTCGTCGCGCCGATGCAGGGCGAGATGGCCGGCGCGCAGGACGGCGGCACGCTCGCCGACGTCACGCGACACGGCCTGGGGCAGTACACCCGTGTGTACGGCACCCGGCCGGTCGAGCCGGACGAGCGCGCCGCCTGGCTGTGGGCGGAGCAGCGCCGGCTGAAGCGCGAGACCCGCCTCGGCATCCCCGCCCTCGTGCACGAGGAGTGCCTGACCGGGCTCGCCGCGTGGAAGGCGGCGACCTTCCCGACGCCACTGGCGTGGGGAGCGTCCTTCGACCCGGAGCTCGTCGAGCAGGTCGGCGCGGTCATCGGCCGCTCGATGCGCGAGCTCGGTGTCCACCAGGGCCTCGCCCCCGTGCTCGACGTCGTGCGCGACCCCCGCTGGGGACGCGTCGACGAGTGCATCGGCGAGGACCCGTACCTCGTCGGCACCGTCGGCACCGCGTACGTGCGCGGCGTGCAGAGCGCGGGCGTCGACGCGACCCTGAAGCACTTCCTCGGCTACTCGGCCTCGCGGGCCGGACGGAACCACGCGCCGGTCCACGCCGGGCCGCGGGAGGTCGCCGACGTCTTCCTGCCGCCGTTCGAGATGGCCCTGCTCGACGGTGGCGCGCGGAGCGTCATGAACTCGTACGCCGAGGTCGACGGTGTGCCCGTCGCGGCCGACGCGTCGCTGCTCACCGACCTGTTGCGCGACCGGCTCGGGTTCGACGGCACCGTCGTGGCGGACTACTTCTCGGTGGCCTTCCTCGAGGTGATGCACGGCGTCGCCCGCGACCGCGGCGAGGCCGCCGCGATGGCGCTCGAGGCCGGCATCGACGTCGAGCTCCCGACCGGTGACGCCTACCTCGCACCGCTCGTCGAGCGGGTGCGGAACGGCGAGGTCGACGAGGCGTTCGTCGACCGGGCCGTGCTCCGTGTCCTCCGGCAGAAGGAGCGCCTCGGGCTGCTCGACCCGGACGTCTTCGAGGACGAGCCCCCGACGGGGGTCGACCTCGACTCACCGGAGCACCGTGCGCTCGCACGGCGGCTGGCGGCGGAGTCGCTCGTCCTGCTGTCCAACGACGGCGTGCTGCCGCTCGGCGCACCCCGTGACGGTTCCGCCGCCGGTGCGGCGGGCGCTGCCGGCGACCACCAGACCCCGGGCGCCGTCCTGCAGGGCCCGATCGCGGTGATCGGCCCGAACGCCCACCGCGCCGAGGCCCTGCAGGGCTGCTACTCGTTCGCGAACCACGTCCTCGCGACCCACCCCGGCCTGCCGCTCGGCTTCGCGATCCCCACCGTGCTCGAGGGCCTGCAGGATGCCCTGGGCACCGACGCCGTGCGGTACGCCCGCGGCGCCGAGGTCGAGGGCGACGACCGCTCCGGCTTCGCCGAGGCCGTCGCCGTCGCGCGGGACGCGTCCGTCGCCGTCGTCGTGGTCGGTGACCAGGCGGGGCTCTTCGGTCGCGGCACGGTCGGCGAGGGCAACGACTCCGAGTCGCTCGACCTGCCGGGCGTGCAGCGGGAGCTCGTCGAGGCCGTCGTCGCGACCGGTACGCCGACCGTGGTCGTGCTGTCGACCGGACGTCCGTACGCGATCGGCTGGGCGCTCGACGGCGACCAGCCGAAGCCCGCCGCCGTGGTGCAGGCCTTCTTCCCCGGGGAGGAGGGCGGACCCGCGATCGCCGACGTGCTCACCGGTGCCACCGCGCCGTCGGGCCGTCTCCCGGTGTCGCTGCCGCGGTCGGCCGGGGCGCAGCCGTACTCGTACCTGCACCCGCGGCTCGGCGGTCCGTCCGACGTCACGGCGACCGACTCCACGCCGGTCCGGCCGTTCGGCTTCGGTCTGACGTACACGTCGTTCGCGTACGAGGACCTGGTGGTCGACGAGACCGTCGCCACCGACGGTGCCTTCAGTGCCTCCGTCACGGTGCGGAACACCGGCACCCGCGACGGTGCCGAGGTCGTGCAGCTGTACGGCCACGACCTGCAGGCCTCGGTCACGCGGCCCGTCGCGCAGCTGCTCGGGTACGCACGCGTGGCGCTCGCGGCGGGTGCGTCCGCCCGGGTCCGGTTCGACGTGCCGGTGCAGCGCTTCGCCTTCACCGACCGTGCCGTGCGGAAGGTGGTCGAGCCGGGTGACGTCGAGGTGTGGGTCGCGTCCGACGCCGCGGCGTCCCGGCCGGGAGGCCCGCTGCAGACGGGTGGGATCGTCGCGTCCGGTGACGGGCCGGTCCGGCACGAGTTCCCCGGCTCGGCCACGTCGCGTGCGGTCGTGCAGGTGACGGGTGCCGTGCACGCGGTCACGACGGCCGACCGTCGGACCGTCACCTGGTCGGTGGACTGACTATCCGCTCCTGGCACCCGACGCCGCCGCGGAACACCTGGATCAGGGTGCTCCGCGGCGGCGTCCGGGTGCGCCCGGCTCGTGGCGGGTACCGTGGAACGGGTCTTCCACGGACCGCACCAGGCTGCTCCACCACGCAGCAGCGGATCGGTGGACCAGGAGGGGGACGGACCGGATGAGCACGGGGGACCGGGGGAGTGTGCGCGCTGCGCTCGTCGCCGCGCTGGACGTCGTCGACGCCGCGCCGTCGGAACGGTTCGAGCGGATCGTCCGCGTCGCCCGCGAGGTCTTCGACGTCCCCCTGTCCTACGTCAACGTGCTCGACGAGGACCTGCTGCGCACGCTCACCCCGAACGTGCCCGACGAGATCCTGTCCGGCCCGATCGGGTGGTCGTTCTGCCAGCTCACCGTCCGGCAGACGGAGCCGATGATCGTGCCGGACACGGCGGCCGACTCCAGGACGTCCGGTCTGCCGGGGGTCGTGAACCGCGGGATCCGCTTCTACGCCGGTGTCCCGCTGACGATCGCCGGCGGCGAGCCCGTGGGGACCCTCTGCCTGATGGACACCCGACCGCGTGACTTCTCGCCGCAGGACACGGCGGCGCTCATCGACCTCGGACGCTGGGCCGAACGTGCCCTCGGCCAGGGGCTGCACCACGACCGCCTCCTCGAGGTGGCGACGGCGCTCGCCCCGCCTGCAACCACCCTCGACGGGTACCGGATCGCCGCGCTCACCGTTCCCTACGGGGACCTGAGCGGTGACCTGCACGACTGGTCGACCGTCGACGGCGAGCTCGTGTTCACGCTCGCCGACGTCATGGGGAAGGAGCAGCCGGCGGCCCTGCTCGCCGCGGGCATCCGCGCGGCGCTGCGCCAGCACCGGTCCCTCGACCCGGGCGCGGCGGTGGCCGCGGCGGAACCGGCCCTGAGCGAGGACCTGGTGCGGGCGAGCGCGTTCGCCACGCTCTTCCACGCACGACTGGCGCCCGACACCGGCACCGTCGAGATCCTCGACGCCGGACACGGGCTCGCGGTGCACGTGCCGGCCGAGGGGCCACCGCGCACCCTCCGCTCGCACGGGCTGCCGCTCGGGCTGCAGCACGAGGGGCTGCCGCGCTCGACGACGACCCTCGTGCTCGAGCCGGGGGACGCCCTCGTCGTCGCGACCGACGGCGCGCTCGACCTCGGCGACGGCACCATCGACACCCTGCTCGACCTCGCGCGCACGCTCGGCCGCGCCCGGCACCTCGAGGCGTTCCTCGAGACGGTGCGCCTGCGGGCGGCCGAACGGGCCGAGGACGACGTCACCGTCGTCGTCCTCGTCCGTGCCTGACCCGCAACGGTCGTCGTCAGGGCCGGTGGTCGTCCCGGCCGGGAGGCGGATCGAGCGGCAGCTGCCGCGGCCACTGCTGGCCGTCCACCGCGGCGAGGACCGCCGTCACGGACCGCGTCACGATGCGCACCGCGGTGGCGGACCAGCCACGGCGCGGGTGCTCGAACCCGTCGTCGCCCCACGGTCGGTCGTCGTCGAAGTCCCCCATGGCGTCCCCCTGGTCCCGGTGCTCGAGAGGCTACACGGGCGCGGCCCGCAGCGGGAGGTCCGCGATCCGTCACCGCACCGGGAACACCGGGGGAGCGTGCGTAGCGTGGTCGGCACCAGACCGTGAAGGAGCACGTCATGTCCGACGCACACGACCCCCGCGACACCACCAACGACCCCGAGGGCACCGAGAAGCCCGACGGCCTGGGCGAGGACGGGACGATCCCCGCGCACCCGGAGGGCGTCGCCGCCGGCTTCGTCGGTGACGACTCGCACTTCAACCCGGAGGAGGACGAGTCGGCCGAGTAGTCGACCCGACCACCTGCCGGACGGGAGGCCCGTGGCGACGCCGCCACGGGCCTCCCGTCCGTCGTCCGGTCGCCGCGTCGCCACCGCGAGCGGTCCGCGGATCGGTACGGTGTCGGGCATGCCCCGCTTCACGCCCCCTGCTGCCGACGCGATGCGCGCGACCCTGCTCGCTGCGGCGCGTGACGAGTTCGTCGCCAACGGCCTGGCCGGTGCCCGCGTCGAGCGCCTGGCCGCGGCCGCCGGCAGCAACAAGGCCCAGGTCTTCCACTACTTCGGCGGCAAGGACGGGCTCTTCGACGCCCTCCTCGTCCACGAGCTCACGTCGGCGCTCGACGCCGCGCCGCTCGACACCGCGGACCTGGCGGGGTGGGCCGGTCGGCTGCACGACGTCGCGGTCGAACGGCCGTGGGTGCAGCGGCTCGCGGCGTGGCACCGGCTCGAGCGGCCCGACGTCGCGCTCGGAGCGCTGGTCGAGCGGCACGTCGACGCTGTCGCCGAGGTCGAGCGTGCCCAGCGCGCGGGGGTCCTGCCCCGACGCTTCCGACCGGCGGTGCTCCTCGGGCTCGTGGTGCACCTGGCCGGCTTCTGGACGGCGTTGCCCGCCGAGGCCGCCGGCCCCGTTGCCGCGGTGACCGCCCCGCGTCGGCGTCAGGTCGTCGTCGACGCGGTGGGTGCGCTGCTCGGCGACTGAACGGTCCGCCGACGCTGCAGCGTGACCGATGGCCGCTCGCCGAAGGCCGATGCGTAGGTGCCGGCGAACCGTCCGAGGTGCGCGAAGCCCCAGGAACGGGCGACCTCGGCGACCGTCGTCGACCTCGGGTCCCCGGTCTCGAGTGCCGACCGGACCCGGTGCAGCCGCACGTCACGGAGGAACTGCATCGGGCTCGTCGCACCCGCCCGGTGGAACGCCGCCTGCAGTCCCCGCGCGCTGAGCCCGGTGGCACGGCAGACGTCCGCGGTGGTCAGCGGACGGTGGGCGTTCGCTGCGATCCACTCCTGGGCCACGCGGACCGACCCCCGTCCGGCGGCGGTGATGCCCGAGTGCGGTGTCGCGTCGAACGCCTCGAGCACGGCCTCGGCGACCCGCCGGCCCTGCAGCGAGCGCGTGCCGGCAGGTGCGGACGGGTCCCACAGGGTCGTCGCAGCGCTCGCGATCGTGCGCCGGAGTGTCGCGAGGGCGGCGGGGTCCGCGGTGGTCCGCAGGTCGAGCGGACCGGGCAGGTCCCCGCGCACGGCCGCACTGAGGGACTCGAGGTACGTCCCGTCGAAGCGGACGAAGTGCTGCACGGCCGGGGCGGCGTCGAACGCGAACGTCCTGCCGGACGGGTACATGACGGGCACGTTCGGCTGCATGACGACGGGATCCGCGCGGTCCGTGTCGAGGACGACACCGGGCCCGGTCGCCCACGCGAGCATGTACTGCCGCTCGGGGTCGATGTGGCCCCACCGCCGTGCGGCGACCGCCGACGTCGCGGTGGTGACCTGCCCGTCGCCGACCGCGCGGTACCGGTAGGAGAACCCCTCGGTCGCGGCCTCGCCGATGTTGATGTCCTGGCTGCTGTAGATGCCCTCGAAGACCTCGACGGCGTCGTCGACCACGGTGCCGTGGTGGTCGACGGCGGTCGGGGGACGGGGTTCGCTGCGCATGCGGGAGCCAGTCTGCGCCCTCCGCCGGAGAACCAGCGGTGCAGTGCGCGTCGCGGCCTCGAGCACCGCCTCCGGGGTCACTCAGCGCACGTGCGGCCAGTCCGTGGACAGGTACGCCTCGACGGCACGGTTGCGGAACGAGTAGGGCTTGCCGCGGACGATGATGCCCCGCACGGTGTCCAGCCGCTGGGAGAACGGCCCCACGTTGGCGGCCGAGGGCAGGCCCATCCGGTCGGCGATGGTGGTCAGCGTCCGCTCGGAGGGAGTGAGTGCCGCCATCGCCTCCACGAACTCACGTTCGCGCGACGGCAGTCGGTTGAGGATGCGCTCGACGTGCGCCGAGGCCTCGCTCTCCGCCCCCTGCCAACCCCTGCGGACGTCGTCGTCCGTGATCACCAGCGAGGTGCCCGCGTTCCAGGCTCGTTGGCCGGCGAGCTGGAAGAGGAACGGGCGACCGGTCTCGTAGAGTCCGGCGTGCCGACGCGGGCGAACGACGTCCCGCCAGTCGGAGAGCTGCTCGACCCGTCCCGCCCAGACGTCCGGGACGACGTCGGAGCCGGGCTGGAACGGGTTCGTCACCGGGGAGCGCGTGCGTTAACTTTATCAACGGCACCCGCGCGCTGATAACTTCAACGAGTCACGCACTCAACGCAGCCGCTGGGTGAGGAAGACCGCCTGTCGTTCCCAGTGCCGGTACCCGCCGCCCTCGTGGCCGTTGTACGGGTAGACCTCGATGTGCTTGTCCGCCGACGCGAGCGCGTTGTACGCCGCGAAGGTCGTGCGCGGGGGCACCACGTCGTCCATCAGCGCGACCGAGAACAGCGCCGGGGCCGTGATCCGAGCAGCGAGGTTCACGCCGTCGAAGTAGGCCGCGGTGTCCCACACGGTCTCGACCGCGTCCCGGTGCACGGCGAGGTACTGGGCGAGTTCCCGGTACGGGCCGCCGACCGCGACGTCGGTGCCGTGCTCCCAGTCGGACAGGAAGGCGACGTCGGGCAGCACGGCGACGAGCGGTGCGGTGTGCGCCTCGACCAGGGCGGCCGCGGCGATCGCGATGCCCCCGCCCTGGCTGCCGCCGGTCAGCGCGATGCGGTCCCGGTCGACACCGGGCAACGTGCGGACCGCGTCGACGAGTCGGACGGCATCCGTGTAGACGCGTCGGTAGTAGTGCTCGGCGGGCGAGCTGATGCCGCTCGCCATCCAGCCGCCGCCGTTCGGGCCGGAGCCGTGCGGGTCCGGGGTGTCGCCACCGGTGCCCCAGCCGCTGCCCTGCCCGCGGGTGTCCATCACGACGTGCACGTACCCGGCGAGGGCCCACGAGACCCGCTCGCCGGGCAGGCCCCGACCGCCGCCGTACCCGATGAACTCGACCACGACGGGCAGGTCGCCCGTCGACCCGGCCGGGCGCGAGACCCAGGCGCGGACGGGGTCGCCGCCGAAGCCCGGGAACGTCAGGTCCTGCACGTCGAGTGCGCTGACCGGGGTCGTGGCGGCGACGAGCACGGGCTCCGTCCCGGCGCCGGCCGCCCGTGCCTCGGCGATCGTGTCCGCCCAGAAGGCGTCGATGTCGTCGGGCTGCCGCACGGACGGGCGGTACGCGCGGAGCTGGTCCAGGGGCAGGTCGGTGAGCGGCATCGGGAGTCCTCAGTGGTGGTGGGTTGTTCCGGGCGTACCGAGACGGATCGGGCGTACCTGGTCCGATGTTCCGACCAGGTACGCCCGATTCCATCAGGTCCGCGGGTGTGGCGGTGCTCCGCGCGTCAGCGTGCGGCGGCGCGGTACTGCTCGAGCACCTGGGGGTGCGGGTCCGCGGGCACGACCGTCGCGGAGACCTCCCACGACGGCAGGCTCCCGGTCAGCACCCACGCGGCTTGCCGAGCGGCGCCCGACGCGACGTACTCGCCGGGCTCCGGGATCGACACGTCGCGGCCGAACACCTGCGCGGCGACGGCCCGGACGGCCTCGTTCCGCGCGGCGCCGCCGATGAGCAGCAGTCGCGACACGTGCACGCCGGTGTCCTCGACCGCGGCGAGCCCGTCGGCCAGGGCGCACAGCATGCCCTCGACGGCGGCGCGGGCGAGGTGAGCCCGGTCCGTCGTCGCGGGGGTCATGCCCACGAGCGACGCGGTCGCGTCCGGCCGGTTCGGGGTCCGCTCACCGACGAAGTACGGCACGAGCACGAGCCCGTCCGCTCCCGCCGGTGCCTGCAGTGCGAGCGTGCCGAGCTCGTCGTGGTCGACGGCGAGGAGTCCGCCGATCACCTCGAGCACGCGGGCCGCGTTGAGCGTCGTCACGATCGGGAGGCGCGACCCGGTCCCGTCGGCGAAGCCCGCCACGGTCCCGCTCGGGTCCGTCACCTCAGTGTCGGTGACCCCGAAGACCGTCCCGCTCGTGCCGAGGGACACCGCGACGTCGCCCGGGCCGAGCCCGAGGCCGAGCGCAGCGCCGGCGTTGTCGCCGAGGCCCGCGCCGACGACGAGTCCGGCACGGGCGACCGCGCCGCCCGGCAGGTCGACGTCAACGTCGAGCGTGCCCATCGCCTCGTCGGGAGCCACGACCCGCGGGACGACGACCGCGTCGTCGTCCCCGGTCTGAGCGGGACGCATCGGCTTCCCGAGCGCCTGCTCGAACAGCTCCGCGTCGTACTCCCGGCGCACCGGGTCCCAGTAGCCGGTGCCGCTGGCGTCCGAGCCGTCGGTCGCCAGGGCGTCGAGGTCGGGGCCGAGCGGACTCTCGTCGGCCGGGCCGTACCCGCGCAACCGCCACGACAGCCAGTCGTGGGGGAGCGCGACGGCGGCGACGCGCGCCGCGTTCTCGGGCTCGGCGTCGCGCAGCCACCGCAGCTTGGTGCCGGTGAACGATGCCACCGGGACCAGTCCCGTGCGGGCGACCCACGCCTCCCGGCCGAGCTCCTCGACCATCTGCGCGGCCGCGTCGGCGCTGCGGACGTCGTTCCAGAGGAGCGCGTCGCGGACCACGCGACCGTCGGCGTCGAGCGCGACCATGCCGTGCTGCTGCCCGGCGATCGCGACGGCGGCGACGTCGTCGAACCCGCCGGCGTCCGCGATCGCGGAGCCGAGCGCGTCCCACCAGTGGCGGGGGTCGACGGACGTGCCGTCCGGGTGGGACGCGCGCCCCTCCCGGACGACCGCACCGGTGCCTGCGTCACGGATGGTGACCTTGCAGGACTGGGTCGAGGAGTCGACCCCGGCGACGAGCTGCTGGCTCAACGAGCGCCCATGAGGTGCTCGATCGCGAGCTGCTGCAGGCGCACGAAGCCGAAGCCCTTGCCGCCGAAGTACGCGTCGGCGTCGAAGTCCTCGTACGCCGAGCGGTCGGCGAGGAAGTCGTCGTACGACTCACCGCTGTTCAGCGTCGGGGTGCTCAGCTCGTCGACCTTCGCGGCGGACAGGGCCTCCTGCACCTCGGGGTCGGCGCGGAACGCCTGCGCGCGCTCCTTGAGGAGCAGGTACATGCGCATGTTCGCCTTCGCCGAGTCCCAGACGCCCGTGATGTCCTCGGTGCGGCTCGGCTTGTAGTCGAAGTGACGGGGGCCGTCGTACGCCGGGCCACCCTGCGGGGCACCGTGCTCGAGCAGGTCGACGAGCGAGAACGCGTTCTGCAGGTCGCCGTGACCGAAGACGAGGTCCTGGTCGTACTTGATGCCGCGCTGCCCGTTGAGGTCGATGTGGAAGAGCTTGCCCTGGTAGAGCGCCTGGGCGATGCCGGCCGTGAAGTTCAGGCCCGCCATCTGCTCGTGGCCGACCTCGGGGTTGATGCCGAACAGCTCCGGGCGCTCGAGCGTCTCGGTGAAGGCGATCGCGTGGCCGAGGGTCGGCAGGAGGATGTCGCCGCGGGGCTCGTTCGGCTTCGGCTCGATGGCGAAGCGGATGTCGTAGCCCTTGTCGGTGACGTACTGGGCGAGCAGGTTGACGGCCTCGCGGTAGCGCTCGAGCGCTGCCTGCACGTCCTTGGCGGAGTCGTACTCGGAGCCCTCGCGGCCACCCCACATGACGAACGTCTTCGCGCCGAGCTCGGCCGCGAGGTCGAGGTTGCGGAGGACCTTGCGGAGCGCGAAGCGACGGACGTTCCGGTCGTTCGAGGTGAAGCCGCCGTCCTTGAAGACCGGCGCCGAGAACAGGTTCGTCGTGACCATCGGCACGATGATGCCGGTGGAGTCGAGCGCACCCTTGAGGCGGTCGATCTGCGCCTGGCGCTCGGCGTCGGTCGAGCCGAAGGCGAACAGGTCGTCGTCGTGGAAGGTCAGGCCGTAGGCGCCGAGCTCGTCGAGCTTCTCGACCGCCTCGACCACGTCCAGCGCGGGACGGGTCGGGCCGCCGAACGGGTCGGAGCCGTTGTAGCCGATGGTCCAGAGACCGAAGGAGAACTTGTCGTCGCGGGTGGGCGTCGTTGCCATGGTGGATCACCGTTCGTCGTCGAAACAAAATGTTGCCGCGCCCAACATAAGCGGTAGGGTGGATCCTGGCAACACCGGATCGCAAAGGAGCGAGTGGATGGCACAGGACGGACACGGACCGGGACGACTGCGCGTCGCCATGGTCGGGCACGGCTTCATGGGAGCGGCGCACTCCCAGGCGTGGCGGACCGCCCCGCGGTTCTTCGACCTCGGCGTCGAACCCGAGATGGCCGTGGTCGTCGGCCGCGACGCCGAGCGCACCGAGGCCGCGCGTGCGAAGTACGGCTGGCAGGCCGCATCGACCGACTGGCGGCAGGTCGTGGCCGACCCCGACATCGACGTCGTCGACGTGGTGTCGCCCGGGTCCTCGCACGTCGAGGTCGCGATCGCCGCACTCGAGGCCGGCAAGCACGTCCTCTGCGAGAAGCCCCTCGCCAACACCGTGGACGAGGCCGAGGCGATGACCGCCGCCGCCGAGGCCGCCGCCGCTCGCGGCGTCCGCGCGATGGTCGGCTTCAGCTACCGCCGCGTCCCGGCGATCGCGTTCGCCCGCCAGCTGGTCGCGGACGGGAGGATCGGGACCGTCCGCCAGGTCCGCGCGCTCTACCTGCAGGACTGGTTGGCCGACGAGGACGGCCCGATGACGTGGCGCCTGGACAAGGCGCTCGCCGGCTCCGGCTCGCTCGGTGACATCGGTGCGCACGCGATCGACCTCGTCGAGCACGTCACCGGCGCACAGCTGTCCACCGTGTCCGGCACGCTCGAGACCTTCGTGCACGAGCGCCCGCTGATGGCCGAGGGCGTCGGGCTCTCCGGCACCGCGTCGAGCGAGCGCGGGCAGGTCACCGTCGACGACGCCGCGTTCTTCCTCGGTCGGCTCACCGGTGGCGCTGCCGAGGGCGCGATCGGCTCCTTCGAGGCCACGCGCTACGCGACCGGCCGGAAGAACGGCCTGACGCTCGAGGTCAGCGGGTCCGAGGGGGCGATCCAGTTCGACCTCGAGTCGATGAACGAGCTGCGGTTGTACGAGTCGTCCGCGCCCGCGGGGGAGCAGGGCTTCCGCCGCATCCTCGTGACCGAGCCCGAGCACCCGTGGATGGCCGCGTGGTGGCCGACCGGGCACCTCATCGGGTACGAGCACACCTTCAGCCACCAGGTCGCCGACTTCGTGCAGGCGATCGTCGCCGGCACCGACCCGCAACCGTCGTTCGCGGCCGGCCTGCACGTGCAGCGCGTCCTCGACGCGGTCGAGCGCAGCGCCGCCGACGGCAGCGCCTGGACGGTGATCCGATGACCGGCGGGAAGAACGCCCTCGTCGTCCGCGGTGGCTGGGACGGGCACATGCCCGTCGAGACCACCGACCTGTTCGTCCCGTTCCTCCGCGACAACGGCTTCGACGTCCGCGTCGAAGAAGGCACCGCCGTGTACGCCGACGAGTCGGCCATGGCCGACGTCGACCTCATCGTCCAGGTCGTGACGATGTCGACCATCGCGGACGACGAGTTCGCCGGGCTGCAGAAGGCGGTGCTCGGCGGCGCCGGCCTGGCCGGCTGGCACGGCGGGATCGCGGACGCGTTCCGGAACACCGCCGACTACCTGCACATGATCGGCGGGCAGTTCGCGCACCACGCGGGCAAGCACCCGTCGGAGCGCACCGGCGAGCAGTCCGACAACTACATCCCGTACACGGTGCACATCACCGACGCGGGGCACGAGCACCCGATCACGCAGGGCATCGAGGACTTCGACCTCGTGACCGAGCAGTACTGGGTGCTCTCCGACGAGTACAACGACGTGCTGGCGACGACGACGCAGGAGGCCCGGGACTTCGACGCCTGGAACCGCCCGGTCACCGCGCCCGCGATCTGGACCCGGCAGTGGGGGCAGGGGCGCGTGTTCGTCTCGGCGCCCGGGCACCGGCTCGAGGTCGTCGCGTCGCAGCCGCTCCGCACGATCATCGAGAGGGGACTCCTGTGGGCAGCCCGGTGAACGACCGACCGTTGCGGGTTGGGGTCGTCGGCGTCGGCGTCATCAGCCAGCAGTACTTCGAGCACTTCCCGGCGCTGCCCGGGCTCGAGCTCACCGCCGTCGCGGACATCGACGTCGACCGGGCGCGTGCCGTGGGCGAGACCCAGGGCGTGCGGGGGACGAGCGTCGACGAGCTCATCGCCGCGGACGACGTCGACGTCGTGCTCAACCTGACGATCCCGGCCGCGCACGCCGAGATCGCCACGCGGGCACTCGAGGCCGGCAAGCACGTGTACGGCGAGAAGCCGCTGGCGATGTCGACGGCCGAGGCGCAGCCCGTGCTCGACCTCTCCCGCCGCGCGGGCCTACGGGTCGGCAGCGCGCCGGACACCGTGCTCGGGACCGGGATCCAGACCGCCCGCCAGGCGCTCGACAGCGGTGCGATCGGCACCCCGGTCGGGGCCGCGGTGTCGTGGTCGGCACCCGGGCACGAGCTGTGGCACCCGGCGCCCGCGTTCTACTACCAGCCCGGCGGCGGCCCGCTGCTCGACATGGGGCCGTACTACCTGACGAGCCTCGTGTCGTTCTTCGGCCCGGTCGTCCGGGTCAGCGGTGCCTCGACCCGGTCCGACCGCGAGCGGACCATCGGGACGGGGCCGGCGGCAGGCAGCCCGCTCCGGGTCGACATCGACACGCACGTCGTCGCCGTGCTCGAGCACGCGAACGGCGTCGTCTCGACGGTCACGGTGTCGTTCGAGGTCTGGGCGACCCGGGCGCCGCTGTTCGAGGTGTACGGGACCGCGGGCTCGCTCGGCGTGCCCGACCCGAACCGGTTCTCCGACACGGTCTCGATCGCCGACGCCTCGACCCGCGAGTGGCGCGACCTGCCGACGAGCGCCGGGTACGAGGACGCCGGACGCGGCTACGGCCTCGCCGACATGGCACACGCGATCGCGACGGACCGCCCGCACCGGGCGTCGGGGGACCTCGCGTTCCACGTGCTCGAGGTGATGGAGGCCGTCTCCACCGCGGCCCGCGAGCACACGGTGGTCGAGGTCCGTTCGCGCGTCGAGCGCCCCGACACCGTGCCGGCAGGCGCCACACCCGGGTCCTGGTGAGCCAGACTCGGCAGCAGCACGACCCGACACGACACGACAGGCGAGGAAGGACGACGACGATGACGACGACGGACGGAACCGGCGAGACCGAGGTGCGCCGCGCCTCCAGGCCGGTCACGCTGTTCACCGGGCAGTGGGCGGACCTGCCCTTCGAGGAGGTCGCACGCCTGGCGGGCGAGTGGGGCTACGACGGGCTGGAGATCGCCTGTTGGGGTGACCACCTGGACGTCCGACGCGCCGCGACGGACCCGGAGTACGTGGCGGACCGGAAGGCGGTCCTCGAGCGGAACGGGCTGCAGGTCTGGACGATCGCGAACCACCTGACCGGGCAGGCCGTGTGCGACGACCCGATCGACCAGCGGCACGAGGACATCCTCGCACCGCACGTGTGGGGCGACGGCGACCCCGAGGGTGTCCGGCAGCGGGCGGCCGAGGAACTGCAGTGGACCGCCCGTGCGGCCGCGGCGCTCGGGGTGTCGACCGTCACCGGCTTCTCGGGGTCCTCGATCTGGAAGACCGTCGCCGGGTTCCCGCCGGTGCCGCCGGCGATGATCGAGGCCGGGTACCAGGACTTCCACGACCGCTGGTCGCCGATCCTCGACGTGTTCGAGGAGGTCGGCGTGCGCTTCGCGCTCGAGGTGCACCCGTCCGAGATCGCCTACGACTACTGGACGGCTGCGCGGGCACTGGAGGTGTTCCGGGACCGGCCGTCGTTCGGGTTCAACTTCGACCCGTCGCACTTCGTGTGGCAGGACCTCGACCCCGCCGCGTTCCTGCTCGACTTCGCCGACCGGGTGTACCACGTGCACTGCAAGGAGTCGGTCAAGCAGCTCGACGGCCGCAACGGTCGACTCGGCTCCCACCTGCCGTGGGGCGACCCCCGCCGTGGGTGGGACTTCGTGTCCGCGGGGCACGGCGACGTGCCGTGGGAGCGGGTGTTCCGCGTGCTCAACCACATCGGGTACGACGGACCGACGAGCGTCGAGTGGGAGGACGCCGGCATGGACCGACTCGTCGGCGGCCCGGAGGCGCTGGCCTTCGTCCGGAAGCTCGGCACGATCGCGCCGCCCGACGCGGCCTTCGACGCCGCGTTCTCCCGCTCGCGCTGAGCGCGCGCGCTGACCGGCGCCCACGCCGGCGCCCGCGCCCGCGACCGCGTCTGCGCCCGCGCGAGCCCCGCGCTTCCGGGCGTGCCGGGCCGGAACGGGCGTACCTGGCCTTCCGGAATCGCCGGGTACGCCCGGTCCCGCCTCCCATCGCAGGCGTTCTGGGAAACTCCGTACGCCCCGAACCCACCACCCACCACGAGGAGGACCCATGGCCCGCACGGCCACGACCACGCCCGGCAACGTCGCGCGCGTCCTCCGCATCGTGCACGAGGGCGGTCCGGTCACCCGCGCCGAGCTCACCCGTCGGACAGGGCTGAACCGCTCGACGGTCCTGGCGCTCGTCGGGGAACTCGTCGAGCAGGGGCTCGTGCACGAGGAGCTCCCGGGCGCCGGTGCGGAACGTCCTGCCGGGGTCGGTCGGCCGAGCGCCGTCGTCCGGGCGTCGAGCGACGTCGTGGCCGCCGCGGTGACCGTCGAGATCGATGCCGTCGCGGTGGCCCTCGTCGCGCTCGACGGCACCGTGCGCGACCGCCTCGTCGAGCGCCAGCCCAGCGTCCCCGGTGCGGCCGCCGCGATCGACGCCGTCGCCCGCGTCCTCGGCACGCTGACGGAGCGCGCCGATCCGGCACTGCGGCTCGTCGGTGTCGGTGTCGCCGTGCCGGGCATCGTCCGGGTCGAGGACGGGGTCGTCCGCGACGCACCGCACCTCGGCTGGCGCGACGAGCCCTTCGCCGGGCCGCTCGCCGAGCGCCTCGGCCTGCCGGTGCGTGCGGCGAACGACGCGAACCTCGGCGCCTGGGCCGAGCGGCTCTACGGCAGTGCTCGTGGTGTCGACGACCTGGTGTACCTGAACGGTGGCGCGAGCGGCATCGGTGGCGGGATCGTCAGCGCCGGCCGACCGTTCAGCGGTGCCGACGGGTACGCGGGTGAGCTCGGCCACACCTTCGTCGCCGCGAACGGCATCCGTTGCCACTGCGGTGCGGTGGGGTGTCTGGAGACCGAGGCCTCCCGAGGGGCGCTGACCACCGTCACCGGCACGGCGCCCGACGACCTCGACGCCCTCGCCGCCGCGCTCGCCGAGGGTCGCGACGACGTGGAGCGGGTCGTGGACCGGCAGGTGACCGCGCTCGCCACCGCGTTGCGGAACGCGATCCACACCGTCGACCCTCAGGTCGTCGTGCTCGGCGGGTTCCTCGGGGTGCTGCTCGGGCACGTCGGGGACCGCGTCGAGGACGACGTCCGTGCGCAGACGATGGCGGCGATGACGGACCGGCTCCGCATCGTGCCGGCGGAGCTCGGACGTGACGTCCTGGTACGCGGAGCCGCCGAGCTCGGGTTCGCCGACCTGCTCCGCGACGGAGCACTCCCGACCACGACCGGCGCGGCCGTCACGACTGTCGCGACCGACCCCGACCACACCACAGCCGACCGCGACGACGCGGTCGAGGAAGCGAGATCCGCATGAGCACCACCCCCGACACCCAGCGCGCGAGCGTCCTGCTCGGCACCGAGGACCTGACGATCGAGGACCGCCCGGTCCCCGAGGTCGCCCCCGGCGACGTGCTCGTCCGCGTCGCCGCCGTCGGCGTGTGCGGTTCCGACGTGCACTACTACCGCCACGGCCGCATCGGCGACTTCGTCGTCGAGGAGCCCCTGGTCCTCGGCCACGAGCTCTCCGGCACGATCGCCGCCGTCGGCGAGGGCGTCGACCCCGCCCGGGTCGGCGAGCGCGTCGCCGTCGAGCCCCAGCGTCCCTGCCACCGCTGCGCGCAGTGCCTGGCCGGCCGCTACAACCTCTGCCCGCACATGCGCTTCTACGCGACGCCCCCGGTGGACGGCGCCTTCGCGGAGTACGTCACCATCGAGGCCGAGTTCGCGCACACCCTGCCCGACACCGTGTCCTTCGAGGCCGGCGCACTGCTCGAGCCGCTCTCGGTGGGCATCGCCGCGGCGCGCAAGGCCGGCATCGTCCCCGGCTCCAGCGTCCTCATCGCCGGTGCCGGACCGATCGGCGTCATCTGCGCCCAGGTCGCCCGCGCGTTCGGCGCGACGCGCGTGGTCGTCAGCGACCTCGTCCCCGAGCGCCGGGAGCGCGCGCTGTCCTTCGGCGCGACCGAGGTCGTCGACCCCGTCGCCGTCGACGTCACGTCGGACATCGTGCCGGTGGACGCGTTCATCGACGCCAGCGGTGCACCCCGTGCCGTGTCGGACGGCATCAAGGCGGTCGGACCGGCCGGTGCCGCGGTGCTCGTCGGGCTCGGCAACTCCGAGATGGTGCTGCCCGTCGAGCACATCCAGAACCTCGAGGTGACGGTCACCGGCATCTTCCGGTACACGAACACGTGGCCGGTCGCGATCGGTCTGGTCGCGTCGGGCCAGGTCGACCTCGACGCGCTCGTCACCGGACGCTTCGGGCTCGACGAGGTCCGCGAGGCCCTCGAGAGCGACACCGACCCGGCCTCGCTCAAGTCGGTCGTCTACCCGAACGGGGTCCCCGCCGGCGAGTGACCACGCGCGCTGACGTGGGCGACGTGGGTCGCGCCCGTCGGGCGACCGATCGACGGACGGGAGGCGCGGTGCCGGCCCCGCCCTCCCTCGCAGGCTCGGTCGGCGCGCCCCGCGCGACGCTGCGCGTCGCCGCCGAGCGGGGCGCGTCCGTCCGTCGCGTGGTCGTGCCAGCGGCCCGCCACCACGGCGCGCACGGTCGTGTCGATCCCGGCCGGACCGGGGCTGCGCGCGCCCGACGGAACGGCGCCACCGCCCCGACACCGCGACGCGCTACGGTTCGGCCATGACCGCGACACCGGCGGCGGCAGTGCCGCAGCGCACCGACCGGCGGGCACTCGTGTCCTGGGCGCTCTGGGACTGGGGGTCCGCGGCGTTCACCGCCGTGGTCACCACGTTCGTCTTCAGCACGTACCTGGCGAGCCGGGCGTTCGTCGACCCGCAGTTGGTCGCGGCCGAGGGCTCGTCGACCGCCGCTGCGCGTGCGGTGGAGCGGGAGCTCGCGCACAACGCCGCCACCGTCTCGACGGCGCTGACCCTCGCGGGCATCGTCGTCGCGCTCGTCGCACCCGCGGTGGGCCGACTGGCCGACTCGTCCGGACACCGCCGACGGTCCGTGCTCATCGGCACGATCGGCGTCGCCCTGTCGATCGGTGCGATGGTGTTCGTCGCCCCGCAGCAGCCGTACCTGGTGCTCGGCGCGGCGCTGCTCGGCATCGGGACCATCGCCTACGAGGTCGCGACCGTCGGCTACAACGCCATGCTCGGGCAGGTGGCGTCCGGGCCGCAGACGGGCCGGGTCTCGGCGATCGGCTGGGCGGCCGGCTACTTCGGTGGGATCGTGCTGCTCGTCGTCCTGCTCCTGCTCTGCATCCAGGACTTCGGCACCCCGGGGGTCGCCGGGCTCCTGCAGCTCCCGTCCACCGTGGCGGCCGGGTCCTGGGACGTCCGCGTCGCGATCGGCATCGCCGCGGTGTGGCTCGCGGTCAGTTCGGTCCCGCTCTTCCTGACCGTGCCCGAGGCCGCACCGGACCGGTCGCGCACCGGCGGGCTGCTCGGGGCCTACCGCGACCTCGGGCGGCACGTCGCGCGGCTGTGGCGGGAGCGCCGCAACGTGCTGGTCTTCCTGCTCGCGAGTGCCGTGTTCCGCGACGGCGTCGGCGCGGTGTTCACGTTCGGCGGCATCGTCGCCGCGCAGGTGTTCGGGTTCAGCCCGTCGCAGGTCATCCTCTTCGCGATCGCGGCCAACGTGGTGGCCGGTGTCGCGACGTTCGCCTCCGGGCGGCTCGACGACCGCTTCGGCTCGCGGGCGGTCATCACGGTCTCGCTCGTCGGGCTCGCGCTCACCGGCATCGGGGTGTTCCTCATCGGGAACGCGACCGCCGGGTTCTGGGTGCTCGGGCTCACGCTGGCGATCTTCGTCGGACCGGTGCAGTCATCGTCGCGGGCGTACCTGGCGCGGCTCGCCACGCCGGGACGGGAGGGCGAGCTGTTCGGGCTCTACGCCACGACCGGGCGGGCGGCGTCGTTCCTCGCGCCGGCGCTCTTCGGCATCGCCGTGACGATCGGGGGCTCGACGCGGTTCGGGATCATCGGTGTGGTCGTGGTCCTCGTCGCGGGCCTCGTGCTCATGGCCTTCGTCAAGCGGGAGTCCGCGGCGGCGTAGCCGTGGCGGTGCGCACCGGTACGCGCCCGCGCACCCGCTCGGACCGCATGCGCCAGGATGGGTGCATGACCGACCAGCGGATCGCCGTCGTCGTCCTCGCCGCCGGGCAGGGCACGCGCATGAAGTCGTCCACCCCGAAGGTGCTGCACCGCCTCGCCGGCCTGCCCCTCGTCGCGCACGTGCTGCGGACGGCCGCCTCGCTCGAGCCCGAGCACGTCGCCGTGGTCGTGCGGCACGAGCGGGACCGGGTCGCCGCCGAGGTCGCCGAGCGCGCCCCCGAGGCGATCGTGGTCGACCAGGACGACGTCCCCGGCACCGGTCGTGCGGTCGAGGTCGCCGTGCAGGCGCTGCCCGCCGACTTCGACGGCACGGTCGTGGTGCTCTCCGGCGACGTCCCGCTGCTCGACGCCGTGTCGCTCCGCGCCCTGGTGAACGCCCACGTGGGCAACGCCGTGACCCTGGTCAGCGCGATCGCCGACGACCCGACCGGTCTCGGCCGCGTGGTCCGCGACGCGTCCGGCGCCTTCGTCGGCATCGTCGAGCACAAGGACGCCACCGACGAGCAGCGCACCATCACCGAGTACAACGCCGGCATCTACGCCTTCGACGTCACGCAGCTGCGTGCCGTCCTGCCGTCGCTCACCACCGCGAACGCGCAGGGCGAGAAGTACATCACCGACGCGCCGGCACTCGTGATCGAACGGGGCGGCGCGGTCGACGTCGTGACGCTCACCGACCCCTGGCTCGTGGCCGGCATCAACGACCGCGCGCAGCTCGCCGACGCCGCCCGCGAGCTGAACGCCCGCATCGTCCGCCGCCACCAGGTCGCCGGCGTCGCCGTGCAGGACCCGGCCACCACCTGGATCGACCTCGACGTCACCATCGAGGCGGACGCCGAGATCCTCCCCGGCACGCAGCTCGTCGGCGCCACGGCCATCGCCGCCGGCGCCGTGGTCGGGCCGGACACCACGCTGCGCGACACCGAGGTCGGTGCCGGCGCGGTGGTGAACCGGGTGGACGCGACCCTCGCCGTCATCGGGGACGGCGCCTCGGTCGGTCCCTTCGCCTACCTGCGACCGGGCACGATCCTGGGCGAGCGGGGCAAGATCGGCACGTTCGTCGAGACGAAGAACGCCGTCATCGGCCGCGGCAGCAAGGTGCCGCACCTGTCCTACATCGGTGACGCCGAGGTCGGCGAGGACTCGAACATCGGCGCGAACACCATCACCGCGAACTACGACGGCGTGCACAAGCACCGCACCGAGGTCGGTTCGCACGTCCGCACCGGCTCGCACAACGTGTTCGTCGCCCCGGTTAGGATTGGGGACGGGGCGTACACCGGCGCGGGTACGACCGTCCGCAAGGACGTACCGGCCGGGTCGCTGGCGATCAGCTACGCCCCGCAGCGCAACACCGACGGATGGGTCGAGGAACACCGGCCCGGTTCGCCGGCGGCCGAGGCGGCTCGGCGCGCGCACGGCGAACAGATCTGACGGCGGTCGGGTCGAACAACGAGGCCCCGAGCGGGTCAGGGAGTGAGCACCGCACTTGTCCGGAATCAAGACGACCGGCCAGAAACGACTCGTCCTCGTGTCGGGTCGGGCCCACCCGGAGCTCTCGGCACAGATCGCCGAGGAGCTCGGTGTGGACCTGGTCCCCACCGACGCACGGACCTTTGCGAACGGTGAGCTCTACGCCCGCTTCGACGAGTCCGTGCGCGGCTGCGACGCCTTCGTCATCCAGTCGCACACCGCGCCGATCAACGAGTGGCTCATGGAGCAGCTCATCATAGTCGACGCCCTGAAGCGTGCCTCGGCGAAGCGCATCACCGTCGTGGCGCCGTTCTACCCGTACGCGCGCCAGGACAAGAAGGGCCGCGGCCGCGAGCCGATCTCGGCCCGACTCGTCGCCGACCTCTTCAAGGCGGCAGGCGCGCACCGCATCATGAGCGTCGACCTGCACGCCGCACAGATCCAGGGCTTCTTCGACGGGCCGGTCGACCACCTGTTCGCCATGCCCGTCCTGCTCGAGCGCTTCCAGCAGATCCTCGACCCGGAGACCCTGACCGTCGTGTCGCCCGACATGGGCCGTGTGCGCGTCGCCGACATCTGGTCCGAGAAGCTCGGCGCGCCGCTCGCGATCATCCACAAGCGCCGCGACCCGCTCGTCCCGAACCAGGTCTCCGTGCACGAGATCGTCGGTGACGTCTCCGGCCGCGTGTGCCTGCTCGTCGACGACCTCATCGACACCGGGCGGACCATCGCGAAGGCGGCTGAGGCGCTCAAGGCCAACGGCGCGACCGGTGTCGTCGTCGCGGCGACCCACGCGGTGTTCTCCGACCCGGCCACCGAGCTCCTGCAGAGCGAGTTCATCGACCGCGTCGTCGTCACCGACACGCTGCCGCTGCCCGAGGAGAAGCGCTGGGACCGTCTCGAGGTCCTGCCGATCGCCCCGCTCATCGCCCGAGCGATCCACGAGGTGTTCGACGACGGGTCGGTCACGTCGATGTTCGACGGTGCTGCGTAGCCGGACCGGTCGCCCGTCGGGCGTGACCCGGCAGGCGGGCTGAGCCGTGCCTCCCGTCCACCCGGCGCGCGCCGCCCTGGCTGCTCGTCTGCGATCCGCGGGCAGTGTGTTCGCCGAGGACGAGGCGGACCTGCTGCTCGAGGCGGGCGACGGTGACCCCGTGAAGCTGCGCGGCCTGGTGCAGCGCCGGCTCGCCGGCGAGCCGCTCGAGGTCGTGCTCGGCTGGGCCGCGTTCGACGGGCACCGCGTCCGGGTCGCACCGGGCGTGTTCGTCCCGCGCACCCGGACCACGGTCGTCGTCGAGCAGGCTGCGCGACGTCTGCAGCGCTACGACCGGGTCGTCGACCTGTGCTGCGGGGTCGGCGCGATCTCGGTGGCGTTGCTCGGCCGCGTCGGTGCGCTCGACCTGGTCGCCGCCGACATCGACCCGGACGCCGTCGACGTCGCGGCGGAGAACATCGGCGACCGGGGCATCGTCGTCCTGGGTGACCTCTTCGCACCGCTGCCCGAGCGGTTCCGCGGCGTGGTCGACGTCATCGCGGTGAACGCGCCGTACGTGCCGTCGGACGCGCTGGCGACCATGCCGACCGAGGCGCGGGAGCACGAGCGGCTCGTCGCGTTGGACGGTGGACCGGACGGGCTCGACGTGCACCGTCGCGTGGCCTCGGGAGCGGGGGAGTGGCTGTGCCCGGGCGGCGCGGTCGTCATCGAGGTGTCGTCGGCGCAGGCGCCGGTGTCCGCTGCGGCGTTCGAGGGTGCCGGGTTCATCGTGACCGTGGAGTCCGACGAGCAGGTCGAGGGCTCCTGCATCGTCGCGGAGCTGCCCGCCTGACGCCCGGGCCGCGGTACCGTCACGGCGTGGAGTACTCGTTCGCACCACCGACCGCAGCGGAGTTCCAGGCCCTGTACGACGAGACCGGCTGGGGTGCGTGGGACCTCGAACGGTTCGACCGGGCACTGGCCGGCAGCTGGGTGGTGTGCAGCGCGCGGGACGACTCGGGTCGTCTGGTCGGGGTCGGACGCCTGATCAGCGACGGCGCCCTGCACGCCTTCGTGACCGAGATGATCGTGTCGGAAGCCGCTCGTGGCCAGGGCATCGGCGGTGCGGTGCTCGCGCGGCTCGTCGACGAGTCGCGACGCCGTGGGGTCGAGGACGTGCAGCTCTTCGCTGCTCGGGGCCGTGCGCCCTTCTACGAGCAGCGTGGCTTCGCGCGTCGGCACGAGGACGGACCGGGCATGGACCTCGTCACGGACGTCGGGACATCCGACACCGGCGGCGACGGCGACGGCGACGGGGTCAGCGGGCGCTGACCTGCACCGTGTGCCACCCGGTCGCCCCGTTCGGTGCCGGAGGACGCTCGACGCTCGTCTGCACCTGGCCGTCGGCGCTGACCGCCCGGACCCGGATCGTGTGCGGGCCCGCGTCCGGCGTCCAGCGGTACACCCACTGCCGCCAGGTGTCGGCCGAGACGGAGTCCGCGAGCGCGGCTTCCTGCCATGCGCCGTCGTCGATGCGGACCTGCACGGCCTTCACCCCGGTGTGCGGCTGCCATGCGACACCGGCGACGGCGACCGGCTCTCCGGCGGTCAGCGAGGCACCGCCGCGTGGGGTGTCGATGCGCGACTCCAGCTTCACCGGCCCGCGCTCGGACCAGCCTCGGGGCGTCCAGTAGCCCTGCGCGTCCGCGAAGCGGGTGACCTCGAGCTCGGTCACCCACTTCGTCGCGGAGACGTACCCGAACAGCCCGGGGACCACCATCCGCACCGGGAACCCGTGCTCGGCCGGGAGCGGTTCGCCGTTCATGCCGACCGCGAGCAGCGCGGCCGTGCCCTCGTCCTGCAGCACGTCGAGCGGCGTGCCGGCGGAGAACCCGTCGATGCTGCGGGACAGCACCATGTCGGCGCCGTCCTGCACCCCCGCACGCGCGAGCAGGTCGCGGATCGGGTAGCCCAGCCACAGTGCGTTGCCGATCAGGTCACCGCCGACCTCGTTCGACACGCAGCTGAGC
Organism: Curtobacterium sp. MCSS17_007; assembly: GCF_003234175.2. Lineage (NCBI taxonomy): Bacteria > Bacillati > Actinomycetota > Actinomycetes > Micrococcales > Microbacteriaceae > Curtobacterium > Curtobacterium sp. MCSS17_007. The sequence goes on from NZ_CP126257.1 coordinate 709,668, forward strand.
GTGGCCATGTGCTCCTGCAGCGGGAGTGCGAGCAGCTCGTCCCAGGTCAGTTCGACCTCGCGGTCGACCGCGCCGTGGATGCGGAGCGACCAGTCGGCGGGGTCGACGGACGGAACCCGCAGCGCCGTGTCGATCCGGTAGAAGTCGGCATTCGGGGTGACGTAGGGCGTGAGCCCGTCGACGTCGAGGGACGCGCCCGCAGGGACGGCCGGCGCCGTCGTCGCCGCGCGGGGCAGTCGGACGGCCCGCCGTGCGGCTGCGGCGGCCTGCACCGCTGCCGTGCCGGCCCGCGACGCTCCTCCCACGACGATCGCCGCCACGGTGGTCGTCGCGCTCCAGACGAGGAAGGCGCGCCGCTCGGTCGCAGCGGGGCGGGGCGACGCCGACGGTACGGCCGCCGCGGCCTCCCACCGACGGAGCCGGCGCAGGAGCACGCGGAGCACGACGATCGCGGCCGTGATGCCGAGGACGGTCGGCGCTCCGTCCCACGTGCCGCTGCCGGAGCGGGTGCTGACGGCGACCAGCGCGAGGAGCGCACCGATGGCGAGCAGGAGCACGCCGAACGGCGGCCGGGCCCGTTCGAGCACCCCCGCGCCGGCACTCACCGCACCCGTGATGACGGCCATGAGCACGAAGAGTGCGATCTTGTCCCCGGTACCGAAGAGTCCGACCATCAGGTCCTTCGCCGCAGGTGGAGCGAGGTCGATCACTGCGGACCCGACGGCCACCAGCGGGCTGCCCGCGCCGCCGAGCAGCAGCGCTCCGAACTCGGCGACCGCCAGGAACGCGGCGACCGCGATCACGCCGCAGACGGCCGCGAGCAGGGCCGGGCGCCGGACGGGTGTCGGGGCCGGTGCCTGCTCGGTGGTCGGTGCCGCTGTCGTGCTCACCCGTGCAGCGTAGGTCGACACCCCCGCGGATGCGCTGACAGGCGGAAGGCGGTGGACGGCCTTCGCTCGCTGGATGCTGTGCAGGAGTCGTCACCGCGGCGGGTTCGTCGACCGTTCACTGCTCCGGGACAGCGGCGCCGACCGGAGCCGTGCGAGGATCAGGAGCGTGTTGGACCGACCAGACCGCGTGCCGCGCCGCCGGCGCACGCACCGGAGGCGGACACAGGTGAGCGCTGGTCACCGGTTCGCGGTCGTGCGGTGGAGCATCGTCGGTGTCTGGACCGCGCTCGTCGTCAGCCGCATCGTGGTCGTGACGGCAGCACCGCAGACCGACCTGACGTTCTTCGGCGTCGCCGAGCTCGTCGCGATCTCCTCGGGCGTGGTCGGGGTCGTCGTCGCCGTCGTCCGTGCCCGGGCCATCCGTCGTCGTCGTGCCGACGAAGCGCTCGCACTGGCGATCCGACGCATCGACCCCACCGTCTGGTTGGTCCCGGCGGCACCGACGCCGGAACTGCGCCAGGACGTGCAGCGTGCCCGGCCTGAGGTCACCCTGGGTGAGCGGGTGACCTGGGCGTTCGGCGCCACCGAGGCATCGCTCTGGGAGCTCGAGGAGCGTCGCGCGACGCGGCTGCTCGTGATCCGCTGGAGCCGGATGGTGCACGTCGGGGTCGAGGACGTCCTGGGGGAGCGGAACGCGGGTGCCGTTGCCATGCACTACGTCCGGCCGGACGACACCGCTGCCGTCGCGACGTTCTTCGTCCGCTCGTCACCCGGATCTGGACGGCTGCTCGGGCGGGGGCTCCGACTCGATCGGCTCGTCGCCGATCTCGCGCGGGAGCGCATCGTCGCCTGACCTGCCGGGCAGTGACCGCCCACCCTCGCATGCGCCAGCGGGCGCGGTGGCCGCAGCGTGCGCAGCAGGCCCCGTCGTCCGACGGGGCCTGCTGCGTGGTCGGGTCAGTGCGTGGAGGGTTCCTGCTCGACCTCGCGGCGCCCGTCCTCGGACCACAGGGTGTGGAAGGTGCCGTCCTTGTCGACGCGCTGGTACGTGTGCGCGCCGAAGAAGTCCCGCTGACCCTGGATCAGCGATGCCGGCAGCCGGTCCGACGCGAGTGAGTCGAAGTACGCCAGCGCGGACGAGAACCCGGGGGCGGGGATGCCCGACGCGGCAGCGATGCCGACGATGCGACGCCAGGCTGCTTCACCCTCGGCGACGGCGTCCGCGAAGTACGGGTCGACCAGCAGGCTCTCGAGCGCGGGGTTCTTGTCGTACGCCTCGACGATGCGATTGAGGAACTGGGCACGGATGATGCAGCCGCCGCGCCAGATCTTCGCGACCGCGCCGAGGTCGATGTCCCAGTCGTACTCCTTCGCCCCGGCGATGATGAGGTCGAAGCCCTGCGCGTACGCGACCACCTTCGACGCGTAGAGCGCGGCGCGGACGTCGTCCTCGAACGTGTCGGGGACGTCGACCACGTCCGGTCGGCTCTGCACCGAGCGCTGCACAGCGGCGCGCTGCGACGGCTTCGAGGACACCGCGCGGGCGAAGACCGCTTCACCGATGCCGGAGACGGGGATGCCGAGTCCGACCGCGTTCTGCACGGTCCACACGCCCGTGCCCTTGGACCCGGCCTCGTCGCGGATGACGTCGACGAGCGGCTTGCCGGTGTCGGCGTCCTGCTGCTTGAGGACCTCGCCGGTGATCTCGATCAGGTAGGACTCGAGGTCACCCTCGTTCCACTGCTCGTAGATCTGCACGAGCTCGTCGACCGAGTGCCCGCCGGCGCGGCGCAGCAGGTCGTAGGACTCGGCGATCAACTGCATGTCCGCGTACTCGATGCCGTTGTGGACCATCTTGACGAAGTGGCCCGCGCCGTCGGTGCCGATGTGGGTCACGCACGGTTCGCCCTCGGCGACCGCGGCGATCGACTTCAGGATCGGCCCGAGGGTCTCCCACGCCTCGTCCGAGCCGCCGGGCATGATCGACGGGCCCTTGAGTGCGCCCTCCTCGCCGCCGGAGATGCCCGTGCCGACGAAGTTCAGCCCCTTCTCGCGCAGGTCGTGCTCGCGGCGGATGGTGTCGTGGAAGTTGGCGTTGCCGCCGTCGACGATGATGTCGCCCTCCTCGAACCGCTCGGCGAGCTGCTCGATGACGGCATCGGTGCCCTTGCCGGCCTGCACCATGATGATCGCGGTGCGCGGCTTCGACAGGGACGCGACGAAGCCGTCGATGTCCTCGGACGCGATGAACCCCATGTCGCCGTGCTCGTCGAGGAGCTCCTGGGTGCGTGCGTAGGTGCGGTTGTAGACCGCGACTGTGTTGCCCTCGCGCGAGGCGAGGTTGCGGGCCAGGTTCGACCCCATCACGGCCAGGCCGACCACACCGATGTTCGCCGTGCCGCCGTCGTCGTGCTGCTCGTTGTCCGCCACCTGAGTCTCCTTCGTCCTGACGTGTCGAGGCCCACGGTACGACCGACACCTTGGGTCGGCACAGGCCTTTCGGCAACTGGGGACGGGAAGCGGACGACCCGTACTGTGGAGGGATGACCGACCGCGACGTCCTCCCGCCCGTGCTCGTGATGGGGGTCTCCGGCTCCGGCAAGTCCACGATCGGCCAGGCACTGGCCGACGCGCTCGCCGAGCAGGGCCGGCCGAGCACGTTCGTGGACGCCGACGACCTGCACCCGGCCGCCAACAAGGAGAAGATGCGCCATGGCACGCCCCTGACCGACGAGGACCGCTGGCCCTGGTTGGACGCGTGCGCGGCCCGGATCGCCGAGGTGCAGGCGTCGGGCCACCGGTGCGTGATGGCGAACTCCGCGCTGAAGCGGGTGTACCGCGACCGGCTCCGCAGCGCGGCGCCCGACCTGGTGATCGCGTTCCTCGACGGGTCGTACGAGCTCATCGCCGATCGTCAGGCGCACCGCCACCACGAGTACATGCCGTCGTCGCTGCTCGACTCGCAGTTCGCGACCCTCGAGCGGCCGCAGCCCGACGAGACCGCCGTCGCGGTGTCGATCGAGGGATCGGTCGACGACACCGTGGCGACGATCACGTCGGCGCTGTCGGTCACTTCCGGCTGAGCTCCGCGAGACGCGAGCGGTACTCGTCCGCCTCGATGTCGCCACGCGCGAAGCGGTCGGCGAGGACTGCCCGGGCGTCGGACCGTGCACGCCAGCTGCCGCGGCGCAGGACACCGAACACCACGGCGACCGCCAGGAGCACGAGCAGGAAGAACGCCGGGAACAGGAAGAAGGGCGGGCCGCCGTGCCCGTACGGGCCGGCGGCGGCGATGGTCGAGAGAGCGGTGTGCACGATGGCCTCCTGGGCGGGTCGCGTCGCCCGGTCGGGCGACCGTCCCAGCGTCCGGCCTGGAGGCGCGTCCCGCGTCCACCACGGAGGCCGACTCCGGCCTGCTCCCGCGGCAGTACCGTCGCCCTTCCTGCACAGCCGGCTACTCCCCGGGGAGTAGTCCACAGCTCCTGCCACGGCCCGACGCCGTGGCATCGGGGCAACCCTAGGCTCGGACACATGCACCGCACTCCCACCGCCTCCGCCGAGGCGACCGGCGACCAGCGAGACGGCGTCCGCCGCTTCGCCCGGTTCGGTCGGGTGCTGCCGGTCGCACTGGTGCAGATCGTCGGGACACTGCTCGCGGCACGCTTCCCGACCGGTGCGTCGGACGCCGCCGCCGGCTCTCGCGGCGGCCCGCCCTGGGCGTCCCACGTCCTGGGTTCCTCGATCATGGACCCCGCGCACCCGGGTCCGCTCGCGATCGTGCTGCTCGTCACCGGAGTGGTCGTCCTGTCCTGGCGCTGGCGGTGGCCGACGGGGGTCCTCGCCGTGACGCTCGTCACGACGATCGGCTACGCCCTGCTGGTCAGTCCGCGGGGGCCGTTCGTGGCCGCGCTGACGATGGCCGCGGTGAACGCGTGGCTCAGCGGAAGCCGGGCCGCGGCGGGCGTCGCGCTCGGGCTGGCGGTCGCGGTGCTGCCGACCGCCGACGGGTTCCTCGGCCGTGCGCCGGATCGGAACCTCGACGCGGTCTTCCTGGCCGTCGCGTGGGCAGCCGTGACGCTGTCGGTCGCCGAGCTCGTCCGGGTCCGTCTCGAGCGCGTCGCCGAACGACGGCGCCGACGGGCCGCTGCGGAGCAGGAACGTGCGCGTGACGAGCGCGTGCGCATCGCCCGGGAACTCCACGACTCCGTCGCGCACAGCATGTCGCTCATCAACCTGCAGGCGGGCGTCGCGCTCCACCTGGGGTCCGAGCTCCCCGAACAGACGCGCGGCTCACTCGCGGACATCCGTGACACGAGCCGCGAGGCCCTGGTCGAGCTCAGGACCATCCTCGGTGTCCTCCGATCGGTCGACGGACCTCAGGACCTCGACGCCGCCGGGACGGACGGACCGAGGAACGAACCGCCCGGTGGTGGAGTGCCCGACGTCGGCTCCACTGGCAGTGCGGCGGAGCCGAGCTCCGCTGACCGCAACTCCGTCCCCGGCCTCGACCGCCTGGCGGACCTCGTCGAGCGGGCACGCGCAGCCGGGGTCGACGTCACCGCGCGGGTCGACGGCGACCTCGCGCTGCTGGACCGGACCAGCGACCGAACGGCCTTCCGCATCGTGCAGGAGTCGGTGACGAACGTGATGAAGCACGGTCCCGCGCACCGGGCGCGCATCGCGGTGCGGGTCGGACCGGACGTCCTCGAGCTGTCCGTGGAGGACGCCCCGTCCCCGGACCACGACGCCACCGACGTCCTGACCGCGCCGCTGCTCGGGCCGTCGGGCAACGGCCTCATCGGGATGCGCGAGCGGGCCTCGGCGGTCGGCGGCACCCTCTCGGCCGGGCCCACGTCGGACGGGGGCTGGCGAGTGACCGCTCGGCTACCGAACACCGCGAGCGCCTCCGGACCGACGCCCCGTCCGGCCGAGATCGAGGAGCCGTCGTGACGACCAGCGACGACAGCATCCGCGTCGTCCTCGTGGACGACCAGGTGCTCATCCGTGCCGGGCTCCGCGCCCTGATCGACGCCGAACCGGGGATGACGGTGGTTGGCGAGGCCGGCGACGGCGACGAGGCCGTCGCGACCGTGCGACGAGAGCACCCCGACGTCGTCCTGATGGACATCCGCATGCCGGGGACGGACGGACTCGTCGCGACGCAGCGCATCTCGGCTGACCCGGACCTCGACGGCGTGCACGTGGTGATCCTCACGACCTTCGAGGAGGACTCGTACGTGTTCGAGGCGATCCGCGGCGGTGCGGCCGGGTTCCTCGTGAAGGACACCGAGCCCGCCGAACTCCTGCGCGCCGTCCGCACCGTGCACGCCGGCGAGTCGCTGCTCTCGCCGGGACCGACGCGATCCCTGGTCGCCGCGTACGCGACGCACGCGAAGCCGTCCGCACTGGCCCCGGCCCTCGACGTGCTCACCGAACGCGAGCGACAGGTGATGCAACTCGTCGCCCTCGGCCTCACCAACACGGAGATCGCCGAACGGCTCTTCGTCAGTCCGATGACCACGAAGACGCACGTCTCGCGCGCCATGATCAAGCTCGGTGCCCGCGACCGCGCGCAGCTGGTGGTCTTCGCGTACGAGACCGGACTGGTCACACCAGGGTGGCAGCCGTGATCACGCTCGGTACGCGACGACGGCCGCGTGTGGGCGCGCTCCGTCGTCGGTCCGTCGGTGCACGGCGTCGACCGCGAAGCCCGCGTCCTCCAGCACAGCGACCATCCGCTCGACGGGCCAGTGGTGGGCGGTCGTCACCGCGTGGTCGAACGACTCGAGCGTCGGACCCTCGAAGAACCCGACGAGGAGCCCGCCGCCGGGGGCCAGGACGCGGTGGACCTCGGTGAGCGCGGCCAGCACCCGGTCTGGATGGTGGTGCACGAGGGAGTACCAGGAGAGGACACCGCCGACACCACCGTCGGGCAGTCCGGTCACTTCCATCGTCCCGGACCGGAAGTCGACCTCCGGAGCGGCAGCACGAGCGAGCTCGACGAACCGCGGGACGGGCTCGACACCGATGACGCTGTGGCCACGGCGATGAAGGTGCGCGGTCCAGTGTCCGGGGCCACAGCCGACGTCGAGCAGCGGCCCGGGCGTCGCGTCCGCCCACGCCTCGACGAGGGCCCGGTCCTCGGGGTGCACGGCGCCCATCGACCCGAGGACCTCGGCGTACTCGTCCGCCCGGTCGTCGTAGGCCGCGACGACACGGTCGACGTCGTCCGCTGGTCCGCTCGGGGCGCTCGCCGGGGGCTGTTCCACGGCTCGACGCTACCGACGGCCTCCGACCTGCCGCCACCGCCCGACTCCCGCTCCTGCGGACGGCAGGGCCGAGGCGCCCGGAGGTGCCACGACCCCGCCGCACGGGTCGCCGGACCGAGCGTCAGTCCAACGTCCGTCGGGAACGTCGTCGGCTGACGAGCAGGCTCAGCCCGGGCAGAAGGAGCGCGAGCGCCAGTGCCACCGCTGTAACGATGGCCGTCCCGGTGTACGCGAGTCGCCCGGCTGTCTCGTGGGCTGCACCGGCACGCTCGTGACCACCACCACGCGACGGACCATCGCCCGCATCGGCACCGGCACCACCTCCGGCCCCCGGACGCTCGCCGGCACCGTCCTCGGGGCTCCCGGGCCCGCCGGGACCGCCGCCGGCTCCGGGGTCTTCACCGTGGTCTTCACCGGGGTCCCCACCGTCGTCGCCGCCCTCTCCGGCGCCCGCCGCGACCAGACCGGCGTCGACGGTCGTGTCGCGGCGCACCCCCTCGAGTGCACCGGTCGCACTCGCGACCCTGTCGATCGTGACCGGCGCGGTCTGACCGTCCGGTCCGGCGTCGGAGTCGATCGCCGGGTCGTCGCCGACGTGCTCCTCGGTGAAGTGCGTCCCGTCCGGCGCCGAGAAGCGCACGCGGTAGTCGCCCGGCCGCAGCCCGTCGAAGTGGTACCCGCCGTGGTCGTCGGTGATCGTGCGGTGTCCGACCGCGTCGCCGTGGTCGTCCGTCCCCGTCAGGGCGACGGGGACGCCGCCGACACCGGGCTCGTCGTCGTCCTGCAGGCCGTCGTCGTCCCGGTCGTCCCACACCCGGTCGCCGATCGCCCCGGCGACGACCCGGACGGTCGACGGGTTCGACTGCACCGGCAGCGCCAGGTCGGCCGTCCTGAGTCCGAAGCGGTTCACGTAGCGGTCGCCGTCCTGCTCCCCGCTCGTCGCGAGGGTGAGCCGGTGCGTGACCGTGTCACCGGCCGGGACCGGGGTCTGCCGTTCGACCCGGACCGCGGTCACCTGCGCGAGTGCGTCCGGGCAGCCGTTCACCCTGAACTCGTCCTCGGCGCACCAGCGGGTCGCTCCGCCGGGCTGGTTGCTCGGGTCTGCGCCGTCCAGGGAGACATCGGCGGGATCGGCGTCGGTGTAACGCACGACCTCGTCCCCGGCGGGGTCGGTGTCGACCGGCTCCGCGAGACCGAGGCTTCCGTGGAAGTCCGAGCCTCGTGTGTCACCTCGGTACGGCAGCACGTCGATCAGGTCGAGGTCGCCGATCGGGGTGTCGTCGGTGTTCGTGACGTCGAGGTCCCACTCTGGGTGGTCGCCGACGACGACGACGGGACGCGGCGTGCGCTTCTCGACCCCGACCCCGCCGGTGGTGACGACCTCGAGGCCGCGCTCCGCGGTCCGCCAGCGTTCGTCGGACCGGTCGGCCGGCGACTCGACGGTCGCCGTGTTGGTGATCGGGCCGGCCGGAGCCGAACGGTCGACCCGTGCGGCGTACGTGATCGGGGCGATGCGGGTGTTCGGTTCGACGTCGTGCAGCGTCCAGGTCAGGCGCTGGTGCTCCTTGCCGTCGGCGCCCTGCACCGCGTCGACCTCCGGTGCCACCGAGGCGCTGTCCTCGACGTACGACGTGTGTGCGGGCAGGACGTCGCGGACGGTGACGGTGGTCGGACGACCGTCGGCGAAGCCGTTCGTCAGGGTCGGTCGGAGCGCGTAGTCGACGGTGTTGCCCGGCACGACCGAGCTCGTCCGGTCGGGGGTGTCGGCGGCATCGTGCCCGGGATCGACGACCGCCTTGCCGACGCGGACCAGGTCCTCGGTGAGCACCACGCTGTCGGCCAGCCCGCCGGCAGCGAGGTCGGGGTCCTGCTGGTCGTGCACCCACGACGGTCGGTGGTCACCGAAGCGAGCGTGCCCGAAGTCGCGCGCACGTGTCCCGTCGGGCGCCCGCTGCGTCGTCACGGTGGAGAACAGACCACCGGACGCTCCGCCGGGCAGGTCGCCGGTCACACGGATCGCTCCGACCGCGGCTGCGCCGCCCGGGACGTCCGCCGGGTCGTCGTACCAGGGTCCGTCGCCGTCGTCGCACGTGCGGACCTGGCCCGCGGCGGGCGACGCCATGTCGTACGCGGCGTACTGCACCCGGGCGTGCTCGAAACCGCTCGTCCACGCGGGAGCCCGACCGCCGACCGCCGTCAGGCGCTGCGTCCGGCGGTCGAACGTGTCGCAGAGGGCCGCGCCGCGGAAGGGTGCGAGCCCGGTGTTCGACAAGGTGACGTCACTGCGGAGCCGCGTGCCGCCCGTGGCCCAGGGGTCGCCCTCCTTCGCCGATCCCGCGGTCACGCTGGTGCCGTCGCTGCCGAGGCGCCGGAGTCGCTTCCCCGCGCTGCCCGGTCCGAGTTCGACGAGGTTCCGCCGGGCGCTGTTGTCCGCCGTCGGTTCCGAGCCGTCGGGGAAGTTCGGGGTTCCGCTGACCGAGGTCGTCTGCAGCGGCGTGAAGGTGTTCACCGACTCGAGGGACGTCGGCACCGACGGGGTGGGCATCCACAGGGCGATCCAGCCGCTCACGACGTACGGCTTCGCGCCGCCGCTGATCGGGCCGCCGCCGATGTTCCGACCGGGCATGCGCGCGGCGTCCGTCACGGCGCCGGCGATGGTCACGTCGACCTCGCCGCCCGGCGCTGCCTGCGTGCAGGTGATCCTGCCCGAGTCGGCCACGGCCCGCTCGCCACCCCCGCGGCCGCCCGGGAGGCCGCCGAACTGCACGCCGTCCTCGCCGTTCCGGCCGCAGGTGGGTCGACCGCCGTTCCAGAGCACCGCGCCCGACGGTCGATCGCCGAGCAGGTGGGACAGGTCGTCGGTGAAGTGCATGTCACCCGTGCTCCGTTCGAACCCGAGCAGTCCCTGCCCGGGCACGGGGGACTGCCAGTCGACCGTCATCGGGTAGAACAGCTGGACGCCGGGGACGCCGTCCGGCCCCGGCACGTCGGTGCGCAGGGTCGAACCGACCACGGCCTTGCTGAGGTTGTACCGCGGTGCGGCCGACACGACCGTCGTCGCCGAGGTGACCGGTGCGGTCGGTTCGGCGTCGTCTGCGGTCGCGGTGCCGGTCACGGCGATGCGGTCGCCGTTCCGCAGGTCCCCGGAGACGTCCAGCACGACCGGCACGGCGACGGCGTGCCCCGAGGGGACGTCCCCGAGGTCGCAGGTGAGCCGCCGGCCCTCGACCACCGACCCTGCGCCGTTGCACGCGAGCGGGACGCCGGCCCAGCTCGTGCCCGCCGGGGCGTCGAGGAAGAAGCGCTCGTGGTGCGCGGTCCCGTCGCCGGCGGTCACGGTGACCCGGTACGTCACGGCGTCGCGGGTCCGGACCACGCCGTTCGCGGGACCCCGGTCGGCCCCGGGGCCGTCGTCCGGAGTGAACGGATCGCGGCCGTCGGCGGCGACCTCGACGGCCAGGGCGACCACGGCCGCCGGCGAGGTCGCGGCAGCGGCGGTGCCGGACGGGCCGAGCAGGACGGCCGGGACGGCGAGCGCCACCGCACCCAGGGCAGCGACGGCGCGACCGGACGAGCGACGACGAGCGGACGAGGGATGACGAGCGGACGAGGGATGACGTGCGGACGACGGACGACGTGACATGGCGCTCCTCGGTCAGGGATCGGGTTCGACGAACGCCCCACCCTGACTCGACCTCGGCCCCGCCGCCGAACATTCTGCATGTCACATGTGCATCATGCCGGTCAGAGCTTGAACGTCGCCCGCGGGATGTCCGACACGATCCGCCGCGCCGTGTGCACCGCGTCCTCCTCCGACAGCTGGTGCGTCACCACGAGCGACGCCAGGTACGCCGCATCTGCACGCCGCGCCATGTCGTGCCGCGCGGGGATCGAGCAGTACGCCCGGGTGTCGTCGATGAAGCCCGAGGTCTTCGTGAACCCCGCCGAGTCCGTGACCGCCGACCGGTACCGGCCGATCGCAGCGGGGGTGTCGATGAACCACCACGGGGCTCCCGCGTACACGGCAGGGTAGAAGCCGGCGAGCGGTCCGATCTCCCGCGAGAACACGGTCTCGTCCACCGTGAAGAGCACGAGGTGGAACCCGGGCGCGGTGCCGAAGGCCTCGAGCAGCGGACGGAGCGGCTCGGTGAACGCCCCGACCGCGGGCAGGTCGTGCCCCGTGTCCGGGCCGAAGCGCTCGAGGGTGGGGGCGTGGTGGTTCCGGAGCACCCCGGGGTGCAGCTGCATGACGAGGCCGTCCTCGACGCTCATCTCGGCCCACCGGTAGAGCATGTCGTGGCGGTACGCGACGGCCTCCGCCGCGGTGATGCCCGACGGGCCCTGCAGCGCCGCCGCGTGGATGCGGGAACGCTCGGCCGCCGACAGCGGCATCGATCCAGCGTCGAGGACGCCCGTGTCGGTGGCGGTCGCGCCGTGCTCGATGAAGTACCGGCGCCGGTTCCGCAACGCCGCCAGCAGGCCGTCGTGGGTCCCGGTGTCGATGCCGGCGGCCGCGCCGATCGAGGCGACCACGTCCCTCCAGTCCGGACGTGACGGGTCGAACACGGCATCCGCGCGGAAGGTGGGCAGCACCCGGCCGGTGAACGTCGGGTCGGCGGCGAGGCGCGCGTGCGCCGCGAGGTCGTCCGTCGGGCCGTCCGTGGTGGCGAGCACCTCGATGCCGAAGGCGTCGAACAACGCGCGCGGTCGGAGCGCCGGGGTGGTCAGCAGCGTGGCGATCCGGTCGTACTGCTCGTCCGCGTTCGCGGCCGAGGGCTGCTCCGTCAGGCCGAACACGTCGTGCAGCTCCGTCTCGAACCAGTAGCGGACGGGCGTCGCGGCGAAGTCCGCCCAGTGCTCCGCGAGTCGCCGCCAGACCTCGCGGCCGGGAGGCACGGGGTGCGTCCCCGACAGGTCGGCCCGACCCAGCTCGTGCAGTCCCACCCCGTTGGCGTGCAGGAGCCGCAGGACGTAGTGGTCCGGGGTGACGAGGAGGGCGGCAGGGTCCGGGAACGGCTGGTCGTCCGCGATGCGCACCGCGTCGACGTGCCCGTGGGGGGAGATGATCGGTGCGTCACGGACCGCCTCGTAGACGGTCCTGGCGACCGCACGCGTACCGGGGTCGGCCGGGAACAGCCGGTCGGGGTGCGATGCCAGTGCGGTGGTCGTGGTGGTGGGGGTCATCGTCGACTCCTTCAGGCGGGGCGGACCGGTGCCGGTCCGGTGGACTCGCGGACGGTCAGGTGGGTGGGCAGCGCGACGGCGCCCGACATGTGCTCGCCGGGTGGTTCGTCGGCGGGGATCGCGCCGAGCCGTCCGAGCAGCATCCGGATCGCGACCCGGCCGGCCCGCTCGATGGGCGAGGTCATGGTGGTGAGCGGCGGGTTGCAGAAGTCGGCACCGAAGATGTCGTCGCACCCCACGACGCTCATCTCCTCGGGGACGCGGACACCCCGCTCCCGCAGCCTCGTGAGCATGCCGATCGCGATGAGGTCGTTGAACGCGATGCACGCGGTGGCACCGGCGTGCACGGCGGCGTCGGCCGCGGCCGCACCCGAGTCGACGAACGGCGCGTGCGGACCGATCCGCGCGACGCGGACGCCCAGCCGCTTCGCGACCCGCACGAGTGCGCGCCAGCGACGCTCGTTCGACCAGGAGCTGTCCGGTCCGGCGACGTAGAGCACGTCACGGTGGCCGAGGGACACCAGGTGCTGCACCGCCTGCTCGACCCCGCCGGGGGTGTCGATGAGCACCGAGGGCACACCGGTCGGTCGCCGGTTCACGACCACGAGCGGCGTGCGCTCCGCGAACCGGGCGATCTGCGTGTCCGACAGGCGGGACGCCGTGAGCACCGCACCGTCGGCCTTCCCGGCGACGGCGCTGAGCGCGGCCATCTCGGCGTCGGCGGACTCCTCGGTGTCGACGAGCAGCTGCGTCCACCCGGCGGCCGACAGCTGGTGTTGCGTGCCCCGGATGACGTCGAAGTAGAACGGGTTCGTGATGTCGGACACCAGGACGGCGACCGCCCGGGTCCGTCCCGACGTCAGCGCTCGCGCCTGCGAGTTGGGCACGTAGCCGAGCTCGCGTGCGGCCTGCTGGATGCGCTCCTGCGTCGCACGGTTCACCCGGTCGGGCAGGGACAGCGCGCGCGACACGGTCGAGGGTGCGACCCCGGTCGCGTCGGCGATGTCCCGGATCGTCACCCGCCGGGCGGTGTCGGTGTCTGCGCTGCTCACGAGCCGAAGCTAGGCCGCGATGGCAACAACTGGCAACCGGTTGCCGGTTGTTGCCACGGACGGGACAGTGGGTGCCACGCCGGCAGCGCAGCCGACGTCCCGGGCAGAGTCGCCCGGTGCAGGTGTCGAGGAGGAAACCCCCGCATGAGCACAGCAAGACGCAGGACCCGCGTCCTGGTCGGTGCCGCCGTCGTCGCCGTCGCCGCCCTCTCGCTGCAGGGGTGCGCGATCGTGGACGGCAGCGGCGACGACCCGGACACCCTCCGCGTGATGATGGCCGCGGACACGACCTACCCAGAGGAACGCGCGCAGTGGCAGCGCGAGACCGCCGCCGAGTTCGAGCGGACCACGGGTGCCGACATCCAGTGGGAGACGTACTCCTCGGCGCAGGAGGAACTCACCGCGATCCAGACGAGCGTCATCTCGGGGCAGGGCCCCGACGTGTACGCCATCGGCACGACGTTCACCCCCACCGCGTACGCCACCGGCGCCTTCGTCGAGATGGGCCCGGAGCAGTGGGGCGCGGTCGGCGGCAAGGACCAGTTCGCCCCGGCCTCCCTCGGCATCTCCGGCCCGAGCACCACGGAGCAGATCGGGATCCCGTTCGCCAGCCGGCCGTTCGTGATGGCGGTGAACACCGAGCTCCTGGAACGCGCCGGCATCACCGAACTCCCCACCACCTGGGACGAGCTCACCGAGGACGCCCGGAAGACCACCGGTGACGGCACCTACGGCATGGCCGTCGCCTACGCCGACGGCTTCGACCCGTGGAAGTTCGTCTGGGGCATGGCGCAGAACGCCGGCAACACCATCGTCGACGGCAGCAGGGCCGAACTCGACGCCCCCGCGGTCGAGAACGCGTACCGCACGTACTTCGACTGGGTGACGAAGGACGGGGTGGTCGACCCCGCCGCGATCGGCTGGAACAACGCGCAGGCGCTCGCGCAGTTCGCCGACGGCAAGGCCGCGTTCTTCCCGATGACCACGACGACGTCGCTCAACTCGCTGCAGGGCTCCGCCGTCGACGGGAAGTACGAGTACGCCCTGCTGCCGACCGTGCCACCGGGCGCCACCGAGCGTCCCGCCGACGGCATCGAGGCGGCGAGCATCCTGTCCGGCGACAACCTCGTCGTCGCCGACTACGGGTCGAAGCAGGACCTGTCGTTCGCGTTCGTGCGGCAGGTGTCCTCGCCGGAAGCCCAGGAACGGTACTTCGAACTGTTCGGGCAGCTGCCGACGAACACCACCGCGGCCGACCGCATCGCCGAGCAGAACCCCGACCTCGCACCCATCGTCCGCGCCGGCGAACTGTCGAAGCCCACCGCCTTCACCGGCGCGTGGTCCGACGTGCAGCTCTCGCTCGTCGACGTCGTCGTGCAGTCGATCCCGTCGCTGAAGCGCGGCGAGGTCAGCGACGACCAGCTCCGGAAGCGCCTCGCAGCGGCGCAGCGGGACGCCCAGGCAACACTCGACCGTCAGAAGAACGGAGGGCTGTGATGACCACCACGCAGGCCCGGCCCCGCCAGGAGACCGCGCGCGAGGTCCGCCCGCACGGGAAGACCCCGTTGTACAAACGCGAGCGGCCGCTCTGGATGCTCCTGCCCGGCGGCGTCCTCATGCTCGCCGTCATCGTCGTGCCGCTGCTCGTCGGTGTGTACATCGCGATGCTCGACCTCGACCAGTACACGCTGCGCCAGTGGTTCAGCGCCCCCTTCGTCGGGTTCGCGAACTTCGCAGAGGCCTTCACCGACTCGCCGCTGCTCGACTCGATCTGGATCTCGGTGTCCCTCTCGGTGCTCGTCACCGCCGTGACCGTGCCGATCGGGGTCGCCGCGGCGATCTCGACGCAGAACCGGTTCCCCGGCCGCGGGCTCGTCCGGTCGATCTACCTGATCCCGTACGTGTTGCCGGCCTTCGTCGTCGGCACGTTCTTCCGGACGATGCTGCAGCCGCAGGGCGTGGTGAACACCGTGCTCGGCACCGACGTCCTGTGGCTGAACGGCTCCGCGTCGTACTGGGCGCTCGCCGGGGTCATGGTGTGGACGAGCTGGCCGTTCGTCTACCTGCTGTCCCTGGCCGGGCTCCAGGCGGTCGACAACGAGGTGCACGAGGCAGCGGCACTCGACGGGGTGACGTGGTGGGCGAAGCTCCGCTACATCGTCTTCCCGTACCTGCGCGGACCGCTGAGCCTGGCGGTCATCATCTCGATCCTGCACAACATCAACAACTTCACGCTGCCGTTCGTGCTGTTCGGCATCCCGCTCCCGTCGAGCGTCGAGGTGATGCCCGTGCTGACCTACATCGCGAGCTTCCAGTCCTTCCGCTTCGGCCTGTCCGCGGCGATGGCGATCTGCTCGCTGGTGATCGTCGCGATCCCGCTGTTCGTCTACCTGCGGGCCGTGCAGCTCGACACCGGTGACGACGCGGGGCCCACCCGCAAGCAGCGCCGCGCCGACCGCGCGCTGCTCACCGCCCCGGCCGCCGCCGACATGGAGGGAGCCCGCGCATGAGCGTGTTCAGCCAGACCCGCACCCGCCCCACCGCGACCCTCACCGAGAGCATCACCGCCGGTGGCGCGAAGCGCCCGAGGCGGCCCTACGACACCGACGTCACCCGGCTCCTGCCGCGGTGGCTGCTGGTCACGGTCATCGCCGTCCTCATCGCCTTCATCGCCGCGCCGGTGCTCTACATCCTGTTCGGCTCGGTGAACTCGGACGTCGCAGTCGCCCGTGGCGAGTACTTCCCGTCCGAGTTCACGCTGTCGAACTACGTCGCCATCTGGGACACGGTCGCGCTCGGGCAGGGCCTGGTGAACTCGCTGCTCACCGCCGGCGCCGTCGCCGTCGCCAGTGCCGCGCTCGCCGTGTCCACCGCGTACGTGCTCGTCCGCTTCCGGTTCCTCGGCCGCCTGACGATCCTCCGCGGGCTCCTCGCCCTGCAGTCGATCCCGGGGACGCTCCTGCTGCTGCCCGTGTTCGTCGTCTTCGCCAACATCGCGAGCGCGACCGGCGTGCAGGTCATCGGCACCCGCTGGGGCCTGTTCGTCACCTACCTGACGTTCGCCCTGCCGTTCTCGACCTGGGTGATGGTGACGTACCTGCGCGGCCTGCCGAAGGAGCTCGAGGAGGCGGCCCGCATCGACGGCGCCTCGAGCACCCGCATCCTGCGGAGCGTCGTCCTGCCGCTCTCGTGGCCCGGCATCGTCGTGTCCGCGATCTTCGCCTTCCTGCTCGGCTGGAACGACGTGCTCTTCAGCACGATCATGACGACCCCGAACACCCGCACCGTCGCGGTGGTGCTGCAGGTGCTCGGCACCACGCAGGAGGGCGGCGCCGTGCCGATCTACGGCCAGATGATGGCCGCCTCGATCGTCTGCGCGGTGCCGGTCGTCGCGCTCTACCTGATCTTCCAGCGCTACCTGGTCGGCGGCCTGACCGCCGGCTCCGTCAAGTGACGAGTCCGCCGGCTCCGCCGAGGAGCGCACGCAACCACACGACGGACGGGAGGCGCGCCTCGGCCCCGCCACGCGCCTCCCGTCCGACACAGGAAGGAACGCAATGACCCAGCCAACGTGGGAACTCTCCGGCTTCGGTGACGAGATCGACGCCGACCCGGCGGTCCAGGTCGCCGTGCTGCAGGCGCTCGGCGCCAGCGCGATCGAGGTGCGGAGCGCCTGGGGCGTGAACGTCGTCGACCTCGACGACGACCAGCTCGCCGGCCTCCACCGTGTGTTCGAGGAGCGCGGGCAGACCGTCTCCGCCATCGCCTCGCCGATCGGCAAGGTCGTCGTCGACCGGCCCGTCGAGCACGAGGTGGAGCGGCTCGGCCGCGCGATCGCGGCCGCGCACGCCCTCGGGACGACGAACATCCGGATCTTCTCGTTCTACTTCGACGGCCGCACCGCGGACGAGGTGCGCGACGTCGTCATGGTCCGGATGCGCGCGCTCGCCGACCTCGCCGAGCGCGAGGGCGTCACCCTGCTGCACGAGAACGAGAAGGACATCTACGGCGACGTGCCCGAGCGCGTGCTCGACATCGTCGAGAGCGTCGGGTCGTCGTCGCTCCGGCTCGCGTGGGACAACGCGAACTACGTGCAGTGCGGCGTCCGACCCTTCACCGACGGCTGGGAACAGCTCGCGCCGTACGTCGACTACCTGCAGGTCAAGGACGCCCTGGCCGCCGACGCATCCGTCGTGCCGGCGGGGGAGGGCGACGGCGAGTTGCTGGAGACGCTCACCGCCCTCCGCGACGCCGGGTACTCCGGGTACGCCTCGCTCGAGCCGCACCTGACCGACGTGAACAGCCTCGGCGGGTTCTCCGGACCCGCCGCCTTCGGCCGTGCCGGCCGCGCCTTCCGCTCCCTCACCGACCAGATCGGAGTCACCCTGCGATGACCACTCCACCCGAGCCCTCCCGTCCGCTCCGCTTGGCGGTCGTCGGCGCCGGCGTCATCGGACGCCACCACGCCCGCGTCGCCGTGCAGCACCCGGACCTGGAGGTCGTCGCCCTCGTCGACGCCGTCCCCGCAGCCGCCACGGGCGCGGCCGACGAGGTCGAGGCGACGGGCGCCGACCGGCCGATCACCACCGCGACCATCGAGGACGCCATCGCGCAGACCGACATCGACGTCGTCGCGATCTGCTCCCCGTCCGGCATGCACGTCCAGTTGGCCGAGGCGGCGCTCGCCGCGGGCAAGCACGTCGTCATCGAGAAGCCGCTCGACACCACGATGCCCCGGGCCCGCCAGATCGCGGCGCTCGCCGCCGACGCCCGGTCACGGGGACTCGTCACGAGCGTGATCAGCCAGCACCGCTTCGACCCGGCCTCGGTCGCGGTCGCGGGAGCCGCGCGCGGCGGCGGCTTCGGCACCGTGACCTCCGGCGTCGCGAGCGTCGCCTGGTACCGCTCGCAGGGCTACTACGACTCGGGCGACTGGCGCGGCACCTGGTCGCTCGACGGTGGCGGTGCGGTGATGAACCAGGGCGTGCACACCGTCGACCTGCTCGTCTGGGCGCTCGGCCGGCCGGAGGAGATCTCGGCGCAGGTCGGGCTCCTCGCGCACGACCGCATCGAGGTCGAGGACACGGCGGTCGCCACCGTGCGGTTCCGGAACGGCGCCCTCGGGGTGATCCACTGCACGACCGCCGCCTACCCGGGACTCTCCGCGCGCTACGCGGTGTACGGCACCCACGGGTCGGCGATCGTCGACGACGACCGGCTCGCGTACTTCCACGTCGCCCCGGACACGGCGACGCTCGAGTCCGCGTCGACCACGGCGAACGCCACCGCGGTCGCCGACGCCGTCGACCAGAAGCACGACGTCGTCCCGCCGGAGCACGTCGTCGGCGGCCCGGCCGAGCCCGACCACTTCGCTGCCGGGCACGCCCGCCAGTACACGGACATCGTCGCCGCGATCCGCGAGGGCCGCGACCCCGGCGTCACCGTCGACGACGCCCTCGTGTCGCTCGCCACCGTCCGCGGGCTGTACGTCAGCGCGACGCTCGGGCAGCCGGTGCGGATCGACGACGTCATCGAGGGGCGGTACGACGACGTCGAACCCGTCGTCGCTCCCCGGGAAGGAGCAGTCCGGTGAGGTTCTCCGTGTTCACCGCGTCGACGCCCGACTGGACCCCGACGCAGGCAGCCACGACCCTGGCCGAGCAGGGCTGGGACGGCATCGAGTGGCGCATCGTCGACGACCGCACCGAGGACGGCTCCTCCGGCTTCTGGGCCGGCAACCGCTCGACGTGGCAGTTCACCGGCATCGCGGACCGGGTCGGCGAGATCGCCCGCACCACCGAGGCAGCCGGCCTCGAGTACTCGGGCATCGGTGGGTACCAGCCGGTGTCCGACCACGAGGGCGTCGAGACGATGCTCCGGGTGACGAGCGAACTCGGCGCGCGCCAGGTGCGTCTGACCATGCCCTGGTACCGGCGCGAGCGGGAGCGGACGGGTGCCACGTACGGCGAGCTCTTCGACCGCACGCGCGCCGACCTCGAGTGGGCGGCGGCGCGTGCGGCCGACCTCGGCGTCAAGGCGCTCGTCGAGCTGCACCACATGACGATCACGCCGTCGGCGTCCGCCGCACTCCGGCTGGTGGACGGCCTCGACCCCGAGCACGTCGGCGTCATCCACGACCTCGGCAACCTCGTCATCGAGGGGCAGGAGGACCACCTCGCCGCGTTCGAGCTCCTCGGGCCGTACCTCGCGCACGCGCACGTCAAGAACGCCCGCTGGGTCGACACCGGCGAGACCCGTGCCGACGGCAGCCGGATCTGGCGGAACGAGTGGGCCCCGCTCCGCGACGGCCAGGCGTCCGTGTCCGAGTACCTCGACGCCCTGCGGCAGCACGGCTACGACGGCTGGGTCACCATCGAGGACTTCTCCACCGACATGCCGCTCGCCGAGCGCACCGCCGACAACCTGGCCTACCTGCGCTCCCTGGTCCCGGTGACGGCATGAGCCGTCGTCCCGGCGTCGTCCACCTCGGCGTGGGGGCCTTCGCACGCGCCCACCTCGCCTGGTACACGCTCCGCGCGAGCGGCGAAGTGTGGGGGATCACCGCGTTCACCGGTCGGTCCGCTGCGGCGGCGGAGGCGCTCGCCGCACAGGACTGCCGCTACACGCTGGTGACCCGCGCAGCCGACGGCGACACCGCCGAGGTGGTCGACACGATCGTGGCCGCCCACCCCGGCAGCGACGACACGGCCTGGAGGCGCGTGGTCGCGTCCCCGGGGACGACCATCATCACGCTGACGGTCACCGAGGCCGGCTACCGGGCCGACTCGGCCATCCCGGCCCGTCTCGTCGACGGGCTCGCCGCCCGCCGGGCCGCCGGCGGCGGCCGGATCGCGCTGGTGTCGCTCGACAACCTGACGCACAACGGCGAGGTGCTCCGCGACGCCGTGCTCGGGGCGACGGACGACCCGGCGCTCCGGTCGTGGATCGCGTCGACGGTCGCCTTCCCGTCGTCGATGGTCGACCGGATCACACCCGCCACCACCGCTTCCGACCTCGAGGAGATCAGGGACCTGCCCGGGGCGCTCGACGGCGACCGCGTGCCGGTGGTCACGGAGCCCTTCGCCGAGTGGGTGCTCGAGGACGTCTTCGACGGCATCGACCGTCCCGCGTGGGAGACGGCCGGCGTCCGGCTCGTGCCCGACGTCACCCCCTACGAGCAGCGGAAGCTCTGGCTGCTCAACGGGTCGCACTCGCTCCTGGCGTACCTCGGGCTGCTGCTCGGCCACGAGACCGTCGCGTCCGCGATGGACGACCCGCGGTGCAGGAGTGCCGTGGAGCAGCTCTGGGACGAGGCCGCCGCCGAGCTCCCGCTGCCCGCCGACGAGGTCACCGCTGCGCGGGCCGCGCTCGTCGAGCGCTTCGCGAACCCGCGCATCCGGCACACCCTGCGGCAGATCGCCGCAGGCGGCTCGCAGAAGCTGCCCGTCCGCGTCGTCGACGTCCTGCGTCGGCGACTCGAGCGGGACCCGGAGGCGGGCGTCGGTCCGGGAGCCGCGACCCTGCTCGCCGCCTGGTGGCTGCACTGCACCACGCAGCCCGAGCTGGTGGACGACACCGGAGCGCCCGGGCCAGACTCGGACGTGCACGACGTCCTGGGGGTCGTCGCGCCCGACCTCGACACCACCCCCGTGGTGGCCGCCGTCACCGCGGCCGCCGAGCGCATCCGCACCGCCGCGGCACCCGCACGCGGCACCGTCGACGAAGGAGTCCACGCATGACCGACACCGGCACCACGAACCCGGCCGCCCCCGTCCCCGGGGCGGCCGACGGCGGAGCGGCGACGGACCCGACGGCCGGTCGCCCCGACACCTGGGCGTCGACCGACCGCGGGCAGCTCATCGACCGGGCCGAGGTCATCGTCACGAGCCCGGACCGGAACTTCGTCACCCTGAAGGTCACGACCGTCGACGGCGTCACCGGTCTCGGCGACGCGACCCTGAACGGCCGCGAGCTCGCCGTGGCCGCCTACCTGTCCGAGCACGTCGTGCCGCTGCTCGCGGGCCGCGATGCCAGCCGCATCGAGGACGCCTGGCAGTTCCTGTACCGCTCGTCGTACTGGCGTCGGGGCCCCGTCACGATGGCCGCGATCGCCGCCGTCGACATGGCCCTCTGGGACATCAAGGCCAAGGTCGCCGGGATGCCGCTCTACCAGCTGCTCGGCGGTGCGTCGCGCACGGGGCTCATGGCGTACGGGCACGCCTCGGGCAAGGAGCTCCCGGAGCTGTTCGACTCGATCCGCGAGCACCAGGCCGAGGGCTACCGGTCCATCCGCGTGCAGACGGGCGTCCCCGGGCTCGAGAGCATCTACGGCATCGCGTCGAACAGGACGACCGAGGGCAACGCCGGCGTCCGGTACGACTTCGAGCCCGCGCAGCGCGGAGCGTTCCCGGCGATGGAGGACTGGGACACCCGGGCCTACCTGCGACACGTGCCGACCGTGTTCGAGGCCGTCCGCAACGAGTTCGGCCCCGAGCTGCCGCTCCTGCACGACGGCCACCACCGGATGACCCCGCTGCAGGCCGCCAAGCTCGGCAAGAGCCTGGAGCCGTACGACCTGTTCTGGCTCGAGGACTGCACCCCCGCCGAGAACCAGGAGGCGCTCAAGCTCGTCCGGCAGCACACCACGACGCCGCTCGCGATCGGCGAGGTGTTCAACACCATCTGGGACTTCAAGGACATCATCCGCGACCAGCTCATCGACTACGTGCGCGGTGCCGTGACCCACATGGGCGGCGTCACCCCGCTGCGCAAGACGATGGACTACGCAGCGCTGTACCAGGTCAGGTCCGGGTTCCACGGGCCGACCGACATCTCGCCCGTGGGGCTCGCGGCGCAGATGCACCTCGGCATGGCGATCCACAACTTCGGCATCCAGGAGTACATGCAGCACGGGCCGCGGACGAACCGGGTGTTCCGGCAGACCTTCACCTTCACGGACGGGTACCTGCACCCGGGCGACGAGCCGGGCCTCGGGGTGACGCTCGACGTCGACGAGGCGGGGAAGTACCCGTACGAGCAGGCCTACCTGCCGTTCAACCGCCTGGCCGACGGGACCGTGCACGACTGGTAGTCCCACTCCGCAGCACGGGCATGCTGGGGGCATGGAGTTCGCGGACGTGGCGAGGGAACTGCTCCTCGTCGCGCCCGCGGACTTCGTGCGGGAACGCACCGCGCGGCAGCGTGCGGTGCGGAAGGACGACCGTGCGCTCGCAACCCGGATCGGTGGTCTGCGGAAGCCCGCGCCCGCGGCGTGGGCGATCGACCTGCTCGCCCACGACGGGGCACTCGACGAGGCGGTCGAGCTCGGGCCCGCGATCCGGCAGGCCCAGGTGGACGCGGACCCCGACGAGATCCGACGACTCCGACAGCAGCGGTCCGAGGTCGTCGCGGCGCTGGCACAGGCCGGGGCCGACCTGGCGTCCGACGCCGGGCACCCGCTGACGTCCGCCGTCCTCGACCAGGTCCGCGCGACGATCGAGGCCGCGATGGCCGACGAGCACGCGGGCGCGGCCGTCCGCTCCGGGCTGCTCCTCCGACCACTCGAGAGCGCCGGGTTCGACGACGTCGACCTCGACGGGGCGCTCGCCGACCCGGATGCGGTCCCCGACGCGTGGTCCGGCACCGACGCAGAACCCATCCCGATCACCAGCGCGAGGGGACCGCGGAAGGGGAGCCGTGCCTCCCGTCCGGAGCCGGAGCCGGAGCCGGAGCCGGAGCCCCAGCCGGAACCCGAACCGCGCGTCGACCCGGCTGCCGAGCGCCGCGCCGCTCGCGAAGCCGAGGCCACGGCGCGCGCGGAGTCCCGCGATGCCGATGCGGCCCTGGACGCCGCGGAGCAGGAGCTCGAGGCCGCCGAGGACCGCCGTGCCGACCTCGAACGGCAGCTCGCCGAGGCGAACGCCGACGTCGAGCGTGCCGAACACGCGCGCGACGAGGCAGAGGAGGCGAGCGACCGCGCGCGGGACCTCCTGCGCGCCGCGCAGCGCCACCGCCGGGACGTCGGTCGCTGAACCCGCTCGGTCCGTAGCCCGTGGCGGCGGCGCCACGGCCCTCCCGTCCGACCGCGGGCGGCACTCGGCGCGACACGCCCGGCAGCCCCTGCTAGACTCGCAAACCGACTTCGGCGAGGGCCGCGCAGCGCGCGGCCGTGATCGACGCGGTAGGGAGACCCGGCCCAGTCCTGGGAGCGTTCCTCACGCGTGCACGCGTTCGAGTTGCAACACCACAGACCCCCCGATGCCGGCACCCCGGCGTCGACCCCGACACCAGGAGGCACCATGGCCGACTACACCAAGCTCGCAGCGGAGACCCGCACCAAGTTCGGCAAGGGCGCTGCGCGCAAGCTCCGCGCCGCTGACAAGATCCCCGCGGTCGTCTACGGCCACGGCACCGAGCCGCAGCACATCACCCTCCCGGGCCACGAGACGATGCTGCTCGTCCGTACCGCGAACGCGGTCGTCGACCTCGACATCGAGGGTGCGGCCCAGCTCGCCCTCGTCAAGGACGTCCAGCGCGACCCGGTGCGCCAGATCATCGAGCACATCGACCTCGTCGTCGTGCGTCGTGGCGAGAAGGTCACCGTCGACGTGCCCGTCGTCGTCGAGGGCGAGTCCTTCTCCGGCACGATCCACGTCCAGGACCTCTCCTCCGTCTCGCTCCTCGTCGAGGCGACCGACATCCCGGAGCACGTGACCGTGGACGTCGAGGGCCTCGAGGACGGCGCGCAGGTCCTGGCCTCGCAGCTCGAGCTGCCGGCCGGTGCCGAGCTCGAGACCGACGCCGAGGCGCTCGTCGTCCAGATCGTCACCCCGCGTGGCACCGCTGACGACGACGCTGCCGACGAGGCCGCTGCCGAGGCGGGCGCCGAGGCCGGCGCCGAGGGCGGCTCCGCCCCGGTCGACTCCGAGTAGGACACCCTCCGCGGAACGTCTGGCCGACGCTGATGACAGGAACGACCCTCGTCGTGGTCGGGCTCGGGAACCCCGGGCCCGGCTACGCGGGGAACCGTCACAACGTCGGCCAGATGGTCCTCGACGAACTCGCAGCCCGCATGGGTGCGACGTTCAAGAAGCACAAGACCCCGAACCAGGTCGCCGAGGGCCGCCTGGTGCCCGGCGGGCCCAAGCTCGTCCTGGCCAAGCCGGGGTCGTTCATGAACACCTCCGGGGGACCGGTCTCGAGCGTGCTCGGGTTCTACAGCGCCACCCCCGCCGAGCTGATCGTGGTCCACGACGAGCTCGACCTGCCGTTCGACACCGTCCGCCTCAAGGGCAGCGGCGGGCACGGTGGCCACAACGGGCTGCGGGACATCATCAAGGCGACCGGCACGAACGAGTTCACCCGGGTGCGGATCGGCATCGGCCGACCCCCGGGACGCCAAGATCCCGCCGACTACGTGCTGCGCGACTTCTCGCCCACCGAGAAGAAGACGCTGCCGAACCTGCTCGCCGATGGCGCTGACGCCGTCGAGGCGATCGCGGAGCTCGGCCTGCTCGCTGCGCAGCAGCGCGTGCACGCCCCGTCCTGATCCGTCGCGCACGCCGCGCGGGTGGTTCCGTCGTCGGCCCGGAGGCGCGGACTGCTCCCACCACGGCGCTGTCCGGAAGGCGTGCCGTCCCCGAACTGGGGGACTCTCACGTACCCCGGTGGTCGGTACGTTCGCCCACGGGGTGACCACCCCCGACGACGAGGGGAACGACCGTGGGACGAGCAGCACACCGGGCACGACGGACGGACGGGGCCCGGGCGGCGATCGCCGTCGTCCCCGCCGCGATCGCGGTGATCGCCGTGGGGCTCGGATCGCTCCTCACGCAGGACGGCGCCGTCGCCGCGACCGAGACCTGGACGCCGACGGCCGCCGAGACGTCCGCGCCTCCGGTCGCATCGACCTTCGGCGCGCCGAACGACGTGCACCACGAGTCCGATGGTTCGCTCCTCGTGGCCGACTTCTCCGCGAACGGGCTGCTGCGGCGGGTGGTCGACGGTACCTGGAGCGTGGTCGCGCCGTTCGGCACGGGTGCCCGCGACATGTGGAACCCGTCGGCGGTGACGACCACGACCGACGGACGCATCCTGGTCGCTGAGGCCGGGCGCCCCGCGTTCACGGTCCTCGGCGCCGACGGCACCGTGCTCTCGCGCACCGCTCCGCCGACACGACGTGCGGTGTCGGAACTGGCCGTCGACGGACCGACCGTCTACGCGACGGTGCCGGGCAGCGGGACGCTCTTCACGACCGAGCTCGGGAGCGGGAGCTGGACCGCTGTGCCCGGCCCGTGGACGGACCCGAGCGGTGTCGCGCTGTCCGCCGACGGTGGGACGCTCACGGTGTCCGACGCCGGTACCGACGAGGTGTGGCAGCTCGACCGGGCCTCGGGGACGGTGACGTCGCTCGGCTTCCCGGGTGACGCGCAGACCCGACCTCGCGGGGTCGCCGTCGACGACGGGGACGTCTTCGTGGTGGACAACGGGCGCGGAGCGGTCTGGGCCATGATCGGTGGCGCGTGGACCGAGGCGTTCTCGAGCGCTCCGGACGGCTCGCCACTGGTGAACCCCACGGCGGTGTCGGTCGGCCCCGGGCGCAGTCTCGTCGTCGCGGACTACAACCGTCAGCGCGTGGTGACGGCGGTGTCGTCGGGACGGGCGGTGGTCGTCCCCAGCCCGGCGCCGACGACCGCCCTGCCGACGGCCGAGCCGACCGCCACGCCGACCGCCACACCGACCGCCGAGCCGACCGCCGAGCCGACGAGCGCGCCGACGAGTGAACCGACGGCCGAGCCGACGGCCGAGCCGACGGTCACGCCGACGGCCGAGCCCACGGCCGAGCCGACGACGGCGGCGCCGACCACGGCCCCGACCTCGGCCCCCGGCCCCGAGGCGACCCCCTCGATGACGGCTGCGGTGCCGGGTGCCGGCACCGAGCCTCCCGGCCGACCGGCGACCGACGCCCCGGTGACCGGAGGGGACGAGGGGGACGGCTCCGCAGACGGAGCGCACGTCGCTCCGACCGGAGGACAGGAGGGGGACCTCGCCTGGACCGGTCCCGGCCCGGTCGTGCCCGCGCTCCTCACCGCCACGGCCCTCGTCGTGGGTGGGGTGCTCCTCGGTGGTCACGCACGCCGTCGCCGGAGCTGACCCGTGTTCGCCGCCCGCGCACGCCGGGTCGGGTGTCGGACGCCGCCGGTACCATCGTCTGAGTGACGATCTCGGGCATCATCCCTGCGCTCTCGCGCGCCTCCGCGTTCGATCGTGTCCTCCGCGCCGCCGGGCGTGACGCGGACTTCTCCGTCGTCGACGGCCTGCGCGTCCCGCTCCTCGGAGCGCTGCTCGCCGAGCGGAACGGTCCCCAGTGCCTCTTCGTCGTCACCGCCACCGGGCGCGAGGCCGAGGCGGTCCGCGGTGCCTTCACGTGCACGGTGCCCGATGCCGAGGTCCTCGAGTTCCCGGCGTGGGAGACCCTGCCGCACGAGCGCCTCAGCCCGAGCGCCCAGACCGTCGGCACGCGCATCGCGACGCTCCGCAAGCTCGCCGCGTGGCAGGACGCCGACCCGGCCGACCGCCGCACGACCGTCGTGGTGGCCAGTGTCCGCGCAGCGCTGCAGCCGATCGCGGGCAACCTGACGTCGCTCGCCCCCGTCGCACTCGTGACGGGCTCGCGCGGCAACGACCTCGCTGCCATCGCATCGCAGCTCGTCGACCTCGCGTACGCCCGGGTCGACCTCGTCACCCGGCGCGGGGAGTTCGCGGTCCGCGGTGGCATCCTCGACGTCTTCCCGCCCGGAGCCGACCACCCCGTCCGCGTCGACTTCTTCGGCGACGAGATCGAGGCGATCAAGGCGTTCTCGGTCGCCGACCAGCGCACCACCGACGACGACCTGGGCTCCGTCGAGCTCACCGCCTCGCGCGAGCTCCTGCTCAGCGACGACGTCCGGCAGCGGGCGCGCGAGATGCTCCACGAGTTCCCGAACCTGTCGCAGATGCTGGCGAAGATCGCCGAGGGCATCCCGGTCGAGGGCATGGAGTCCCTCGCGCCGGCACTCGTGCAGGACCTCGTGCCGATCACGACCTACCTGCCCGAGGCCGCCACGATCGCCGTGCTGTCGCCGGAACGGGTCGCCGGTCGTGCGCACAGCCTCGCCGAGACGAACACCGAGTTCCTGCAGGCCGCGTGGAGCGCCGCGGTCGCCGGTGCCCAGGCGCCGATCGACCTCGACGCCGGCAACTTCCTCACGGTGCAGCAGCTGAAGAACGGCCGCGGCCAGCGCACGTGGTGGACCGTCACGCCGTTCGACTCCGGGCTCGACGAGGGCGACCGCGACCGGGTCCTGACCGACGCCGAGGCCGCTGCCGAAGCGGGTGAGTACATCCGCGTCCGGGCCGAGTCGATCCCGAGCTTCGCCGGCAGTGCGGACGGTGCCGTCGCGCACGTGCAGCAGCTGGTGGACGACGGCTGGGCCGTCGTCGTCACCGCGCAGGGCAAGGGGCTCGTCGAGCGCGCCGTGCAGGTGCTCGCCGACGCCGGCGTCGCCGCCCGCGCCGAGGACCTCACCGCGCCGCCGGAGCCGGGCGTCGCGATCGTCACGACCGCCATGGTCGAGGCCGGGTTCGCCACCCCCGACCCCCGCATCGCCGTGCTGAGCGAGGCCGAGTTCTACGGCCGCAGCGTCCAGCAGGGCGCCCGGACGGTGAAGAAGCTCGCCGGTCGCCGCAAGAACGTCGTCGACCCGCTGCAGCTCAAGCCGGGCGACGTCGTCGTGCACAACACGCACGGCATCGGCAAGTTCGTCGAGCTCGTCTCGCGCGAGGTCAGCTCCGGCGGCCGCAACGCGGTGAAGACGCAGCGCGAGTACCTCGTGCTCGAGTACGCGCCGTCGAAGCGGAACTACCCGGGCGACAAGCTCTTCGTCCCGACCGACCAGCTCGACCAGCTGTCGCGCTACGTCGGCGGCGAGAACCCGACGCTGTCCAAGATGGGCGGCTCCGACTGGTCGGCCGCGAAGTCGAAGGCGCGGAAGGCCGTCCGCGACATCGCCGTCGACCTCGTCAAGCTGTACTCCGCGCGCATGGCGTCGAAGGGCCACGCGTTCGGCCCGGACACCCCGTGGCAGCGCGAGCTGGAAGAGGCCTTCCCGTTCGCCGAGACGGCCGACCAGCTCACCACCATCGACGAGATCAAGCGCGACATGGAGAGCCCGATCCCGATGGACCGGCTCCTGTCCGGCGACGTCGGCTACGGCAAGACCGAGGTCGCGATCCGTGCGGCGTTCAAGGCCGTGCAGGACGGCAAGCAGGTCGCCGTGCTCGTCCCGACGACGCTGCTCGTCCGCCAGCACATGGAGACGTTCCAGGAGCGCTTCGCGGGCTTCCCGGTGCACCTGCGCGCCCTCAGCCGGTTCCAGACCGAGAAGGAGTCGAAGGAGACCATCGCCGGGCTCGCCGACGGCACGGTCGACATCGTCATCGGCACGCACCGCATCCTGTCGCAGAGCATCCAGTTCAAGGACGTCGGGCTCGTCATCATCGACGAGGAGCAGCGGTTCGGCGTCGAGCACAAGGACCAGCTGAAGAAGCTGAAGACCAACGTCGACGTCCTGGCGATGTCCGCCACGCCGATCCCGCGGTCGCTCGAGATGGCCGTGACCGGCATCCGCGAGATGTCGACGCTCGCGACCCCGCCGGAGGACCGCCACCCGATCCTGACGTTCGTCGGACCGCAGTCCGACCTGCAGGTCGCCGCGGCGATCCGCCGCGAGCTGCTGCGCGAGGGCCAGGTGTTCTACGTGCACAACCGCGTGAAGGACATCCAGTCGGTGGCGTCGCACCTGGCCGAGATCGTGCCCGAGGCGCGGATCCAGGTCGCCCACGGGCAGATGTCCGAGGGCACCCTCGAACAGGTCATGGTCGACTTCTGGGAGCGCAAGTTCGACGTCCTCGTGTCGACCACCATCGTCGAGACCGGTCTCGACATCGCGAACGCCAACACGCTCATCATCGACAAGGCCGACAAGTACGGCCTGTCGCAGCTCCACCAGCTGCGCGGCCGCGTGGGTCGCGGTCGTGAGCGCGGGTACGCGTACTTCCTCTACGACGCCGACAAGCCGTTGTCCGAGACCGCGCAGGACCGCCTCGAGACCATCGCCGCGAACAACGAGCTCGGCGCGGGCATGCAGGTCGCGATGAAGGACCTCGAGATCCGCGGCGCGGGCAACCTGCTCGGTGGTGAGCAGTCCGGGCACATCGCCGGCGTCGGCTTCGACCTGTACCTGCGGATGATCGGCGAGGCGGTGTCGCAGTTCCGCGGCGACGTGGCCGAGGGACAGACCGAGCTCCGGCTCGAGATCCCCGTCGACGCACACATCCCGGAGGACTACGTCGAGTCCGAGCGCCTGCGCCTCGAGGCGTACCAGAAGCTCTCGGCGGCGTCGGCCCCCGCGGCCCAGCCCGAGGCGATCGACATGGTGCTCGACGAGCTCACCGACCGCTACGGCCAGCCCCCGCAGGCGGTGCTCACGCTGGTCGAGGTCTCGCGGCTCCGCCGGATGGCGCAGCAGGTCGGCCTGTCCGACGTGGTCGTCATGGGGTCGAACCTGCGCGTCGCGGGCAAGGAGCTCGCCGACTCGGCCCAGGTCCGGCTCAAGCGGATGTACCCGGGTGCGCGCTGGTTCCCGCAGCAGGACGCCGCGAGCATCCCGCTGCCGAAGCCGCACGGCGAGACGCTGCCCGACGACGGACTCATCCAGTGGGTCGAGAGCATCCTGACGGCCGTCTACGGCGCAACCAAGGCTCCTGCGGAGACGCCCGCGTCCTGACGCGGCCCCCTCTGTCGGCCTGGAGGCGCGGTGCCAGCTGGCACCGCGCCTCCAGTCGGTCGTGGCTCGGGACCGCTACTCGGTCGCCTCGGCTTCAGAGAGCTCGCGTCGCGCACGGTAGCGACGCGCGCGCAGGCTGACGACGACCGCCGAGGCGAGGATCGCGATCCCGGAGCCGACGAGCACGGCGAGGACGCCCTCGTCGAGGATCTCCTCGTTCCGGGCGAACGCCAGCTCGTTCATGAGCAGCGAGACCGTGAAGCCGATCCCGCCGAGCACACCGACGGTCACGATCGACCAGAACGACAGCGTCGATCGACCAGGGGCCCGGAAGATGCGCGTCGCGACGGCACCGAACAGCGTGATGCCGATCACCTTGCCCACCGGCAGCGCGAGCACGACGGCCCAGAACGTGGGGGAGAGCTCGCCGATGCCGACCGCCGGGATCACGACAGCAGCCGAGGCGAACGCGAAGACCGGCAGGACCACGGCGTTCGACCACGGCTCGACGTGCTCGTGCAGCGTGTGTCCCGGACGGCGCGGCAGCACGAGACCGAGCGCGACGCCGGCGATCGTCGCGTGCACGCCCGAGTGGTACACGAGCCACCAGGTGACGAGGCCGATCAGCACCATCGCCGCGATGATCCACACCTGACCCGCCCGGCCCGGGCGGAGCAGCCGTCCGAGCGCGGCGAAGACGGCGAGCGCGACGACCGCGCCACCGAGCGCGAGGAAGTCGGTGCCGTGCGCGAAGACGACGGCGATGATGACGATCGCGATGAGGTCGTCGAGCACCGCGAGCGCGAGGAGGAACACGCGGATCGTCGACGGTAGCCCCCTGCCGAACATCGCCAGGACCCCGAGTGCGAACGCGATGTCCGTCGCCGTCGGGATGGGCCACCCGTGCATGTACTGGGTGCCCGAGGTGACGGCGAGGTAGATGCCGGCGGGGACGACCACACCACCGACGGCCGCGATCGCCGGGATGACCGCCGTCCTCGGGTTCGAGAGCTCCCCGTCGAGGAGCTCCTGCTTCAGCTCGATCGCGACGAGCAGGAAGAAGACCGCGAGCAGCCCGTCGCTGATCCAGTGCGACACCGACAGGTCGAGGCCGACCGCTCCCCACGGCGAGTGCGCGGCGAGGGCGCGTTCGAGGCCGGGGCCGAGCGGCGAGTTCGCCACGACCAGGCCGAGCACGGCAGCGGTCAGGAGCGCGATCGCGCTGAAGCGGGGGGAGCGGACGAGTGCCGACATGGATCTCCAGGGGTGCGCGGGCAGGGGAGCGGAACCGTCGACCAGACTTCCCGACACACCAACGGCCATCGTACCGGAGGGCCCTCCGTGCGAGCATGGCGCGATGACCGCCGTCACGGACCTCGTCGAAGTCGTCGACCGCCTGCTCGCTCCTGAGGGCGGGTGCGTGTGGAACCGCGCGCAGACCCACGCTTCACTGGCCCGCTACGCGGTGGAGGAGTCGTACGAGCTGGTGGACGCGATCGACTCCGGCGACGACGACGACCTGCGCGAGGAGCTCGGTGACGTGCTCTACCAGGTGGTGCTCCACGCCGGGATCGCAGACGCGGCCGGCCGGTTCGACCTGGAGGACGTCGCCGCCGCGGTCCGGGACAAGATGGTCCGCCGGCACCCGCACGTGTTCGGTGCCGAACGCGCGGACACGGAGGACGAGGTCGTCCGGGTGTGGCGGGCGGCGAAGGCGGCGGAGAAGGCCGCACGGACGAGTGTGGTCGACGGGGTCCCGCGGGCGATGCCGCCGCTGGAGCGCGCCGTGAAGCTGCTCGAACGCCTGGAGGAGCGTGGGGACGCCGCCACGGTCGTCGCCGCCGTCGTGCGTGCACCGGAGCAGGCGGTCGTGGACGCGGACGTGTCGGCGGATGTTGGCGCGAGCGGGGCGGCGGGCGCGGACGCGGTGGACGAGCGGTGGGGCGCCGGCATGCTCGCCGAGGTCGCCGCGGCGCGGGAAGCGGGCGTCGACGTGGTGGCGAGCCTGCGGGCTGCGGTGACCCGGCTGGAAGCCGAGGCGCGCGTCGGGGAGTGAGCCGGGCCTCCCGGCCGGTGCCCGCGAACCAGGGCATGCGGCGTGAGCACGGGGAGACCCCTCAGCAGGCCCGGAGACACCCGTGCCGTCCATCACGACCGACCGACGCCGCACCAGCGCTCCCGCCGCGTCCGGCGTCAGCGCCGATCCTGTCAGCGCCGAGGCGAGCGTCGGAGACCCGACCTCGACGGTCTCAGTCGAGGACCTCGACCAGATCGACATCGCCCGGCAGCTCGGCACGAGTTCACCCACGGCCGCCTCTCGGGCCCCGTCGGATCTATCGTCGTCCACCGACATGAGGCGTCGAAGGCCTTGCACCAACAACCACTGTCACCTCGTTCAGGGTCCGCCCAGAGGCTTCGTGCCGCTGTTAGCGTCCGGAGAGCAGTCACACTCGCGACAGGGGGTCGCGGGGCTGCATCAAGGGGTGAACATGAAGAAGTCGATCTCCGCGCTCGTCGGGACCGCGTTCGCAGCAGCGATGATCTTCGCAGGCGCACAGACCGCCTCCGCAACGGACGCAGTCCCGGCGCCCTCGGCGGCCGGCGGGATCGTCTCCGTCTGCGCTGACGAGTCCGTCAACCTCAACGCCATCGACGGCAGCGTGCTGTCCACAGACGAGCAGCAGCAGCTCATCGACCACGCAGCCTTCCGCTGCGTCCACGGTGATCTCTCGCACGGCGCCATGCAGACGGGCACGACCTCCACGCTGCAGCAGAGCAAGGCGGCCACGCTCGCCAGCTCATCGCCGACAGTCACCGCACACCTGACCCTGACCGTCGGCCTCGCCCGCTGGCTCGCGACGGCGCAGCACGCCTCGAGCGTTCACAAGAAGCTGACCTGCGAGTACCGCGTCGACTACGGCGCCTGGACGTCATGCGGGGAAGCAGCTGGCACCCAGACCTACCTCTCCACGCGCACCAACACGATCTGCCCGCCCAGGGGCGAGCACTGGGAGGTTGAGGCGTTCCTCCGAGAGGGGCGCGTGGACTACTTCGACACCGCGAGTGGCATCTCCAAGTAGGAGGACAGCATGTTCCGTGGTCGTGCAACCCAGGAGGATCCCGTTGGAGTTCCACTTCGGGTGCAGTCGGTGGAGACCGGCGACGGATGGCTCGCTGTCCGTGTCCGCTCGGACGTCACCGAGGCGGTCGGCCGCCACGAAGTCCTGACGCCGGTCCTCGGATCCGAGCAGTTCACGCTCACCGACGAGCAGGGCCACACGCTCAGCTCGGGTCTCGTCCAGTCGTCGAGCGGACCACTGCTCGGGGTGATCGACATAACGTTCGACGAGGTCGGTGACTTCAAGCTCGACGGGACCCTCCGGCTGCAGAGCGCCAGCGCCGATGTGCGGTTCACGATCACGGAGTGAGGTGGGGCGCGGCCCGCTCGGTCGGGCCGCGCCTCACTCCGGCCCGAACCCTGCACCGCCTCTCCACGTCCACTCACACCGACATGAGCGGCCTGCACGGGGACGGACCTGTGATGGCTGATCGAGAAAGGGTGTTCGAGGAGATCGCCCGGAACCTCCTCGACGAGTTTCGGTCTTTGGCGGAGCGGGTTTGCCCGAGACGTCGGCGAATCGAACATCAGTGCCGTCGACTCGGACGTGACCTGCGACTGACGGGCCGCGAAGACGGTTGGCTGCTCGAATGGCTGCGCTTTCGAGGGACACTGCGCCGGGCCAGAGAGGCGGGCACCCTCCCAACCCGAAAAAGGAGGGTGCCCGCGAGCGGGCCACGACGTGCCGGGGAGGTCACGTCGACAGGGACGCCCGCTCGAACCGCGGGGCACCGTTGCAGCACACCGGCCCCGCGAACGATCCGGTGGCCGGATCAGGGGACCACCGAACCGAGGTTCTGCATGCAGAGTATCAGTGTGACGGCCGGCGTGCAAGGAGCGGATGCCGTTCTGGCAGGATTGAGGCATGGCGACGACCGTGACGGCTCCCCGTGGCATGCGTGACTTCCTCCCGGCGGACAAGGCCCGTCGCGAGCACGTCCTCGGCGTGATCCGGGGCGTGTACGCGCAGCACGGGTTCGACGAGATCGAGACGCCCGTCGTCGAGGACGCCGCACGCCTGCACTCGGGCCTCGGTGGCGACAACGAGAAGCTGGCGTTCGCCGTCATGCGCCGTGGGCTCACCACGGACGACCTGCAGCAGGCGCAGGCACCGCTCGACCTCGCCGACCTCGGCCTGCGCTTCGACCTGACGGTCCCGCTCGCCCGCTTCTACGCCTCGCACCGCGCTGAGCTCCCCTCGGTGTTCCGCGCGGTGCAGATCGCCCCGGTCTGGCGTGCCGAGCGACCGCAGAAGGGTCGCTACCGCCAGTTCGTGCAGTGCGACATCGACATCCTCGGTGAGCCGGGTCAGCTCGCCGAGATCGAGTTGATCGGTGCCACGACCGCTGCCCTCGACGCACTCGGCATCGCCGACACGACCATCCGGATCAACGACCGTCGGATCCTCCTGGCGCTGCTCGCGTCGTGGGGGATCACCGACCCGACCGCGGCCGACCGGGCCCTCATCACCGTCGACAAGCTCGACAAGATCGGGCCCGACGGGGTGGCCGCCGAGCTGCGCGACACCGTCGGAACCGAGCTGCCCGGGCTCGAGGACACGATCCGAGCGCTCGAGGCGGCGGACTGGACGAGCGTCGTCGGAGCACCGTGGCTCGACGCCGAGGCGTTCGACGACCTGCTCCGCCTGCGTGCGGCCCTGCCCGACGTCGACCTGCGCTTCGACCCGACGCTCGTGCGCGGCATGGGGTACTACACGGGCACGATCTTCGAGGTCGCGCACCCCGACTTCGGCTACAGCCTCGGCGGTGGTGGTCGCTACGACGGCATGATCGGTCGCTTCCTCGGGCAGGACGTCCCCGCGGTCGGGTTCTCGCTCGGTTTCGAGCGCCTGGTCGACCTCGTGACGCTGCCCGAGTCGGCCGAGTCGGACGCCGTCGTGCTCCTCCACGACAAGGACGTCGACCCGGTTCGTCTCGCCGCGCTGAAGACCGAGGCCCTTGCCACGCACCGTCGCGTGCGGCTCGAGCGCCGGCCGAAGAACACCAAGAACCTGCTCGCCTCGCTCGCCGACCAGGGCTTCGCCGCCTTCGCGAGCGTGCGTGCCGACACCGAGACCCTGGAGGGTGTCGAGTTCCGCCCCCTGGCGTGAACTCCTGCACCACCGACGTCATCCTCGGCGAGCCGGAGCCCGCGCCTCGGTAGGATCGACCCGCTGTCCACCACAACCGAACTCGTAGGGAGTACCCCGTGGCCCAGATCGATGCCGTAGGCGCACGCGAAGTCCTCGATTCCCGAGGCAACCCGACGGTCGAGGTCGAGGTCCTCCTCGACGACGGCGTCGTCTCGCGCGCGCTCGTCCCGTCCGGTGCCTCCACCGGCGCGTTCGAGGCGTACGAGCTCCGTGACGGCGACGCGAACCGTTACGGCGGCAAGGGCGTCCTCAAGGCCGTGGACGCCGTCCTCGACGAGATCGGTCCGGCGCTCGAGGGCTTCGATGCAACCGACCAGCGCCTGGTCGACGCCGCGCTCATCGAGCTCGACGGTACCGAGAACAAGTCGCGCCTGGGTGCGAACGCGATCCTCGGCGCGTCGCTCGCCGTGGCCCGTGCCGCCGCCGACTCGGCCGACCTGCCGCTGTTCCGCTACCTCGGTGGCCCGAACGCGCACACGCTGCCCGTCCCGCTCATGAACGTCGTCAACGGTGGCGCACACGCCGACACGAACGTCGACATCCAGGAGTTCTTCCTCGTGCCCTACGGTGCGGAGAGCTTCTCCGAGGCCCTCCGCTGGGGCGTCGAGACCTACCACGCCCTCAAGGGCGAGCTGAAGAAGCAGGGCCTCGCGACCGGCCTGGGCGACGAGGGCGGCTTCGCCCCCGAGCTCGCCTCCAACCGCGCGGCGCTCGACTTCCTGCTCGCCGCCATCGAGAAGGCCGGCTTCACCCCGGGCAAGGACATCGCGCTCGGCCTCGACGTCGCCGCGACCGAGTTCTTCCACGACGGCAAGTACGCGTTCGAGGGCAAGCAGCTCTCGAGCGAGGAGTTCACCGGGTACTTCTCGGACCTCGTCGCCAACTACCCGCTCGTCACCATCGAGGACGCCCTCGCCGAGGACGACTGGGAAGGCTGGAAGCACCTCACCGCCGAGCTCGGCTCGAAGCTCCAGCTCGTCGGCGACGACCTGTACGTCACCAACCCGAAGCGCCTGCAGCGGGGCATCGACGAGCAGGCCGGCAACTCGATCCTGGTCAAGGTGAACCAGATCGGCACGCTCACCGAGACGCTCGACGCCGTCTCCCTGGCGCACCGCCACGGCATGACCGCGATCCTGTCGCACCGCTCGGGCGAGACCGAGGACACGACCATCGCCGACATCGCGGTGGCCGTCGACGGTGGCCAGATCAAGACCGGTGCCCCGGCCCGCTCGGACCGCGTCGCGAAGTACAACCAGCTGCTCCGCATCGAGGAGGAACTGGGCGACGCCGCCGTCTACGCCGGCCGCACCGCGTTCCCCCGCGCCGCCGCGCTCTAGGTCGCACCCGCACCACCACGAGACGCCGTCCTCCTCCGGGAGGGCGGCGTCTCGCCGTTCCCGGGTGCTGCCGCCGCCGGGACCGCCGCTGCCGAACGGCCACGATCCGTCACGCTCACGGGCGCGGCCCGACCGACTTCGCCCGCTCGGCAGACGTGAGCGGCGAGCCCTGCCCGATGGGCATCCGGCCCGCCTGGTCAGCCACAGGCCCGCCCCGAGACCGAGCGGGCACGACCGGCGACGCTCGCCGCAGAGGCCCGACAGATTCCGCCCGCTCGCCGGGGGTGAGCGGCGAGTCCCGCTCGCTCGACGCGCCGCGGCCGGACCAGCCACCGGGCGGGAGGCGCGTGACGGCCGTGCACCGCGCCTCCCGGCCGCTGGGAGGGTGCCGAACGACGCGTGCCGGTCCGCGTGCCGAGCCGCACGTCGGAGCGACACCGGGTTATCGTCGAGACGTGCCCAGCCAGAAGCCCCGCGTCCGCCGCGTCCCCGTGGCCATGCCGGAGACCGGCGCGCACGAGCAGCCCTGGTACCGGTCGATCCGGTTCTCGGGCTTCAGCCTGCTCATGCTCGGCATCATCGTGCTGTTCGTGGTCGTGCTCGCGCCCTCGCTGCGCACCCTCATCCAGCAGCAGGAGCAGATCGCCCAGCAGCAGCGCGAGGTCGCCGCGCAGAAGGCCGACGTCACGCAGAAGGAGCACGACGTCGCGCGGTGGGACGACCCCGCCTACATCGAGGCGCAGGCCCGTGACCGGCTGCTCTACGTCTACCCGGGCGAGGAGAGCTACCTCGTGATGGGTGCGGAGCGCGCGGAGGGGTCCGACCGGGCCGAGACCGACTCCGGCAGCCCGGTGAGCTCGCGCGTGCAGACGCCGAAGGTGGACTGGGTGCAGGCGATGCTGTCCAGCGTGCTGCAGTCCGGCCTGACCGACAAGAGCACCGAGGAGCTCGTCGCTCCGGACGTCTCCGGTACCGGCGACCCGACGGGCGCGGCCACCGGCGACACGAAGTAGGTCCGCGCGCGCGACTCGGGTAGGCTCACGTGCCCGTGACGACCCCTCCCTTCGACCCGCCGTCCGACCGCGACATCCAGGTCGTCTCGGCGCAGCTCGGGCGACCGGCCCGCGACGTCGTCGGGATCGCGGCACGGTGCGTCTGCGGCAACCCGACCGTCGTGTCCACGAAGCCCCGACTCGGCAACGGCACCCCGTTCCCGACGCTCTACTACCTGTGCCACCCCGCCGCCACCGCGGCCGTGAGCACCCTCGAGGCGAACCACGTCATGCCCGAGCTCGCGGCGCTGCTCGAGGACGAGACCGTCGCGGCGCAGTACCGCGCGGCCCACGAGTCCTACCTGGCGGACCGCGAGTCGATCGAGCACGTCGACGAGATCGACGGCATCAGCGCGGGCGGCATGCCCACCCGCGTGAAGTGCCTGCACGCGCTCGTCGGCCACGCCCTCGCAGCCGGCCCCGGCGTCAACCCCATCGGCGACCTCGCGCTCGAGCGCGCGACCTGGTCGCCCTCCCGGTGTGAGTGCCGGGCGTATGATGGCACGGCAGACGCTGGAGTCGGGGCGGGTGGCGGCGAA
This sequence comes from Curtobacterium sp. MCSS17_007, assembly GCF_003234175.2. NCBI lineage: Bacteria > Bacillati > Actinomycetota > Actinomycetes > Micrococcales > Microbacteriaceae > Curtobacterium > Curtobacterium sp. MCSS17_007. Next base: position 748,090 of record NZ_CP126257.1, read on the forward strand.
GTCTGACCAGCCTCCCGGCAAGCCATCACCCCACTCCAAGGAGATCATCCCCCGTGCCCAAGATCCTCGTCGTCGGCGGCGGCTACGCCGGTTTCTACACCGCCTGGAAGCTCGAGAAGCACCTTCGCCAGGGCGAAGCCGAGGTCGTCATGGTGGACCCGCTGCCCTACATGACGTACCAGCCGTTCCTCCCCGAGGTCGCCGCCGGTTCGATCGAGCCGCGTCACGCGGTCGTGTCGCACCGTCGTCACCTCAAGAAGACCCGCGTGGTCACGGCCAAGGTCACCAAGGTCGACCACGCCACGAAGACCGCGACCATCACCCCGGCCGAGGGCGAGGCGTGGGAGGAGTCCTACGACCAGATCGTCATGACCGCCGGTGCCGTCTCGCGCACCTTCCCGATCCCGGGCGTCGCGGACGAGGCCATCGGCCTCAAGACGATCGAGGAAGCGGCCGCGATCCGCGACAAGATCCTCACGAACTTCCACAAGGCGGCGAACCTGCCGGCCGGTCCCGAGCGCGACCGCCTGCTCACCGTCGTCGTTGTCGGCGGCGGCTTCGCCGGCATCGAGGTCTTCGCCGAGCTCCGCTCGTTCGCGTCCGACCTGCTGAAGAGCTACCCGGAGCTCTCCTTCGACGACACGCACTTCCACCTGGTCGAGGCGATGGGCCGCATCATGCCCGAGGTCTCGCTCGAGACGTCGCACTGGGTGCTGCAGAACCTCGCGTCCCGCGGTGCGATCGTGCACCTCGAGACCCAGCTCGCCTCGGCCGAGGGCGGCGTGTGCCAGCTCAAGGCGAAGGACGAGTCGATCGAGACGATCGAGTCCGACCTCATCGTCTGGACCGCCGGCGTGATGGCGAACCCGATGGTCAAGGGCACCGACTTCCCGCTCGAGCAGCGCGGCCGGATCCGCGTGCAGCCCGACCTCCGCGTGGTCGACGACGAGGGCGTGGTCGCCGATGCGTGGGCCTGCGGTGACGTCGCGGCCGTGCCGGACCTGACCGGTGGCGGTGTCGGTGGCTTCTGCGTGCCGAACGCCCAGCACGCGGTGCGCCAGGCCAAGCAGCTCGCCAAGAACCTGACCGCGGTCATCCGTGGCGAGGCGACGACCGACTACAAGCACGAGAACCTCGGCGCCGTCGCGGGCCTCGGTCTCGGAACCGGCGTGTTCCAGTCCGGCAAGTTCGCGATGAAGGGCTTCCTCGCCTGGGGTGCGCACCGCGGTTACCACGGTCTGGCGATGCCGTCGTGGGAGCGCAAGTGGCGCGTCATCGGCGACTGGGTGGGCGGCTTCTTCCTCGGCCGCGACATCGCGTCGCTCGACGACCGTGAGACCCCGCGCGCCGCGTTCGAGGCCTTCGCGTCGCGTCCGAAGCCCGCGGTCGAGGCGCCGGCACCCGCAGCGGCGCAGGCTCCCGCCGAGGGGCAGCCGGCTGACGCCGCCGGCCCGGCGTACGCCACCCCGGCCGAGGACGTCTCGAAGGACGCCGCCCCGGTCGCGGCTCCTGCCGACGCCAAGTAGGCATCCGCTCCTCACGAGAGGCGGTCACCCCGGCGGGGTGACCGCCTCTCGGCGTCGGTAGGCTGTTGCGGCCGGCCCCCGTGGCCCAATCGGTAGAGGCATGCGACTTAAAATCGCCGAGTTGTGGGTTCGAGTCCCACCGGGGGTACCGAGCGCACCGGCCCGGCGCCGGCCGCGCCGTCAGCACCGGACGGACGTCGGGCATCGGCTGCGCACCCGGTACCGGCCTGGAGGCGCGCCCCGCCGGCGACCTGCACCACGCGACCCAGGAGTGGTCGCCCGGAGCGACAGTGATCGGCCGAGGATCAGGGGGAGCACGGTCGCTTTCGCGCACCACTCGCGGGACCCCTACGATCGTCCCGTGGTCGGACTCGGAAGCGCCCTCGCGAACCTGCGCAACGCGCTCAACCGCCCGGAGGCGCACGTCGAGGTCGTCGACGGCGAGACCGTCCCCGTCGGCATGCTCCTCGGCACGCTCGGCGCCCTGCTGCTCGACGCCGGCAGCTCCGTCACCGACGTCCGGTCGGCGCTCGAGAAGGCGCGTGACGCGTCCGGTGTCGGCCCGACCCTCGCCATCGGTGTCCTGCCGGCCCTCGTGATGGTGAGCGAGGTGGCCACCGGCGCCGCCACCATCGTGAACGCCGAGGGCGTCGAACTCTCGTCGCGCCAGGCCGCCCGGGCGAACCGGCTCGTGCTCGGACTCGAGCGCGGGTCGATCGCCCTCGCCGAGATCCCCGCGCGCGTCCGGGCGATCCGCGCCGGCACGACGCCGCCGCCCGCCCTGCCGTGGATCACCGGCAACGCCCTGACCTCGGTGGGCCTGGCAGTCGTGTTCCGCTGCCCCTGGTGGGCCATCGTGCTCGCCCTCGTGGTCGGGGCCCTGGTCGGCGTGCTCAGCCTGGTGCTCCGCCGCTTCCGCGAGGCCGTGGCGATCATCCCGTTCCTCGCCGCCTTCATGTCGACGACGGTCGTCGGCCTCGTCGCCGCCGGCACCGGGTTCGACCACGTCCCGCTCTTCGCGGTGTGCGCCCCGGTCGCGGTCTTCGTGCCCGGCGCCCTCATCACGAACGCGCTGCTCGAGCTGACCGCGGCGGACATCGTCACCGGGGCCTCGCGGCTCGTGCAGGGGCTCATCATGCTCGGGTTCATGGCGGCCGGCATCGGTGCCGGGAGCGCCCTCACCGGTCTCCGGGTCGACCCGTCGTCCGCGGCACTCGTCGGCGAGGTCGCCGGCGTCGGCACGCTGCGCGGCGGCTGGGAGGCCGTGCCCTCCTACTGGGTCTCGTGGGTCGCGGTGGTCGGCCTGGCGGTCGGCCTCGGGCTCGTGTTCCGTTCCGGGAGGCGGCTGACGGTCGTCTCCGTGGCGGTCATGGTCAGCGCGTACGCCGTGGTGAGCGGGACGACGCCGCTGTGGGGCAGCGTGGTCGCCACGGGAGCGGCTGCGGCACTGCTGTTCGTCGCGACGCGGTTGCTGGAGCGGCTGGTCCCGGTGATCCCGGCAACGGTGTCGTTCTTCCCCGCGTTCCTGCTGCTCGTCCCGGGAACGGTCGGGCTCGTGGCCGTGGCGACCTTCGACCCGGTGGCACTCGCGACGCCGCTGGCGACCTTCGTCAGCCTGTGCATCGGCACGAAGATCGGCGGGCTGCTGCCCGGTCTCTTCCGCCGGAACGTGCCGCACCGCGCACACTGACGAGCAACCGCACTCTGACGAGCAACCGCGCACTGCCGCTGCCGCGACCGACTGTCGGACGGGAGGCGCGTGGCGGGCCCGCACCGCGCCTCCCGTCCGTCGTCCGGTGTCGCGTGCAGTCCGTCGTCGCTGCCCGCTGTCCATTGCTCGGTGCCCATTGCTCGGTGCCCACTGCTCGGTGAGCAGGTCCCGGTCGTCAGGGCCGGGTCGCGCTGACCCTCGGTCGTGGACGGCGGAGCCACGCCCAGCAGCAGCCCGCTGCGAGGACGCAGAGCCCCGTGGCGACGCCGAGTTCGGCCGGCGAGGGCGCGACCGGCGCCCGACCACCGGCCACGATCGCGGCGAGGGCGACCGCGCCGACCGTCAGACCGACGTAGCGCCCACGCGCTCCGGCCACGAGCACCGCCCCCGCGGAGCCCGGTACCGGGAGCAGCGTCGCGACCAGCGCTCCGACGGCCCCGATGCACAGGGCTGCGGCGAACTCGGCGACGAGCGTCGACCAGAAACCCGCGCCGTGCACGACGGAGTGCAGCGCCCACCCGGTGGCAGCGACCACGAGCAGGGCGACCGACCGCGCGGTGGCGCTCCGCACCCCCGTCGCGGCGCTCGACGCCAGGCGCAGCGCCGCGGTGTCGGCTCCCGGGCGGCCGACCGGCACGAGCACGCTGCCGACGACCAGGGCGGGGGAGAGGTCTCCCGTGCGGGTGAGGACGCACGCCACCAGGGCGGCGAGGACGAGCCAGGGGGAGACGCGGAAGCCGATCGCGCGGTGGTCTGCCCCGGCGGCCCAGCGCACGGCGAGGACCACCGCGGCCGTCGTGACCGCCGCCCCGAGCAGCACCGCGATGCCGAGGCGGACGTACCGGGCCTCGAGGGCGACACCGACGCCGAGCACCGTGGTCGTGCCGACGATGCCCACGCCGATCGCGGCCGCGGCCCAGGTCGGCAGGACGTCGTCGCCGAGTCGACGCTCGGCCCGCGAGCGGTTGCGGCCGAGGAGCGCGGTGACCGGGTTGCGGAGCCGACCGTGGACCGCGGCGCCGAAGAGGGCGAGCGGAGCCGCGACGAGCACGAGGAAGCCGGCTGCGACGCCGGTGGCGAGGAGGACGGTGCTCCAGGAGAACGACGCCTGGATGGTCGGGACGCCGTGGTCGAAGGCGGTGCCGGCCGTCCAGTCGCCCGCCGGGCCGGACCAGTCCGGCAGGCCGCGGCCGCCTCCACCCGTGCCCGAACCGCCGGCACCCGCGGCACCGCCGGTGTCCCCGGAGCCGCCGGCGGTCGAGCCGTCGGCGCCCGGTCCGCCGCTGCCCGCGCTCGATCCGGTCCCACCAGGCGTCGCGGGAGCACCGGGACCGGCCGGGGCCGTGGCACCGGGAGCGGCCGTGGTGCCGTTCGTCGCTCCTCCGGTCGCCGACGCCGTCGCGCCGGACAGCACGACGCGCACCGCTGCGGAGGACCGGGAGGCGTTGCCCGCAGCGTCCTGCTGCATCGCGCTGACCGTGCGCGCTCCGGCCGCCGCCGTGCCGGAGGTGGTGCAGGCCCACCGGCCGTCGGCACCGACCTCGGACCGGCACACCGGGGACCGGTCGAGGTACACGGTGACGACGGCGCCGGGCTCGCCCGTGCCGCGCACCGTGAAGGGCTGCGCGCGGACCTGCTCGCCGCGGCCGGGTGAACCGACGACGGGGGCAGCGGGGGCCGTCCGGTCGAGGACCACCGGGCGCGGGGCCGACGGTGCGCTCCGCAGGTCCGAGCGGTACCCGCCGGTCGTGCTCGCGGTCTGGGCCGCGGACACCGTGACGCTGCCGTCCCGCGCTCCGTCGCCGGAGAGCGAGACCGTCCACCGGCCGTCGGGCCCCACCGTGGTGGTGTGGACCGTCGACGAGCCGACGACGGTCAGCGACACCGTCGCGCCGGGCAGGCCGCTGCCGGAGACGGGGCCTGGCGTCGGCCGGTCGGTCGTCACGACCGGGGGCACGACGACGTCCGAGGCCGGGGCGCTCGACGACCCGAGGGCCGGGTCGCTGCGGTCGGAGACGGTGAAGACCTGCTGGGGTCCGGACCGCACGGTCGCGATGCAGGCCCACGAGCCGTCGGCGCCGACCGTCGCGGAACACCCGGCGGACCCGGTCGTGGTCGGACCGGTGACGCGGACGAGGTGTCCGGGGGTCCCGAGGCCGTGGAAGCGCACCGTGCCGGTCGTGACGTCGCCGGGGTCGCTGATCGACGGTCGGACGGCGGGCCGGTCGGACGGCGCCGGACTGGGGGAGCCGGTGCCCGGGGGGAGCGTGCCGACCTGCGGGGAGGGCGTCGGTGGCGACGTCTGCTGGGCGCGGGCCGCGTCGCCGTCGGACGGGTCCGCCGCAGTGCGGACGGCGACGGTGCCGGTGGTCGCGGCTGCGGTGCCGACGCTCGCAGGAGCACCGGGCGCCGTCGCGGTGCCGGCGGGCGGGCCGTCGGCGGTCGCGGTCGCAGCGGAGGCGGTCGGTGCCCCGAGCAGGACGGCGCCCGTCGCGAGCACGGTCACCAGCACGGCCCTCGTCCACCCGGAGCGCGATCGGGGTCGACGGACACGGCCGTCAGGCCCGACGGCCGCCTCGTCCACGTTGTCCCCGAGCGTGCTCACCACCTCCATCCCACGCGAAGACGGTGCCGCGGTCAATCCACCACACGGATGATGTGTCCCGAGACTGACCGGAGCCCGGTACCCGCCGAACGCCCGGTGTACGCCACTCGGGAATCCCCCGTGAACCGCGCTCCACGGACCGGCCGCATCCGGGCGCCTCGGTACAATCGTGGGCGGCCGTCCCGGCCACGCACCGGCCGTGTTCCCACCGCGCCGGACCCGACGCGAAGAGGAGCACGCCCGATGGACACCGGACTCGTCACGACGCTGATCGTCGTCGGAGTGGTGGTGGTCCTGCTCGTCGTGATCGGGATCTACCTCTGGGTGACCTACAACTCGCTGGTGACCCTGAAGCTCCGCGTGGACGAGGCCTGGAGCGACATCACCGTGCAGCTGAAGCGGCGCGCCGACCTCATCCCCACGATCGTCGACACCGTCAAGGGCTACGCAGCCCACGAGAAGTCGGTGTTCGAGGACGTGACGCGCGCCAGGTCCGAGACGCTCGGAGCCGGTGACGCCGCGAGTGCCTCGGCTGCCGAGGGACACATGCAGAAGGCGCTCAAGAGCGTCTTCGCCGTGGCCGAGGGGTACCCGCAGCTCCAGTCGAGCCAGAACTTCCTGCAGCTGCAGTCGGAGCTCGTCGACACCGAGGACAAGATCCAGGCCGCGCGACGCTTCTACAACGGCGGCGTGCGCGAGCTCAACACCAAGATCCGCGTCTTCCCGAACTCGACATTCGCGAAGAGCAAGGGCTTCACCGAGGCGACGTTCTTCGAGACGGCCGAGCCCGCGGCGATCGCCGAACCGCCGCGCGTGCAGTTCTGACCCTCGGCGCGTCGGGCTGACCCGTGTACAGCGCCATCGCGCGGAACAAGCGCAACACCGTCCTCATCATCCTGGCGTTCCTGCTGATCGTCGGGGCGCTCGGGTTCCTCGGCGGGTACCTCGCCGGCAACGTGTCGGTCGGCGTGATCGTCCTGCTCGTCGCTCTCGGCTACGCCGTGCTGCAGTACTTCCTCGCCGGACGGCAGGCCACGGCCATCGCGGGCGGGATCGAGATCGACCGGTCGACCGAGCCCCGGCTGTGGCGGACGGTCGAGAACCTGGCGATCACGACCGGCATGCCGATGCCCCGCGTGTTCGTCATCGACGACCCCGCTCCGAACGCCTTCGCCACGGGCCGCGACCCGGACCACGCGATCGTCGCGGCGACCACGGGCCTCCTGGCGATCATGGACGACACCGAGCTCCAGGGCGTCATGGCGCACGAACTCGGGCACGTCCGGAACTACGACATCCGCGTCTCGACGATGGTGTTCGGCCTGGTCGTCGCCGTCGGGTTCCTCGCCGACGTGCTCCTGCGCATCTCGATCTTCAGCGGGTTGAGCGGCCGGGGCCGGAACAACGACTCGGGCGGTGGGGGCAACCCGCTGCTCATCGTGGCCGGGCTCGTCGCCGTGCTCGTCGCGCCGCTCGCCGCCGCCGTCGTGCAGGCGGCCGTGTCCCGCCAGCGGGAGTACCTCGCCGACGCCACCGGCGCGATGACCACGCGGTACCCGGAGGGGCTGGCGCGCGCCCTCGAGAAGCTCGCCGCGTACGGTCGACCGACGCGCACGCAGAACTCGTCGATGGCGCACCTGTGGATCGCGGACCCGATGCGACCCGGTGTGATGGACCGCCTGTTCTCGACGCACCCGCCGCTGCCCGACCGCGTCGCGCGCCTGCGGAACAGCATCGACCGCTTCTGACCGGACCGGACCGGAGCGGACCGGCCCGGACCCCGCCCCGCCTCAGGCCGCGTCGTCATCGGGGGCTGCTGCGGCGGCGGCGTCGGCGTCGTCGGCTGCCTCGTGCGGGACGAGCCCGACCCCCAGCGCTGCCGCCACGGCTGCGGCAGCGGTGCCGCGATCGGTGACCTCGATGCCGTCGAGCCCCTGCCACGCGGCCGCCCGCCGCAGCGTCGCCGCGAGCCGGTCGGCGTCGAGGTGCTCAGCGGGCTCCTGCCAGGCCGTCCGCACCCGCAGGACCCCGCGCTGCCGGTCGCTCTTCAGGTCGACGCGTCCGGTCAGGCGGTCGTCCTGCAGCACGGGCAGCACGTAGTAGCCGTGGACACGCTTCGCCGCCGGTGTGTAGATCTCGATCCGGTAGTGGAAGCCGTACATGCGCTCGGCCCGACGGCGGAACCAGACGACCGGGTCGAACGGGCTCAGCACGGCGTCGGCGGTGACGTGTCGCGGCACCCGGGCGGTGGCGTGCAACCATGCTGGTTCGCGCCAGCCCTCCACCCGGACGGGTACGAGCTCGCCGCGCTCCACGAGCTCGGCGATCGCCGCGGCGGTGTCGTCGGCACGCAGCCGGTAGTGGTCGGCGAGGTCCGCGCGCGTGCCGACGCCCACGGCGCGTGCAGCCCGGCGGACGAGCTCCGTGATCGCGGTGTGTCGGTCCGGCGCGTTCTCCAGCGTGCCGACCGGCAGCACCTGGTCGGGCAGGGCGTACACGCGCTCGAAGCCGGAGCGTCCGGCGCTGACGACCTCGCCCCAACGGAACATCTGCTCGAGCCCGGTCTTGACGTCGCTCCAGCCCCACCAGGGACCGCGGCGGACGTTCGCCTCGTGCTCGACGGCGCTCGCGGGGAGCGGGCCCTCTGCCGCGAGCAGGGCCCGCAGTTCGCGGCGGACACCGGCGGTCCGCTCGACGCCGGCGACGCGGTTCGGCCGGGCGTCCCGCTCCCGGTACGCGTCCATCCGCCACCGGAAGAGCGGCAGGTGGGTGCGCGGTACGAAGGCCGCCTCGTGCGCCCAGTACTCGGCGTGGGGCGCATGCCGGGTGAGCGTCAGACGGTCGAGCGCCGTGCGGTCGTAGGAGCCGAGCCGGGCGAAGAGCGGCAGGTAGTGGCTCCGCTCGAAGACGTTGACGGAGTCGATCTGCAACAGCCCCAGCCGGGCGATCGTGCTCGTCAGGGTACGGGTCGCGACGGCGTCGGACGGCGGCGTGCCGAAGCCCTGCGCCGCCAGGGTGACGCGGCGTGCCTCGGCGGCGGAGAGCGTGGACCTGACCATGGGTCGACGCTACCGACGTGGGCCGACAGCGCTGCCGGTCCGGGGCCTGCGACCGTGCATTCCGCACCGGGAACGCATCCCGGTACCCGTCGGTACACTCGCCGCATGGCCTGGGGAAAGAAGACGCATCCGGATCCCGTCGTCGAGGACTCGGTGCCGATGGGCATGCGGATCGCGGGCGCGTGGTCGTGGCGCGTCCTCGTCGTCATCGGCGTGGTCGCGGTCGTCATCTACCTCGTGACGCTGTTCAGCGAGGTCCTCATCCCGTTCCTCATCGGCATCGTCGTCGCCGCCCTGCTCGTACCGCTGTCGAACTGGATGCAGCGACACCACGTGCCGAAGTGGATCGCCGTCGTCGTGAGCCTCGTCGGCGGTCTGGCTGCGGTCGCCGCGCTCATCTGGCTGGTCGTCGACCAGATCGCCGCGTCCTACCCCTCGCTGCGCGACCGAACGCTCTCGCAGTACGACAACATCCGCGAGTTCGTACTCGGCTCCGGTCTCGGGATCAGCCAGCGCGACCTCAACAACTACCTGAACCAGGCGACGGACTGGCTGTCGAGCAACTCCGGCTCCATCCTGTCCGGCGTCGCGAGCGCCGGGTCATCGCTCACCCACATCCTGGCCGGCCTGTTCGTCGTGATCTTCACGGTGATCTTCCTGCTCATCGACGGCAAGAACGTCTGGCGCTGGACCGTCCGCCTCTTCCCGAAGAAGGCGCGCGGAGCGATCGACGGCGCGGGTGTCGCGGGCTGGACGACCCTGACGAGCTTCATCCGCGTGCAGATCTTCGTGGCGTTCGTCGACGCGGTCGGCATCGGCATCGGCGCCGCCGCACTGCAGCTGCCGCTCGTCATCCCGATCGCGGTGTTCGTCTTCCTCGGCGCCTTCATCCCGGTCGTCGGCGCGATCGTGACCGGGTTCCTCGCGGTCTTCATCGCGCTCATCTTCAACGGCTGGGTCGCGGCCCTGATCATGCTCGGTGTCATCCTGGTCGTGCAGCAGGTCGAGGGGCACATCCTGCAGCCGCTCGTCATGGGCAGCGCGGTCAAGGTGCACCCGCTCGCGGTCGTGCTCGGCGTGACCGCCGCGTCCGGCCTGGCCGGCATCGCCGGGGCCTTCTTCGCGGTGCCGCTCATCGCGACGGTGAACTCGATGGTCACGACGATCGCGAGCGGCCGGTGGAAGGGGCTCGACTCCGACCACGTGCTCGAGGCGAAGCAGCGCGACCACCACGCGAGCGTCGAGGCGAAGAAGCGCCGCCGCTGGGCGAAGCGGCACCCGGAGGGCGTGCCCGCACCCGGTACCGACGAGCAGCCGACCGCGACGAAGGGGACCGCGGGCTGAAGAGCCGCGCGGTCAGCCGTCACGAGTTCGCCGTGACGGCCCGGACCGACGATGATGGGACCGTGACCGACACCTCCGTGCCCCAGCAGCAGACCGCAGCGTTCCCGACGCTCGCGGACATCGAGGCCGCGCGGCAGACCATCGCGGGCGTCGCGCGCGTGACCCCGATGGAGACCTCGCAGTTCCTCGCCGAGCTGCTCGGGTCGCCGGTGCACCTCAAGTGCGAGAACCTGCAGCGGACCGGTGCGTACAAGGTCCGTGGCGCGTACAACCGCCTCGCCGCCCTGAGCCCCGAGCAGCGTGCCGCGGGTGTCGTCGCCGCCAGCGCCGGGAACCACGCGCAGGGCGTCGCCCTCGCCGCTCGCGAGCTCGGCATCCCGGCCACGATCTTCACCCCCGTCGGGGTCGCCCTGCCGAAGCTGCAGGCGACGCGGCACTACGGCGCCGAGGTGGTCCTCCGCGGTCACTCCGTGGAAGAGGCCCTCAGTGCCGCGAAGGACTTCGCCGCCCACACCGGAGCGGTGTTCATCCCGCCGTTCGACCACCCGGACGTCATCGCCGGCCAGGGCACGCTCGGACTCGAGATCGTCGACCAGGTGCCCGACGTCGACACCGTGGTCGTGCCGATCGGGGGCGGCGGGGTCATCTCGGGCATCGCACTCGCGGTGAAGGGGATGTCCGAGCGCCTCGGCCGCCCGATCCGGGTGATCGGCGTGCAGGCGGAGAACGCTGCGGCCTACCCGTCGTCGATCACCGCCGGTGAACCGGTCACGGTCGCGACCAAGCCGACCATCTCCGACGGCATCGCGGTGGCCCGGCCCGGTGACCTGAACTTCCCGATCATCCGCGACCTGGTGGACGACATCGTCACCGTCTCGGACGACGACACCGCCCGTGCCCTGCTCGTGCTGCTCGAACGCGCGAAGCTCGTGGTCGAGGCGGCCGGGGCCGTCGGCGTCGCGGCGATCATGTCCGGTGCCGTCCGCGACACCGGCCGCACGGTGGTGCTCCTCAGTGGCGGCAACATCGACCCGCTCATGATGGAGCGCGTGATCACCCGCGGTCTCGTCGCCGCGTCGCGCTACATCGGCATCCGCATCATGCTGCCGGACCGTCCGGGGCAGCTGGCGCGGGTCGCGCAGGTCATCTCGGACGCCGGAGCGAACGTGGTCGAGGTGCTCCACACCCGGCACGGTCAGGGCCTCGTGATCAACGAGGTGGCCCTGGACCTGTCGATCGAAGCCCGCGGTCCGGAGCACGCGCAGGAGGTCATCCAGCGACTCCACGAGGTCGGCTTCCGCCCGGAGCTGCTCGAGCACTGAGCGTCGTTCCGTCAGCGGACCGCACGGGTGTGCGCTGACGCCGTCAGCGTCCCGTTCGGGGCGGCGCCGCGGGCCGGGAGGCGCGTGATGCTCCCGTCATGACCCTCACGACCATCCTGCCCTCGCTCCGTGCCTCGCTGCCCGATCCGCTCGACCCGACGCTCTGGCCCGCGCGCACCGAGGCGACCGTCGACGACGTCCGTGTGTGCGCCGTGTCGATGCAGCGCCTGGCCGCCGTCGCCGGCACCCCGTGCGTGCACACCGCGGAGCAGGCCCCGCCCCGGTACCGCCCGCGTGACTGGGAGCCGGTCGACGTCTGCGTCACCGTGGCGACGGTGACGCGGGTCCGGCGGCCGTGGGGCGTGCTGTTCGTCGAGCTCGACGCGGTGGTGCCGGACTGCGCGGTGCTCGCCGAGGCCCGGCTCATCGGTCGTCGCACGGTCGCGCCGGTGGCGGAGGTGACGCTCACCACGAACCCGACCGGCACCGCGGGGCGCGAGGCGCTGCTGCCCGGTGACGTCCGGGTCGGGGACCTCGTGTGCTTCCCGTGCGTCCGGGCGCTCACGCACCGCGACCTCGTGACGCGCTGAGGCGACGCGCCCGCGCAGGGCCTGCACGACGAACAGCAGCTCGCGCCACCGATCAGGTGGCGCGAGCTGCTGTGCGTGCGCGAGGGCGCGTGGGCGACGGGGCGTGGCTGCGCGTGCCTACGGCTCGTAGCGCTCGACCTTCGTCACCTCGACGGCGATGTCCTTGCCGTTCGGGGCGGTGTAGTTCGTCTTCTCGCCGGCGCGGAGCCCGAGGATGGCCGCACCGACCGGGCTGACCGGGCTGTACACGGTCAGGTCGGACCCCTCGGCCACGATCTCGCGGTTGCCCACGAGGAAGGTCGACTCGTCGCCCGCGATCACGGCGGTGACGACGGTGCCGGGCTCGACGGTGCCGTCGAAGTCCGCCTCGCCCACGGTGGCGTGCTTGAGCAGCTCGGTGAGCTGGCGGATGCGGGCCTCGATCTTGCCCTGCTCGTCCTTGGCGGCGTGGTAGCCGCCGTTCTCCTTGAGGTCACCCTCTTCACGCGCCGCCTCGATGCGGTCCGCGATCTCCTTGCGGGCCGGGCCCGACAGCTGCTCGAGCTCGGCCGTGAGACGGTCGTGCGCCTCCTGGGTCAGCCAGGTGGTCTGCGTGTCGTTGCTCATCGGTCTCCCTTTCGACAAAGGACGAGACCGGCCGGAGTGGCCGGTCTCGTCCGCGAATCAGTCGAGTCTAGGGAACCCAGCAGTCGTGGATCAAGCCGGTCACGCCGCGGGTCGTCGTGTTCAACTCGGTCGAGATGCTGCGTGTCCGCTGTTCGGACGGCGGCAGGGTCACGACCTTCCACCCGACGATCGAGTACGCCTTGTCGAGCACCTGCACGGCACACTTCGCCTCGGTCCCGGGATCGACGGAGACCTGGGAGTGCACGACGGTACGGTGCTCGGAGACCACGGTGTAGCCGACCTCGGTGCTGTCCAGACCGTGCGACGTCTGGTCGAGTCCGGCCCAGACGACCCAGGCCACGAACACGAGCACGACCGCGATCGCGGCGGTGATCCCGAACAGCCGGCCCCGACGGCGCCGGTCGGGCGTGCGGCCGTACCGGTCGTCGAGCGTCGCGGCCGTGGCGGACGCGGCGGTCGAGGACGCAGGGCCAGCGGATCCGGCGGGGTGCAGCGGTTCGGACAGTTCGGGGCTCCTGGGGTGATTATCCTGATCTCCAGGGTAGTTCACGCCCCGCTGTGCGCTGCCCGCATGCACGCGGATCCCGTGTGCACGCCCCGTCCGAATGGCCCCCGTGAGGAACACCGTGCCGTACCGCCTGCTGGCCGTCCACGCCCACCCCGACGACGAGTCGAGCAAGGGCGCCGGGACCGCCGCGCGGTACGTGGCCGAGGGACACCAGGTCCTGGTGGTGTCGTGCACGGGCGGTGAGGCCGGCGACATCCTCAACGAGCAGCTCGGCGAGCCGGCGACGAGCCGGGCGCACCGCGACATGGCGGGGTACCGGCGCACCGAGATGGCAGCGGCGCAGGCGGCGCTCGGCATCGACCACCTGTGGCTCGGCTACCACGACTCCGGCCTCCCCGACGCGGAGAAGGGCGAGACCGTGCGCCCCGGCACGTTCTCCACCGTGCCGCTCGAGTTCTCGACCGAGGCGCTGGTCCGCGTCGTCCGTCGCTTCCGCCCGCACGTCCTCGTCACCTACGACGAGAACGGCGGCTACCCGCACCCCGACCACATCCGGACGCACGAGGTCTCGGTGGCCGCGTGGCGGGACGCCGCGGACCCGGCGAAGTACCCGACGGCGGGGGAGCCCTGGGCGATCAGCAAGCTCTACTACGAGCGCACGATGAACCCGCGGCGCTTCCGCACGGTCTTCGAGGCCCTGCAGGAGCGGGACCCGGACAGTCCGGCCGTCGAGCAGCTGCGCGAGTGGGTCGAGCGGTTCGCCGACCGGCCCGACCTCGCGACCACGCACGTCGACGTCCACGAGTACTTCGACGCCCGTGACGCCGCGCTCCGGGCGCACGCGAGCCAGGTGCCGCCCGACAGCGCCTTCTTCTACTGGCCGAACGACCTCCTCGCGACGGTGTGGCCCACCGAGGACTACCAGCTGGTCGAGGCACGCGTGCCCACCGAGCTGCCGGAGTCCGACCTGTTCGCGGGGATCCCTGACGACGAGGACACCACCGCGTGAGCAGCATCCTGACGGCCATCGCCGCCGCCCCCAGCCCGAGCCCGTCGGTCGTCCCCGACGTCGACGTCACCCCCGGTGTCGCCGGCTTCGTCGCGATCGCGGTCGTCGCGGTCGTGACGATCCTGCTCGTGGTCGACATGACGCGGCGCATCCGTCGCACCCGCTACCGCTCCGAGGTCCGGGAGCGGCTCGAGGCGGACGCGGGCGACGCCACGTCGACGGACGAGGCGGCGCGCCGCGCCGCCGAGGACGGCCGCGCCGACGTGGGCGACGACACCGAGCGGGGCTGAGCCCGCACACGACGGACGGGAGGCCCGTGGCGAGCGCGCCACGGGCCTCCCGTCCGTCGTCCGGTCGCCTCAGCGCACCGGGTCGAGCGCCACGATGAGGACACCCACCCACTGTGCGGCGAAGGCCACCACCGTCAGGGCGTGGAAGACCTCGTGGAACCCGAAGACCGTCGGCGACGGGTCGGGCCGCTTGAAGCCGTAGACGAGCGCCCCGAGGATGTACGCGGCGCCGCCGGACAGCACGAGCACCGTCATCGGCACGCTCGCGGCGAAGAACCAGGGGAGCAGGCCGAACGCGGCGCACCCGAGCACCAGGTAGATCGGCACGTACAGCCAGCGCGGTGCGTTGATCCACAGGACGCGGAACGCGATGCCGAGCGCGGCGCCGGACCACATCACCCAGAGCACGACGACCATGAGCGTGTGCGGGAGGGCGCAGATCGCGATCGGCGTGTAGGTGCCCGCGATGAGCAGCAGGATGTTCGTGTGGTCGATCCGCTTGAGGATCCGCTTCACCGTCGGCCCCCAGGGGAACCGGTGGTACGTCGCCGAGACGCCGAACATGAGCAGCGACGTCGCCATGAACACGGCGCTGCCGGCCTTCGCGGCCCCGCTGTCCGCCAGGCAGATGAGCACGATCCCCATGGCGACGGCGAACGGGAACGTGCCCAGGTGGATCCAGCCGCGCCATGCCGGTCGCGGTGGCTCGGTGGCGGCTGCTTCCTCCGTGAACGGGACGTGGGGCAGCATGGCGGTCTCGTCCTGCATGGGGCGACAGTAGGGCCCGATGCCGAACGGCAGCCGAACGTCCACCGAGCGGCCGTGCCCAGCGCGGGCCGCGTCGTCGTGCACTACAGTCGTGCCGTGACCGGCAGGGTGGGATGGGCAGGGCGCGGCGTCCTCTACCGTGCCTACCAGCGTCGTATCCGCCGCCAGATCGACGCGCAGGCGATGCCGAAGCACGTCGCCATGATCGTGGACGGCAACCGTCGCTGGGCGAAGCAGCTCGGCCTCGAGTCCGCCGCCCACGGGCACCGCGCCGGGGCGGCGAAGATCCCGGAGTTCCTCGATTGGTGCGACGACCTCGGCATCGAGGTCGTGACGCTCTACTTGCTGTCGGCGGACAACCTGACCGGCCGCGGTGGTGAGGAGCTCGAGCAGCTCGTCGGCATCATCGCGGACCTCGCGGGCACGCTCTCGGAGCACCGTGACTGGCGGGTGCAGCACGTCGGGTCCGACGAGGGGCTCCCCGCCGAGCTCGTCACCGCGCTCGCGGACGCCGAGGACCGCACCGCGGACCACACCGGCCTGCACGTCAACCTCGCCGTCGGCTACGGCGGACGCCGGGAGATCGCGGACGCCATGCGGAGCATCGTCCGGGCGCACGGCGAGGGCGGCGGCACGCTCGACACCCTGGCCGAGGTCCTCACGCCGGAGCTCATCGGCGACCACCTGTACACGCAGGGCCAGCCCGACCCCGACCTGGTCATCCGCACCTCCGGCGAACAGCGGTTGTCGGACTTCATGCTGTGGCAGAGCGCACACAGCGAGTTCTACTTCGTCGAGGCCTTCTACCCCGACCTGCGCGAGGTCGACTTCCTGCGTGCCGTGCGCGACTTCGGTCTGCGGTCCCGCCGGTTCGGCGGCTGAGGGACCCCGGCCCGCGACTCGTGCGACGGCCCCCGCCCGGTACGCTCGCCGGTCGGTTCGCGGTGCGTCCGCGGGCTCGGGTTTCGCCCTGGTCCGGGCATCCCAGTAGACTCACAGGGTTTTCGTCCCACGGAAGGTTGCACCTGTGAACATCGCCGAGTACGCAGCCGGCTTCGCCGAGGAGCCCGGCTACCTCGACCACGCCGCGTTCGGTCCCGTGCAGACCGCCGTGCTCGAGGAGCAGCGCGTGCTCGGGACGATCCAGGAACGCATGCGCTTCGGCGCGATGGAGACGCTCGACGAGCAGGACGCCCGGGTGCGCACCGTCGCCGCGCGGCTCGTCGGTCGGCGCGAGGACCAGGTCGTCTCGCAGACCGCCACGACGCCCGGCCTGCTGCACACCGCGTTCGGGCTCACCGGCGGTGTGCTCGTCGCTGCGGACGAGTACCCCTCGCTGCCGCTCGCGCTCGCGAGTGCCGCCTCGGCGACCGGTGGCCGTGTGCAGCCCGTCGTGGTCGAGTCCGGAGCGGGCTGGATGACCCCGTCGCTCGTCCAGGAGCGTCTGACCGACGACGTGACCGCGGTCGCCGTGTCCCTGGTCGACTGGCAGACCGGCTACCTCGCCGACCTCGCCGCGATCCGCGAGGTCATCGGCGAGCGACTGCTCATCGTCGACGCGATCCAGGGCTTCGGTGTCGTCGACGCCCCGTACGAGCTCGCCGACGTCGTCGCCACGGGCGGACAGAAGTGGCTGCACGCAGGGTGGGGCACGGGCTTCACGGCCTTCAGCGACCGCGCCCTGAACCGGCTGCGTCCCGCGCTCTCCGGTCCGCACGGCACGACCGGTTGGCCTACCGAGGTGCCGTCCGTCAAGCCCGGCGCCGCCGGGTACCAGATGACGCGCATCGACCCGGTCGCCCAGGCCCGCATGGCGGTGTCGCTCGAGCGGCTCGTCTCGGTGGGTGTCGACGCGGTCCAGGACCGTGTCGCCGACCGTGTCGAGCGGGTGTTCGACATCGCCGACGAGTTCGGGCTGTCGGTGGAGTCCAGCCGCGACCCCCGCGAGCGTGCCGGCATCGTCGTGCTCCGTCCGCCGCAGGGGCGGCTCACCGCGCTGTCGGCGGCCCTGCACAACCACGGGGTCACGCTGACGACGCGGCTCGGGGTCGCGCGCGTGTCGGTGTTCGCGTCCACCACGGACGAGACGCTCGACATGTTCCGCGACGCCTGCCTGTCCTACGCCACGATGCAGTAGCGCGCCGGGTCGCGCCGCGGCGCGCGCATGCCCGGGGGTGGTCTGCGAGAGCGACAGCGCTGCGGCCTCCTCCGGCGCCGTGCGCGTTCACGCGACCGTAACCTCCGGCCCAGCGTGTCGCGGTGCGGCCGTCAGAGGCGGGTCGTAGCTTGGCCGCATCGGGCACAGTGCCCGGTCGAAGCGGCCACGGTCGGTGCTTCGGGACCGCTCCACGGCCGCGTTCGAGGACAGTGACCGGGCCGAGCGCGGCCCGGGGATGGAGTGGTCGTGACCTCTCGTAACGTCTCTCGCGAACCCGCCCAGCGGCCCACCGCGGACTCGTCCACATCGGTCGCCCAACGCACGTACGTGCTCGACACCTCGGTGCTCCTCAGCGATCCGCGGGCGTTGTTCCGCTTCGCCGAGCACGCCGTCGTGCTGCCCGTCGTCGTGGTGAGCGAGCTGGAGTCCAAGCGCAACGACCCGGAGATCGGGTACTTCGCACGCCAGGCGCTCCGACTGCTCGACGAGCTGCGGATCGAACACGAACGACTCGACTTCCCCATCGCGCTCGAGGACGGCGGCTCGTTCCGCGTCGAGCTCAACCACTCGAACCAGTCGGTCCTGCCGTCCGGGCTGCAGCTCGGTGACAACGACTCGCGGATCCTCGCGGTGGCGTCGAACCTCGCCACCGACGGGCTCGACGTCGTCGTGGTCTCGAAGGACCTGCCCCTCCGCGTGAAGGCCTCGTCGATCGGCATGGCCGCCGAGGAGTACCGCGCCGAACTCGCCGTCGACTCCGGCTACACGGGCATCACCGACCTGCAGGTGTCCGGCGAGCAGATGAGCGACCTGTACGAGCGCGAGGAGATCCGGTCCTCGAAGCTCGAGGGTGTGCCGGTCAACACCGGGGTCGTCATCCACTCGGAGCGCGGCTCGGCCCTCGGACGCGTGCACGAGGCCGGCGCGGTGTCGCTCGTCCGCGGCGACCGCGAGGTCTTCGGCCTCCGCGGCCGCTCCGCGGAGCAGCGGCTCGCGATCGACGCTCTGCTCGACCCCGAGATCGGCATCGTGTCGCTCGGCGGCAGCGCCGGCACGGGCAAGTCCGCGCTCGCGCTCTGCGCCGGGCTCGAGGCCGTGCTCGAACGGCAGCAGCACAAGAAGATCATGGTCTTCCGACCCCTGTACGCGGTCGGCGGCCAGGAACTCGGCTACCTGCCCGGTGACGCGGCGGAGAAGATGAACCCCTGGGCACAGGCGGTGTTCGACACCCTCGGGGCGCTCGTCTCGGACAACGTGCTCGACGAGGTCGTCGAGCGCGGGATGCTCGAGGTCCTGCCGTTGACGCACATCCGCGGGCGGTCCCTGCACGACGCCTTCGTGATCGTCGACGAGGCCCAGTCCCTCGAACGGAACGTCCTGCTCACCATGCTGTCGCGCATCGGGCAGAACTCACGCGTGGTCCTCACCCACGACGTCGCGCAGCGGGACAACCTGCGGGTCGGCCGGCACGACGGCATCGCCTCGGTGATCGAGCGGCTGAAGGGGCACCCGCTGTTCGCGCACGTGACGCTGACGCGCTCGGAGCGGTCGGCGATCGCGGCGCTCGTGACCGAGATGCTCGACTCGCCCGACCTCGGGTAGCGGGCCGGGCCGTGGCCGTGGCGCGCGGCCCGCGGCCCGCGGCCCGCGGCGTTTCCTTCGCGAAAGCGACAGATCGCCGCTGACGGTTCCCGGCGATCTGTCGCTTTCGCGGCGGTGAACGCGACCACATGACGGACGGGAGGCGCGGTGCCGGCTGGCACCGCGCCTCCCGTCCGGCCGCGGGGACGCCCGTCAGTTCGGGTGCGTCATGCTCAGCACGTCGAGCGCGCTGTCGAGCTGCTCCTCGGTGACCTCGCCGCGCTCGACGTGGCCCAGGGCGACGACGGCCTCGCGCACCGTGATGCCCTCGGCGACGGCGTACTTGGCGACCTTCGCGGCGGCCTCGTAGCCGATGACGCGGTTGAGCGGGGTCACGATCGACGGCGACGACTCAGCGAAGGCGCGGGCGCGATCGAGGTTCGCCTGCAGTCCGTCGATGGTCTTGTCGGCGAGCACCCGCGAGCTGTTCGCCAGCAGGCGGATCGACTCGAGCAGCGCCGTGCCCATCACCGGGATCGCGACGTTCAGCTCGAACGCGCCCGATGCTCCGGCCCACGCGACCGTGGCGTCGTTGCCGATGACCCGTGCGGCGACCATCAGGGTGGCCTCGGGGATGACCGGGTTGACCTTGCCGGGCATGATCGACGAGCCGGGCTGCAGGTCCGGGATGTGGAGTTCGCCGAGACCGGTGTTCGGACCGGACCCCATCCAGCGCAGGTCGTTGTTGATCTTCGTGAGGCTGACCGCGATGACCTTCAGTGCGCCGGACGCCTCGACCAGCGCGTCCCGCGCGCCCTGGGCCTCGAAGTGGTCGACCGCCTCGGTGATCGGCAGGCCGGTGTCCTCTGCCAGCCGGGCGATGACCTGCTGCGGGAAGCCCTTCGGCGTGTTGATGCCGGTCCCGACCGCGGTGCCGCCGAGCGGGACCTCGGCGACGCGGGGGAGCGTGGCCTGCACACGTTCGATGCCGAGCCGGACCTGACGCGCGTACCCGCCGAACTCCTGGCCGAGCGTGACGGGCGTGGCGTCCATCAGGTGGGTGCGACCGGACTTCACCGCGTCGGCCCAGAGCGTCGCCTTCGCCTCGAGCGACTCGGCAAGGTGCTCGAGCGCGGGGACGAGGGTGCGGATGAGGGCCTCGGTGACTGCGACGTGCACCGATGTCGGGAACACGTCGTTGGACGACTGCGACGCGTTCACGTGGTCGTTCGGGTGCACGTCGGTGCCGGCGATGCGGGTCGCGAGGGTCGCGAGGACCTCGTTCATGTTCATGTTGGACGAGGTGCCGCTGCCGGTCTGGTAGACGTCGACCGGGAACTGGTCGTGGTGCTCGCCACCGATGATCACGTCCGCCGCCTGCGCGATGGCCTCTGCGACCGCCGGGTCGACGATGCCGAGAGAACCGTTGACCACCGCGGCGGCGCGCTTGATCCGGGCGAGGGCGACGACCTGCGCCGGTTCGAGCCCGCTGCCCGAGATCGGGAAGTTCTCGACGGCACGCTGCGTCTGGGCGCGGTACAGCGCGTGCACCGGGACCCGGACCTCGCCCATGGTGTCGTGCTCGATGCGGAAGCCGTCGCCACCCGTCGTCGCGGGCTGGTCGGTCGCGGTCGCGGTGGGCTCGGTGGTGTGGGTCACGTCGTCGTGGTCCTTCCTGTGGTGCACGTGCGGAGCGGTCGCTCCGGTGTCTGGGTCGGCCCGGGGGTGCCCGGGCGCTCCGCCGTGGGGGACCGGTCAGGCCTGACCCACGACGGTGTCGATGGTGACCTCGCCCGTGGTGAGGTCGTAGGTCGCCCCGACGACGGCCAGGGTACCCGCGGCGATCGCGTCGGAGACGACACCGGAGCGCTCGATCACCTGGCGGAGCGTGGACTCGAGGTGCGCGGCGCCGACGGACTCCTGGGGCAGGTCGGCGTCGGTCGCGCGGACCCGCTCGACGCTCGGCGCGATCGCGTCGACGAGGGCCTGCAGGTGCGGCGCGGGCACCGGCTCGCCCGAGCGAGCCGCGGCGACGGCACCGCACGCGGTGTGACGGAGGACGACGACGAGCGGGGTGCCGAGGGCGACGACCGCGAACTCGATGGACCCGAGCACGACGTCGTCGACGATCTGTCCGGCGTTGCGGATCGCGAACAGGTCGCCGATGCCCGCGTCGAAGACGTGCTCGAACGGTACGCGGGAGTCCGAGCAGCCGAGCACGGTCGCGAACGGAGCCTGCGACCCGGTCAGCTCGCCGCGGCGGTCCGGGTCGATCCGGCCGGTGCGGCGCTTGTCTGCGGCGAAGCGGGCGTTGCCCTCGACGAGCAGGCGGAGGGCGTCGGACGGGGTGGAGGCGGCGCGGTCGGGCATGGTCTTCCTCGTGCTTCGGGTTCGGTCGGGGGTGGGGGTCAGTCCGCGAACTGCGCGGTCACGGCCTCCGCGAGCGTCGTGAAGGACGCGTCGTCGGCCGTGCCGGACAGGACGATGGTGTTGCGGTCGAAGGTGTGGACGAGCGAGTACGCGTGGTTGCCCGCGTCCTTGCCCTCGTCGCGGCGGTCGTACACGGTCCACTTCGTGCCGTCGATGGTGCGGTCGCCCGTTGCCGGCTTCTGGTCGAGCTGGTTCGCCACCCACGACGCGTTCGCGTCGATGCCCTGCTGCAGACCGATGTACTGGCGGTCCGGGGTGACGAGACCGACGGTCCACACCGCGACCTGGTCGGACGTCCGGTCCTGGTAGTCGGCGCGGTTCGAGGAGAAGTCGTCCGGCAGGTCGGGTGCGGCGAGGGTCACGCCCGGCACGTTCGCCTGGGCGGCGATCTGCTGGTAGTCGACGGTGCGGTCCACCGTCTGGTCGGGGCGGACCACCACGGCCACCAGGAAGAGCACGATGCCGAGCGAGGCGATGAGCGCGAGGACGAGGTTGAACGCGGTCTGGTGCTCGCGGCGGGTGCGCCGTGCGGCGTCCTTCCGCGCCCAGGTCTCCTCGGGGGTCTCGGGGCGGCCGAGCTCGGCGACGATCGGGCGTCCGTCGGGGTCGGTCACCGTGCAGCCCCGTCCTGGTCGGCGGCTCCGGCCGAGGCGGCACGAGCGGCGTCGAGGCGGGCCCGGGCACCGACGAGCCACTCCTCGCAGCGGGCGGCGAGCGACTCACCCCGCTCCCAGAGCGTCAGCGACCGCTCGAGCGTGGCGGACCCCTGCTCGAGCTCGGCGACGACGCGCACGAGTTCGTCGCGCGCTGCCTCGTAGCTCAACGACTGCACGTCGGACGGCACGGGTTCCTGCTGGGTCGACACCCCTCGATCCTACCGAGCACCCTCCGACGCGGTGCACCGCGCCGGGAACCCGTGGAGGGCGGGACTCAGGCGCCGGAACCGTCCGGTCCGGGCCCGTCCGGCTCGAGCGTCCCGGTGGCGGTGCCCGCACCGAGCGTCACGTGCACCGATGTGGCACCGTCCAGGTCCGCGGAACCCCGCACGACGTCGCCGTCCGCGGTCTGCACGATGGCGTAGCCCCGGCGCAGGGTGTCCCGCGGGGACAGTGCGCGGAGCCGTGCGGTCAGGTGCCCGACGTCGGCGTGCGACCGCTCGAGCCGGCGGTCGAGCAGCTCGCGGGCGCGGGAGAGGTCACGGGCCACCTCCTCGGCCCGGGTGTCGACGAGCCACGCGGTCGACGCCAGCGCCGGGCGCGAGCGCAGGGCGGCGATCCGGTCGGCCTCGACGGACAGCACGTGCGAGAGCCGCAGGCCGAGCCGGGCCCGGGCCTGCCGGACGTTCGCGAGCTCCTCGGCGACGTCGGGCACGACCCGCTTGGCCGCGTCGGTCGGGGTGGACGCGCGGAGGTCGGCGACCTCGTCGAGGATCGGCCGGTCGGCCTCGTGCCCGATGGCCGAGACGATCGGGGTCGTCGCCGCCGCCGCGGTGCGCACGAGGCCCTCGTCACTGAAGCCGAGCAGGTTCTGGAAGTCGCCGCCGCCCCGGGCGACGATGATGACGTCGACGGTGGGGTCCGTGTCGAGCTCGACGATCGCCGCGGTGACCTCGCCCACGGCGCGCTCGCCCTGCACAGCGGTGTGGACGGTCCGGAACTCGACCTGCGGCCAGCGCAGCTGCGCGTTCCGCTTGACGTCCTTCTCGGCGTCGGAGTCCTTGCCGGTGATCAGCCCGATGCGGTGCGGCAGGAACGGCAGGCGCTTCTTGCGGGACGGGTCGAACAGGCCCTCCTCGGCCAGCGTCCGGCGCAGCCGTTCGAGGCGTTCGAGCAGGTCACCGAGGCCGACGTGCTTCATCTCGACGACCTGCATGGTCAGGGAGCCGCCCTTGACCCAGTAGTTCGGCTTGACGGCGGCGACCACCCGGTCGCCCTGCTTCAGGTCCGCAGGCACCCGCGTCCGCACGCTCGACCAGATCGAGAACGACACGGTCGCGTCGACCTCGACGTCCTTGAGCTTGCCGTAGACGTTGCCGCCGGCGACGTTCCACTGCGTGATCTCGCCCTCGACCCAGGCGGTGCCGAGCCGGTCGATCCAGTCGCGCAGCTTCGCGCCGAGCAGCGCGACGGGCCACGGGTTGTCGGCCGTCGGGGGCCCCTGTTCGATCGCCATGCGCTCCTCCTGGTGGTGCCGTCCAATCCTGCCGGACGCCGGCGACAGCCGTGCACCGCCCCGACGGACAACCGACGGACCGCCGGTGCACCGTTCCGGTCGGACCCCGCGTCGCCGGCCGTGCACCGCCGAGGGGACCCGGGTCACCGGCCGCGCGCAGGTGCGTCGGACCCCCAGGTGGCGTGCCGTGCGCCCGCCTATCATCGGGGTCGTGACGATCACCAACGGCCACACGGTCCCGCTCGCCCCGCCCCGGGTGCACGCAGCGCGCGGCCGTCTGCGGGACGAGCCGGTCGCCGGCGCGAAGAGGGTCCTGCTCGCCGCCCCCCGCGGGTACTGCGCCGGGGTGGACCGAGCGGTGGTCGCCGTCGAGAAGGCACTCGAGCAGTACGGCGAGCCCGTCTACGTCCGCAAGCAGATCGTGCACAACGTCCACGTCGTCTCGACGCTCGAGCAGCGCGGCGCCGTGTTCGTCGACGACGTCGCCGAGGTCCCGCGCGGCGCGCACGTCGTCTTCAGTGCGCACGGCGTCTCGCCCGCGGTCGTCGCCGGTGCCGCGGACCGCGACCTGCACGCCATCGACGCGACCTGCCCCCTCGTCACCAAGGTCCACCGCGAGGCCACCCGGTTCGCCAGGGCGGACCGCACGATCATCCTCATCGGGCACGCGGGGCACGAGGAGGTCGAGGGGACCATGGGCCACGCGCCGGAACGCACGATCCTGGTGAACGGGCCGGAGGACGTCGCCGCGCTCGAGGTCCCCGACCCCGACAACCTCGTCTGGCTCTCGCAGACCACGCTGAGCGTCGACGAGACGATGGAGACGGTCCGGCTGCTCCGCGAGCGGTTCCCGTCGATCGAGAACCCGCCGTCGGACGACATCTGCTACGCCACCCAGAACCGCCAGGTCGCGGTGAAGAAGGTCGCGCCCGCTGCCGACCTCGTCATCGTGGTCGGGTCGGCCAACTCGTCGAACAGCGTCCGTCTGGTCGAGGTCGCGCTCGAGCACGGTGCGAAGGCGGCCCACCGCGTCGACTACGCCGAGGAGATCCGCCAGGACTGGCTCGACGGGGTCGGCACCGTGGGCGTCACGAGCGGTGCGTCCGTGCCCGAGGAACTCGTCACCGAGGTGCTCGAGCAGCTCGCGGACGCCGGGTACGGCACCGTGGAAGAGGTCGTCACGGCGCACGAGGACCTGATGTTCTCGCTCCCGAAGGAGCTCCGCACCGACGCGTCGGGCAACCCGACGCGCGCGCTCGGCGGGCGTCGCTCGTGAGCGGCCCGCGCGGCGACTGGTCGTCGGCCCCGGCCCGCGAGCCGGGTCGCGTGGCGGACACGTCGTCCGGCCGGGAGGCCCGCCCCGCGCCCGACACGTCGGCGGCCGGTGGCGCGGGCGGCCGGGTCCACGGCACACCGGCGCCGGAGTACGGCGAGTACGCGCCGGCAGGCTGGGTGAACCCGGTGCTCGTCGAGCAGGAGCGGCGGGCGACCGAGGAGCGCGAGCGCGCAGCTCGCGCGGAACCCGCGACGCCGTCGCAGCGCAGCGCTCCGGGTCGGGCCCCTGCGCAGCGACCGGACGGTCGGCCGGCAGGGACCGCGCTGCCCACCAGTCGGTACGGTGCGTCTCAGTTCGACTTCGTGGTGACGGTCGGTCTGCTGGCGTTCGGGCTGTTCTCGGTCCTGCAGTCCCTCGCCGTCACCGAGGTCGCATCGAGGGTCCGGGAGGCCTTCCGGCAGCAGGGCCTCCAGCTGTCCGACCCGGGGGCCCTGTCGACCGCGGCGGTCGTCGGGGCGATCAGCAGCGTCGTCGTCTTCGCGCTCGTCGCCTGGTGGTCGCTGCGGCGGTTGCGCGCACGGAAGTGGACGTTCTGGGTGCCGCTGCTCGGCGGGGGCGTCGCGTCGCTGATCAGCCTCGTCGCCTTCGTCCTGGTGATGTTCCAGGACCCGGGCTTCGTGCAGGCCCTGCTGCAGCAGTCCGGCGCCTGACCGTCCGGGGCCAGCGCCGCGGCCGCGCGGTCCCGTGCCTCCCGTCAGGGACCGGGGGCGAGCATCGACGTGACCTGGTCGACGGTCGCGTCGAGGTGGTCGGTGAGCGGCGCACCATCTGCGTCGTCGAGCCAGGCCTCGAGTGCGGTCTGCAGGACGAGGACCGTCACGCCGGCGACGACCCGCGCGGTACGGTCGTCCACGCCGCGGCGACGGAAGCCCTCCCGGACCGCCTGCCGCAGGTCCTCCTGCTTCCGCAGGTCGCGCTCGCGCAGGTCGGGTTCCGCGCTGATGATCCGCCGCGCCGCGAGCACCTGGTCGCGCCGGGGGTCGAACCGTTCGGCTGCGAGCTGCCGGAGTCCGTCGACGACCACGGTCATCGGGGGCGCTCCGGCCGGAGCCGCCGCGATCATCCGGGAGGCCAGTACGGGGATCTCGTCGTCCCCGAAGAAGACCTCGCGCTTGTCGCTGAAGTGCCGGAAGAACGTCCGACGCGTGACGCCCGCGCGCTCGACGATCTCCGGGACCGTCGTCGCCGCGAAACCCCGCTCCGCGAAAAGCTCCAGCGCTGCACCGCGCAACCGCTCGCGGGTGTCGGGTGCCCATCTCGCCATGGGGACACCCTAGTGATGACACCCGGTGCCGTTCCAGCGTAGGGTGATGGCACCCGGTGCCATCACCCTCGACGAAAGGCCCACCGTGCCCGACCACTCCGCCGCTGTCCTGCGCGAACCCCGGGGCGCCCTCGTCGTCGACCGGCTCCCGGTTCCCGAGCCCGCCGACGACGAGGTCGTCGTCCGCGTCCGGGCCGTGGCGGTCAACCCCGTGGACTGGGTGATCCAGGGCACGGGGCCCGTCACCTACCGCTGGCTCCGCACGCCGGCGGTGCTCGGTTCCGACGTCGCGGGCGAGGTCGTCGCGGTGGGCCCGGCGGTCACGCGCTTCCGGACGGGGGACCGCGTGGTCGGCCTGGCGACGGGCACCGATCGGGGGCGTGACCCGCTGCACGAGGGCGCGTTCCAGGAGCACACGGCGCTCCTCGAACGCCTGACCGCCGCGATCCCCGACGACGTGTCGTTCGACCGCGCCGCTGTCCTGCCGCTCGGTGCGTCGACCGCCGCGTGCGCGCTGTTCCAGCCGAAGCACCTCGGGCTCCCGCTGCCCGGTGCCGCCGACGCGTCGTCCGACCGGTCCGGCGTCGTCGTGGTCTGGGGCGGCTCGACGAGCGTCGGGATGAACGCCGTGCAACTCGCCCGGGCCGCCGGGTACACGGTCGTGAGCACCGCCTCGCCCCGCAACGCCGACACCGTGCGGTCGCTCGGCGCGGAGGTCGTCGTCGACCACGGGTCGCCGACGGCGGTCGACGACCTCGTCGCGGCCGTCGCCGGACGGCCGGTCGTCGGAGCGGTCGCCTTCGGGACGACCTCGACCGCCGCCTGCATCGCGGTGCTGCGGCGCACCGGCGGCACGGTGCTGGCGATGGCGAGCACGCCGGTGTCGCTCGACCGGATCGCCGGGCGACGGCGACTCTTCCCGGGGATGCTGCCGGTGTTCACCAGGATCGGGCTCACCACGGTGGCGCTCACCCTGCGGGCACGCCGGGCCGGCATCCGGGCCGCGTTCGTGTGGGGGAGCAGCCTCCGCGACGACGACCTGGGGCCGGAGCTGTGGGGTCGGGTCCTGCCCGAGGGGCTCGCGGACGGCTCGATCCGCCCGATGCCCGAGCCGCTCGTCGTCGGGCACGGACTCGACGCCGTCCAGGGCGCCGTCGACCGGCAGCGCGCAGGGGTGTCCGCGCGCAAGGTCGTCGTGACGCTCTGACGCTCTGACGCTCTGACGCCCGAGGCGCGGGCGGCCGACTACCCCGCCAGGAAGGCAGCGACCGCGCCGTGCAGTGCCGCGAGGTCGTCGACGTGCACGAGCTCGCGCACCGAGTGCATCGACAGCAGGCCGACGCCGATGTCGATCGTCGGGATGCCGAGCCGGGTCGCCGCGATCGGCCCGATGGTCGAGCCGCCGGGGATCGTGTTCACGTTGACGAACGGCTGCCAGGACACCCCGGCGGCATCGCACGCGGCGGACCAGACGGCTGCACCCTTCGCCTCGGTCATGTAGCGCTGGTTGGCGCTGATCTTCAGGAGCGGACCCGCACCCGGACGCGGACGGTTGGTCGGGTCGTGCTTCTCGGGCTGGTTCGGGTGCACCAGGTGGCCGGCGTCGCTCGACAGCAGCCACGAGGCGCGGAACGCCCGCGCGGCCTCGGAGCGGGTCGCGCCGAGGCCCTCCTGCACGCGGCCGAGGACGTCCTCGAGGAACGGACCGCCCGCACCGGACGGGGTCGACGAGCCGATCTCCTCGTGGTCGAACGCCGCGAAGACCGGGATGTGGTCGCCGTCGGCCGGTGCGTCGATGATCCCGCGGAGCCCGGCGTGCACGCTCGTCAGGTTGTCCATCCGACCGGACGCGAGGAACTCCCGGTCGATGCCGATCCGTGCCGGGGCCTGCGTGTCCGCCAGGAAGAGGTCCCACGACACCGCGTCGTCCCCGAGCCGACCGCGCAGCCACGCGAGCACGTCGGTGCCGCCGGCGGTGCCGTCCGTGCCGACGACCGGCAGGGTGTGGCGCTGCCGGTCGATCTCCTTGCCGTCGTTCACCCCGCGGTCGAGGTGGATCGCGAGGTTCGGGATCCGGGCAACGGCGTCGGTCGACACGAGGCGCACCGAGCCGTCGGCGTCGACAACGCGGCCGGCGATGCGGAGGTCGCGGTCGAACCACGTCGACAGGAGCGCGCCGCCGTAGACCTCGACGTTGAGCTGCTCCCAGCCGCCGACGCGCACGGTCGGGTTCGGCTTGATGCGGAACCCGGGGGAGTCGGTGTGCGCGCCGAGGATCCGGAACGGGGTGGTCGCCACGGCCGACTCCGGGAGCCGCCAGGCGATGACGGCCCCGTCACGCACGACGACGTAGGCGCCGGCCTCGGTCGGCCAGGCGTCGAGCTCCGACAGCTCGGTGAACCCGGCCGCCACGAGCTGGTCCCGTGCGACCGCGGCCGCGTGGAACGCGGTTGGGGACTCGGTGACGTACTGGGCGAACGAGGAGGCGATGGCGTCGGTGGTCACCTGCCCATCGTGGCACGCGCGGTGGTGGTGACCGGACGCGGAACGGGGCGCGTCCGTCGGACGCGCCCCGTTCCTCCCGGCTGGTGACCGCCGGCGTGCGACCGGATCAGCCCTTGCTGTTCCCGGCCGAGCCGAGGACCTTCGCGGCCTCGACCACGCGTGCCGCCATGGCGGTCTCGGCGACCTTGCCCCAGGCGCGCGGGTCGTACTGCTTCTTGTTGCCGACCTCGCCGTCGATCTTCAGGACGCCCTCGTAGTTGCGGAACATCGAGTCGGCGATCGAGCGGGTGAACGCGTACTGCGTGTCCGTGTCGATGTTCATCTTGATGACGCCGTTGCGGACGGCCTCGTGGATCTCGTCGTCGGTCGAGCCGGAACCGCCGTGGAAGACGAGGTCGAGCGGGTTCTCGCCGGTGCCGTGCTTCTGCGCGACCGAGGCCTGGATCTCGCCGAGGAGTTCCGGACGGAGCTTGACGTTGCCCGGCTTGTAGACGCCGTGCACGTTGCCGAAGGTCAGGGCGGCGATCCAGCGACCCCGGTCACCCAGCCCGAGCGCGTCGACGACCTTCTCGACGTCGTTCGGGGTCGTGTACAGCGCGTCGTTGGTGCCCTCGTGCTGGACGCCGTCCTCTTCGCCGCCGACGACGCCGATCTCGACCTCGAGGATCGCGTTGATGTTGCGCGTCTTCTCGATCATCGTGCGGGCGATCTCGATGTTCTCGTCGAGCGGCACGGCCGAGCCGTCCCACATGTGCGACTGGAAGATCGGGTTGCGGCCCTGGCGGACCTCCTCCTCGCTCGCGGCGATGAGGGGCATGACGAAGCCGTCGAGGGCATCCTTCGGGCAGTGGTCGGTGTGCAGTGCGACGGTGACGTCGTAGTTCTTCGCGACCTCGTGCGCGAAGCGGGCCATCGCGAGGGCGCCCGCCGCGCGGTTCTTGACGGTGTGGCCGGCGAAGTAGTCGGCGCCGCCGGTCGTCACCTGGAGGATGCCGTCCGAACCGGCCTCCTGCAGACCCTGGAGGACCGCGTTGATCGTCTGGGAGGAGGACACGTTCACCGCGGGGTAGGCGAACTTGCCGGCCTTCGCTCGTTCGAGCATCTCGGCGTACTGTTCCGGCGTTGCGATGGGCACTGCGATCTCCTTCGACTTCGGTGGTGTCGTCGCCGAGCCTAGTCAGCGGTCCTCCACGGGTGACACGTGCACGTCCGTGCAGTCGGCGTGAGGGCTGTGAGTGCGGTGGGTAGGCTCTGGTCGTGACTCCCACTACGGAAACCGGCTCCCTGTTCCTCCAGCCCGACCGCAACCTGGCGCTCGAGCTCGTGCGTGCGACGGAGGCCGCCGCGATCCGTGCACAGCCGTGGGTCGGCCGGGGCGAGAAGAACCTCGCGGACGGAGCGGCCGTCGACGCGATGCGCAAGTTCCTCGGCACCGTGAACTTCGACGGCGTCGTCGTGATCGGCGAGGGCGAGAAGGACAACGCGCCGATGCTCTACAACGGCGAGCACGTCGGCAACGGTCACGGGCCGGCCTGCGACATCGCGGTCGACCCGATCGACGGCACCTCGCTCACGGCCGCCGGCCGCCAGAACGCCATCTCCGTGATGGCCGTCTCGGACCGCGGCTCGATGTACGACCCGTCCGCCGTCTTCTACATGGACAAGATCGCGGCCGGTCCCGAGGGGCGCGGGGTCCTCGACCTCGAGAAGCCGATCGGTGAGAACATCCGCGCGCTCGCGAAGGCGAAGCACAAGGACATCGAGGACATGCAGATCGCCGTCCTCGACCGTCCCCGTCACGACGAACTCATCCGCGCGATCCGTGCCACGGGCGCCGGCACCCGCCTGCTGCTCGACGGCGACGTCGCCGGAGGCATCTCGGCGGCGCTGCCGGGTTCGAAGATCGACATGTGCGTCGGTGTCGGCGGCACCCCCGAGGGCATCATCACCGCGTGCGCGATCAAGGCGCTCGGCGGTGTGATCCTCGGCAAGCTGCAGCCGAAGGACGACGAGGAGCGCCAGAAGGCCCTGGACGCCGGCCACGACCTCGACAAGGTGCTCGACCAGGACGACCTGGTGACGGGCGACAACACCTTCTTCGTCGCCACCGGTGTCACCGACGGTGTGCTCGTGGACGGTGTCCGCCGGTCGCGCGGTGTCATCCACACGGACTCGCTCGTCCTCCGCTCCCGCTCGAACACCATCCGGCGCATCCAGGCGGACCACCGCGCCGAGAAGTGGTTCTGACCCAGCCGGTGTGCTGACGTCCGTCGGTGCCGCCGCGCGTCTGACCGCCTGCACGACCGGAAGCACCCCGAACCACGGGATCACGTGGTTCGGGGTGCGGCTCGTCGTGCGGGAGCACGTCGCGCCGCGGCGACGCCGCGCTCAGTCGTCGTCGAGCGCGCCGACGAGCTCGGGCGCGGTGAGCAGCCGCGGCTCGTCGTCGATCGTCCCCGGGTCGGCGAGCACCTTCGACTCGTCGAGCAGTGACAGTCGCCGGGCGCTCGGCAGCACCTGGCGCTCGAGCGACCCCACGAAGCGGTTGTAGTCGACCACGGACCCGCGGATCGCCCGGCCCAGCTTGTCGACGTGGCCCCCGAGCGTCGCCAGGCGGCCGTAGAGCTCCCGGGAGACCCGGAAGAGCTCCCGCGCCTCGGCGGTGACGACGTCCTGCTGCCACGAGAACGCGACGGTCTTCAGCACCGACCACAGCGTGACGGGTGACGCCAGGGCGATCCGCTTGCGGAACGCGTGGTCCAGCAGCCCCGGATCGGCGGCGAGGGCGCTCGAGATCAGGGACTCGGACGGGATGAAGGCGATCGTCAGCTCGGGCGATGCGTCGTAGCCGGTCCAGTACTCCCGCGCAGCGAGGGCGTCCACGTGCGCGCGCAGCGCCTTCACGTGCTGCCCGATCAGCTGGTCACGCCGGGCGCCCTCGGCCCCGGTCGCGCTCGCCGGGATCTCGGCGGCCTGCAGGTAGGCGCTGAAGGGCACCTTCGCATCGACGGCGATGGTCTTGCCGCCCGGGAGGTGCACGACCATGTCGGGTCGGGCGGTGCCGGCGCTGGTCGTCACCGAGGACTGCACGTCGAAGTCGACCCGTTCGAGCAGGCCGGCTGCCTCGACGACGTTGCGCAGCTGCGTCTCGCCCCAGACGCCCCGGGTGCTGTTCGACGACAGGGCGCTCGCGAGCGTGTCGGCCGTGGCGCGGAGTCGTTCCTCGGACTCGGCGGCGGACCGCAGCTGGGCGGACAGTGCGCCGTACTGCTCGGTCCGCGACTGCTCGAGCTCGGCGATCTTCGCCCGCATCTGGTCGAGCGTCTGCGCCACGGGGCTGAGCGCCGACAGCACCTTCGACTCGCCCTGGTTGCGCGCCGCGTCGGCCCCGTGCATCCGCTGCACGAGGTGCTCGAGCTCGGCGGCACGGCGTTCGAGCGAGTCGACCTGGCGGCGGTACTGGGCGTCCTGGGCGTCGAGCCGTTCCTCGGCGTCGGCGCGCACGGAATCGAGCTGGGCGCGCAGCGCGTCCGCCGTGGCGCGGGCCGAGGCGGCGTCGACGCCGGCGCGCGCACGGGCGAGCGACCACGCGACGACGGCGCCCACGGCGATCCCGAGGACGAGGCCGATGACCAGGGCGAGGATCTGCATGACGCGACTGTGGCAGGTCCCACCGACACGCGCCTCCCGGCCCGCCGGAGCCGCTCGCCGCACCCCTCTCGATCCATGTACTGACATTAGGGCAAAGTCCGTGTACAGTCGTGATCGTCCGCCGACGAAGCCGAACGGAAGGTCCATCACGTCGCATGACCAACGAAGCTCCTCACGCCCACGACGTGATCACGATGGGACGCGTCAGCGTCGACGTCTACCCCCAGCAGACCGGCCCGCTCGAGGACGTCTCGACCTTCTCGAAGTCCGTCGGCGGGAGCGCGACCAACGTCGCCATCGCCGCAGCTCGACACGGTGCGGACGCCGCGGTGATCACCCGCACCGGCAACGACCCGTTCGGCCGCTACATCGCGCGCACCCTGCCGGAGTTCGGCGTGGCGAACGACTTCGTCACCACGGTCGACGGGCTCAACACCCCGGTGGCCTTCTGCGAGATCTTCCCGCCGGACGACTTCCCGCTGTACTTCTACCGGGCGCCGAAGGCCCCGGACCTCATGATCACCGCGAAGTCCCTGCCGCTGCACGCCATCGAGCGCGCGCGGGTCTTCTGGACGACGGTGACGGGACTCAGCGAGGAGCCGAGCCGCAGCGCGCACCACACGGCCTTCGAGGCGCGGAGCGCGGCACTGCGGGACACCTCGGGCAGCACGGAGCTCCACACCGTGCTCGACCTGGACTACCGGGCGGTGTTCTGGTCGAGTCCCGAGGCCGCCACGCGTGAGGTCGCCGTCGCGCTCGAGCACGCCACCGTCGCCGTCGGCAACCGCGAGGAGTGCGAGGTCGCCGTGGGGGAGACCGACCCCGTCCGCGCCGCGGACGCCCTGCTCGAGCGTGGCGTCGAGATCGCGATCGTGAAGCAGGGACCCAAGGGCGTGCTGGCGAAGACCCGCGACGAGACCGTCGAGTACCGACCGCACACCATCGACGTCGTCAACGGGCTGGGGTCCGGCGACGGCTTCGGCGGGGCCCTGGTGCACGGGCTGCTGCAGGGCTGGAGCCTCGACCGCACCCTCGCCTTCGCGAACGCGGCCGGTGCCATCGTCGCCACCCGGTTCGAGTGCTCGACCGCGATGCCGACGAGCGACGAGATCGAGGACTTCCTGCGCACGAACCCGGCGCAGGCGACCACGAAGGAGGGCGTCGATGCCTGAGATCAGCCCTGCCGACTTCGCCCGGCTGCGCGACCTGCGTGCCGGGTCGCCGGAACGGGTCGCCGCGGTCCTGCGGACCCGGACCCGCCGACCGCTCCTCGCCGACGACGGCAAGCTCTTCATCGTCGCCGCCGACCACCCCGCCCGCGGTGCGCTCGCCGTGCGCGACGACGCGTCGGCGATGGCCGACCGCTACGACCTGCTCGAACGCCTCGTCGTGGCCCTCGCCCGACCGGGCGTCGACGGTGTCCTCGGCACACCGGACGTCCTCGAGGACCTCGCGCTCCTCGGAGCGCTCGACGGCAAGGTCGTCGTCGGGTCGATGAACCGGGGCGGCCTGCGCGGTGCCTCGTTCGAGCTCGACGACCGCTACACCGCGTACTCCGCGCGGGCGATCAAGGACGCCGGCCTGGACTTCGCGAAGCTGCTCGTCCGCGTCGCCCTCGACGATGCCGGCACGGCGCCCACGCTCGAGGCCACGGCGCGTGCCGTCAGCGAGGCGGCCGCGCTGCAGCTGCCGATCATGCTCGAGCCGTTCATGTCGTCGTGGCGCGACGGCAAGGTGGTCAACGACCTGACCGCCGACGCCGTGATCACGTCGATGGCGATCGCCGCGGGCCTCGGGGAGTCGAGCGCCTACAGCTGGCTGAAGATCCCGGTGGTCGACGACATGGCGCGCGTCATGGCCGCGACCACCCTGCCGACGCTGCTGCTCGGTGGCGACCCGTCCGGCAGCCCGGACGAGACGTACGCCACGTGGGCGGACGCGCTCGCCCTGCCGGGCGTCCGCGGACTCGTCGTCGGCCGGACCCTCCTCTACCCGCAGGACGGGGACGTCGCCACCGCGGTCGACGTCGCCTCCGCACTCGTCCACAGCCGGGAGGACCGTGGCGAGTTCTCCACACCGGCTCGCGGTCACGCCGACTCGCCCACCACGTCCACCACCCTGGACACGTCCGTCCCGGAAGGAAGCAACGCATGACCACCAGCACCGAGACCACCACCGTCGGGCACTGGATCGACGGCGCGCACGTCGCGTCGACCTCCGGACGGACCGCCCCGGTGTACGACCCGGCGCTCGGCGTCGTGACGAAGCAGGTCGCCCTGGCCGACGAGGCCGAGATCCAGCGGGCGATCGCGAGTGCCAAGGCTGCGTTCCCGGCGTGGAGCACCCTGTCGCTCGCGAAGCGGCAGCAGATCCTGTTCGCCTTCCGCGAGGTCCTGAACCGCGACAAGGCCGAGCTCGCCGAGATCATCACGAGCGAGCACGGCAAGGTCATCGACGACGCCCTGGGCGAGATCGCCCGTGGGCAGGAGGTCGTGGAGCTCGCGACGAACATCCCGTCGCTGATGAAGGGCGAGTTCTCCGACCAGGTCTCGACCGGCATCGACGTGTACTCGATCCGCCAGCCGCTCGGCGTGGTCGGGATCATCTCGCCCTTCAACTTCCCGGCGATGGTGCCGCTCTGGTTCCTGCCGATCGCGATCGCCGCCGGCAACACCGTCGTGCTGAAGCCCAGCGAGAAGGACCCGTCCGCAGCGATCTGGCTGGCCGCGAAGTTCAAGGAGGCCGGCCTGCCCGACGGCGTATTCACGGTGCTCAACGGCGACAAGGCCTCGGTCGACGGACTCCTCACCAGCCCCGACGTCGAGTCGATCTCGTTCGTCGGTTCCACCCCCATCGCCCAGTACGTGTACGAGACCGGCACGAAGCACGGCAAGCGCGTCCAGGCGCTCGGTGGTGCGAAGAACCACATGCTCGTCCTGCCCGACGCCGACCTCGACCTCGTCGCGGACAACGCGATCAACGCCGGCTTCGGCTCGGCCGGTGAGCGCTGCATGGCGATCTCGGTCGTCGTGGCGGTCGAGCCCGTCGCGGACGAACTCATCCAGAAGATCACGGAGCGCGCGGCCACCCTGCGCATCGGCGACGGACGCCGTGGCTGCGACATGGGTCCGCTCGTCACCGAGCAGCACCGCGACAAGGTCGCCTCGTACATCGAGGTCGCCGAGCAGGACGGTGCGGTGGTCGTGGTGGACGGCCGCACCGTCCGACCCGACGGCGACGAGAACGGGTTCTGGCTCGGTCCGACGCTGATCGACGAGGTGCCCACCACGAGCCGCGTGTACACCGAGGAGATCTTCGGCCCGGTGCTGAGCGTCGTCCGCGTGCAGTCCTACGACGAAGGCCTCGAGCTGATCAATTCCGGCGCCTTCGGCAACGGCACCGCGATCTTCACCAACGACGGCGGCGCCGCCCGCCGGTTCCAGCGCGACGTGCAGGTCGGCATGATCGGCATCAACGTCCCGATCCCGGTCCCGGTGGCCTACTACTCGTTCGGCGGGTGGAAGAACTCCCTGTTCGGCGACCACAAGGCGTACGGCGCCGACGGCGTGAGCTTCTTCACCCGCCAGAAGGCGATCACCTCCCGCTGGCTCGACCCGGCCACGCACGGCGGTGTCGACCTCGGCTTCCCGTCGAACGGCTGATCCGCAGCATGGCGAACGAACAGCAACAGCACGACCGCTGGTTCATCCCGGCGGGCTCCCGCCCCGAGGCGGGCTGGACCGACGTCGTCGACGGCCGCATCCAGGGGTGGACGCACACCGGTCTGCGGACCGGTGCCCTGCAGGACGGGGGTGAGCTGCGCCTCCCGGCCGACGCGGTCGAGCGGCTCATCGTCCCGCTCGCGGGCAGCTTCACCGTCGCGTACGACGACACCGAGCAGGCGCTCGAGGGACGCGCCGGCGTCTTCGAGGGGCAGACCGACGTCCTGTACCTCGGGTCCGGCACCGCCGCGACGATCACCGGTTCCGGCCGGATCGCCGTGGCCGAGGCGCCCACCGGTACCGTCAAGCCGAGCGTGTACATCGCCCGCGACGACGTCCCGGTGGAGCTCCGCGGCGCGGGGCAGTCGAGCCGACAGGTGCACAACTTCGGCACTCCTGCGGCGCTCGACGCCGTGGGCTTCATCGTCTGCGAGGTGATCACGCCGGCCGGCAACTGGTCGTCGTACCCGCCGCACAAGCACGACACGCTCGTGCCCGGGCAGGAGTCGGACCTCGAGGAGATCTACTACTACGAGACCGCCGTCGCCCGGGGCGTCTCCGCTCCCCCCGAGGCCGATCCGTTCGCACTGCACCGGACGTACGCGTCCGACGACCGCCCGATCGACGAGTTCCGCCAGGTGCGGACCGGCGACATCGCTCTCGTGCCCTACGGCTGGCACGGTCCGGCCGTGGCGGCACCGGGCTACGACATGTACTACCTCAACGTGATGGCCGGGCCGGACCCGGAGCGCGTCTGGAACATCACCGACGACCCCGCCCACGGCTGGGTCCGTCAGACGTGGACCTCGGAACCGGTCGATCCGCGCCTGCCCTACGAGAAGGAGCCCTCCCGATGAGCCAGCACACCGGTGCGGAGCAGACCCGCCGGATGACCGTCGGCCAGGCACTCGTCGAGTTCCTCGCCAACCAGTGGACCGTCGACGGCGACGTCCGCGAGCGCACCATCCCCGGGATCTTCGGCATCTTCGGGCACGGCAACGTCGCCGGGCTCGGCCAGGCGATCAAGCAGCTGCACGTCGAGCAGCCCGGCCTGCTGCCGTACCACCAGGCCCGGAACGAGCAGGCGATGGTCCACGAGGCCGTCGGCTTCGCCCGCATGCACCGCCGCCGGGCGACGTTCGCCAGCACGGCGTCGGTCGGCCCCGGCGCCGCGAACATGCTGACCGCCGCCGCCCTCGCGACGACGAACCGGCTGCCCGCGCTGCTGCTGCCGTCGGACACCTTCGCCACGCGCACGACCGACCCGGTCCTGCAGCAGATCGAACTGCCGCACGACACCTCGCTGCAGGTGACCGACGCGTTCCGCCCGCTGTCGCGGTACTTCGACCGCGTCGAGCGCCCGGAGCAGCTGTTCTCGATCGCGCTCGCCGCGATGCGTGTGCTCACCGACCCGGCCGAGACCGGTGCCGTGACGATCGCCCTGCCGGAGGACGTGCAGGCCGAGGAGTTCGACGTCCCCGTCGCCTTCCTGCAGCCCCGCGAGTGGCACATCCGCCGCCCGCTGCCCGAGCACGGCCCGCTCGCCCGCGCCGTCGCGGCGATCGCGGCTGCGGAGCGACCGGTCATCGTCGCCGGCGGCGGCGTCCTGTACTCGGGCGCAGAGGACGAGCTGCGCGCGTTCGTCGAGGCGACCGGGATCCCGGTCGGCACCTCGCAGGCGGGTGGCGGTTCGCTCAGCTGGGACCACCCGCAGTACCTCGGCGGCATCGGCGCGACCGGGACGGCCGCCGCCAACGCGATCGCGGCCCAGGCCGACGTCGTGATCGGGATCGGCACGCGCTACAGCGACTTCACGACCGCGTCGCGCACCGCGTTCCAGGACCCGGACGTCACCTTCGTGAACGTCAACGTCGCGGCGTTCGACGCCTACAAGCACGGCTCGCAGCTGCCGCTCGTCGCGGACGCCCGGGAGGCGCTGGTCGCGCTCACATCGGCACTCACGACCGGGTCGTCCTCCGCCGTGGACGCCGGCTACGCCGCCGAGATCGCGTCGCGCAAGCAGGAGTGGGACCAGACGGTGGACGCCGCGTTCGCGCCGTCGGGCAGCGCCCTGCCCGGACAGCCGGAGATCATCGGCGCCGTGCAGGAGGTCTCCGACCCCCGCGACGTCGTCATCCAGGCGGCCGGCTCGCTGCCGGGCGACCTGCACAAGCTGTGGCGGGTGCGGGACGCACTCGGCTACCACGTCGAGTACGCGTTCTCGTGCATGGGCTACGAGATCGCCGGAGGCATCGGCGTCCGTCGCGGTGCCCCGGACCGCGACGCGATCGTCATGGTCGGCGACGGCTCGTACCTCATGCTGCACACCGAGCTCGTCACCGCCGTCGCCGAGGGCATCAAGATCATCGTCGTGCTCATCCAGAACCACGGGTACGCGTCGATCGGACACCTGTCCGAGACCGTCGGTTCCGAGCGCTACGGCACGAAGTACCGGTACCTCGACGAGACCCGTTCGTTCGACGACGGCGACCCGCTGCCCGTCGACCTCGCCGCGAACGCCCGGTCGTACGGCGTCGACGTGATCGAGGTGCAGCCCGGCCCGCACGCCATCGAGGACCTCAAGGCCGCGGTGCGCCAGGCGAAGGCGAACGACCACACCACGCTCGTGCACATCAACTCGGACCCGCTCGTCTACGCCCCCGAGGGCGACGGCTGGTGGGACGTGCCGGTCGCGCAGACCTCCACGCTCGAGAGCACCCGTGCCGCCCGTGCCGAGTACGAACAGCAGGTCGCGTCGCAGCGGCCCCTGCTCGGCTGACCACTCCACCACACCCGGGCCGCGGCCCAGAAAGCGACAGCGACGTCATGACCGACACCGCAACCCCCATCGGGTCCCCGTCCACGGACGCGGCGCCCGCCTCGATCCGGATCGGCACGGCGCCCGACTCGTGGGGCGTCTGGTTCCCGGACGACCCGAAGCAGGTGCCGTGGCAGCGCTTCCTCGACGAGGCGGCGGCCGCGGGCTACGAGTGGATCGAGCTCGGACCCTACGGGTACCTGCCGACGGACCCGAACCAGCTCTCCGACGAACTCGAGTCCCGCGGGCTCAAGCTCTCGGCCGGCACCGTCTTCACCGGGTTCCACAAGGGCGACGACCAGTTCCAGCGCGCCTGGGACCAGGCCGTCGCGGTGGCGGGGCTCGCTGCGAAGCTCGGTGCCCAGCACCTCGTCACGATCCCGGACCTCTGGCGGTCGGACGCGACGGAGGAGGTCCTCGAGCCGCGGACGCTGACCGGAGAGCAGTGGGACCGACTGGGCAAGGGGCACGACCAGCTCGGGAAGGCGCTGCTCGAGGAGTTCGGCGTCCACCAGCAGTTCCACACGCACGCGGACAGTCACGTCGGGACCTACGAGGAGACCGTGCGCTTCCTCGAGGTCACCAGCCCCGAGTACACGAACCTCTGCCTGGACACGGGCCACTTCGCCTACTACGGCGGCGACAACCTCGAGCTCATCGCCGAGCACCCCGAGCGCATCGGCTACCTGCACCTCAAGCAGGTGGACACCGACCTGCTGTTCGACGTGCTGAAGAACGACGTCCCCTTCGCCACCGCCGTGTCGCAGGGGATCATGACCGAACCCCCGCACGGCACGCCGGCGCTGGCGCCGATCATCGAGGCGGTCGCGCAGATCGACCCGGACATCTTCGGCATCGTCGAGCAGGACATGTACGGCTGCTCGGTCGACGCTCCCGGCCCCATCGCGGACCGCACCTTCCAGCACATCTTCGGCTCCACCTCGGCCGCTCGCGTCTCCTGACGCGCCGTCACCAACCCGGGAGAACACCAGCATGACCACGCAGAACCTCCGCGTCGCCGTCGTCGGCGCCGGCATGATGGGCGCCGACCACGTCCGTCGCATCACCGCGAAGATCTCGAACGCCGACGTCGTCGCGGTCGTCGAGCCGGACGAGGCCCGCGCCCGGGCCGCCGCAGCCCTCGCACCGGGCGCGATCACGGCAGCGTCCTTCGAGGAGGCGCTCGGGGCCACCCAGGTCGACGGCGTCATCATCGCCACACCGGGCTTCCTGCACGAGCCGATCCTCGTGACGGCGCTCGAGCGGGGCCTGGCCGTCCTGTGCGAGAAGCCGCTGACGACCAGCGCCGAGGACAGTCTGCGCATCGTCGAGCTCGAGCAGCAGCACGCCGAGCGCCCGAAGATCCAGGTCGGCTTCATGCGCCGCTTCGACGCCGGGTACCAGGAGCTCAAGGCACTCCGCGAGTCCGGTGCCCACGGCGCCCTGCTGGCGCTGCACCACGCGCACCGCAACCCGACGACGCCCCCGAACTTCAGCGAGTCGATGCTGATCCACGACTCGGTCATCCACGAGATCGACATCATCCCGTTCCTGACGGGCGAGTCGATCGTGGCGGTCGAGGTGAAGAAGCCGCGCAAGAACTCGCTCGCCCCGGCAGACCTGCCCGAGCCCCAGTTCGTGCTGTTCACCACCGAGTCGGGCACGATGGCGATCGTCGAGATCAACGTCAACGCGCAGTTCGGGTACCAGGTCACCACCGACGCGGTGTTCGAGTCGGGTGTCGCGTACATCGGTCGTGACACCTCGGCCACCGTCGTCACCGCGGGTGCGTCCGGTCAGGGCGTGACGCCGTCGTTCAAGGAGCGCTTCGGTGCCGCCTACGACGAAGAGGTCCAGCGCTGGGTCGACGCAGCCCGCCGGGGCGGGATCGACGGACCGAGTGCCTGGGACGGGTACACGGCGTCCGTCGTCGCCGAGGTCGCGGTGCGGGCGCAGCAGTCCGGTGTGACCGAGGCGGTCGAGTACGCGCTCGAGAAGCCGGCGTTCTACGGTGTCGACGCCACCGACGAGCTCGTGGGGGCGTAGCCCGTGCCGAAGATCGCACTCGACCCCACGCCGTTCCACCACGACCTGTCGCTGCTCGAGTTCCCGCGGAAGGTCGCCGAGCTCGGGTACGACCACCTGCAGCTGACCCCACACAAGGACTTCATCCCGTTCTACCGGCACCCCAAGGCGGACGACGACCTCGTCGACGCGTTCGCCGCCGCCTGCCGTGACGCCGGCGTCGGCATCGCCAGTGTGCTGCCGGTCCTGCGGTGGTCCGGCCCCGACCGCGACGCCCGCGAGGCCGCGGTGCAGAAGTGGAAGCGCGTCATCGAGATCACGAAGCGGCTCGGTGTCGACACCATCAACACCGAGTTCTCCGGCCGTCCCGAACGGGCGGAGGAGTCCGAGGACGCGTTCTACCGGTCGATGGAGGAACTCCTGCCGATCATCGAGGCATCGGACATCCGCGTGCTCATCGACCCGCACCCCGACGACTTCGCAGCATGACCGCAGACACCCTCGGTGTCGGGCTCGTCTCGGTCGGGTGGATGGGGCGACTGCACTCCCGCGCCTACCGCGCCCTGCCCGACCACTTCCCGGAGCTCGGGGTCCGCCCGAGGCTGGTGGTCGCCGCGGACCCGGTGCCCGAGGCCCGCGAGCAGGCCGTCAGCCGGCTCGGGTACGAACGCGCGGTCGCCGACTTCCACGAGGTCCTCGCCGACCCCGCGGTCGACGTCGTCTCGATCTGCTCGCCCAACTTCCTGCACCGCGAGATGGCGGTCGCGGCGGCCGAGGCCGGCAAGCCGTTCTGGATCGAGAAGCCGATGGGGCGGTACGCCAGCGACTCCCGCGCGATCCACGAGGCCGTCGAGCGAGCAGGACTCGTCACGAGCGTCGGCTTCAACTACCGGCACGCGCCGGCGATCCAGCGCGCACGGGAGCTCGTCCGGAGCGGCCGCCTCGGACGCATCACCAACGTGCGGGGGTCGCTCCTCGCCGACTACTCGTCCGACCCGGACGCCCCGCTCACCTGGCGCTTCGAGCGGGAGCGGGCGGGGTCGGGCGTCCTCGGCGACCTGCTGTCGCACGGGCTCGACCTGGCGCAGTACCTGGTCGGCCGGATCGCGAGCGTCACCGCGGTCGCCGAGACGTTCATCCCGACCAGGCCACGACCGGGTCAGGGGATCGTCGACCGCTCCGCCGCGGTGGCGGGCGAGCACGGGCCGGTCGAGAACGAGGACTACGCCGCCCTGCTGTTCCGCTTCGAGGACGGCGCGGTCGGCACCATGGACTCGAGTCGGGTGGTGCGGGGGCCGCACGCCGAGTACACGCTCGAGGTCTACGGCACGAGGGGCTCGGTGCGCTGGGACTTCCAGCGCCTGAACGAGCTGCAGGTGGCCCTCGACGACCAGGAGGTCGACGGCTACGTCACGCACCTCGTCGCGCCGGGGGACGGCCAGTTCGCGCGCTTCCAGCCCGGTGCCGGCACGGCGATGGGGTACGACGACCTCAAGACGATCGAGGCGGCGCAGTTCGTCGCGAGCGTGCTGCGCGGCGAGCAGCTCGCGCCGTCGGTCGCCGACGGCCTGGCGGCCGCGTCGATCGTCGAGGCGGCGGAGGCATCGCTCGCCGACGGCGCGTGGCACGACGTGGCGCGGGTCGACGGACGCTTGACGACGGATGCGGCGGCACCGGTGCTGTAGACCGGTCGCGAGTCGATCTGGAGGCGCGGTGCGGGCTCGCATCGCGCCTCCAGTTCGTCACGGGGAGACTGCTCGAACCCGTGCTTGTTAGTATGTAAGGACAAATTTACCCAACAAGGAGGCACCATGCCGCTCGTCCGTATCGACCTCGCCACCGGCCGCACCCCAGAACAGGTCCGCGCGATCGCCGACGCGATCCACACCGCCATCGTGGCCGAGTACGGCATCCCGGAGCGCGACCGCTTCCAGGTGATCACCGAGCACCCCGCCCAGCAGATCATCGCGCAGGACGCCGGCCTCGGCTTCGAGCGGACGGACGGCGTCGTGGTCGTTCAGGTCTTCACGCAGCGCGGGCGCAGCGACGAGGCGAAGCAGGGGCTGTACCGCGCCGTGCACGACCGCCTCGCCGAGGTCGGCGTCGCGAGCGAGGACGTCTTCATCGGGTACGTCGAGAACGGGCCGCAGGACTGGTCGTTCGGCTTCGGCCGCGCCCAGTACGTGACCGGGGAACTGGGCGTGCCCTCCGCGAGCTGAGGCGCCGACCTACTTGTCGACGAGGGTGACCTCGAACGAGTAGCGGTCCGGGCGGTAGCAGTGCACGCCGTACTCCACCGCCCGGCCGGACGCGTCGTACGCCGTGCGGCTCATGGTCAGCACGGGGTCGCCGTCCTCGATCTCCAGCAGCGAGGCCTCGTCGTCGGTGACGGCCCGCGCACCGATCCGCTGCTTGGCGACGCGCATGGTCACACCGCGGGCACGGAGCAGCTGGTAGAGCCCGTGGGCCTGCAGGTCGCCGTCCGTGATCTCCGTGAACTCCGGGGGCAGGTAGTTCTCGAGGATCGCCATCGGCACGTCCTCGGCGAACCGCACCCGGCGGATGTGGGCGACCGTCGTGCCCGGTGCGATCCCGAGGGCCTCGGCGACCGCGTCGCTCGCCGGCACGTCGTCGCGTTCGAGCAGCTTCGTCGTCGGGGCCTGCGCACCCTGGGCGAGGTCGTCGTACAGGCTCGTGAGCTCGACCTTGCGGGTCACCGGGCCGTGGACGACCTGCGTTCCGATGCCCCGTCGGCGGACGAGCAGTCCCTTGTCGACGAGGTCCTGGATGGCGCGCCGGATCGTCGGACGCGACAGACCGAGCCGCTCGCCGAGTGCGATCTCGTTCTCGAGCCGGGCTCCGGGTGGCATCGCACCGGAGCGGATCGCCTCCTCGATGCGCGAGGCGACCTGGAAGTAGAGGGGCATGGGGCCCGACCGGTCCAGGTCCATGAACAGGTCGGACGGCAGCTGGCCTTCGTTGGTCATCGCGGTCCTCCGGGGCTGACGGCACCGGCGCCGGCGCCGGAACGGCAATGTCGTGACAATACCATCGGGCGAACAGGCAGCCGGCGACCGTCGGTCACCGTCCCGCCAGGTACGACGACCGACGGGGAGGGTCAGTCCGCGAAGATCATCGGGCGGTTCGACAGCCGGGGTTGTGCCGCCGCTCGGGGTTGCTCCGCCCGCGGCCGCACGGGCGCGATGTGCACGCGGGTCGCGGCACCGAGCGCCTCGACGGTGTCGCAACCGTGCTGTCCCGCGGCGTGCACGACGATGGCGGCGCACGCCTCGGCGTCGGCAGCCGCGTCGTGGTGCTGGAAGCCCTCGTACCCGGCAGCCCGTGCCGCCGACGGCAGCCGGTACGACTCGAGCGTGTAGGTCTTGCGCGCGACCTGCAGGGAGCACAACGAGTGGTGCTCCGCCAGCTCGGTGCCCGTCGCCGAGCAGCCGCCCGCGATCACGCCCATGTCGAAGCGTGCGTTGTGCGCGACCAGGACGTCCCCCTCGGCGAACGCCACGATGTCGCGGTACTGCTCCGCCCAGCCCTTCGCACCGACCACGTCCGACGCGACGATGCCG
The DNA here is from genome assembly GCF_003234175.2 of Curtobacterium sp. MCSS17_007. Classification (NCBI taxonomy): domain Bacteria; kingdom Bacillati; phylum Actinomycetota; class Actinomycetes; order Micrococcales; family Microbacteriaceae; genus Curtobacterium; species Curtobacterium sp. MCSS17_007. The sequence goes on from NZ_CP126257.1 coordinate 792,692, forward strand.
TGGATGCGGGTGTTCCACTCCAGGAAGGAGTCGTGCCCCACCGGGGGCTGGATGAACCAGGACGCCCGCTCGACCACCCGGCCGTCGCGGACCTTGACGAGGCCGACCGAGCAGGCGCTGGCGGGCGAGCTGTTCGCGGTCTCGAAGTCGATCGCGGTGAAGTTCAACGGCACGCCCTCGATGCTCGCACGGGGTTCCGACATCACCTGCGCGCGACGTCGGCGTTGCGGCCGCGCGCGGTAGCGTCCGAGGCGTGACCGGATCGACCACCCCGCCGCTCGTCCTCGTCCTGCCCGGTGCCGGCTACGGACAGCAGGCGCCCCTGCTCTGGTGGACCCGCGCGATCGCCGAGCAGCACGGAGCCGAGGTCGTCGCGCCGGCGTGGAGGGTCGACGCTGCAGCGAAGGCCGACCCGGTCGCGTTCGTCGAGGCGCAGGTCGACGCAGCGCTCGCCGGCCGCCGTCCGGACCTCGTCGTCGCCAAGTCCTTCGGTTCGTTCGCCCTGCCGTGGGCGGTGCGGCACGACACCGACGGCGTGTGGCTCACGCCGGTCCTGACGGACCCGGCGGTCGTCGCAGCGCTCGCCGGGGCGGGCACCGGGTCGGTCGCGGTCGGCGGGTCTGCCGACGCGATGTGGATCCCGTCCGCGGTCGGCGCGACGCGTGCCGGGCTGCACACCGTCGAGGGGGCCGACCACGCGCTCGAGGTGCCGGGCGACTGGCGGGGTTCCCAGCGCCTCCAGGCCGACGTCCTCGGACTGGTCGAGGAGCGCGTCGCGGCCCTGGTGTCCTGACCCTGCGCGACGTACAGTCAGCGCATGGGGGAGCCGAGGGACCTGGACCAGTTGCTGGCGAGCGCGCCGCGTGTGGACGCACAGCCGCACACGGTGCGCCGGGGGATCGGGCTGGGCGCCACCCTGCTCCTGACGGCGGGCCTGGTCGCCTGCATCGTGCTCGGGATCGCGCACGGCCTGCTGCTGACGTTCGTGAGCTTCCTCCTCGGGATCTGGCCGTACTGACCGCACGGGCCTGGAGGCTCCCCACCGGCACGACCGGCACGGCTGCCCCGCCGCTGGCACCTCGGTCCGGAACCGGCGGCGTGACCCTCGGGTCGGCTCCGGAGGGCCGCCGCCGGTAGGCTGTCGTCCCGTGGCTCTCACCATCGGAATCGTCGGTCTCCCGAACGTCGGCAAGTCGACCCTGTTCAACGCCCTGACCAAGAACCAGGTCCTCGCCGCGAACTACCCGTTCGCGACGATCGAACCGAACGTCGGCGTGGTGAACCTGCCCGACCCGCGGCTCGACCAGCTCGCGACGCTGTTCGGCTCGGAGAAGACCGTGCCCGCGCCGGTGTCGTTCGTCGACATCGCGGGCATCGTCAAGGGCGCGAGCGAGGGCGAGGGTCTCGGCAACAAGTTCCTCGCGAACATCCGCGAGGCCGACGCGATCGCGCAGGTCGTCCGTGGCTTCGCCGACGACGACGTCGTGCACGTCGCGAACAAGGTGTCCCCGAAGGACGACCTCGAGGTCATCAACACCGAGCTGATCCTCGCCGACCTCGAGACCATCGAGAAGGCACTGCCGCGGTACGAGAAGACCGTGAAGCTCAAGCAGGCCGAGCCGATCGTGCTCGAGACCGCGAAGGAGGCCAAGGCGGCGCTCGAGCAGGGCACCCTGCTCTCCGCCACCTCGATCGACCTGTCGCCGATCGCCGAGCTGGGCCTCCTCAGCGCGAAGCCGTTCATCTTCGTCTTCAACGTCGACGAATCGATCCTGACCGACGAGGCCCGCAAGGCCGAGCTGTCCGCGCTCGTCGCCCCCGCGCAGGCCGTGTTCCTCGACGCGAAGATCGAGTCCGAGCTCATCGACCTCGACCCCGAGGACGCCGCCGAGCTCCTCGAGTCGACCGGGCAGACCGAGTCGGGCCTCGACCAGCTCGCCCGCATCGGCTTCGACACCCTCGGGCTGCAGACCTACCTGACCGCCGGGCCCAAGGAGGCGCGGGCGTGGACGATCGGCAAGGGGTGGAAGGCTCCCCAGGCGGCCGGCGTCATCCACACGGACTTCGAGAAGGGCTTCATCAAGGCCGAGGTCATCTCGTTCGAGGACCTCATGGAGGCCGGCTCGATCGCCGAGGCGCGTGCGCACGGCAAGGCCCGCATCGAGGGCAAGGACTACGTGATGCAGGACGGCGACGTGGTGGAGTTCCGCTTCAACAACTGACACCCCGCGCAGTCATTGGGAACTAGGCGGTCTGAGCGTTCTCAGTCCGCGCTGAGTCCGCGGGAGCTGCAGAAACGGCGCGCATGATGCCTGCCGCGGCCGACCGGGTCCGGTCCTCAGCGGTCGGCCAGAGATGGGTGTACGTCTGCAACGTGGTGGTCGCCTTCGCGTGCCCGAGTGCTCGCTGAACGGTCGCCACGTCACAGCCTGCTGCGATGAGTCCGGACGCGTAGAAGTGCCGAAGGTCGTGCAGGCGAGTCGGCTCAGCGTCAGCTGCACGCAGGGTCTTGGTCCACCAGTAGTGGATCGTGTTCTGGTGCGGTGGGTTGCCGTTGTCTCCGAGGAACATCCATTGTTCGTCTCCATGGGTGCCGACGAGGGATGCGTGCTGCGCCAGCATCGTCATCAGCTCGTCAGGGAGGTGCACGATTCGCTCCGACCCGTACTTCGGCGGTGTGATCCGAACCTCGCCGCCAGTGGCGCGCTGTACCTGCCGCTGGACGTGCAGTTGCCGCCGCAAGAAGTCGATGTCCGAGAACTGCACTGCCGCTGCTTCACCCAGCCGGAGCCCGGCAAAGGCGCACAAGGCGACGAACGGCCGGAACCAGTCGTCCGCTGCGCGGAGTACGGACCCCACGGTCTCTGGAGTCGGGATGCGCATTGCATGCTCGGCCTTTCGAGCCCGCGGAAGTGTCACCCCGTCCGATGGGTCGCTCGCGAGGAGCTTGTCCCGTACAGCGGCACGGAGAGCCGCTCGGACGTTGTTCACCCGAGTACGGATCGTGCTGGGGGCGAGAGTCAGGCTCATCGTCTTGACCCAGGCCTCAACGTGTGAGCGTCGCAGCCTGCCGAACTCCACATCCTTGAACGTGCAGCCACGGACCGCGACATCCATCGCCGTGACAGTCGTGGCGGCCCAGACCTGGCGAGGGGCCCAGTCAGCGTAGAAGGCCGCGAGAGTCGTCTTCGCGATGCTGGGGTCGACGTACGTGCCGTTCCGCCGAGCAGCGTCGAGATCCGCGAGGAACCGCGTGGCCTCTCCCTTGCGGTCGAAGTGCTTTGCACGCTCCCGGCCGGTCTCGTCGTGCCAGCGTGCACGCCAGCGGCCGTCGGGTCGCCGCTGGACACTAGCCACGGGAAGCTTCCTCGCTCTGGCGCAGGATCTGCTCGAACCTGCCCCTCGGCCGGGTCGGCACCTCCTTCATGGCGGCGAGCTGTTCCTCCGTCATGCCGCGGTTGTCTACGTCCCGCTGGGCGGCAGCGGAGGCGCGCATCTCCTCTCGCACGTCGGTCACCTCCCCTTCCGCGGACTGCTCCAACCAAGGTTCGATGTCGCTCGCTTCCATCACGAACAGGGCGTCGTCACCGCGTGCAGCCTGCGCATCGAAGTAGATGTCGGCGTACGACGCGAGTCGGTCCTGCGCTCGGATGTAGGCCTCGGCGGCATCGCGCAGCTCGCCCGTGGCGACGTTCAGCTCGTGTATCGCGATCTTGACGATTGCGCCTTCGTCTGGCTGCATGAGGTCCCACGTGTGCATTCCCAGGATGCGCATGACGTCCTTCGCTTCGAGCAACCGGAGCGGTCGGTCGCCCTTCTCTACGGCCCACACGGTCGCCTGGGACCACTTGTGCCCCGCGCTTCGCATCGCGTCCGCGAGGTCCTTCTGCGAGCGCGTTCCGCGGAACCTCGTGATGTTCCTACCGACCTGCGCATCGTCCACAACCTCAGCTGACATGCGCCTCACTGTACACGCTGAGCGAGTTGATTTCGACTAGCTCGTGTGGTTCACTCGCTGAGCTGGTCGATCCCGACTAGCTCACACAAGGAGGACTTCATGATCAAGCTGCTCACGGTCGACGAAGTGGCGGCGATGCTCCGCCGGTCACCGGCCCAGCTCCGCTACATGCGAGGGCAGGGCACCGCCCCGCCATCCGCGAAGATCGCCGGTCGCATCATGTTCCGGGAGACGGAAGTGGTCGCATACATCGAGGCGCAGTTCGACGCCGAGGAAGCGGCTTGATCGACGCTTCCTCGGGCGCGACCAGCAACGACAAGGCCCCCGCATCGAGCTGCAACTCCATGGGGGGCATCGACCAGCACGAAGGGAACGAACCGGACATGATCAACAATATCCACAAAGACGGTGAGGAAGCGCCCGCGACCATCGAGGTGACGGGACGGTCGCCTGACGGTCGTGAGCGGCGGATGTCGATGATGTACTCCCGGAGCATGACCGCGGACGGCGCTCGCCGCCTGGCGGTGCGCTTGCTGGAGGCCGCGCACAGGGTGGACCGCGACTTGCCCAGGCGTTCGGGAGGGCACTAGCGGTGGTCGACGCCCGCCTCCCGTCGAGATGGCTGCACGACCCTCGCATCGATGCTCTCTCCGACTACGCCTGGCGGATGTTCAGCTACTCGCTGATGCTCGCGAATGAGCAGCAGAGTGACGGCTTCATCGCGCGGACGCAGCTCCGGTTCTTGCACCCCGGAGGGCCCGATCCTGGCGCGGTCGGCGAGCTTCTCGCTTCGGGCCTCTGGTGTGACGAGGTCGACGGCTACAGGGTTCAGCGGTGGGCGGAAACACAGTCCACGGCCGCGGCCCTCGCGCAGCAACGCGGACGCAGCGCAAAGAACAGCCGCGAGTACCGTGCCCGCAGGTCGGCTGCGTCACCGCAGGCTGTGACCGCAGACGTGACCGATGACGCACTAGGAAAGGACAGGCAAGGAAAGGACAGGCAAGGAAAGGACAGGCAAGGTGAGGACAGGAACTACCGGGTTAACGAGGTAGCGACGGAAGGCTCCTCTTCGGCTCTCCGTTGGGAGACCGTCGGGGTTCCTGTCCCGTGCTTGGTCTGTAGCGACGGGATCGACCCTGAAACACCCAACCGGCTGTGCGCTCGACAGGACGACGCGCACGGGCGCATGCGACTCCGAGCCGCGTAAGAGGAGCCCGGGCATCCACTGCCCGGGCTCCTCTCCCTGTTCGAGCCACGCCTTAGCTTCTCCACGCATCCGACGATGGGGGCGTCCGGATGGTGCTCGTGTGTATGAGTCATCCGGATGTGGGCGCGTTGGGGCTTCCACCAGCTCCCCGAAGGGCCCGCGACGTCGCGCTCGTGCTGATGCTGATCGTCGTGTGTGTGCCAGTGGTCGCGCATCGATGGCTCGGGCGCGCACCGCTCGGTCAAGACGCATCCCTACCTCTACCGCCTTCAGTAGCCCGGTGAGAACGAACGGCCAGATAAGCCGCTGACCGAAGGTGAAGGCCAGCAGTAGGGCGCCAAGAATGGCCTGACAGAGCAGCAGGCACCCGCCTCGAACGATGAACAGAGCGACGCTCGCCCCGTTGTCGAAGAGCTGCGCGACGAGGAGCACTTGGCGAAGGAGGCTCCCCTGAATGGCGCCGCCGAAACCAGTGTGGCCTGAACCCTCGGTCCATCAGGGCGAACCTCGCATTGCGTCCGAGATCGTAGGAGTTGTTGATGATGCCGAGGTGCCGCTCAGGGGAGGCGATCGTCGCGAGTCAATGCTCCGCTGGTGGCGGCGAGAACGCGGTCGGGGACTTGTCGACGAAGCTCCTGACGCGGTCGAGCGACAGCTCCTCGAAGTCGCGTACCGCCAGAGCGGTGCAAGTTCGTGATAGGTCGGACATCGAGGGGGGGGCACCACCCCTCCCCCCGCCGGTCGGTCGGACGATCGGTACGTGCTGCATCCCGCGGTGCGCGCGGGTCTGGGGGAGCAGGCGTATCCCCTCTTTGGGTGCCATTGAAGGGAAAGACCCTCGCGCGATCGCGCGATTCCATAGGCTGTCGAACATGAGAAGTCCTGAAGATCGACTTGCCGAGGCGCTGAACCTGCTCGAAGTGGAGGTGGTGCGTCCGTTGACGGTTGGAGGTCAGAAGGCAGTGTTCCTGGTCCGAAAGGAAGGGCGGGAGTGCGTTCTCAAATTGGTGCACCTGATCTCCACCGAGCCATTGGCCCTCGAACGCGCACGGCGCGAGGTCGATCTCCTGGCCGCTACTGCTCACCCAAACGTTGTGCGAGTCGAGTCACCTCTCCGCACGATCGGAGACCCCGTAGATGGCGCAGCTTGGCTGGAACAGTTCCTGTCCGGGACTGACGTTGGCCCCCTTTTTGGACAGCCGTGGGAAGAAGCGGAAATCGTCCGACTCGGTCTCGACGTCGCAAATGGCTTGCAGGCTCTACATGAGCAAGGGGTAGTTCATCGGGATCTCAGTGCGGGGAATGTGCGGCGCTTAGATTCTGGTGAATACGTCGTTCTCGACCCAGGATTTGCTAAGCATGCGCTCAAGAGCGGGATCACAGTCGGAGGTCAGCCCGGAACTCCCGGTTTCATGACTCCTGAGCACCTACACGCGTACACCTCACCAACACCCGCCTCAGACGTGTTTGCCATAGGCGCACTTATGTACGCAGCGGCGACCGGGGATGTTCCTGTTCCTTGGCGCGGCGACGATGCCGATTACGTGTCACGACTAGTGAGGGTCCAGCATCGGCCTCTTTCGGATGCTAGGCCCGATCTTTCTGCCGAACTAGGCACGATCATCGAGAGGGCGCTTCATCCTCACCCCGTGCGCCGCTATCGGAACGGCGCTGCACTCTCAGTCGCGCTGGAGGAGCTGGCATGATTCTTATCCAGGACTCTGTCAGGAACAACCTTCCTAAGTGGACGGAGAACGCAGTCAAGGGGGGCTATGCACGCGGAGCTGTGTTGTCTCCGTTCAGCTCGCCTATTGCGAATACGGGCTATAAGATCAGCTTCGATGCCGTAGTGAGCCGGATCAAGAAGGCGGGCGGGGAGGTTTGGTTTGACCCGACTACACACGCCTTGCAGATGCCTGGAGTGGGGGACTTCCGGTATTACGGTCTATGGGACCTTTGGGATGGCGCACGTGGCGATCTTTCCACTTTGGACCTATGTCGCAGCCACATCCGCAAGGTCTTCGCAATCCAACGTCAATACAAACTACCGTTGCTCGCCCCGACCATTCTTATGCACGGCGTCCAGGGTCCGACCGTGGATCAGGTGATCGACCTTGCGAGGGTAGCCCGAGAGGAAGCCGCGGGTGCTCCGTTCTGGCTCCCCATGGTGGGCGACTCCCACTTCTGGAGTGGGGGGAGCGAGCTTGATGCTCTCATCGGCGCTCTTGACCAATTCGCACCTGCGGGATGGATTTTGTCGGTAGCGCGGCCGCAGAGCGTGGTACCGCCATTGGTGGAGGCCTCAGAGGTCAGCGGGCTTTTGCGAACGACCTATGCTTTGTCGATGAATGCTGAAGTCGTTATCGGTCACGGCGACCTCGCGGGCATTCCGGCGCTCGCCGTTAATGCTCGGTCCATCGGTAGCGGATGGGATGTGAGACAGCGAGTGCTGGCCTACCCTGATTACGCTGAGCGGGCCGATCCTGATTCCGGCGGCGGATCTTGGTATCAGCGCCCCACTCTCAAGCTTCTTTACGGGAACCTGCAGGGTGGAGATTATGCGACGCTCAGAGCTCAAGATGTGTCCCGTGCTAATCGGCTCACCATCGGTTCGGTTGCGAAGGGGCCCGAAAACGCCTTCTCGCACCATGCTCGCGTGCTGCGAGACATTCAGAATGACCTGGCGCCGCTGACAACTCCTGAGCGTGTCGCCACTTTGATCCAGAACTACGAGAACGCCCTGAGTGAGTGGGATCACGTTGTCAGGATCACAGGAGCCGCTGTCGGCGGCAAAGAGTGGGTGTCGGAACTGTTGGCCGGGCTCAAGCAGTTCCAAGCGCAGGAGGGGTGGTAAGGGCGGCGTGGAGATACTCGAAGGCCTGGATGCGCTGAAGAGTTGTTTGTCGACGCACTATTGGCTTTCGGACCCATTTGCCGTCGATCACTAGACCGCCTCCGTCGGCAATGACTTCCTCCGTTGCCTGCTTTGCGGCCCTTGGGCCGAGAGGGCCGAGTACGAGTACGTAGTTCATTGCCCAGGTTCGATACCTGCGTGCCTGTTTCAGTGCTCGCGGGAAGTCGCGAACTTTGGCCTCGACGGCATAAAGAGAGCCGCCCGGCGTGAAGCCCGGGTCGCGAACCCACGCCCCAGTGGAGGTCTCGGCTACGGCGCCCGAACGGCGAAGGCTGGAAAGGCGGGATTTCAACAAGTCCTGCCGCATTTGAATCTGCGCCTGCAGGTACTCGACGGTGCGGGGAGCTTGTGGGTGGAGCACAGCGATGATCTGAGCATCGAGTTCACTGAGGATCGGCGGCACTCGCAAGCGGGCACGTGCGTCTAAATTCCGCTGGCCGCCAACGAGGGCGACAAAGTCGGGTATGCCCAGGGGGCCGGTCATCTCCGGCACTACGGTCAGGCCGGACGCCGCACCCGGCAGCGTCGCGATAGCGGCGACCGCGGCCGGGTACAGCTCACGCTCTCCAACGGCTTCGAACCGTCGGCCAGCCCGCCCGCTCGATGTCGGGAGGAGCGAGAAGTCGGTCACGACGACCAGCCTGCCAGACAACAGATAAGCGCCCCGACGGACGGGCTCGCTCCGGTACGGTCCGGCTCTGGTCACCCGGATCTCTCGGCACCCGCGGGTTCGTTCCGTGCTCTGCTGCTCCCACTCCCTTCCAGGATCAAGCCTGCAGGTGTTCATCAACACGAGCAATTCGTTGCGAAGCATTTCGGCCAAGCTGCGATGCCCGATTTCGACTACCAGAGGGCACGACGCGGTCCGTCGGTCTCTGACGGAGCAACGCCAGATGCCACCGCCGAGGTGGGCAGGACCGGTTTGCCGCAAAAGCGCTGCCTCTAGGGGAGCGGGGCTCGAAGACCCAGCTGGGCACCCGACCTTGAATGGTGCCTCGAAGCCCGAACAGAGGTCGCAGACCGGGCGCGCTTGGAACGACGTTCACCACGCAGGGGGGCTATCCACCCCTCCCCACGACCGCTCGACAGCGATCGGACCGTGCTGCATCCCGCGGTGCGCGCGGGTCTGGGAGACCTTGAGGCGACGGTTGCCCGGTGGCCGGGTTGGGCTGTGGCACCAGAAGGGGAGAGCACGCGATGACCCCCGGAATCCGTAACGATGAGATATCGTCGTTCCGAGCGCGGACTGCGAGTTCGTGGCGCTCGATCCGGCACTCACATGCAAACAGGGGAATAATGCGCTGGGGTATTCGCGACTTCAAGGGTCTCGGTCACGCCGAACTCAATCTGTCTCCAGGAGTTCTGACGATCCTCACTGGCGTGAATAGCAGTGGAAAGTCCTCTGCGATCCAGTCGCTCCTAATGACCGCGCAAAGTCGCTACCACGACGGTCCGGTCGTGCTTAACGGCCCGCTCGTGCGCCTCGGAGCAGCGTCGGACTTGATTAGAAGTCAATCCCCAGACCAGTCGGTTCGCGTCGAATTGACTGGATCGAAGGGAGGCGGACTCCCAGAGGGTTTGCGAATTGTTTTGGATCTCGTCGCCAGCAAAGATGACGCCGTTCTTACCGTATCTCAGATTGAGATAGCGCGTCTTGGCTTCGGCGTGTCCGAGGCACACATGAGACTGAACAGGAATTACTCGCGCTCGAACGACATGGATGTCGTAGCTGAAGCACTCGCGGATTGGGGTACGACTGACCTGCTCCATCTCAAATCAGCGCTCCCGTCCGAGCCGCGACTGTTGCGGACATACCTGGGAATGAGCGGGCTGACGCCGGTTGGTCTGGTTCAGGTAGTCGATCCCGCCGAGATCGTTAAGCAATATACCAAAGCAATCAAGACTGTGCTCGACGAATCGGTCATGAACCCCACCGGTGCCCGCGCCGATCGATCTTTTCCGTCTGACTTCAGCATCGGGGCAATTATCCAGGAATTTGTGCGCCTGATTGAGCTCGGCATGGAGGAAGCGCCGTCCGTGCTTGCCGAAGCACTCACGAGTCTTCTTGTGGCAAGGAACGGAAACCCGTACAGATTTGAGCAAGCGTGGCGCGCTCTTGGTGACGAGGACAAGGCTTCTGCAATCGCGCTAGCTGCAGAAATCCGTTCCAGAAGAACGTACGTGCATGTTCCTATCGGGCCACGTTCCACGATGTTCCGACGGATGGACGGGGCGGGCGTTCTTGAGTCGAAGATGAAGAACACTCTCGAGGACACGCTGCAAGCGCTGCGCTTGCTAGTAGAGGCAATGGAATCGATCGCGAACCGCGTGCAATACCTTGGCCCGCTACGTGACGAGCCGAGGGTTGTTTGGAATCAGTGGAATGAGCTTGCTAGGGGTCTTCCGGTTGGCACTCGAGGTGAATTCAGCGCAGTCCTTCTCTCTCGGGCTGGAGATGATGTTCGACGATATCGCTTGCCCAACGGCGAATCGACGGTGGGTACTCTCGCGCAGGGGGTAGATACCTGGCTCGCATACCTGGACATCGGCGAAAATGTGAGTGTCGAGAATCAAGGCAAACTGGGGATCGGCATGAAGGTACGCCTAGCAGGTGAAGAGCGGGATCTCACCGATGTTGGTGTGGGCGTGAGCCAGGCGTTACCCCTTGTGGTGGCGGTACTCGCCTCTCCCGAGCGGTCTATCTTCATTGTCGAACAGCCGGAATTGCATCTCCACCCGGCCGTGCAATCGAGGCTAGCGGACTTCCTGCTGACGGCTCGTCCCGATCTCAACATCATTGTTGAGACACATAGTGAGGCTCTTGTTACCCGCCTACGCCGACGAGTGGCAGAAGGGCTCATTGATACCTCGCGAGTCACGGTGGCATTCGTGGAGCCCGCGGAGGGCGGCGCATATAGTCGAGACCTAATCATCAGCGAGTACGGCGACCTGTCGGAGTGGCCGACAGGATTTCTTTCTGACATTGAGGAGGACGCGACCGCCATCGTGCAAGCGAACTTGAGGCGTATCCGTTCGGGGGCTGCCGAGTGAGCCTGGCATACCTTTACGACCCCGAAATTCTCCTCCCTTCGCCAGAGGCTTCGGAATCGCTGGAATTTTGGGGTCGTTTCCTAAATTGGGTGGAGGATGGCAGATTCAAACTGGGGAGCGCCACGTACGAGGAATTCGCAAAGATGGCGGCAAATCCGCCGGAGGTTGAAGGCTTTCCTCAACATGACTTTTGGCGGGCATACGGCCGCTACGTTCCACGCGTGTTGCCCGCTCGCTCTGCTGCGCCTGACCATGTCCTCGATTACACACCGTTCTTGGGTGCAGCCCAGAACGTGGACGTTCTCGCGCTCGACGTGGGGAACCTTCAACCAGGAGGGGTTGTCTTTCTCGGCAGTGATGCGTCGTGCTGGCCGGTGGACTGCACGCAGCCGGTTTCGACGCTTGGAGTGATCCTCCACGTTGCCTATGAGAATGGAGCGTCCGACTTAGCCGCTGTCCGGAGTTCGTACCGGGTTGCCGGTCTGGACACTTACGACGACCTACGAGGCGCTGCAAAGGACCTCTTTCCCGCCATCGTGTTCTCCAACGAGGCGTGGAGTTCGATCAAGTCACTCGACGGAGCCGAGCGAGATAATGTCGGTCTGCTCGTCGAACATCTTGAGGTCCTGCATGACGAGGCCGTCCGCGTCTGGAAAGAGGCCAGCGCGAACGTTACGCGAATCGCCCTGCTTGGCTCTTTCGGGGTTAACGCATCTCCAGAAAATGCCAAAACCCATAAGAACGGCAAGGCGATGTCGGCCCGGAAGTTTACATTCGGGAAGACTGTTCGCCAGTGTGAATGGCATACGAAGCTCCACCCCCACACTGGGCGGATCTACTTCGCCGTTGAGGCCGGAACCGTGTATGTCGGCTCAATCACCCGGCACCTGTAGTCGTCCGGTGATCGCGCGTAGCTGCTGAGAAAATGGCGTAGCGAACCAGGCACCCGTCCTTGCGCGAGCTGGGTCCGCAGGCCCAAGCGGACGCCACACCGGCGCGGGCCCGGCCAACATGGCATCGCTCGGGCCTAGGTCCTCCATCCCTGCTGTCTGCCGTAGCGGATCAGGGCATCGGAGTCCGTCGCTAGTCCGTCGTAGGGACGACTACGCATCGATCAGTGCGGATCTCCACAACGTCTGCTTGCCTGTAATTCTGCGGGTCTGGCGTCACATACACGCAGCTTCACTTCGACAGGACGTTCCGATTCAACAACTAGCAGTCCCGGAGCGGCGCCCGACCTCCGTCGGACGCCGTTCCCGGCGCGTCTGTCGGATGTCTTCCGGTCAGACCGTCTCGAGGTCCCACACCGGCGGTACGTACTCGCGCGACCAGCCCTCGCGCAGCCGGGTGACCGCGCGGTCGAAGGACTCGAGCAGGTCCATCTCCGGCCGCACCATCGACTGCAGCTGCAGCCCCTCGTAGGTGGCGAGCAGCTGCTCCGCGCCGCGCGCCGGCTCCATCGTGTGCGGCTCACGACCGACCTCGATGTCGCGCTGCAGCGCGGCGAGCACGAACCCGTGGAACTTCCGCCACCGCGAGTGCAGCATCGGCGCGAGTGGGTGGTGCGGCGTCGCGGCGATGTTGAGCGTCGACGTCAGGAAGCGCATGAGTGCCGGGTCGGCCACGTTCGCGGAGACGATGGCACGGAGGAAGACGATCGTCCCGCTGCGCTCGGCGATGGGGAGCAGGGGCGTGGTGCGCTGGTCGTTCCACTGGTCGATCGTCGCGAGCAGGAGGCCGTCCCACGTCGGGAAGAGGTCGGTGACGACCTCGACGGGGCGGCCGGACTCCGTGGCGACGTGCTCGTACGACACCTCGTGCAGGGCGTTCGCCCGGAGCACCCGGATCATGGCGTCGACGACCTCGACCCGGAGCAGCGCAGACGTGTCGACGACCTGGAACGATGGCATGTCTCCAGTCCAGCGGGTGTGGCGGTCGTCGGCCACCCCCAGAACTGGGAACGCTCGTTCTGCGGGACCGCGACGTCCCCCGTCGGAGGCCCAACCTGAGTGGGCGCCCATCCGGCCGCGTTGGCTGGGTGGATGAAGTACGTGGTCTACGGAGAGAACCGGGTGATGACCGGCGACGCGATCGCCGAGGCGGTGCTCGCCTACGCCGCTGCGCTCGGCGAGAACGGGACGACGGACATCGTCGAGATCCCGACCGCGGACGCCGAGGGCTACGGCACGACGGCGGAGGTGCTGCTCGGCCCCGCATCGCAGATCATGGTCGAGGTGGCGCCCGACGACGAGCTGGAGCCCGAGGACGAGGACCTCGTCAACGAGCTGGCCCGGCGCACCGAGGCGGTGGGCGGCGGCCGGTTCGCGGACGCGGCCTCGTCGCACTCCGACGAACCCGAGGCGAAGCGACTGCGGACGGAACCGCCCCAGGTCTGACGACCGGTTCCCCGGAGCACGGCCCGCTCGGTCCGGCACCACCCGACCCGACCCCTGGCCGCGGAACGCACACTCCGAGTGTCCTTCGGGAGCGGGGAAGCTACCGTCGGGGGAGACATGAGGAGGGGACGTGAAGTACATCCACTACGACGCAAGTCTGATCCTCACAGGTGATCTGATCGCCGATGCGGTCGCCGACTACGCGGCGGTCCTCGGGGCGAACGCGCGGACCGACACGATCTCGGTCCCGAGTGTGGGCGACGACGGATCGGTGGCGACGTCGATCCTGCTGGTCGGGCCCGCGAGCGAGCTCTGCGTGACCGTCGCGCCGGACGACGAGCTCGAACCCGAGGACCCGGCGTTCATCCGACGGCTCCGGGACGCGGCGCTCCGCGCAGGACCGTCCCTCCCCGTGAACGCGGACGGCGGGGAGCGCTTCCGTGGCGCCGAGGAACCGTCGGCCACGGAGCGGGACTGATCGAGTCGACGGAGCCGACCGTCACCGCGAGGACGACGAACGCCGCCGGCGAGGAGCCGGCGGCGTCCGTCGTGTGAGCCCGGGCGCGGGACTAGGCGGCGAGGGCCAGTTCGCCCTTGCGGACGGAGCCAGCGAGCAGGATGGTCCGGCTCGCCTCGCCCCGCCAGGAGCGGCCCGGGACGGTCCATCCCGCCTCGCCGTCGACGTCCACGCGGGCGTCACGGGTGACGAACAGACGGAGGTCGTCGGCAGGTATGCGGACGAGGTACTCGCGCTGCGAGCGGTCGTCGCGCACCGGGAACTCGGCGATGCGGTCGGGGGAGACGACGGGCGCCGCGAGTGCGGTCCCGGTGATGGTGATGCGGTCGTTGCTGGTCATGTGGTGCGGTACTTCCTGGTCGTTCGGCGCCCGGTCGAGTCGTGGTCGGCGGACTTCGTGGTCCGGCGCGACGCATCGACTGCGGGCGCGCACGTCGTGTCTCGACGTGCAGCTCGTCCGATCGGATCGAGCGGTGGTCTCGGTGGAATGCGACCCGGCGGGTCGGTACGAGACGGGCTGGTGTGCGCGAGTCAGATGGGTTCGCTGCAGTGCACCAAATGAACACTGTACGCCACCTTCGGCGAGACGTCCAGGAACACGGACGGGAGGCACGGTGCGACCGCGCACCCCTCCCTCGCAGGCTCGGTCGGCGCGCCCCGCGAGACGCTTCGCGTCGCGGCTGAGCGGGGCGCGCCCGTCCGGTGGTCCGTCAGTTGAGGGAGGGGGTGTCCTCCGGCACGACGCCGTCGCCGTACAGGTCGGTCGCCAGGTCACGCAGGGCGCGCAGCGCGACGCGCTGCGTGAGCGGTCCGTAGGAGATGCGGGCGACGCCGAGCTCCTGGTACTCGGCGGCGGGCAGGGCGCCCGGCAGCCCGATCACCGACAGCTTGCCCCGGCCGAGCCCGTCGACGAGCCGCTCGACGACGTCGCGCTGGATCGCGCCGGGCACGAAGACGAGGGCCGCGCCGTTGTCGAGGAAGGCCTTGCCGCGGACGATGGCGTCCTCGATGCTCTCGTCGATCGGCCGGTCCCCGCCACGGGCGATCGCGTCGGTCCGGGCGTTGAGCTGGAAGGCGACGCCCTCGGCCTCGGCCGCGGCGGTGATCGCGGCCACCCGGGCGACTGCTTCGTCGAACGGACGGAGCCGGTCCTCGACGTTCGCGCCGACGATCCCGGCGGCGATCGCGCGTCGGATCGTCTCCGCCGGGTCCTCGTACCCGTCGTCGAGGTCCGCCGTGACGGGCAGGTCCGTTGCGGCGGCGACGGTCGCGGCGCCCGCGAGGGCCACGTCGAGCGGCATGCCGCCGTCCTCGTAGCCGTGGCTCGCGGCGATGGAGTGCCCGGCCGTCGCGATGGCCTTCGTCTCCGGCAGGTCACTGACGACCTTCGCGCTGATCGCGTCCCACACGTTGACGACGCGCAGGATCTCGGGGGCTTCGTGCAGCTGCTTGAGGGTGGTCGCCTTGTCGGCGGTGCTCGTGCTCATGGAGCGAACGTATCCGCGGAGCCCGCACGATGGAGCAGACGACGTCGGGTCGCGGTCATCGACCCGACGTCGTGTGCGCCCCGGACCCGCGCGGAACGCGACCGGACGGCGACGCAGGATGACGGCCGGACTCGCACCGGGCCTCCCGGTCGATGCATGCTGGGACGCATGGCTGACGACGAACAGGACCCGGTCGGCACGCTCCGCGGGGTCCGCACGAGCATCAAGTGGACGCGCTACGCGCCCGACGTGCTGCCCCTGTTCGTCGCCGAGATGGACCACGACGTCGCCCCGGCGATCCGGCAGGCGCTGGTCGAGCGGGTGCAGCAGTCGGACCTCGGGTACCTGGACGGCCCCGGGCCGCTCGCCCCGGCCTTCGCGCAGTTCGCGCGCGACCGTTGGGGCTGGGCCGTCGACCCGGGTCGCGTGCACCTCGCGACCGACGTCAGCGTGGGGATCGTCGAGTCGCTGCGGCTCGCGCTGCCCGAGGGCGGGCGTGTGGCGATCACCCCGCCCGTGTACCCGCCGTTCTTCGAGCTCGTGGAAGAGGCGCGATGTCGGGTCGAGGAGGTCCCGCTCACCGAGCAGTGGGGCGTCTACCGGCTCGACCTCGACGGGCTCGAGCGCGCCTTCGCCGACGGCGTCCGCGTCTTCCTGCTCTGCAACCCGCACAATCCGATGGGACTCGTGCACGACCGCGCCGACCTCGAGGCGCTCGCCGAACTCGCCGCTCGGTACGACGTGCTCGTCATCAGCGACGAGATCCACGCACCGCTGACCCATCCGGGCGTCCGCTTCACCCCGTTCGCGATGGTCGCCGAACCCGCCGGCGCCCGTAGTGTCTGCGTCACGAGCGCGAGCAAGGGCTGGAACCTCGCAGGGGTCAAGTGCTCCGTGATGGTGGCGGGGGACGACCGGACCGCGGCGCTCCTCGACACCCTGTGGGAGGAGGTCGCCTGCCGCACGAGCATCCTCGGCCTGCACGCGAACCTGGCGGCCTTCAGCCTGGCGACGGACTGGCTCGACGACGTCGTCGCCCGGATTGTCGCGAACGAGCGGTTGCTCGGTTCGTTGCTCGCCGAGCACCTGCCGGGTGTCGTCTACACGCGGCCGCGGGCCGGGTACCTGGCGTGGCTCGACTTCCGGGGGATCGGCCTGGGGGACGACCCGGCGGTGCCGCTCCGCGAGCACGCCTACGTCGCGCTCAACTCCGGGCTGGGGTTCGGCGCGCAGGGTCGTGGGTTCGCGCGGCTGAACCTGGCGTGCTCGCCGGAGACCCTGCGCGAGGCGGTCCACCGCATCGCGGCGGCGTACCCGTCGAGCGCGCAGGAGGGGCTGGTCTGGCACGTTGCGTGAGCGACACGCGCCGCGCGTCCGGCCGGGAGGCGCGGGTCCCCTGAGCAGGTCCATGGCGTCCGACAGGTCGTCGTTGTTCCTGCACACATCACGCGGGCCAGCAGTTCTCCACGAACTCGCCGACCAGCATGTGCGTCGGCAACGGGCCGAGCCAGGCTCGGCCCGTGCAGTCAGCAACCCCGTTTCCGTCCAACGTCACTGGACAAGCTTGCCTACGTCTCGCTGGGCACGTACCGTGAAGCGTGCGGAGCTGCTCCGACGACTCGATCGACTCGCCGCCGGAGCCGGTGTCGACTTCCGTCTCCACCGGCACGGTGGCCGGCACGACGTCTACCGGTTCGGTCCGGCGACGGTCGTCGTGCCGCGGCACCGGGAGATCGAGGAGCAGACGGCCCGCGCCATCCTGCGGAACTGTGAGCGGAAGGACCGGTGGACGCCATGAGCACGCACCAGGTACGAGCAGAACGCGGCGACCGCTACTGGGTCGTTTCGATCGACGGGCAACCGATGACCCAGGCGAAGCGGCAGAACGACATCGAGCCGATGGCCCGCGACTGGCTGGCGGCGGTGCACGACCGCGATCCGCAGTCCTTCGACCTCGCGGTCGAGGTCGTCATGCCCTCGGCCGCTCGAGAACACCTCGACCGGGCGAAGACGCTCCGTGAGACTGCGGACCGTGCGCGGTCGGAGGCAGCGCGGGAGACGGCGGCGGCGGCGCTCGCACTCCACGAAGCGGGGCTCACGGTCCGGGAGATCGGTCCGCTGCTGGAGGTCTCCCACCAGCGGGCGCAGCAGCTGGTCGCGGCAGCCCGGTAGCGCCGCGGACGTCGGTGGGACGGCTCAGTCGTCGATGTACTGGTTGCGGCCGACGACGCGGATGCGCAGGTCGTCGTCGCGGTCCATGGCGAGGAACTCCCGCGCGACCGGGCCGACGGACGACCAGCGCAGGACCTCGGTGATCGGGGTCCCCTCGATGAACACCTGCCACACGCCGCGCTCACGGACGGCCTGCACCTCGTACGTCGCCATGCCGCGAGCGTACCGGGTCACCGCAGGCGCTTCTCGTACCACCGCAGGACCGGGACCGACCCGTCCGGCTTCGCCCAGTCCGCAGGAGAACGGTGGGTCATCCGCCACCCACGACGCTCGTAGAGCCGCCAAGCGCCCGGGCTCTCCTCGGTCACGTCGAGCCGGAGGAGCGGTGACTCCACGGAGCCCTCGGCAGTCGCCAGCAGGGCGTCGGCGGTGCCGTGCCCGCGGTGGTCCGGGTGGACCAGGAGGCGGGTGACCAGCGGCGCCGCGTCCGAGTCGGGAACGGCGAGTCCGACGTGACCGACCAGGCTGCCCGACGACCACGCGGTCCAGGCTGCGAGGTGCCCTGGTGGTGTCAGCCACACCGTCGGGTCGTCGGGCCAGTGCGCCGGGTAGCCGTCCTCGTCGTGCGTGCGCCGGAGCACGCGGACCAGGTGCTGCAGGTCGTCGTCGCGACGCGGTCGGATGTGCACTGCTCGACGGTACCGGCTGGTCGGTTCCGCTCGGCGTTCAGAGGTCGAGCACCATGTGGACGTCGGCGCGGACGTACGGGCTCGGGGCGACCTCGTCGTGTCCGAGGTGCCGGAAGCCGAACGCCTCGTACAGGTGGACGGCGCTCGCCAGCCTGCTGTTGCTCTCGAGTGCGACGCGCTGCGCGCCGAGCGCCCGGGCACGGTCGAGCGCAGCGGCGATCAGCTTCCGGCCGGTGCCGTGACCCTGGTGTGCTGGTGAGACCGCCATCTTGACGAGTTCGAACACGCGCTCGCCGACCGGCATGATCCCGATGCAGCCGATGACCTCGTCGTCGAGCCGTGCGACGAACACCGCGCCTCCGCGCTCGACGATCCGGCCGGTCGGGTCCCCGAGGATCGCGCGGTCCTCGTCCTCGAGCGTGAAGTACCGCTTGATCCACGCCTCGTTGAGGGTGCGGAACGCTGCGGCGTCGGCGGCGGACTCGAGTTCAGCGATGGTCAGGGTGGGGGTCGTCTCGGGCATGGACCCATCCTCGAACGGCAATCCGATCACGTCCAATACTCGTTCGTTCCGATCGATAGGCTGTGTGCATGAATGTCGACCTGCGGCAACTCCGGGCGTTCCTCGCCGTGGCCGACGAGCTGCACTTCGGACGAGCCGCCGGGCGACTGCGCATCGCACAGCCGGCGCTGTCCCAGCAGATCCGTCGGACCGAGCGCGACCTCGGGGTGGAATTGTTCGTCCGGACCTCGCGCAGCGTCGCCCTGACCGCGGCCGGGCGGGTGCTGCAGGGACGGGCTCGCTCGCTGCTCGACCAGGCGCAGCGGGACCTCGACGAGGTCGTGCGGGTCGGGCGTGGGGAGGCCGGGCGGCTCGACGTCGGCTTCGTGGTGTCCGCGCTGCCACTCGGTCCGATCGAGCGCGTCCAGGCGTTCCGCCAGCGGTACCCGCTCGTCCGCGTCGAACTCGCCGAGGGCTACTCGTCGACGCTGCTCGCGCGCATCGTCCGCGGCGAGCTCGACCTCGCGGTGCTGCGAGACCCCGATCCCGATCCGGCGGTGCGGTTCCTGCCGTTCCGCTCGGAGCCGTTCGTCGCTGCCGTCCCACGCGGGCACCGGCTGGCGGAGCGGGCCTCCATCGCGGGGCCGGAGCTCGTCGACGACCCGTTCGTGTTCTTCCCCGCGGCAGCGGGCGCCGTCGCGACGGAGCGGAACCTCGCACCCGTGATCGCCGGGGGGCGCCGCCCGGAGGTCGTGCAGGAGGCGACGACGTGGGCCACCGTGCTGCACCTCGTCGGAGCCGGTCTCGGTGTCACGGTCGCGCCCGAGAGTGCGACGCTCGCCGCCCCCGACGACGTGGTGCTGCTGCCGCTGCGGGACGACCCGCACCGCAGCGAACTGGTCTGGGCGGTCAGGGCCGACGACGACCGCGAGATCCTCCGGAACTTCATCGCCGCCACCGAGCCCTGAGCCGCGCCGTACCGCCGAGCCGCCCCGGCTCGAACCAGGGATCCGACATCGAACCAGGACGCGCGGCCGGTTCGATGTCGAATCCGTGGTTCGAACTCGTCGAACGCGCACCGCCTCGCCGTTCAGCCGAGCGGCAGCACCGGTGCCCGCTGGTCGCCGAGCTCGTCCTCGTGCCACGGCCGGGCACCGCGCAGTGCCAGGCCGAGCTGCACGAGCACGAACGCCACGTGCGGTTCGACGTCCGGGTCCCACGGACCCTCGACCCCGATTCCGAGCGCTCCGAGCTCGTCGTCCGCCTCGTCGCGGATGCTCAGCCGCCAGCGCCCGTCGCCCTGTTCCTCGACCACGGCCCAGCGTGCGGTGTCGAACCGGCTCACGCGGTCTTCGCGACGTCCTCGGTGAAGTTCCGCACCCGCTGCAGCAGTGCCTCGCCGCGCATGGCGATCGTCGCCGGCGGGTTGAGGTGCGGCGGCGCCGTCCGGATCAGCATCGAGCAGCCGAGGTCCTCGCAGATGTACGAACCGATCGTGTTGCCGTTCCGGCCCGACTCCCCGGCACGGGCGGCGGAGAACAGGCGGACCTGCGTCGCCGGCTGCGGCGAGTGGCAGAACGAGCACATCGCCGCGATGCCGGGGCGGAGGGAGCCGCCGGCGGACCGGACGACGATGCCCACCGGGCGGTCGTCGATCCACGACACGATGTAGCCCCGGCGCGCGGCCTGCGGATCGCGCCAGCCCAGGAACTCGCGCTCGTCCCACAGCATCTCGTGCAGCCCCGGGATGGGGAGCTGCTCGAGCTCGTCCGGGGTGGCGTTCACGAACGACGAACGGATGTCTGCTTCGGTCAGTGGCTTCACGGTGCCTGCAACCCTAATCCCCGCCTCCGACAGGCGCGCGGGGTCCGGTCAGCTCAGCCGGGAGGCGCGGATCGCCCCGAGCGCGCTCGTCCCGTCCGCCACGAGCACGGCGCGGCGCAGGGCGTCACGACCGACGCGTCGGGCCGCCGCGTCGTCCGCGGCGAACTCGACGAGGACGCGCGTCGAGCGCGCCATGGCGCGCGCGCCGGGCACCCACGGGACCGCACGCTCGATCGACTCGGCGATCGCGACGGCAACCGCGTGGCGCTGGGTCAGGTGGGCGCGCTCGTGGGCGACCACGGCCTCCAGTTCGTCGGTCCGGAGCAGGTCGGCGAGCCCGGTGCTCACGAGCACCCCGCCGGAGCGGCCGGGCACGGCGCAGGCGAGCGCGTGGTCCGCCTCCACCAGGGCGACGGTGGTGCCGTCGATGCGGCGGTGCGGTGCCGATCCGGACCGCATCGCCTCGCGCACCGCCTCGTGCTCGGGACCCGGACGGACCCGCACGGCGACGACGAAGGCGACGACGGCGAGCAGCGCGACGCCGAGGTTCAGACCGTGCGTGGGGGACTCACCGATCCGGAAGGGATCGGTGACCGGCCGGTTGGCCACGACCACGAGCGTGGTGCCCACGACGAAGCCGACCACGCCGAGCAGGACCGCGACCGACCAGGAGACCAGTGCGGTACGCGGGTGGTCGATCGTCCACGCGGACCGGGTCAGGACGCGCGGCGCGACCACCACGACGACGAGGGCGAGGGCGATGAGGACGACTCCGGCGACGACCACTGCGGGGAGTCCCTCAGGAGCGGGCTCGGGCGTCGAGGGCACGGCGCAGGACGTCGAGGTCGTCCGAGGCGAGCGAGCCGGTGAACTGGAGCAGCGCGGCCTCGCGGTCCGACGCGGCGGCGAGCGCGCTCGACATGAGTGACGCCGTCTGCTGCTCGCGGCTGTGCACGGCGCGGAACGTCAGCGGAGCGTCGTCGTGCTCCTGCCGCTCGACCTGGCCCTTGCGGCCGAGGCGGTCGAGCACGGTGAGGACCGTCGTCAGCGCCGGACGCGGCTCCGGGAAGGCGTCGAGGACCTGCCGTGCGGTGCACCCCGTGTCGAGACCGGCGTCGGCCGCTGCCCGCAGGGTCTCGAGGACCGCCTGCTCGAGCTGCCCCCGGGGGCGCGATCGCTGTCCTGCCATCCCCGCATTCTACGAGACGTCGAACGCGCTGCCGCGACACATGCCGGAAACGCGGGGTCGGTATGCTCGGGCCTGCACAACTGAAGACCGGCCGCACACCCGCCGCGGGAGAGCCGAGCGCACGCGCACGGCACCGAAGGAGCAACCTCCCCGTCAATCTCTCAGGTCCCACACCGCAGCGGACAGGCCACTCTGAAAAGCAGACACGCGTCCCCGCCCGGGTCAGCGCGACGTCTCGCCCACGGTGAAAGCCGCCGGACCTCACGGGCCGCGGTGAAACTCTCAGGCCCATGACAGAGGGGGAGTTCCCACCCGACGACGGCCGTCGGGTCCTGCCGATGCCAGGAGAACTCCGTCATGCGTTCCTCCCCACTCGAGTCCGCGCACGAGGCTGCGGGCGCCACCTTCACCGACTTCGCCGGGTACCGCATGCCCGTGCGGTACTCGTCGGACCTCGCCGAGCACCACGCCGTGCGCCGTGCGGCGGGCGTCTTCGACCTGTCGCACATGGCCGAGGTCGGCGTCGTCGGCCCCGACGCCGTGCCGTTCCTCGACCACGCGCTCGCCGGGTCGTTCGGCGCGATGCCCGTCGGCCGGGCGAAGTACTCGCTCCTGCTCGCCGAGGACGGCGGCATCCTCGACGACCTCGTCGTGTACCGCACGGGCGAGGACGTCTTCCTCGTCGTGGCGAACGCGGCCAACCGCTCGGTCGCGGTCGACGCGCTCGCCGCGCGCTCGGACGGCTACGACGTCGAGGTCACCGACGACTCGGACACCACGGCGCTCGTGGCGATCCAGGGTCCGGCCGCCGCAGGCACGCTCGACGCCCTGGTCGTGGCCGACCGCCTGCAGCCGGAGACCCCGCTCGACGAGCTCCGCTACTACCGCGTCCTGCACGCGCTGTTCGACGGCGCCGAGGTCCTCGTCGCCCGCACCGGGTACACCGGCGAGGACGGCTTCGAGATCTACAGCGACACCGACGTCGCGGCGTCGATCTGGGACGCGCTGCTCGAGACCGGGGCCGACCGGGGCGTCGTCCCCGCTGGACTCGCCGCGCGCGACACCCTACGGCTCGAGGCGGGCATGCCGCTGTACGGCCACGAGCTGTCCACCGACGTGCGGCCCGACCAGGCCGGTCTCGGCCGGGTCGTCGCGACCTCCGGTTCCTTCGTCGGGGACGCCGGTGTGGAACCGGCCCCGGACGCGCGCGTGCTCGTCGGACTCGTCACCGAGGGCCGCCGTGCTCCCCGGGCCGGGTACGACGTCGTGCACGACGGCGCCGTCGTGGGCACGGTCACCTCCGGGGCGCTGTCGCCGACGCTCGGGCACCCCGTCGCGATGGCCTTCGTGGACCCGGCCCTCGCCACCGAGGGACAGGTCCTCCACATCGACGTGCGCGGCACGGCGATCCCCAGCACCGTCACCCCGTTCCCCTTCTACCGCCGCACCCCGAGAGGCTGATCTCCGTGACCGACCAGACCGCACTCCAGTACACCGCCGACCACGAGTGGATCCTCGTCGAGGGCGACACCGTCACCGTCGGCATCACCGACCACGCCGCTGAGCAGCTCGGCGACGTCGTCTACGTCGAGCTCCCCGCCGTCGGCAGCACCACGACCGCCGGCGAGCAGATGGGCGAGATCGAGTCGACCAAGAGCGTCGGCGAGCTCTTCGCCCCGATCGAGGGCGAGGTCGTCGCGGTGAACGACGCCGTGGTCGACGCCCCGGACACCGTCAACCAGGACCCGTTCGGCGCCGGCTGGCTCGTGAAGCTCAAGGTCGACGGCACGTCGTTCCCCGAGGACCTGATGGACCACGTCGCGTACCGGGCGTCCCTCGCATGACGACCACCGACCAGAACCTGCAGACGACCTTCGCCGACCGGCACATCGGCACGACCGCGGCCGACCAGCGCACCATGCTCGACGCCGTCGGCCAGCCCTCGCTCGACGCCCTCGTCCGTGCGGCGATCCCGGAGTCGATCCACGCGGCACCCACGACGCACTCCACGATCCCGGCAGCCGTCGGCGAGACCGAGGCGCTCGCCGAACTCCGGACGAAGGCCGGGCGCAACACCGTCCGCCGCGCCATGATCGGCCTCGGCTACCACGGCACGCACACGCCTGCAGTGGTGCAACGGAACGTGCTCGAGAACCCGAGCTGGTACACGGCGTACACGCCGTACCAGCCGGAGATCTCGCAGGGCCGTCTCGAGGCGCTCATCAACTTCCAGACGATGGTCTCCGACCTGACCGGCATGGCGACCGCCGGTGCGTCGATGCTCGACGAGGGCACCGCGGTGGTCGAGGGCATGCTGCTCGCCCGTCGCGCGTCCAAGGTGAAGGGCGATGCGTTCCTCGTGGACGCCGACCTCCTGCCGCAGACCCGCGCCCTGCTCGACCACCGCGCCGACGCGGTCGGGATCGCCCTGCGCGAGTTCGACGCCGCGGCCGGGCCCAGCGACGACGACCTGGACGGCGCCTTCGGAGCGATCGTGCAGTACCCCGGTGCCTCCGGGCGCGTGGTGGACCCGTCGACGACCATCGAGCGCGTGCACGCCGGGGGTGGCATCGCGGTCGTCGCGGCCGACCTGCTCGCGATGACGCTCCTCGCCAGCCCGGGCGACCTCGGCGCGGACGTCGCGGTGGGCACCAGCCAGCGCTTCGGCGTCCCGCTCGGCTTCGGCGGCCCGCACGCCGGGTACCTCGCCGTCCGGGCCGGGCTCGAGCGCCAGCTCCCCGGCCGCCTCGTCGGGGTGTCCTTCGACGCCGACGGGCAGATGGCGTACCGCCTCAGCCTGCAGACCCGCGAGCAGCACATCCGCCGCGAGAAGGCGACGAGCAACATCTGCACCGCCCAGGTGCTCCTCGCCGTGATGGCGTCGATGTACGCCGTCTACCACGGGCCCGAGGGCCTGCGCTTCATCGCCGACCGGGTTGCCCGGACGACGACGGCGCTCGCCGGGGTCGCTCGCGACGCCGGGTTCGACGTCGTGCACGACGGGTACTTCGACACCCTGACGCTCCGCGCGCCGGGTCGTGCCGCCGCCGTGGTCGACGCAGCTCGCGGAGCCGGCTACCTGCTCCACCTCGTCGACGCCGACACGTTCCAGCTCTCGGCGGACGAGACGACGACGCCGGACGACGTGCGCGCGCTCGCTCACGTGTTCGGCGTCGTCGACGCGACCGTCCCGGCGGCCGAGGCCGTCGTGCGCGACGCGGGCACGGGCCTCCCGGCGGACCTGCTGCGGAGCAGCGAGTACCTGACGCACCCGGTGTTCAGTGCGCACCGCAGCGAGACCCGCATGATGCGGTACCTCAAGCACCTGGCCGACAAGGACTACGCGCTCGACCGCGGCATGATCCCGCTCGGCAGCTGCACGATGAAGCTGAACGCGGCGACCGAGATGGCGGCGGTCACCTGGCCGGAGTTCGCGAACGTGCACCCGTTCGCCCCGCGTGAGGACGTCGAGGGGTACCTCGACATGATCGGCGACCTCGAGACCTGGCTGGCCGAGGTCACCGGGTACGACACCGTCTCCCTGCAGCCGAACGCGGGCAGCCAGGGCGAGCTCGCGGGTCTGCTCGCGATCCGCGGGTACCACCGTTCACGCGGTGACCTCGACCGCACCGTCTGCCTCATCCCGTCGAGCGCGCACGGCACGAACGCCGCGTCGGCGGTGCTCGCCGGCATGCGGGTCGTCGTCGTGGCCTGCGACGAGGACGGCAACGTGGACCTCGCGGACCTCCGTGCCAAGACCGCCCAGCACGGCGACCAGCTCGCGGCGCTCATGATCACCTACCCGTCCACGCACGGCGTGTACGAGCACGACGTCCGCGAGGTCTGCGATGCCGTGCACGACGCCGGTGGTCAGGTGTACGTCGACGGCGCGAACCTCAACGCGCTGCTCGGGCACGCCCGCTTCGGCGACTTCGGCGGCGACGTCTCGCACCTCAACCTGCACAAGACGTTCTGCATCCCGCACGGCGGCGGTGGGCCCGGTGTCGGGCCGGTCGCGGCGAAGGCGCACCTCGCACCGTTCCTGCCCGGTCACCCGATGGCCCAGCAGGCCGATCGCCGTCCGGACCCGGCCGGCGGGAGCCCCGAGCAGGACGGCCGCCTCGCCCACGCGGGCGGTCCGGTCAGCGCGGCCCCGTACGGCAGCCCGAGCATCCTGCCGATCACGTGGACGTACGTCCGGATGATGGGGCTCGAAGGACTGACGCGGGCGACCGAAGCGGCCGTGCTCGGCGCGAACTACGTCGCCGCTCGACTGCGCGACGCGTTCCCGGTCCTCTACACGGGGGAATCGGGCCTGGTCGCGCACGAGTGCATCCTGGACCTGCGCCCCCTGCGCGAGTCGTCGGGCATCACCGTGGACGACGTCGCGAAGCGCCTCGTCGACTACGGCTTCCACGCCCCGACCATGTCGTTCCCCGTCGCGGGCACGCTCATGGTCGAGCCGACCGAGAGCGAGGACCTCGCCGAGCTCGACCGCTTCGTCGACGCCATGCTCGCGATCCGCGCCGAGGCCGCTGCCGTCGAGCGTGGCGAGTGGCCGGCGGACGACAACCCGCTCGTGCACGCGCCGCACACCGCGGCCTCCGCGATCTCGGGGGAGTGGACGCACCCGTACACGCGGGAGCAGGCGGTCTACCCGGTGCCCGGCATCAGCGCGCGGAAGTACTGGCCGCCGGTGCGCCGGATCGACCAGGCGTACGGCGACCGCAACCTGGTCTGCGCCTGCCCGCCGATCGAGGCGTTCGCCTGATCCGACCCGCCGGCCGTGTCACACGGCGGCGGTCCGACCGCTGAGCGCGTAGCGTGTGCCCTGTCCGGGAGCCCGCGCAGGGCACACGTGCACGAGGGGTCCGAGCGGTCCGCTCCGATCGGCGGGACGTCGGAGCGCTCCACGGCCTCGCGAGGCGTGCTCGACTAGCCCATGGCTGTGCGCTCGTGCAACAACTTCGTTGCAGAAGCAACAATCCCGCTCCGGGTCGCCAGGCGCGCCCGAATCTTGCATCCTCTCGCAATGATCCTGCAACTTGGTTTCCGGTTTGTAACCGATGGCCGCAGGGTTTGGCCGGGGGTCCGAGCACTGCCTACAGTGCAAGGACAAACGCGCCCGGCAGCACCTCTGTGCCTGGCTCGTCCCATGCACCAGGAGGAACCTTGATCAAGAAGCGCGCTGGGCTCTCTGCCCTCGCCGTGCTCGGGGCCACAGCAATCGCCCTGACCGGCTGCTCCAGCAACGGCAGCGGCAACGGCGGTGACTCGGGCTCGACGAACGCGTCCGGAATCGTCACCACGAACGGCTCCGAGCCCCAGAACCCGCTCATCCCGTCGAACTCCACCGAGACCGGTGGCGGCAAGATCATCACGTCGATCTTCGAGGGCCTCGTCTCGTACGACGCCGACGGCAAGCCGGTGAACGAGGTCGCGAAGAGCATCGACACCGATGACTCCAAGACCTACGACATCAAGCTCAACACCAACTACACCTTCACCAACGGCGAGAAGGTCACGGCCGAGTCGTTCACGAAGGCGTGGAACTGGGCTGCCCAGAAGTCGAACGCGCAGGGCGCGAGCTACTTCTTCGAGAACATCGAGGGCTACAGCGCCGATGAGGACTCGGAGCTCACCGGCCTCAAGGTCGTCGGCGACGACGAGTTCACCGTCACGCTGAAGTCGGCGCAGTCCGACTTCCCGCTGTCCCTCGGCTACTCGGCCTTCATGCCGCTGCCCTCGGACTTCTACAAGGACACCAAGGCCTTCGGTGAGAACCCGATCGGCAACGGTCCGTACAAGCTCGACGGCAAGGGTGCGTGGACGCACAACCAGTCGATCAAGCTCGTCACCAACGAGGACTACGCCGGCAAGCGCAAGCCGAAGAACGGTGGTCTGACGATCACGTTCTACACCACCCAGGACACCGCCTACGCGGACGTGCAGGGCGGCAACCTCGACGTCCTCGACGCGATCCCGGACAGCGCCTTCCAGACCTACAAGTCGGACTTCCCCGACTCGAACGTCAACCAGGCGGCCGCGATCTTCCAGGGCTTCTACCTGCCCTACTACCTCGACCACTGGAAGGGCGAGGAGGGCAAGCTGCGTCGCGAGGCCCTGTCGATGGCGATCAACCGCAAGGAGATCACCGACAAGATCTTCGACGGCACGCGCACCCCGGCCAAGGACTTCACCTCGCCGGTCATCGCGGGCTGGTCGGACGACCTCAAGGGTTCGGACGTCCTCGACTACAACCCGTCGGAGGCCAAGAAGCTCTGGGCCCAGGCGAACGACATGTCGAAGTACGACGAGACGCTCACCATCGCCTACAACGCTGACGGCGGCCACGAGGCATGGGTGACCGCGGTCACCAACTCGATCGCGAACACGCTCGGCATCAAGGCCGAGGGCAAGGCGATCCCGACGTTCCAGGAGGCGCTCGACGCCCAGACGAACGACAAGCTCACGGGCGGTAGCCGCACCGGTTGGCAGGCCGACTACCCGTCGCTGTACAACTTCCTCGGCCCGACCATGGGTGAGGGCTCGTCCAGCAACTACGCGCGCTACGACTCGCCGGAGTACAACGAGCTGCTCGCCAAGGGCCGTTCGGCTGCGACCGTCGAAGAGGGCAACAAGTACTTCGACCAGGCCCAGGAGCTCCTGTTCCAGGACCTGCCGGAGATCCCGCTCTGGTACGCGAACGTGACCGGTGTCTGGTCGGCCGACAACGTCAAGAACGTCAAGTTCGGCTGGGACTCGGTGCCGCTGTACTACGACATCGAGGTCACCAAGTAACACCGTCTCCACTGCGGACGAACACCGCGGAGACACACCGCGAGCAGGTATCCTGCTCCGCGGCCACCGGACGGGGGTCCGGAGACCACACGGTCTCCGGGCCCCCGTACCACGGCGGAACCACCCTCCCCACAACCGCGGGCGCCGCCGCCCGCACCGGACACCCGTGCCGACCCTCGGACCGTCCACCCCTCACGACATGAACCTGAACGACATGCGCGCCGCGCAGGACCGAGCGATCTGATGCTCTGGTACCTCGGCAAGCGCCTCCTGCAACTCATCCCCGTCTTCTTCGGGGCCACGTTCCTCATCTACTTCATGGTCTTCTCGCTGCCCGGCGACCCGATCGCCGCGCTGTTCGGCGACCGCCAGCCGTCGCCGCAGGTGATCGAGACCCTCCGGCAGCAGTACAACCTGGACAAGCCGTTCATCGTCCAGTACCTGCTCTGGATCGGCGGCGTCTTCCGGGGCGACCTCGGCGTGACGTACTCGGGTCTCCCGGTGTCGCAGCAGCTCGCCTCGGCCTTCCCGATCACCGCGCGCCTGGCGATCCTGGCGCTGGTCTTCGAGGCCGTGGCCGGCATCGTGGTCGGTGTCATCGCCGGTCTGAAGAAGGGCAAGTGGTTCGACGCCACCGCGCTCGTCGTCTCGCTGCTGCTCATCTCGGTACCGACCTTCGTCGTCGGCTTCCTGCTGCAGTACGTGTTCGGCATCCAGCTCGGGTTGTTCCGCGTCACCGTGTCGGGTCAGGCACCGTGGTCGGAGCTCGTGTTGCCGGCGATCGTGCTCGCGACGGTGTCGTTCGCCTACATCGTGCGACTCACGCGTGCCAGCGTGGCCGAGAACATGAACGCGGACTTCGTCCGGACCGCCACGGCGAAGGGCCTCCCGCGTCGCCGCGTCGTCGGGGTGCACATCTTCCGCAACTCGCTCATCCCCGTGGTGACCTACCTGGGTGTCGACATCGGCAACCTGATGGTCGGTGCGGTCGTGACCGAGGGCATCTTCAACATCAACGGCGTCGGCGGAACGGTCTTCCGTGCCGTCAAGCTCGGCGAGGGCCCCACTGTCGTGTCCTTCGTCGCCGTGATGGTCATCATCTTCATGCTCGCCAACCTCCTGGTCGACCTGCTCTACGCCGTCCTGGACCCGAGGATCCGCTATGCCAAGTAACGCCGAACCCCGTTCCGCGACGCACTTCGTCGCGCCGATCGAGGAGACCCCGCTCCAGGCGGTGGACCAGGTCGACGAGAACGAGAAGACCCGTTCGACGTGGACCGACGCATGGGACTCGATGCGTGTCCGCCCGACGTTCTGGGTCTCGTCCGTCCTGATCCTCCTCGTCCTCGTCGTCGCGGTCTTCCCGGGCCTGTTCACCCACGTGAACCCGTCGTCGGCGAACCTCGCGAACAGCAACAGCGGCCCGGAGTCCGGCCACCCGCTGGGCTTCAACCGTCAGGGCTACGACGTGTACGCACGGGTCATCTGGGGCGCGCGGAACTCCGTCATCGTCGGTCTCGTGGCGACGGTCCTGGTGTCGATCGTCGGCATCATCATCGGCGCCCTCGCCGGGTTCTACGGCGGTTGGCTCGACACGATCGTGTCCCGCATCGCGGACATCTTCTTCTCGATCCCGACCATCCTCGGCGCCATCGTGATCATGTCCGTGATCCCGGCCCGCAACGCGATCACCGTCGCGCTCGTCCTCGCCGCGTTCGCCTGGCCGCAGATTGCCCGCATCATGCGTGGTGCCGTCCTCAGCGCCAAGCAGTCGGACTACGTGATGGCCTCGGCCGCGCTCGGCGTCGGTCGCTTCACCACGCTCGTGCGCCACGTCATCCCGAACGCCCTCGCGCCGGTCATCGTCGTCGCGACCGTGTCCCTCGGTACGTTCATCGTCGCCGAGGCGACCCTGTCGTTCCTCGGCATCGGGCTGCCGCCGTCGGCGCTCAGCTGGGGCCTCGACATCGGCACCGCGCAGACGTCGATCCGCACCAACCCCTCGACGATCTTCTGGCCGTCGGCCGCCCTGTCCATCACCGTGCTCGCGTTCCTGCTCCTCGGCGACGTGGTCCGCGACGCGCTCGACCCGAAGGCGAGGGCCCGTCGATGACCGAGACGCTCACCGATCCCACCACCAGCCGTCCGGCCGGCGCCGGCGCTCCGCTGCTCGAGATCACCGACCTGCAGGTCGGGTTCCGCACGCAGAGCGGTGTCGTCCAGGCCGTCCGCGGTGTCAACTTCACCCTCGAGCAGGGGGAGCGCCTCGCCATCGTCGGCGAGTCCGGTTCGGGCAAGTCGACCAGCGCACAGGCGATCATCAAGCTCCTCGCCGGCACCGGTGAGGTCACCGGCGGGTCGATCAAGTTCAACGGGCGCGAGCTCGTCGGTCTGTCCGACAAGGAGATGGCCGGTATCCGCGGGAAGGAGATCGGCTACGTCCCGCAGGACCCGATGTCGAACCTCAACCCGCTGTGGTCGATCGGCTTCCAGGTGGAAGAGGCGATCAAGGCCAACGGCATGGCGACCGGCAAGCACGCGATCCGCGCCCGCGCGGTCGAGGTGCTGCAGGAGGCCGGCCTCGGTGACGCCGCGACCCGCCTCAAGCAGTACCCGCACGAGTTCTCCGGCGGCATGCGCCAGCGCGTGCTCATCGGCATCGGCCTGTCGAGCCGTCCGCAGCTGCTCATCGCCGACGAGCCGACCTCCGCGCTCGACGTGACCGTGCAGCGTGTCATCCTCGACCACCTCGAGACCCTGACGCGCGACTTCGGCACCTCGGTCCTGTTCATCACGCACGACCTCGGACTCGCGGCCGAGCGGGCCGAGAAGCTCGTCGTGATGTACAAGGGCCAGGTCGTCGAGTCGGGTCCCTCGAAGGAGATCCTGGCGAACCCGCAGCACCCGTACACGCAGCGCCTGGTCGCCGCGGCGCCCTCGCTCGCGAGCCGTCGCATCCAGTCGAAGGTGCAGCACCAGCGTGTCGACATCGCCGACGCGGGCAGCGAGGACGACGAGCTCATCGCCCGGGCGCAGGAGCGCGAGCACCGTCCGGCGAAGGACCTCATCGTGGTGAAGAACCTCGAGAAGGTCTACAAGCTGCGGGGCAAGAACCTGCAGTCCCGCGAGCTCAAGGCCGTCGACGACGTGTCGTTCGCGATCCCGAAGGGCACCACCACGGCGCTCGTCGGCGAGTCGGGTTCGGGCAAGTCGACCGTCGCGAAGCTCGTGCTCCAGCTCGAGTCGATCTCCGGCGGTTCGGTGACCTTCGACGGCATCGACATCGGCGCGCTGAAGGGCAAGGACCTCTTCGACTTCCGCCGCCGCGTGCAGCCGGTGTTCCAGGACCCGTACGGCTCGCTGGACCCGATGTACAACGTCGGGAACACGATCGCCGAGCCCCTCGCCACGCACAAGGTGGGCGACAAGGCCAGCCGCCGGGCCCGCGTGCTCGAGCTGCTCGATCAGGTCGCGCTGCCGAAGTCGATGGTGAACCGCTACCCGAACGAGTTGTCCGGTGGGCAGCGGCAGCGCATCGCGGTCGCGCGCGCGCTGGCGCTCAAGCCCGAGGTCATCGTGCTCGACGAGGCGGTCTCCGCGCTCGACGTGCTCGTCCAGGGCCAGATCCTCGACCTGCTCACCGAGCTGCAGACCGAGCTGGACCTGACGTACCTCTTCATCACCCACGACCTCGCCGTCGTCCGCCTCGTCGCGGACAACGTCTGCGTCATGCGGAAGGGGCAGATCGTCGAGAAGGCGACGACCGACGAGGTCTTCGCGAACCCGAAGGAGCAGTACACGAAGGACCTGCTCGCGGCGATCCCGGGCGCCGGGTTCGAGTTCGGGCGCTGATCCCGCTGCACCACCCCGAGGCCGGACGTCCCGTCGTCCTCCGCGCAGGTCGCGGAGGGGCGGTGGCGTCCGGCCTCGTCGTCGTCCTGGGGGTCTTCCTGCTGTTCGACGCGGGCGCGCGCGGCAGCTGGGACGTCTTCTGGGCAACGGCTGGTCCGGTCACCGCGATC
This sequence comes from Curtobacterium sp. MCSS17_007, assembly GCF_003234175.2. NCBI lineage: Bacteria > Bacillati > Actinomycetota > Actinomycetes > Micrococcales > Microbacteriaceae > Curtobacterium > Curtobacterium sp. MCSS17_007. The sequence goes on from NZ_CP126257.1 coordinate 825,421, forward strand.
GTGTGGGCGCTCTGGGTGCTCACCGTCCGACCGGCCGTCCGGCTCGACGACGATGCGCTCACCGTCGTGAACCCCCTGCGCACCACCCGCGTCCCGTGGGTGGCCGTCACCGACGTCCGGCTCCGGTGGCAGATCGTGGTGCAGACCGCGGACGGGCGCTCGGTGACCTGCCGGGGTGGACCGTCGATCCGCGGGTCGCGTCCGCTCAGCCGCGGGGAGCTGTCCGCGGCGCACGAGCCGGTGGAACTGCGGACGATCCGCCAGCGCTGGCGCGCACGCCGCGCGGCCGGGGCCCCCGACGGTGACGTCCGCCGCGGGTGGGACCGTCTCGCCGTCGTCACGGGGGGAGCGGTGGCGGTCCTGCTGGCGGTCTCCGTGGTCGCGCTCGCGGTCTGACCCGCCACGCGCCGGACCGGAGGCTCGGCGCGGTGCCGCCACGCGCGCCCCGTCGCCGGCGCGACGGTCGGGAGGCTCCGCGCGCTCCCGCCACGCGCCTCCCGGCCGTCGCGGCGCCGCTCTAGCGCTGTGCCGCCGCCATCGACGCGGCGACGCCGAGCACGATCATCGCCGTGACGGACCACCCGTGCACGCGGTGGCTGATGGTCGCTGCCTCGACCGTCGCCGGCGGCGGCCCGTCGTGCACGACCGGCGCCGGGACGTGCGCACGGAGGACGTCCGCGACCTCCGGCACGTCGGCCGCCGTCGTCGTGCCGTCGCCGGGCCGACGGAGCCCGAGGGCGGCGGTCGGTCGCGTCGCGAGCCAGGTGCGGCGGACGCCCTCGGTCGTGACCACCTCGATGCCGTACTTCGTCCGGATCTCCTGCACGCGGCGCCAGGGGTAGGTGCTCGTTCGGCGGACGTCGACGATCGTGAGGGAGTCGTCGGTGAGCTCGAAGCGCGGGCGCCAGAGCACGGCCCACGCGAGGAAGGCGGTGAAGATGCTCGGGACGGGGACGAGCCACGGGTTGCCCCCGGTCAGGAGTGCGAGCGGCACGAGCGCGATCGCGACCACCCACAGGACGACGGCGAACAGGCGCATCCGGGGCGCGACGACGGTGCTCATCCAGGCCATCGTAGGGGAGCGGGCGGGGTCGAGAGCGCCTCCCCGGGGACGTCCGGGAGCGGGTGTGACACACCTGCGCGTACCGCCGGACGACCCGGTTCCCCGGGGAGGCGGGTCCGTTGCGGACCTCGTCCGTCCATGGTCGGCACGCCCCGTTCGGGTGTCAACACCCGATGCCCGATCTTCAGGAACGGGATGCCTGCGGCGCGGTCACACGAGCTGTTCGACCTGCTCGCGGATGGTCTCGGCCTTCGGGAACCGCAGGCCGACCAGGCCGACGTGACGCCAGCGGACGATGCCGTCGGCGTCGATGACGAAGACCGAGCGGCGGAGGCCGATGCCCGGAGCGCGGACGCCGTACGCCCGCGCGACGTCCCCGCCGGTGTCGCTCAGCAGCGGGAACGTGAGCGAGGCACCCCGGGCGAAGTCCTCGTGCGAGTCGAGGGCCTGCGGGCTGATGCCCCAGACGACGGCCCCGAGGTCGGTGAAGTCGTCGAGCTCCTCCTGGTAGCTGCAGAGCTGGGCCGTGCACACCGGCGTCGCGTCGCCGGGGTAGAAGGCGAGGACGAGGGGACGACCGATGACCGCCGACAGGGTGTACTCGTCGTCCGTGCGCTCCCCGTTCCGGATGATCAGGCCGGGCAGGGAGAAGTCGGGCGCGGTGTCGCCCGGCTCGGGGATGCTCATGTGCACACAGTAGGACAGGGAACGGGCCCGGTCGCGTCGTGCGACCGGGCCCGTCCTGGTGTCGTGCTGCTACTTCGTGAACCCGACCTTGGTCCAGTCGATGTTCTGCGCACCCGCGAACGCGCCGTAGTTGGCGAGCTTCGGGTTCTGCGCGACGAGGGCCGGCTTCGCGGTGATCGGCATGGAGTGCCCGATCGCCCAGACCTGCTTGTCGACCTTGTTCCAGATCGTGTTCGCCTTCTTGGTGTCCGGCTCCGCGATCGCCTGCGCGATGAGCTTGTCGATCGCCTGGTCACCGATGCGGCCGTAGTTCTGGCCGGTGTCGCCGGTCGTGTAGATCGACGCGCCGCCCGAGTGGAAGCCGGTGCCGCCCCACACGAAGATCGTCATGTCGTAGTTGCCCGGCGTGACGTACTGCTCGAAGAAGTCGTCGACCGAGACCGACTTGAGCTTGAGCTCGATGCCGACGTCCTTGAGCTGCTGCTGCATGACCTCGGAGAGCTTCTGCGACGCGGTCGCACCCGACGGGATCGTGACGGAGAGCGAGAGCGTCTTGCCGCCCTTCTTGCGGTACTGACCGTCGGTCTTCCAGCCGTCGTCGTCCAGGATCTTCTTCGCCTTCTCGACGTCGAAGGTGCCGTTCGGGTCGGTGTTCGACTCGTAGCCGTCGTCGGTCGACAGGAAGATGTGGTTGTCGAGCGTGCCGAGCTTGTAGGGCAGGGTCCCACCGATGACCTGCGCGAGCGCCTCGCGGTTCACCGCGTGCTGGATCGCGAGTCGGAGCTGCTTGTCCTTGAGGACGCCCTTCGACGAGAAGTCCACGTGTGTGTACTGCGCCGAGGTCGAGGCGTACACCTTCGAGTCCTTCGCGTTCTTCACACGGTCGAAGCGCTCTGACGTCGTCGTCAGGACGGAGTCGATCTCCTTGTTCAGGTAGGCGTCGACGTCCGCGTTGCCGTCGAGCGACCGGAAGATCACCTGGTCGAGCTTCGGCTTGTCACCCCACCAGTTCTCGTCCGGGACGATCGTCACGGTGCCGGCGGTCTCGTCGAGCTTCGAGACCTTGTACGGGCCGGACGACAGCGGCACCTTGCCCTTGTACGCCTCGTTGAACTGCTCCGGGGTGCCGGTCTGGCTCGCCGGGTAGAGCGGGCTGAAGAGCGACTTCCAGTCCGAGAACGGCTTGTCGAAGACGACCTTCACGTCCTGGTCGGACGAGCCCTTCGACACCGAGGCGATGTCCTCGTACCCGGTGGTCGACCCGACCAGGTAGTCCTGGTTGGTCCCGTTCAGGGCCTTCCACTCGTTCTCGAAGTCCTTCCACGTGATGGGGGACCCGTCGTTCCACTTCGCCTTCGGGTTGATCTCGTACTCGATCGTGAGCGGGTCGTCGCTCGTCGCCTCCGCCTTGGAGACGTAGTCGGTGTCGAGCTGCGGGGCACCCTTGTCGTCGATCACGTAGATGAACGGCATCGTCGCCTGTTCGATCGTGGACGCGTCGACCAGGGCACCGTCGACCTGGTTGTAGTTCCACTGCGTGATCCACTGCGAGATCGGGAGGCGCAGGGTGCCGCCGTCCTGCAGGTCGGAGACCGGCTGCTCGTTGATCTGTGCCGAGGTGGGCAGGGTCTTCTTGCCCGAGTCGTCGGAACCGCCGCCGGATCCACCGTCGGATCCGTTCGAGCAGCCGGTGGCGACGAGAGCGAAGCCGGCGAGTGCCGCCGTCAACGCCAGGACTTTCCTGTGCTTCATGGTCTTCCCCTCGTGAAGTTGTGGATCACCATACGACCCCCGCGCAGGGGCAGTCGACCCGTTCTGTTGCAAACACCAATTCGTTACGCCCCGAGCGGCCACATGTGATCTCCCGGAAACAAATCGGGTCGTATGGTGTTCCGCATGACCCGCTTCCTGGCGCGTCGACTCGTGTACTACGTCGTGCTCGTGTTCCTCGCCACATCGCTGACGTACTTCCTGGCCTCGGCGACGTTCAGCCCCCGATCCGTCTACGCAGAGCGGAACCCGGCACCGCCGGCCGCCACCATCGACAAGAAGCTCGACGACATCGGTGTCAACGACAAGACACCGATCGTCGTGCGGTACGGGCACTGGCTCGGTGACGCGGTCCAGGGCGACCTGGGCCGGACGATCCAGGACCGCAGCGTCAACGACGCGTTCTGGCCGCGCCTGGGGGTGAGCCTGCGGCTGCTGGTGGTCGGTTCCCTGCTCGGCATCCTGCTCGGGGTGCTGCTCGGCGTCTGGAACGCCATCCGGCAGTACCGGATCTCGGACCGGGTGAGCGCGGTGATCTCGATCGTGCTCATCTCGACCCCGGTGTTCCTGACCGCGGTGTTCCTGAAGATCGGAGCGACGAAGCTCAACCAGGACACCGGGACGCAGCTCATCAACTTCACCGGCGAGGCCACACCGGGTCTGACCGGGAGCTGGTGGGACCTGTTCCTCGACCGCGGCGTGCACCTGCTGCTGCCGACGATCTCGATCGCGCTCGGGCTCATCGCGATCTACAGCCGCTACCAGCGCGCGACGATGCTCGACGTCCTCGGGTCGGACTTCCTGCGGACCGCGCGGGCGAAGGGGCTGACGAAGCGGCAGGCGACCTTCAAGCACGGGCTCCGCACCGCGCTCATCCCGATGACCACGCTGTTCGCCTACGGGTTCCTCGGCATCCTCACCGGTGCGACCTTCACCGAGAAGATCTTCGGGTGGAACGGGCTCGGCGCCTGGTTCATCGACTCGGTGCAGAACAACGACGTGAACGCCGTGACCGCGTACACGCTCTTCGCCTCGGTGGTGGTGCTCATCGCCGGGTTCCTCGCCGACGTCCTCACCGCCGCCCTCGACCCCCGCGTGCGGAGGAGCTGAGATGACCGACACCCGCATCGAACCCGTCGACGGCACGACCATCGGCCGGTCGGACACGCCGCTCCCGGGCAGCCCGAAGCCGGGCGGCAAGCAGCGCAACCGCTTCCTGCAGACCGTCGTCCGGGTCTTCATGAACCGCGGCGCCGGGGTCGGCCTCGCGGTGATCGTGCTGCTCTTCGCGTTCGCCTTCATCGGTCCGTTCGTCAGCCCGTACGGCTACTCGCAGATCGACTACACCGCGTTCTCGCAGCCGCCGAGCGGCGCGCACTGGTTCGGCACGAACGGTATCGGCCAGGACGTCTTCGCGCAGACCGCCCGCGCCATGCAGAAGAGCCTGCTGATCGGCCTGCTCGTCGCCCTGTTCTCGACCGCGCTCGCGGCGCTGACCGGCGCCGCCGCCGGCTACTTCGGCGGTTGGGTCGACCGGATCGTGATGTTCTTCGTCGACATGCTGCTCGTGCTGCCGTCGTTCCTCATCATCGCGATCATCAGCCCGCGCATCCAGGACTCCGGCTGGCTCGTGCTCGTGGTGCTCATCGCGGCCTTCGGCTGGATGGTGACCGCGCGTGTGGTCCGCTCGATGACGCTCTCGGTGAAGGAGCGCGAGTTCGTCCGGGCAGCGCGGTACATGGGGATCGGCCCGTTCCGGATCATCCTCCGCCACATCCTGCCCAACGTGGCGTCGTTCCTCATCATCGACGGCACGATCCAGGTCGGTGCGGCGGTGCTCGCGGAGACGAGTCTCAGCTACTTCGGCTTCGGTGTGCAGCCGCCGGACGTCTCGCTCGGCACGCTCATCGCGCAGAACCAGGACGCGGCGCTCACCAGCCCGTGGCTGTTCTTCTTCGCTGCCGGCGCGCTCGTGGTCTTCGCGATCGCGGCGAACCTGCTCGGCGACGGCCTGCGCGACGCCCTCGACCCGACCTCGGCGACGGGCAAGAAGCAGAAGCGCACCGGTCGGAAGCGCGACCAGAACCAGGCCGCGGTCGACGCCGCGACCATCACCACGCAGGCAGGGGCCGGCGCATGAGCACCACGACCACGACCACCACCACGACCGAGCCGCTCCTGCGCGTCCGCGACCTCGACGTCCGCTTCCCGACCCCGCGTGGCGTCGTGCACGCCGTCCGCGGCGTCGACCTCGAGCTCCGGCGCGGGGAGGTCCTCGGCATCGTCGGCGAGTCCGGTTCGGGCAAGTCGGTGACGAGCATGGCGATCCTCGGGCTGCTGCCGGAGACCACGAAGGTCACGGGATCGATCACGCTCGAGGGGCAGGAACTCCTCGGTCGCAGCGACAAGCAGATGAGCAAGCTGCGCGGCGCCAAGGTCGCGATGGTCTTCCAGGACCCGCTGTCCGCGTTCACGCCCGTCTACACGATCGGCGAGCAGATCGCCGAGACCGTCCGTGTGCACCGGGGCGCGTCGAAGCAGGACGCACGAGCCCGGGCGATCGAGCTCCTCGAGCTCGTCGGCATCCCGCAGGCCGAGCAGCGCGTCGACGCCTTCCCGCACGAGTTCTCCGGTGGCATGCGGCAGCGCGCGATGATCGCGATGGCGATGGCGAACGACCCGGACGTGATCCTCGCCGACGAGCCGACCACGGCGCTCGACGTGACGATCCAGGCGCAGATCATCGACGTGCTCCGCACCGCCCAGCGCGAGACGGGCGCGGCGCTGGTCTTCGTCAGCCACGACCTCGGGGTGATCGCCGGCATCGCGGACCGCATCGCCGTCATGTACGCGGGCCGGATCGTCGAGACGGCGAGCGCGGACGAGCTGTTCGCCCGCCCGCGGATGCCCTACACGATCGGGCTCATCGGTGCGCTGCCGCGGCTCGACGAGTCGAGCGGCGAACCACTCGTGCCGATCCCCGGATCGCCGCCGTCGCTCATCGGGCTGCCGGACGCCTGCCCGTTCGCCGACCGCTGCCCGCTCGCCGCCGCCGTGTGCCGAGGGTCGGAGCCGCCGCTCGCCGCGGTCGACGTGGCGGCCGGCGTCCCCGGAGAAGGGCCGGTCGACACGTCCGTCCCGCACGCCGTCGCCTGCCACCGGTACGAGGAGGTCGCCGAGGCCCACGCCGACGCGGGCGCGATCTTCCGCCTGCCCGAGATCCCCGACGGCGGCGCGGCGGTCACCACGCCCGCCGCGCGCGAGCAGCGTCCCGCCGTCGTGCAGGTCGAGGGCCTGACGAAGACGTTCCCGCTCGTCAAGGGGTCGGTGTTCAAGCGCAAGGTCGGCGAGGTCTACGCGGTGGACGGGGTCGACCTCGACATCCGCACCGGCGAGACCCTCGGGCTGGTGGGGGAGTCCGGCTCCGGCAAGTCGACGACCCTGCACCAGCTGATGGACCTCGAGCGACCCGAGCACGGCACGGTCGAGCTCTTCGGACAGCCGGTCACGGCGTCGAAGCAGCTGCGGCAGCGCATCTCCATGGTGTTCCAGGACCCGGCGGCGAGCCTCGACCCGCGCATGTCGGTCTACGACGTCGTCGCCGAGCCGCTCCGGGCGATCGGGGCGTCGTCGGACCGCATCGCCGAGCGGGTGCCGGAGCTCCTCGGGCTCGTGGGCCTCCGTGCCGCCGAGGCCGACCGCTACCCGCACGAGTTCTCGGGTGGTCAGCGGCAGCGCATCTCGATCGCTCGGGCGCTCGCGACCGAGCCGGAGCTCATCGTGCTCGACGAGCCGGTGTCCGCGCTCGACGTGTCGATCCAGGCCGGGGTGCTCAACCTGCTCGCCGACCTCAAGGCACGCCTCGGACTGTCGTACCTGTTCGTGTCGCACGACCTGTCGGTGATCCGACACGTCGCCGACCGGGTGAGCGTGATGTACCTGGGCCGCACCGTCGAGGAGGGCGCGGTCGACGAGGTCTTCGAGCGCCCGATGCACCCGTACACGGCGGCGCTCATGTCGGCCGTGCCGGTGCCCGACCCGGTGGTCGAGCGGTCGCGGAGGACCATCCTGCTGCCGGGGGACCCGCCCAGCCCGACCGAGCGCCCGACGGGCTGCCGGTTCCGCTCGCGCTGCCCGCTGTACGCGATGCTGCCCGAGGCCGAGCAGCAGCGCTGCCGCGACGAGGTACCCGACAAGGCGCCGCGCCGCGGCGCGGAGCGCGACCACCGCGCGGCGTGCCACTACCCGGAGAAGGTGCCCCAGCTGGTCGCGTGACCGGTCGACGGACTGGAGGCGCGGTGCCGGGCGGCGCCGCGCCTCCCGTCCGTCGCCCGGTCACCTCGGGCCGGTCCTGCCATGAGACGGTCTCGTCACGTCGGGACGCCGCCGGATCCTGCGGCGTCTCGCACCGGTGCGTCCGTCTGACGGGCACGCCGGCGTCTCGCCTCGGCGACGCACCCGCTCACCGGAACAGCTGCGGGAACGCCTGCGCCACGAACGGGTAGCCCACGAACACGACGGCGTCGAGCAGGCAGTGCGTGATCACGAGGGGGAGCAACCGTCCCCACCTCGTGTAGATCCACCCGAAGACGATCCCCATCACCGCGTTCCCGACGAACGCCCCGAACCCCTGGTACAGGTGGTAGCTCCCGCGGAGCACGGCGGTGGACAGGATGACCTGCCAGCGCCCCCACCCGAGTCCGCCGAGCCGCTCGTACAGGTACCCGATGACGATGACCTCCTCCTGCAACCCGGACCGCACGGCCGAGAGCAGCAGGACGGGGATCGTCCACCAGTACGTGTTCAGCGCCGCGGGGTCGACGTCCACCGTGAAGCCGAGCGCCCGGCCCGTGAAGTACAACGCGAGCCCGGGGATGCCGATGCCGAGCGCGATGAGCGCGGCGCCGCCGAGGTCCGGCCGCACCCGGAACCGGTCGATCCCGAGGCGGTGCAGGTGCGGGCGCCTCGCGCTCCAGAGCAGGTAGCAGACCAGCGCGACCGGGGCGAGGTCGACCGCGATGCCGACGAGCTGCCGCGCGAGGTCGACGTACTGCACGGTCGTGGTCGACGTGTTCAGCGCTGTCGACTGCTGCCCGAGCGGGGTCGTCTGCGACAGGTCGTCGATGATCTGCAGGACCGAGTACAGCGCGCTGCCGCCCAGCGACAGCATGAGGACGATCGTGATCTCGATCCACGTTCGCCGTCGGCTCATGCGCTGTACTCCTCAGGGTTGCGAACTACCGGTAGACTGGCGTGTCGGGCGTTCCAGCCCACCCACGGGCAGTGCCACCACGGCGCGAGAGCCGCCGTCGGCCGCCCGATCTTCTCCGAACACTTGAAGGATGTCCTGTATGGCGCTCGCCACCCGGTCCGACCTGCGCAACGTCGCCATCGTGGCACACGTCGACCACGGCAAGACCACCCTCGTCGACGCGATGCTCACGCAGACCAACTCGTTCGACGCCCACTTCGAGGGCGAAGACCGGATGATGGACTCGAACGACCTCGAGCGCGAGAAGGGCATCACCATCCTCGCGAAGAACACCTCGGTGCTCTACAACGGGAAGCACGCCGAGGAGTTCAACCCGGGCGGTCGCATCACGATCAACGTGATCGACACCCCCGGCCACGCCGACTTCGGTGGCGAGGTCGAGCGCGGTCTCTCCATGGTCGACGGTGTCGTCCTGCTCGTCGACGCGTCCGAGGGCCCGCTGCCCCAGACCCGCTTCGTGCTCCGCAAGGCGCTCGCCGCGAAGCTCCCGGTGATCCTGCTCGTCAACAAGACGGACCGCCCGGACTCCCGCATCGACGAGGTCGTCTCCGAGTCGCAGGACCTGCTGCTCGGCCTGGCCTCCGACCTGGCCGACGAGGTCGACGACCTCGACCTCGACGCGATCCTCGACGTGCCCGTCGTCTACGCGTCCGGTCGTGCCGGCGCCGCGTCGCGCAACAAGCCCGAGGACGGCTCGCTGCCCGACAACGACGACCTCGAGCCGCTGTTCGAGGCGATCCTGCAGCACGTCCCCGCGCCGAAGTACGACGACGAGCACCCGCTGCAGGCGCACGTCACCAACCTCGACGCCTCGCCGTTCCTCGGCCGCCTCGCGCTGCTCCGCATCTTCCACGGCACGATGAAGAAGGGGCAGACGGTCGCGTGGGTCAAGCACGACGGTACGGTCGTGAACGCCCGCATCACCGAGCTGCTCATCACGAAGGCGCTCGACCGCTACCCGGCCGAGTCGGCGGGTCCCGGTGACATCGTCGCCGTCGCTGGCTTCGACACCATCACCATCGGTGAGACGCTGTCCGACCCCGAGGACGTCCGGCCGCTGCCGACCATCACGGTCGACGACCCGGCGATCTCGATGACCATCGGCACCAACACCAGCCCGCTCGTCGGCAAGGTCAAGGGGCACAAGCTGACGGCCCGCATGGTGAAGGACCGCCTCGACCGCGAGCTCATCGGCAACGTCTCGCTCAAGGTGCAGGACATCGGCCGCCCGGACACCTGGGAGGTCCAGGGCCGCGGCGAGCTCGCGCTGGCGATCCTCGTCGAGCAGATGCGCCGCGAGGGCTTCGAGCTCACCGTGGGCAAGCCCCAGGTCGTGACGAAGCGTGACGAGAACGGCAAGCTCCTCGAGCCCTACGAGCACATGACGATCGACACGCCGGAGGAGCACCTCGGCGCGATCACGCAGCTCATGGCCGCGCGCAAGGGTCGCATGGAGAACATGACGAACCACGGCACCGGCTGGATCCGCATGGAGTTCATCGTGCCGTCGCGCGGCCTGATCGGCTTCCGCACGTCGTTCCTCACCGAGACCCGCGGCACCGGCATCGCGAACGCGATCTCGCACGGCTACGACGAGTGGGCCGGCCCGATCCAGACCCGCATCAACGGTTCGATCGTCTCCGACCGCGCCGGTGTCGTCACGCCGTTCGCCATCACGAACCTGCAGGAGCGCATGACGTTCTTCGTCAACCCGACGGAGGAGGTCTACGAGGGCATGGTCATCGGCGAGAACTCGCGCGCCGACGACATGGACGTGAACATCACCAAGGAGAAGAAGCTCACGAACATGCGTTCGGCGAACGCCGACTCCTTCGAGTCGATGACGCCGTCGCGCCAGCTCTCCCTCGAGGAGTGCCTGGAGTTCGCGCGCGAGGACGAGTGCGTCGAGGTCACCCCCGACAACGTGCGCATCCGCAAGGTCGAGCTCGACGCGCAGGCCCGCCAGCGCGCCTACGCACGCCTGAAGCGCCAGGACGCGTAAGCGGCCCAGCCTGGAGGCACTGCCTCCGTCCGACGGCCCGGTCACCGCACGAGGTGGCCGGGCCGTCGGCGTGTGGGGTTACGGTGGAGGGCGTGACCCTCGACCTCCTCTCCCTGTACCAAGACCTGCACGCCCACCCGGAGCTCGGCTTCCAGGAGCACCGCACCGCCGGTGTCATCGCCGAGCGGCTCGCCGAGATCGGCGGGATCGAGGTCACGACGGGCGTCGGCGGCACGGGGGTCGTGGGCGTCCTGTCGAACGGCGAGGGGCCGACCGTGTGGCTCCGCGCCGACATGGACGGCCTGCCCGTGCAGGAGCGCACCGGCCTGCCCTACGCGAGCACGCACACCGGCCGCGACGACGAGGGCGTCGAGGTGCCGACCATGCACGCCTGTGGGCACGACATCCACGTGACGTGGCTGCTCGGCACCCTCGAGCGCCTCGTCGACACCCGCGACGCGTGGCACGGCACCGTGGTCGCCGTGTTCCAGCCCGCGGAAGAGGTGATCTCCGGTGCCCGCGCGATGATCGAGGACGGCCTGGTCGAGCGCTTCCCGCAGCCGGACGTCGTGCTCGGGCAGCACTCGGCCCCGGCGCCGGTCGGCATCGTCGCGGTCGGCAGCGGTCCCGTGATGGCGTCGAGCGACCGCCTGACCGTCACGTTCAACGGCCGTGGCGCCCACGGCTCGGCGCCGCAGGCCTCGCTCGACCCGATCGTCACCGCCGCCAGCGCCGTCGTTCGGCTGCAGACCGTCGTCTCGCGCGAGGTCTCGCCCTCCGACGCCGGCGTCGTCACGGTCGGCAGCTTCCACGCGGGCACCCGGCCGAACATCATCCCGGACCAGGCGGTCATCGAGATCTCGACCCGGGCCCGCAACGAGGAGACCCGCGAGCGCATCATCGCCTCGATCGAGCGCATCGTCCGCGCCGAGAGCGACGCCGGCGGGCTGTCGGCCCCGACGATCGAGCGCGCCCCGGGGGCCGAGGTCACCGTGAACGACGCGGATGCGGCGCAGCGGGTGCTCGAGGCGCTCCGCGGCGCGGTGCCGGACGCCCGCGACCTCGAGATCGGGCTCGCGATGGCCTCGGAGGACGTCGGCCAGCTCGCCACCGCTGCGGGTGTCCCGCTCGTGTACTGGTTCACCGGCATCACCGACCCGGAGCGCTTCCGGCGGGGCGAGGAGATCCCGAGCAACCACTCGCCGTTCTACGCTCCGCAGGCCGAGACGGCGATCCCGGTCGGCGTCGATGCCCTGACGGCGGCCGCCCGCGCCTACCTCGCCTGACGGGCGGGGAGGCGGGCGGGAGGTTTCCCAGGGAACGCACGCCGCGCCTCCCGGCAGGTCCCCTAGGGTGCTGCGCATGCGCACGACCCGGACCCTCATCGCCGCCGTCACGGCGGGCATCGCCCTCGCCGGCCTGACCGGCTGCTCGGCCGACGCGGTCCGGCAGGCCACCGACCTCGGATCGTCGGTGGCCTCGAACGTCAGCGAGACCGTCCAGGGCATCGACGGCAAGGCGATCCAGGACGGCATGGCCTCGGTCGCCGGCGGCATCGACGGCGCGCTCGACGCCGCGCTCGACGGTACGGGCGTGACCTCGGACGGCAAGGTGCCGGACGGCTTCCCGACCGCAGACGTGCCCCTCGTCGACGGCACCGTGCTCGGTGGCGGCGCCGGCCCGAACGGATCCGGCTGGGTCGTCCAGGTCCGCGTGGCCTCGGTCGGCGACTTCCAGGCCGCGGCCGAGCAGCTCGCGGCGGCCGGCTACACCGAGTCCGCGAAGCGCGCCGACTCGTCGAGCGCCTTCGGCCTGTTCCGCAGCGACGCGCACCGCGTGGTGCTCACGCTGTCCGAGACCAAGGACGGCGTCACCGCGACGTACATCGTCACGCCCCGCTAGCGAAGTACCCTGGGAGGCGATGTCCAAGGCTCCCGCAACGCGTCCCGAACGCGTCCTGTTCGTGCACGCCCACCCCGACGACGAGACCCTGTCGTCCGGCGGGACCATCGCCACCCTGCTCGAGCTCGGAGCCGAGGTGACCGTGCTCACCGCGACGCGCGGGGAGCGCGGGGAGATGCTGACGGACGCCCTCGCGCCGCTCGCCGGGGACGGCCCGCGGGTGGCCGCGCACCGTGCCACCGAGATCGCCGCGGCGCTGGCCGCGCTCGGGGGGCCTGCCCACCTGTGGCTCGGGGGCCCGGGAGCGCGACCCACCGACCTGCCGGAGCGTCGGTACACGGACTCGGGCATGCAGTGGGGACCCGACGGCCGTGCCACGAGTGCCGACGACGCCCCGGCGGACTCGCTCACCCGGGCCGACCTCGGCGAGGTCGTCGACGACGTGCGCGCCGCCATCCGGTCGACCGGTGCCGACGCGGTCGTGAGCTACGCCGACGACGGCGGGTACGGTCACCCCGACCACGTCCGCGTGCACCACGCCGCGCGGTACGCGGCCCGTGCCGAGGAGGTCCCCTTCTCGATGATCGTCGACCCGGACTCCGCCGAGGTCGACCTGACCGTCGACGTCGTCCCGGTCCGCGCGAAGGTGCGTGCCGCGGTCGAGCAGTACCGGTCGCAGGTCTCCGTGGACCCGGTGGACCCCGCTGATCCGCAGCGCCTGACCTGGGTGATGCCGCACGGCGTCCGTCAGGAAGCGCCCGCCATCGAGGCCTACCGGCACGACGCCGACCCCGTGCCCCGGGTGCCCGAGACCTTCGCGGAGCTCTCCGGCCAGGGCAAGGCGACGGCCGTCGTGGTGGCCGCCGTCGCGGGCCTGGTGGCGGGGGCGCTCGGTACCGTCACCCACCAGCAGACCCTCGGGGGCTTCCCGATCGGCATGGTGATCACGACCCTCGTCGTGCTCGGGCTCGTCGTCGGCCTGCGCCTGCTCTACCGCTCGCGTGCGATGGTCGCGGCCGCCGGCATCGCCGTCATCGTCGCCACGCAGGTGCTGTCGAGCGTGGGTGGGCAGTCGTCGCCGCTCGTGCTCGCGAACCTCGCCGGGTACGTCTGGACCTTCGGGCCGGCGGCGATCGCGGCGTTCACGCTCGCCTGGCCGGACCTGTCCGGGCTCCGGGCGCGGGCCGCGATCGCCCAGGCGGACGGCCGGTCAGGGGCGTCCCGGGGCCGCGAGTAGACTCGGGAGTGCTCAGTCCGAAGGGAGCACCCCCACCGTGACCTACGTGATCGCCCAGCCCTGTGTCGACGTCAAGGACCGCGCCTGCATCGACGAATGCCCGGTCGACTGCATCTACGAGGGTGACCGGTCGCTGTACATCCACCCCGACGAGTGCGTCGACTGCGGTGCGTGCGAGCCGGTCTGCCCGGTCGAGGCGATCTACTACGAGGACGACCTGCCCGACGAGTGGGCCGACTACTACAAGGCCAACGTCGAGTTCTTCGAAGAGGTGGGTTCGCCCGGTGGTGCCGCCAAGGTCGGCGTGATCCACAAGGACCACCCCGTCGTCATGGCCGAGCCCCCGCGCGGCTGACCCGCGGATCCGCACGTGGCGCTCGACCTCCCCGACTTCCCCTGGGACCAGCTCGTCCCGTTCAAGCAGCGCGCTGCGGCGTACGAGGGCGGCATCGTCGACCTCAGCGTCGGTTCGCCCGTCGACCCGACCCCCGAGGTCGTCCGCACGGCACTGGCCCGGGCCACCGATGCGCACGCGTACCCGCAGGTCGCCGGCACGCCTGCGCTGCGCGAGGCGATCGCCGAGTGGTACGGCCGCAGGCAGGGCGTGACCCTCGCGCCCGACCAGGTCCTGCCGACGATCGGCTCGAAGGAGTTCATCGCGGGGCTCGCGCTCTGGCTCGGCATCGGCCCGGGCGACACCGTCGTGTTCCCCGAAGCCGCGTACCCGACCTACGAACTCGGCGCGGCCCTCGTCCGGGCCGAGGCGCTGGCGTCCGACGACCCCGCCGCGTGGCCGGACACGACCCGGCTCGTGTGGCTGAACTCGCCCGGTAACCCGGACGGCCGCGTGCTCTCCGTGGAGCACCTCCGCGCCGCGGTATCGCGGGCACGGGAGCTCGGCGCGGTGATCGTCGGCGACGAGTGCTACGCCGAACTCGGGTGGGAGCCGCCGTACGACGGGGCGCCGACCCCCTCGATCCTCGACCCCCGTGTCGTGGGGGACCGGGTCGACGGCGTGCTCAGCGTGTACTCGCTGTCGAAGCAGTCCAACCTCGCTGGGTACCGCGCCGCGTTCGTCGCGGGGGACGCGGCGGTCCTGGCCGAGGTGCTCGCGGTCCGGAAGCACACGGGCATGATGCCGCCGCTGCCCGTGCAGGACGCGATGATCGTCGCCCTCGCGGACGACACGCACGTGCAGCAGCAGAAGGCGCGCTACCGCGCTCGACGGAACATGCTCCGACGGGCACTCGAAGGAGCGGGCTTCCGCATCGACCACAGCGAGGCCGGCCTGTACCTCTGGGCCACCCGCGGCGAGCCGGCGCTCGAGACCGTCGGCTGGCTGGCGGAGCGGGGCATCCTCGTCGCGCCGGGCACCTTCTACGGGTCTGCAGGTGCCGAGCACGTGCGGGTGGCGCTCACCGCGACCGACGACCGGATCGCGGCCGCCGCGCAGCGACTGGCGAGCACCCGGAGGCTCGGGGCGTCCTGATCGCGTTGCGTCGCGCCTCCTGGCCGTGACGAGGCACCGAAGCGACACGTGGCTCCCCGCGCAATCCGTGGAATCCACCAGATCTCCGCCTTCCGGTGGTGCACGACCGACAGTCGGCGCAGTTAGGCTGTCGTCGTGACTGACACTGCCAACGACGCTCAGAAGACGGCCACACCGCCCACCACGCCCGTCCCCGTGAGCCCCGCCGCCGCGGAGTCGACGGAGACCGCGACGCTGACGTTCCCGGGTGGCACGGCGGAGTTCCCGATCCTGCCGAGCGTCGACGGCGCGTCCGCCATCGACATCTCCTCGCTGAAGAAGCAGACCGGGCTCAACACGCTCGACTACGGCTTCGTCAACACCGGCGCGACGAAGAGCGCCATCACCTACATCGACGGCGACCAGGGCATCCTGCGCTACCGCGGGTACCCCATCGACCAGGTCGCATCGGGCTGCACCTACCTCGAGGTGGCCTGGCTCCTCATCTACGGCGAGCTCCCCACCGCCGAGGAGCTCGAGGGCTTCGACGCCCGCATCCGTCGGCACACGCTGCTGCACGAGGACCTCCGCCGACTCTTCGACGCGCTCCCGCACTCGGCGCACCCCATGTCCGTCCTGTCCAGCGCCGTGAGCGCGCTGTCCACGTACTACGAGGACGACATGGACGTCGACGACCCCGAGAAGGTCGAGCTGCAGACCGTCCGGCTCCTCGCCAAGCTCCCGGTCATCGCCGCGTACGCGCACAAGAAGGCGATCGGCCAGGCCTTCCTCTACCCGGACAACAAGCTGTCCTTCGTCGACAACTTCCTGCGGCTGAACTTCGGCACGATGGCCGAGCCCTACGAGCCGAACCCGGTGCTGTCCAAGGCGCTGGAGCGGCTCCTCATCCTGCACGAGGACCACGAGCAGAACGCCTCGACCTCGACCGTGCGGCTCGTCGGCTCGACGAAGGCGAACATGTTCGCGTCGATCTCCGCGGGCATCAACGCGCTGTACGGTCCGCTGCACGGCGGTGCGAACGAGGCCGTGCTCGAGATGCTCCAGCAGATCAAGGACTCCGGCGAGCCGGTGTCGCGCTTCGTCGAGCGGGTGAAGAACAAGGAGCGCGGGGTGAAGCTCATGGGCTTCGGGCACCGCGTCTACAAGAACTACGACCCGCGGGCGAAGCTCGTGAAGGAGTCCGCGCACGAGGTCCTGCAGTCGCTCGGCGTGCAGGACGACCTGCTCGACATCGCGATGGAGCTCGAGCAGATCGCGCTCGAGGACGAGTACTTCGTCAGCCGGAAGCTCTACCCGAACGTCGACTTCTACACGGGCATCATCTACCGGGCGATGGGCTTCCCGCCGCGGATGTTCACGGTGCTGTTCGCCATCGGGCGCCTGCCGGGGTGGATCGCGCAGTGGCGTGAGCTGAACAACGACCCGCTCAACAAGATCGGCCGCCCGCAGCAGCTGTACGTCGGGCACCCGGAGCGGGACCTGCCCGCTCGCTGACGCCTGACCTCGGTCCGGTCGGGAGGCCCGAAGGCCCGCTCGCGTCCCGCGAGCGGGCCTTTCCGGTCACGCTCAGGCGCGTAGGGCGACGTACTTCGCCCGCTCGGTGACGTGCGCGCGGCGTGTCCTGCCCACTCGGTCCCGTCCGACACGGTGCCCGTTCCTTCCCATTGCGAGTGCCATGGCAAGCGGAAACGGGGTTACCTGGTCGTTCCGGCCGACTGAGTACGCCCGCTTCGACCAGGTACGCCCGGTTCCGCCGGGTACGCCCGGCTCCGATGCATGTCGCCCGACGCGCGCCGGACTGGTCGCGGCGGTCAGGACCCTCGGCGCGCCGCCCGGAACCGGCCCGCCGACGTTGCCCAGGTGCCGATCAGGTCGATCGCGGCGACGAAGGCGGGTGTGCCCGGGCGGTTCAGGAACGCGTGCCGATCGGCCAGGACGTGTCGCTCCACCGACGTGCCCGCCGAGACGAGTTCGGCGGCGAACCGCTCGCCCGACGCCCGCATCGCGTCGGACGCGGCGTCGACGGCGAGGGTCGGCGGGAAGCCGGTCAGGTCCTGCCCACCAGCGAACGCCGTCCGCTCCACGAGCGACCCACGGGGCACCGCGTTCCGGTTCGCGACGTCGAGGGCCCACGGCGCGTGCGTCACGCGGCGGTGCCCGCGGACGGTGCGCTGCACGGTGCGGTCACGGGGAAGTCGGGCGTGGTGGAACCCGTAGGCGAGGACCACTCCGTCCGGAGGATCGCCGGCGTCGAGCAGGCCGAGGGTCGCAGCCGAGGCCAGGCACGCTCCGGCACTGGCACCCCCGAGCAGCAGCGGACCGGGCGTCCTCCGCCGAGCGTCCTGCACGACAGCGACGACGTCGTCGTGCGCGTGCGGCCAGCGGGCGCGGGGTCGAGGGCCGGTCCGGCCCACCCAGGGGAGCCCGGGGAGCGGGGCGAAGCGGTAGTCCACGGTCACGACCGACAGCCCCCGGCCGGCCAGCGCACCTGCCACGGCGTGCGACTCCGCTTGGTCGAGGCCACCGCGGAAGAACCCGCCGCCGTGCAGCCAGACCAGCGTCGGCCCACCCGGACGCCCGTACCTGCGCACCGGCACGGCATCGCCCGGCCCTGCGATCACCGCCCCCATGCCGTCAGTCTGGCAGGCGGACCGCGCCTTACGCGTGCAGCGCGGTGTTCAGCTGGATGCCCTGCCCCTGGCGCTGCAGGGCCTCGACCGCACCCGAGAGGGAGTTGCGCCGGAACAGCACGTTCGGCACCCCCGACAGCTCTGCGGCCTTGACCGTGCGGGGCGTGCCGTCGGGGCTGGGCGCTGCGCCGACCAGGACGACCTTGGTGCCCGCCGTCACGTACAGCCCGGCCTCGACCACGGAGTCGTCACCGAGCGAGATGCCGAGCCCCGCGTTCGCCCCGAGGAGCGCCCGTTCGCCGAGCGACACCCGGTGCGTCCCACCGCCGGACAGCGTGCCCATGATCGAGGCGCCACCGCCGATGTCCGTGCCGTTGCCCACGACCACGCCCTGCGACACCCGGCCCTCGATCATCGCGTCGCCGAGGGTGCCGGCGTTGAAGTTCACGAAGCCCTCGTGCATGACCGTCGTGCCGGGGGCGAGGTGGGCGCCCAGGCGCACCCGGTTGGCGTCGCCGATGCGCACACGGTCCGGGACGACGTAGTCGAGCAGGCGGGGGAACTTGTCGACCGCGTGCACCGCGATGCCCGCGCGCTGCAGCACCGGGCGCAGGCGCGCCAGGGCCTCGGGGTGCACCGGACCGGCGTTGGTCCACGCGACGATCGGCAGGTGCCCGAAGACGCCGTCGAGCGAGACCTCGTTCGGTCGCACGTGCAGGTGGCTCAGCAGGTGCAGCCGCAGGTACGCGTCGGGCGTGCTGGTCGGTGCGTCGTCGATGACGATCTCGGTGGTCACCGCCTCGACCCGGACCTCGCGCCGGGGGTCGTCGCCGACGTGCGCCTCGAGCTCGGGCGGGACCACCGCGTCGGCCGGACGCTCGCCGAGGTGCGTCTCCGGGTACCACGTGTCGAGGGTGGTGCCGTCCGCGGCGATCGTCGCGAGGCCGTGGCCCCATGCGTGCGTGGGTCGGTCGGTGGCAGCGGTCGCGTCGGTCACGCCACCAGGGTAGCGAGCGTGCCCGGCGGCGACCCGTCCGGGGAGACGGTCTGTGGAGAACGCTCCCGTCCGCGGTCCACCCGGTTTGGAGGCGCGACCACCTGTGGACGGGCGGCCCCCGTCCACAGGCGGTCGCCTCACCGATGGCTGTTGGACGCGGCCGGTACGCTGACCGCATGCCGGAGCAGCTCGACCTCACCGCCTCGTCCATCGACATCACGCGTGCCATCTGCGACATCGAGTCGGTGTCCGGGAACGAAGGACCCCTCGCCGACGCGATCGAGGCGGCGCTCTCGGCGCTGCCCCACCTCGCGGTCGTCCGCGACGGCGACGCGATCGTGGCGCGCACGCAGCTCGGCCGCGAGCGCCGGGTCGTGATCGCCGGGCACATCGACACCGTCCCGCTCAACGGCAACCTGCCGACCGAGTTCCGCACCGCGGACGACGGCACCGAGATCCTGTGGGGCCGTGGCACGGTCGACATGAAGGCCGGCTGCGCCGTGCAGCTCAAGCTCGCGCACGACCTCGCCGAGCCGAACGTCGACGTCACGTGGGTGTTCTACGACCACGAGGAGGTCAGCGACTCCCTCAACGGCCTCGGTCGGCTCGCGCGGACCCGTCCCGAGCTGCTCGCTGGCGACTTCGCGATCCTCGGGGAGCCGTCGGGGGCGCAGATCGAGGGCGGGTGCAACGGCAACCTCCGCGCCGAGGTCCGGACGTTCGGCAAGCGCTCCCACAGCGCACGCAGCTGGATCGGCGACAACGCGATCCACAAGACGGCACCGATCCTGGCCACCCTCGCCGCGTACGAGCCGCGCACCGTGACGGTCGATGGGCTCGAGTACCGCGAGGGTCTGAACGCGGTGGGCATCACGGGCGGCATCGCGGGCAACGTGATCCCGGACGAGGCGATGGTGCACGTGAACTACCGCTTCGCGCCGTCGCGCAGCGCGGACGAGGCGGTCGCGCACATCCGTGAGCTGTTCGACGGGTACGACGTGCAGATCGTCGACCTCGCAGCCGGGGCGCGTCCCGGCCTCGACGCTCCGCTCGCGCAGCAGTTCGTCGCAGCGGTCGGCGGGCCCGCCCCGCGCTCGAAGTACGGCTGGACGGACGTGGCCCGCTTCTCGGCGCTCGGCGTCCCGGCGGTGAACTACGGACCCGGCGAGCCGGTCTTCGCGCACCACGACGACGAGCAGGTCCCCGTCGACCAGATCACCGCGGTCGAGGACGGCCTGCGTCGGTGGTTGACGGCGTGACGACCGGCCCCGCGCGCACCGTCGCGGGGCACCTCGACGCCGGGCGCTGGCGGGCGCGCTACCGGCTCGTGCCGTGGTGGGTCCGCGTGAGCGTCGTGTACGTGGCCGCGCGGATGGTGACGGGCGCGATGCTCCTGGCCTTCGCGGGTGTGCAGACCGCGAACTCGTTCACCGCTGCACACCCGTCGTACCTGTCCTTCGCCGCCATCTGGGACGGCGCCTGGTACCGGGTGATCGCGTCGAACGGGTACCCCTCGGTCCTGCCGGTGGACGCAGCCGGCCACGTGACGGAGAACGCCTGGGCGTTCATGCCCGCGTACCCGTTCCTCGTGCGCGGCCTGATGGTGCTGACGGGCGCGTCGTTCGAGGCCGTCGCCGTCACGGTGTCCCTGGTCGCGGGCTGGGGCGCCGCGCTGGTGTTCCGACGGCTGGTGGGCCGCTTCCTCGACGACGGCCGGGCGACCTTCGCCACGGTGCTGTTCTGCGTCGCACCGGTGTCCGCGGTGTTCCAGGTCGCCTACGCCGAGGCGATGGGACTCTTCCTCCTCCTGGTCGCACTGCTGCTGATGGTCGACCGCCGGTGGTGGACGATGCTGCCCGTCGTGCTGCTGCTCGGCATGACCCGGCCGACCGGACTGGCGTTCGCGTTCCTCGTGGCGCTGTTCCTGGCCGCCTGGGCGATCCGGCCGTCGTGGGTGCGGGAGGCGGAGCGGCCGACCCTGCGCACGGCCGTGCCGCCGCTGGCGGTCGCCGCGGTCTCCGGGCTCGTCGGTCTGGCCTGGCCCGCGATCGCCTGGGCCGTGACCGGGGTGCCGAAGGCCTACACCGACACCGAGCTGGCCTGGCGGTCGTCGTACATCGGGTGGAAGGAGCTCGTCCCCTTCGCGCCGTGGATCCAGGGCGCCGGGTGGTGGTTCGGGCAGCCGGCGGGCGGGATCCTGCTCGCCGTGGCGGTGCTCGGGTTCGCAGTGTTCGTCGCCCACCCCGCCGTCCGCCGCATCGGCCTGGAACTCCGCCTGTGGGGCGTGGCCTACGTCGTCTACCTGCTCGCGGTGTTCTTCCCGCAGTCGAGCACCTGGCGGATCCTGCTGCCGATCGCGCCGCTGCTCGGCATCGTCGCCCTCCCGCGGTCGCGGGTGTACCGGGTGCTGGTGGTGGCCGTGTGCCTCGGTCTGCAGTTCGTGTGGCTGTACACGTGCTGGTGGGTCGACGGCTACGACTGGACCCCGCCGTGATCGACCTCGCGGTCGTCTGAGTCCTCGGCGGCGGGAGTGGCTGCGGGGTCCTCGCCGGGGCGCCAGTCGGCGGCGGCGTGCACCATCGCGTTCACGGTCGCGATGAACGGCACCGCGAAGAACGCCCCGACGACACCGGCGATCGTGGTGCCCGCGGTGACACCGAGCACGACGCCGAGCGGGTGTACGCGGACGGCCGAGCCGGTCAGGAACGGGTGCAGCACGTGGCTCTCGAGCTGTTGGACGACCACCACCACGGCGAGCATGACCAGCGCCGGCACCAGCCCGTTGAAGACGAGCGCGATGAGCACGGCGACGGTGCCCGCCACGATCGCACCGACCACCGGGACGAACGCGCCGAAGAACACGATCACGCCGATCGGGACGGCGAGCGGCAGGCCGAGCGCGAGTGCGCCGATGACGATGCCGAGCGCGTCGGTGACCGCGACGACGAGCTGCACCCGGATGAAGCTGGTGAGGGTCTTCCAGCCCGCCTGACCGGCAGCGTCGATGCGTCCGCGCGAGCGTCGCGGGAAGATCCGCATCACCCACGACCAGATCCGGTGGCCGTCGATCAGCACGAAGATCGTGGTGAAGACCACGATGAACAACCCCTCGAGTGCGTGCACCAGTCCGCTGCCAGCCTCGGCTGCCCCGGACAGGATCGACGCGACGTGGGTCTGCAGGAACTTCGTCGCCTCTGCCAGGTACTTCGTGACCTGCGCCGAGGTGATGCCGAAGGGCTCGGACGCGAGCAGGGTCTGGAAGGTCTGCACGTTGCTCGTGAGCCGGCGCTCGAGCGTCGGCAGGTCGTAGCGGATCTGTGCCGTCACGACGAGCGCCAGGACGCCGAGGACGACGACCACCGAGACGCAGGCCGTGAGCACGGCGAGCCACTTCGGCCACCGGTGCCGTTGCAGGAACGCCGAGAACGGGGCGAGCAGCGCGCAGACGAGCAGCCCGACCAGGAACGGGACGACGATGTGCTGCAGCAGGACCACGAGGGCGACGACGACGGCGAGGGCGGCCACCACGACGAGGAACCGCCACGAGAACGCTCCGGCGATGCGCATGCCCCTCGGCACCGCCTCGGCGACCGGATCAGGCTGTGGACGGAGCACGGAGCGGATGTTCGGCATCCGCACAGGTGACCACTCCGAGCCGCGAGAACGTCGCATTCCGACACCCCCAACCTGGGCGGTTTCGCAGTTGCCCCTCCGGTACGGGATAATGGGCACGCATCTTCTGCACGAAAGGGGACATCTGATGGCAGCGATGAAGCCGAGGACCGGTGACGGGCCGATGGAGGCTGTCAAGGAGGGTCGACTCATCATCGTGCGGGTTCCGCTCGAAGGTGGAGGCCGCCTGGTGGTCTCGGTCAACGACGCCGAGGCCAAGGAACTCCACGACGCACTGGCAGAGGTCGTCTCGGCCTAGTACGTCGAAGCACCACGACAGGAGGCCCGGAGCGCGTACGCTCCGGGCCTCCTGTCGTTGGCCCTCGGTGCTAGGCGGAGACCTTCGTCATCTGCAGCAGGCCGTCACCGGCGGGCGACAGGGCGCTGCGGACGGCGCCGGACGTCGAGACCTCGGTCAGCAGCAGGCGGAAGTCCGTGGTCGCGCGGTCCCGTCGGACGGGGTCAGCGACCCGCCCGCGCCAGAGCGCGTGGGGCACGAGCACGGTGCCGCCGACCCGGGCGAGCCGGAGTCCGTGCTCGACGTACTCGATGACGTGCTCGGGGTCGGCGTCGACGAGGACGACGTCGTACGAGGCGTCGTTCATCCGTGGCAGCACCTGGTTCGCCCGCCCGGGGATGAGCCGGACGCGCGAGGGCGCCGTGCCCGCGGCGATGTAGGCGTCACGGGCGTGCTGCTGGTGGTCCACCTCGACGTCGATCGTCGTGAGGGTCGCGTCGGGTGCGCCGCTCAGCAGGTACAGGCCGGAGACGCCCAGGCCCGTGCCGATCTCGATGATGCTCGACGCGCGCGACGCGGCGGCGACGACGGCGATCTGCGCACCGATCGCGGGGGAGATCGCCTCGACCCCGAGCTCGAGGGAGTGCTCTCGCGCTCGGGCGATCACCTCGGGCTCCGAGACGATGTCCTCGGCGAACTTCCAGTTCGACTCTTTCTCTGACACGCACACTCCGTTCGGGAGACAACTCTACGGGTGCGCCGCAGCGTGGACGGGTTACGCTCGTCCCCGTGTCCATCGACTTCAACAAGATCCTGATCATCGGGATCATCGCGGTGCTGCTGCTCGGACCGCAGCGCCTGCCGATGTACGCGCAGAAGCTCGCCGAGTTCGTCAAGGCCGTCCGCCGGTTCGCCGACAACGCCAAGGACCGCATGCGCGAGGAGATGGGCCCGGAGTTCGACGACGTCGACTGGCAGAAGCTCGACCCGCGGCAGTACGACCCGCGGCGCATCATCCGCGACGCCCTGCTCGACTCCGGCAGCAGCACGGCGAGCGGCATGGCGGCGGTGCAGACCGCACAGGTCACCGCGTCGAAGGTGCGCGCGACGGCCCCGGTGGTGCCGCTCGCCGAGGGCGAGGCCGCGCCCTTCGACACCGAGGCGACCTGACGCCTCCCGTGACGACACGTCGGACGGGAGGCGCGGTGCCAGCTGGTACCGCGCCTCCCGTCCGTCGTCAGTCGCGCGTCGCGACGATCGTGAACGTCGTCGGCATGCGGTCGCGGTCCTCCGCCGGCCAGACCCACGACCCCGTGCCGTCCTCCTCCATCCGCGGGCTGAAGCGCCACGGGAGCGTCCGGCCCTCGTCCAGACGGCGGAGGCGCAGGCCGGCGCCGAGCAGCGCGGTGACGACCTCCGACAGCGGGTGCGGCCACTCGTAGGTCCGGGTGTTCGCGACCGTCCCCTCGCCGACGTAGGTGCCGGTGTCCTCCCACTGCTGCGCCGTGCCGTCCGGGAAGTACCGGTACCGCGTGACGAGCTCGTCCGCGTCCTCGTCGAGGGCGTACAACGCCGGGTGCCCGTCGCGGATGTAGAACACACCGCCCGGGCGCAGCAGCGCGGCGACCTGCGCCGCCCAGCGGTCCAGGTCGGGCAGCCAGCAGATGGTGCCGATGCTCGTGTAGACGACGTCGAAGTCGCCCGTGACGGCGGCCCGCGCGTCGAGGACGTCCGTCTCGACCCAGGTCACGTCGAGACCGAGCCGTTCGGCCAGGGCGGCTGCCGATGCCAGCGCGGGTGCCGAGAAGTCGACGCCGGTCACGCGGGCGCCCTCGCGGGCCAGCGAGACCGTGTCCGTGCCGATGTGGCACTGCAGGTGGCAGAGGT
This sequence comes from Curtobacterium sp. MCSS17_007, assembly GCF_003234175.2. Lineage (NCBI taxonomy): Bacteria > Bacillati > Actinomycetota > Actinomycetes > Micrococcales > Microbacteriaceae > Curtobacterium > Curtobacterium sp. MCSS17_007. The sequence continues at coordinate 850,267 of NZ_CP126257.1, forward strand.
CGAGGCCGTCGAGCGAGCCGCCCGGCAGCCAGGGGGTCAGGGCGGGCAGGTCGTTCCGCACGACGTCGGACCGGTGCGCGGGGTCGTCGAGCGCTGCGACGTCGTAGGCGCCCTCGTGGATGGGCACCCGGTCGTCCCAGTTCGCCCGGTTCGTCTCACGGGCGGCGTCCCAGTCGACGGTGACGTGGTCGGTGCTGTCCATGCCGCCACGGTACCGAGGACGTGCGGTCCGGTGCGAGCGGCGCTCAGGACAGCGAGAGACCGAGCTTCCGGCCGGCGAGCCCGCGGCCCATCGTGGTGATCCGCTCGGCGACGTCGCGCAGGGCGACCGCGGCGGGGTCGTCCGGCACACCGAGCACGACCGGCACCCCGGCGTCGCCGCCCTCGCGCAGCGGGACCGACAGCGGGACCCGGCCGAGCACCGGCACGGGGAACTCCTGGTCGCGGGAGAGCCGCCGGGCGGTCTCGTCGCCGCCGCCCTCGCCGAACAGGTGCAGGACGCTGCCGTCGGGTTGCACGAGCCCCGCCATGTTCTCGACCACGCCGATGACCTTCTGCCCGGTCTGCCGCGCGACGACCCCGCTCCGCTCGGCGACGTCCGCCGCCGCGGCCTGGGGCGTCGTGACGACGAGCACCTCGGCGTGGGGGAGGAGCTGCCCGACCGAGATCGCGACGTCACCGGTGCCGGGCGGCAGGTCGAGCAGCAGCACGTCGAGGTCGCCGAACCACACGTCCGTGAGGAACTGCGACACGGTGCGGTGCAGCATCGGCCCACGCCAGGAGACCGCGGTCGAGACGTCGTCGACGAACATGCCGATCGAGACGACCTTCACCTCGTGCGCCACCGGCGGCAGGATCATGCTGTCGACACGGGTCGGTCGTGGTGCCACGCCGTGCTCGTCCGTGAGGCCCATGAGCCCGGGCACGCTGAAGCCGTGCACGTCGACGTCCACGACGCCGACGCGCTGCCCGGCCGCCGCGAGCGCGACGGCCAGGTTGACGGTCACCGTGGACTTGCCGACGCCGCCCTTGCCGCTCGTGACGGCGATCACCCGGGTGAGTGAGTCCGGGGTGAACTGGACGCCGCGCGGTCGGCCGGCGCGGAGCCGTTCGGTGAGCGCGGCGCGGGTCGCCGGGGCCATGACGGAGACGTCGACGTCGACGTGGCGAACGCCGTCCACGGACCCGGCTGCGGAGCGCACGTCGCGCTCGATGGTGTCGGCGGCCGGGCACCCGACGATCGTGAGCTGCAGGTCGACCCGCACCGAGCCTCCGGGCCGGACGTCGACCCCGCGGATCATGTCGAGCTCGGTGACGGGCCGACGGATCTCGGGGTCGAGCACGCGACCGAGTGCTGCGAGGACCGCGGTGCCGAGCTGCTCGTCGGGTGTCGGTGCGGTGCCGTCAGCCACGCGTGCTCGTCGCCCCCGTGCTCGTCGCCCCCGTGCTGTCGTCGACTGGGCCGCTGCCGCGCAGCGCTGCCTCTTCCGCGTCGCGGCGGTCGAGCTCCTCGAGCAACGACCGGATCTCGGCACGGATGAAGTCCTTCGACGCCATCTCTCGCATCGCCAGGCGGAGTGCGACGACCTCGCGGGCGAGGTACTCGGTGTCCGCGAGGTTGCGCTCGGCACGCTGACGGTCCTGCTCGAACTGCACGCGGTCGCGGTCGTCCTGCCGGTTCTGCGCGAGCAGGATGAGGGGTGCCGCGTACGAGGCCTGCAGCGAGAGCACGAGCGTCAGCGCCGTGAAGCCGATCGCGGCCGAGTCGAACTGCCACGACTTCGGTGCGAGGGTGTTGTAGCCCATCCACAGGGCGCAGAAGAGCGTCAGGCCGACCAGGAACCAGGGCGTCCCCATCGCCCGGGCGATGCCCTCGGTCGCACGACCGAAGGTGTCCCCGCGACCACGGCGTCGGGTCGGGAGCACGCGCGTGCGCATGCCCTTGGGCGAGTCGAGTCGCTCCTGGCGGTTGTCATCCGTTCGGGCCACGGGTGGTCCTCCTTCCCGTCGTCACGGGCGTCTTGCGCTGGCGTTGGCGGAGTCGCGAGGGGGCATCCCCCTCGCCCTGACTTCGCCAGTCGTCGGGCAGGACGTGGTCGAGGACATCGTCGATCGTCACCACCCCGACCAGACGGTGGGCGTCGTCGACCACGGGGACGGACACGAGGTTGTATGTCGCCATGACCCGCGTGACCTCGGCGGCGCTGGCGTCGACCCGCACCGGTTCGGTCTGCTGGTCGATGAGCGTGCCGAGGCGCTCGTTCGGCGGGTACCGGAGCATGCGCTGGAAGTGCACGAGCCCGAGGAACCGACCGGTCGGCGGCTCGTACGGCGGCAGCACCACGCAGACGCTCGCACCGAGCGCCGGGGCGAGCTCGTGCCGGCGGATGAGCGCCAGGCCCTCGGCGACGGTCGCGTCGGCCGAGACGATGACCGGCTCCGTGGTCATCAGACCACCCGCGGTGTCCGGCTCGTACTCCAGGAGCATGCGGACGTCCTGCGCCTCCTCCGGCTCCATGAGCTGCAGCAGGGCCTCGCTCCGGTCGTCGGGGAACTGCGCGAGGACGTCGGCGGCGTCGTCCGGTTGCATCTGGTCGAGGACGTCGGCTGCGCGGGCGTCCTCGAGCCGGGTGAGGATCTCGATGCGCTCCTGGTCGGGCATCTCCTCCAGCACGTCGGCCAGCCGGTCGTCGGGGAGCTCCTCGGCGACCTCGAACCGGCGCTCCTCGGGCAGGTCGAGCAGCGTCGACGCCAGGTCGGCCGGCAGCAGGTCGGAGTAGGCGGCGATGACGTGCTCGGCGGACTGGGCCTCGCCGGGGAGCTCGTCCTCGGTGACCTCGTTCCACGTGGCGAAGGTCGTCGGCCCCTTGCCGAACGGCGACGGGGTCGTCTTCGGCTTCCGCAGGAAGAGCTGCGACACCTCCCAGTCGCCCTGCCCGCGGTCCTCGATCGCGACGTCCTCGATGGTGGCGCGGATGCGCTGGTTCTTGATGAGGACCTTGCGACCGAGCATCTCGGCGATGACCCGGACCTCGCCGCCGCGCTGCTCGAAGCGGCGCATGTTGACGATGCCCGTGGTGATGACCTGGCCGGCGCCGATCGACGTGACCCGGCCGATGCTGAGGAAGATGCGGCGTTTGCCGGGCACCTCGACGATGAGCCCGACGACGTGCGGAGCGTCGACGCGACGGTAGACGACCAGGACGTCCCGGACGCGACCGACGCGGTCGCCCGCGGGGTCGAAGACGGAGCACCCGGCGAGGCGGGCGACGAAGACCTTCGTGGCGCTCACCCGTCCAGCGTAGTCGTTGCCGCTCGGGCCGGGGACGAGCGGACCCGGCGGACGCTGAGACAGTGCACCGGCTGTCCGGGAGGACCTCCGCGCCCGTGCCCCGGAGGTTCCCGGGAGGCGCACGTGCGATCGCAAGGTGCTCGGTGGATGATGGCTGGGTGAGCAACCAGAGCCCGTTCGCCGGACGCACCGCCCAGGCCTTCCCGACGCTGCCGCGTGGGGACGTCCTCGGCACCTACGACAGCTACCCGGACGCCCAGCGCGTCGTCGCGAAGCTCGCCGAGGCGGACTTCCCGGTCGCGAAGATCTCGATCGTCGGCAACGACCTCAAGACCGTCGAGCGCGTCACCGGCAAGATGACGTACGGCCGCGCGGCGATCGCCGGTGCGCTGTCCGGTCTCTGGTTGGGCATCTTCTTCGGCATCGTCCTGACGCTGTTCGCCCCGAGCGCGGGCGGCCTCATCCTCGCCGCGGCGATCATCGGTGCGGCGTTCGGCATGCTGTACGGCATCGTCTCGTTCGCCATCACGAAGCGGCAGCGGGACTTCACGAGCGTGCACCAGGTGCTCGCCACGAACTACCAGATCGTCGTCGACCCGCAGCTCACGGGGCAGGCGCAGCGGATCCTCGGCCAGCACGGTGCGACCCCGTCCACCCACTGGAACGACGCCCCGCAGCCCGGCGCTCCCGGCACGCAGGCGCGTCCCTTCCAGGGGCAGCAGCCGTGGCGGCCAGGACCGCAGCAGGGCTCGCCCTACGGCGGACAGTCCACGCCCCACCAGCCGGGCGGCCCCCGTCAGCCGGGAGGCCCCCAGCAGCTCGGCACGCCGGCTCCCGGTCCGCAGGCCGGTTCCGCCCACCCCGGCGGTGGGCCGCAGGGACCGGGGCGCGAGGGCGCACCGCAGACCGGCGCGGACGACCGCCCCAGGTACGGCACGAACGACGGTCCCCGGTACGGGACGAACGACGGTCCGCGCTACGGCGAGACCCCGCAGACCGCGCCCCGGCAGGCACCCGCGACCGACCCGCGGGTCCCGCAGTCCCGACCCGACGAGCCGCCGCAGTACGGGGAGCGTGTCGACGGCGCCGCGCAGCGCCCGGGTCCGACACCCGACGACCGTCGCGACGGTGAGCGCGGGTGACGACCAGCGCACCACGCAGGACGCCCGCATCGACGATCGTCGATGCGGGCGTCGTGCGTCGTGGGAGGGCGACCGGTCAGAGGACCTTCGAGTAGCAGATCGACCGCACCGCACCGACGTAGGGGCCGAAGTTCGCGATGCGGGTGAAGCCCTCGCGCTCGTAGAAGCCGATGGCGCGCTTCTGCTGGTCGCCGGTCTCGAGCACGAGCGCGGGTGAGCCGAGGTCGATGGCGGCCTCCTCGAGGCGACGGAGGATCGCGCTCGACACCCCGGCTCCGCGGGATTCCGGACGCACGTACATGCGCTTCACCTCGGTGATGCCGTCCTGCACCAGGCGCAGCCCACCGCACCCGAGGGGCGTGCCGTCCTCGTCACGGGCGAGGAAGAACACCGCGATCGAGTCCGCCGTCGGCTTCTCCCCGGGCTCCGTGTCGCCGCCGTAGGACCGGTCGATCTCCAACCGCTGCGCCGCACGCAGGCGCTGCGCGTCGGGGGAGTCGAAGTGCTCGACGTCGATCGACAGGCCGCGCGGGACGGCCGTGCCGATCGGGGCGTCGGACGGAGAGGTGGTCGTGCTGGGGGAGGCCTCGGGCGTCGTCGTCACCCGCTCAGGCTAGCGGCCGGTGCGGGCGATCCACCCCTCCACTTCCGAGGGGGTCCGGGGGATCCCGACGGACAGGTTCTCGGCGCCGTCGGCGGTCACGAGCACGTCGTCCTCGATGCGGACGCCGATGCCGCGGAACTCCTCGGGAACGGTGAGGTCGTCCTGCTGGAAGTACAGGCCGGGCTCGATCGTGAACACCATGCCGGCCTGCACGACGCCGTCGATGTACATCTCGCGGCGGGCCTTCGCGCAGTCGTGCACGTCGAGGCCGAGGTGGTGGCTCGTCCCGTGGACCATGTAACGACGGTGGAACTGGTTGTCCGGCTGCAGCGACTCCTCCGCCGTGCCGGGCAGGAAGCCCCACTCGGCGGTCTTCCGGGCGATGACCTCCATCGCGGTCGCGTGGACCTCTCGGAAGGTGATGCCCGGCTCCACGATCGCGAACGCTGCGTCGGCCGCCTCGAGCACGGCCTCGTAGACCATCCGCTGCACGTCTGTGAAGGTCCCGCTCACGGGCAGTGTGCGGGTGATGTCGGCCGTGTAGAACGAGTCGACCTCGACGCCGGCGTCGATGAGGATCAGGTCGCCCGGCTGCACGGCTCCGTCGTTCCGGGTCCAGTGCAGGATGCAGGCGTGGTGCCCGGAGGCTGCGATCGTGTCGTAGCCGACCGTGTTGCCGTCGGCGCGGGCGCGACGGTTGAAGGTGCCCTCGACGATGCGCTCGCCGCGGGGGTGTGCGAGCACGGCGTCGAAGTCGGCGATCACGTCGTCGAAGCCGGACCTCGTGGCGTCGACCGCCTTGCGCAGCTCGTTCACCTCGTACGCGTCCTTCACGAGCCGCAGCTCCGACAGGTCGCGCGAGAGCACGTCGTCGGTGGCGGGCACGTCCTCGGTGCCGGCGGAGCCGCCGACCGCGGTGCCGAGTCGCTCGTCGAGGACCCGCGTCAGCTCGGCGTCGGCGTCACGGACGACCAGGACGGAGGCGTCGAGACCGTCGGCGACCGCGGCGAACGCGCCGAGGTCGGCCGTCGCCATGCCGAGGTCGGCGGCGACCTCGTCGAGCGACGGACGGGGTCCCACCCAGAACTCGCCGATCTCGGGGTTCGCGTAGAACTCCTCGGAGTCGCGGCCCGCGGTGGCGCGGAAGTAGAGGGTGGCGTCGTGGCCGGCGCCGTTCGGCGTCATCACGAGCACCGAACCGACGACGGTGTCCGTGCCCCAGCCGGTCAGGTGCGCGAAGGTCGAGTGCGGACGGAAGGGGTAGTCGCAGTCGTTCGAGCGCACCTTCGCCTGACCCGCGGGCACCACGATCGTGCGGCCCGGGTGGAGCTCGGAGAGCCGTGCCCGGCGCTCCGCGGCGAAGGCGGCCTGCTCACGGGGCTCCGGCAGCGGCCGCGCACGGTCCGCCCACTGCGACGCGATGTGGTCCTTGAAGGTCGAGGACCCGGGGGTGGTGGATCGGTTGCTCGTCGCGCGGGGAGTCGTGTCGGCCATGTCCCCATCATCGCACCGAGCCGCCCCTCCGGCCTGAGCGGCTGTTCACCTGTCGGTAGCATGGAGGACGTGCCCGATCCGTTCATCGACCTGCACGCCCACTCGAGCGTGTCCGACGGCACCGAGCGGCCGGCGGAGCTCGTCGCCGCGGCCGCCGCTGCCGGCCTCGACGGCGTCGCCCTGACGGACCACGACACGACCGCCGGGTGGGACGAGGCCGCTGCCGCCGTCCGTGACCGGCCGATGTCGCTGCTGCCCGGGCTCGAGCTGAGCACGCGGGTCGGGCACCGCAGCGTGCACGTCCTCGGCTACCTGGTCGACCCCGCGGACGAGGCCCTCGTCGAGGAGACCGCCCGCATCCGCGACGGTCGGTTCTCCCGGGCGCGCCGGATGGTCGAGCGCATCGGTCGCGACCACCCGATCACGTGGGCAGACGTCCTCGCACAGTCGAGCGACGGCGCCACGATCGGCCGCCCGCACATCGCCGACGCCCTGGTCGCACGCGGGCTCGAGCCCGACCGCAGCGCGGCGTTCCGGGGGATCCTGCACCCGGCCTCCGGGTACTACGAGCCGCACGAGGCCCCGACCCCCCTCCGCGGCGTGGAACTCATCCGCGGCGCCGGGGGAGTCCCGGTGATCGCACACCCGGCCGCGTCCTCGCGCGGGATCGTCATCGACGAGCCGATGCTCCGCGAGCTGGTCGACGCCGGGCTCGGTGGCCTCGAGGTCGACCACCGCGAGAACCTGGCGCACGGCAAGCGCACCCTGCTCGACTGGGCCGGGCGCTACGGCCTGTTCGTCACCGGGTCGAGCGACTACCACGGCACGGGCAAGCCGAACCGCTTCGGCGAGCACCGGACCGCGCGGCACTCCTTCGACGCGATCGTCGACCAGGCCACCGGCAGCGCCCCGGTGCACGGTGCCGGCTCCCGCCTGGCCTGAGGCTGCGCGTCCCGCTGACCGTCGGTCCTGTCGCGGGGGCCTCGCCGTCCGTCGGTGGCGCAGGAGACGTCGAGTCGACGGGCGCCATCCGACAGTTCCTGCTCCATCGATGACGCGAACGCGAGCGCGCACGACGAAGGCCCCGTCACGTCGGTGACGGGGCCTCCGAGCGGGCGGGAGGCGCTACTCGCCCTCGCCGCTGCTCTGCGGTGCCGAGGTGGTCGCCTCGGCCGAGCCGCTGCCACTGCTGCGACGACGACGGCGACGGCGGCGCTTCGCGGCGCCGTCGGTCGAGGTGCCCTCGGTGGTCGACACCGGGGCGTCGGGGCCGGTGGTCTGCTCGGCGGGAGCCGGTGCGGCGGAGTCCTGCGGGCCTCCCGAGCGGGTCCGGGACCGCGACCGGGAGCCGCTGCGCTCGCTGGCCTGGCGCCCACCGCTGCGCTCGCTGCTCTGGCGTGCACCGCTGCGCTTGGGCGCGGAGCCGGCCTCGGCCGCGTGCGAGGAGGCGCCGGGCAGTCGGCCCTTGGTGCCGGCCGGGATGTCGAGGTCGGTGAACAGGTGCGGCGACGACGAGTAGGTCTCGACGGGCTCGGGGATGCCGAACTCGAGTGCCTTGTCGATGAGCGTCCACTTGTGCAGGTCGTCCCAGTCGACGAACGTCACCGCGATGCCGGTCTTGCCCGCGCGACCCGTGCGACCCGCACGGTGCAGGTACGTGTCCGGGTCGTCCGGGATCGTGTGGTTGATGACGTGCGTGACGTCGTCCACGTCGATGCCGCGCGCAGCGACGTCGGTCGCGATGAGCACGTCGCGCTTGCCGGCCTTGAAGGCGGCCATGGCCCGCTCGCGCTGCTCCTGGTTGAGGTCGCCGTGGACGGCGGCCGCGTTGAAGCCGCGGTCCTTCAGCTCCTCGACGAGCTTCGCCGCGGCACGCTTCGTGCGGGTGAAGATGACGGTCTTGCCGCGCCCCTCGGCCTGCAGGATGCGGGCGATGACCTCGTCCTTGTCGAGCGAGTGCGCGCGGTAGATGACGTGCTTGATGTTCGCCTGGGTCAGGCCCTCGTCCGGGTCCGTCGCGCGGATGTGCACCGGACGGGTCATGAACCGGCGGGCGAGCGCGACGATCGGAGCCGGCATCGTCGCCGAGAAGAGCATCGTGTGACGGACCGCCGGGACGGCCTGGAAGATGCGCTCGATGTCCGACAGGAACCCGAGGTCGAGCATGCGGTCGGCCTCGTCGAGCACGACCTCCTGCACCTTCGACAGGTCGAGGAGCCGCTGGCGCTGCAGGTCGATGAGTCGCCCGGGGGTGCCGACGACGATCTGCGCGCCGGCCTTGAGCTGCTCGATCTGGCCCTCGTACGCCTTGCCGCCGTAGATCGACACGATCGTGGTCGGACGGTTCGAGGTGGCCAGCTCGAGGTCCTCGGTCACCTGGACCGCGAGCTCGCGCGTCGGGACGACGACGAGCGCCTTCACGCCCGGCTCAGGAGCGGCGCCGAGACGCTGGATGAGGGGTAGGCCGAACCCGAAGGTCTTGCCGGTACCGGTCTTCGCCTGGCCGATGATGTCCTGGCCGGTGAGGGCGAGCGGGATCGTCTGCTGCTGGATCGGGAAGGGCTCGGAGATGCCCTTCGTCGCGAGCGCATCGACGATGTCCTGCTCGATGTTGAGGTCTGCGAAAGTCAAAGAATCACCTTAGTCCTGGTGGAAGTCGACGCCAGTCTACCGACGGCGGGCGACGCCAGCGCCCCGGACGGGTCAGCGGCCGGTGGCCCGTATGCTTGTCACGTGGTGTCGTGGTGGAACCGGAAGCGCGCTGCGCAGCTCGCCGCCGCGTGGCTGGCGTCGCGGAACCCGCGCAACGCCTCGCCCGTGGAGCGCCTGCAGCTGGACGACGTGAGCCCCGAGCTCGACGTGTACCTCGGGCAGGCTGCGTACCTGCAGCTGTCGCTCTACGAGACGATGGGCCGCGCCGGTGCGGCGGCCCCGACGATGTCCGGGCGGCTGGTCACGGGCGTGCTCGCCACGACCGCGCTCGAACGGCACCGGACGATCGTCGCCGAGATCGAACGAGGCGGTTGGGCACCCGCGGAGCTCATGGAGCCCCACCGCGAGGCGATCGACCGCTTCCTCCGTCGCACGAGCGGCGCGGACTGGTACGAGTCGATGCTCACGGGCTACGTCACGGCGGGCATCCTCAACGACCTGTTCGGCAGCCTGCTCCGGTCGCTGCCGCTCGACGTCCGGCAGCGCCTGCGCTCCGTCTTCGACGCGCGGGAGGAGCCGGCGGTCGTCCAGGAGCTCGCGGCGCACATCGAGGAGGACCCGCGCATCGGCTCGCGTCTCGCGATGTGGGGACGACGACTCGTGGGGGACACGCTGCTGGTCGCGCGCTCGGCGCTCGCGTCCCACGCACGTGAGGACCAGGAACGCCTGGAGCCGGTGTGGACGGAGCTGATCGCGGCGCACACGCGGCGGATGGACGCACTCGGTCTGACCGCCTGACGCCTGACCGGGCTGCTGTCGCGCGGCCTCGGTGCGTGCGGCCGTCCGGCGCGGACCGCCGACCGGCGCATCCGGTGCGTGCTGCCGTCGGACGCATCCGGTGCGTGCCGCCGTCAGACGCGCTCGGTGCGTGCGCGCTCGAAGAAGGCCTCGTCGGCGGCGGTCCGTCGACGGCCGAGCAGCCACTCGGCAACGACGGCGACGACCCCCGCTCCGAGCAGCGCGACCGCCCAGATCCACCCGCCGTCGTAGGGCCACCCGGCCCAGGTGAGTGCCTCCCAGGCGACCGCGGCGACGACGCCGCCGATCACCGGACCGAGCAGGGCGCCGCGCGTCGAGCGCCACGGCACCACGACGTGCGCGACGGCCCCGGCGATGAGGCCGCCGAGCACGGCGAAGAGCAGTTCCACGTCAGGCGACGAAGCCGATGCGTCGCGACTCCTCGGCGCCGACCTCGACGTAGGCGAGCGAGGCGACCGGGACGATGAACCGACGGCCCTTCTCGTCCTTCAGGGAGAGGTGGGTCGACTGCGACTCGAGGGCCTGGGCGACGGCCTGCTCGATCTCCTCGGCGCTCTGGGCGGTCTCGAAGGCGATCTCGCGCGGGCTGTTGATGATGCCGATCTTGATGTCCACGAGCACAGCGTATCCGAGCGCTCCCGGACGGCACCGGTCGTTCGCCCGGGGCGCACTCGCACTCGTGCGTCCGCCGAGCAGCCGGTCGCCGGGCCGGTGGGTCGGCGGTCGCTGTCGGCCGTCCTCGGTACCGTGTCCGCGTGCCCAGGACCACGCTGACGACCCTCCGCGAGGACGTCGGAGTCGCCCGCCCGCTCGTCGCCGACCCCTCGCAGGACGCCGTGCTCGCGTTGCCGGACGGCCGGCACGCCGCCGTCATCGGAGCGCCGGGCACGGGCAAGACGACCACGCTGACCCGCCTCGTCGCCGACCGGCTCTCGCGGCCCGACGCGGTGTCGCCCGACGGGCACGCGACCGTGCTGGCCCTGACCTCGGCCCGCACGGCGGCGACGGCGCTGCGCGACCGGCTCGCGGCGGCGGTCGACCGGGTCGTCCCCGGCGCACTCGCCCGGACCGTGAACTCCCTGGCGTTCCAGGTGGTCGCGCACGCCGCGGCCCAGCAGGGGCAGGAGACGCCGACGCTGCTCACCGGCGGCGAGCAGGACCGCATCATCGCGGACCTGCTCGAGGGGCACGAGACCGACGGGACGGGGCCGGACTGGCCTCCGCCCATCACCGCGGTCGTGCGGGAGCGGGCCGGGTTCCGGACGGCCCTGCGCGACGTGATGATGCGCGCCGTCGCGGCCGGCATCGAACCGGACGACATGCGGGAGCTCGCCGACGACACGGGGCGCCCGGAGTGGCGCGCCGTGGGGGACTTCGTCGACGAGTACCGGGCCGCCGTCACCGCGTTCCGCGGCAGCAGCCTCGACGCCGCCGAGCTCGTGGCGTTCGCGACCGCGGCGGTGCTCCGCGGCGAGGTGCCGGCCAGTGTCGCGGCGCTGCGGCTCGTCGTCGTCGACGACACCCAGGAGCTCGTCGAGGGCGAGATCGCACTCCTCGGCGCCCTGGCCCGCGCGGGGGTGCAGGTCGTGGCCTTCGGCGACCCCGACATCGCCGCGTCGGCCTTCCGCGGTGCCGAACCGGACGTGCTCGGTCGCCTGGCGGTGCGGCTCGGTGTGGAGCGGGTCGACGAGGTCGTGCTCGGGACCGTGCACCGGCACCCCGCCCCGGTCCGCGAGCTCGTCGGCGCGGTGACCACTCGCATCGGTGCGGCGGCCGCCGGGCGGCAGCGCACGGCGGCTGCGTCGGCCGCCGACGCCAGGAGCGACGCGGTCGTGCACCTCGAGGCCGGTAGCCGCTCGGCGCTCGTCGTCGCCGTGGCCCGACGCCTGCGGGAGCACCGGTTGCTCGACGGCGTGCCGTGGCACCGCATGGCCGTGGTCACGCGCAGCGGCGCCGCCATCCCCGAACTCGTGCGGGCGCTCTCCGTCGCCGAGGTCCCGGCCACCGCCGGCGCCGCGCCCGTCCGGCCCCGCGACGACAGCGCGGCGCGGGCACTGCTCGACGCGGCGGCCGTCGCCCTCGGCGTGCTCCCGCTCGACGCCGAGCTCGCGACGTCGTTCGCGACCGGGCCCCTCGGCGGTCTCGACACCCTGGCCATGCGACGACTCCGGCTGGCCCTGCGCCGTGAGGAGCTCGCCGGCGGCGGCACCCGGACGGCGGACGAGCTGCTGGTCGAGGCGCTCGGCGCGCCGGAGCGGCTGGCCACCATCGACGCGGGGTTCGCCCGACGTGCCACCCGTCTCGCGCGGAGCCTGGTGCAGGCGCACGCCGACGCGGCGGCCGAGGCCAGCATCGAGGAGATCCTCTGGGGGCTGTGGGAGCGCAGCGGCCTCGCGACGACGTGGGGCGGGCAGTCCGCGTCCGGCGGGGTGGGCGCGGCCGAGGCCGACCGGCACCTCGACGCGGTCGTGGGCCTGTTCACCGCAGCCAAGCGCTTCGTGGAGCGCACCCCGGACGCACCCGCCCGGGTGTTCGTCGACGACCTGCTCGGCGCCGACCTGCCCGAGGACTCGATCGGGCCGGACCGCACGGCCGGCCGGGTCCGGGTGCTCACGCCCTCGGCGACGATCGGGCTCGAGTGCGACGTGGTGGTGGTGCTGGGGCTGCAGGACGGCGTCTGGCCGAACACCCGGGTCCGCGGCAGCCTGCTCGATCCGGACGGACTGGTCCGGGCGGCGGGCGGCGTCGACCACAGCACGATCGACGACCGGGCCGCGGTGGTGGCGGACGAGTTGCGGCTGTTCGCCCGGGCCGTGTCCCGCGCGACCACCCAGGTCGTCATCGGCACGGTCGCCAACGACGACGAGGCACCGTCGCCCTTCGTCCGTCTCGTGCCGGTCCCACCGGACCGGCAGCCCACCGTGCACCCGCTCTCGCTCCGCGGTCTGGCGGGCTCGCTGCGCCGTCGCGTCGTGACCTCGGGCGACCACGAGGCCGCATCGGCGCTCGCCCGCCTCGCCGAGGCCGGCGTGCCCGGAGCCGCACCCGACGAGTGGTACGGCGCCGCCGAGCCCACGACCGACGACCCCCTCGTCGACCTCGACGCTCCACCGGAGCCCGAACACGAGGGCGGTGAGCCGGTGGCGCCGACCGTCGCGGTGTCGCCGTCGCGGATCGGGACCTTCGAGGAGTGCCCGGTGCACTGGTTCGTCCAGACCTTCGGTGGCGGTGCGCCGAGTCCGGCGATGGGCATCGGGACGATCGTGCACGAGGCGATGGAGCAGGCGTCCGCGGTGGACGTCGAGTCGCTGTGGCAGCACGTCGAGGGACGCTGGGACGAGCTGACGTTCGAGTCGCCGTGGGTCGCCGACCGGGAGCGGGCGCGCACCCGCCGGATGATCGAGGGCCTGAGCGACTACCTGCAGACCTTCGCGAGCGCCGGACGTCGTCTGCTCGGCGCCGAGACGTCGTTCGCCCTCGTGACCGGCCCCGCGCGGATGCGGGGGAGCATCGACCGCATCGAGGTCGACCCCGACGGCCGGGTCAGCGTGGTCGACCTGAAGACGGGCCGGTCGATGCCGAGCGAGAAGAACGACATGCCCGGGCACCCGCAGCTCGGCGCGTACCAGCTCGCGGTCGAGGACGGCGCGGTCGAGGGGGTGCCCGCCGGCGCCCGGATGGCCGACGCCCGTCTGGTCTTCGTGCAGAACCCGCGCGGTGGCCGGGCCTACTCGGAACGGACGCAGCACGCCTTCGACGACGAGACGCGTGAGGCGTACCGTGAGCGGCTGCACGAGGTCGCACGGGGCATGGCGGGCAGGACCTTCCTGGCGAACGTCGACGACCACTGCGACCGCGCCCGCACCGGTGTCGAGTGCCGGATCCACGTGGTGGGAGAGGTGACCTGGTGACGACCCGGACCGACTCGACGGACGTGCCCGGCACGACGGCCGCGCCCGGCAGGACGGCCGCGCCCGGCACGACGGACGTGCCCGGCACGACGGACGTGCCCGGCATGACGGACGTGCCCACCAGGATCGACGGTGGGTCGGTCGCCTCCGCCCGCCACGACGCCGACGCGATCGCCGACGCCCTCGGCCGTCCACGCCCCACCGCCCAGCAGCGTGCGGTGATCGAGTCGCCGCTCGCCCCCGCGCTCGTCGTCGCCGGTGCCGGCAGCGGCAAGACCGAGACGATGGCGTCCCGGGTCGTCTGGCTGCTCGCGAACGGCTTCGTCCGCCCGGCAGAGGTGCTCGGCCTGACCTTCACCCGCAAGGCCGCCGGTGAACTGTCCGTCCGGATCAACGACCGCATCCGCGCCCTCGAGGACGTCGGGCTGCTCGTCGCCGCGGACGCCTTCGAGGCGCCGACGGTGTCGACCTACAACGCCTTCGCGAACGCGGTGTTCCGCGAGAACGCACTGCTCGTCGGCCGCGACGGCGAATCGCAGGTGCTCACCGAGCCGTCCGCCTGGCAGCTCGCGCGGCGGGTCGTCGTCGGGGCTCGCGACGACCGACTCGCCGGACTCGACCGCGACGTCGACACGGTGACGGCGGCGGTGGTGTCCCTGGCCGGTGCCGTCTCCGAGCACCTCGTCGACCCGGCGTCCCTGCGGCGGTTCGCGATCGACTTCGCGGGGCTGCTCGAGCTCCCCGGCAACGCCAGGGGCAACCCCTACAAGGCCGTCACCGACGCGGTCGCCGCGATCGGTGCCCTCGAACCGCTCGTCGACCTGGTCGAGGAGTTCCGCCGGCAGAAGGTCGACCGCGGCTTCGTGGAGTTCTCGGACCAGATCGCCCTGGCGCTCGCCGCCGCCGAGTCGGCGCCCCGCGTCGTCGACGACCTGCGGCAGCGCTTCCGCGTGGTGCTGCTCGACGAGTACCAGGACACCTCCGTCGTGCAGACCCGGTTCCTCGCCCGCCTCTTCCGGGGGCACCCGGTGATGGCCGTCGGTGACCCGCACCAGTCGATCTACGGCTTCCGCGGTGCGAGCGCGGCGAACCTGGCGCGCTTCCCGCGGGACTTCGGGGACGAGGACACGTCGGCGGCCGGCGCCCCCGTCACCTTCGCCCTCTCGACGAGCTGGCGCAACCCGGTCGACGTCCTCGCAGGCGCGAACGCCGTCGTCGGACCGCTGTCCGAGGCGTCCGAGGTCGCCGTCGAGCGTCTCGCTCCGCGGCCCGGTGCCGACCGCGGCACGGTCACCGCGGTGTTCCCGGAGACCCTGCCGGAGGAGGCGGACGCCGTCGCCCGGTGGTTCTCGGAGCGTCGTGCGGCTGCTCCGGACGGCTCGATGGCGTTGCTGCTGCGCTCCCGGAAGGACCTGTCGGCCTTCACCGCCGCACTCGGCGCGCACCGGGTGCCGTTCCACGTGCTCGGGACCGGCGGGCTGCTGCAACGGCCGGAGATCGTCGACCTGGTCGCCTGTCTCCGCGTGCTGCACGACCCGGCCGCGGGCAACGACCTCATCCGGCTGCTCGCCGGTGCTCGGTGGCGGGTCGGCGCAGCGGACATCGCGGCGCTGCACGAACTCGCGCGGTGGTTGTTCCGGCGAGACCACACGCAGCAGCGCCTCGACGACGAACTGACGGCCGCGTTCCGGGCGTCCGTCGCCGCGGGGGAGCACGGCTCGATCGTCGACGCGCTCGACTTCGTGGCGACCGCCCCGGACGAGCACGGTGCGCTCGAAGGCATCAGCCCGGCGGGCCGGCAGCGCATGCGCGCGCTCGGGCAACAGCTCGCGGCACTGCGGTCCCGCGCCGCGGGCGACCTGGTCGACTTCGTCACACTGGTGGTGCAGGAGATGCGGCTCGACGTCGAGGTCGCGGCGCACGAGCAGGGCAGCGCGGCGTTCCTCGACGCGTTCATCGACGAGCTCGCCGGCTTCGTCACGACCGACGACCGCGCCGACCTCGGCGCGTTCCTCGGGTGGATCGACGCCGCCGCGCGCCGCGACGACATGGGCCCGCGCTCCGAGGAACCCGAGGCCGGGACCGTCCAGATCCTGACGATCCACGGGTCGAAGGGCCTGGAGTGGGACGCCGTCGCGGTGCCGCGGCTCGTCGAGGGCGCGCTCCCCGCCCGCCCGCAGGAGGGATCGTCGGGCTGGCTCGGCTTCGGCCGGCTGCCGTACGAGTTCCGCGGGGACGCCGAGGAGCTCCCGCGGCTGGACTGGCGCGGCCACGACGACCAGAAGGGCGTCGTCGACGCGATCGACGCGTACAAGGAGCAGGTCCGGTCCCGCAACGAGGACGAGGAGCGACGGCTGACCTACGTCGCCCTGACGCGTGCCCGGCACGACCTGCTCGTGTCCGGCTCGTTCTGGTCGGGCGGGGTGAAGCCGACGGAGCCGAGCCGGTACCTGCGGGACCTCGTCGAGGTCGGTGTCGTGCCCGTCGACGCGGTGCCGGAGTCGACGGTGCACGACGAGGACCCGCTCGGCACCGACGGCGCCACCCAGACGTGGCCGCACGTGCCGTTCGGGCAGCGCGGGGCACGGGTCCTCGCCGCCGCGGAGCGCGTCCGGAACGCCAATCCCGGTGCCGCCGGTCGGTTCGCTGCGGACATCGACCTGCTGCTCGCCGAACGACAGGCCGGCCGGTCCGGACGGCACCGCGTCGCGATCCCGCACCGGGTACCGGCGTCCGGGTTCAAGGACTACGTCGGACAGCCGGACGCGGTCGCCGAGCGGCTGCGCCGTCCGATGCCCGAACGGCCGTACCGGGCGACCCGGCTCGGCACGCTCTTCCACCAGTGGGTCGAGCAGCGGGCGCGGGGCGGCGGGTCGCTCGAGACGCTCGACCTGTGGGACGGGGAGCGTGACCTCGACGCGGACGAGGCCGTCGACGCATCGACGGACGCCGCGGTGACGGACGACGACGCCCGACGGCTGGCGGACTTCCAGGCAACCTTCGCCCGGTCCCGCTGGGCCGACCTCACACCGATCGAGGTCGAACGCGAGATCCACATCCCGTTCCTCGGGCACAGCGTGGTCTGCAAGCTCGACGCCGTCTACGAGATCGACGGCCGTGCCGAGGTCGTCGACTGGAAGACCGGCAAGGCCCCGACCGGTGCGGACGACCTGGCGGCGCGACAGCTGCAACTCGCGCTGTACCGCGTCGCCTACGCCGAGTTCACCGGGCGGCACGTCGACGAGGTCGACGCGGTCTTCTACTTCGTCGCCGACGACCTCGAGGTGCGGCCCGCGGCGCTCCTCGACCGCGCCGGGCTGGAGCGCGCCTGGCGCGAGGCGCTCGGCTGACGCGCCCCGACGACGGGTCGCAGGAGCGGACGCACGGGAGGCGCTCGGCTGACGCGACCTGACGACGGGTCGCAGGAGCGGACGGACGGGAGGCGCGGGACGGGCCCGCAGCGCGCCTCCCGTCCGACGGTCGGTCACGACGGGCGACGCACCGCCGTCGGGATCAGCCGTGCCGGCGCTCGGTCGACGACAGCAGCTGCTCGACCTCGCCGATCTCCATCGTGTCGGGGGACACGGACTGCAGCGGCGCAGCGGTCGGTGTCTGCACCGCGTCGACGAGCCGGTGCATCATCGCGACCGCGTCGTCGACCACCTCGGTGCTCTTCGCCTGCACGCCGTGCAGCAGCCACTGCGCGGTCTCGAGCTCGTGGTGGACCCGGGCGCGCTGGGCGAGCTGGCGGTCGCGTCCGCCGCCGTTCGCCTCGTACGCGCTGAGGACCGTGTCGAACGCCTCACGCCGACCGGCCAGCACCCACGCCAGGTCCCTCGCCGGATCGCCGAGGCGCAGCTCGCCCCAGTCGAGGATCCCGGTCACCGCGTCGCCGTCGGCCAGGACGACACCGGTACCGAGTCCTCCGTGCACGACGGTCGGCGTGAACTGCCAGAGCTGCTGGTCGCGTGCAGCGCCCTCCCACCGCTCGACCAGGGCGGCGGGGACGAGCTTCGTCGCCACGGCCCGGTCCATCACCGAGACGGCGGAGCGCAGGACCTCGAACGGGGTGAGCGACGGCAGACCGGCGTCCGTCACGAAGCTCGTCGGGAGCTGGTGCACGGCGGCGAGGGCACGGCCGACCGAGGTCGCGAGCTCGGGCCGTTCGCCCAGGTCGCGCAGCGACGGGTGCGTGCCGGGCAGGTAGGTGGTGACGATGGCCCGCGTCGAACCGATCGGGGCCTGCCCGCGGTACTCGGCGACGGCGAACGGCAGACGCGTCCGGATGCCCGCGCTGAGGGCGCGGATCGCGACCAGGTCGGCGGACTGCCGGGCCTCGGCCCGCTGGTTGCGCGGCCGACGGATCGCGCTGAGTGCGCCGTCGGCGTCGCGGAGGACCGCCGACTCGTAGTCGCCGGACGCCGCCGACCCGAGCGTGCGCGTGCCCGTGACGACCAGGCCGGGAACGGCCGTCGTCGCCAACGCGGCTAGAGTGAACTGGGAACCCGCCATGCCCTCAGGGTAGGTCCGCGTCCGGTGCTCCAGCGCACGCCACGCTGACCTGTGCAAGCCCGGGGACGGTCCACGCAGGTCCCGCCGAAGAGCCCGTCACCACCTGAGGAGCGCCCTGCCGTGACCGTCGAGTTCGCCGCCCGGCTCCCGCTGTCCCGCAACGAACTCGACCGCGACGCGGAGTTCCGGACGACGCCCGACCTCGACCGCGTGCTGCGTGCCGACCCGTCGACGCGGTGGCTGCCGGTCCGCGGTGCCGAGCTGCTCCGGGAGGCCGACGGCGCGCTCCGCTTCGTCGGTGCCGAGGCCGTGCCGGAGGGCACCGTCACGCTGTACCTCGGCCGCGCGGTCGTCGACGCCCCCGACGCCCCCGCTGGGACCCGCTTCGTGGCCGCCCTGCTCGACGGCGCGGCCGCCGCGGCGATCGAACCCGACGACGACGCGTGGGCGAGCCTGCGCATGTTCGGCACCGAGCTGTCCGCCCGTGACCAGGGGCTCGCGGTCGAGGCCGTGGCGATGGCGAACTGGCACGCGGTGCACGGGTTCTCCCCGCGGACCGGGTCCCCGTCCGAGGTCGTCAGCGGCGGCTGGGTCCGCCGCGACCCCGAGGGGCACGAGCTCTTCCCCCGGACCGACGCGGCGATCATCGTCGGCGTGACCGACGCCGACGACCGCATCCTGCTCGGTTCGAACGCGGCCTGGGACGCCGACCGCTACTCGCTGCTCGCCGGCTTCGTCGAGCCGGGGGAGTCGCTCGAGGACGCCGTGCGCCGCGAGGTCTGGGAGGAGTCCGGCGTCCGTGTCGAGGAGCCCGAGTACCTCGGGTCGCAGCCGTGGCCGTTCCCGGCGTCGCTCATGCTCGGCTTCCGTGCCCGCGCAGTGGACGGCGACCCGTCGACCGCACGACCGGACGGCGTCGAGATCCTGGACGTCCGGTGGTTCTCGCGTGACGAGGTCCGCGAGCGCGCCGAGGACACCCTGCTGCTGCCCGGCCGCACGTCGATCGCCCGCGCCATCATCGAGGAGTGGTACGGCGGGCCGCTGGACGTCCCGTGACCGATCCCCGTGCAGCGACCGGCGCCCCGCCGGTGCGCCCGCCGTCGCCGGAGGAACTGCTCGCAGCGCTCGACGCCGAGCAGCAGACCGTCGCACGCACCCTCCTCGGCCCGGTCGCGGTGCTCGCCGGCGCCGGCACCGGCAAGACCCGCGCGATCACCCACCGCATCGCCTACGGCGTGGCGACGGGCACCTACTCGCCGAACCACGTCCTGGCGCTGACCTTCACCACACGGGCGGCGGGAGAGCTGCGGAGTCGACTCCGCGCGCTCGGTGCCGGGACGGTCCAGGCGCGCACCTTCCACGCGGCCGCGATGGCGCAGCTGAGCTACTTCTGGCCGGACACCGTCGGCGGGCACGCCCCGCGCATCGTCGAGTCGAAGGGCCGTGTCATCGCGCACGCCGCCGAAGCGGTCGGGATCCACGTCGACACCCCGGTGCTCCGTGACCTCGCCGCCGAGGTCGAGTGGCGCAAGGTGCAGATGCTGACCTACGACGAGTACGAGGCCGCCGCGGCCGACCGGGTGATGCCGCGGGACACCCCGCCGCGGCGCGTCGTCGACCTCATGAAGGCGTACGAGCAGCTCAAGGACGACCGCCGTCAGCTCGACTTCGAGGACGTCCTGCTCGCGACGCTCGGCATGGTCGAGTCCGAGCCGCGGGTGGCCTCGTACGTCCGGCAGCAGTACCGGTTCTTCGTCGTCGACGAGTACCAGGACGTCTCGCCCGTGCAGCACGACCTGCTCCGCGCGTGGCTCGGCGGCCGTGACGACGTGTGCGTGGTCGGTGACGCCAGCCAGACGATCTACTCGTTCGCGGGTGCGTCCAGCCGGTACCTGCTCGGCTTCGGATCGGAGTTCCCGCGGGGGTCGGTCCTGCGTCTCGAACGGAACTACCGGTCGACGCCCGAGGTCGTGCACGCCGCGAACACCCTGATGCGCGGGCAGCCCGGCGCGCTCGACCTGGTGGCGCAGTCGACCGAGTCGGGTCCACAGCCCGAGGTGCTGGCGTGCGTGCACGACGGCGACGAGGCACAGACCGTCGCCCGGCGCATCGGAGAGCTCGTCGCCCGCGGCGCGTCCTTCGGCCAGTGCGCCGTGCTGTACCGCGTCGGAGCACAGTCGGCCGCGCTCGAGTCCGCCCTCGGCCGCGCCGGGATCCCGTACCGGGTCCAGGGCGGCACGCGGTTCTTCGACCGTCCCGAGGTGAAGCTCGCCGTGCACCACATGCGCGGGGAAGCGGTGCGGCAGACCGACGACGAACTCACCCGACGTGTCGGGCTCGTGCTGCAGTTGAGCGGGTGGACCCCCACCCCGCCGGAGGGCACGGGCGCCGTGCGCGACCAGTGGGAGGCGCTGCAGGCCGTGATGGGTCTGGCCGAGGCGGCGCCCCCCGGCACGACCATGCAGCAGTTCACCCAGGACCTCGTCGACCGCGCGGCCACCCACCACGAGCCGGAGCTCGACGCGGTCACCCTCGCCACACTGCACTCGTCGAAGGGGCTGGAGTGGCCGCACGTCGTGGTCGTCGGCGCGGCCGAGGGGCTGCTGCCGATCTCGCACGCCACGACCGACGCCGAGGTCGACGAGGAGCGACGCCTGTTCTACGTGGGCCTGACCCGTGCCCGCCGGTCGGTGACGGTCACGTGGTCGCGACAGGGTTCCACGCGAGGGGGTGCCCGGGCCCCGAGCCGGTTCCTGGCAGCGCTCGACACGCACAGCGCGGGTGCGGGGACACCGGCAGCAGGCTGACCGCGAGGTCGTCACGGTCGAAGACCACCTGCTCGGACCCGGGCTGCTGGGTGGTGCGCGGCAGGCGTTGTACGACCATCCGGGTGGTCGCGGACGCGACCGCGGCCAGCCGCCAGGGTGACAGCGGTGCCGCGGGACGGCCCCACACCTGCGCGGCGAGGGTCGGCCACGCCGGGTCCTCGTCGACCCGGGCGTACTCGACGCACTGCAGGCACGGTCCGGCACCGGGCACGACGACCGGCCCGAGGCGGACCCGCCCGTCCCCGACGACGAGCGCCAGGTGCGGGGTACCCCGGCGTGCCCACGCCGACCGGAGCGCAGGGTCGACGACGTGGTCCGCCACGACCACCGCGATCGCCGGCGGCGGGTCCGGCAGCACGACCGGGCCGCCGCGGGGCGCGGTGCTCCGGGCCACCGTGACCCCCTCGCCGGACAGCATGCCCGCGACGGCGTCGGCGAGGGGACCGGCGCCGTGGACCTCGGCCCGGGCGAGGGGTTCCGGCAGGACGTCGACGACGGCGGGTGAGGCGTCGCCGAGGACGCGCGCGGCGACCTCGGGTCGGCACCCGGTCGTGGCGGCGAGGGCGGTCAACGCGTCGCGGCTGGTCTCGCGGCGCAGGGCACAGAGGAAGCGCTCCTCGGCCACGCTCGGTACCGGGACGACGGCGCGCGGCGGATCGACGCCGAGTTGCACGGTCGCGGGGTCGCGCCAGACGAACTCGAGCGTGGGGTCGATGCGGATGCCCATCGTCCCACCGTGACGGAACGGCCGGCCCCGTGCGGACCGGCCGTCACCATCTGTGGAGAACTACCTCGTGGGGGTGCTGTGGAGAACTACCTCGTGGGCGTGTCGCCGTCGGTGGGACCGGACCCGGGACCGTCGGGACCGTCCTCCTCGATGCCGCCGCTCTCGTCCTCGCGGGGACGGTCGCCCGTCGTGTCGTTGAGCAGGTCCTCGAGGGCCTTGTCGAACGCGTCGTCCTCCGCCGAGCGGCCGGGGTTGCGCAGCCGGAGCACGAACGCGTCCGGGTCGTCGACGTCCTCCGAGGTCGGGACGGCGTCGAAGTGCGACCAGAGGGCGTCACGCTGCTCGGCCCCGAGCTCCTCGGTGACCCGCTGCCACAGGGCGGCGGCCTCGCGCAGGCGGCGGGGACGCAGCTCGAGTCCCACGAGCGTCGCGAACGCGGACTCGGCGGGACCTCCCGTGGCACGGCGACGGCGGACCATCTCCGCGATCGCCCCGGACCTCGGCAGGCGCACGGTGGCCGCTGCGGTCACGGTGTCGACCCATCCCTCGACGAGCGCGAGCACGGTCTCGAGTCGGGCGAGCGCGGCCTCCTGCTCCGGCGTACGGGGCGGGATGAGCGCACCCGACGCGAGTGCGTCGCGCAACTGCTCCTGGTTCGTCGGGTCGATCTCGGACGCGAGCTCCTCGACCCGGTCGAACGGGATGTGGATGCCCCGGGCGTAGTCGGTGATCGACGAGATGATGTGCAGCCGCAGCCAGCGCGCCGACCGGAAGAGCCGCGCGTGCGCCAGTTCGCGGACGGCCAGGTAGATGCGGACCTCGTCCTCCGGCACGTCGAGGCCGTCGGCGAACTCCGCGACGTTCTGCGGCAGCAGGGCCGCCACCTGCTCGTCGAGCAGCGGGACGCCCACGTCGCCGCCGGACACGACCTCCTTCGAGAGCTGCCCGACGACCTGGCCGAGCTGGATCGCGAAGAGGGCGCCGCCCACCCCGCGCATCGCCTTCGAGACGTCGCCGAGCATCGCCTTGAGCTGCTCGGGTGCCCGCTGCTCGATCGCTTCGGTCAGGGCGTTCGAGATGCTCAGCGCCACCGGTTCGGCGATCTGCGCCCACACCGGCGTCGTGGCCTTCGCCCACTGCTCACGCGTGTACAGGCTGGGCGTGGCGGTCAGCTCGGGGACGCTGGTCGCCTCGTCGAGCCAGAGCGCCGCGACCTGGAACGCCTGGTCGCTCGCCTGCGAGGTCGCCGGGTCCACCGGGTGCCCGCCGTCGCGGGCGATCGCGGTGGCGCGCTCGGACGCGACCGAGAAGTCGATGCCGTCGCCACCCGACTGCGCCGCCCGCTGCAGCTGGCCCATGAGGTTCGCCACGAAGGCCGGGTCGTTCGGCAGACCGGCCGCGCTCGCGAGCTGCGACGGGTCGATCTGCCCCTCTCCGGAGAGCAGCTTGCGCAGCATCTCCTGGAAGTCGTCGTCCGGCCCCGGCTGCGGTTGATCAGGCATGACGACTACGCTAATCGCTGCTCACGGGGCCGCGCCTGGGATGCTCCCGTGGGGAGGCCCGGACCGCTGCGCCGAGGGCGAACAGCCCGTGAGCGCGGGCGCACCGCCCCGTGGAAGGACGCCCGTGACCCTCTTCGCTCCCGAGCCCCGTCGCCGTTCCCGCTCGCGCACCGTCGGCTGGGCGTTCGTCATCGGTGCGGTGGTGCTCGGACTCCTGGCGAGCTTCCTGCCGAGCCCGTACCTGATCGAGGTGCCCGGGCCGGTCTACAACACGATCGGCACGCAGCGGCAGGGGCAGGGCGGGGACGCGAAGGACGTCGAGCTCATCCAGATCGACGGGGCGGAGACGTACCCGACGGCCGGTGCCCTCGACATGCTCACCGTCGGGATCCAGGGCGACGCCACGAACCGGCCGTCCTGGACGAGCGTCGTCCGAGCGCTCTTCTCGCGGTCCGAGGCCGTGATCCCCGTCAGCGCGATCTACCCGGAGGGCACGACCACCGAGCAGGTCAACGAGCGGGACGAGGCCGACATGCGGTCCTCGCAGCAGTCCGCCGTCGCCGCGGCGCTCATCCACCAGGGCTACGACCTGCCGACCGAGCTCCGGGTGGGCAGCGTGCAGGACGGCTCCGCGGCGGACGGGAAGATCCGCGAGGGCGACGTGATCACCGCGTTCGACGGGAAGCAGCTCACCGAGAACGTCGACGCCGGCTCCCTGCGCCAGGCGGTCGCGGAGCACGGTACCTCGTCGCCGGCGACGGTCACGCTCCTGCGGGACGGCGAGCGCGAGCAGGTCGAGGTCACCCCGCGCGAGGAGCAGGGCACCCCGCTCCTCGGGGTCGGTGTCACCGAGCGGTACGACTTCCCCTTCGAGGTGACGATCGCCCTGCAGGACGTCGGCGGGCCGTCCGCCGGCATGATGTTCGCGCTCGGGATCATCGACGAGCTGACGCCGGGGGAGCTCAACGGCGGCAAGCACGTCGCCGGCACCGGGACCATCACCGCCGACGGTGAGGTCGGGCCGATCGGCGGCATCCGCCAGAAGCTCTACGGTGCGAAGGACGCGGGCGCCACCGTGTTCCTCGCCCCCGCGGGGAACTGCGACGAGGTCGTGGGCCACGTGCCGGACGGGCTCGACGTCTACGAGGTGGCCACGCTCGACCAGGCCGTCACCGACCTCGAGACGATCGCCTCGGGGAAGAGCACGAGCGGACTCGCGCGTTGCGGCTCCTGAGCCGGCCGACCCGGTACCGCGACCTGCCCGCACGGCGCGGGGCGTGCCTCCCGGCCGCCCGGCCGCGCTCGAGGGAGAGGTGCGGCGCAGCTTCCTGAGTCCCCGTACAGTTTCGCTGTCGGTCCGGACCAATAGGATCGGTGCACTGACGGCCCGCCGTGCCGGGCCCGCCGGTCCGACACGTCTGGAGCACATCAAGTGACGACAACCTCGTCCACCTCGGGCCCTGCTGGGCGGCGTTCGCCGCGGGTCCCGATCGTGGTCACGATCATCGTGCTGGCCGCACTGGTGATCGGCTTCTTCATCTTCGCCAGCCTGTACACCGACTACGCGTGGTTCGCGCAGCTCGGGTTCCAGCAGGTCCTCACCACGCGCTGGATCGCGGGCACGCTCATGTTCGTGGCCGGGTTCCTCGGCATGGCCGTGCCGGTCTACGTGAGCATCGCGCTCGCGTTCCGGTTCCGCCCGGTCTACGCGAAGCTCAACTCGCAGCTCGACCGCTACCAGCAGGTCATCGAGCCGCTGCGCCGCGCCGTGATGATCGGGATCCCGGTCGTACTCGGCCTGTTCGCGGGCCTGGCGACCGCCGGCCGGTGGAGCATGGTGCTCGAGTACTTCAACCGGACGCCGTTCGGCAAGAAGGACCCGCAGTTCGGTCTCGACATCGGCTTCTACGTCTTCGAGTTGCCGTTCTGGCGCTCGGTCGTCGCCTACGCGTCGGCCGTGGTGCTCATCGCGGGCATCGCCGCGCTGGCCGCGACCTACCTCTACGGCGCGCTGCGCTTCGGCGGGCGCGAGGTCCGCATCTCGAAGGCCGCACGCATCCAGCTCGCCGTCACGGCGGCGGTCTACGTGGCGCTCCAGGCGGTGAGCCTCTGGCTCGACCAGTACGCCGCGCTGACGAAGGACAACCCGCTCATCACCGGTGCCCAATACACCGACGTCAACGCCGTCATCCCCGGTCGCGAGATCATGGCGGGCATCGCGGCGATCGTCGCGATCCTGTTCATCGTCACCGCCGTGATCGGCCGCTGGCGCATCTCGATCGTCGGCACCGGGCTGCTGCTCGTCGCCGCGATCGTCATCGGCGGCATCTACCCGTGGATCGTGCAGCGCATCCAGGTCAAGCCGTCGGAGCGGACCTACGAGTCGGCGTTCATCGAGCGCAACATCAAGGCCACCCGCGACGCCTACGGCGTGAGCGGGGTCCAGGAACAGA
The DNA here is from genome assembly GCF_003234175.2 of Curtobacterium sp. MCSS17_007. Lineage (NCBI taxonomy): Bacteria > Bacillati > Actinomycetota > Actinomycetes > Micrococcales > Microbacteriaceae > Curtobacterium > Curtobacterium sp. MCSS17_007. Next base: position 876,203 of record NZ_CP126257.1, read on the forward strand.
ACTACGATGCCACGACCGAGGCGAGCTCCGGCGCCCTCGCACAGGACGCGCAGACCACGGCGAACATCCGTCTGATCGACCCGAAGATCGTCTCCGACACCTTCAGCCAGCTGCAGCAGTACCGGCAGTACTACAAGTTCCCGAGCGAGCTCGACGTCGACCGCTACGACATCGACGGCCAGACCGAGGACACCGTGCTCGCGGTCCGCGACATCGACCTCGAGGGCCTCAGCGCGCAGGCGAACACGCAGTACAACCGGACGTTCGTCTACACGCACGGCTTCGGCGTCACGGCCGCGTACGGCAACCAGCGCGCGAGCGACGGCAAGCCGGTGTTCCTGGAGTCGGGCATCCCGTCGAACGGCAAGCTCGGCAACTACCAGGAGCGCGTCTACTTCGGTGAGACCTCGCCGCCGTACTCGATCGTGGGCGGCCCCGAGGGTTCGAAGAACATCGAGCTCGACTACCCGGCCGGTTCCGACGACAGCAACGGCGGCAACGCCACCACGACGTACCAGGGCGACGGCGGGCCGAGCCTCGGCGGGTTCTTCAACCGCCTCGTCTACGCGGCGAAGTTCCAGTCCGAGCAGATCCTCCTGTCGGACGCGGTGAACAGCAAGTCGCAGATCCTGTACGACCGCGACCCGATCCAGCGCGTGCAGAAGGTCGCGCCCTACCTCAAGCTCGACAGCGACGCCTACCCGGCGATCGTCGACCACCGCATCCAGTGGGTCGTCGACGGGTACACGACGAGCGACGCGTACCCGTACTCGCAGAGCCAGAGCCTGTCCGACACCGTCGCCGGCACCGAGTCGTCGACGTTCCGGACCGACCAGGTGAACTACATCCGCAACTCGGTCAAGGCCACCGTCGACGCGTACACCGGCAAGGTGACGCTCTACGCGTGGGACACCGAGGACCCGGTGCTCAAGACCTGGCAGAAGATCTTCCCCACGTCGACCCAGCCCGTCTCCGAGATGAGCGCGGAGCTGCTCGACCACGTGCGCTACCCGACCGACCTGTTCAAGGTGCAGCGCTCGATCCTCGGCACCTACCACGTGACCAACGCGAACTCGTTCTACTCGGGCGACGACGCGTGGAACACGCCGCAGGAGACGACGACCGGCACGAACGACTCGGACACGTCGAACGACACCGCGTCACAGACCACCACGAACGCGCTCGGCACCAGGACCACGGCCTCCCAGGGCAACCTGCAGGACCCGTACTACCTGACCATGAAGGTGCCGGGGCAGGACACGGCGTACTCGCTGTACACGACCTACATCCCGCAGCAGTCGGCCGGCGCCAACAACCGCAACGTGCTGACCGGGTACCTGGCCGTGGACTCGGACGCGGGTGGTGCCGGCAAGGGCGAGAAGGCGTCGAACTACGGCAAGCTCACGCTGCTGACCATGCCGAAGACCGACAACATCCCGGGTCCCGCACAGGTGCAGAGCCTGTTCAACGGTGACACCACCGTGTCGCAGGAGCTGAACATCCTGAAGCGCGGCAACTCGACCGTGAAGCAGGGCAACCTGCTCACGCTGCCGGTCGGCGGCGGCTTCCTCTACGTGCAGCCCGTGTACGTGCAGTCGACCTCGAGCGGTTCGTACCCGCTGCTGCAGAAGGTGCTCGTGGCCTTCGGCGACAAGATCGCGTTCGAGGACACCCTCGACCAGGCGCTCAACGAGCTCTTCGACGGCGACTCCGGCGCTGCGGCCGGTGACCAGGGTGCTGCCGACGGCTCGGGTTCGACCGGTGCGACGGATCCGGGCTCGTCCGAGTCGGACTCCGGCTCGTCCGACCCGGGGTCGGGCTCGTCCGACTCGTCGGGTGGGTCGAGTGACTCCGGCTCGACGTCCGGCGACGCGGGCGGTTCGTCGGGTGGCTCCGGCAACGAGGCGCTCGACCGGGCGTTGGCCGACGCGCGGAGTGCGCTCCAGGACCGCCAGAAGGCCTACGCCGACAACGACCTGGTCGCTGCGGCAGAGGCGGACAAGCGCCTGCAGGACGCGATCGAAGCCGCCACTGAAGCCGAGAACGGCAACTGACACGCCGTGGCGGGGCACTCGATTTGTGCCCCGCCACGGGGGTGTGTAGGCTATTGGATGTGCCGCGGGGTGGAGCAGTTCGGTAGCTCGCTGGGCTCATAACCCAGAGGTCGTAGGTTCAAATCCTGCCCCCGCAACCAAGCGTCACAAGAAGGCCCCGGTCCACTCGGACCGGGGCCTTCCTCGTGTGTGCAGTCGGTGCGCGACTACGCTCGCCCCATGGCCACCCTGACCGTCGCCGCCGCGCAGTTCGCCCCCGTCGACGACCCCGTCGCCAACCTCGAGACCGTCCGGGCCGCCGCTCGGGACGCGGCCCTCCGCGGAGCCGACCTGCTCGTGACGCCCGAGTACACCTCGTACTTCTCCGCCGACATCGACGACCGGTTCGTCGCGGCTGCGGAACCCCTCGACGGTCCGTTCGTCAGCGGACTGCGCCAGATCGCGCGCGAGAACGGCGTCGCGCTCGTCGTGGGCGTCGCCGAGACCGCGGAGTCGGCCGGTCGGTTCCGGAACACCCTCGTCGCCGTCCTGGCGGACGGTTCGCTCGCGGCCACCTACCGCAAGGTGCACCTCTACGACGCGTTCGGGTCGAAGGAGTCGGACCGCATCGAGTCCGGTGCCGTCGACCAGCTCCCGGTGTTCGGACTCGGCGGCGTCCGGGTCGGGCTCGAGACCTGTTACGACCTGCGCTTCCCGGAGGTCACGCGCCGCCTGGCGGCACCGGAGACCGGCGCTGCCGACGTCGTCGTGCTGCCGGCCGAGTGGGTCCGCGGTCCGGGGAAGGAACACCACTGGCGGACCCTCCTGACCGCCCGCGCCATCGAGAACACCGTCTGGGTGGTCGGGGTCGGGCAGACGGGGCCGGTTGGCATCGGCGGATCGGTGGTCGTGGATCCCAGCGGCGTGGCGGTCGCCGCTGCCGGTGCTGCCCCGGGCACCCTCCTCGCGACCGTCGACACGGCGACGACGGACGCGGTGCGGGCCGTCAACCCCTCGCTGTCACTCCGACGCTTCGACGTGCACCCCCGCGTCTGACACCCCCTGACGGTCGACCCGGCTCGAGCCGTCCGCGCCCGCGCCCGCGCCTGCCCGTCCGGCCACCCACGACGAGCGGGCGGAAGCGTCCGGCCCCGTCGCCTGTTCGTCCGCCCACGGTGGCGAGCGGGCGAAGAGGTCAGCACGTGCGCGCGACGAACGTCGGTTCCGCCCGTTGGCGCGCCGCACGCCGCCCGAGGCGCACGAGGCGGACGAGGCGCACGAGGCGCACGAGGCGCACGAGGCGCACGAGGCACCACCGCTCGCGTCATTGCTCACGTCACCGCGGCTCAGCCGCACGACCCGAACGGGCGGAATCGAGCCGAAGGTCGCGCGCCGTGCGCACATTCCGCCCGCTGGCGTTGCCCCTGGGACGGACGGCCGCCACCGAACGGGCGGAACCTTCCGGGAGGGCGCGCGACACGTGCCGATTCCGCCCGTCCGTGCCCGGCTCCAGATGAACGGCTCCGTTCGAACGGGCGGGACGCCAGGTCTCGTGCACGCCCCGGCTGCTGCGCCCGTTCGTCGTCAGCGGCCGGTCGCACGAGTCGAGCGGGCGGAACGTGTGGGAGTGCGCCGCCGCCGACCACCGCATCCGCCCGCTCGGGGACCGCGGATCGGGTACGAGGTCCAACCACTCGAGCCTCGAGCCTCGAGCACCCTGGGTACTGAGCGGGCGGAATCTCCGGTCGACGTACTCGCACGGCGCAGCAAACGCCCGCTCGTCGGCGGGCGCGAGGGCGCGGGGCGGCCGCGGGACGATCGCGGTCCGGGCCAGCTCGTGGCAGCCGCGCGAGACGACGAGGGGGACGACGAGCGGGCGGAAGGTGCACGCAGCGCGCGGGAGCACAGCAGGAAGCGTCCGCTCGCGACGACGGCACCGGCGTCATCCGGGGCCGAGCTGGACACGACGTGCGTCGGCGGAACACGACGGGTGCCGGGAACGCCCGGCACCGGGACATGGTGGGGCGGGGCGGACGGGGCCCGCGGGGCGGGGGAGGGCGTGCCTCCCGTCGGTTCAGCGGGAGGGCGTGAGCGCGGCGAGGCGGCTCGCCGCTTCGGTGAGCACGTCCCGGCGCTTGCAGAACGCGAACCGCACGAGCGACCGGTACCCCACTGCGTGGTCGGGTCGGACGAAGGCGGAGACCGGGACACCGACGACGCCGGCCAGCTCCGGGAGCGCGAGGCAGAACTCGCGGGCGTCCCGGTGACCGAGCGGCGCCGTGTCCGCGATGACGAAGTAGCCGCCGTCCGGCCGCAGGACGTCGAACCCGGCCGAGCGGAGCCCGGCCGCGAGCAGGTCGTGCTTGGCGGAGAGCTCCTGGGCGATGCCGTGGAAGACCTCGTCCGGCAGTCTGAGGCCGGCCGCGATCGCCGGCTGGAACGGCGCGCCGTTGACGAAGGTGAGGTACTGCTTCACCGAGACGATCGCCTCGACCAGTGGTGCTGGGGCGGTGAGCCAGCCGATCTTCCACCCCGTGGTGCTGAAGGTCTTGCCCGCGCTCGAGATGGTCACCGTCCGGTCCGCGGCTCCCGGCAGCGTCGCGATCGGCACGTGCGGTACGTCGAAGGTCAGGTGCTCGTAGACCTCGTCCGTGACGATCAGGGCGTCGTGCCGCTCGGCGAGTTCGACGACGGTGGCGAGGACCTCGTGGGGGAGCACCCGTCCGGTCGGGTTGTGCGGCGTGTTGAGGAGCACGACTCGGGTGCGGTCGGAGAACGCAGCGCGGAGAGTGTCCTCGTCGGGCAGGAAGTCCGGGGCGGTGAGCGGCACGGTGACGTGGGTGCCGCCGGCGAGGCGGATCAGCGCGCCGTACGCGTCGTAGAACGGCTCGAGGGTGACGACCTCGTCTCCCGGCTCGACGAAGGCGAGGAGCGTCGCTGCCAGGGCCTCGGTCGCACCGGCGGTGACGAGGACCTCACGATCAGGGTCCACCGTCAGGCCGTACCAGCGCTGTTGGTGCTCGGCGACCGCGGCGCGGAGCTCCGGGGCGCCGCGGCCGGGCGGGTACTGGTTCACACCGCGTCGGACGGCGTCGACGGCTGCCTCGAGCACCGCGGCGGGGCCGTCCTCGTCAGGGAACCCCTGGCCGAGGTTGATCGCCCCGGTCGCAGCCGCGAGCGCGCTCATCTCGGCGAAGACCGTGGGTGCCGGGACGCCGTCGGGGCCGAGCAGCATCGCTCCCTCGGCGGCTCTGAGCCATGGTCCGGTGCGGTGCATGGGTCCTCCGGTGCGTCGACGGCCACGAGGACCCCAACCTAGTGGGCGACGCACTCGTGGCGTGCGATCCGTCCGCGTGGGCAGGACGAGTGAGCCCGGGAGACCCCTCCACAGCCCACGCATAAGATCGCCATAGGCCGCTTGCAGCCCCAGCAGGAGCACCGCTCAGGTGGGTCCGGAAGACTGCACGAGCTTGAAAGGAGCACGTCCAGCATGACCGACACCACGCCACACGGCCAGGGCGACGAGAACCGCCCCCAGGACACCGACCACCGGGCCGCAGCCGAGGACGCCTCGCGCGGCACCTCCGGCGAGGGCGCGTCGACCCCGGACGTCTCCGGACAGCCGACCGACCGTCACACGGACCACGACCACACCGACGTGATCGACCACTCCGGGGCGGGGCAGACCGACGTCATCTCCTCCGCCGACCCCACCGCCCGGTACACGGCGCCGTACCCCACGCTGGACTCCGAGGGCGGCGCTGCGACCGAGCAGGCCAGCCCGTACGGCTCCGACAACGCCTACGGCGGTCAGGGCCGGTACGGCCGAGACCAGGACGAGTACCGCCAGGGTCAGTACGGCCAGCCCCAGTACGGCCAGGGGCAGGAGCAGAGCCAGTACGGCCAGGGGCAGAGCCAGTACGGCCAGGGGCAGAGCCAGTACGGCCAGGGGCAGGAGCAGAGCCAGTACGGCCAGAGCCAGTACGGCCAGGGCCAGACCCAGTACGGCCAGACCCAGTACGGCCAGCCCCGCTACGGCGAGTACGCCCAGGGCACGTCGCAGTACGGCTCCCAGTACGGCACCCACCAGAGCGCCTCCTACCCCGGCTCCGCGCAGGCGCCGACCTCCGCCACCGCCTTCGGCGACGTCGACGGGGCGAACCAGCGCAACGGCCACTACTTCGGCGGCGCCGCTGCGGGTGCTGCCGCAGGCGGCACGACCGCGAGTGCGCGGACCAAGGGTGAGAACGGCCGCGGCAAGCTCGTGCTCCCGATCGTCGCGGGCCTGGTCCTCGCCGGCCTCGTCGGCGGCGGTGCCGGTTGGGCGGCGGGCGCGTCGCAGGCCGGCGGCGGCACCGTGATCGGTTCGAGCTCGTCGCAGAACGGCGGCAACCTCACGGTGAACGACTACAACAACGCCACCGTCGTCACCGCGGTCGCGGCGCAGGCGACGCCGTCCGTCGTGACGATCAACGTGTCGTCCGGCTCGGAGGGTGGCACCGGCTCCGGCGTCGTCTTCACGAAGGACGGCTACATCGTCACCAACACCCACGTGGTGACCCTCGACGGCGACAGCTCGAACGGCACCATCACCGTCACGACGTCGGACGGCAAGATCTACCCCGCGAAGCTCGTCGGCACCGACCCGACGGTCGACCTCGCGGTGATCAAGATCGACGCGACCGACATGAAGCCGATCTCCTTCGCGAACTCGTCCGACCTCAACGTCGGTGACACCGCGGTCGCGATCGGCGCGCCGCTCGGCCTGTCGAACACGGTGACCGACGGCATCGTCTCGACGCTGAACCGCAGCATCCAGGTCACGTCGAGCGCCCCGAGCCAGGGCGGCGACTCGAACGAGGGCGGCAACGGCAACGGCGGCCCCTTCGACTTCTGGGGCAACGGTGACAACGGCAGCAGCTCGTCCGCCAAGACGACGGTCTCGCTCCCGGTCATCCAGACCGACGCATCGATCAACCCCGGCAACTCGGGTGGTGCGCTGCTCGACTCGAAGGGCAAGCTGATCGGGATCAACGTCGCGATCGCGAGCGCGGGCAGCTCGCAGTCGTCCGACGCGCAGTCCGGCAGCATCGGCGTCGGCTTCTCGATCCCGTCGAACCTGGTCCAGCGGGTCGCGAACGAGATCCGTGAGAACGGCTCGGCAACGCACGGTCTCCTCGGGGCGACCGTCGGTGACGCCTCGGAGGACGCCAAGGCCACGCAGATGGGCGCGCTCATCAAGTCGGTGTCGTCCGGCGGCGCCGCTGCCGGGGCAGGGCTGCAGAAGGGCGACGTCGTCACGAAGATCGGTTCGGCGACGGTCTCCGACGCGACGGACCTGACCGCGCAGGTGCGCTTCTTCGCCGGCGGTGCGAAGACGACGATCACCTACATCCGCGACGGTCAGACGCGCGAGACCGACGTCACGCTCGGAACGTACAAGAGCTGACGGGACGTCTGACGGACGGGAGGCGCGGTGCTGGTCGGCACCGCGCCTCCCGTCCGTCATGTGGTGACGGTCCGCCGACGGGCGCGGTCGGACCGCGCCGGACCTGACGCAGGTGAGGGCTCCGGCCGCTTGATAGGCTCATGGCTGCTCTCCGGGGCGGTGCCGTCCGAGGTGCGCCCCGCGCACCGACCACGACCCCGAGGACCGCATGCAGACAGACGGACAGCCCCTGCCGGGGGTCTCGTACGTGATGCCGGTCCTCAACGAGGTCGGCGAGGTCCGCGCGGCGGTGTCGAGCCTGCTCGAGCAGGACTACGACGGGCCGTTCGAGGTCATCCTCGCCCTCGGGCCGTCCATCGACGGCACGAACGAACTCGTTGCCGAGATGAGCGCCGCCGACCCCCGGGTCCGAGCGATCGACAACCCGGTGGGGTCGACGCCGGCAGGACTCAACGTCGCCATCCGCGCGTCCGTGCACCCGGTCGTGATCCGGGTCGATGCGCACTCGGTGCTGCCCTCGGACTACACGCGGATCGCCGTGCGGGTCCTGCTCGAGTCGGGCGCGGACAACGTCGGCGGCATCATGCACGCCGAGGGCCGGACGCCGTTCGAGCGCGCCGTGGCGCTGGCGTACGGCAGCCGGGTGGGGCTCGGCGGCACGCCGCACCACGTCGGTGGCAAGGCCGGACCGGCGGAGACCGCGTACCTCGGGGTGTTCCGGCGTGAGCGCCTGTTCGAGGTCGGCCTGTTCGACGAGGGCATCAAGCGCGGCCAGGACTGGGAGCTCAACCGACGCCTGCGGCAGACCGGCGGGACGGTGTGGTTCACGCCCGAGCTCGTCGTGACGTACCGGCCGCGGCCGAGCCTCCGCCGACTCGTGCGGCAGTTCGTCGCGACCGGCCTCTGGCGCGGCGAGCTCGCCCGACGGTTCCCCGCGAACAACGGTCTGCGGTACTTCGTGCCGCCGGCGATGGTCGCTGCGATGGCACTCGGGGTCGTCGCCGGACTGGTCGGGGTCGTCGGCGCCGCCATCGGGTCTCCCGTCGCCTGGGCGATGACCGGTTTCGTCGTCCCCGCCGTCTACCTCGTCTTCGTCGTGCTCGGCGCCGTCCTCGTGGCGCGGCGCTCCTGCCTGCCGACGATGCTCTGGCTGATCGTGGTGCTCCCGTGCATCCACGTGGGCTGGGGCATCGGCTTCATCATCGGGTTCCTCACCCGGACCTCCGAGCTGACCACGCACACGGGACGGTGACCTGACCCCTTGACCGACGACACCACCGGCCGCGGCAGCGCCCGACCGACCTCGATCGCCGAGCTCCGCGCGGTCGCCCAACCCGACGAGGTCCGCGCGCGGGCGAACGCCGAGCACTGGACGGCCTCGCTGTACCTGCGCGACGTCTCTCCGTACCTGACGTGGCTGCTGCTGAAGACGCGGGTCTCGGCGAACCAGGTGACCGGGCTGATGATCCTGGTCGGGTGGAGCGTCGCCGCGGCACTGCTCGTCCCGGGCATCTGGGGAGCGTTGCTCGCCCTCGTGCTCGGGCAGCTCCAGATGCTCGTGGACTGCTGCGACGGGGAGGTCGCGCGGTGGCGCGGCACCCGCTCGCCCGCCGGGGTCTTCCTCGACAAGGTCGGGCACTACACGACCGAGGGCCTGATCCCGGTCGCACTCGGCATCCGGGCAGCGACCTGGCCGATCCACGGCGCAGACTGGATGTGGACCACGATCGGCTGCGCGCTCGGACTGGTCATCGTGCTCAACAAGGCGTTGAACGACATGGTGCACGTCGCGCGTGCGAACTCGGGGCTCGACAAGCTCGTCGACCGGCGCGATGCCGGCACCGTCCCGTCCGGCCGGCGGCTGGCATCGTTGCGCCGGGCCGCGCGGTTCCTGCCGTTCCACCGGCTGTACCACTCGGTCGAGCTGACGATCCTGGCCGTCGCGTTCGCGCTCGTCGCGCTGGTGATCGGCCACCCGCTCGCCGACCGGGTGCTCGTCGGGGCGTTGCTGCCGCTCGCGGTCCTGGCGACCGCCGGTCACTTCGTCGCCATCATCTCGTCGAAGCGGGTCCGCGCGTGAGCGCCGGCACGGCTCGACGGAACGCCGTGCCGCACCGCGACCGGCCCCGCATCGGCGTGGTCAGCCTGTCGCAGGGCACCCGTCCCGAAGACCTGCGCCGCGGCCTCGAGAGCGTGCTCGCGCAGCAGGACGTCGAGCTCGACGTCGTCTGCGTCGGCAACGGGTGGTCGCCGACCGGGTTGCCCGACGGTGTTCGTGCCCTGGCCCTGCCCGAGAACGTCGGGATCCCCGCCGGGCGCAACGCTGGAGCGGAGGTCGTCGAGGGCGAGTACGTCTTCTTCCTCGACGACGACGCCTCGATCCCGTCGCCCACCTTCCTGCGGGACGCCGTCGCGCTGTTCGAGCGCGACCCGTCGCTCGGGCTGGTGCAGCCCCGCGTGGTCGACCCCACCGGCGCTGCGAACCCCCGCCGCTGGGTGCCACGGATCCGCAAGGGCTCGCCGACGGACTCGTCGTCCGTGTTCTCGGTCTGGGAGGGCGCCGTCGTCCTGCCGACGGACGTGTACCGGGCCGTCGGCGGCTGGGGCGCACCGTACTTCTACGCGCACGAGGGCATCGAGCTCGCGTGGCGCGTCTGGGACGCCGGCCGTCGGGCCTGGTACGCCGGGGACCTGGTCGCGCACCATCCGGCGATCGACCCGGCCCGGCACCGCGAGTACATCCGGCTGAACGCGCGGAACCGCGTGTTCCTGGCGCGTCGGAACCTGCCCGCGGTGCTCCGCCCGGTCTACGTCGGGTCGTGGGCCGCCATCCAGGTCGCACGCTGGTGGCGGCACCCGCTGCGCCTGCGGACCTGGTTCGTCGGCATCCGCGAGGGGTGGACGGCCGACTGCGGTCCGGCCGCTCCCATGGGGTGGTTGACCATCGGTCGCATGACCCTGGCCGGGCGGCCACCGGTCGTCTGACCGCGCCGCCCGCACCCCGGTGGCCGTGCCGCCGCACGCGCCGCAGACCCGGTCCGCTGCCCGGACCGCCAGCACCGAGCCCGTAGCCTGAGGACCACCATGCCGATCACCAAGGACGCCCGGACCGCGATCCGTCTCGCCCGTCGTCTCCTGCGCGCGCGTCGGAGCCGCGGTGAGCTCGCCCGCCGACTGCCCGGTGTGCCGCCGCTGCCACCGCGGTCGATCGAGATCGCCGTCTACTTCGCGGACGGCCCGGTGAACATGTACCAGGTGCGGCAGTGGTACGCGCCCCTGGCCGAGCTCGCCGCCGCGCACCCGGTCGCGATCGTCTCGCGCAGTCCCGGGGCCATGCTGGCCCTGCTCGACGAGTCGCCGGTGCCGGTCGTCTACGCACGCCAGGTCGTCGACCTCGAGCGGTTCGTGAAGGAGCAGGCACCGAAGATCGTCCTGTACGTCAACCAGAACGCCCGGAACTTCCAGATGATGCGGTACGGGCGCATGTGGCACGTCTTCGTCAACCACGGCGAGAGCGACAAGATGTACATGACGACGAACCAGTTCAAGGCGTACGACCGCGCCCTGATCGCCGGCGACGCCGCTCGTGACCGGCTCGCCGCAGCCCTGTGGGACTACGACGTCGACCGACGCACGATCGCGATCGGGCGCCCGCAGGCCGACCACTTCGCGGGAGCCGTGCCGTACCCGGAGGACGACCGCACGGTCGTGCTCTACGCGCCGACCTGGGAGGGCGACCGTGCTGCGGCGGCCTACGGCTCGATCGCGTCGCACGGCGTCACGCTCGCGGAACGGCTGCTCGCGTCGCCCCGGCACCGGCTGGTCTACCGCCCGCACCCGCGCAGCGGAGTGCTGGACGCCGGCTACCGGGCAGCGCACGAGCGCATCGTCGCGGCGATCGCCTCCACCAACGCCGCCGATCCGTCCGCCCACCACGTGTACGACGACGGGCGAGAGCTCGGCTGGCAGCTCGCGGACGCGGACGTCGCGATCACCGACATCAGTGCGATGATCTACGACCGGCTGGCGGTCGGGAAGCCGCTCATCGTGACCCGTCCGGTCTCGCCGGACGCGGACGTCGACGAGCGCGGCTACCTGGGCGACGCGAACTGGCTGCTCGCCGGAGACGCAGCCGACGTGGTGGCACGGGTCGACGCCGCCGCGCACGACGCCGACGAGCTCGCGAAGCTGCGGCACTGGGTGGAGCGGTACTTCGGCGACACCACCCCCGGCGTCGCGACCGCCCGGCTGCACGCCGCGATCGACCAGCTCGTCGCCCGCTGGCACGAGGTGGCCGCGGAGCGCGGCGAGGCCTGAGCGCGCGGGCGTCCTCACGACGCCAGTCCGACCAGCCTGTCGCCGACGAGCGACATGCGCCAGAGGTACTCGGAGCGGTCCGGCCGCCGCCAGCGGACCACGACGATGCCGGTCTGCTCGGGGTCCGCGCCGAAGACCGCGAGGGACAGCGATCGGCCCGGGTCGAGCTGGTTCACCGCGAGCGGTGGGCAGTAGCCGCTGCCCAGGTGCGTGAGCGAGATCGCGTGGAGCGGTTCGGTGCCGGTGTTCACCAGGTCGTAGCGACGTGGTGCCCGGGAACGGTCGACGGTGAACGGGACTGCGTAGGCCGTGGGTGGGTGGTGCATGCGGGCCACGGTAGGGGGAGGGGCCGACGTCGGGAGCCCCGGAGACACCGGGGTGCACCTGTCCTGTGGAGGAGGCCGGAGTTGGACCCGGGTGTGGAGGAGGGGTGGTCAGTCCCCGTGGTCCGCCGCGTACCGCTCGAGTGCCGCCTCGATCGTGTCGTCCAGCTGGAGCCGCCCCTTGTCGAGGTAGAGCCCACGGTCGCAGAAGCGCCGCAGGTCCTTGTCGCTGTGCGACACGAAGAACAGCGTCCGTCCTCCGGCGAGCAGCTCCTCGATGCGCTTGTAGCACTTCTCGCGGAAGCCCTTGTCGCCGACCGCCAGGACCTCGTCGACGAGGATGACGGGTTCGTCGAGGCGCGAGATCACCGCGAACGCGATCCGCACCTTCATGCCGCTCGACAGGTGCTTGTAGGGGGTGTCGACGAAGTCGCCGATCTCCGCGAACTCGATGATCTCGTCGAAGGCGTCCCGGATCTCCGCCCGCGACATCCCGTGCAGGCCGGCGGTCAGGTACACGTTGTCCCGCACCGACAGGTCGCCGACGAACCCGCCGGTGATCTCGATGAGCGGAGCGACGCCGGCGTTCACCTGCACGCGGCCCTCGTCCGGCAGCATGACCTGCGCGACGAGCTTGAGGAGGGTCGACTTGCCCTGCCCGTTCCGACCGACGACGCCGATCGCCTCGCCGGGTCGGACGTCGAACGACACGTTCCGCAGCGCCCAGAACTCGTCCGCGCGCTTCCGGCGGTTGCTGCCCGCGAACAGGTCCTTGAAGCTGCGGCTGGCGCGACGGTTGCGCTTGAACCGGATGCCTGCGTCACGGACGGAGATGACGGGGGCGACGGTGGTCGGGCGTGCGGCCCGGTCGGTGGCGGTCATCACAGCTCCTTCAGGACGCGGTGCTCGCTGCGCCGGAACACGACGAGACCCACGACCAGCACGACGGCGGTCACGACGACGGAGACGCCGACCTCGAACCAGTCCAGCTGACCGGGGAAGAAGGCAGAGCGGTAGATGCCGAAGATGCCGCTGAGCGGGTTGAGCGCGGCGACGTCGTGCAGTCGGTCCGGGAGCGCCTGCGTGCCGTAGATGATCGGCGATGCGTAGAACAGGAAGCGGAGCACGAGCTTCACGGCGCGCTCGAGGTCACGGAAGAACACGACCAGCGGGGCGACGATCAGCCCGAGGCCGTAGACCAGCGCGCATTGCAGCAGGATGGCCAGCGGGTACAGCGCGAGTTCCCAGTGCACGCGTGCACCCGTGGCGATCGCGAAGACCGCCAGCACCGGCAGGCTCAGCAGGAACTCGATGCCCTTCGACGCGTTCACCCGTGCCACCCAGATGCTGCGCGGGATCGTCGTCGACCGGATGAGCTTGGTCTCCTTGATGAAGGCCCGGGTGGAGTCCGACACCGCCCCGGTGAACCACATCCAGGGCAGCAACGCCGAGAGCAGGAACACGATGTACGGTTCCTCACCCACCGAGCCGCGATGGAAGACCTGGGTGAAGACGAACCAGTAGATGGCCGACATCACCAGCGGATCGAGGATCGACCAGAGGTACCCCAGCGCAGATGTGGAGTACCGGACGCGCAGGTCGCGCACGGTCAGCAGCCAGAGCGCCTGACGGTAGCGCCGACCGGCGCTCCTCGACACCGCTGGTGCGGTCGTCGCGGGCGCGGTCGGCGCACTCGCTGTGGTCACGGTTTCCCTCCCGGCGGAACCGCCGAGGGGTTCCTGACGGGGGTTCAGGCGAACAGGTCGTTCGCGCGCTCGAGGTCCTCGGCGAAGTCGATCTCGACCGCGTACAGGTCGGAGATGTCGATCGGCGACCAGCGTAGCCCGTCCTCGGCGATCGCAGCCTCGATGCCGCCCTCGAAGTACTCCTGGTCGTCGACGCGTCCGAGCTGGCGGATGAGCGCCTGCTTGTCGGTCGACGAGACGTAGTTGATGCCGACCGCTTCGCCGAGGCCGCCCACCACGCGCTTCGACAGCTCCTTGATGCAACCGTCGGCATCCACCGTGTACTTGACCTCCTCGTCGGAGACCTTCTCGGTGTTGACGCTGACGAACGAGCGGTCCTGGTCCATCATGTCCGCGGCGCGGACGAGCGCGCGCGGGTCGAAGACGACGTCGCCGTTCATCCAGAGCACACCGCTCTTGCCGGTGGCCTTGAGGGCACGGAGCAGGCTCTTGGAGGTGTTCGTGGAGTCGTAGGACTCGTTGTAGACGAAGTTCGCCTCGGGGAAGGCCTCGACGATGTACTCCGACTTGTAGCCGACGACGATCGTCACGCGGGCGCTCGAGCCGAACGCGGCGCGGATGTTGTCGAACTGCTGCTGCATGATGGTGCGGCCGTCGCTGAGTTCGGTGAGCGGCTTCGGCAGGCTGCGGCCGAGCCGGCTGCCCATCCCCGCTGCGAGGATGACGATCTGCGTGGTCATGCTGGTCCCTTCTGGTGTCCGCCCGCGCGCCGCGTGGGGCACGGGCGGGCCTGGTCGAGTCTGCTCGCGGTGCGTCCGAATTCGCCGTGAGACCGCGCATCCTGCACTGTCACAGTGGGGGACGAACGGCCACGGGACGCCCGTCCGTGCAGGTTTCCAAGTGGTGAACACTCCGTCGTGCCCTGGTGAATGATACGGAACGAGTGCGCTGTGGGGTACGGGTGTGCGTGCTTCGTACTCAATTCGTGATCCTGCCGGAGGCGCGTCCCTGACCACCTCGACCGCGTTGGTACGGTGGGGCGGTGGCTGCAGCTGATGACGACGACGTGTACGCGACGTCCGACGCCGCCTGGCTGACCGAGGCGGAGGACCCGTCCGGGGACGCGGCCGAGGACGACCAGGGGGACGGGGATGCGCGGGACGCCTCCGATGACGACGACATGACCGACGACGCGACAGCGACGGCGATCGACGAGACCACGGCGGTCGACGAGACCACGGCGGTCGTCGGGACCACGGGGGACGCGGTTGCGTCCGGCACGGCTCGGACGCCGCGCAAGGGGAAGGGCAAGGGTCGTGCCTCCCGACCGGGCGGCCCGGGCGATCCGGCCGAGACCAGCAGCACGGCCGGCCAGAGGGCCTCGAACGACCAGCGTGCTGCGGACGACCCGAGCGCCCCGACCGACGCGGACCGCGCGACGACCACGGCGAAGACCACCCCGAAGAAGAAGCGCGCTCCGAAGCGCCAGCCCACCGCGACCGCGACGGCAGCGCAGCCCGCCCAGCCGCAGCAACCGGTCGTGCTCCGGGCCAGCGGGCTCGTGAAGCGCTACGGCCAGACCCTCGCCGCGGACGAGGTCGACCTCGAGATCCGCCAGGGCTCCATCTTCGGCGTCGTCGGCCCCAACGGCGCCGGCAAGACGACGACCCTCTCGATGATCACCGGGCTGCTCCGCCCCGACGCGGGCACGGTCACGGTGCTCGGCCACGACGTCTGGTCCGACCCCGCCGCCGCCAAGCGTGCGCTCGGTGTGCTGCCCGACCGGCTCCGGCTGTTCGACCGTCTCACCGGTGGCCAGCTGCTGCACTACTCGGCGACCCTCCGCGGTCTCGACGGGGCGACCGCACGCAAGCGGAGTGCCGACCTCGCTGAGGCCTTCGGACTCGGCGAGGCGCTCGGCCGCCAGGTCGCCGACTACTCGGTGGGCATGGCCAAGAAGATCGCGCTCGCCGCCACGCTCATCCACTCGCCCCGCGTGCTCGTGCTCGACGAGCCCTTCGAGTCGGTCGACCCGGTGAGCGCGGCGACGATCACCGAGATCCTCCGCCGGTACACACGCGGCGGCGGCACGGTGGTGCTCTCGAGCCACTCCATGGAACTCGTGCAGCGCACCTGTGACTCGGTCGCGATCATCGTCGGTGGCCGGGTCCTCGCCTCCGGCACGATGGCGCAGGTCCGCGGGCGCCGGAGCCTCGAGGACAAGTTCGTCGAACTCGCGGGCGGCCGCGTCGTGGCAGAGAGCATGGAATGGTTGCACAGCTTCTCCGACTGAGGGTCGACCTGCTCGCGGGCGAGGTCCGCGGGGGAGCCCGGCGGTCGGTGCTCGTCGTGCTCGGGAGCGTGCTCGGTCTGGTCGCCGCCGTGTTCGTCGCGGGCGAGCTCCTCGCCCTGCGCTCCGCCCCGGCCGAGGTCGCGCGGTCGATCGCGGTGCCGGTCGGCACCTTCGTCACCCTGGCGTTCACCCTGGTCCCGCTCGTCGCCGGTCGGAACGACCAGTTCGACCCGCGCCGCTTCGCCGTCTTCGGCATCGACCGCCGCCAGCTGGCGATCGGCCTCGGTGTCGCCGGACTCGTCGGTGTCCCGGTGCTGGCGGTCGCGGTCGTCGCGGTCGGACAGGTCGGCGTGTGGTCACGCACCGGCGGCGCCGCCGTCCTCGCCCTCGTCGCGGCCCTGCTCGGCACGGCGACCTGCGCCCTGTTCGTGCGCGTCGCCTCGGCGGTCGGCGCGACGTTCGTCGGACCGCAGCGATCGCGGGACGCCGGTTGGCTGGCCGCCCTGGTGATCGTCGTGCTCGGGCTGCCCGTCGCGTCGCTCCTGCTCCGCTCGGACTGGCTCGACCCCGCCAGCACGGAACTGCAGCGCGTCGCCGACGTGGCCGGGTGGACCCCGTGGGGTGCGGCGTGGGCCGTGCCGGCGGACGTCGCGAGTGGTCGCATCGCCGAGGGGCTGCTGAAGCTCGTCGTCGCGCTCGTCGTGGTCGCCCTCCTCGCGTGGTCGTGGTGGGCGCTCGTCGGCCGAGCCCTCGAATCGGTCGACGGCCGTGCCTCCACCCGTCGCTACCGCGGGCTCGGCTGGTTCGACCGGCTCGGGTCCAACCCCGTCGGCGCGGTCGCCGCGCGTGCCCTGACCTACTGGGGGCGCGACCCGCGCTACCGGATGTCGTACCTGGTCATCCTGTTCGTGCCGATCGTCGTGCTGCCGCTCGGCGTCGCCGGCGTCCCGTGGCACTGGACCGCGCTCGTCCCGCTGCCCCTCATGGCGCTCATCGCCGGGTTCCTGCCGCACAACGACGTCTCCTACGACAACACCGCCGTCTGGCTCCACGTCGCATCCGGTGCGCCGGGGTGGAGCGACCGGCTCGGGAGGTTGGTGCCGGTGCTCGTCGTCGGGCTGCCGCTCGTCGTCGCCGGTGCCGCCGTGTCCGCTGACCTGTTCGGTGACTGGACGGCGTTCCCGGTGCTCACCGGGCTCGCGGTCGGTGCGCTCCTCGCCGGCCTCGGCCTGTCGAGCGTCGTGTCGGTCCTGTTGGCGTACCCGACGGTGCGGCCCGGCGACCACCCCTTCCAGCAGCCGCAGGCGGCCGGGACCACCGCCGCGGTGGCACAGACCACCATGATCGTCGGCATCCTCGTGTCGCTGGTGCCGGCGGCCTGGCTCGCCGTGCTCACCGCGGTCGAGGGCCCGGACCCGTGGGCGACGGCGACCCTGGTCGTGGGCGTCGCGGTCGGCCTGGTCGTGCTCGTCGCCGGGATCCTCGTCGGCGGTCGACTGTTCGACCGGCACGGCCCCGACCTGCTCGCCGCAGCGCAGCGGAACTGAACCCGGTACGTCCGCGCCGCCCGGAAGGCGACCACCGGACGGGCGGGAGGCGCGGTGCGGGCACACACCGTGCCTCCCGTCCGTCGCGGCGACAGCCGCACCGTCGTACGCTGGGGGCATGAGCATGACGGAACCCGGCGGCGGCCTCGACGTGATGGACCGCGAGCTCGAGAAGCTCCTCGAGGAAGAGGCGATCGAGCCCGGTGATCACGAGCGCTTCTCGCACTACGTGAAGAAGGACAAGATCCTGCAGTCCGCGTTGTCGGGCAAGCCCGTGAAGGCCCTGTGCGGCAAGAAGTGGGTGCCCGGCCGCGACCCGGAGAAGTTCCCGGTCTGCCCGGACTGCAAGGCCATCTACGAGAAGATGAAGGCCGAGTAGCCCGGCTTCTCAGATCACCAGGGTGGGGATCGCCGGGTCGCCGCGGCCGATGCGTGACGCGTCGACCGGCAGCTCGGCCTTGGCCCGCTTGTGGTGGGCCCGGGCCGCCTCGACCCCCGCGACGCCGAGGAACGCCGGGTCGACCTCGCCGTGCTCGACCACGGGGACGAGCAGCGGACGCTCGTCCGGCCCGACGCGTCCGGAGGTCAGGACGACCTCGGCCGTCGCGACGCCGTTCCGGAGCCGACGACCGGCTTCCTTCCGCCCGCCCGTCGAGGCCTTGTCGACCGACTTCTTCGCCACAGGCACCCACTCGTCGCCCGCGGGCGTCTGGTGCGCGACCAGCTTGAACACCATGCCGGCGGCGGGGTGCCCGGACCCGGAGACCACGCTCGTGCCGACACCGTAGGAGTCGACCGGGGCGGCGCGGAGCGCGGCGATCGTGTACTCGTCGAGGTCGTTCGTGACCGTGATCTTCGTCGCCGGCGCACCGAGCCGGTCGAGCTGGGCGCGCACGGCCGCGACGACGCTCGGCAGGTCGCCGCTGTCGATGCGGACCGCGCCGAGGCGACCGTTCGTCAGGCGTACGGCGGTCTCGACGGCGGCCTCGATGTCGTAGGTGTCGACGAGCAGGGTCGTGCCGTCGCCGAGGGCGTCGAGCTGGGAGCGGAACGCCGCCTCCTCGGAGTCGTGCAGGAGCGTGAAGGCGTGTGCGGCGGTGCCCATCGTCGGGATGCCCCACGTGCGACCTGCCTCGAGGTTGCTCGTCGCGCCGAACCCGGCGATGTACGCGGCGCGCGCGGCCGCGACGGCGTTCCACTCGCCCGTGCGACGGGAGCCCATCTCGGCGAGCGGGCGGCCGTCGGCGGCGGAGACCATCCGGGCGGCGGCGCCGGCGACGGCGGAGTCGGCGTTGAGGATGCTCAACGCCAGGGTCTCGAGGACGACCGACTCGGCGAAGGTGCCCTCGACCTGCAGGACGGGGGAGTTCGGGAAGAAGACCTCGCCCTCGCGGTAGGCGCGGACGTCACCGGTGAACCGGTAGTCGGCGAGCCAGCGGGCGGTGCCCTCGTCGATGACGTTGCGCTCGCGGAGGAACGCGATCTCCTCGTCGCCGAAGCGGAACTCGGTGAGGGCCGTGAGGAAGCGGCCGAGGCCGGCGGCGACCCCGTACCGGCGGCCGTCGGGCAGGCGGCGGGCGAACACCTCGAACACGCAGCGTCGATCGGCGGTGCCGTCCTTGAGGGCGGCGTCCACCATGGTGAGTTCGTACTGGTCCGTGAGGAGCGCGCTGGTCACCTCCCCGACACTAGCGACGCAGCGGTGGGGAGGCGCGGGGCGCGCGGTGTGCGCGGGGTCGTCGGGTGCGCACGAGGAGTGCTCGGGGCGCCCGTGGGCGGCCGGGTGTCGCGGCGCGGGTCGCGCCTCCTGGGCGGAGCGGCCGGCCGGCGGGGCCGGGCGGGGCTGGGCTGGGGCTGGGGCTGGGGCTGGGGTGGGGGTGGCCTGGCCGGCCCGGTCGGCCCGGAGCGGCGGGCGGGCGGAAGCGGCGCGCTCGACGCCCAGTGCGGAGCGGGAACCGCCCGCTCGAGGGGTCGGCGTGCTTGCCGGCCAGGGTGGCGCGGCGAACGGGCAGGAGCGGCCGCCGTGACGCTCCGTGCCCAGCGGGAAGTGCCCGCTCGTGAGGTGGGAGGTCGCTGCGGGCAGGGCCGGCGCGGCGAGCGGGCGGAAGCGGCGCGTTCGACGCCCAGTGCCGAGCGGGAACCGCCCGCTCGCGGGGTTGGACGTGCCTCCACGCCGGGTCGGCGCGGGTCCTGACCGGACCGAGCTGGAGGGCGGGAACGGCTCTCGGGCACATCGCACCGTTGCGTGCGGGACCGCGGTCCTCGGAGGTGGGGCGTGCGGATCCGCCCGGTCGGGAGGCGCGGTGCGCGGACGTCGGTCGGCGCACGTGTCCGGGTGGTGCCGCGCGCGAACGGGCGGAACCGACGGGTGGGACACGTGCGTGCTGCGTATTCCGCCCGCTCGCGCGGTGAGCGTGGGGTGCCCGCCGCCCGGGTCGCGCCCGGGTCGCGCACGCAGTGGGGGAACGGGGGAGCGGCTCGGTACGCTGGTCGGGTGACGGATGCACCGATCGGAGTCTTCGACAGCGGGGTCGGCGGACTCACGGTCGCGCGGGCGATCATCGACCAGCTGCCGCGCGAGAGCATCCGGTACGTCGGGGACACCGTGCACTCGCCCTACGGCCCGAAGCCCATCGCCGACGTCCGGCGGTACGCGCTCGAGGTCATGGACGACCTGGTCGACCAGGGCGTGAAGGCGCTGGTGATCGCGTGCAACACCGCGTCCTCCGCCGTGCTCCGCGACGCCCGCGAACGCTACGAACAGGCGTACGGGATTCCCGTCGTCGAGGTGATCCAGCCGGCCGCCCGCGCGGCCGTGAAGCAGACGCGCACCGGTCGCATCGGGGTGATCGGGACGGTCGGCACCATCGCCTCCCGGGCGTACGAGGACGCGTTCGCGGTCGCCGCCGACGTCACCCTGACGCTCGCCGCGTGCCCGCGGTTCGTCGAGTTCGTCGAGGCCGGCGACACCTCGTCGCCCGCCCTCCGCGAGGTCGCCGCGCAGTACCTCGCCCCGATCCGCGACGCCGACGTCGACACGCTCGTGCTCGGCTGCACCCACTACCCGCTCATGTCCGCCGCGATCCAGTACGTGATGGGCCCGGACGTGACGCTCGTGTCGAGCGCCGAGGAGACCGCGAACGACGTGTACCGCCGGCTCGTCGAGCACGGGCTGGAGCGGACGACGCCGGAGCCGCCGAGCTACGCGTTCGAGGCGACCGGCGACGACAAGAACGGCTTCATCCGGCTCGCCCGGCGCTTCCTCGGTCCCGAGGTCTCGAGCGTCGGGCACCTCCAGACCGGGGCGATCACCCTGCCCCGAACCGAAAGGACCCCATGAGCACCCGCATCGACGGCCGCAGCGCCACCGACCACCGTCCGGTCAGCATCGAGCGGGGGTGGAGCACGCAGGCCGAGGGCAGCGCGCTCATCTCGTTCGGCAGCACGAAGGTGCTGTGCACGGCCTCCTTCACGAACGGTGTCCCGCGGTGGATGGCCGGCAAGGGAACGGGGTGGGTCACCGCCGAGTACTCGATGCTGCCCCGCTCGACGAACGAGCGGATGCAGCGCGAGTCGATCAAGGGCAAGGTCGGCGGGCGCACGCACGAGATCTCGCGGCTCATCGGACGGTCGCTCCGGGCGGTCGTCGACATGAAGGGCCTCGGGGAGAACACGCTCGTCATCGACTGCGACGTGCTGCAGGCGGACGGCGGCACCCGCACGGCATCGATCACCGGCGCATACGTCGCCATGGCCGACGCGATCGAGTGGGGTCGCGACAAGGGCTTCATCGCGAAGAAGGCAACGCCGCTGACCGACAGCGTGCAGGCGATCTCGGTCGGGATCGTCGGCGGTGAGCCGATGCTCGACCTGGCCTACACCGAGGACTCCGCGGCGGACACCGACATGAACATCGTGACCACCGGCTCCGGGAAGTTCATCGAGGTGCAGGGCACCGCGGAGCACGCGCCGTTCGACCGCGACGAGCTGAACACGCTGCTCGACCTCGGCCTCGCGGGCAACCAGTCGCTCGCGGCGATCCAGCGCGACGTGCTGGGCCTCGCGTGACCGGCGGCACCGTCGTCCTGGCGACGCACAACCAGGGGAAGGTCGTCGAGCTGCGGGGCATCCTCGGCGAAGCCTTGGGCGAGGGCGTCGAGCTCGTCGGCTACGACGGTCCGGAGCCCGTCGAGGACGGCGACACCTACGCGGCCAACGCCCTCATCAAGGCGCGCGCGGCGGTCGCCCACACGGGGCTGCCGGCGCTCGCCGACGACTCCGGCATCGCGGTCGACGCACTCGGGGGAGCCCCCGGCATCCACTCGGCCCGGTACGCCGGGACGCGCGTGGACGCGGACAACATCGCGCTGCTGCTGCAGAACCTCGAGGGCGTGGTCGAACGGACCGCCGCCTTCGTCTGCGCCGCGGCGTTCGTCACCCCGGACGGCACCGAGCACCTGTTCGAGGCGGTCTGGAACGGCGAGGTCCTGACGGAACCGGTCGGGGACGGCGGGCACGGGTACGACCCGGTGTTCCAGCCGGACGACGCCGACCGCTCCGCAGCACAGCTGTCCCGCGACGAGAAGAACGCCCTGTCGCACCGGTCGAAGGCGTTCCGCGGGATCGCCCCGATCGTGCGGGAGTACTTCGCGGTCTGACGAGGGCACGAGAGGAAGCACCCCGCGCCACGGAACCTCGTGGCGCGGGGTGCTTCCTCTCGTGCGGCGGCGCCTGCGACGCGGCGGCGACCCTGCGACGCGACGCGGCGGTCCTGCGGCGAGGCGGCGATCCGCCCCGGTGCCTACTGCCCTGCGGGCCAGGCAGGACCGTCGGTCGCTGCACGCTGGGCCGCTGCCTGCTCGGCCTCGGCCGCGTGCTTCGCCTTGCGCGCCGTGCGCCAGTAGTGCAGGCCCGCGGGGACGACCGTGACGAGCACCGCGAGGATGAGGATCACGTCGATGTAGTTCCGCACGATGTAGGCGATCGGCGGGATGTAGCCGAGGAAGTACCCGAGGAAGGTCACGCCGACGCCCCAGACGACCGCGCCGACGGCGTTGTACAGCGAGTACTTCTTGTAGTTCATGCGCCCGACCCCGGCCGCGATCGGCAGGAAGGTGCGGACCACGGGGACGAACCGCGCGAGGATGACCGCGAGCGGGCCGAAGCGGTGGAAGAACGCGTTCGTCCGGTCGACGTTCTCCTTGGAGAACAGGCCGCTCTCCTTGCGCTCGAAGATCGGGGGTCCGGCCTTCTTGCCGATGTAGTACCCGAGCTCACCACCGAGGAACGCTGCGGCGCCGATCATCAGCGCTGCCACCCAGATCGGGATGCCACCGATCTGGCCGCCGCGGTCGAAGGCGAAGAGACCCGTGATGACGAGCAGGCTGTCGCCGGGGAAGATGAACCCGATGAGCAGGCCCGTCTCGGCGAAGACGATGGCGCAGACCACGAGCACGGCGATGGCCCCGAAGTGGTCGAGGATGTACTGCGGGTCGAGCCACGGGATCAGGGCGAGTGCGACGGAGTGCATGGTTCTTCCGGTCGTGTCGGGGCGGGGGCACGGGGAGGCTCCCGCGTGACGAGGGTACCGCCCGGCGGTGACGGGACCATCCCTCGACGGTATGACTTCACCCAGCGGACCGAGGACCGTGCGGAAGGAGGGACTCGAACCCTCACGCCTGGGGCACAGGAACCTAAATCCTGCGTGTCTACCGATTCCACCACTCCCGCGAGCAGCGGCAGTCTACCGAGCGCGCGGGACGGGGCGGGCGTGGGACGCGCCTCCCGTCCGTCCCCTCAGCGGAGGCGACGCGGCAGGTACCGCGGCACGTACCGCAGCAGGATCCCCGCGCCCACCAGGCCGAGCACGCCCATCACGCCGCTCGCGAGCGCGAGCGACGCGACCGCGGTGACCCCGGATATCACCAGCGGCGCCGCCGCGGAGCCGAAGTCACCCGTGAACCGCCATGCGCCGAGGAAGGGCGCCGGGTTGCCCCGCGGCGCGAGGTCCGCACCGAGCGTCATGAGGATCCCGCTGCCGACGCCGTTCGCGAGCGACATGCCGATGGCGATGCCGACGAACCAGCCGACCTTCGCGTCGAGGTGGCCGCTCCAGGCGAGCAGGAAGTAGCTGACGGCGAGACCGAGCATGCAGGGCAGCGCACTCGCGAGGCGTCCCCACCGGTCCATGATCTGCCCGCTCGTGTAGAAGAGCGCGAAGTCGACGGCGCCGGCGATGCCGATGACGAGCGCTGCCGAGGCGTCGTCGAGACCGACGCTGACCGCCCAGAGCGGCAGGATGACCTGTCGTCCGGCACGGAGCGCTCCGATCAGCGCCGCCCCGCTGCCGAGGCGCGCGAGGACGGCACGGTTCTCGCGGATGGTGCGGAACAGGCCGTGCGCCTCGCGCTCGACGAACTGCGCACCGGTGTCGGTGGATGGTTCGTCCGGGTGCGGGGCGGGTGCCGCGCGCCGTGCCGCGTCGGTCGCGTCCGGCCTGGAGGCGCGGCTCGGCAACCGCAGACCCCGTGCGCCCGTCGCGGGGTCGCGCAGCACGAGGAGCACGACCGCCGCCGCGAGGCAGCAGACGACGTGGATCCAGAAGGCGCTCTGCGTCGTGCCCGTCAGGTGGACGACGCCGGCCGAGACGAACGGACCGACGAAGTACCCGAAGCGGAACACCCCGCCGAGGCTCGAGAGCGCCCGGGCGCGGATGTGCAGGGGGATGGCGGTCGTCATGTAGGCGTGCCGGGCGAGCGCGAACACCGCCGTCGAGACGCCCACCAGGAACACCCCGACCGCGAGCACCCAGGGGTCCGGTGCGACGACGCAGACGAGGAGCCCGACGACGGAGACCAGCGCGGCGCCCGTCATCGCGTTCCGCTCGCCGATCCGGCCGACGACCACGCCCGAGGGCACGTCCCCGATGAGCTCGCCCACCAGGATGAGCGCGGCGACGAACCCGGCGAAGGCCAGGCTCGCGCCGAGGGAGTCGGCCGCGATCGGGATGATCGGGATGATCGCGCCCTCGCCGATCGCGAACAGTGCTGCGGGGAGGAACCCGGACAGCAGGACACCGCGGCGGTCGAAGGCGTCGTTCGTGGTGCTCGTCATCGTCGAGCCACGGTACGCCTGGCGTCGTCGTGGGAAGCGCTTACCCTGGTTGCATGCGTGTACTTGCGGCGATGAGCGGTGGGGTCGACTCGGCGGTGGCCGCGGCCCGGGCGGTCGACGCCGGCCACGACGTCGTCGGGGTGCACCTCGCGCTGAGCCGGATGCCGGGCACACTCCGCACCGGCAGCCGCGGGTGCTGCACCATCGAGGACTCGATGGACGCCCAGCGCGCGGCGTCGGCGCTCGGGATCCCGTACTACGTGTGGGACTTCTCGGCGCGGTTCAAGGAAGACGTCGTCGACGACTTCGTCGCGGAGTACCAGGCCGGCCGGACGCCGAACCCCTGCATGCGCTGCAACGAGCGGATCAAGTTCGCCGCGCTGCTCGAGAAGGCGCTCGCCCTCGGGTTCGACGCCGTCTGCACGGGGCACTACGCCTCGATCGTCACGGGGGCCGACGGTGCCCGTGAGCTGCACCGCTCGGCCGCGTGGGCGAAGGACCAGTCGTACGTGCTCGGCGTGCTGACGGCCGAGCAGCTCGACCACGCGATGTTCCCGCTCGGGGCGACCCCGTCGAAGGACGAGGTCCGGGCCGAGGCCGCCGCGCGCGGGCTGACGGTGGCACAGAAGCCGGACTCCTACGACATCTGCTTCATCCCCGACGGCGACACCCGCGGGTGGCTGGCCGACCGGGTCGGTACGGAGCCGGGTTCCGTGGTGGAGCGCGACGGCACGGTCGTCGGCGAGCACGAGGGCGCGACGGGCTACACGGTCGGGCAGCGCCGCGGCCTGCACCTGGGGCGCCCGGCGCCGGACGGCAAGCCGCGGTTCGTCCTCGAGATCCGGCCGAAGGACAACACGGTCGTCGTCGGGCCGAAGGAGGCCCTCGACGTCCGCGCGATGGCGGGTGCCCGCTACACCTGGGCCGGGACCGCCCCGGCGGACCCGACCGTCCTGTTCGCGTGCGACGTGCAGATCCGCGCGCACGCCGACCCGGTGCCGGCGACCGCGCGGGTGACGGACGGGGAGCTCGTGATCGACGTCGACCAGCCGCTCTCGGGCGTCGCGCCGGGTCAGACCGCCGTCGTCTACGTGGGCACCCGTGTGCTCGGGCAGTGCACGATCGACCGGACCGTGAGCGCCGTCCCCGCCACCGTCTGACCCCGCTGCGTCCGGGGTCGGCGGTGCACGGTAGAACTGAGGCATGAGCGAGACCACGCCCGCCGACTCCGCCGACTCGACGTTCGAGACGATGGCCCCGGCCGACCTCGACGCCGCCCAGGCCCAGCGGGAGGTCGACCGCCTCCGCACGCGCGTCAACGAGCTGCGGCACGAGTACTACGAGGGGAACGGCTCGACCGTCTCGGACGCCGAGTACGACACGATGGTCCGCCGACTCGACGCGATCGAGCAGCGCTTCCCCGACCTCCTCACGCCGGACAGCCCGACCCAGACCGTCGGCGGCCAGGCCCAGACCGTGCAGTTCGCGCCGGTCGAGCACGCCGAGCGCATGCTCAGCCTCGACAACGTCTTCAGCCCCGAAGAGCTCACCGACTGGGCGGTCAAGGTGCAGCGCGACGCCGGGTCGGAGCGCATCCGGTTCCTGACCGAGCTGAAGATCGACGGTCTGGCGATCAACCTGCGGTACGAGCACGGCCGGCTGGTGTCGGCGGCCACCCGCGGCGACGGCGTGGTCGGCGAGGACGTCACCGGCAACGTCCGGACCATGGGCTCGATCCCGGACCGGCTGTCCGGCGAGGGGCACCCGGCGATCGTCGAGGTGCGCGGCGAGATCTTCTTCCCGGTCGCCGAGTTCGACGAGCTGAACGCCCGCCAGCGCGACGCGGGGGAGCGCGTCTTCGCGAACCCGCGCAACGCGGCGGCCGGGTCGCTCCGCCAGAAGGAGGAGGGCAAGTCCGACGCGAAGCGGGCCCTGATGGTCGACCGGCTGCGGCGCCTCCGGATGCTCGTGCACGGCATCGGCGCGTGGCCGGTCCGCGACCTCGAGCGCGACACCGAGGTGCACTCGCAGTCCGAGGTCTACGAGCTGCTGCAGACGTGGGGGCTGCCGACGAGCTCGCACTACCGGGTGTTCGACACGGTGGACGAGGTCCTCGGCTTCGTCCGGACCACCGGTGAGCGTCGCGCGTCGGTCGAGCACCAGATCGACGGCGTCGTGGTGAAGGTCGACGACCTGGCCCTGCACGAGGAACTCGGGTCGACCTCCCGGGCGCCGCGCTGGGCAATCGCGTACAAGTACCCGCCGGAGGAGGTCCACACGAAACTCCTCGACATCGTCGTCAGTGTCGGACGGACCGGACGTGCGACCCCGTTCGCCGTGATGCAGCCGGCCGAGGTCGCCGGCTCGGTGGTGCGCCAGGCGACCCTGCACAACCAGGACGTCGTGAAGGCGAAGGGTGTCCTCATCGGTGACACGGTCGTCCTGCGCAAGGCGGGTGACGTCATCCCCGAGGTCCTCGGCCCGGTGGTCGACCTCCGTGACGGCAGCGAGCGCGAGTTCGTCATGCCCGCGGCGTGCCCCGAGTGCGGCACGCCCCTCGCACCGGCGAAGGAGGGAGACAAGGACCTCCGCTGCCCGAACGCCCGCAGCTGCCCGGCGCAGGTGCGCGGGCGCGTGGAGCACATCGCCTCCCGCGGATCGCTCGACATCGAGGGCCTGGGCGAGGTCGCCGCCGCGGCACTCACCCAGCCGCTGCACCCCGAGCAGCCGCCGCTCGTCACCGAAGCCGGCCTGTTCGACCTGACGATGGAGGACATCGTCCCCATCGAGGTGATCGTCCGCGACGCCGAGACCGGCATGGAGAAGACCGACGAGGACGGCACCCCGAAACGCGTGACGCCGTTCAGCCGCGCCCGCAAGAAGACCGACCCGCCGTTCGACCCCGCAGCGCGCGGTGCGGACCACACGGGCGAGCCGAGCCGCTACCCGTCGAAGAACGCGTTCGAGATGCTCGCGAACATCGAGGCCGCGAAGACCAAGCCGCTCTGGCGCATCATGGTCGGGCTGAGCATCCGGCACGTCGGCCCCGTCGCCGCCCGCGCGCTCGCGAACCACTTCGGGTCGCTCGACCGCATCCGGAACGCGTCGCACGAGGAGCTCGCGGCGGTCGACGGTGTCGGCGGGATCATCGCGGACGCCCTGCTCGACTGGTTCGCGGTCGACTGGCACCGCGAGATCATCGACCGCTGGACCGCGGCCGGCGTGCAGTTCACCACGCCGGACCACCCCGGCCCCGGAGCGGCCGTCGAGGGTGGTGTGCTCAGCGGGGTCACCGTCGTCGCGACCGGCTCGCTCGAGGGCTACACGCGCGAGGGCGCGCAGGAGGCGATCATCGCCGCCGGCGGCAAGGCCGCGTCGAGCGTGAGCAAGAAGACCGACTTCGTCGCGGCCGGACCGGGGGCGGGGTCGAAGCTGACCAAGGCGGAGCAGCTCGGTCTGCGCATCATCGACGCGGAGCAGTTCCGGTTGCTCGTGACCGAGGGCCCGGGAGCCCTCGCGCCCGCCGAGGATCGCGACGGGACCGGCTCCAGCGCGGGGGAACCCGCCGAGGAGCAGCCCGCCGCGGGGTGACGCGGCACACCGGGGCGCGATCGGACGAACACGACGCGCCTGCCGGTGTACCCAGTCCGGGGGGCATGTTGCAGCGCGCACCCCCGTCGGGTCCCGATCTCCTTACACTCGAAAGGGCATCACTCGTCGCCTGGAGGGGGACGACGAGACGGCCTTCCCGGGGGAGACCTGATTGCTGCTCATCGCTGCGGCCCTGCTCACCGCCTCGATGCACTCGATGAGAGTGATCGAGGCCCCAGCCGCGCCCACGGTCGCCGTGCGCGTGGACGTCGCCGAGGTCCCTCCGGACCCGGTCCTCGGGCCGGAGCCGCGAGCAGCGGGGCCGGCCTCGGTGGACCTCGAGGCGCTCGCGCACGCACGCGGTCGGGAGTTCCTGACCGACCTCGTCGCCGTCGACCCGGCCGACCTCGCTCGCGCCGACCGTGACGGGCGGGTCATCGCCACCGCGCAGGACCGGCCGCCGACCGCCGTCGACGTCGCAGCGTGGTGGGGAGCGCTCCCCGCCGCCACCCACGACCGGCTCGTCGCGGGCGCTCCCGCCGTCGTCGGCAACCTCGACGGCGTGCCGTACGACGTCCGGGACCGCGCGAACCGACTCACCCTCGCCCGCGAGGCGCCCGGCGCAGTCGGGTCGAGCGGCGGGATCGACATCGATGCCGATGCCGATGCCGATGCCGTGACGGACTCCGCCCGCACGGCGATGCTCGAACAGGTCCGGGCGGCCCTGCACCGTGAGCCGGGTGAGGCGGAACGTGCCCTCGTCGTGCTCGACACCCGAGGGACCGGACGCGCGGCCATCGCCGTCGGCGACCTCGGCACCGCCCGCGACGTGACGGTGGTCGTCCCCGGGATGTTCTTCACCGTCACCGGGCAGATGCACGACTTCACGGACACCGCCGGGCACCTCTACGACGAGCAGTCGACGGTCGCCGCGCTGGCCGCGAGTCGCACCGACCGGAGCGCCGCGAGCAGTGCCGTCGTGGCGTGGATGGGCTACCGGACGCCCGACATGTCGAACATCCTCTCCCTCGGTCTCGCGCAGACCGGCGCCGAGCGGCTCGAGCGGGTGGTGGACGGACTCGACGCCGTCCGCGGCGACGACCGGCCCCGCCTCAACGTCGTCGCCCACTCGTACGGATCGACCACGGCGCTCATGGCGCTCTCCTCCGGGCACATGCAGGCGGACTCGCTCACGGTGCTCGGGTCACCCGGCAGCGACGTGCGGACCGCGCAGGAGCTCGCCGTGCACGCGGGCCAGGTCTACGTGGGTGACGCGCACAGCGATCCGATCGCCGGTTCCGGGTACTTCGGCACCGACCCGGGCTCGCCCGGGTTCGGCTCGACGCTCCTCGACCTGTCCGCCGACAGCGTCGCCCGCGACGACGGGCCCTTCCGCCGTCCGGAGGGACACAACGACTACCTCAAGCCCGGCACGGCGTCGCTCCACGACGTCGCGCTCATCGCCGTCGGTCGTGGGGACCTGGTGCGACACCAGGCGCGGCGTGGCCAGGACGGCGGCGACGCGCCGCGGACGGCTCCGGACATGTACCTCCTGCGTCCGCAGGACCTCCAGCCCCGCGACTGACCGTGCGCGGCCCAGGCCCGAGCGGCCCGGGCAGCTGTGGGCGTTCCTGAGGACGGCCGCAGGCGGCGGCGGCCCCACGGCAGACCAGCCCCAGTCCGTCGCCGTAGCGTGCCGCCATGCGTGCGAAGCGGTGGACCGGGGCCCTGTTGACCTTCGTCGCGATGTCCGGCCTCGCGGGCCTGCTGGTGGCGGTGGCCGTGACGCCCGCGGTCGCGGTGGCCGGCGAGGGCACCTCGGGGGCGGTCTCGTTCTTCGAGGACCTGCCGAGCTACCTCGAGATCCAGACGCCGCAGCAGGTGTCGTCGGTGTACGCGACGAAGGGCGGGCAGCAGGTCAAGATCGCGTCCTTCTACGCCGAGAACCGGACCGACGTCGCGTCCGACCAGATGGCGGAGTCCCTGAAGCGCGCAGCGATCGACACCGAGGACCCGCGGTTCGAGGCCGAGGGCGGCATCGACGTGCTCGGCACCCTGCGCGGCGTCGCGGCGACGGTCGTGGGCGGGGACGTGCAGGGCGGGTCGAGCATCACCCAGCAGTACGTGAAGAACGTCCTCGTGCAGCAGTGCGAGGAGCTGACCGGCAAGGACGCCGCGGACACACAGCGGAAGATCGCGGCCTGCTACGAGGACGCCGCCGGGGTGACCCCGCAGCGCAAGCTCCAGGAGATGCGGTACGCGATCGCCGTCGACAAGAAGTACACGAAGGACCAGGTCCTCACGGGGTACCTCGACCTCGTCGGTCTCGGCGGCCGGGTCTACGGCGCCGAGGCCGGCGCCGAGCACTACTTCGGCGTGCACGCGAAGGACCTGTCGCTCGTGCAGTCGGCGACCCTCGTCGCGATCCTCAACAACCCCGCGAACCTGCGCATCGACGAGCCGGACGACGAGGACAACGGTGCGGCGAACGGCTACGCCGCGACGAAGACCCGGCGGGACTACGTCCTGCAGCGCATGTACGTGCACCACGACATCTCGAAGGCGCAGCTCGACCAGGCGGAGGCCACCCCGATCACGCCACAGGTCACCGACACCGCGAACGGGTGCTCGGCGGCGGCGAGTGCCGACGACGCGGGGTACTTCTGCGACTACGTCCGTGACCAGGTGCTGCAGGACCCGGCGTTCGGCACGACCGCCGCGGAGCGCATCCAGACGCTCGACACGAAGGGACTCGAGATCCACACCTCGCTCGACCTCGACCTGCAGGCCCAGGCACAGGCGGCGCTGTCGACCTACGTCCCCGCGACCATGGACGGCGTCGACCTCGGCGGCACGAACGTCACGGTCGAGCCGGGCACGGGCCGGGTGTTGTCGATGGTGCAGAACACCACCTACACGCAGGGCGACGCCGCCGGTGCCGGGGCGACCGCGATCGACTACAACGCGGACTCGGCGTACGGGAACTCCGGCGGGTTCCAGACCGGTTCGACCTACAAGGTGTTCACGCTCGCCGAGTGGCTCGCGTCCGGGCACACGTTGTCCCAGTCGGTGCCGACCGGCGAGCACACCTTCGCGCAGTCGGAGTTCACGAACTCGTGCGAGCGGCTCGGCGGTCCCGACTGGCAGGTCGCCAACGCCGAAGCGGTGCCCGCGAGCATGAGCGTGCAGGCGGCGACCTCCGAGTCGATCAACACCGCGTTCGGGGCGATGGCGAAGCAGCTCGACCTCTGCAAGATCAAGGAGCTCGCGCAGTCCATGGGCATCCACCAGGCGAACGGGAGCGCCCCGGCGTCGAACCCGGCCTCGGTGCTCGGCACGAACCAGCTCTCGCCGATCGACCTCGCGGAGGCGTACGCGGGCTTCGCGAACGGCGGCGTCGTCTGCACCCCGACCGTGATCGACTCGGTGCGGGAGGCCGACGGGACGACGATCCGGCCGACGCCTTCGAGCTGCACGCGCGGGGTCTCCGCCGACGTCGCCGGCACGGTCGACTTCGCGTTGCAGGGGGTCCTGACCGGCGACGGCACGGCTGCGTCGGCGAACCCGGGCGACAGCACCCCGAAGTTCGCGAAGACCGGCACGACCGACGGTGACGTGCAGAACTGGCTCGTCGCGTCGAGCACGAAGTACACGAACGCCACGTGGATCGGGAACGTCACGGGGAACGTCGGCCTGGCGCACGTCTCCTTCCCGCAGGGCACGACCGGGTACAGCGCGAAGTTCGGCGTCGGCCGCTCGATGATGTCCTGGCTCGACCAGCGGTACGGCGGTGACGCCCTGCCGGAGCCGGACCCCGCGATGATCGGCGCGACGCCGCGCGCACAGCAGCAGTCGTCCGGTGACGGCGCGGCCGGTGGACCGTCGGCGGGGGAGGAGCCCGGCCCGGCGCCCGTGACGAACGGTGCGAGCACGGACGGCGCGGCCACGGACGGCGCTGCGACCGGCAGCACGACGGCCGGCACCGGAGCGGACGGGTCGACGGGGACCGGGACGGGGGCCGCCCCGGCCGGACCGGGCGTCGTCGGCGGCGGCAACGGGACGGGGCGGGGGACCACGCCGGGCGGGGCGACGGGGCAGGCACCGGGCCACGGGTAGGGACGGGACCGCCTGGAGGCGCGGTGCCGGCCCGACGGACCGGCACCGCGCCTCCGGACCGTCCTTCCACAGGCCCGCTCCGCGTGGCGACGCGGCCGGACGCGGCCAATAGACTGGTGCGCATTCCACGAACCGATCGACGGAGCACCATGCCTGACATCACGAGCGAGCAGGTCGCCCACCTGGCGAACCTCGCGCGTATCGCACTCACGCCCGACGAGATCGAGAAGCTGACCGGGGAGCTGTCGCACATCGTCGAGAGCGTCGCCAAGGTCGCCGAGGTCGCGACCGACGACGTCCCGGCGACGAGCCACCCGGTGCCGCTCGGCAACGTCACCCGACCCGACGTGGTGGGGCAGACGCTGACCCAGGAGCAGGCGCTGTCCGGCGCTCCGGACTCCGACGGCGAACGGTTCCGCGTGACGGCCATCCTGGGAGAAGAGCAGTGACCGACGACCTCACCCGCCTCAGCGCGGCCGCCCTCGCCGACGCCCTCGTCGCGCGCGACGTCTCGAGCGTCGAGGCCACCCAGGCCCACCTCGACCGGATCGCAGCGGTCGACGGGGACGTGCACGCGTTCCTGCACGTGAACGAGAACGCCCTCGCGGCCGCGAAGTCGATCGACGCGCGGCGTGCCGCCGGCGACGACCTCGGCGCACTCGCGGGCGTGCCGATCGCGATCAAGGACGTCCTGTGCACGCAGGACATGCCGACCACCTCGGGCTCGAAGATCCTCGAGGGCTGGCGTCCGCCCTACGACGCCACCCCGGTGGCGAAGCTCCGGGCCGCCGGCCTCGTGCCGCTCGGCAAGACCAACATGGACGAGTTCGCGATGGGCTCGACGACCGAGTTCTCGGCGTACGGTCCGACGCGCAACCCGTGGGACCTCGACCGGATCCCGGGCGGCTCCGGCGGTGGGTCGGCAGCGGCCGTCGCCGCACACGAGGCGCCGTTCGCCCTCGGCTCCGACACCGGTGGTTCGATCCGCCAGCCGGGCGCGGTCACGGGCACCGTCGGCGTGAAGCCGACCTACGGCGGCGTCAGCCGGTACGGCGCGATCGCACTCGCGTCGTCGCTCGACCAGATCGGTCCGGTGTCGCGCACCGTCCTCGACGCGGCGCTCCTGCACGACGTCATCGGCGGGCACGACCCCAAGGACTCGACCTCCATCCCCGACGCCTGGCCCTCGATGGCCGCCGCCGCGCGTGAGGGCCTGCAGGCCGACACGCTCCGCGGGCTCAAGGTCGGCATCGTCAAGGAGCTGGCGGGAGGCGAGGGCTTCCAGGCCGGCGTCACGCAGCGCTTCCGCGAGACGGTCGCGATCCTCGAACAGGCGGGCGCCGAGGTCGTCGAGATCGACGCTCCGTCGTTCGCGTACGCCATCAGCGCGTACTACCTGATCCTCCCGGCCGAGGCATCGTCGAACCTCGCGAAGTTCGACTCGGTGCGCTTCGGGCTCCGTGTCACGCCCGAGAACGGTGCCACCGTCGAGGACGTCATGGCTGCCACGCGCGAGGTCGGCTTCGGCCCCGAGGTGAAGCGCCGCATCATCCTCGGCACCTACGCGCTGAGCGCCGGGTACTACGACGCGTACTACGGGTCCGCGCAGAAGGTCCGCACCCTGGTGCAGCGTGACTTCGCGGCGGCGTTCGACCAGGTCGACCTGCTCATCAGCCCGTCGGCGCCGACGACGGCCTTCCCGCTCGGGGAGCGCCTCGACGACCCGCTGTCGATGTACCTCAACGATCTCACGACGATCCCGGCGAACCTCGCCGGCGTCCCCGGCATGAGCATCCCGAACGGCCTCGCGCCCGAGGACTCGCTGCCGACCGGCGTGCAGCTCATGGCCCCGCAGCGCGAGGACGCCCGGCTCTACCGCTACGGCGCCGCCCTCGAGCGCCTGCTCGAGCAGCAGTGGGGTCGCCCCCTCATCGACAGCATCCCGGACCTCGACCAGTCTCAGCAGTCCGCTGCGCAGGAAGGTGTGATCTGATGGCGCAGAAGGACGCGCTGATGGACTTCGACGAGGCGCTCGAGCGCTTCGAGCCGGTGCTCGGCTTCGAGGTCCACGTCGAGCTCGCGACGAAGACCAAGATGTTCTCGGACGCCCCGAACTTCTTCGGTGGCGAGCCGAACACGAACGTGACCCCGGTCGACCTCGGGCTGCCCGGGTCGCTGCCGGTCGTGAACGAGCAGGCCGTGCGCTACTCGATCCAGCTCGGGCTCGCGCTCGGCTGCTCGATCGCCGAGTCGTCACGGTTCGCCCGGAAGAACTACTACTACCCGGACAACCCGAAGAACTACCAGATCTCGCAGTACGACGAGCCGATCGCGTTCGAGGGTGAGGTCGAGGTCGAGCTCGCCGACGGCACGATCTTCAACGTCCCCATCGAGCGTGCCCACATGGAGGAGGACGCCGGCAAGCTGACGCACGTCGGCGGTGCCACCGGCCGCATCCAGGGCGCCGAGTACTCGCTCGTCGACTACAACCGCGCTGGCGTCCCGCTCGTCGAGATCGTCACGAAGCCGATCTTCGGCGCGAAGGACCGTGCTCCCGAGCTCGGCGCCGCGTACGTGCAGGTCATCCGTGACCTCGTCCGCGCGCTCGGCGTCTCCGAGGCCCGGATGGAACGCGGCAACCTGCGCTGCGACGCGAACATCTCGCTGCGGCCGTGGGGCCAGGAGGAGCTCGGCACCCGGACCGAGACGAAGAACGTCAACTCGTTCCGTGCCGTCGAGCGCGCGATCCGCTACGAGATCCAGCGCCAGGCCGCGATCCTCGCCGCGGGCGGCACGATCACGCAGGAGACCCGCCACTGGCACGAGGACACCGGTCGCACCTCGGCCGGCCGTCCGAAGTCCGACGCCGACGACTACCGCTACTTCCCGGAGCCCGACCTGCTGCCGGTCGTGCCGGACCCCGCCGTGGTCGAGGAACTCCGGGCGTCCCTGCCCGAGGCGCCCGTCGCGCGTCGTCGTCGGCTCAAGGGCGAGTGGGGTTTCAGCGACCTCGAGTTCCAGGACGTCGTCAACGGCGGGCTGCTCGACGAGGTCGAGGCCACGGTCGCAGCCGGTGCGTCGCCGCAAGCCGCGCGCAAGTGGTGGACGGGCGAGATCAGCCGCGTCGCGAACGCGCAGGAGACCGCCGCGGGTGACCTCGTGTCGCCGCGGCACGTCGCCGAGACGATCGCGCTCGTCGAGTCCGGCGACCTGACCGACCGTCTGGCGCGCCAGGTGCTCGAAGGGGTCATCGCAGGCGAGGGATCGCCGGCGCAGGTCGTCGAGGCCCGCGGGCTCAAGGTCGTCTCGGACGACTCCGCCCTCACCGCCGCGGTCGACCAGGCGCTCGCTGCCCAGCCCGACGTCCTCGCCAAGATCCGGGACGGCAAGGTCCAGGCCGCCGGCGCGATCATCGGCGCGGTCATGAAGGCCATGAAGGGCCAGGCCGACGCGGCCCGCGTCCGTGAGCTGGTGCTGGAGCGCGCGCAGCAGTCGTAGCGCGACCGACAGACGGACGGGAGGCACGTGGCGGGGTCCGCCACGTGCCTCCCGTCCGTCGTCGGGCCGTCCGCGATCCTGGGGACGCGTCAGCGAACCGGTGACAGGATGAGGAGTGACCGCAACGATCCGTGCCATCGGGACCGCCGTACCCGAGACGACCCTCGACCAGCGCGCGGTGCGTGACCTGTTCGCCGGGCAGCCGGACCTCGGTCGGCTCGGCGCACGCATCGTCCCGGCTGCGTTCGACGTGTCCGCCGTCGAGCACCGGCACACCGTGATCGAGGAGCTCGACGCGTCGCGGCCGGGTGGCCTCTTCCGGCAGGACTCCGGCGCGCTCGTGTCGCCCTCCACCGGCACCCGCAACGACCGCTACCGGGACCTCGCCCCGGCGCTCTTCGTCGCCGCCGCTCGGGACGCGGTCGAGCGAGCGGGGGTGTCGCCGGACCGCGTCACCCACCTGGTGACCGTCTCCTGCACGGGCTTCACGCAGCCCGGACCGGACATCGACGTCGTCGAGCAGCTCGGGCTGCCTGCCGGCGTCTTCCGTCACCACATCGGATTCATGGGGTGCTGCGCGGCGTTCCCCGCGCTCCGGATCGCGGCCGCGTTCGCCGAGGCCGACCCGGACGCGGTCGTGCTCGTCGTCTGCGCCGAGCTCTGCACGCTGCACGTCCGGGCCTCCGACGACCCGGACCAGATCGTCGCGAACAGCGTGTTCGGCGACGGGGCCGCGGCGGCGGTCGTGACCGCGGGCGGTGCCGGTCTCCGCATCGAACGGTTCGCCACCGCGACGGTGCCCGAGGGGGCCTCGGAGATGGCGTGGAACATCGGTGACGAGGGCTTCGAGATGGTCCTCTCGACCGCGGTGCCGAAGCTCGTCGGCGTGCACGTGCCCGCGGCGGTCACCCCGCTGCTCGGCGAGGGGGAGACCTTCGCCGACGTGCCGGTCTGGGCGGTGCACCCGGGCGGGCGTGCGATCCTCGACCGCGCCCAGGACGCGCTGGCGCTGCCGGACGGTGCGGTGGAGTCGAGCCGTGCCGTCCTCCGTGACCACGGCAACATGTCGAGCGCGACGGTGCTGTTCGTGCTCCGGGACGCGGTCGAGCAGGGTCTGTCCACCGGTACGCCGGTCGTCGCCGTGGCGTTCGGGCCCGGCCTGACGGTGGAGAGCGCGAGGCTGACGGCGGTCGGGGCGTGAGCGGGCGGGAGCCCCGCCCGGGCGCGGTCGACCTGAGCGTGCGCGACACCGAGCTGCAGGAGCTCATGGACGACCCCGCGTGCGACCCGCGCGCGCTGGACCGGACGTTCCGTCGGTTCGCGGTGGTGAACGCGCTCGTGAGCGGGTGGCGCGCCGTCTGGCGGACGCACGTCGTCCCGGCCCTGCCGCCGAGCGGACGGGCGCGGGTGCTCGACCTCGGGTGCGGCGGGGGCGACCTGGCGAGGTCGCTCGTGCGGTGGGCCGGGTCCGACGGCTTCTCGATCGAGGTGGTCGGCGTCGACCCGGACGACCGGGCGATCACGGCGGCGACGCGGACGGCGAGCCGCGGGGTGTCCTTCCGACGGGCATCGAGCGCGGACCTCGTCGCCGCGGGCGAGCGGTTCGACGTCGTCGTGTCGAACCACGTCCTGCACCACCTCGACGACGCCGCCCGGTCGTCGTTCCTGGCGGACTCGGAGCAGCTCGCGACCGGGAGGAGCCTGCACTCGGACATCCGGCGGTCGCGGCAGGCCTACCGGGCGTACGCGTTGGCGTCACCACTCGTGTCGGCGGGCACGTTCGTGCGGGTGGACGGCCTCCGATCGATCCGCCGGTCGTTCACCGTGCCGGAACTGCAGACCGTGCTGCCCGCGGGCTGGCGGGCCGAGCGGGCTTCCCCGCACCGGGTGCTCGCGGTGCGCGACGCCTGACGTGCGCATCGCCGCGATGCCTGCCGTGCGCGGCGCCTGCCGCCGGCTGTCGGCCGTCGGCCCGGGCGCTTCCGCCCCGGGACTCGGCCCCGCGGACCGGTTCGTGCGTGTACCGCTGCGAACGTGTCCGCGGGGCCGAGCCTCGCGCTGGCGCCGGCTGGCGCCGGCTGGCTTCACGGGCGGAGCAGCACCTTGATCGCCCGACGCTCGTCCATCGCCGCGTACGCCTCGGCCGCCTCGTCCAGGGGCAGCTCGAGGTCGAACACCTTGCCGGGGTCGATGGTGCGCGAGAGCACGTCGGGGAGCAGCTCCTCGATGTAGGCGCGCGCCGGAGCCATCCCGCCGCCGACCGTGATGTTCTTCGCGAAGAGGAACGGCATCGGCAGTTCGGGGTCGCCCGCGGGCACGCCCACGTAGCCGACGTTCCCGCCGGGACGCACGACGCGGAGTGCCTGGTCCATGCTCTCCGCGGTGCCGACGGCCTCGAGCGCGCAGTCGGCGAGGTCTCCGCCGAGCAGGTCGCGCACCGCGGCCACGCCCTCGTCGCCCCGGGTCTCGACGACGTCCGTCGCGCCGAACTCGCGGGCGAGGGCCTGCCGGTCCGCGTGCCGGCTCATCGCGATGATCCGCTCGGCGCCCAGACGCGCGGCGGCGAGCACGGCGGACAGGCCGACCGCGCCGTCACCGACGACCACGACGGTCCGGCCCGGGCCCACACCCGCCGAGACGGCGGCGTGGTGGCCGGTGGAGAAGACGTCGGACAGTGTGAGGAGCGACGGCACGAGGTCGTCGTCGACCGGGCCCGGCACCTTCACGAGCGTCGCCGCGGCATCGGGGACGCGGACGTACTCGGCCTGCGCGCCGCCCATCGGGTGCCCGTAGGCGTCCGGCGTCACGCCGAACGTGGAGCCGTGCTCGCAGCCGCTCGTCATGCCGTGGGCGCACGCCTGGCACGTGCCGTCGTTGGTGGTGAACGGCGCGATCACGAAGTCGCCGACGGACAGGTCCGAGACCTCCGCGCCGACGGAGTCGACGACGCCGACGAACTCGTGCCCGATGGCGCGCGGCTCCTTCGTGTCGCGGACGCCGCGGTACGGCCAGAGGTCCGATCCGCAGACGCAGGCGGCGGTGACCCTGACGACGGCGTCGGTCGGGTCGATGACGGTGGGGAGGTCACGCTCCTCGACACGGATGTCGCGAGGGGCGTGGATGACGGTTGCGCGCACGGTGTGGCCTTCCGATCGGTGGTGGTCGCGGCGCGTGCGGTGACGCGCCAGGGATCCGGCGCCGTTGCGGGACCCGTCGGCACTACGCTTCCCGGGTGGACGACGACCGGTACGGCAGTGACGTGCTCTCGGGCGACTGGCGCTCGAAGGGCGTCAAGAAGGTGCGGCAGGTGCCGCTCGAACGCGACATGGTCCTCGAGGACCCCGATTCCGGCTGGGCTGGCGCCGTCGTGGGCCTCGAGGCCGGCAACGTCACCCTGGAGGACTGGAAGGGTCGCACCCGCGCCTTCCCCTTCACCGGGCAGTTCCTGCTCGAGGGTGAGCTCGTGACCCTCGGTCGCCCGCAGGCCCCGGTGGGTCGCTCCGCCGCGGCCGCGCCGCCGGCTCGTGCCGTGGGGAGGGCCGGGAGGCCCGGAGTCGTGCCCGCCGTGCGGCACGCCTCCGACGGCGGTCGCCTCCGTACCGCGTCCGGCTCGTTCGCGGTCGAGCAACAGCGTGCCCGCGTGGCGCTGCCGTCGCGGATCATGGTCGAGGGCAAGCACGACGCCGAGCTCGTCGAGAAGGTGTGGGGCGCCGACCTCCGCGTCGAGGGCGTCGTCGTCGAGTACCTGGAGGGCGTCGACAACCTCGCCGACGTCCTCGACGAGTTCCGTCCGACCCGTGACCGTCGCGTCGGCGTGCTCGTCGACCACCTCGTGCCGGGCTCGAAGGAGTCCCGCTTCGCCGAGGCCGTGATGCGCGGCAAGTGGGGTGCACACGTGCTCGTCGTCGGGCACCCGTTCGTCGACGTCTGGCAGTCGGTGAAGCCCGCGCGGCTCGGACTCGAGCAGTGGCCGACGATCCCGCGCTCGATCGAGTGGAAGAAGGGCATCCTGCAGCACCTCGGGTGGCCCGCTGAGGACCAGGCCGACGTCGCACGCGCGTGGCAGCGGATCCTCGGGCAGGTCCGGACGTTCGCCGACCTCGAGCCGCAGCTGCTCGGCCGCGTCGAGGAGCTGATCGACTTCGTGACCGAGCCGAAGGCCTGACCGCGCCGACCACCTGACGCGCGCGACCCTGGCGATCGGGGTGCCCCGCGCCTCCCGGCCGCCGCCGCGCGAGCGGGCGTTCCCTGCGGTGTGGCGGGTGTGGGGTGGTGCGTTCCCGCCCGCTCGCGACGGGTGCGGTGGTGGTGTGGGCCCCGGGTGTGGCGAGCGGGCGGTTCCTGCGGCGGTGGACGGGCGGGGTGGTGCGTTTCCGCCCGCTCGCGACGGGTGCGGTGGTGGTGTGGGCCCCGGGTGTGGCGAGCGGGCGGTTCCAGCGGCGGTGGACGGGCGGGGTGGTGCGTTTCCGCCCGCTCGCGCGCGGGTCCGGGGCGATCGGCGTGTCGACGCCTACTGTTGAGGGATGGACGGCATCGACGGTCGCGTGCGAGGTGCGGTCGAGGTGTGGCTGCGCTGGCTCCCGCGCTGGCAGATCGGCACGGCCCGTCCGCGCACC
Organism: Curtobacterium sp. MCSS17_007; assembly: GCF_003234175.2. NCBI lineage: Bacteria > Bacillati > Actinomycetota > Actinomycetes > Micrococcales > Microbacteriaceae > Curtobacterium > Curtobacterium sp. MCSS17_007. Next base: position 916,805 of record NZ_CP126257.1, read on the forward strand.
CGGATCTGCCGCAGGTGCACCGGCTCGCCGATCGCGACCGCGGCCGGGTTCGGACCCGACGTCCCGCACGCCGTGCAGCACGCGCTGATCGGACGGATCTCGACGATCGTCGAGGACGCCGTCGACGAGTACACCGCCAGGAACCTGCCGCTGCTGCAGCGCGAGCTCGAACGAGCGGCGGCCCGGAAGCGGCACGCCGGGTACCAGCCGACCGAGGGACTGTCGCCGGAGTTCCAGGGACTCGACGTGGACCCCGAGCCGTCGCCCGGCGAGCCGTTCCTGTTCACGCTCGACGAGTTGACGGGCACGGGAGCGGGGGAGCAGGCGCCGCGGGAGCCGCTCTCGGACGAGGCGAAGGCGGCTCTCCGGCACGAGATCGCCCTCTCGGACGAGTGCGCGCGAGCGACGGGGACGGCCGTGTGCCTGGCACTCGTCGAACACCGACCGCGCATCGCCGAGGCCGTCGAGCGCCTGGTCGAGCCCCAGATCGCTGCGCTCGTGTCCGACATGTTCCGCGGGTTCGACGGCTCTGCGGAAGCAGGGCGCGAGGGCCTCTTCTGACCGACCGCCCACTGTCCTCCACTCCGCCGGGGTCGGGCCAGAATGGTGTGGTGACTCGCACCTGGGGCTGGCTCGCAGCCGTCGTCGACATCGTCCTCATCGTCGCCTTCGCGCTCATCGGGCGGTCGTCCCACGCCGAGGCGGCGTCGCTGCCCGGGCTCTGGACGACCGCGTACCCGTTCCTGGCCGGATGGGCCGTCGGCTACCTCGTGGTCCGGGGATGGGTCCGGCCGCTGCGGACCTGGCCGACCGGCGTGGTCGTCTGGGTCGCCACCGTCGCGATCGGCATGCTGCTCCGCGTCCTGACCGGGCAGGGGGACGTCGCGGGTGACCCGCTGCCGCTGTCGTTCGTCATCGTGGCGACCGTCGTGCTCGCGGTGTTCCTGCTCGGGTGGCGCCTCGTCGTCGCGGTCGTCGTGTCGCGGGGAGGACGACGCGGTCGCGGACGGGCCTGACCCAGCTCGGCCCCGTCGCGGGCACGACGCGGCCTCCTCGCGGGACGGCGCGATCGCGGCCCGGCTCGAACCGCCGCGGCCGACCGGATCCGTTCACCCGCAGGTCACCGGTTCGCCACCCCGCCGGGCCACCATGCGGGGATGACGACGCTCGACCACGCCACCGTCGGACCGGACCGTGACGAGCACACCGCACGGGCGTTCCCGCGACTCGTCGCCCGCCGTGGTGCACCGCGGGTGCGGCGTGAGGACACCCTGCCCGCGATCGCCGTCGCAGAAGCCCTCGGAGCCGACGTCGTCGAGGTCGACGTCCGCCGGACCGCCGACGGGGTCGCCGTGCTCCTGCACGACGAGACCCTCGGACGGCTGTGGGGCGACCCCCGCCGCGTCGCGGACGTGTCGTGGTGCGACGTCGCCCGCATGGGCAACGGCCTCGACCGGATCCCGCGCCTCGACGCCGTGCTCGAGCGGCTCCACGGCTGCCGGGCCGCGCTGCTGGTCCACGTCGACGACCCCGCCGACGCCCTCGTCGCCACCCGCACCGTCGCCTCGTCCACCTGGGACACGACCGTCGCCTGGACGGGGACAGCGGCCTCGCTCGCGGCCGTCCGCGCGGCCCTGCCGGACGCCGACACCTGGGCGGTCTGGGAGACCCTCACCGCCCCGACCGCCGCGGACACCGCCGAGGTGCGCCCGTCGACCCTCGTGCTCGACGACGTCTTCCTCACACCGGAGACCGTCGCGGCAGCCCACGCTCTCGGGCTCGCGGTCGCGGTCCGGACGGTCGACGCCCCCGAGCCGGTCCGGTGGGCAGCCCGGCTCGGCGCCGACCTGATCGCCACGGACGACGTCGCATCTGCGCGGGCGGTGCTCGCCGACGGGGAGCGGGACGGCTGGGCGCAGCAGGACCGAGAGCCGACCGAGGAGGAACTCGCCACCCGGGCACAGGCCCTGGCGCACCGGATCGCGCACGAGGTGATCGCCTTCACCCGTGAGCACCCCGTCGGACAGGTCGCGTCCAAGCGGGCCCCGGGGGACCTGGTCACCGACGTCGACCGGGCCGTCGAGCGACTCGTCCGCGCCCGTGTCCGGGCCGCCTTCCCGACGCACGGCTTCACCGGCGAGGAGTACGGCGAGGCTCCCGGGGACCGGCACCGGTGGTACCTCGACCCGGTCGACGGCACCACCAACCTGGTGAACGGCCTCCCCTGGACCTCGATGTCGCTCTGCCTCACGCGCGGCGGTCGCCCGCTCGTCGGCGTCGTCGCGGACCCGTGGCGCGGCGAGGTGCTCGAGGCCCGTCACGGGCGCGGCGCGGTGCTGCGCGACACCCCGCTGCGGCTCGACGACACCCCGCGCCCGCTCGCCGGAGCGGTCGTCGGCGCCGAGTTCGGCGGACAGGGTGCCTGGGTCGGGCTCGGGAGGCTCGTGGAGGCGCTCGCAGACCGAGCCTGCGCCGTGCGCGTGATGGGTTCGAGCACGCTCACGGTCGCGCAGGTGGCCGCCGGACGCGGCGTGGGCGGGTGCGTGCCGTCCTTCGACCCGGTCGACCACGGCGCCGCGGTGCTGCTCGTGCACGAGGCTGGCGGTGTCGTCCTGACGCGGACCGGTCCGGTCGACGGCTTCCCGCCCGAGGGCGAGCCCTTCCTCGTCGCGCACCCCGGTGCCGCGGACGAGCTGTTCGAGGTGTGGTCGACGGCGCTCGGCCGCCCCTGACGCCGCTCACGGCCAGTTCTGTGCGGCCGTACAGTCAGCGGTCGTCGGTGCTCCCTAGGGTGGCAGACGACGTGCCGACCCGACCGGGCCGGACCGCACCGAAGGAGCGACGACATGGGATTCCTCGACCGACTGCTCGGCCGTCCCGAGCGTGACCGTGGTCAGCAGGACCAGTGGGGCCGACCCCAGCAGCAGCCGCAGCAGCAGGGGTACCAGTACGGGCAGCAGTCCTACCAGGTGCCGCCCGCGTCGCAGGGCCAGCCGCAGTACGGCCAGCCGCAGTACGGCCAGCCGCAGTACGGCCAGCCGCAGTGGGGCGGTCCCGCCCAGCCGGACGGGCAGCAGGGATCGGTGTCCCCCGACGACCAGCGCGCCGTCGAGCGCTACCGCTACCTGCTCCGCACGGCACCGCCCGAGCGCATCGAGGAGGTCCACGCCGAGGCCTTCGCGACCCTGACGCCCGAGCAGCGCCGGATGGTCTACGAGGAGTTCACCCGCAGTGCGCCCGACGGCGAGGCCCCGCGCGGCGACGACCCCCGCTCCCTCGCGCAGGCGGCGACCCGGTCCGAGATCCGTCAGCCCGGCTTCATGGAGCGCTCGCTCGGCGGGATGAACGGCGGGGCCGGCGCGATGGGGCAGCGCGGAGGTCCGTCGTTCGGCCGGATGATCGGCGCATCGATCCTCGGCACGGTCGCCGGGTACGTCATCGGGTCCGCGATCATGAGCGCCTTCCTGCCGGACGCCGGTTCGTTCGACGGCGGTACCGATGCTGCGGGTGACGGTGGTTCGGAGGACACTGGTGCCGACTCCGGTGACGGCGGGGCGTCCGACGCGGGCGCTCCCGACGGCGGCGGGTACGAGAACGCGGGCTGGGACGACGGCGGCGGTGACTTCGGCGGCGGCGGCGGTGACTTCGGCGGCGGCGGCTTCGGCGACTTCGGCGGTGACTTCGACGTCTGACTGACGTCGTCGCTCCCGCCGACCCCCACCACACCGACGTGGCCGACGAGGGAGCGACATGGCCATCATCGAAGCCTCCGGGCTGACCAAGACGTACCGATCGCGATCGGGCCCGGTGCACGCACTGGCCGGGCTCGACCTCGCCGTGCCCGAGGGCACCGTCACGGCGCTGCTCGGACCGAACGGCGCCGGCAAGACCACCACCGTGAAGGTCCTCACCACGCTCGTCACGCCGGACAGCGGCCGGGCGACCATCGACGGGATCGACGTCGTCGCGGACCCGCAGGCGACCCGGCGCTCCATCGGCGTCTCCGGCCAGTACGCGGCCGTGGACGAGAACCTCACGGGCGCCGAGAACCTCGAGATGATCGGCCGGCTGTACCACCTCGGGCGTCGTGTGGCCCGACAGCGCGCCCGGGAGCTCATCGAGGTGTTCGACCTCTCCGAGGCCGGCGACCGTCCGGTCAAGGGGTTCTCGGGCGGGATGCGGCGTCGCATCGACCTCGCCGGCGCGCTCGTGGCGAACCCGCGTGTGTTGTTCCTCGACGAGCCGACCACCGGGCTCGACCCCCGCAGCCGCCTGGCGCTGTGGGGCATCATCGAGGGACTCGTCGACGACGGCGCCACCGTGCTCCTCACCACCCAGTACCTGGAGGAGGCTGACCAGCTCGCCGACGACATCGCGGTGATCGACGACGGCCGCGTGATCGCCGAGGGCACCGCCGACGAGCTCAAGGCCCAGGTGGGCGGGCACCGGGTGGTGGTCACCCTGGTGGACGACGACGACCGGGAGGCCGTGGTCACCGCCCTCCGCCGCCACGGCGTCGGGGACGTGGAGACGTCGACCGACGGACGCACCTCCGGCATCGCGGTCGATGCGGGTCCGCTCGCGCTGCAGCGGGTCCTCGCGGACCTCGGGGACGCGGGGATCCGGCTGCACGACGCCGGCATGCGCCGGCCGACGTTGGACGACGTCTTCCTGCGCCTCACGGGACACGCCGCCACGGCTGCGGAGGAGGACGCGCCGGACGGTGGCGGCGCCGCGGGGGCGGGACGTGCCTCCCGGCCGGGTCGGCGCGAACCGGTGCGGACCGCGGGAGACGCGACCGACAGCACCCCGGAGCGTGTCCGGTGACCGCCGTCGGCGCGCCGCGGCAGCAACTGCCGGTGGTCGTGACCTCGCCCGTCGCGGTCTGGTTCGAGGACGGGTGGACCGTCACGAAGCGGAACCTCACGAAGATCAAGCGCTCGCCCGACATGCTCGTCTTCGCCGTGCTGCAGCCGATCATGTTCGTGCTGCTCTTCAGCCAGGTCTACGGCGGCGCGATCCAGGTGCGGGGGACCGACTACACGCAGTTCCTCATGGCGGGGATCTTCGCGCAGACGGTCGTGTTCGGCGCGACGTTCTCGGGATCGGCGATGGCGCAGGACCTGAAGGAGGGCCTGATCGACCGGTTCCGCACGCTGCCGATGTCGGCGTCGGCGGTGCTCGTCGGGCGGACGAACTCCGACCTGGTGCTCAACGCGATCTCGATGGTGATCATGATGCTGACCGGTCTGGCCGTCGGCTGGCGGGTCGGGTCGGCACCGCACGAGTTCCTGGCGGGTGTCGGCCTGCTCCTCCTCTTCAGCTACGCCTTCAGCTGGGTGATGGCGTTGCTCGGGATGAGCGTCCGGACGCCGGAGGTCATCAACAACGCGTCGTTCATGATCCTGTTCCCGCTGACCTTCATCTCGAACGCCTTCGTGCCGAGCGAGACGATGCCACTGGTCCTCCGAGTGTTCGCGGAGTGGAACCCGGTGTCGTCGCTCGTGCAGGCCGCCCGCGAGCTGTTCGGCAACGTCGGGACCGCGCCGGTGCCGGACGTCTGGACCATGCAGCACCCGGTCGTGACGGTGCTCGTGGGCATCGTGGTGATGCTCGTGGTGTTCGTCCCGTGGGCGGTGCGCAAGTACACACGCATCAGCGCGGGCTGACCCGGTCGTCCACAGCCTCCGGGTCGGGGCCCCGACGGTCACCGGGACCGCTTACCATCGTCTCTCGTGACCGCGACCGAAGCCGAGCGCGCCGCCCAGCGCGGTGCCACCGAGCGACCCACCGACCGCGCCGTGCGGCTGCGGCGGTGGATGCTGCACGGGGCCGACCAGGGTGCCTCGCACCAGGGACCCCACCAGGTCGAGGTCGAGAAGACCCACTCGTGGTGGCGGGTGATGTGCCTGACCGGTGTCGACTACTTCTCGACGCTCGGGTACCAGCCCGCCATCGCCGCGCTCGCCGCCGGCCTGCTCTCGCCGATCGCGACGATCGTGCTCGTGCTCGTGACGCTCTTCGGTGCCCTGCCCGTGTACCGGCGGGTGGCTTCGGACAGCTTCAAGGGCGCCGGGTCGATCATGATGCTCGAGAAGCTGCTGCCCTGGTGGGCCGGCAAGCTGTTCGTGCTCGTGCTGCTCGGGTTCGCGGTGACGGACTTCATGATCACCATGACGCTGTCGGCGGCGGACGCCACGGCGCACATCGCCGAGAACCCGTTCACACCGCACTGGTTCACCGAGATCCCGGTGCCCATCACCCTGCTGCTGCTGCTCCTGCTCGGGATCGTGTTCCTCCGCGGCTTCAAGGAGGCGATCGGCATCGCGGTCGGGCTCGTGGCGGTGTTCCTGCTGCTGAACGCGGTCGTCGTCGTGGTCGCGCTGTGGCACGTCTTCGAGCGGCCGGTCGTCGCGAGCGACTGGTGGTCGAACCTCACGGCACAGCACAGCAACCCGCTCGTGATGATCGGCATCGCGCTCGTCGTCTTCCCGAAGCTCGCGCTCGGGCTGTCCGGCTTCGAGACCGGCGTCGCGGTGATGCCGCAGGTGCGCGGTGACGCCGGCGACGACCCGAACGGGCGACCCGAGGGTCGGATCCGCGGCACGAAGCGTCTGCTGACGACCGCGGCGATCATCATGAGCACGTTCCTCATCACGTCCTCGATCGCGACGACGTTCCTCATCCCGCAGCACGAGTTCCAGCCCGGCGGCGGGGCGAACGGGCGCGCGCTGGCGTTCCTGGCACACGAGTACCTCGGCAACGTGTTCGGCTCGGTGTACGACGCGTCGACCGTCGCGATCCTGTGGTTCGCCGGTGCGAGCGCGATGGCGGGGCTGCTCAACCTCGTGCCGCGCTTCCTGCCGCGGTACGGCATGGCACCGCAGTGGGCGCGCGCGACCCGTCCGCTCGTGATCATCTTCACGCTCATCGCCTTCGCGATCACGATCATCTTCGAGGCGGACGTCGATGCCCAGGGCGGCGCGTACGCCACGGGCGTCCTCGTGCTCATCACGAGTGCGGCCGTCGCGGTCACGCTCTCGGCGCGGCGGAAGCAGCAGAAGAAGCGGACGATCGGCTTCGGCGTCATCGCCGTCGTGTTCGTCTACACGACGGTGGCGAACGTCATCGAACGCCCGGACGGCGTGCGGATCGCCGCGGTGTTCATCATCGCCATCGTCGTCGTGTCGCTCGTGTCCCGCGTCCGGCGGTCGTTCGAGCTCCGCGCGTCGTCGATCGAGTTGGACGCGATCGCCCGGCAGTTCATCGAGGCCGACGCGGACCAGTTCAGCTCGATCTGCATCATCGCGAACGAGCCCGGCGCGGGCACCGCCGAGGCGTACCGGTCGAAGGGACGTGAGGAACGGCGCGACTCGGGCATCCCGGCACGCGTGCCGACGATGTTCCTCGAGGTGCTCCCGGCCGACTCGTCGGACTTCGAGGAGGACCTGGTCGTCGAGGGCCACGTCGTGCACGGGCACCGCGTGCTGCGCGTCCGGTCGGGCAACGTCCCGAACACGATCGCGTCGACGCTGCTCGCCGTGCGGGACATCGCGGGGGTGGTGCCGAGCATCTACTTCGAGTGGAACGAGGGCAGCCCGATCCAGAACGCCCTGCGCTTCGTCTTCACCGGCGTCGGTGACGTCGCCCCGGTCACGCGCGAGGTCCTGCGCGAGGCGGAGCCGGACGTCCACCGACGGCCGACCGTCCACGTGTCGTGACCGACGGGGCGGCGGTCGGGCGCGCCTCCCGTCCGGCGGGCGGGTACGCGGCGGTCCTCGTCGCCGCCGCGGTGTGGGGCACCACGGGCACCGCGACCCACTTCGCTCCGGGGGTGCCCGCGTTCGTCTTCGGGGCGGTGACCTTCGGCCTCGGCGGCATCCTCCTCGCCGCGACGACGGGCCGCTCCGCCCTGCACGCGGTCGCCCGGCCGGGTACACGCAGCTGGGTGCTGCTCGGAGCCGTCTCGCTCGTCGTGTACGCGGTCGCCTTCTACGCGGCCCTGGCCGGTGCGGGCGTCGCGCTCGGCACGACGGTGGCCATCGGTTCGTCGCCGCTCTTCGCCGGCTTGGTGGAGTGGGGCGCGGACGGGAGGCGCGTCACGGGCCGCTGGACCGTCGCCACCCTGGTGAGCGTGGTCGGCATGGTCGTCGTGACGCTCGCGCGGTCGGAGGCGCCGGGCGACGGGTCGCTGCTGCTCGGGCTGGGGAGCGCCCTCCTCGCCGGACTGACGTACGCGACCTACTCGTGGGCGGTCGCGCGGGGGATGCACGCGGCGTCCCCACCCGTGCCGGTGCCGGCGGCGCTGTCGGGAGCCGTGTCCGGCAGCGCGATCGGAGTCGGCGGGCGCGGGGTGGTCGGGGCGGTCTTCGGGCTCGCAGCCGTGCCGCTCGTCGTGCTCGCCGCCGTCGCCGGCCGCGACGCGCTCGCGGTCGGTGGCAACTGGCCCGTGTTCGCCTACCTGGCGCTCGTCCCGACGGTGCTCGGGCACTCCCTGTACGCGGTCGGGTTGCGGCGGGTGAGCGCCTCGGTCGCGACCCTGCTGTCCCTGTTCGAACCCGTCGTCGCCGCGGTGCTCGCCGTGCTGGTCGTCGGCGAGCACCTCGGCGCGCTGGGCTGGGTCGGCATCGCGCTCGTCGTGCTCGGACTCGCGCTGCTCTCGCTCCCGGGACGGGCGCGGGCCGCTCCTCCGCAGTGATCTTCCCCGCGCCCGGGGCACGTGGCCGCCGATCCGCAGTGATCCGGTCCGTCCCGCACCTCGGGGTGCGCGGGCCGCTACTTCGCGGTGATCTGGTCCCGCACCTTGCGACGGAGCACCTTGCCGATCATCGAGCGCGGCAGGTCCTCGACCACGACGATGCGGCGCGGCACCTTGTAGGCCGCGAGCTGCTCGCGTGACCACGCACGGAGTGCCTCGGCGTCGAACGCCTTCGGGTCCTTCGGGACGACCGCCGCGACGACCTGCTCGTTGCCGCCCTGGGTGATGCCGACGACGGCCACCTCGCGCACGCTCGGGTGCTTGAGCAGGGCGTCCTCGACCTCGGACGGCGAGACGTTGAAGCCGCCGGTGATGATGAGCTCCTTGAGCCGGTCGACGATGCTGACGAAGCCGTCGGAGTCGATCGACACGACGTCACCGGTGCGGAACCAGCCGTCGGGGGTGAAGACCTCGTCGGTCGCCTCGGCCTTGCCCCAGTACCCGCGGAACACCTGCGGGCCCCTGACCTGGAGCTCGCCGGCCTCGCCGGTGCCGAGCACCTTCGACGGGTCGTCCGGGTCGACCACGCGGGCCTCGGTGGACGACAGCGGCAGGCCGATCGCGCCCAGGCGCCGTTCCGGTGAGACCGGGTTCGCCATGAGGACGGGGGAGCACTCGGACAGGCCGTAGCCCTCCACCAGGTAGCCGCCGGTCCGGGCCTCCCACGGCTCGACGACGCTCTGCGACAGCGGCATCGCACCGGAGATCCCGATCTCGATGCCCTGCAGCGACACCTTCGCCGAGTCCGCCGCGTGCTGCAGCCGGGTGTAGATCGGCGGCACGGCCGGCAGGAACGTCGGCGGGTGCTTCTTCATCGCCTTGAGGACGAGTGCCGGGTCGAACGCCGGGAAGAGCACGAGCCGCGAGGCCATGCTCATCGCGAACGTCAGGCACAGCGTCAGGCCGTACGCGTGGAACATCGGCAGTACCGCGTAGACGGTGTTGTCACCCTGTCGGATCGTCGGCACCCACGCCCGGGCCTGGGCGGCGTTGGCGAGCAGGTTCCGGTGGCTGAGCACGGCACCCTTCGGCACCCCGGTCGTGCCGGAGGTGTACTGGATGAGCGCGACGTCGGTGGTCGCCGGGCGCGGGTGGCGCTTCGACAGCTTCCGGGTGGAGACGAGGTCGTCCCACTTCGTCGTGCCGCGCACGCTCGTGGTCAGCTTGGCGCGCGACTCGCGGGCCTTCGCCACGGGCAGCGACAGGGCGAGACGTGTCGCACGGGGCATGGCGCGTGTCAGGTCGACGGAGACGATCGCGTCGAGGCGCAGATCCGCGGGGAAGTCCTGCAGCGTGGACACCGACTTGTCCCACGCGATCGCGACCTTCGCGCCGTGGTCCTCGAACTGGTGGCGGAGCTCGCGCGCCGTGTAGAGCGGGTTGTGCTCGACGACGATCGCCCCGAGGCGGAGGACGGCGTAGAACGCCACGACGTGCTGGGGGCAGTTCGGCAGCACGATCGCCACGCGGTCACCCGCCTGCACGCCGAGCTTCCTGAGGCCGTTCGCGGCTCGGAGGATCTGCTCCTGCAGGTCGGCGTACGACGTCGTCCTGCCGAAGAACTCGAGCGCCACCTTCCCCGGGAACCGATCCGCGGACTGCTCCACGATGTCGGACAGGGAGCCCGTGGGCTCGTCGATGTCGTGCGGGACCCCCGGGGCGTACGAGGCAAGCCAGGGACGAGGCGTGTCGATGCTCACCCGGCCAACCTACCGGCGGGGCAGTGCGCATTGTCAGGGGCGCGACGGACGATGGCCCCATGCCATCCGTGTCCGACGCGTTCCGTTCCCGCCTCAACGACACCTTCACCAACGGCGCGACCGAACGTCCCGCCTGGATCGACGAGCTCGAGCAGGGCTCGGACGCCGGGTTCTTCGGCCCCGGCTCCGCGACCTGGGCCGTGCACGGCGGCAACCACACCGTGCTCGCCGGGGTCCGTGCGCTGCTCGTGCAGGCCCTGCACCCCGGTGCCCTCGCCGGCGTTGCCGACCACTCCCGGTACCGCGAGGACCCCTTCGGGCGGCTCGCGGGCACGATCCGATGGATCTACACGGTGTCGCACGGCGACACGCAGCAGGCCACGCACGCCAGCCAGTGGGTGCGGAAGCTCCACGAGCGGGTGGTCGGCGAGTACGTCGACGGCCACGGCATCACACGGCCCTACGCGGCGAACGACCCGGACCTGGCGCGGTGGGTGCACCTCGCGTTCACCGATGCGTTCCTCCGGAGCGCGCAGCTCTGGGGGCAGCCGATCCCCGGCGGTGCCGACGCCTACGTCCGCGAGTGGGCGGTCGCCGGGCGGCTCATGGGCGTCGAGGACGCGCCCGAGACGGACGCGGAGCTGCGGGACCAGATGAACGGGTACCTCGACCGCGGCGAGCTCAAGGCCGACGCCCGCACCCACGACGTCGTCCGGTTCATCAAGGACCCACCGGTCGCGCGGCTGCTGCGTCCGGGGTACCGGGCACTGTTCGACGGCGCGGTGTCCTCGCTCGACCCCCGGCACCGCTCGATGCTCCGACTGCGGACGCCCGGGGTCGGTCCGGTGCAGCTGCCGGTGCGGCAGGTCGCGGGCGTCGTCCTCGGCGGCATCGGCGCGGTGCTGGGCACGACGTCGGGCACCGAGCGAGCGGCGCTGGTCCGGATCGCGCGGCTCGAGCAGGAGTCGCGGCAGGACGCGCCTGCCTGAGCGGTGCGGGCTCCGTACCGCGTGACGTGACGTGACCACGGGACGGACGGGAGGCGCGGTGCCAGCCGGCACCGCGCCTCCCGTCCGTCCCGTGGTCGCGTCAGAAACCGGACGGCACGCGCGGAGTGTAGGCGGACTCGAGCCGCGACACCTCGTCGTCGGTGAGCTCGATCCCGGCGGCAGCGACCGCGTCGTCGATGTGGTGCTCCTTGGTCGCGCCGATGATCGGGGCGCTGACCGCGGGCTTCCCGGCGACCCACGCGAGGGCCACCTGCGCCATGCTCGCGCCCCTGGCCTCGGCGACCTGCTGCACGGCGTCGACGATCGCGCGGTTGGCCTGCTCGTCCTGCCGGTAGAGCGTCTTGCCGAATTCGTCGGTATCAGCACGGCTGCCCGATCCCTGGGCATCCCACGGGCGGGTGACCTTGCCGCGGGCGAGTGGGCTCCACGGGATCACGCCGACACCCGTCGCCTGTGCGAACGGGTGCATCTCGCGCTCCTCCTCACGTTCGAGGAGGTTGTACTGGTCCTGCATGCTGACGAAGGTCGTCCAGCCGTGCAGCTCGGCGGTGTGCTGCATCTGTGCGAACTGCCACGTCCACATGCTGCTCGCGCCGATGTAGCGCGCCTTGCCGGCCTTGACGACGTCGTGGAGGGCCTCCATGGTCTCCTCGATTGGCGTGTGCGGATCGAAGCGGTGGATCTGGTACAAGTCGACGTAGTCGGTACCGAGGCGGGTCAGCGAGGCGTCGATCTCGTGCATGATCGCCGCACGGGAGAGTCCGGCGCCGTTGGGGCCGGGGCGCATGCGGTTGAAGACCTTGGTGAAGACCTGGACCGCCTCGCGCGGGGCGATCTCCTTGAGGAGCTGCCCGGTGATCTCCTCGCTCGAGCCGGCGGAGTACACGTTCGCGGTGTCGAAGGAGGTGATGCCGGCCTCGAAGGCCCGACGGACGAAGGGGCGGGCCTCGTCGATGTCGACGCTCCAGGCGTGGGCGCCCTGGTCCGGCTTGCCGTAGGACATCATCCCGAGGACGACGCGGCTGATCTCGAGGCCGGACGCCCCGAGGCGGGTGGTGCTGACGGCCGCAGCGTTGCCGGTGGCGGCGTCTCCGGCTCCGGCGGTGTCTTCGCCCGCTCGGGCCGAGCGGGCGTTGTCTGCTGCGTCCGTGGTGGTTTCCGCGGCGGTTTCGCCCGCCGGGGTCGAGGGGGCGTTGTGTGCTGCGTCCGTGGTGGTTTCCGCGGCGGTTTCGCCCGCCGGGATCGAGCGGGCTGGTTCTGCGGTCATGCGTTCACCCTGGCATCGCGTCCTGTGACGGCGAGCAGGCGGACCTGCAGCGGGGCGTCGTCGTCGACCTGCACGGGAGCGGCGTAGAGCCCGGTCGCCGCGAGGTCCTCGATCTGCGGCTCGAAGTACTCCCAGACGGCCTGCACGAGTTCGGCGGGGAGCGATTCGTCCGTGCCGGTTGCCCGGGCGAGGTCCCACGTGTGGATGGTGATGTCGCTCGTCTGCTCGGTGAGGTACTCCTCGGCTCGGACCACGTCGGTGCTCAGGTGCACGGGTGTGTCAGCGGGCGAGATGCGCCAGGCTTCCGTGGCTTCGGCGGCGAACTTCGCCCACTCGGCGGCGAGATCGTGCCCGATCGGCTCGAGGTCGGCCTCCGCCTGCGCGTAGTCGCATCCGGTGAGCAGCTTCGGGATCCACCGCTGCTCGTCGATGACGTGCGTGACCAGGTCACGGGTGGTCCACTCGGAGTCCGGAGTGGGGGCGTCCCAGTCGGTCACGGCGGCGACGCGGCGGCCGAACTCGGCTGCGGCGAGGGACTGCAGCGCGATCCAGTCGGTGGCCATGGTGGTGCTCCTCTTCGTCAGGGCGGGTGCCGGGTGCAACGGGCCCCGCGAGCGGGCGATTCCCGCGCTCCGGGCAGACGACACGCTACGCCCGCTCGCGGTCGGGCAGCGAGGGCGGGTGTCGCGGCGGTTCCGGGACGGGACGGGACGGGGTGCCCCGCGGTCTCGCTCGCTGGCTGCGAGTGGGCGGAAACAGCGCCGGGAAGACCACGGACGCCGCTGATTCCGCCCGCTCGGCGTCGACAGGAGGAGGGAGGGGGCGCCGGGGGTGAGACGCCGAACGGCCCGGCTCCGTGGGGGAGGAGCCGGGCCGTTCGCCGGGTACTGCAGGTGCGCGTGTTCGGTGCCCCCGGTCACCGGCACCGCAGTGCTGCGGGGCGGGTGACCGTGGTTCGAGGGATGCGGAGGGTCAGGCCGCCTGGAGGACGAACTGCACGTCGAGGTTGATCGTGACGTCGTTGCCCAGGGTGAAGCCACCGGCCTCGAGCGCAGCGTTCCAGTTCACGCCGAACTCGGTGCGGTCGATCTTCGTGGTCGCCTCGGCACCGAGCTTGACCTGGCCGTAGCCGTCGGTGGTGACGCCACCGAACTCGGTCTTCAGCGTGACGTCCTTGGTCACACCGCGCAGGGTGAGGGTGCCGTCGATGAGCATGTCGTCGCCGTCCTCGCGGATGCCGGTCGACTTGAAGACCATCTGCGGGTGCTCCTCGGTGAGGAAGAAGTCACCGGTGGCGAGGTGCTGGTCGCGCTGCGCCTGGTTGGTGTTGATGCTGGCGACGTCGATCGAGGCCTCGAGGGTCGAGTCGAGCGGGTTCTCGGCGGTGACGAGCGTCGCGTCGAAGCGCTCGAACGAGCCCTTGACCTTGCTGATCGCGAGGTGGCGGACCGAGAAGGTGACCTCGGAGTGCGTCGGGTCGATCTTCCAGGTGCCGGTCTGGTAGCCGGGGATGGCGGAAGCGGTGAGCGTCATGGTGACTCCTTACGAGAGCATTGGTCTGCGGTTCCCGACCAGGCGCAAGAAAATTACATGCGCCTGCATCGATCCGATGGTAACCCATTCTGCACCCGTTTGGTTGAAGCGTCAACCAAAGTTCACGAGAACGTCGCAAGGTGATCTCGGGGGCGGGAGTCGTGCCTCCCGGCCGTGCCGGTCGCGAGCAGGCGTCGAACGCGCCGGACGAACTGATCGGCGAGCGGACCGACGTCGTCTGCCGTCGCACGGACGAGCCACCAGTCGACGTCCTTGAGGTGCTCGCCGCGCGTGAGGTCCTTGCGGAACGTCCGTGCGTCCGTGCGGTGGAGGTCGCTCTCGTACTCGATCGCGACGCGGGCGGTCGGGTATGCCAGATCGACGCAAGCGACCCAGCGACCGTCGACCACGACGTCGTGGTTGAGCTCCGGTTGCGGGAGGCCCCGTCGCACCAGCGTCAGACGCAGTCGGGTCTCGCCGGGACTCCTCGAGCCGGCCCGGACCTCGGCGAGCGCGGCACGGGCCTTGCGGATGCCCCGAGCTCCGCGGTGTCTGCGAACGGCGGCTGCGAGCTCGGCGACCGTGCACCAGTTCAGCCACCCGACGAGGGCGTCACCGGCGACGACGAGCTCGTCCAACGTCAGGATCCTCGCGAGCATGACGAAGGTGTGCGCGGGGTCGACGACCCTCGCTGTGCCGGAGAACACCACGTGGGCGCGTCCAGCCTTGACACGGTGCCCGACCGTGCCGCGGACCCGGAGCGCCTGGTCCGTCCCGATCGTCGCGACGTGGATCCGGTGGTCGCGCTCGAGTCGCAGGGGCAGGGGGATGCCGAGCAGGTGGGCGGCCGTGGTGTGGCTGAAGGCCTGGTCGGCGCGGAGGCGTGGGGCGAGGGCGCGGGCGCGTTCGGCGTGGTCGGTCGGCGGCGACCAGCATCGTGTGCCGTGGAACGGGCGGAAGAGGTGTCGCGAGCGGAGGCGGGCTGCGGAGACTCCGCGGTGCAGTGCCTCGCGAACGCGGAAGGGGCGTCCGCAGAGTGCTGCTGGGAAGTGGTCTGCGAGGTCCATGACGGGGAGCGTGGCACGGTGTGCTGCAGCCTCGTGGTCCTCGTGGCGGGCTTGTGGAGGGCGGGCTGACGCGGGCCGGTGTGGAGGAGCGGAGGGCGAGCCGTCGTGTCGTGAGCCGTGGCGCGATCGGGCGGAACCGCACCGGTCTGGGACGCTCGCGCCTCCGCTTCAGCCCGTTCGGGCTCCGTGGCCGTAGCATGCGCGCATCTCGCCCGTTCGGACGTCGCGCCCGTTCGGACGCCGCGTCCGCAGCATGCGCGCATCCCGGCCGTTCGAACTGCCCGGCCGAGCGGACTCGTTCCGCAGCCCGCGGGGGCCCGAGCGGGCGGACACGCATCGGACGGGAGGCGCGTCCCCACGTACTCCGCCCGCTCGCGTGCACGGTGCGGGAGCCACCTCCCGGCGTCCTCGTGCCCTGGGTGGTGCGGGTCTCGCCGGCCGGGCGAGATGCGGAGCGGTCCGGGGCCGCCCCTCGCGAGCGCACCCCGCCCACCCCGCCAGGTACTCCCACGCCCCCTCACGAGAGCGCTCACTCCACTAGCGTCAGCACCATGGAATTCAGGTACCTGGGCAACTCCGGACTCAAGATCTCCGAGATCACCTACGGCAACTGGCTGACGCACGGCTCGCAGGTCGAGAACGACGTCGCCACCCAGTGCGTCCGGGCAGCGCTCGACGCCGGCATCACCACGTTCGACACCGCCGACACGTACGCGAACACCGCGGCGGAGACGGTCCTCGGCGAAGCGCTCAAGGCCGAGCGCCGCCAGTCGCTCGAGATCTTCACGAAGGTCTACTGGCCGACCGGTCCGAAGGGGCACAACGACGTCGGCCTCTCCCGCAAGCACATCATGGAGTCGATCGACGGCTCGCTCGAGCGCCTCCAGACCGACTACGTCGACCTCTACCAGGCCCACCGCTACGACCACGAGACCCCGCTCGAGGAGACGATGCAGGCCTTCGCCGACGTCGTCCGCCAGGGCAAGGCGCTGTACATCGGTGTCAGCGAGTGGAACGCGGAGCAGATCCGCGCCGGTGCCGCACTGGCGAAGGAGCTCGGCTTCCAGCTCATCTCGAACCAGCCGCAGTACTCGATGCTGTGGCGTGTCATCGAGGGCGAGGTCGTCCCCGCCTCGAAGCAGCTCGGCCTCAGCCAGATCGTCTGGTCGCCGATCGCCCAGGGCGTCCTCACCGGTAAGTACAAGCCGGGCCAGCCGGCCCCCGAGGGCTCCCGCGCCACGGACGAGAAGGGCGGCGCGGACATGATCAAGCGGTTCATGCGCGACGAGGTCCTCGAGGCCGTGCAGCGCCTGCAGCCCGTCGCCGATCAGGCCGGCCTGACGCTCGCCCAGCTCGCGATCGCGTGGACGCTGCAGAACCCGAACGTCGCCTCCGCGATCGTCGGCGCGTCCCGCCCCGAGCAGGTCACCGACAACGTGAAGGCCGCGGGCGTCACGCTCGACGCCGACGCGCTCGCCGCCATCGACGAGGCCCTCGGGGACATCCCGGAGCGCGACGCCAGCAAGACGGTCAGCCCGGAGCAGCGCCCCGCGTAACCTGCGACCGACCGACGGACGGGAGGCACGGTGCCAGCTGGCGCCGTGCCTCCCGTCCGTCGTCCAGCAAGCACACAGCCACGGTGACCGTCCGGACGGACGGTCGTTCTGCCCCCTGACCGGCCCAAACGTTGACAGATGTTCACTGGTGAACAGCACGTGTCGTGGAACTGGCAGGGTCCTGGCAGAGCCTGTACCCCGACCAAACCGCCCCGTCGCACGCCCCCGAAGAGGGGGCATGACCCGAACCGACACCCCCGTTCTGGTGCCACCCGGCACCGGCCCGGTGCCGAGCCTCGCCGCGTCAGCCGCCCACCCAGCGGCGACCGGCGGCCCTGCGGCGCCCGTCGCACGGCCGGCCCTCGTCCCGCGGCTCCGCGCCACGGTGACGCAGCTCGCATCCTTCGGCACCATCGGAGCGATCTGCTTCCTCATCGACCTCGGGGCCTACAACCTGCTGCGCGCGACCGTCCTGCCCGACGGCCCGATCGCCGCGAAGATCGCCTCCGCCGTCGTCGCCACCGCGGTCGCGTGGCTCGCGAACCGCTCCATCACGTTCCGCTCGCAGCGGCAGGTCGGCCGGAAGGAGACCCTCCGCGAGGGACTCCTCTTCGCCGTCACGAACGTCATCGGTCTCGGCATCGCCGCGGCCTGCCTGTTCGTCTCGCACTACGTCCTCGGCTTCACCTCGACCCTCGCCGACAACGTCGCCGGCAACGGGGTGGGTCTCGTCCTCGGCACCGCCTTCCGGTTCGTCGCGTACAAGGCCCTCGTCTTCCGTTCCACCGACGCTCACGCGAAGGAGCACGCCGCATGACCATCACCGCCACGCTGCTGACGGCCGCCGGGCCGCTGCTGCAGCCGAACGAGGGGACCGGGCCCGCCGGGAACCTCCCGAACCGCGGGACCACGGACGTCCCGACGGGAGGCTCGGGGCAGGCCCCGCAGGTCGCCTGGTCGCTGGGCGAGTGGATCGGGTACTCCGCGCTCATCGCCGTCTCCGTGCTGCTCACGGTGATCGCGCTCACGACGCTGTGGTGGATGCTGCACGCGTGGCGTTCGCGCGACGCGCTGAAGTCGACGAGCTTCAGCCAGACGCCGCTGCCGGCGGCCCACCGCTTCACCCTGCTGGTGCCCGGCCGGCACGAGCAGGACGTGATGGGTGAGACGCTCGACATGCTCGCGAAGCAGGACCACCCGGACTTCGAGATCATCGCGATCGTCGGTGAGGACGACCCGGAGACCGACGCGGTCGTCCGCGCCGCCGCCGCCCGTCACCCGGAGCTCATCCGGGTGGTCGTCGACGACACCGCGCCGAAGAACAAGCCGAAGGCGATGAACCTCGCGCTGCAGTACGCCACCGGCGACGTCGTCGGGGTGTTCGACGCCGAGGACGAGGTGTACCCGAAGCTCCTGTCGCTCGTCGACTCGCGCTTCCAGGAGACGGGCGCCGACGTCGTGCAGGGCGGCGTGCAGCTGATGAACTTCAAGTCGAGCTGGTGGTCGCTGCGCAACGTGCTCGAGTACTACTTCTGGTTCCGCTCGCGCCTGCACTTCCACGCCGGCTCGAAGTTCATCCCGCTCGGCGGCAACACCGTCTTCGTGACGAAGGAGCGGCTCGAGTGGTCGAACGGCTGGGACGCGCACTGCCTCGCCGAGGACTGCGAGCTCGGCGTCCGGCTGTCCGCCGACGGGGCGAAGGTCGTCGTGGCCTACAGCCCCGAGGCGGTCACCCGCGAGGAGACCCCGCCCACCTTCGCGTCCCTGCTCAAGCAGCGGACACGGTGGAACCAGGGCTTCCTGCAGGTCCTCGGCAAGGGGGAGTGGAAGAAGCTGCCGTCCTTCCGGCAGCGCTTCTTCGCCCGCTACATGCTGACGATGCCGTTCATCCAGGCGGCGACCGGTCTGCTGATCCCGCTCAGCGTCCTGATGATCCTGTTCGTCAAGGTGCCGACCCCGGTCGCGCTCGTCTCGTTCATCCCGGTGGCGCCGACGCTCATGCTCCTCGCCGTCGAGGTCGTCGGGCTCAACGAGTTCGGCCGCATCTACAAGGAGAAGGTCCGCATCCGCGACTACGTGAAGCTCGTGCTCGGCCTTGTGCCCTACCAGGTGTTCCTTGCCGCAGCGGCCGTCCGTGCCGTCGTCCGCCACGTCAAGGGGCAGAACGGGTGGGAGAAGACCGAGCACACCGGGCAGCACCGCACCGGCGGCAGCCACTCCGAGGTGGTCGGGTTCGCATCCGAGCTGACGAGCTCGTCGGCTGCGTCGTCGTCGTCCTCGTCGCCTTCGTCTTCGTCGGAGCGTGAGCTCGCCGGCTCGACCACCGGAGGTGCCCGATGACCGCCAGCCTCACCCACACCACCGGGATCCCCGTCCGCGGCACCGGTTCCCTGTCCGGCGTGCGCGGCTGGTTCCGCGTCCACGCGGCGAGCCTCGGCTGGCTGCTGCCCGTCCTCGCCGTCACCGTCGTGGTGCAGGCCTGGAACATGTCCGGCACCCCGCAGCGAATCGACGACGAGGGGACCTACACGGCCCAGGCATGGGCGATCGCGAACCTCGGCGAGATCACCCACTACACGTACTGGTACGACCACCCGCCGCTCGGGTGGATCCAGATCGCGGCGTACACGTCGCTGACCGGGGCGTTCGCGCGCTACCCGTTCGCCGTCGAGGCCGCCCGTGAGGCGATGGTCTTCTTCGCCGCCGTCTCGAGCCTGCTGCTCTTCGTGCTCGCGCGCCGACTGGGCGCAGGTCGTGCGACGGCGGCCGTGGCGGGGCTCGTCTTCGCCCTCTCGCCGTTGGCCCTGCAGTACCACCGCACGGTCTACATCGACAACGTCGCGACCCCGTGGCTCCTCGCCGCGTTCGTGCTCGTGCTCAGCCGCCGGCAGCAGCTCGCCGGGTTCGCCGGTGCCGCTGCCTGCCTCGGCATCGCGGTGCTCTCCAAGGAGACGTACCTGCTGGCGCTGCCGTTCCTGATCTGGATCGCGGTCCGTCGCGCCGACAGGAGCACCCGGCGCTACACGCTCAGCGTCGCCGGAGCCGTGCTCGTCGTCATCGGCGGCGGCTACCTGCTGCTCGCTGCGGTGAAGGGCGAGCTCCTGCCGGGTACCGGTCGGGTCAGCCTGTTCGAGGGCATCACGTACCAGCTCGGATCGCGCACTGCCTCCGGGTCGATCTTCGACGTCGGGAGCCTCGCAAACCAGGCCGCCGCGCAGTGGTGGGCGCTCGACCCCGTGTTCATCGTGCTCGGCTCGGTCGCCGCGGTCGTCGGGCTCTTCCTGCGCCGTGTCCGCCCGATCGCCGCGATGCTCGTCTTCCTGCTCGCGATGATGTTCCGCCCGAACGGCTACCTGCCCGTGCCGTACGTGATCATGCTCGTGCCCTTCGCGGCGCTGCTCGTCGCGTACACGGCAGAACGGGCGGTCCTGGCACTGGCCGGCCGGACGCGCAGCAACGCTCGGCCGCGCGTCCGTGGGTTCGCCCGCCGCATCCTCGGCGCCACGTGGGCCGTCGTCACCGCCACTGCGCTCGTGGTGGCCGTGCCGCTGTGGGGGACGCAGCTCCGCGGCTTCCTCGTCGCGAACCTCGACCTTCCGATGCAGCAGGCCGAGCGGTGGGTCGGCGACAACGTCCCGAAGTCCTCTCGCCTGCTCGTGGACGACGCCATGTGGGTCGACCTCGTCCGTGACGGGTACGCCCGCAACAACGTGATCTGGTACTACAAGCTCGACACCGACGCCGCCGTGCAACGCCAGTCGCCGAACGGGTGGAAGGACTCGGACTACGTCGTCACGACGGACTCGATGCGCACCGGCGGGAACTCCTCGCAGGACGTCACCCAGGCCATCCGGAACTCGACGAGCGTGGCGACGTTCGGCACCGGCGACCAGCAGGTCGACGTCCGCCGCATCCACGCCGAGGGCGAGGCGTCGGCGGACCGAGCCATCACCGCTGCGACGAACGGGCGGAAGACGATCGGCACCGAGCTCGCGCAGAACCCCGCGCTCCGGGCCGACGCCGAGACGAAGTCCCAGTTCCGGGCCGGCCAGGTCGATGCACGCGCCGTGCTCGCCCTCGGGCAGGTGCTCGCCGACCAGTCCGTGTCGGTCGACCGGTTCACCCCGTTGACCGGCGAGACGGGGCAGCCCTTCCGACGCGTCGTCCTGCACACCGGCGACCGGGCGGAAGCTGCTCGGGCCGCCGCCACGTTCGAGGCCATGAGCGACGGACTCCGCCCGACCGACCTCGAGCGGGACGGGGAGCGGCTGACGGTGACCTACGCGCCCGCCGATCCGACGACGACGCCGACGAGCGCGTCCTGATACGCCCTCACCTCCGCGAGCGGGCGGAACCGGTAGCGCGGGATGCCGTCCCGAGCAGGAACCGCCCGCTCGCACGGGGTGACCGGGCACCAGCAGCGCGGTTGCCCGCGAGCGGGCGAAACCGGCAGCAGGACCGCCGGGAGTGAGCAGGATCCGCCCGCTCGCGGAAGGGCGAGGGCTGTGGACCACCGCTCGACCGCGAGCGGACGGAACCGGCGGCAGGACCGCCGGGAGTGAGCAGGAAGCGCCCGCTCGCGAGACATCACGACCAGCACCAGCACCAGCACCAGCACCACCACCACCAGCACCAGCACCAGCACCACGCGAACCGAAGGAGCCCCACGATGCACGCACGCACCTCCGCCCTGACCTCCGCACGCACTCCCGTGCGCCGCACGTCCCGCCGTCCGGTCGTCGTCGGCGGCATCGCAGCAGTCCTCGTCGCCGCGACCGTCGGTCTCGCCGCACCGCAGACCGCCTCGGCCGCGACCGGCACCGACGAGGGCTGGCTCCGCGTCGGCCACCTCTCCCCGGACACGAAGGGCGTCGACGTCGAACTGACCAGCCTGTCCGGCGGCAAGAAGGTCTTCGAGCTCGACGACGTCACGTACGGCCAGGTGAGCCCGTACCAGGAGCTCCCGGTCGGTACCTACGTCCTCTCGATGCGGGCCGCCGACGCGCCGGACTCCACCCCCGTGATCTCGACCGACGTCCAGGTCCAGCAGGGCAACGCGAACACCGTCGTCGCCTACGGAAAGAACGACGACCTGAAGACCACGGCGTTCACCGACGACCTGCAGCAGCCCGGCGACGGCAAGGCGAAGCTCCGGCTCGTGCAGGCAGCGACCACTGCGAAGGAGGTCGACGTCAGCACCACCGACGGCACCGCCATCGCCGAGGACGCCGCCTTCGGCACCGCGACGCAGTACGCCACGGTCGGCGCCGGCAAGTGGTCGCTCGACGTCTCCGGCAGCGGTCAGCGCGGTACGGCCGACGTCGACCTGGCCGGCAACACCGTCTCGACGCTCTTCGTGCTCGACGACAGCAAGGGCGACCTGACCGTCGTCCCGGTCACCGACGCGGCCGCCACGGCAGCGACCCCGGCCGGCGGCGTCCAGACCGGTGGCGGCGGCGCAGCCGCCGACCGCCCGTTCACCGAGTTCACGCACGCGGTCGTCGCGGCGTTCCGCTCGCTGTTCCGCTGACCGACGGCCGCCGACGGGTCGCGTGACCCGTCGGGCCCGGCCTGGAGGCGCGGATCACCGCAGCCGGTCCGCCCACGTGGTCCGCGCCTCCCGTCCGACCGTCCCCGACCACCCGGAAGAGGTGCCGGCATGACCCGCAGGACCTGGATCCCCATCACCGCCGCGGCGGCGCTCGTCGTCGCCGTGGGCGTCGCCCTCGTCGCAGTCCGCCCCTGGAGCGACCGCGCTCCGCTGACGGGTGCCACCTCGAGCGCGACCTCGTCGCCAGCTCCGGACGTCGACCGCAGCGCGGCGCAGCTCCGCACGGACTTCCTCGACGACTACGTGCAGGACGGTCGCGTCGTCCGCACCGACCAGGGCGGCGACACCGTCAGCGAGGGTCAGGCCTACGGCCTGCTCATCGCGTACGCCAGCGACGACCGGAAGACCTTCGGCGAGATCTGGTCGTGGACGAAGCGGCACCTGCTCACCGACGACGACCTGCTCGCCTGGCGGTGGACGCCGGAGGACGGGGTCGCCGACGAGCAGTCCGCGAGCGACGCCGACCTCGACGCCGCCCGGGCCCTCGTGCTCGCGGGGGAGCGTTGGGACGACGAGCGGTACACGGCGGCCGGCAAGGCCGTGGCGTCCGCGATCCTCGAGCACGAGACCGCGACGACCGACCTCGGCACGATCCTGCTGCCCGGCCCGTGGGCGGACAGCGAGCCGTACCGGTACAACGCCTCGTACGCGTCGCCTGCTGCGTTCCGGATCCTCGAGCGGGCCACGGGTGACCGGCGGTGGACCGAGCTCGAGCGGGGTTCGTCGGCCGCGACCGCCGCCGTGCTCGACGAGAGCGACCTGCCGAGCGACTGGTCGCAGGTGCATGCGGACGGCTCCGTCGACCCGATGCCGGCGACGGGCGACCAGGGGAGCGTCGTCTACGGGTGGGAGGCCATGCGCCTGCCGCTGCGCTACGCCGAGGCCTGCTCCGCGGACGACCGTGCGCTCGCCGGCTCCGTCGCGCCGACCCTCGCGCGGAGCACGCAGCTTGCGGCGCAGCTCGACCTCGGCGGGACGGCCGTGACCGGGGACACGAGTGGGCTGGCCTACGCGGCCCGCGCAGCCGCGGAGCACGCTGCTGGGTCGTCCTCGGCCGCCGCCGCCGACCTGCGCCGGATGGACCGGACGGCGGCGACCACGCCGACCTACTACGGCGACGCGTGGGCGGCGCTCGGCGCGACCATGCTCACGTCGGACGTCCTCGGTGGCTGCGCGACCGACGCAGGAGGTGCCTCGTGACCGGGCGCCGAGCCGCGACCGGACCGACCCGCTGGTGGTCCGGCCGCCGTGGCGCGGTCGTCGGCGGGGTGCTCGCGGCGGCGCTGGTCGGCGGCGGCATCGCCGGGGTGGCCGTCGCGACCACGGGGAACGACGGCGGTGTGCCGCGATCCGCGGCGAGCAGCGGTGCGTCCGCGACGACCGACCCGGGTGCGGCGGCGAACGGCTCCGGGGCCGGTGACACGTCGGGGTTCCAGGACCCGGCAGCCCCGGCGACCCGCTCGACGGCGACACCGGTACGGGTGGAGATCCCGGCGATCGGGGTGTCCTCCGGTCTCGAGGACCTCGGCCGCGGTGCCGCGGGGGAGCTCGACCCGCCGAAGGACTGGGACAGCGCCGGGTGGTTCGCCGACGGCATCGTGCCGGGGCAGGTGGGACCGGCCGTCATCGCCGGTCACGTCGACAGCCCCACGAGCGCCGCGGTGTTCTTCCGCCTCGACGAACTCGTGGCCGGTGACGAGGTGCACGTCGACATGTCCGACGGCAGCACCAGGACCTTCACGGTCGAGCGCTCGGAGCGCGCCGCGAAGTCGGCGTTCCCGACGAGCGACGTCTACGGCAGTGCGCCCACACCGCAGCTCCGGCTGATCACCTGCGACGGCACGTTCGACACCGCCACCGGGCACTACACAGACAATCTGATCGTGTTCGCAGACCTCTCGTCGGACTGACGCAGGAGCGACCCGATACCCTTCGATGCGAAGCACAAGGAGCACCATGAGCACGTCCCTGGTCATCATCCCGACCTACGACGAGGCGGAGAACGTCCGCCCGATCGTCGCCCGCACCCTGGCTGCCACCGACGACAGCGTCCACGTCCTCGTCGTGGACGACAACTCACCGGACGGTACCGGTGACATCGCCGACGCGATCGCCCGTGAGACCGACCGGGTCCACGTGATGCACCGAACGGTCAAGGACGGCCTCGGCGGCGCGTACCTCGCCGGCTTCGCCTGGGGTCTCGAGCACGGCTACGACAAGCTCGTCGAGATGGACGCCGACGGCTCGCACCACCCGGAGTACCTGCCGTGGATGCTCCAGCTGGCCGACTCCAACGACCTCGTGCTCGGCTCCCGCTGGATCAAGGGCGGCGAGGTCGAGAACTGGCCGTGGTACCGCGAGCTGCTGTCGCGCGGCGGCAACCTCTACACGCGCTTGGCCCTCGGCATCGCCGTCCGAGACGCGACCGGTGGCTTCCGTGTCTTCACGTCCGAGGCCTTCGAGCGGATCGACCTCGCCGGGGTCGCGTCCAAGGGCTACTGCTTCCAGGTCGACCTGTGCTGGCGCGCCCTCGAGGCCGGACTCCGGGTCGTCGAGACGCCCATCACGTTCACGGAGCGCGAGTTCGGTGTCTCGAAGATGAGCGGCAACATCGTCCGCGAGAGCCTGACCCTGGTCACGAAGTGGGGCGTCGACCGTCGACTGCGTGACCTCCGCTCCCTCGTGAAGGACCACCGCCGTCTGCCCTCGGTCCGCAAGAACGCGCACGCCGTGGGAGACCAGTCGGCCTAGCCGAGCTGCGCTGTGCCCGGTCGCGCTCTGCGTCGATCCGGCCCGCGAACGCGACAGTCCCCCGTGGGAGTTCCACGGGGGACTGTCGCATCGACGGATCGGTCGCGAGGACGTCCGTCAGCGCAGGACGACCACGCCGCGGGACGCGAACCGGACGACGCCGGCCTCGACGGTCGCCTCGCCGAAGCGGTAGAGCTCCTCGCCGGTGGCGTCCGGCACGGCGACCTCGGCCGCGTCGTCGGCGAAGTTCACCACGACGTGGACCGGCGCTGCGTCCGGGCCGAGCAGGCCCCGCGTGAGCACGAGCCAGCGGTCGTCCTCGTCGAACCGCACGGCGTTCGCCTCGTAGCGGTGGTCGACGAAGGCCTGCTCGGTGCGACGCAGTGCGACGAGCACCCGGTAGGCACGCAGGATCCGCGCACCCCGCTCCGAGGTCACATCGGCCCAGTCGAGCTTCGAGTTCGCGAACGTCGACGGGTCCTGCGGATCGGGCACGACCGACTCGTCCCAGCCGTGCTCGGCGAACTCGGCGATGCGGCCCTTCGCCGTGATCTCGCCGAGTGCCTTCTCGGGGTGCGAGGTGAAGAACTGCCACGGGGTCGTCGCTGCGAACTCCTCGCCCATGAAGAGCATCGGCGTGAACGGACCGAGCAGCGTCAGCGCAGCGGCGATGACGAGCGATTCGTCGTCCAGCGTCGCTGCGAGCCGGTCGCCGGCGGCACGGTTACCGATCTGGTCGTGGTTCTGGTTCGCCACCACGAGCGCCGTCGCCGGTGAGGTCCCGCGGTCGATCGGGCGACCGTGCCGCTTCCCCCGGAAGGACGACCACGTGCCGTCGTGGAAGAAGCCGTGATCGAGCACCTTGGCCAGCGCCGACAGCGGGGCGAAGTCGGCGTAGTAGCCGTTCGTCTCACCGGTGACCGCGACGTGGACGGCGTGGTGGAAGTCGTCCGACCACTGTCCGGTCAGGCCGTAGCCGGAGGCCTCCTGCGGACGGAACATGACCGGGTCGTTCAGGTCCGACTCGGCGATGAGCGACAGCGGGCGCCCCACGAACTCCGAGTACGCCTCGGTCTCGGAGGCCATCGCCTGCAACACGTGCGGCCGCGTCGTGTCACGGATGGCGTGCACCGCGTCGAGGCGGAGGCCGTCCACGTGATGGTCGCGGAACCACATGCGCACGTTGTCGAGCACGTACCGACGGACCTCGGGGTGCTCGACGTTGACCGAGTCCCCCCAGGTGTTGCCGAGGCCCTGCAGCAGGTACGGACCGTAGAGCGGCAGGTAGTTGCCGCTCGGACCGAGGTGGTTGTACACGACGTCCTGGATGACCCCGAGTCCCAGCGCGTGGGCGGTGTCGACGAAACGGTCGTAGGCGTCCGGTCCACCGTAGGGGTGGTGCACGGCGAACCAGCCGACGCCGTCGTACCCCCAGTTCCACTCGCCGTTGACGGCGTTCACGGGCAGGAGCTCGACGAACTCGACACCGAGTTCGACCAGGTGGTCGAGCTTCGCGGCGGCCGCGTCGAGCGTGCCCTCGGGCGTGTAGGTGCCGATGTGCATCTCGTAGATGACGGCACCGCGGGCGGGACGGCCGGTCCACGACTCGTCGGTCCAGGCGAACCGTTCCGGGTCGACCACCTCGGAGGTGCCGTGCACCCCGTCCGGCTGGTACCGGCTGCGGGGGTCGGGCCGGACGTCCTCGTCGTCGTCGATCCGGAAGCCGTAGCGGGCGCCGACGACCGGGGTCACCTCGTCGGTGCTCCACCAGTCGTCGTCGCCGCGGGTCAGCGGGTACTCGACGTCGTCGACGACCAGGCGCACGCGCTCCGGGTTCGGCGCCCAGACGGCGTAGCGGGCGGGAACGGTCATGCGTGACCCTCCAGGATCTCGATCTCGGCCTGCTGGTCGGAGACGGCGGCGCCGTCGGACCCAGCGGCGGGGGCCTTCGTGTGCTCGGACGACGCGGCCGCGTCGCTCGGGGTGGTGCTGTCCGCGAGTCCGGCCGGCACGAGCAGGGCCACCGGCAGGTCGGCGAGCAGCTCGGCGAGCGCAATGCCGCGGGACGCCGGGAAGCGGCGACCGGTGAGCAGGTCGACGCGCTCGAGCGGCACCGGGTGGACGAGCGTGTCGCCCCACCCGCCGACCCGCTCGAGGCCGACGGGCAGTCGGGTGGCGACCGTCACCGCTCCGCCGCGGTCGAAGGCGAGGACGTGGTCGGCGGCGCTGCCCGTCGCCTCGAGGCCGAGGTACCGCGTGAACAGCTCCGGGTGGTCGCGACGCAGGCGGAGGGCACGGCTGACGACCAGCAGCTTGGCGGCGCCGTCGAGCCCGACCGCGGGGAGTCGCTCGGGGCCGTCGTCGTCCGGGCCGTCGAGCGTGGCGAGGACGTGGCGCAGCTCCGCGTAGTCGACCGGGCGGCGGTTGTCCGGGTCGACGAGCGAACGGTCCCAGAACTCGGTGCCCTGGTAGACGTCGGGGACGCCCGGCATGGTGAGCTGCACGAGCTTCTGCGCCAGGCCGTTGGACCACCCGGCGGCGTCCACGACCTGGTCGAGCTCGTCGAGCACGGCCACGACCCGCCGGTCGTCGAAGGACGCGTCGACCAGGGCGTGCATCTGCTCCTCGAACGCCTCGTCCGGCTCGGTCCACGTCGTGCTGTCCCCGGCCTCGCGCGAGGCCTTCTCGGCGTAGGCGTGCAGGCGCTCGCGGCTCGCGGGGCGGGCTCCGACGATCGCCTGCCAGAGCAGGTCGGCCAGGACGGCGTCGTCCAGCGGTGCCAGCGACTGCAGGCGGTCCAGCGTGGTGCTCCACTCGGAGCCGAGTTCGGCCAGCACGCTGATCCGCGCACGGGTGTCCTCGCTGCGCTTCGTGTCGTGCGTGGTGAGCGTCGTCATGGTGTGCGGCCAGCTGCCCTGACGGTCGCGCTGCGCCTGGTGGAAGGCCTCGACGGAGACGGCGAAGACGCTGGGGTCGGCGCCGACCTCGCTCAGCGTGGTCAGGCGCGAGGTGCGGTAGAACGCGGTGTCCTCGACGCCCTTCGCCATCACCATGCCCGAGGTCTGCTGCAGACGGACGGCCGCGGCGTGGCCGGGGTCGACGAGCGCGGGTGCGATCCGGTCGATGACGTCGTCGAGGTCGGGTCGGGTCCCTGCGGCACGCTCGAGCGCGTCGATGAGGTGGTGGACGCCCTCGGGCAGGTACGTGCGGTAGACCTCGAAGGAGGCGACGATCTCGGCCACGGCGTCGACGATGCGGTCCTCGGGGACGTCCGGCGCGACCGGGGTCAGGAGTCGGGCGAGGCGCCGGACCTCGCTGCCGAGGATCCCGTCCGCGATCCCGCGCCGGGTGTCGTGCGTCAGTCGCTGCCAGTCGGTCGGCTCGGCGCCGGACGCCGCGGTGAGCGGCTCCTCGCCGGCGGGATCGACGAGCACCCGGTCGAGCACGGCGAGGGCGTCGTACCCGGTCGTGCCGTCGACGGGCCAGGAGGACGGCAGCTGCTCGCCCGGCTCGAGGATCTTCTCGACGAGGGTGTACGCGCCACCGGTCAGCTCGTGCAGGTCCTGCAGGTACCCGGCGGGGTCGTAGAGGCCGTCCGGGTGGTCGATCCGCAGGCCGTCCACGAGGCCGTCGCGGAACCAGGCGCCGATCGTGGCGTGGGAGGACGCGAAGACCTCGGGTTCCTCGACCCGGATCGCCGCGAGGGTGTTCACCGCGAAGAAGCGGCGGTAGTTGAGGTCGCGGTCCGCACGCGTCCAGTGCACGAACTCGTAGTGCTGTCGGGCGTGCACGGTCGCGACGTCGTCGCCGTCCTGCACCGTCCCCTCGGCGGTCGGGTACGCGGTGTCGCCGACGTACAGCCTGCCGTCGCGCAGTTCGACCGCGTCGAGCAGGCGGTCGTCGAGCACCGGGACCAGGACGCGACCGTCGCCGGCCTCCCAGTCGACGTCGAACGCCCAGGCGACCGGTGAACCCTGACCGGACTCGAGCAGCGACCACCACCACGGGTTCGCCTCGGGGGTGGCGACACCGACGTGGTTCGGCACGATGTCGACGAGCACGCCGAGACCGGCCGCGTGCGCGGCCTCGGCCAGGGCACGGAGCGCGGCGTCGCCACCGCGCTCGGTGTCGACGTGCGAGTGGTCGACGACGTCGTAGCCGTGCTGCGATCCGGGTTCGGCCTGCAGCACAGGGGAGAGGTAGACCCAGTCCGCGCCGAGGGTGCGGATGTGGTCGACCACGCCCTGGGCGGACGCGAGGTCGAAGTCGGCGGTGACCTGTAGTCGGTAGGTGGACGTGGGGACGCGTCGTGCGGTCACCTGGTGGCTCCTGAGGTGTCGGGTTCGGGTTCTGCGGCAGGGTCGTCGGAGTCGGGATGGTCGTCGACCGAGGCATCTGGGACCGAGGCATCTGCGACCGAGGCGTCGGCGTCCTGACCTGTGCCGCCCTCGACCGCCTCGGTCGGGGACGACGCGTCCGTCGAGGTGGCCTCGGCCGGGTCGGCCGCCGACGCCGCGGGGGCACCCGCGGGGTTGGTGGGCGTGGAGTGGTGCGCGCCCGATGCCTCCGCCTCGGCGTCGACGGGGGTGGTCGACACCTCGTGGTCGGGCTCGGCGCGCAGCACGATCATCGAGCGCGCCGGGACGTCGAGCGGCGTGCCCGCGTCGAGGACCTCGTCGCGGGCGCCGGGTTCGGCCGTGTCGATCCGCACGGTCCACCCGGGCGAGTACTCCTCGGGCGGCAGCGTGAACGTCACGACGTCGTCGTGCGCGTTGTAGTAGGTCAGGAACGCCACGTCCGTGACCCGCTCACCCCAGCGGTCGCGTCCGCGGATGCCCTCGCCGTTCAGGTACATGCCGACGCTCTTGCCGAAGCCGGAGTCCCAGTCCTCGGGGTCCATGGCGTCACCGGAGGGGGTCAGCCACACGACGTCCGGCAGCGGTTCGCCCTCGCCCCGTCGCACGGGGCGGCCGTTGAAGTACCGGGTGCGGCGGAAGGTCGGGTGGTCGTGGCGGAGCTTCACCACGTCGGCCGTGAACTGGATGAGCTCGTCGTCCGCGTGCTCCCAGTCGATCCAGCTGATCGCGGAGTCCTGCGCGTAGACGTTGTTGTTGCCGTGCTGGGTGCGGCCGAGCTCGTCGCCGTGCGCGATCATCGGCACGCCCTGGCTCAGCAGCAGCGTCGCGAGGAAGTTCCGTCGGCGCTGCAACCGCAGGGCGTTCACGCTCTCGTCGTCGGTCGGCCCCTCGACCCCGGAGTTCCACGACCGGTTGTGGCTCTCGCCGTCGTTGTTGTCCTCGCCGTTGGCCTCGTTGTGCTTCTCGTTGTAGGCGACCAGGTCGTACAGCGTGAAGCCGTCGTGCGCGGTGATGAAGTTGATGCTCGCCTTGGGCGTCCGGCCGTCGTGCTCGTACAGGTCGGCCGAGCCGGAGATGCGCGACGCGAACTCGCCGAGCGTCGAGGGCTCCCCACGCCAGAAGTCGCGCACGGTGTCGCGGTACTTGCCGTTCCACTCGGACCACTGCGGCGGGAAGTTGCCGACCTGGTACCCGCCGGGACCGACGTCCCACGGCTCGGCGATGAGCTTGACCTGCGACACGATCGGGTCCTGCTGGACCAGTTCGAAGAAGGCCGCCAGCCGGTCGACCTCGTAGAACTCGCGGGCCAGGGCCGCGGCGAGGTCGAAGCGGAAGCCGTCGACGTGCATCTCGGTGACCCAGTACCGCAGCGAGTCCATGATGAGCTGCAGCGAGTGCGGGTGACCGACGTTGAGCGAGTTGCCGGTGCCCGTGGTGTCCATGTAGTACCGCTTGTCGTCCTCGACCAGGCGGTAGTAGGCGGCGTTGTCGATGCCCCGGAACGACAGCGTCGGCCCGAGGTGGTTGCCCTCGGCCGTGTGGTTGTAGACGACGTCGAGGATCACCTCGATGCCCGCGCGGTGCAGCTCGCGGACCATCGCCTTGAACTCCTGCACCTGCTGCCCGCGGTCGCCGGACGACGAGTAGTGCGAGTGCGGCGCGAAGAAGCCGATCGTGTTGTAGCCCCAGTAGTTCGACAGCCCCTTCTCCTGCAGCGTGGAGTCGTTGACGAACTGGTGCACGGGCATGAGCTCGAGCGTCGTGACGCCGAGGCGCTTGAGGTGTTCGATGACGGCCGGGTGTGCGACGCCGGCGTAGGTGCCCCGCTGCTCCTCGGGGACGTCGGGGTGCGTCTCGGTGAGGCCCTTGACGTGCGCCTCGTAGATCACCGTCTCGCCGTAGGGGATCCGGGGAGCCCGGTCGCCCTGCCAGTCGAAGAACGGGTTGATGACGACGCCCTTCATCATGTGCGGCGCCGAGTCCTGGTCGTCCGTGGAGTCCGGGTCGCCGAACGTGTACGAGAACAGCGCCTGGTCCCAGTCGATGTCGCCGCTGGTCGCCTTGGCGTACGGGTCGAGCAACAGCTTGTGCGGGTTGCCGCGGAGACCGTTCTCGGGGTCGTACGGGGCGTGCACGCGGAAGCCGTACTCCTGCCCCGGAGCGACGTTCGGCAGGTAGGCGTGCCACACGTGGGCGTCCACCTCGACCAGGTCGACGCACTCCTCGTTCCCCGCGTCGTCGAACAGGCACAGTTCCACGCGGTCGGCGACCTCGCTGAACAGGGCGAAGTTCGTGCCGCTGCCGTCGTAGGTCGCCCCGAGGGGGTACGGGTTGCCGGGCCAGGTGTGCAAACGGTCCTCCAGGTGTGGGTTCCGCCAAGGTATCGGCGCGGGCTGCCCGCGTCCGCAGACAACCCGCAGCAGTGGACGGATCCCGAGCGAGGCGCCCTGTGGAGGGAGCGCCGAGTAGCCTCGCGCGCATGGCCAACATCGTGAGTCAGATCGCAGACAAGGTGCGCCCGGTGGGCGTCTCGACGAACTACGGCGAGCCGGTCGAGGTCGGGGACCAGACGCTCATCCCGGTCTCCATCGGTTGGTTCGGCTTCGGTGCCGGAGGAGACGGCGACGACAGCGGCGCGGGTGGCGGTGGTGGCGGCGGTGCGTCCATCCCGGTGGGTGCCTACGTGCGCCGTCCCGGTCAGGACCTGCAGTTCGAGCCGAACCTCATCTCGCTGCTCGCGGTGAGCATCCCGACCATCTGGGTGACGGGCAAGGCGCTCAGCAAGGTGATCCGCGCCCTCAAGAAGTGACCCACCGGACGGGAGGCCCGTGGCGACGCCGCCACGGGCCTCCCGTCCGTCACGCGGTCACGACCGCGTCTAGACTGCTGCCACACACACGGGAGTCCGGGACCGCCGGGCTGAGAGGGAGCGAACGGCGCTCCGACCGTCGAACCTGATCCGGGTCATGCCGGCGCAGGGAGGAGTCAGCAACGATGCCTGCAACCATGCAGTCCGCAGTACCGTCCACCGCCCCGAAGCGCTCCCTGCGCTGGCGGGTCGTCGACATCGTCGTCGCGAGCGTGCTCGCCGTCGCGATCGGTGTCGTCTTCAAGCTCTGGGAGTTCGGCTACGAGCCGATCAGCACCGTCGCAGGCCTGGTCCTGCCCGGGACGCAGGCGCTCTTCGGCGGGGTCTGGCTGCTCGCCGGCCCGGTCGTCGCGATCGTCGTCCGGAAGCCCGGTGCCGCCCTCTACGCCGAGATGGTCGCCGCCAGCGTCGAGGCGCTGCTCGGTACCCAGTGGGGCTGGCTGACGCTCGAGGCCGGCCTCGTGCAGGGCCTCGGCGCCGAGCTCGTCCTCGCACTGTTCCTGTACCGGGCGTACCGGCTGCCGGTCGTCGTGCTCGCCGGGGCCGCCGCCGGGCTCGCCCTCGGCATCAACGACACCGTGCTCTGGTACCCGGGGCTCGACGCGGCGTTCAAGACCGTCTACGTCGTGTCCGCCGTGGTGTCCGGCGCCGTGATCGCCGGGCTCGGTTCCTGGCTGCTCGTGCGGGCGCTCGCCGCGACCGGTGTGCTGTCCTCGTTCGCCGCGGGGCGTGAGCACGCTCGACGCTCGACGGGGTCCACCGGGCAGGAGTCGACGGCCTCGACCGGCGTGACCGCTCCGGTCGACGGAGCGCAGTCCGGCCCCGCTCCGGCCGAGCGCGGGTCCCGCGCCGCCCGGTGACGTCCGTGTCGTCCTCGGGGGCGGCGCGCATCGCCTTCCGCGACTGGGGCTGGCGGTACGCCGGACGGGACGCCTGGGCGGTCCGCGGCCTCGACCTCGTCGTCGAGCCGGGTGAGCGCGTCGCGGTCGTCGGTCCCTCGGGAGCCGGCAAGTCGACGGTGCTCCGCGCGGTCGCAGCGGTGCTGGCGGACGAGCCGGACCCCGACGACGACACCGCCGCAGCCGTGCAGGGCTCGGTCCTGGTCGACGGCGCCGACCCCCGCGCGGTCCGCGGGCGGGTCGGCCTCGTCATGCAGGACCCCGAGGCCCACACGGTGATGTCACGCATCGGGGACGACGTGGCCTTCGGGTGCGAGAACACCGGGGTGCCGAGGGCCGAGACCTGGGACCGCGTCCGGCACGCGCTCCGCGTCGTCGGACTCGACCTGCCGCTCGACCGGTCCACGAGCCGCCTCTCCGGCGGCCAGCGGCAGCGCCTGGCCCTCGCGGGCGTGCTCGCGATGCGTCCGGGGGTGCTCGTGCTCGACGAACCGTGCGCCAACCTCGACCTCGAGGGCGTCGCACAGGTCCACGACGCCGTGCGGGCGCTGCTCGACACCACCGGTGCGACCATGCTCGTGGTCGAGCACCGGATCGGCACCTGGCTCGACCTGGTCGACCGGCTCGTCCTGCTCGAGCCGGGTGGCGGGGTCGTCGCGGACGGAGCGCCCGCGACGGTGCTCGCCGAGCACGGTGCCGCCCTGACGGCGGCCGGCGTGTGGGTGCCCGGTGCCGAACCGGCCCGGGGCTCGTCGCGAGCGGGCGGAACGGCACCGGGTGCACCGACCGTCGAGCGCACGTCCCGCCCGCTCGACGGGGGAGCGGTGCTGCTCGAGGCGCTGGGGCTCGCGACCGCACGCGGGGGCGTCCTCGGACGTGCCGGTGGGACCCGGGTCGGCAGCGGCATCGACCTCGGGGTCCGGCGCGGCCGGGTCCTCGCCGTCACCGGTCCGAACGGCGTCGGCAAGTCGACGCTCGGCCTCACCCTCGCCGGGCTCCTGCGACCCGCGGGCGGCACGCTCCGGGCGACGCCCGACCTCGCCGACGAGGCGGGCGACGCGCCGGTCCGGTGGACGAGCCGACAGCTCGCCGCCCGCATCGGCACGGTGTTCCAGGACCCCGGGCACCAGTTCGTCGCGCGCAGTGTCCGCGAGGAGCTCGCCGCCGGCCCGCGCGCGCTCGGCTCGACCGACGCGGATGAACGGGTGGAGGAGCTCCTCGACGCGTTCGGGTTGCGGCACCTCGCCGACGCCAACCCCTTCACGCTGTCCGGCGGCGAGCAGCGGCGGCTCGCGATCGGTGCCGTCGTCGCCTCGCGGCCGCCCGTGGTCGTGCTCGACGAACCCACCTCGGGGCAGGACCGTGCGACGTGGCAGGCGGTGGTCGACCTGCTCGGCGCGACGGCGGACGCGGGGACGGCGCTCGTCGTGGTGACCCACGACCGTGACCTGGTGCGTGCGCTCGACGCCGACGAGGTCGTGCTGGCCGCCGACGGCGCGCACCCCGTGCCGCCATCCGGACCCGGCCTGGCCCGACCGACCACGGAGGTGCACCGGTGACCGCCCCGACGACGCGTGCCGACCAGGGCGGGCGAGCCGCGCCTCCCGGCCGGACGCGCCGCGGTGTCGCCGGCGTCCAGCCCGTTGCTGCGATGCTCGGGGTGCTCGCGCTCGGCGTGTGCCTCGTGACGAGTCTCGACGTCGTCTCCGCGGCCGTCGCGCTCGCGCTGGAGCTGCTCCTCCTGCCGGTGCTCCGGATCCCGCCGCGCACCCTGCTGCTGCGGGCGTCGCCGGTGCTCGTCGCCGTGCCGCTGACGGCGCTGAGCATCGCGCTGTACGGGCGGCCCTCCGGGCGGGAGTGGTTCGACCTCGGCTTCGCGCACGTCACCGACGGGTCGCTCACGCTCGCGCTCGCGACCGCGCTGCGGGTGCTCGCGGTCGGGCTGCCGGCCGTCGTGCTCTTCGTCGGGGTCGACCCCACCGACCTGGCCGACGGGCTCGCGCAGCTGCTGCGGCTGCCGGCACGCTTCGTGCTCGGGGCCCTGGCCGCGGTGCGGATGACGACGCTGCTGGGTGAGGACTGGCGCCAGCTCGCGATGGCGCGGCGCGCGCGGGGGCTCGCGGACCACGGACGACTGCGGCGCGGCGCGTCCATGGCGTTCGCCCTGCTCGTGCTCGCGCTCCGTCGGGCGACCACCCTGGCGGTCGCGATGGAGTCGCGCGGCTTCGGCGCTCCCGGTCCGCGGACGTGGGCGCGGCAGGCGCGCTTCGCGGGACCGGAGTGGGCGATGGTCGCCGCGCTCGTGGGGATCGGGGTCGTGTCGGTCGGCGTGGCCGTGGCTGCGGGGACCTGGCGTGCCTGAGGTCGTGCGGCCGGAGGCGACCGCCGGGGGAACGGCGCCGGACCCGTCGCTCGTGGACGGGCTCGCGGCGGCGGCAGCCGGGGTCGCCGCCGCCACCGGTGGCCGACTCGTCGTGCTGGTCGACGGACGGTCGGGGACGGGCAAGACCACCCTCGGCGACGCCCTGGCGGCACGTCTCGGCGCGCAGGTCGTGCACCTCGACGACGTCTACCCGGGCTGGGACGGACTGCGGTCGGCTGCGGGTGCCGTGGTGTCCGACGTGCTCGGGCCGCCGTCGGGGTACCGGCGCTGGGACTGGGACACGTCGGAGCCGGCGGACTGGGTGTCGATCGACCCGCGCACGCCGCTCGTCGTCGAGGGGTGCGGAGCCCTGTCGCGCGCATCGGCGCCCCTGGCCACGCTCCGGGTGTGGCTCGAGGCGGACGACGACGTGCGGTGGGACCGGGCCATCGGACGGGACGGCGAGGTCTTCGCCCGCGAGTGGGAGCGGTGGGCCGCGCAGGAGCGGGCGTTCATCGCCGCCGAGCGGCCGGCGGAGCTCGCGGACGTGTCGCTCAGGACGTAGACCGGGCGGTACCGTCACGGACCGGGTCGACCGCGACGACCGCGGCCACGACCGAGAGCACCGCGTACACCCCGATGTAGGTGCACAGGATCCACGGCGAGCCACCGCCCAGCTCGACGAACACCGCCGCGAGCAACGGCGTCAGCCCCACCGAGAAGATCGACCCGATCTGGTACCCCAGGCTCATCCCCGAGTACCGGCGCCCGGTCGGGAACTGCTCCGCGAACCACGCCGCCTGCGGCCCGTAGATGCTGTCGTGGAACACACTCATGCCGATCAGCGCCACGAGGGGCAGCAGCACGAGCGGCCCGGCGTCGAGGAACGCGAAGAACGGCCAGATCAGCACCCCGATCCCGATCGCCGACCCGATCGCGAGCGGTCGTCGCCCCACCCGGTCGGACAGCCACCCCCAGAACGGTGTCGACACGAGGGACACCGCCGAGATGACGAGCACCGCCTGCAGGCCCGCCGCCGACCCCTCCTCACCGCGCTTCGTCCCGAGGTAGGTCAGCGAGTACGTCGTCAGGATCGAGTACAGCGCCGGCTGCACGAGCCGCAGCCCGGCGGTCACGAGGATCGACCGCGGGTGCCGACGGATCGCCTGCCACACCGGGAAGCGCTCGACACCGCCGGAGGCGCGCAGCTCCTGGAACACCGGGGCGTCCTGCACGCCGAGCCGGATGACGAGCCCGACCGCGACGATCACCGCGGAGAACAGGAACGGCAGGCGCCACCCCCACGCCAGGAACGCCTCGTTGCCGAGCAGGGTCCGCACGAGCGTGAAGACCCCCGTCGCCAGGAGCATCCCGCCCGCCGACCCCATCTGGGTGAAGGCTCCGAACAGCCCCCGGTGCCGTGCCGGCGCGTGCTCGACCGACAGCAGTGCCGAACCGCCCCACTCGGCTCCGGCCGCGACGCCCTGGAGCAGTCGCAGCACGACGAGGGCGACCACGGCGCCGACCCCGATCGTCGCCGCCGAGGGGATCACCCCGATGAGCGTCGACGCGATGCCCATGAGCACGAGCGACGCGACGAGCAGCTTCTTCCGCCCGATCCGGTCGCCGAGGTGCCCGGCCACGATGCCGCCGAGCGGCCGCGCCACGAAGCCGACGCCGTAGGTCGCGAACGACGCGATGACGCCGACCGCGGGGGTGACGGACGGGAAGAACGTCGGTGCGAACACGAGCGCCGAGGCCGTCGCGTACAGGTAGAAGTCGTAGTACTCGACGGTCGTCCCGACGAACGACGCGAGGGCGACACGACGACGGGTCGCGGTGGTCGACGGGGCGGCGGGACGGACGGGAGGCGTGGCTGCGGTCGTCTGGGTCGGCATGCCTCAGGAGCATGGTCGCCCCCACGGCGCGGGGGAACACCGCGCGTAACGCGAGGTCACGTCATGACCGCGCGAGCGCGGTCCCCGGGGAGCATGGACGGCATGAGCGATGCACCGACCCGTCCGCTGCGCTTCGCGGCCTTCGTCATGAACACGACGTCGCACATCCAGCACGGCCTCTGGCGGCACCCGGACGCCCGCCAGGCCGACTTCGACGACGTGACGCTGTGGACCGACCTCGCGAGGACGCTCGAGCGCGGGAAGTTCGACGCGATGTTCTTCGCCGACGTCGTCGGCACGTACGGCCCCGCGCGCGGCGACTACGCGACGAACCTCCGCGAGGGGCTGCAGATCCCCTCGAACGACCCGTCCGTGCTGCTCTCCGCGCTCGCCGTGTCCACCGAGCACCTCGGCCTGGCGTTCACGTCGAGCGTCATCCAGGCGCACCCGTTCGACTTCGCCCGCAAGGTCTCGACGCTCGACCACATCACCCGCGGCCGCATCGGCTGGAACGTCGTCACGAGCGCCCTCGACAGCGCGGCCCGGAACTTCGGCGCCGACCGCCTCGAGGAGCACGACGAGCGCTACGCCTGGGCCGAGGAGTACCTCGAGGTCTGCGCGAAGCTCTGGGAGGGGTCGTGGGAGGACGGCGCCGTGCTGAAGGACCCGGTGCGCGGGTACGCCGACCCGGAGAAGGTGCACCGCATCGACCACCACGGCACGCGCTACGACGTGCAGGGACCACACCTGTCGGCGCCCTCGCCGCAGCGCACGCCGGTGCTGTTCCAGGCCGGGTCCTCGCCCGCCGGTCGGGCCTTCGCCGCGCGGAACGCCGAGGCGCAGTTCATCCTGACCTCGAACCGCGACGCCACCGAGCAGCTCATCCGCGAGACCCGTGACCTCGCTGCCGCCGCCGGCCGCCGCCGTGAGGACATCGCGTTCTTCCTCGGGCTGACCTTCGTCACGGGCTCCACCGAGGCCGAGGCGAAGGCGAAGGAGGCGGAGATCGACGAGTACCTGGCGGCCGACGCCTTCCTCGTGCACTCGAACCTCGGGTTCGACCCGGAGACCGGCGAGCCGCTCGACCCCGCGACGCCGCTGTCCGAGGTCCGGACGCACGCCGGGCAGTCGCACCTGCAGTGGCTCCGTGAAGCTGCCGGCGACCGCGAACCGACCATCGCCGACCTCGCCCGGCTGTCCGCCAAGCTCCGCGCCCGCGTCGTCGGGACGCCCGAGCAGATCGCCGACGAGCTCGCCGAGTGGCAGCGCGTGGGTGTCGACGGCGTGAACGTCATCAACTGGACGCTGCCCGGCTCCTACGAGGAGTTCGTCGACCACATCGCGCCGACCCTGCAGGAGCGTGGGCTCATGCAGTCCGAGTACCGGGAGGGCACCCTGCGCGAGAAGCTCTTCGGCCACCCGCAGCTGCCCGACTCGCACCCCGCCCGGCGGTGGCGCGGGGCGTTCTCCGGAGGCTCCGGGGGCGTGGGCGCGACGGAGGCGGACGGCGCACGCGACGCCGTGGAGGTGACCGCGTGACGGACGCGACGACGACCGACGGGGCCGAGCCGCGCCTCCAGACCGACCGTCTCGCAGCCCTGCGGGCTCGATTCGCGCCGGTCCTCGACCGCATCCGCGAGGGTGCCGTCGCACGCGAGCTGGCGTCCGGGACGCCAGGGGAGCGGGAGCTCCCGCACGCCGAGGTCCGTGCGCTGGCGGAGGCGGGGTTCGGCCGACTCCGCGTGCCCGAGGACCGCGGGGGCTCCGGCGTGACGCTCGTCGAGCTGGCGCATCTGGTGGCGGACCTCGCGGCGGCGGACTCGAACATCGCGCACCTCTGGCGCGGGCACTTCGGGTACACCGAGCTGGTGCTGCTCCGCCCGGATTCGCCCGCTCGTGACGAGTGGCTCCAGCGGATCGTCGACGGAGCGATCGTGGGGAACGCGACCTCGGAGCGGACCGGCACCACGCTCGCTGACATCTCGACGACCGTCGCTCCCGACGACTCCGGCACGTGGCGGCTCGACGGGCGGAAGTTCTACTCGACCGGCACGCTCTACGCCGACTGGATCTACCTGGCGGCCGACCGCGACGGCGAGCGCGTGACGTTCGCGGTGCCCACCGACGCGCCGGGCGTGACCGGGGTCGACGACTGGGACGGGTTCGGGCAGCGGCTCACCGCCTCCGGGACGACCGTGTTCGACGGCGTTCCCGTCGACCCGTCGGTGATCTCGGCCTACCGGGACGCGCCGCTGTCGCACATCCAGGCGTTCTACCAGCTGTACCTGCTGGCGGTCCTCGCCGGGATCGGGCAGGCGGTCGTCGACGACGCTGTGGCGTTCGTCCGGCCGCGGACCCGCACCTACATCCACGCGAACGCGGCGACGCCGGGGGAGGACCCGCAGGTGCTCGCGGTCCTCGGGCGGCTCGCCGCCGGGGCGTTCACCGCGCGGTCGCTCGTCGTCGCCGCGGCGGGACAGCTCGACGCGGTGGTGGCGACGAACGAGCCCGGGGCCGGCGTCGACCACGCGCTGCTCGACGCTGCCGAGAACGCCGTCTACCAGGCGCAGGTCGAGGTCGGTCCGCGGGTGCTGCGTGCGGCCACGGAGTTGTTCGAGGTTGGCGGAGCCTCGGCGGCGGACCGGACCAGGGCGCTCGACCGGCACTGGCGGAACGCGCGGGTCGTCGCGTCGCACAACCCGACGGTGTACAAGGAGCGGCTCGTGGGGGAGTACGTGCTGCACGGGCGAGGACCGGTGGACGCGTGGGAGCGGTACCACGAGGTCGGGCCGACGCGGTTCTGAGCTACGCCCAGCCGAGCTCGTGCAGCCGGGCGTCGTCGATGCCGTAGAAGTGCCCGATCTCGTGCACGAGCGTGGTGTGCACCTCGTCCCGGAGCTCCTCGACGGTGTCGCACTCCTCGAGGTGTTGCTTCCGGAACACCACGATCCGGTCCGGCAGCTCGCCGAACCCGTACTGCCCACGCTCGGTCGCGGCGACCCCCTCGTACACACCGAACAGGTCGGAGCCGTCCTCGGGCTCGTCCTCGACGACGAACACCACGTTGTCGAGCCCGTCGACCATCTCGTCGGGCAGCAGGTCGAGCTCGTCGGTCACGAGCTGCTCGAACTCGTCGGCGGACATCTCCATCACGACGTCGATCGTGGCACACCGCTATCGGAGAACGACGAAGGCCCCGTCCTCTCGGACGGGGCCTTCGTGCACTGGGGTGAGTAACGGGTCTCGAACCCGCGACCTCCTAGACCACAACCAGGCGCTCTACCAACTGAGCTATACCCACCATGCCTGCTCCGGCTGACCGGCGCGACCACTCAATAGTAGTACATGCGGGAGGCGCCGCGGACCACGCGTGTCGCTCCTCCGCGGCTGTGCCTGTCGCTACTCGGCGGCGGGCTGCGCGAGCCGCGGCTCCCACCGCTCGACGACCTCGGCCGCGACGGCGCGGACGTCCTCGGTGGTCGGGCCGGGTTCCGCGACGAAGCCCGCGCGGCGGTAGTACTCGAGCTCGCGGATCGACTCGAGGATGTCCGCGAGGGCACGGTGCCCGCCGTGCTTCTCCGGCGCGTTGAAGTACACGCGCGGGAACCAGCGGCGGCAGAGTTCCTTGATGCTCGACACGTCGACACTGCGGTAGTGCAGGTGCCCGTCGACCCGCGGCATGTACTTCGACAGGAACGCGCGGTCCGTGCCGATCGTGTTGCCGGCCAGCGGCGCGCTGCCCTCGGCCGGGACGTGCTGGAGGATGTACTCGAGCACCTGGTACTCGGCGTCGGCCAGGGAGACGCCGTCCGGGATCTCCTCGAGCAGGCCGGACGTCGTGTGCATGGTGGTCACGAACTCGTTCATGTTGTCGAGCGCCGACTGGTCGGGCTTGATGACGATGTCGAAGCCCGGGTGCACGGGGACGAGGTCGAAGTCCGTGATGACGACGGCCACCTCGACGAGCTCGTCGACCGCGAGGTCGAGGCCCGTCATCTCGCAGTCGATCCAGACGAGGCGATCGTTCGCAGTTGCCATGTCCCGATCCTATTCCGCGCGTGTGACGCTCCCGCTCGCGGGGGCGGTGGTGTGGACCGCGTGCCGCGAGCGGGCGCATCCTGCGCGCCGGGGCGCGTGCGAGCGCACGATCCGCCCGCTCGTCGCGAGGTGGGCTGCCGGGCGCAGCGCGCGCCTCCCGTCCGTGCGTTCGGACGGCGAGCGGGCGGAAGCTGCCGACACCGGGCCGCTCGACGTCCCGTTCCGCCCGCTCGTCGCGAGGTGGGCTGCCGGGCTCAGCGCGCGCCTCCCGTCCGGCACGCCGTGCCGCGAGCGGGTGGGAGCTGCTTCCGGCCGCTGCAACACCGGGTTCCGCCCGCTCGTGGGGCCGGTGCGCGTCCGGGAGGCGCGCCACCCTCCGGCGCGACGGCTCGCGCGGGCGGGCGGTCCCCGCTCCACGCCGAACGGGCGCGAACAGCAACCGGCGTCGCTCCTCCAGGTCCGGATCCGCCCGCTCGCGCTCCGCCAGGACTGGTTCCGCCCGCTCGCGTTGTGCGAGGACCGGTTCCGCCCGCTCGCGTCCGCGAGTGCAGTACCGACACCGTGGCGGCCGTCGCCGAGCACGCACGACGAACGGGCGGGATCGGCGGCCGAATCCATGGTTCGACGACCGATCCCGCCCGTTCGAGCCTGCAGGACCGCGAGCAGACGCTCGAGCGCCCCGTGCAGACAGACAGCGCGGGACGAGCCCGCCCTCCCGACGCGTCAGACCATCTCGCCCGCCGAGATCGCCTCGGCCTCGACGCGCTCCGACTCCGCCCCGTCGTCGACCCGCCGCAGCACCTTCGTGGTCAGGACCACGACCACGAACGCGACCGCCACCGAGACCGCGGCGAACACGTACGCCGCCGAGGGGGCGAACTCGTCCGCGAGCAGCGTCGCCACGGGCGGGGCGATGGCGCCACCGATGAAGCGCACCGCCGAGTAGGCGCTCGATGCCACCGAACGGGGGAGGTCGGTCGCCTCCATGACGCACTCCGTGAGCACCGTGTTGAGCACACCGAGGACGAGTCCGCCGACGACGACGCAGACGATCAGCCCGACCTGCGACGTCACGACGACGGCGGCGGCGAACAGGTCGAGGGCGAGCAGTGGCAGGGCGATCTTGAGGACGGTCGTCCGGCGCATGCGGGCGGTCAGCATCGGCGCGACCCACACCGAGGTGATCGCCAGCCCGACACCCCAGCCGAAGAACGTGAAGCCGATGCCGAGCGCGCCGAAGCCGAGCGGGAAGGGTGTGTAGGCGAGCAGGACGAAGAAGCCGATGTTGTAGAAGAGCGCCGTGACGGCGAGGGCGGCGAGCGCCGGCTGCCCGAGCGCGCGGAACGGCGCCGAGAGCTTGGTGGGCGTGGGCTTCTCGAGCCCGGAGGACTCGAGCAGCACGACGACGGCGATGAAGGCGATCGCCATGAGCGTGGTGACGCCGAAGAACGGGCCGCGCCAGCTCACCGAGCCGAGCAGTCCGCCGACCAGGGGTCCGACGGCGATGCCGAGGCCGAGCGCTGCCTCGTACAGGATGATCGCCGAAGCGGTCCCGCCCGAAGCGGCCCCGACGATGGTCGCGAGCGCGGTGGAGATGAAGAGTGCGTTGCCGAGGCCCCATCCGGCGCGGAAGCCGATGATGTTCCAGACGCTGCCCGAGGTCGCTGCGAGCACCGAGAACACGACGATGAGCGCGAGCCCGATGAGCAGCGTGTTCTTGGCGCCGATGCGGCTCGACACCCAGCTGGTGAAGAACATCGCGACACCGGTCACGGCGAGGTAGCTCGTGAAGAGCAGCTCGGTCTGCGCGGCGGTGGCGTGCAGCGACGACGCGATCGCGGGGAGGATCGGGTCGACGAGGCCGATGCCCATGAAGGCGACGACGCAGGCGAAGGCGATCGCCCACACCGCGGACGACTGCTTGAGGATGCTGCCGGACGCAGCAGGTGCGTGGGCGTTCACGCGTGGATCTCCGTTCTGGTGGTGGTCGTGGTCGTGGTGCGCGAGGCGATGATCGCGGCCGCGCGGTGCAGGACGTCCCAGTCGTCGTCGCCGAGGTCGGCGAACACCGGCCCGACCGTCTCGGTGATGGTGGCGCGCCAGCTGCGGAGCCGGTCGCGCCCGGCGTCGGTGAGCTCGATGAGCTGCCCGCGGGAGTCGTCGGGGTCGACGCTGCGCGAGACGAGTCCGTCGGCGAGCATGCCGGCGACGAGCTTGGTCATGGTGGGCTGCGCCACGCGTGACGCGGCGGCGAGTTCGCCCAGCCGGAGTGGCTGCTCGGTCTCGAGGATCCCGAGCGTCCGCCACACGG
Organism: Curtobacterium sp. MCSS17_007; assembly: GCF_003234175.2. Classification (NCBI taxonomy): domain Bacteria; kingdom Bacillati; phylum Actinomycetota; class Actinomycetes; order Micrococcales; family Microbacteriaceae; genus Curtobacterium; species Curtobacterium sp. MCSS17_007. The sequence goes on from NZ_CP126257.1 coordinate 960,793, forward strand.
CGGACGACGTCGGGTTCCCGGTGGCCTGCGCTGCGGCGCGGATCAACCGGTTGACCGAGACGAGGAGCGTCTCGACCGTCTGCGCTCGCGTTGATTCCATACCCGAACTATATAGCTGGGCTATGCATCCGTCAACAGGTCGCCCCTGGTACAAGGGACGCATGAGCGACATCACCATCAACGAGGGCGACGAGTACACCGCGATCTTCCACGGCGGTCCCTTCGACGGCACGACCGACAGCCGCACCGCCACGAGCGACGCGGTCGACGACGAGGTCACGGTGTACGCGGACGTCGAGGGCCTGCAGACGGCCTTCACCTACAAGGCCACCAAGACCCGTCAGGTGCTGGACCAGACCTCGGTCGAGTACGAGTACGACGCCGCCGACTCCGACCCGGTCGACGACCTGCAGGAGCGCGGCGACCGCAGCGGCGAGTTCGACCGGGAGTAGATCCCGCACCACTTGCGTTGGCGACGGTCGTGCAGCTCGACCTCTGGACCTCCGCTTTCTGCGCCCCGTGCGCGGCCGCCCGACGTGTGACCGCCGAGGCGGCGGGGCTGGTCCCGGGGCTCCGGGTCACGGAGCGGGACGTCGCAGCGCACCTGGACACCGCGGAGGACCTCGGCATCCGATCGACCCCCACGATCATCGTGCGGCGGGACGACGGGGCCGAGGTCTTCCGTTCTCCCGGTGTCCCCTCGCGGGACCAACTGCTGCTGGCGGTCGCCAAGGCCCTCTGAGGACGCACGGCCGGTTCCGCCCGCCCGGTGTCCGGCCTGGAGGCACGGCGCACCTCCGCCATCGCGGTCACCCCGGCCGCGGTCGGCCCCGACCACCACGGTCGCCTGGGCCGCGGTCGGCCTCCAGCCACCGGGATGGTCGCCCGGGCCGCGGTCGGCCTCCGCCTCCGGGTCAGCCGCCCGGACGCGTCCCGTCCCCGACCGGCACCGGCCGGCGCTGCGACCGCGGAGGGCCGACGAGCTGCGGCGCCGCCGCGACCGGGCGCACGAGTCGCAGCACGCGTCGCACCGCACGCTTCGCCGTCCGCACGGGTGTGCCGACCGCGAGTGCGACCGCGCCGAGCACCGACCGGTCCGCCGCACCGAGCGCGTTCTTCCGCTCCCAGGCCCGCCGGAGCGCGCCGCCCCGGCTCCGGCGCGCGGGCGGACGGTCGACGAGGGCGCCGGCATCGCGGAGCACCATGAGTGCCTCGGCCCGGTCGACCCAGTCGTCGTCCGTCGGCGGGTGGAAGTGGTTGTCGTGCATCCACTCGGACCGGACCCGGCCGAAGCGTCCGTCGACCAGGTCGGTGGCGTCACCCTCGAGCCCGCTGTCCACGAACACCTCGTTGATGAGTGCCCGCGAGACGCCGAAGTCCGTCAGCGTGAGCGCCGGCACCCCCTGTGCCACGGCCTCGAGCACCGCGGTCGAGCTCACCGTCACCAGGGCGACCGCGCGGGCGAGGTGCTGCGCCATCGGACCGCCCTCGACCACGAGGTTCGACGGTGCGTCGGCGGGGAGCAGGTCCGGGTAGGGGAACTGCTCGCGGTGGGTCTGGTGCTCGCCGGCCGTCGCCCGGACCTTCACGACGACGCGCCACTCGGGATGCCGTCGGGCGGTCTCGGCCAACCATCCGACGATCCGCCGTCGGTCCTGCTCGTCCGAGGGGACGCTCGGCTGCGCCGCGAACACGACGGCGTCGCGGACCGTGTCGTCGTCCGCCGCGCCACCCCTCGAGCGGGCGAAGGGGAGCGTCGCGAGTGCGAAGTGGGGTTCCGTTCCGCCCGCTCGTGCGAGGTCGCGGTAGGCGCGGACCTCGCGGTGGCTGTGCAGCACGAACAGGTCGGCCCGAGCACGGAGGAAGACGCCCTTCCACTTCGCCGGGAACGAGATGCCGGGCAACCCGGTCAGCAGCACCGGCCGCCGTGGGACGCGTCGCGCGACCTCATCGATCACGAGTTCCGCCACCGGCCCGATGCACGCCACGAGGACGGCGTCCGGCGGGTCGTCCTGCAGGCCGCGGACGACCAGGTCCACCGCGACCGGCTCCGGCGGCGCATCCGAGAGGTGCGCCAACCGCGCATCGAGCCCGCGGAACGCTGCACGCAGCTGGGAACGGCTGGCCGACCTCGGCGTCGCCACGACGACCAGCTCGAGGCGCCAGTGCGCCGGGGCCGAGGCGAGCAGGTGCGCGCCCCACTTCGCGAACGAGTCCGTGTCGACCAGGCCGACCACGCGACGGACGCGGGGCGGGGTGACGGACGGGAGGCGCGCCTCCCGTCCGTCCGTCGGCTCGCGCCCGCCGTCGCTCACGTCCGCCGCCGGCTCACGCACCCACGCGGCGGAGCTTCGCCATCGGCGCGACCTCGCCCGGGAAGATCCGCTTGACGCCGTCGCCGAGCGCGGTCTCGATGATCCGGACGTCGCGGGCGAGCGTCTGCAGGCCGTGCGGTTCGAGCGAGGCAGCGTGGTCCGAGCCCCACATGGTCCGGTCGAGCGTGATGTGCCGCTCGACCGCCGAGGCGCCGAGTGCGACGGCGGCCAGCGAGATCTGCAGCCCGGGCTCGTGCCCGGAGTACCCAACCGGTACACCCGCGTACCGCAGGGCGAGGGTGTCGATCATGCGGAGGTTCGCCTCCTCGGCGGGGAGCGGGTAGGTCGACGTGGCGTGCATGAGCACGAGGCGGTCGCTCCCCAGCGTCTCGACGGCCCGGTCGATCTGCTCGAGCGTGGACATGCCGGTCGACAGGATCACGGGCTTGCCGGTCGCCGCGACGGCGCTGAGCAGGCCGAGGTCGGTGACCGAGGCCGAGGCGATCTTGTAGGCGACGACGCGGAGGTCCTCGAGGAAGTCGACACTCGGCTCGTCCCACGGCGATGCGAACCAGTCGAGGCCCCGGAGCGTCGCGTGGTCCCCGATCTCGATGTACTGATCACGGTCGAACTCGACGCGGTGGCGGTACTCGAGGTACGTCATGTCGCCCCACGGGGTGCTCCGCGGGGTCGCCTTCATGTGCTCCGGGGTGGAGATCTCCGGCGTGCGCTTCTGGAACTTGACGGCCTGCAGGCCGGCATCGGCCGCGACGTCGACGAGCCGCTTCGCGACGTCCACGTCGCCGTTGTGGTTCAGGCCGATCTCGCCGATCAGGTAGGCGGGGTTGCCGGCGCCGATGGTCGACGTGCCGATGGTGACGGTCATGGTGCTCCGTTCGGTGCGGGGACGGTGGTGGGGGTCTGGCCGGGTGCGCCGCCCCCGTGCGCGGCGCGGTGTCCCGCGTCGTGCCGGGTCGCGAGGGCGTCGGCGTGCTCGAGGTCCGCGAGGTCGTCGACGTCGATCGCCAGGGCGGGATCCACGACGGCGAGCTCGACGCGACCGTGGAAGCGGTGCCGGTGCTCGCGGAAGGCGGCAGCGCGGAAGACGGTGAAGGCCCCGGTCTCACGGAACTCGGGCTCGCGGTCCTGGCGGCGGGGACGGGTCGTCGCGTCGTGGTTGACCGCCTCGGCGCGGCCGTCTGCGGTGGTGCGCCAGAGGAAGGCGTGCGACGGGGCGGCGGCGAGGACGACGTCCGCGGCACCGTCCCGTACTCGGCGGACGGCGCGGTCGAGGTCCGCGGGGTCGACGAAGGGCGAGGTCGCCTGCAGGAAGACGACGATCTCGGGGCCTGGCGCCCCGTGCGCCGTGCCGTCTCGTGCGGAGTCGTCGTGGGCAGGGGCGTCTGGCCCGGTTCCGTCTCGCGCGGCATCGAGGACGTCGAGGGCGTGGAGCAGGGCGGACTCCGACGACGCCTCGTCGCCGGCGAGCTCTGCCGGCCGCCGGACGACGGTCGCGCCGGCCGCCTCGGCCTCGGCGGCGATGGCGTCACCGTCGGTCGAGACGACCACGGTGTCGATCGTCTCGGCCGCCCGCGCTGCCTCGACCGCTCGGCGCACGAGGGAGCGGCCGCCCACGGTGCGGAGGTTCTTGCCGGGGATGCCCTTCGAACCCGCTCGGGCCGGGACGATCGCCACGACGGTTCCGGGGGAGTGCATGTTGGGGACCGTACGGAGGGGTGGTGACCCCGGGACGAACTGCAGGCAGACGCGGGCCGAACCTTGCGGAACGCGCGGCGGCCCCCGCTGCAGGTTCCGTGCGGCCCCGCCGCTGGTCGGTCCCGTCGGCGAGCGGGCGGTTCCTGTCGCGCCCCACGCGCCTCCGTGCCGGTTCCGCCCGTTCGCCAGTGGGTGGGTTCCGGGAGGCTCCGCCGCTGGTCGACCGCGGGGGCGAGCGGGCGTTCCTGGTCGCTCGCCGATCGTCTCCGTGCCGCTTCCGCCCGTTGGGTGCCGGTGGGACCGCCCGGGACGCCCTCGGCCTCGCCCTCCCGCTGCGCGGACAGCCGCCACCCCGGCTCGGGTCGGACGGTGCTCGGAGCCGACGACGTCCTCGACCCCCGACCCCGTCGTGTGCTCGTCGCCGGGACCGCCGGCGTCGGCAAGACCACCACGGCCAGGCGCATCGGCCGGACGCTCGGCATCCCGCACACCGAGATCGACTCCATCCACCACGGCCCCGACTGGACCCCGCGGGCGACGTTCGTCCCCGAGGTCGAGGCCTTCACGGGGCAGCCGACCTGGGTCACCGAGTGGCAGTACACCGCGACACGTCCGATGCTCGCGCACCGAGCCGACACCCTCGTCTGGATCGACCTGCCGGTGCACGTGGCGATCTCACGACTCGTCCGCCGCACCCTGCGCCGACGGATCCACCGGACCGAGCTCTGGAACGGCAACGTCGAGCCACCGCTCCGCACCTTCTTCACCGACCGCGGCCACATCGTCCGCTGGGGGCTCCGGACCCAGCACGAGACGCGGCGTCGGGTCGCGATCGTCGAGCGCAGCGTGCCGCACCTCCGCATCGTCCACCTCCGCAGCCAGGCCGAGGTCGATCGCTTCGTGCAGCACCTCGGTGACCGTCGGCGGTAGAATCGTCGCCGCCCGCCTCCGTAGCTCAGTGGATAGAGCAGGTGGTTTCTACCCTCCGTGTCGCGGGTTCGATTCCTGCCGGGGGCACGTACGACGAGAGGCCGCCATCCCATCAGATGGCGGCCTCTCGTCATCACGGCGGCTGCTGGTCAGCCGCCGTGCGCTGAGCTCACTCGTCGTCGGCAGCCCGGCGTCGGAGCTCGCTCGCGCTGATCGGCTGCGTGTACGGGGAGGTGTCCCCGCCGTCCGCATCGTCCTCGTCGCTCGCAGGCGCTGCCGATCGCTCGAGCCCGGAAGCAGACGCCGACGCTCGGTTCACGTGCGCGTCGGCCGAAGTCGGGCTCGCGATCCGCGGAGCCGACACCGGCTTGCGTTCGGAGGAGCCGTCGCTCCGGTCGGTCGCGTCGACGGCGCGGACGTCCTCCGCGTCGGGGCCGCCCAGGTCGTTGCGGGAGCTGGTCGCCGTGGCGGTGCCCTGCCGGGTCGACGCGAGCGGCGACCCGAGCTGCGGGCGGACCGGGGTGCCGTCGAGCTGCACCGTCTCGCCGTCACCGTAGGGGCGGGTGCGGGTGTCGGCGACCGGCCGGACGTCGTCGATCGGCGTCGTGGCAGCACGGTCGTCGTCCGGAGTCGTCGGGTTCGCCTGCTGCGTGCCCGGGCGTGCAGCCTTGCTCCGCTCGGGATTGCTCTGCACGGGGGTGCCCTGCGCGGGGTTGCCGTGCTGGGCACCGCTCTGCGGGGCCGGCCGCAGCGACGTCGTCGTGGGCGTCGTCTGCGACGAGTCCGCATCGGCGCTACCGTCGGCCTTCCGCTGCTCCTGCTGACCGGCGTTCCAGTCCTGCTGGCGCGCGATCAGCTCAGCGTCGGGGTCCGGCGAGTCGAACTTCCAGCGCTCGAGGTCGGACTTGAACAGCTTGCGGGCTCGGTTCGGCCGGGCCTGCCACTCGAGCAGGCGGTCGCGGAACTCACCGAGGGACTGGTCTGCCTGCGAGGTGAACGTGGACGAGTTCCGCTTGATGTCCGCGATTTCGTGCTGCGCCCAGTCCGCTGCGAGGGTCGCGCCGCTCACCGGGAGCATGCGGAGACGGAGATCGGCGTCCTCGGCGAGGTGATCGGTGTAGGCCCGCTCCTCGTGCCCGAGCGCGCCCCACCGCGCCGCCTTGCGTGCCGCCGAGACGACGCCCGCGACGGCGGCGTTCCGGCTCTCGCGGTCGTGCAACGCCACGACGCGCTTCGCCGCGGATCTGCCGATCAGTGCGGCGATCACGCCGGCGACGACGATCGCGACGAAGGGGATGATCGCGCCGGACAGCACCCGCCAGCCCTCGTCGGACGCGGTCCAGTCGGTCAGGTCGTTCCACCAGTCCATGGGCGAACCCTATGCAGCGTGGTGCGCGGATCGGCGGAGGCGGCACGGCGTTCCGTCGACACGGAGCACGGGCTGCTCACCCCCAGCGGAGGCAGTCCACCGCATCGTCCGCCGACCAGACGTTCGGCAGCTCGACGAAGCGTCGTTCGGTCGCCACGTAGCGGCGAGCTCGGTAGGCCGTGCCGCCGGCGAGGTCCACCCGGTCGACGTAGCCGACGATCTCGCCGTTCGCCCGGGTGACCCGACTGAGGTCGTCGCGCACGTCGAGGACACGGAGGTCACCACGGCTCCGCGCGACCGGCGAGGAGCGGATGCGGAACGCGGGTTCGGTGCTCGTCTGCACGGGTGCCTCCTGGTGGTCGGTCGTCGATGTGGTGCGGCTGACGCTACGGCGGACCACCGACAGCGCCGGAGCCGTCGTTCCGCCGTGGGGAACAGCGTCGACACCGCCGGTGTTGTGCAGGAGACGCACCCGGTACGCGGCTCCGAAGGAGCCCAGGAAGGTAGGTTGACCCCATGACGACGTTCGTGCTCGCAGGTGGCTGCTTCTGGTGTCTCGACGCGGTCTACCGCACGCTCCAGGGTGTGCAGGACGTGGTGTCCGGCTACGTCGGCGGTTCCACCGACGACCCCACGTACGAGGCGGTCTGCACCGGGACGACCGGCCACGCGGAGGCCGTTGCGGTGACCTTCGACGAGTCCGTCATCCCCGCGGACGTGGTCCTCGACGTGTTCTTCACGCTGCACGACCCGCGACAGCTGAACCGCCAGGGCGCCGACGTCGGCACCCAGTACCGCTCGGCGATGTTCCCGGCGGACGACGAGCAGCGAGCCCTGTTCGAGCGGGCGATCGAGCGCGCGTCGGAGATCTGGGACGGCGGCATCGTGACGACGCTCGAGCCGCTCGGTACCTTCCACCGGGCGGAGGAGTACCACCAGGACTTCTTCGCGAAGAACCCCGGGCAGGGGTACTGCATGGCGGTGGCACTGCCCAAGGTCAACAAGGTCCGCAAGGCGTACGGTCAGTACATCCTGGCGTCCTGAGACGCGGGCGTCGGGACCACGAGGAGGTGGTCGAACGATGATGGGCAACACCGGGACCTGGGTGGCCGTCGGTCCGGCTGGCGCGGTCGGGAGCATCCGCCGCGCACCGGACGGGTTCCACGTCGAGCTCTACGGACGGGACGGCGGCGGCGGGACGTACCCGTCGTTGCAGTCGGCCAAGGGTGCCGTCCACGCGGCGCTCGGGCCGCTCGCGGACCGTCCCGAGTTCCGCTCCCACTGACGGGCACCGGCCGGGAGGCGCGGGGGACTCCTCCTGCACAACCTGCTTGGTCGGGTCCCTCCGTCACAGATCGAGCCCCGAGCCGCTCCTGCGGCTCGGGGCTCGATGACGATCGACCCATGAACGACACGATCACCGTCTGCGGCATCGTCGCGACCGAGCCCCGGTACCTCGTCACCGACACCGGCATCGCCATCTCGAGCATGCGCCTGGCGTCCCCGTCCCGTCGCTGGGACCGTGCCAGTTCGTCCTGGACCAACGGGACGACGAACTGGTTCACCGTCACGGCGTTCCGTTCCCTCGCCGCGAACGTGCACAAGTCGCTGAAGAAGGGCGACCGCATCGTCGTGACCGGCAGGGTGCGCATCCGCACGTGGGAACGCGACGGCCGCGGGGGGACCTCGGTCGAGATCGACGCCGAGGGCATCGGCCACGACCTGGCGTGGGGCATCAGCAACTGGATCCGGGTGCCCCGGCACAGCAGCGAGTCCTCCGCCGTACCGGGCGACTCCCAGACGGTCGACCCGCGCACCGGCGAGGTCCGCGGCTCCACGGGTGCCGAGCACCGGACCACCCACCCTCGGGAGGACGGCTCGGCGTACGGCCTCGCGGCGGAGCCGACGGTCGGGGACGGGGGCGACGGGGTCGACGCCGTCGGAGGAACGGGCGAGGAACTCCCGGACCCCGCCGAGGCCGCGCGCCACACCGCCGCGCTCCTCGGGGGAGACTTCACGCCGCCGGCGTCACCGCCCGCCGAGGACGGCGAACCGACCACGGCGTCCGGGCGCGAGGCAGCATGATCCGGGCGTCGGCCGACCTGGGTCGTGTCCGCTGCCGCGGGTTCGTGCGACGGTCTCCCGCCGCCCGGACGGGTCCCGGCGTTCGTGTCACCTCCACCGCCCCGAGCGGGGACACCGATCCGCGAGGCAGGGGTCGCTCGACGCCCCGGTGTCAGTAGACTTGCCGCGATATGGCTGAGTACATCCGACCACACCTAAAACCTAGCACCTGACTGCCGAGGACCCTTTCTCGCTCGCGGTCGGGGCGCTCAGCCCTCTAGCATCAGGCCATGAGTTTGTTCGCGCTGTGGCCGCGCTTTGGATTCTCCGCCAATCCCTACAGTCAAGAGACGCTGCAAGCCGATGCCACGGGCGACACTCTGATTGCCGGGCGAGACGTCGACATCGCGAATTTGCAGATGCGGATCGGCTCCGGCGGAGCGCACGCCTCCGTCGAAGGTCCCATTGGGGCGGGCAAGACAAGCATGATCAACGTGGCTGTCTACCGGATGGCAGACGCCTGCATGAAGGCGAAGAGTGGGGAGTTATTCCTTCCCGCCGTTAGCGCCCTTCAGCCTCGGCAGGACGTTGAGGCTTTCGTCGATGACCTGTTCCGGGTGCTCGCGCAGACGCTCATTCAGTACCGCGGCTCCTTCCGACAAGTGGGTCTTCCCGAGCCAGATACGAAGGCCGTCGACAAGTGGCTGAACAGCGCGCAGTACGAATCTTGGTCGGGCGGCGGTCAAGCCTTTGGCATGGGCATCGACATGGGGGAGGGGTCTGAGCCCAACACCTCCGAGGGATTCACGAGGTCCGGCTTCGAGACCTCGGTGCGTAATGAACTTGCTCGTGTCTTCGGATCGGGCAAGGGGGCAATCGTTTGCGTGTTGGACAATCTCGAAATCCTCGAATCGTCCGGCAAAGCGCGGGCAACGCTGGACGAGCTTCGGGATCGCGTCTTCAACATCCCGGGCGTGCGGTGGGTCTTGTGCGGCTCGCGCGGGATCGTCTCCCGCGCTAGGACGCAACGCCTCAGCGGTGTGATTCAGGCACCTACCATCGTAGGTCCGCTCGAAGATGGCGCAGCCGTCGACGCCGTCGGACGGCGAATCGACTACTACGGCGAGGAGGGTGCTACCGCGCCTGTCACTCCAACTGGATTTGAGTTTATCTATCAGGCGCTCCATCGGAACCTGCGTGACTCGATGGAAAGGGCGCAGGAATTTTCGAACTGGCTCGCTGAACACTATCTCAACGCCGGACAGCCGCTTCCGTCGGAGGAAGATCGCGACCGGTTGGTCGAGTCGTGGCTGTTGGAGCAGGCGGAGCATGCGTACGAGGATGCGCGCGGCGTTCAGCCGCGCGTATGGCAGTTCTTCACTGATCTCGCTCGCCAGACCGCGGGGCGAGCGGGGTCAGGTGAGTATGAGGCTTACGGATTCAACAATCAACAGCAACTTACTGCGTCGGTTACTGCGCTCGCCGACGTGAACCTTGTGGCACGAGAGATTGACCCCGACAACGGGTCGCGCACAATCAATTCGATCACTCCGCTTGGCTGGCTGGTGTTTTTCTACAAGGATCGGTTCGAGTCCATCGCGAAGCTGTAGCAGAGGAGTCGGCCCCGGATATAGCAACTATCCGGGGGCCGACTCCCCTCCAGTATGAGAGGCTGGACGCATGGAGGCAATCACCGTTGCTCTGTCCCTGGCGGCGCTCGTGGTCTCGCTCGCGGCGCTCACGCTGGCGCTGCGAGGCGCTCGCCGCCGCTAGGGGCAAATGACAGAGGCCCTCGCTCGATCACTCGGGCGGGGGCCTCTCGTCGTAACCGCTGAGGCGCGTCGGTGCTTGACCTCTGCAGACGACCGTCGCGCTACTTGGTGAAGGTCACCGTGTCGTACTCGAAACCGCCGGTGACGTCCAACTGCAGGTCGTTCGGGTCCGCGACGTTGAACCCGACGTCGTAGCTGACAGCCTTGCCCGGCAGTACCTTGGTGGTCGGCGGGACGCCGATCTTGCTCTCGGTGTCGACTACCGCGGTTGCCTCCTGCTGTCCGGACGACATCGTGGCGCTGGTGAGCACCGGGTCGTACGGCTTGGAGCCCGTGTTCTGGATTGTGATGGTCACCTTCACGTTGTTCGGCGTGGGGTTGTCGCCCGTGTAGGCGTACTCACCGGGCGTGAACGCGGCAGGCGCGCTGACGCCGATCGAGAGGCCGTCGAACTTCGCGGTCTCGCCGAACTTGTAGACGCCATCGTTCGAGGCCGTCTCGGATTCGGCGGCGGTTGTGGCCGAGGTGGATGCCTTGACGTCATCCATCGACGGGGCCTTCTCGCCAGTCGTGCCGGTCGAGGGGGTCGAGGAGCACCCAGCAACCAGGAGGAGGGCGGCGACGCCCACGAGCGGGGCGGAGAAACGGAGGGAACGCATGTGCTTGGTCCTTGCTGTGAATCCAGTCGGGTCGGTGAGAAGTGTAAGAGGAAAGCGAAGGGTGCTCACGACCCTCAGAAGGGGGATACACGTGCAGACTGCTGATCGTCGGCGCGACTTTTCGGCTCTTCGAACCAAATCGGCCGCCGTTCCGGGCCTTACCGCAACGAAACCGTTACCTGGCTAGCCGCCGTTCGCGGCTACTGGGATCGCGATGCCGCACGGCACGTCGCCAGACCCATGCGTCGAGCGCGAGCCCGTCGATCCGCTCCCAGCGGACGAGGACGGCGTCGGGGGTCTGGGCGACGGCCTCGCCCATGACGCGGAAGAGGCCGTCGGGGGTCTGAATCCATGCGTGCACGGGCAGGAGCCCGCGCCGCGCTCGGGGCCGCCTCGGGCCTCGGGGCTCAGGGAGAACGGCGTACCCGTGACGGGCGGCTGGAAGCGGTCGGGTCGGCGGCGTGCTATGGGGCGATTGTGGCGAGCGCCTCTGTCATCGGGACTGTCGTACGGCGTGCCTACTCTCAGCGGAGGAGGACATATGGAGACGTCAGATGTGCTCGCCGCTGCTGCTCTTGCAGTGGCGATTGGGACGCCGGTTGTGCAAGGGCTGGTGGGGAGGTCGCGGCGGGGGAAGCTCTGGGTTCGCGCCGCGGAGGAGCGGCAGTTCGTGTTTTTCCTCGGGGGACGCCGTCCGGGGAGCAACCTCACGTATCTCGATGTGACGGTAGTTGCACCGCAAAGCGACGCTGTGGCTGATATCGACATCGAGTTGGAGCCAGAGCCGCCCCGATGGGCCGTTGAGGAACGCACGACGCTCGAAGGGGTGCATCTCCGGTCCCGCGAAGATAGTGAGTTCCGTATTCGGATCAACGTCGGAGACGGCGAGGGACTCGACGAGCGTCGTCGGGTGCGTGCGGTCGTCCGTCGTCGTGGCTACCGGGCGGTTCGATCGGATTGGGTCGAATTGCGACCGGATGAGCCATTGACCTCGGATGAGGCGGGGGACGTGGATGACGCTGACGGCGTCGGTGTCGCAGGTGGGGTGCTCGACGGGGACGGCCAAACCGCCTGACGCCAGAATCGGGGTCTTAGGCCCTCAGTCACCCGACGTAAGGCGGCGGGCTCGGCGGGACAGTCCTTTGACGTTGCCCCACTCGGCCCCGACAGTCTCAGACGAATGCTGGTGCAGCCCTTCGTGTGCACGCGCGCTGGCATCGCCAGGCGAGGTAGACGCTCGCGTACTGCTCAATGGCCACGAGTGGAAATGACTGCGCCGACGAAGCGTGAGCACGCCGGAAGCAGGATAAGGCCCCGATGGGGCGTGGTGCGTTGTTCACTGCGTGTGTAGTCGCGCGACTGGTGGAGAGGCCCGCTCGCTTACTACGATCAGCCCACCGCTGCTGCTCAGCCTGACCCGAACGGAGTGCGCCCATGGCCCCAACTGCTTCGCCGCTGGCTCCGGGGAACGATGACCTCCACACTTCCGTCGCGGACGAGGGCGACATCGCTCCCGAGTTGCCGACGCCGGGACACCCGTTGGTGTTCCGCGAGGAGGGCCCGAAGCTGGAGGAGCCTCTGGAAGACTAGAACGGTCTGTCGCGCTTGACCCAAACGGGCGCGCCCAAGACGACAAGAGCCCCCGTGCTCACTCTCGCGAGTGGGAGCGGGGGCTCTCTGCTTTACGCTGCGACGTCGTCGCGCGGCTCGGTCTCGACGGGCGGGAGGATCGGGACCATGACCGGGACCGGGCCGTCGAAGCTTGTGCCGTAGATGCGCTTGGCGCGACGGACGACACGATGCACGGCGGCGGAGACGCGGCCGACGAGGTTAGCGCGGTGCCGAAGGTCGACGGCTGTCAGGGCGAGTGCGTAGGCGTCGCGGACCTCGGGCAAGGCGTCAACCGTTTCGAGTGCGGCGGCATGGAGACCGACTCGGCGTACGAGCCCGTCGTCGAGGAGCGGGGTCTCGCTGTCGTCGATCGCGGCGATAGCGTCGTCGAGGTTCAGGTCAGGTGCGTGCAGCTTCTCTCCCGGAGGGGTCTGACAAACCGTGTGCGGTTTGATGCGGGGCGTGCAGGGGGTCAGTGGGACTGCGTGAGGGTGGTCGATCTCAGGTCGGCAGACGATTTCCCGTGGACCTCGGAACACGCGCTCAGTGTCAGGCGCTATGCCGTTTCGGTAAGGGGCCGACCGGCGGGGGAGGGGTCACCCCCCACCCTCGTTCTCGCATGGCGACGCGGGCCAGAAGGTCTGGGGTGTCGCGCTCCGGATCGTCGGCACGTACCGCGGTCTCAGCAACGACGCCGGGCAATGGGCCGCCATCGCTGGTGTGACACTGACCCAGTTGAGTCAGGCGAAGGGGCACTAGCGCTTGCGGCCGTGTGAGCGTCAGCGCGCCGGAACGCCGAGCAGAGTGTCGATGACAGTCGGCGGAATCGGTCCGGGCAGGAGCACGGTGAGCGCGGCGAATGTGAGCGTCGTGAACTCGTCGCGGTCGAAGGTCTGAGCGGCGAGGTCGAGGTGCTCGGCGAGTCGACCGGCACGGGTTTCGTTGGCAGCGAGGACGCCAACGGCGATCGCGCGGTCCCACGTGAGGTCGAGGCCGGGGGCGTTCTCGTCGAGGGCTTCGAGGTAGCGCTGGACGTGGGGCTGGTCGAGAGCCGCGGCGTCGATGATCGGTGCGACGCCGGAGGGGAGGGGCTTGATCATGGGTGGACTCCGGGGGTGACGGTCTGTGCAGGCTGAGAGGGGCCGCGGAGGCGAGCGGCCCCTCTCGGGGTGGCGTTATGCCGCGATGGACACCTTCGCGACGGCACCGCCGGCGACGCGGGTCACGGCCGCCGTACCGGCGGTGAAGCCGTTGTCGCCCTGCTTGCCGGTGTCCTGGGTGCGGTCCACCCGGTAGAGCGGGGCGACCTGCGCGCCGACAAACGTCGAGACGAGTGAGCGGTCGCGGGTGGTGTTGACGTCGTAGTCGCGAAGGTAGCGCAGCGACATGCCCGTGTTGGGGTCCTGCACGAGCGCGCCGAACGGGGCACCGGCCGGAACCTCGGGAGCGCGGACGGCGAGCGCGATGCCGCTGGCGGTCATGAACACGACTTCGTCGTCGTCGACCCGGCCGGACTCGACGGTCTGGAAGCCACGGATCGTGCCGAGCGCGCCGGTGCGGAGCGAGTCCTCGGTGCCGGTCGCCTGGTAGTCGAGCATGCCGGAGTCGAGCAGTGCGTCGGCGACGTTCGAGCCGACGATCGCGACGAGGTCCTCGGCGGCGACGTCGACGCCGCGAGCGCGGAGAATCGATCGGCCCTTGGTGAACAGGGTGACCGGGTTGGATGCGTTGAAGCTGACGCCGTCCTCGGGGTCGATTCCGGCGATGACGTTGGCGACGGCGGTCTCGATCTTGTCGCTGACGGCGTCGACCTGCGGGGCGAGGACCTGAGCGGAGAAGTCGCCGATTTCGAGGGAGAGGTCTGCCTCGGAGAGTGCGACCGCGGAGTAGGCGTGCACGTCGAGGGTGATCGGCTCGCGGGTCTCGTTGATTGCGTCGAGGACGATCGCGTTGGTGACGTCGTCGAGGCCGCGGGAGTGCGCGGTGAGCGCGCCGGGGACGGTCAGGTAGACGGTGTTGCCGTTGCCGGTCTGGAACTTGCTTTCGTCGTAGACGGCGACGAGGGACGCCAGGCGGGCGTTGTCGCGGTAGAGCGCCATCGCGACTTCGGCGATCTGCCGGGCGTCGTAGTTGGGGTTGAAGCTGTTGGCCATCGGGGCTCCTTGTGCAGAGGTGAGGGACGGGTGCGGAGTTCGCCACCTGGGCGGGTTGCGGACTCCGGTGAGGCCTGCTCGGAGGAGTCGCGGGGCGGCTTGTGGCGCTCGCCTGGAGCGCCGGAGCCGGGTCGGGGGAGCGCGGCAGGAGACCAGGGCGGGAGCGGCGGCGGAGCCGAAGCTCGAACGCCGTCCCTCCCGCCCGTTCACCCTTTCGTCCGGCCGTCGACCAAACGGCCGCCAGACGCGCGTGGAGTGGCGCGCATCTGTCCACAGGAGACTGCGCAGTAGGAGTCTGCGCAGGTTCCGCCCTCGCTAACACGAACCGAGGGCGAAACACTTGACCGGACAGCGGCGGTCCCTTGCGTGCGCCATACCGTGGCACCGCTGTCCGGAGACTGATACCCGGCGCATAGCACGCCGGGGTAGGAGACCCCCGCCTCATGCGACGTCGTAGAGGCATGGTGAGCGACGGCGAAGGCGAGGGGGCCCTGTATGAGTAGGTGGCCGACACGCTGCAACCTGCTCACGCGAGTTCAGCCCGCGCTGCTCGGGCAATGCGTCCGACCCGTACCGGCGATGGAGACGAGAGCGCGCACCGCGAGCCGATGGGGCGCTCTGAGGGGGTGGTCAGCGCCGGGCGGGGCTGCGAGCCGATTTGTCGTGCAGGAAGTGCAGGAAGTGCACGTCTCCTAGTTCTCTCTCTCTAGGAGTCGTCGTCTTAGAGAGAGAACGGGAGAGGGTGCACTTCCTGCACTTCCTGCACAACAAACACTGAACGGCCCCTCTCCGGCGCGGGAGAGAGGCCGTTCGGCATTTGTCGACGCCCGCTCCCGGCGGTGCTACTGCTCGTAATACGCGGGCAACTCCTCGCGAGATGGACGCACCCGTCCCACGACGCGCGGTGTCTCGGCAGCGGGCCGAAGCTCGAAATGGTCGTAAGCGCCAGCGAGGAGCCCGCGGCGTTCCTCCATCGTCGACGCTGCCCACACGTCTGCCCATGTCCCGTCCAACGGCACTTCGACTATGCGCGACTCTCGCGGCAGCGCGAGGAGGTCATCCCGCCGCGCGGTGAGTGCCGCGACCTCGGACGCGAGCGTTTGAACGTCCGCTCCCGGTGCGAGCATGGCTGATGTGGCGGCTCGCATTCGTTCGGTCAAGTCCGCGACTTCGTCATCGGCTTCCCCACCGCGGCTGACTTCCTCGAATCGCACCGCGGGTAGGCCGCCGAACGCTCGGAGGTAAGCGCGCTCCATCTCCGCCTCGGCCAGGTCGGCCTTCACTCGTGAGTGGTGCCTCTGGTTGGCGGGGAGGAGACCACGCGGTGCCGCCGAGCAGCGGTAGTAGTCGTCGTCGCCCGACCGAACGACGTAGACCTTGTGCCCGCACTCTCCACACCAGATCAGCCCAGAGCCGAGCCGGGCTGCACGGCGGCGGCCCTGATTACCGCGCCCCTGCCCCCGGCGGAATCGATCCTGGAGGCGAAGGAAGGTGTCGACATCGAGTATGGGTTCGAAGGCCTGCAAGGGGCGACCATCAGCGCCGAGAACGACGGAGCCATATCGGTCGCGTAGACGCTCGCCTCGGTCAGACGAATCTTGTTCGTCCGGCTCGCCTCTGCGGGTGCCCTGCACGATCCGGCCGAGGAGGTACTGGCTCTGCATCAGTTGGCTCAGCATGCCAGAGGTCCAGCCTCCGGTGGCGAGGCCGGTGGGGTCTTCACCGCGAATGAGCGCGAGGCGCGCGGCAGATCGGGGAGCAGGAACGCCGCGGTCCAAGAAGTCGCGCGCGATGGTGCCAGCGGATTCGCCGCCGAGTAGGCGGTCAGCCGCCTCGCGGACCACGGCGGCCTCTGTGGAGTCGGGTACGAGGCGACGGCCAGGGCGGCCGTCGTCGAACGGAGCCGAGCGGTAGCCCCACGGCGGCGCACCACGACCCGTGAAGCGACCTTGAGCCTGTAGCGCTGCGATTGACCGCTTACGGCGGAGGACCATTGCTTCCCGCTCGCTGTGGGCCACCTCGGAGGCCATGACGAATCGAAGGGCCCAACCGCTAGGGTCCGAGGCTGAATCGATCGCTTCGCGGACAAAGATCACGCGCGGGGGCGTGCGGCGATTGCGCCCTCGACGCACGATCTGCACGAGTTCTGCGTCTTCGCCGACTCCTTGGCGGCTGAACCGGTCGACGGCGTACGCGGCGAGCACGTCGACGTCGCCGTCGCGGAGCATCCGTACGGCCTCGTCGGCGTTGGCACGCCGCTTGCCGCCGGAAAGGCCTTCGTCGACGAACGACGCGACGACTGTCCAGCCCTCACGTTCAGCAAGGGCGCGAAGGTCGTCGCCTTGCCCCTGTAGAGAGGTAGACACCAGGGACTCGCGGCTGAGGCGGCTGTAGAGCACGGCACGCACCCCGCGCCGGGTAGGCTTGGATCCGCTCTTGCTAGTCGTCACGCGATTGAGGATAGGTTCTAGGTTTGGCTGAGTACATCTACCAGATGGTCCGCGCCCGCAAGTCGGTCGGCGACAAGCTGATCCTCGACGACGTCACGATGTCGTTCCTCCCCGGCGCCAAGATCGGCGTCGTCGGACCGAACGGCGCGGGCAAGTCGACGATCCTGAAGATCATGGCGGGTCTCGACCAGCCGTCCAACGGCGAGGCGAAGCTCACCCCGGGCTTCTCCGTCGGCATCCTGATGCAGGAGCCCGAGCTCGACGAGTCGAAGACCGTCCTCGAGAACGTGCAGGAGGGCGTCGGCGAGATCCACGGCAAGATCACGCGCTTCAACGAGATCTCGGCGCTCATGGCCGAGCCGGACGCCGACTTCGACGCGCTCCTCGCCGAGATGGGCACCCTGCAGGAGGAGATCGACGCGGCGGACGCGTGGGACCTCGACTCGCAGCTCGAGCAGGCCATGGCCGCACTCCAGTGCCCCCCGGGTGACGAGCTCGTCACCCACCTCTCCGGCGGTGAGAAGCGTCGCGTCGCGCTCTGCAAGCTGCTGCTGCAGAAGCCCGACCTCCTGCTCCTCGACGAGCCCACCAACCACCTCGACGCCGAGTCCGTCCTCTGGCTCGAGCAGCACCTGCAGCAGTACCACGGCGCCGTCCTGGCCGTGACCCACGACCGCTACTTCCTCGACCACGTCGCACAGTGGATCGCCGAGGTCGACCGCGGCCGTCTGTACCCGTACGAGGGCAACTACTCGACCTACCTCGAGAAGAAGCGCGCCCGACTCGAGGTCCAGGGCAAGAAGGACGCCAAGCTCGCGAAGCGCCTGTCGTCGGAGCTCGACTGGGTCCGCAGCAACCAGAAGGGGCGCCAGGCGAAGTCCAAGGCGCGTCTCGCCCGCTACGAGGAGATGGTCTCCGAGGCCGAGCGCACGCGGAAGCTCGACTTCGAGGAGATCGTCATCCCGGTGGGCCCGCGTCTGGGGTCGCAGGTCATCGACGCCGAGAAGCTGCACAAGCGCTTCGGCGAGCGCGTGATCATCGACGACCTGTCCTTCACGCTGCCCCGGAACGGCATCGTCGGCGTCATCGGCCCGAACGGTGTCGGCAAGACCACGCTCTTCAAGACGATCGTCGGGCTCGAGCCCCTCGACGGCGGCACGCTGAAGATCGGCGAGACGGTCGACATCTCCTACGTCGACCAGAGCCGTGGTGGCATCGACCCGAACAAGAACCTGTGGGAGGTCGTGTCCGACGGACTCGACTACATCCAGGTCGGCAAGACCGAGATCCCGTCGCGTGCCTACGTGTCCCAGTTCGGGTTCAAGGGTCCGGACCAGCAGAAGAAGGCCGGTGTGCTCTCGGGTGGTGAGCGCAACCGCCTCAACCTCGCGCTCACGCTCAAGCAGGGCGGCAACCTGCTGCTCCTCGACGAGCCGACCAACGACCTCGACGTCGAGACCCTCGGCAGCCTCGAGAACGCGCTCCTCGAGTACCCGGGCTGCGCCGTCGTGATCACCCACGACCGCTGGTTCCTCGACCGGATCGCGACCCACATCCTCGCGTGGGAGGGGCTGAACGAGGACGGCACGCCGAACTGGTACTGGTTCGAGGGCAACTTCGAGGCGTACGAGGAGAACAAGGTCGAGCGCCTCGGCGCCGATGCGGCGAAGCCTGGCCGGGCGACCTACCGCAAGCTCACGCGCGACTGATCCGTGGCGAGGCTCCACGCTCCCATCCGCCTGCGGTGGAGTGACATCGACGCGTACGGACACGTCAACAACTCCGCGATGCTGCGTCTCCTGGAGGAGGCGCGCATCGCGGGGTTCTGGGGTCACGACCCGGCCGACGTCGACGATCCGGGCGACCTGCCCGACCCGATCATCGACGGGCGGCCGGGCTCCGGCACGATGACCGTCATCGCGGCGCAGCGGCTCGAGTACCTCGCGTCCATCCCGTACCTGCGTCGCCCCCTCGACGTGCAGCTCTGGATCGGTCGCATCGGCGGCGCGAGCATCGACGTCTCCTACGAGGTCTGGTCGCCGGCGGGTGTCGAACCTGCGGTGCTGTACACCCGAGCGACCACGGCGCTCGTCATGGTGGACGCCGCGACGAACCGACCGCGACGTCTGACCGACGAGGAGCGCGCTGCCTGCGAGCCGTACATCGAGCCACCGGTGACGTTCTCCCGCCCCTAGTGGCCGTGCGTGCTGCTCGGCCTCGATGCCGGAGGTCAGCGGCGGTCAGTAGGCGTCAGCGGGGGACGCGCATCATGCCCTCCTGCGCGACCGAGGCCAGGAGACGACCGTCCCGGGCGAACATCCGTCCGAACGCCAGGCCCCGGCCACCCTGTGCACTCGGCGACTCCTGCGCGTACAGCACCCACTCGTCCGCACGGGCGTCCCGGTGCCACCACATCGCGTGGTCGAGGCTCGCGAGCTTGACCCCTGGCGTCCCCCACGCCATCCCGTGCCGACGCATGATCGGCTCGAGCAGTGACAGGTCGCTGGCGTAGCCGAGCACTGCGCGGTGCAGGGCCGGGTCGTCGGGCAACTCGCCCTGCACCCGGAACCACACGGCCTGGTGCGCGACCTGCTCGCCCTGCACGTCGACGAACACGGGTCCGTCCACGTGCCGCAGGTCGATCGACCGCTCCGCCCAGGCCTGTGCCACCGGGTCGTCGATCGGGGCGAGGATCGACGCGGCGGACGGCAGGGTCTCGGGGTCCGGCGTGTCCACCGGGAACGGGTCCTGGTGCTCGACGCCCTCGTCCGGTCGCTGGAACGACGCGATCATCGAGAAGATCGGCACGCCGCGCTGGTAGGCCTGCACACGGCGCGTGGCGAAGGACCGGCCGTCGTGGATGCGCTCGACGGCGAAGGTGATCGGGACGTCGATGTCGCCGGGGCGCAGGAAGTACCCGTGCATCGAGTGGATGTCGCGGTCCTCGATGGTGTGCTGTGCCGCGACGATGCACTGCGCGAGCACCTGTCCGCCGAACACCCGACCGCCCGGCGACCAGTGGCTGGCGCCGGTGAGGATCGTCTCGCCGGTGCTCGCACCGGTGTCCTGCAGGCGGAGGGTGCTGAGGAAGTCGGGTTCGCCGTTCACCCCCGCAGTCTACGAACCCGTCGCCGGTAGGATCGGTGTCGACATGGGCACCTCGTTCACGCTTCCCGACGCCGCTTCGCTCGGCGACCTCCGTACCTACCTCGGACGCGCTGCCCGGATCGAGGACGGGTCGGTCCGCCTCATCGCCGACTCCGGCGTCCTCGCGGTGTACACGGCGATCCTGTACCCGATCGGTCTGCTGGACGAGCTGCCCACGGTGCTCGGGCTCCGCACGTTCTCGCTCACCCAGCCCGAGCGGATCGACGCGGTCGTCCCGCTCGCATCGCTGCAGGAGCGGCTGCGGGTCCTCGCCGAGGAGCACGACGCGGCCGGTGCGGACGGCGCCGACCCCACCCGTCCGACCCCGATCGAGGTCGAGCTGCCGCACGAGGTCCACACCGTCACCTGGGCTGCGATCTCGCCGCCCCGCGGCGGCTGGGTGCCGTTGCCCGACGTGTCACCGGAACTCCTGCGCAGGGCTGCGCGCGACGGCATCGCCGAGGTGGCCGACGCCGTGCCGTCGAACGCGGGTGAGGCGATCGTCCGTCGCATCCGTGCCGAGGTCTGGGGGCGACCGGTGCCGGGTATCGAGCACGTGCCCGCGGCGGCGGGCTTCGCGGGGGAGAGCCTCGGGTTCCTCGGGCACGACCCGGTGCGCCTGTTCGAGACCGGTCCCTGGAGCCGCCTCACGACGTCGCGGGGCCACGTCCTCGTCAAGCGCCGCGCCTGGAGTCTCGACCACTAGCCGCGTCACGGGAGCGGCAGCAGGGCACGACGTGCCACCGCCCCACACGTGCGCTGTGGAGGGGAACGTCCGTCCACAGGTGTGGCCCTCGTCCACCAGCCGCGCCGGTCGCCGTGGTTGGGTGGCGTCATGAACGTCCTCCTCACCGGTGCGTCCGGCTACATCGGGTCATCCGTCCTCCGCGCCCTCGTCGCCCACGGGCACGAGGTGAGCGCGATCGTCCGCTCGGACGCGAAGGCGCAGACCGTCCGTGATGCCGGCGGCCGGGCCGTCGTCGGTGACGTCACCGACACGGACCTCGTCCGGCGCCTCGCGCACGAGTCGGACGGCGTCGTCCACACGGCCTCCGCCGCGTCGGTGGACCCGGACGTCACCGCGACCGTGACCGAGGCGCTCTCCGGCACCGTCAAGCCGTTCGTGCACACCGGCGGGATCTTCACGTTCGGTGCCTCGGAGGACATCTCGGAGCAGTCGCCGGTGTCACCGCCGGCGCTCACCGCCTGGCGCGCTCCGATCGAGGCGCGTGTCCGTACGAGCGACGCCCGGACCACGATCATCGCGCCGGGCATCGTCCACGGCCGAGGGGCGGGCATCCCCGCGATGTTCGTCGGCGATGGCGAGCACGAGGTCCGGCTGGTCGGGGACGGCTCACAGCGCTGGACGACGGTGCACGTCGACGACCTCGGGGAGCTGTACGTGCTCGCCCTGCACCGAGCCGAGCAGGACGGCTACGTCGTCGCGGCCTCGGGTGACAACCCGACCGTGCGGGAGATCGCCGAGGCGGGCGCACACGGATCGCCCGTCGTCCCCGAGAGCGCCGACGAGAGCCGCGCGCGCTTGGGCAGGGAATTCGCCGACGCACTGCTCCTGCACCAGGCGGCATCGGGCGCGCACGCGCGTGCCGCGCTCGGTTGGGAGCCGAGCGGCCCGACCCTGCTGGAGGACCTGGCACACGGTTCGTACGCCCGCTGACAGCGCCCGGAGCCAGCAACGTCGGACGGGAGGCGCGTGGCGGCGCCGCCACGCGCCTCCCGTCCGAGGCAGCGACCAGGTGCGCTCAGTCGAACGTGTTCGTCATGGCGTGGGCGGCCCGGTCGAGGTAGGCCCACAGCTCCGCCTCGTCGAGCGGTGCGAGTGCGAGCGACTCCACCGCCTCGTGCATGTGGTGCAGCCAGCGTTCCCGCGCCTCGGAGGTGATCCGGAACGGGTTGTGGCGCATCCGCAGCCGCGGGTGTCCACGTTCCTCGCTGTACGTGCCCGGCCCGCCCCAGTACTGCTGCAGGAACGCCGAGAGCCGCCAGATCGCGCCCTCGAGGTCGTCGGCCGGGTACATCGGCCAGATGACCTCGTCCTGTTGCACGCCCTCGTAGAAGCGGCGCACGAGCCGGTCGAACGTCGGTGCGCCGCCGATCCGGTCGTACAGCGACCCCGTCGCGCTGGCCCCGTGCTCACCGACCCGCAGGGTGATCGGCTGTGCGGGGACGCCCCGGGGGACGCCCCCGGGAACCGGCGGGTTGAGGTCGCTCACTGGTGGTCCTTCCCGGGGTCCTGGTCGTCCGTGCGGATCGCCCGTCCGAACAGGTTCCCACGCTTCCCGCGGGACTTCGTCGGTGCCGGCGTCGGCTGGGTCCGGACGGTCCGCAGCCCGTTGATCGAGGTGGCGTTCTCCCACCCCTCGGGCATGATCATCGCCATGGCCGGCAGGGTGACGCCGAGTTCGTCGACGGCGCGCTTGAGGCGCACGCGCATCTCGCGGCCGACGACGTCGAGCTCGGCGGCGCGCGTCTTCACGACCAGTCGGAACACCATGCCGGCATCCGAGATCGACTGCAGACCCCAGATCTCCGGCTTCTCGACGATGCGCTGCCGCCAACGGGGCTCCTGCGACATGGTCACGGCTGCGCGGAGCAGGGCATCCTGGACAGCGTCGATGTCCGTGTCGTAGGGCACCGTGATGTCGACGAGCACACGGGACCACCCCTGCGAGAGGTTGCCGACGCGCAGGATCTGCCCGTTCGGGACGAACCACAGGATGCCGTTCACGTCGCGGATCTGCATGACGCGCAGGCCGACGTTCTCGACGACACCCGTGGCCTGGCCGGTGTCGACGACGTCGCCGACGCCCGCCTGGTCCTCGAGGATCATGAAGACGCCGGAGAGCAGGTCCTTCACGATGCTCTGCGCGCCGACCGCGAGGCCCGCGGCGATGAGCGAGGCACCACCGACGATCCCGACGGCGGCGTTCGGCAGGACCTGCGGGATGATCACCGCCAGCGCGATGATCACGACCACGACCGTCGCGAGGTTCTCGAGGACGCTGCCGAGCGTCCGTGTCCGTTGCACCACGCGGGCCGTCTGCACCGGGGAGGCGATGAGGGCCTGGGTGTCCTCGACGTTCTGTCGACGCTTCGCCCCGTTGACGACGCGGTCGACGACGCTCTTGATGGTGCGGCGGAGGAGCAGCCGGATGACGATCGCAGCGATGATCGTGACCACGATGACGATCGGTACGTGCCACGTGTCGACGAACTGGGTGAAGGTGTTCGACATCCACTTCGGGACGTCATCGGTGTTCGCAGCCAAGTTCATGATCCGAACGATGGTAGAGGGCGGGGCCTCGGCGTCCCTTGAGGAACACCGAGGCCCCGCCTCAGTCCGACCGCAGCGCGAGGGTCAGGCGTCGGCCGCCTGGACCCGCAGGGCGCGCTCGGTACCCGCGAGGTTCTCGGACACGATGCGACGCAGCGCCGGGGTCTCCGGGTGTGCGTCGAGCCAGGCGTTCGCCGCGTCGCGGAGCTCGACCGATGCGAGCGGTGCCGGGTAGAGCCCGCTGACGATCGTGTCGGCGATGTGGTAGGTCCGCTCGGCCCAGATGCGCGTCAGCACGTCGAAGTACTTCGACACGAGCCCCTCGAGCACGACCGGGCTGTTGGTGTGCTGGAACCCGACGGTCGTCTGGCGGACGATCGCGTTGGGCGCCTCGGCCGAGTCGACGAGCGACGAGAACGCCGCGAGCTTGCCCTCGGCCGTGGGGATCGTCGCACGCGCCCGGGCGGCGGCCTGCTCACCCGAGGCCGTCTTGTCGGCCGCGAGCTCGGCGTCGACCTCGGCGTCACCGGCAGCACCGGCGAGCACGAGGCCCTCGAGCAGCTCCCAGCGCAGATCGGTGTCGATCTCCAGGCCCTGGAGCGTGACGGAACCGTCGCGCAGGCCCTGCAGGGTCGTCACGTGCTCCGGCGTCGAGGCGATCTGCGCGAAGAACTTCACGAACTGGAACTGGGCGTCGGAACCGGCCTCGGCCGAGGCCGCCAGCTGCCAGAGCGTGTCGCCGACGGTGCGGACGGTGGCGTCGACCTTCGCCGGCGCGACGTAGCTGCGCGCGGTCAGGAGCAGCTGCGAGAGCGTGGTGCGGATCGTCGTCGACTCGGTCTCGGTCGCGATGTTGCCGAGCACGAGGCGGACGTAGTCGCTCGCGGGCGACTCGGCGTCGCGCGTGGCGTCCCACATCGCACCCCAGACGATGGAGCGGGCCAGCGGGTTCGCGATCGAGGCGAGGTGCTCGATCGCGGTACGGCGGGACTGCTCGTCGAGACGGATCTTGGCGTACGCCAGGTCGTCGTCGTTGAGGAGCACGAGGTCGCCGCGGTGCACGCCGACGAGCTCGGGGACCTCGGTGCGGGCACCGTCGACGTCGATCTCGACGCGGTGCGTGCGCTCGAGCTTGCCGCCGGCTGAAGCGGTGTCGGCACCGAACGGCGCCGACTCGTCCGTGGCGAACCCGTAGACGCCGATCGCCAGGCGGTGCGGGCGGAGCGTCGGGTGGTCGGCCGGGGCCTCCTGCAGCACGGCGAAGGACGTGATCACGCCGGACTCGTCGACCTCGATCTCGGGGCGCAGCGTGTTCACCCCGGCGGTCTCGAGCCACAGCTTCGACCACTCGGTCAGGTCGCGGCCGCTGGTCGCCTCGAGCTCGACGAGCAGGTCACGGAGCTCGGTGTTCGAGTGGTGGTGCTTCTTGAAGTACGCCGAGACGCCCGCGAAGAACGCGTCGATGCCGACCCACGCCACGAGCTGCTTGAGGACGGAACCGCCCTTGGCGTACGTGATGCCGTCGAAGTTGACCTGGACGTCCTCGAGGTCGTTGATCGTCGCGACGATCGGGTGCGTCGAGGGGAGCTGGTCCTGGCGGTAGGCCCAGGACTTCTCCATCGCCTGGAACGTGGTCCACGCCTCGGTCCACTCGGTGGCCTCGGCCGTGGCGATGGTCGACGCCCACTCGGCGAACGACTCGTTCAGCCACAGGTCGTTCCACCACTTCATGGTGACGAGGTCGCCGAACCACATGTGCGCGAGCTCGTGCAGGATCGTGACGACCCGGCGCTCCTTGATGGCATCGGTGACCTTGGACCGGAACACGTAGGTCTCGGTGAACGTCACGCAGCCGGCGTTCTCCATCGCGCCGGCGTTGAACTCCGGCACGAAGAGCTGGTCGTACTTCTCGAACGGGTACGGGACGTCGAACTTCTCCTCGTAGTAGGCGAAGCCCTTCTTCGTCGTCTCGAAGACGTACTCGGGGTCGAGGTACTCGGCGAGCGAGCGCCGCGCGAAGACACCGAGCGGGATGGTGCGACCGTCGCGGCTGGTGAGCTCGTCGCGGACGACCTCGTACGGGCCGGCGACGAGCGCCGTGATGTAGCTCGAGATCTTCGCGGTCGGGGTGAACGACCAGGTCGCGACCTCGCCGTCGACGTGCGGCTCGGGCGTCGGGGAGTTCGAGACGACCTGCCAGCGGGCCGGCGCCGTGACGGTGAAGGTGAACTCGGCCTTGAGGTCGGGCTGCTCGAACACCGCGAACATGCGGCGGGAGTCCGGGACCTCGAACTGGGAGTACAGGTAGACCTCGTCGTCGACGGGGTCGACGAAGCGGTGCAGGCCCTCGCCCGTGTTCGTGTACATCGCGTCGGCGACCACCACGAGCTCGTTCTGCTCCTGCAGGTCGTCGAGCTGGATCCGGACGCCGTCGTTGATGGCCGCGACGTCGAGCGCGGTGCCGTTCAGCGTGATCGAGTGCACGGTCTTCGTGATCGCGTCGATGAAGGTCGAGGCACCGGCCGTCGCGGTGAACCGGACGCGCGTGGTGCTGCCGAAGGTCTCGGCCCCGCGGGTCAGGTCCAGCTCGACGTCGTACGTCTGCACGTCGACGATCGCGGCGCGTTCCTGGGCTTCGGTTCTGGTGAGGTTCTCTCCGGGCACGGACGCTCCAACTTCGCTTGCGGCGCGGACGATCGATGTCCGCGGTGAGGGGATCCCGGCAGGCGTCGTGCGCCGTCGGGACGATGGGATCAGCCTAGCGAGCGCGCGTACGCTCGCAGCGTGACCGAGACGACTGTGGACAACACCGAGACCGCCCGTACCGCTGTGGAGTTCTGGTTCGACCCGAACTGCCCGTGGGCCTGGATGACCAGCCGCTGGGTCGGCGAGGTCGAGCGGCAGCGCCCGATCGACGTGACGTGGCGCGTGATGAGCCTGTTCGTCCTGAACGAGGACCAGGACATCCCGGACGAGTACCGGGAACGCATCCACAAGGGGCAGGTCTACCCGCGCATCGTGACCGCCGCGCTGCTCCGCCACGGCCAGGAGATCGTCAAGCCGCTGTACGACGCACTCGGCGAGCACGTCCACCACCGCCAGGAGTCCGACCCGGACCAGGTCGTCCCGGCCGTGCTCCGCGAGCTCGACCTCGACGAGGACCTGCTCGAGTACGCCTGGACCGACGAGGTCGACCAGGCCGTCCGCGCCAGCCACCAGGACGGCATCGACCGGGTCGGCCAGGACGTCGGCACCCCGGTCATCGCCGTCGAGGGCACCGCCTTCTTCGGCCCCGTCATCTCGCCGGCCCCGAAGGGACAGGAGGCGCTCGACCTGTGGGACGGCGTCGTCGCGGTCGCGAAGGTCCCCGGCTTCTTCGAGCTCAAGCGCTCACGGACGGTCGGCCCGATCTTCGACACCGTCGAGTAGCCCGGCCAGCGTCCACGACGCGACCGGTGGACGGACGGGAGGCGCGGTGCGGCTCCGCCCGCGCCCGCCGTCCGGCCGGCGCCCCGTCAGGCCAGCGGCAGCCGCATCAGGGTCAGGTCCAACCACCGGTCGAACTTCCGCCCGACCTCGGGCAGGACGCCGACGACGGTGAACCCGAGCCGCTCGTGCAGCGCGATCGAGCCGGTGTTCGTCGAGCAGATGCCCGCCATCAGGACGTGCATCCCGGCCGCCCGGGCGTGCGCGACGAGGGCCTCCATCAGCACGGTCGCGATGCCCCGACCGCGGAACGCCGGCACGACGTAGACGCTGTGCTCGACCGTGTGCCGGTACCCCTGGTGCGGCCGGAACGCGCTGTAGGTGACGTAGCCCGCGACCGCCCCGTCGACCTCGGCGACCAGCACGGGCAGTCCGGCGGCACGACGCTCGGCGAGCCACCCGTCGAAGTACTCCCGCGGGTGCGGCTCCTCCTGCCAGATGGCGGTCGAGTGCAGCACGGCGTCGACGTGCAGGGCGTGGACGACGTCGAGGTCGCGCGGCTCGCAGTCCCGGACCGTGACCGGGGCCGTCCACTCCGTCGCATATGCTGTCGCCATGTCTCAGATCGTAGACGACGTCGAGCCGGCGGCGGAACCCGGTGACGAACACCCGGACGACGCCGACCAGCGCCGCTTGGGGGAGCGGCTGCAGCGTCTGCGGACCGAACGGAAGTGGAGCCTGACCGAGCTCGCCGAGGAGTCCGGTGTCTCCCGCGCGATGATCAACCGCGTCGAGCGCGGGGTCTCGAGCCCGACGGCGACGATCCTCGGCAGGCTGTCCGGTGCGTTCGGGCTCACGATCTCGCAGCTCCTCGACGAGGCACTCGACCACGAGGTGCCCAGGGCGACCGACCCGGACGAGGCACGTGGCGTCCAGCGCGGCGCGACCGCCGACTCGTGGACCGACCCCGAGACCGGGTACCGCCGCCGTCCGGTCTCGAGTGCAGACTTCCCCGCGGACGTCACCGAGGTGCGCCTCCCGGCCGGTGAACAGGTGGCCTACCCGGCGTCCGCCTACGCGTTCCTGCGGCACTGCATCTGGGTGGTCGACGGTGTGCTCGAGGTCGTCGTCGGCGACGATCAGACGCGGCTCGGTGCCGGCGACCGCATCGAGCTCGGCGAGCCCGCCGACGTCGTCTACCGGAACCCCGGCGCGGAGCCCGTGCGGTACGTCGTGGTGGTGGTCCGGGCCGCGCGGGGCCGGGAATAGGATCGGAGCCATGCGCATCCACCTCGGAACGGACCACGCCGGCCTCGAGTTCAACAAGACCCTCGCCCAGCACCTGACCGACGCGGGGCACGAGGTCGTCGACCACGGTCCGACCGAGTACGACGCGCTGGACGACTACCCCTCGTTCTGCATCAACGCCGCGCACGCCGTGGTGCAGGACCAGCGCGCGGGCGTCGAGGCGCTCGGTGTCGTCTTCGGCGGCTCGGGCAACGGCGAGCAGATCGCCGCGAACAAGGTCGAGGGCATCCGCGCCGCGCTCGTCTGGAACGAGTCCACCGCAGTGCTCGCCCGGCAGCACAACGACGCGAACGTGATCTCGATCGGCGCGCGCCAGCACACCGAGGACGAGGCCATCCGGTTCGTCGACCTCTTCATCGCCGAGCCCTTCTCCGGCGAGGAGCGTCACGCCCGCCGGATCGCGCAGCTCGCCGAGTACGAGACGACGGGGCACATCGCCGGTAAGCAGATCGACGAGTAGTCCGGGTAGACAGGACCGATGCCAGAGGGTCACTCCGTCCACCGCATCGCGAACCAGTTCTCGCGGCACTTCGTCGGGAAGCGCTGCGAGGTCTCCAGCCCGCAGGGGCGGTTCGCGGCCGGTGCCGCCCAGCTCGACGGCAAGCGCATGATCGCTGCCCGGGCCGTGGCGAAGCAGATGTTCCTCGAGTTCGAGGACGACCTGTTCCTCCGCGTGCACCTCGGGCTCTACGGCGCGTGGGACTTCGCCGGCGTGATCTCGTCGGCCGAGGCACTGTCCGAGGACGGTGACGGCGAGGAGTCGCTGTCGTCGATCGGCGCTCCGCGGCTCGCCCGCTACCGGATGGCCGAGCAGGAGAAGGCCGAGGACCCGATCGAGGCGTTCCCGCCGGACCCCGTCGGCCAGGTGCGCGTCCGCATCCTGACCGAGGACACGGTCGCCGACCTCCGCGGCCCGACCGCCTGCGTGGTCGAGGACCCGGCCGGCGTGCAGCGCGCCCTCGACAAGCTCGGACCGGACCCGATCAACGACGACGGGCCGGAGGCGGAGAAGACCTTCGTCGACAACGTCCGGAAGCGCAACGTCGCGATCGGGCAGCTGCTCATGGACCAGTCGGTGGTCGCGGGCATCGGCAACATCTACCGCGCCGAGCTGCTCTTCCGGCAGCGCATCGATCCGTACAAGCCCGGCAAGAAGATCACCGTGAAGCAGGCGAAGGCGCTCTGGCAGGACTGGTCGAAGCTGCTGCACGCGGGGGTCCGGGACGGCCTCATGCTGACGATGGACGACCTGTCCGAGGCCGACCACGCCAAGGCCGTCCGCTCGCGGAAGGACCGGCACTGGGTGTACCACCGCCAGGGCGAACCCTGCCGGGTGTGCGGGACCGAGATCCGGATGGCGGACATGGCCGGACGCAAGCTCTACTGGTGCCCGCGCGATCAGAAGTAGACCGGGGACCAGAAGGAGCTGCTGGACGGAACGAGCCGCGGCCGCTACAGGTCGCGGTGCGTGAACCGCCCCGCGATCGCGGTCCCCAGCACCTCGGCGTGGCGCAGCGCCGCCGAGTCGGCGACCGCCAGCGGGTCCGCGGCCAGCAACACCAGGTCGGCCACGTCACCGACGGACACTCCGACCCGGCTGCCCTCGGTCGAGCCGCGCCACGCGGTCAGCGCGGACAGGCGTTCCTCCGGGTGCCACGGCGTACGGCCGTCGCGGTCCCGCCCGACCGCGGCCGCCATCGACACCCACGGGTCGAGCGGCGCCACGGGAGCGTCCGACCCGAGCCGGAGCTCGGCCCCCGTCCGGTGCAGCGACGCGAACGGGAAGGCCCGGTCGGTCACGTCCGCCCAGTACCGGTCGGCGATGTCCCGGTCGTCCATCGCGTGCTCCGGCTGGACCGACGCCACGATCCCGAGCCGGGCGAACCGGTCGACGTCGGTGTCGGCGAGCAGCTGGGCGTGCTCGATGCTGCCCCGCGCGCCCACGGCCTCGAACACGTCGAGCGCCAGGGTGTTCGCCCGGTCGCCGATCGCGTGCACGGCCGGCACGAGCCCGGCGTCGACGGCGCGCCGGACCATCGCCACGAGGTCCTCGAACGGGTACGCGAGCGCGCCCTCGCCCGACGTCATCGCGGCCGTCCTCGTGCCGAGCGAGCCGTCGGTGATCACCTTGAACGGACCCATCCGGGCCAGTCCGCGGGTGCCGTCCACGACGTCACCGGTGCGCAGGCCGCGAGCGATCGCCGCATCGAGCTCGCCCGGGTACACCCCCGAGTCGACCCGCAGGCCGTCCGTCCCCGCGTGCACCCGCCGGGTCCAGCGGTCGAGCCCGAAGACCATCTCGAGGTCGACCACGCGCGTCACGCCGCGGGCGGCCGCCGCGTCGACCGCCTCGGCCACCCAGCCGTCGAGCACGTCGTCCGGCACCCGGGACAGCACCGCGGTCACGTCGAAGGCGTCCTGCTCGCGCAGCACCCCGTCGTCGCCGGCCGCGAGCGGCCGTCCGAGGAGCGCCGAGCAGTGGGCGAGCGCGAGCGCGTTGCACCAGACGGCGTGCAGGTCCGCGGCCACGACGACGACCGGGAGGCCCGGTGCGGCCCGGTCGAGCAACTCGCGTCGTGCGGGGCGGGGCCAGTTCCCGTCACGGTAGCCGTGACCGACGAGCACCAGGTCGGTCACACCGGCGCGCGCGACCGTGGCGAGCGCGTCGGCGGTCGCCTCCGCCGAGGTGCAGGTGGACACGTCGACGCGCCGGCGGACGAGCGCCCACTGGTCGAAGTGCACGTGGTGGTCGACGAGGCCCGGGCCGAGCCACGCGCCGTCGGTCTCGACGACGTCGGCGTCGACGCTCGACGGGGGGTCGAGCGTGCCCGCGGGGGCGACCGCCTCGACGCGGCCGTCGACGATGCGGACGTCGCACGGGGCGCCGGAGGTGCCCACCCGGCGGACGGTGCGGAGCAGGACGTCCGTCACGATGCCTCCCGTCCGTCCCGGCGCTCCACGTGTGCGCGCTCGACCGCGTCGGCGAGTGCCGGCGAGGCGTAGGGGCCGTCACCCCGGAGCCCCGCGACGATCCGCTCGACGACCTCGGGAGCCTTGTTCTGCGAGAGCTTCGCGCGTGCGTCGAACCGGGTGACCCGGACGCGGATGCCGACGGTGCCCTTCGCCATGCGCCGGGCCGTGTCCTCGTCGACCTCGAGGGACACCGGTTCGGGCATGACCCGCTCGAAGTGGTCGACCAGCTCGCCGAGCACGCGGAAGTTCTCCTCGTCGGACAGGATCTCCGGCGTCCCCCAGCAGTGCGCCGTCACGTGGTTCCAGGTCGGGACGAACTGCTCCGGCGGGTACCAGGCGGGGGAGACGTACCCGTGCGGACCCTGGAAGACGACGAGGACCTCGTGCTGTCCGAGCTCGTGCGCGACCTCGTCCGGCCTGCCGACGTGCGACACGAGGACGAGGTGGTCGGGATCGTCGTCCGGGCCCGGCGCCTCGAGCAGGAAGGGGTAGTGCGAGGCGACGAGCCCCGAAGCGGTGTGCGAGACGATCGTCGCCCACGGGTGCCCGTCGATCAGGCGCCGCACCTCGTCGACGTCGGTCATCAGGAAGTGGGGTGTGTGCCGCATGCGACGAGCGTGGCACATGCCAGGCTGGTCGGCATGGAGAAGCGCGCCGCGTACGAGTCCGTCCTGCCGTACATCCGTGAGTGGATCGACTACAAGGTGTGGCAGCTCCGGCTCCCCGGCGTGCAGGTCGCGATCGGCTTCGAGGACGAGGTGCTCTTCTCGGAGGCCTGGGGGTACGCCGACGTCGAAGCGGGGCGACGCCTGACGACCACGGACCTGTTCCGGATCGCGTCGCACTCGAAGACGTTCACCGCGACCGCGCTGCTGCAGCTCGCCGACGCCGGCGCGCTCCGGCTCGACGACACCGTCGGCTCGTTCGTGCCCGCGCTCGTCGAGGCGGGCTCTCCGATCGCCGACGCCACGGTGCGCGAGCTGATGGAGATGGGTGGTGGCGTGGTCCGCGACGGTGCCGACGGTGACCACTGGGCGCTCGACCACCCGTTCCCGGATTCCGACCAGCTCGTCACGCTCGTGGTCGAGGGCGGCGCGAAGGTGCCCGTCGGGTCCGCCTTCAACTACTCGAACCTCGGCTACGGCCTGCTCGGGCTCGTGATCGAGGCCGTCACCGGCACGTCCTACGCCGAGCACGTCCGGAGCGCGATCGTCGAGCCGCTCGGGCTGACCGGCACGGGCCCGGAGTTCGACCCCGCCCGCGAGGACGAGTTCGTCGTCGGCTACACGGGCCTGCACACCGCGCGGACCCGCGCGCGCGTCCCGCACGTGACGACCGGGGCGCTCGCCGCGGCGACGGGCTTCCACGGCACCGCGTCCGACCTCGTCCGGTACTTCTCGGCGCACGTGCCCGGTCGGGGCTCGCTGCTCTCGGACCACGCGAAGCGGCTGGCGCAGCGGAAGGCGTGGAGCGCGCTCGACAGCGACCCGGCCGCGCGCGGCTACGGCGCGGGGTTCATCGTCGACCGGATCGGCGGGCGGGAGGTGCGCGGGCACTCCGGCGGGTTCCCCGGGCAGATCACGCAGTCGGTGTTCGACCCGGCGTCGTCACTCGTGGTCTCCGTCCTGACGAGCAGCGCGACCGGCCCCGCGGGCATGCTGGCGACCGGCATCGTGCACCTGCTCGACGCCGCTGCCGACGAGCAGGCTCCCGGTCCCGAGCTGCCCGAGGGCGTGGACACCGATCGGTACACGGGACGGTTCACCACGTTCGAGGGCATCACCGACGTCGCCCGGATCGGCGATCGTCTGCTCGCGATCGACCCCACCCAGCCCGTCCCCACGGAGTCGCCGGTGCGGCTCGCGGTCGTCGACGAGGACACACTCCTCATGGCGTCGGGCAACCGCTTCGGCTCGGTCGACGAGCGCATCACCTACACACGGGACGAGACCGGCACCGTCGTGTCGTTCCGCGGGGACAGCGGCATGACGCACCGCCCGTGGTCGGTGCCCGGGGAGACCCCCGAGGTCGCCGCCGCCCTCGTCTGACGGCGCGTCCGGCGCAGGCCGGGGGATAACCCCACCCCCGATCCGGGAGACGGCAGGATGGGACGTGGGGACGGGCTCCGGGAGGCTGGACCCATGACCGACACCGACCGCCTCGACCAGGCCGAGACCGTCCCGCTGGACGACCACGCCGCCGATCGTGCACCGACCGTCCCGCTCGACGGAACCGTGCACCAGGGAGCCACGAAGCCGATGCCCGAACAGCACCCCACGCCCGACGCCGGTCCTCCCACGGCGCCGTCGGGCTGGGCTGCGACGCCGACGGCGGGGCAGGCGTCCGCACCGGGGCAGTCGCCCTTCGCCGCCGGGCAGCCGCCGTTCGCCGCCGCGGGCGCGTCGGGGAGCGGGGGCGGTGCCGGCTCGGGCATGA
This sequence comes from Curtobacterium sp. MCSS17_007, assembly GCF_003234175.2. Classification (NCBI taxonomy): domain Bacteria; kingdom Bacillati; phylum Actinomycetota; class Actinomycetes; order Micrococcales; family Microbacteriaceae; genus Curtobacterium; species Curtobacterium sp. MCSS17_007. The sequence goes on from NZ_CP126257.1 coordinate 994,417, forward strand.
CCGCCGGCCGGTTCTACCGCGAGGCCTGGCGCCGCCTGCCGCGCGACTTCGGGTACATGGCACTGACCGCCGTGCTGCTCTGCACACTCTACGCGGCGTTCCCCGCAGCGCTGTTCGGTCGGGGCCTGCGCGACCTGTTCAACCCGTTCGTGCTCCTGATGTTCTTCATCGCGCTGTTCGTGGCGCGGTGGCTCGGCCAGTTCGAGAAGCTCCGCATCGGCTGGGCCGACCCGCGGCCGATCCGTCCGGTGGACTGGACGCCGCGGTGGCAGCAGAACTGGTGGACGCGCACCGGCTCCGCGGTGGCGAACCCGCACTACTGGCTCTACCTGCTGCACGCGGCCGTGGTCTACCCGCTCGCTGCCCTGGTGACCGTCGGGGCCGGGGTCCTGCTCGCCGTCGGGTTCGCGTGGCCCCTGGCCGTCGGCGCGGCGTGGAGCCTGGGCGGGGTCGGTGGACTGTACTTCCCGAGCTGGGACACCGGCTTCGTGGGAGGTGTCGCGCTCCTCGGCCTGCTGTCGATGGCTGCGTCCGTCCTGCTCCTGCCGCTCTGGGCACGCGGCTCCGTGCTCGCCCATTACTGGATCGATTTCGGCCTGCTCGGCGGGTTCCGTGCCGAGCAGCTCGAGCAGCGCGTCGCCGGGCTGCAGGCGTCCCGTGCGGGCGCCGTGACCGCCGAGGGTCAGACGCTCCGGCAGATCGAGCGCGACCTGCACGACGGCCCGCAGCAGCGGCTCGTCCGGCTCCGCATGGACCTGGCCGCCGCCGAGCGCGCCTTCGACCGCGACCCGGAGAAGGCGAAGCAGCTCATCGGCGAGGCCACAGAGCACGCGCAGGACGCCCTCGACGAACTGCGCGCCCTGTCCCGGGGCTTCGCGCCGCCGATCCTGCTCGACCGCGGCCTGGTCGCCGCGCTCGAGGCCCTGGTGGCACGCACCCCGATCCCCGTGGGGCTCGACGTCCGCCTGCCCGAAGGGCTCGAGCTGGCGACGGAGATCCAGCGCAACGTGTACTTCACGGTCAGCGAGCTGCTGACGAACACGATGAAGCACGCGGGTGCCTCGACCGCGGGGGTGTACCTCGGACTCATCGTCGACGCCTCCGGTCTCTGGTACCTGACCGTCAGCGTCACCGACGACGGCCGGGGCGGCGCCCGACCGCAGGAGGGGCACGGGCTCGAGGGGCTGACCGGCCGGATGCGGGCACTCGACGGCGAGCTCGTCGTGAACAGCCCCGAGGGCGGCCCGACCGAGGTCACCGCGCGCATCCCGCTCGGCGCCCTGAACGGCGTGCCCGTCGGCCGCGTCTGAAGCCGCGGGGAGCACCGACGCTCCCACTAGGCTGGTCGGCATGAGCGACGGCCCGGGTGCAGCACGCATCCGGGCCGTCGTCGTCGACGACGCCGTGCTCCTGCGCGAGGGGCTCGCGCGCGTGCTGGACGAGGCCGGGATCGACGTCGTCGGTCAGTACGCCGACGCCGACACGTTCCTCGCCACGCTGCCGCACGACGCCCCCGACGTGGTCGTGATGGACGTGCGGATGCCGCCGACCTTCACCGACGAGGGCGTGCGTGCCGCCGTCGAGACCCGCCGCGTCGCCCCCGGCACCGGGGTCCTGCTGCTGTCCCAGTACGTCGAGGCCACCTACGCGGAGGACGTCCTCGCCGCCGGCGCGACGGGCATCGGGTACCTGCTCAAGGACCGTGTGACCCGGCTCGAGGAGATCGACGACGCCGTCCGCCGCATCGCCGGTGGGGGCACCGTGCTCGACCCCGAGGTCGTCACGCAGCTCATGGGACGCCGACGCGACCCGCTCGCCGCGCTGACACCGCGGGAGCGCGAGGTGCTCGGACTCATGGCCGAGGGCCGCACGAACGCCGCGATCGCCCGCGCGCTGGTGATCGGCACCGGCGCGGTCGAGAAGCACGTGTCGAGCATCTTCGGCAAGCTCGCGCTCGAGGACACCGGTGAGGACCACCGCCGCGTCCTCGCCGTCCTCGCCTACCTCGGCTGACCGCGACCACGCCGTGAACCGCGTCCCCGCACCGCTCCTCGCGCTCGCCGCGATGGTGTCCGTGCAGATCGGTGCGGCGGTCGCGAAGACCCGCTTCGACGAGGTCGCACCGGTCGGCGCAGCCACGCTCCGGCTCGTCATCGGCGCCGTCGTGCTCGTGCTCCTCGTCCGGCCTCGCGTGCGGCACTGGACCCGGGGGCAGTGGACGGCGGCGGTGCTGCTCGGGCTGGCGCTCGGCGGCATGAACGTGTTCATCTACGTGGCGTTCGCGAGCATCCCGATCGGCGTCGCCGTGACGATCGAGTTCCTCGGACCGCTCGCCCTGTCGCTCGTGCACACCCGGCGGTGGCGCGACGTCACCTGGGCGCTCCTGGCGCTCGCCGGTGTCGTGCTGCTGGGCGTCGGGCCCGCCGCGGTCACCGCAGTGGGCGGTGTCGTCGCTGCCGTCGCGGCGGCCGCGTGCTGGGCGGGCTACATCGTGATGAACCAGCGCGTCGGTGCCGCGATCCCCGGTGTCGACGGGCTCGCGGTCTCGATGGTCGTCGCGATGCTCGTGTCGCTGCCGACCGGGCTCCTGCCCGCGGTCGACGGTGTCGTCGCAGCACCGTCGCTGCTGCTCGTGTTCGCGGGGGTCGCGGTCCTGTCGAGCGTGCTCCCGTACGCGCTCGAGATGCTCGCCCTGCGGCGCATGCCGACCCGGGTGTTCGGGGTGCTGCAGAGCCTCGGCCCGGCGATCGCCGCCCTGGCGGGCCTGGTCGTCCTGCGCGAGGGCCTGGCGGCGCAGGAGGTCGTCGCCCTCGCCTGCGTGAGCGTCGCGAGCATCGGGGTCACGCTGTCGGCGCGACGCGGACGCATCCGGCCGGCCGCGGGACGGACAGGAGGCGCGGGGCAGGTTCCCTGACGTCGGGAACGTCCGCCGCGCCTCCCGGAAGACCGCCTACTCGACGCGGAGGAAGTCCGCGTACGTGGGTTCCGCCTGCACACCCGACAGGAGCGCCGGATCGTTGATCCGCCGCTCGACGTAGGCCGCGATGACCTCCGGCGGGGTGAGCACGTGGGCGACCCAGGACGGCACCTCGCGCTTCTTCATGGTGCCTCCTTCCATCCGGTCGTCGGGACGAACTACACGATCGATGAGTATTTCGACGAACCGGTGCACACGGAACGATCCTCGGCATCCGGGCCGAAGTCAATGCAGTGCGTTCCCCGGATGCCGGTCCGCGCGGAGGGTGCGGTGCTTGACGGCGGAACGCCACACCCACGCGTCCGCCTGCTGCCCGAACTGCGCCCACTCCACGAGGACGGCATCGCGCGTCCAGCTCTTCGCGAAGCCCTTCACCCGGATGTGGAAGGTGGGGAACTGTATCCACGCCCACACGGGCACGGGCGTGACGGCGTGGCACACGTCGGGCCCGCGCGCCTCCTCGGACAGCGAGTAGGCGCGCGGGCGTTCGACCTCCGGGTGTTCCGGGGGCTGCCACCGGTTCTCGCGACGCCGTCCCACAGCGGTATTCGAACGTGTGTTCGAACCAACGTCAAGTCGAGCGCGTGCGCGCCGCGGCGACCGGCCTGTCGGCGGGCGTGTCGGTCGAGCCCGGGGTGGGGATCGTGGCGCGCATCCATTCCGATCGGTCCGCAGACAGGGGGACCAGCGTGTACCCCGTTCGTGGGCTGTCGTGTCCGCGGAACGCGAGGTGGAATGGACGGTGCAGGACACCCCTGCGCGCTTCACCCGGAGGAGCCGCATGACCGTCACGCTCTCCCGCCCGCACCCGGTACCGACCGGTGCGGTGCCGGCACCCGCAACGCTCCGCCCGCTGCCGCCCGTCGCCGTGCGGTGGCTGCTCCGCGCCGCCTTCGCGCTGCCGTACGTCGTCCTCGCGGTGATCGCGTCGCGGATCGCCCCGACCCCGCTCCTCGAGCTCACGGGCAACCAGGTGACCATGGACCGCGCGACCGCAGCGCTCGACGGCGGCGTCGTGCAGGCCATCGGGCAGCTCTGGCCGCTGCTGTCCGGGGTACTGCTGCGCTTCATGCCGTTCGGGGTTGACGGCGCTGCGGTCCTCGGTGGCGTCACGGCCGGCGTGCTCCTGCAGCTCCTCGCGCAGGCCATGCTCCGACGTGGGCTGCCGATGCGGAAGGTCGTCGCGTTCACCATCGCCCTCGGTGCGAACCCGCTCTACGCGTTCGTCGCCCTCAACGACCTGCAGGCGTTCCTCGGCATCGCGCTCTTCGCACTCGCGGTCGTCGACATGGTGCGGTTCTTCGCGTGGGGCGACACCCAGGCGGGGTTCCGCGCCGGGCTCTCGCTGATGATGTCGACACTCCTCGACCCGATGGGGTTCGTCTACGTCGTCATCGCCGCGCTCGCGGCGCCGCTCCTCGACCTCGCGCGGCGCGGCCAGCAGGGCGTCCGGCGTGCGAACGTGCTCGTGCTCGTGTTCCCGAGTGCCGCCGTCGCGCTGTCGACGGCCGTACTCGACGTCATGGTCCTCCACGACCCGTTCGCGGCCCTGCGCGGGTCCATCGACGTCTCCGGGGAGCGTCTCGCCGGCCTGCAGCACCTCTTCGCCACCGCGGACGGGCTGCTCCTCGTGGCGATGCTCGTGGCCGGGGCGGCACTGGCGCTGCTCGTCGGCCGGCCGGGCGCGATCGCGCTCGTCGCGGCGCTGTTCGGCGGGATCATCGGCGGGTACGCGATCGGCCTGATCCCCGTCGCAGCAGCGGGCAACGTCTTCGTCACGATGCTCAGCGTCGCCATCGCGATCCTCCCGCGGGCCGGCAGCCGGGTGACCAGCGCGTTGGTCGTGCTCCTCGCCGTGCTGCAGGTGCCGCTCGCGTGGGCCGCTGCGTTCCAGCGCGAGGTCGTCGTCCAGTGGATGCACGCCCTGGTCGCGGTGGTGGCCGGATGACCGCCGTCGAGCCCCGTGCCGAGGGCAGCCCGACCGTCTCCACGTCGTCGGTCCGCCCGGCCGTCGTCGCCACCGGCCGCCACCGCGGCGAGGAGACCGACTGGCGGCCGCCGCACCGCTGCTCGGTGCAGCGGCACGTCGACGAGGGGTGGGTCGCGTCCGCGCGCATCCGCGAGGGCGTGCTCGTCCTGACGAGCGGGCGGTCCGAGCCGGACGTGCTCCGCGCCGCGCTCACCGAGGAGTTCGGCGAGCCCGTCGTGCTCCGCAGCGCGTCCGAGGCGGACGTCCGCCAGCGCATCGCCTACGAGCTCGAGGAGGAGGTCGCCGACCTCGCCGCCCACGGTCTCGCCCGCACGAACCCGGCACTGTCCGCCCGCACCGTGCTGTCCCGGGGCCAGCAGGTCGGCGTCGTCGTCGCGCTGGTGGTGCTCGCCGCCTGCCTGGTCGTGGCGCCGGGGACCACCGCCGCCGTGGTGACCGCGGCGCTCTCGCTCGGGTTCCTGGCCGGGATCGTGTTCAAGTTCTGGGTGTCGATGGTCGGCGCCCGTTTCGACCTGGTCGAGCAGGTGTCGGCGGAGGACGTCACCGCGCTCGATGACGACACCCTGCCCACGTACACCGTGCTGGTGCCCGTCTTCCGCGAGGCGAACATCGTGCACGACCTCGTGCGCAACCTCGAGGTACTCGACTGGCCGAAGGACCGGCTCGAGGTCCTCGTGCTCGTCGAGGCCGAGGACCACGAGACCCGCCAGGCCGTCCTCGACGCCGCACCGCCGGACTGGATGCGCATCGTGATCGTGCCGCCGGGGTCTCCCCAGACGAAGCCGCGCGCCTGCAACGTCGGACTCGCGATCGCGCAGGGAGAGTACGTCGTCATCTACGACGCCGAGGACCGACCCGACCCGGACCAGCTCAAGAAGGTGTTCCTGACCTTCGACCGCGCCGGTGACGACACCGTGTGCGTGCAGGCGGCGCTGAGCTACTTCAACGCCGACGAGAACCCGCTGACCCGCATGTTCACGCTCGAGTACTCGTACTGGTTCGACTACATGCTCGCCGGACTCGACGCCCGCCAGTTGCCGATCCCGCTCGGCGGCACGTCCAACCACTTCCGCACCGACCTGCTCCGCGAACTCGGCGGGTGGGACCCGTACAACGTCACCGAGGACGCCGACCTCGGCATCCGGGCCTCCGCCGTCGGGTACCGCGTCGCCGTGGTCAACTCCACGACGATGGAGGAGGCGAACACCTCGATCCCGAACTTCGTCCGGCAACGCTCCCGCTGGATCAAGGGGTACATGCAGACCGCCCTCGTGCACGCACGACGCCCGCGTGCGCTCGTGGCCGAGATCGGCATCCGTCGTGCGGCCGCGTTCGCGCTGCTCATCGCCGGGACGCCGCTGACGTTCCTCGGCATGCTGCCCGGCATCGTCGTCACGGTCGCGACGCTGGTGCTCCCGCCCGAGTGGACCGCCCCGGTGTTCCCGGCGCCGGTCCTCTGGCTCTGCGTGCTCGACTTCCTGCTCGGCAACGCGACGATGATCTACCTCACGATGATGGGGCCCTACAAGCGCGCTCGGTTCGACCTCATGGGGTGGGCGCTCCTCAACCCCGTGTACTGGGTCCTGCACTCGATCGCCGCGTACAAGGGGCTCTGGCAGCTGATCACCCGGCCGCACTACTGGGAGAAGACGGAGCACGGCCTGACGAAGACGACGGCCTGAGCACGACGAGGCCCGGTACGGAGGGGATGACGGGGATCGAGCGTCGGCGCAGTGCCAGCTGGAAGGCCGTGGAGGGGATGACGGGGATCGAGCGTCGGCGCAGTGCCAGCTGGAAGGCCGTGGAGGGGATGACGGGAATCGAGCGTCGGCGCAGTGCCAGCTGGAAGCCCGTGGAAGGGGTGGAGGGGATGACGGGGATCGAGCGTCGGCGCAGTGCCAGCTGGAAGCCCGTGGAAAGGTGGAGGGGATGACGGGAATCGAACCCGCGTGGCCAGTTTGGAAGACTGGGGCTCTACCATTGAGCTACATCCCCGCGCTGCGACTCACGTCCGCAGCGCCACCATCGTAGCGGACGAACGGCCCCCGACATGCCATCGAACGTGCTGCCGCAGCCGGGTGACTCCGACACGCGCCGGATCAAGCGCTCCCGGGTGCTCTCGTTCGTGCTGCTCGCCGTCGCCGCCGTCGTCTTCTCGCTCCGTCCCGAGGTCTTCGGCGACCCGCAGGCCCAGCCCTGGCACGCGCTGCTGCACGTCTGGCGGATCGTCCTCGGGGTCGGGCTCATGGTCGCCGCGCTCGGGGTGCAGATCGCCGTCGGCCTGCGGTGGCGGCAGGCGCTCAGGCGCGGTGCCGAGCAGGAACCGTCCACACGCGGCACGCCGCCCGGGAACCAGGCACCGGGGGACCGCTAGACTCGTCGCGGTCGTGCGTGCCCTCGGGCGTGCGCGGCCACCCTGGCCCAGTCACGGGGCGTAGCTCAGCTTGGTAGAGCGCCCGCTTTGGGAGCGGGAGGTCGCAGGTTCGAATCCTGTCGCCCCGACCAGGTCCACTCGAACGTCAACCAACAGGAGTACATCCCTTGGCCACCAGCACCGTCGACAAGGTGAGCGACACCCGCGTCAAGCTCACCGTGAACGTGACGCCGGAAGATCTCAAGCCGAGCATCGACCACGCCTACAAGCACATCGCCGAGCAGATCAACATCCCCGGCTTCCGCAAGGGCAAGGTCCCGCCGGCGATCGTCGACCAGCGCGTCGGCCGCGGCGAGGTCCTGAACCACGCCGTCGGTGACGCCATCGACACCTTCTACCGCCAGGCGGTGGAGGAGCAGGAGCTGCGCATCCTCGGTCGCGCCGAGGCCGACGTCGCCGAGCTCCCGAACGTCAAGGACTTCTCGGGTGACCTCGTCCTCACCTTCGAGGTCGACGTCCGTCCCGAGTTCGACCTGCCCGCGTACGACCAGTACGAGCTCACGGTCGACGCCGTCGAGGTCTCCGACGACGAGGTCGAGGAGGAGCTGCAGAACCTGCGCACCCGCTTCGGCACGCTCGTGACGGTCGACCGTCCGGCCAAGACCGGCGACTTCGCCCAGATCGACCTGACCGCCACCATCGGTGACGACGAGGTCGACTCGGCCACCGGCGTCTCCTACGAGATCGGCTCGGGCGACCTGCTCGAGGGCATCGACGAGGCGCTCGAGTCGCTCACCGCGGGTGAGTCGACCACGTTCGAGTCCACGCTCGTCGGTGGCGACCGCGAGGGCGAGACCGCGCAGATCGCCGTGACCGTCACCGCCGTCAAGGAGCGCGAGCTCCCCGAGGCCGACGACGAGTTCGCGCAGATCGCCAGCCAGTTCGACACCATCGACGAGCTCAAGGCGGACCTCAAGGAGCAGATCGCGAAGTCCAAGACCTTCGGTCAGGGCGCCGCGGCGCGCGACAAGCTCGTCGAGAAGCTCATCGAGGACGTGGACATCCCGATCTCGGAGCAGCTCATCGAGGACGAGGTGCACCGTCACCTCGAGCAGGAGAACCGCCTCGAGGACGACGAGCACCGCAAGGAGGTCTCCGAGTCCAGCGAGAAGGCCTTCCGCTCGCAGCTGCTCCTCGACGCCATCGCCGAGAAGGAGGAGATCCAGGTCTCCCAGGAGGAACTCACGCAGTACCTCATCCAGGCTGCGGCGCAGTACGGCATGGAGCCGGCCGAGTTCATCAAGGTCATCGACCAGAACGGCCAGATCCCCGGCATGGTCGGCGAGGTCGCCCGCTCGAAGGCGGTCGCGACCGTCCTGTCGAAGGTGACCGTCAAGGACACCAACGGCGACGTCGTCGACCTCTCCGCCTTCACCGCCGGTGTGGCGCAGGAGTCGGCTGACGACGAGTCGGCCGACGCCGACGAGGTCACCGAGGCCGACGCGAAGTAACGCGACGCGCTGACGGACGGGAGGCACGGTGCCAGCTGGCACCGTGCCTCCCGTTCGTCGTCGGCGCACTTTCCGCGCCCGCGCACCGCCCACAGCGAACAGGCGCGAAGAGCCGCGTTGCACCCGATAAGTTCGACAGCAAGCGACAACTGAACGGGAGCTTTTCCATGGCCGAAGCGACACTGAACCCCAGTGTTTTTGACCGCCTTCTGAGAGACCGGATCGTGTGGCTCGGCTCTGAGGTCCGCGACGAGAACTCGAACGAGATCGCAGCGAAGCTGCTGATGCTCGCCGCCGAGGACCCTGAGAAGGACATCTACCTCTACATCAACTCGCCCGGTGGCTCGATCACCGCGGGCATGGCGATCTACGACACGATGCAGTTCGTGCCGAACGACATCGTCACCGTGGGCATCGGCCTCGCCGCCTCGATGGGGCAGTTCCTGCTCTCGTCGGGCACCCCGGGCAAGCGCTACATCACCCCGAACGCCCGCGTGCTCCTGCACCAGCCGTCCGGTGGCTTCGGCGGCACCGCTGCCGACATCCAGACGCAGGCCAAGGTCATCCTCGACATGAAGCAGCGGATGGCGGAGCTCACGGCCGAGCAGACCGGCAAGTCGATCGAGCAGATCCTCAAGGACAACGACCGCGACAACTGGTTCACGGCGCAGGAAGCCCTGGAGTACGGCTTCGTCGACCACCTCCGCGCGTCCTCGAACGAGGTCGTCGGCGGCGGCGGCACCGTGGGCGACGGCGAGACGCCGACCCCGGCCGCCGAGCCCGAGTCCAACTGACCACCACCGAAGAGAAGGAAACGAGAATGCACCTCCCCATGCTCGGTGGCGCGCAGAACGTCCCGGCTCCGTCCGATCGCTACATCCTCCCCAGCTTCGAGGAGCGCACGGCCTACGGCTTCAAGCGCCAGGACCCGTACGCGAAGCTCTTCGAGGACCGCATCGTGTTCCTCGGTGTCCAGGTCGACGACGCGTCCGCCGACGACGTCATGGCCCAGCTGCTCGTGCTCGAGTCGATGGACCCGGACCGCGACATCGTGATGTACATCAACTCGCCCGGTGGCTCGTTCACCGCGATGACGGCGATCTACGACACGATGCAGTACATCCGCCCGCAGATCCAGACGGTCTGCCTCGGCCAGGCCGCCTCGGCCGCGTCGGTGCTCCTCGCTGCCGGTACCCCCGGCAAGCGTCTGGCGCTCCCGAACGCCCGCGTGCTCATCCACCAGCCCGCGACCCAGCAGGGTGGCGGTCAGGCGTCGGACATCGAGATCCAGGCGGCGGAGATCCTCCGCATGCGCACCTGGCTCGAGGAGACGCTGTCGAAGCACTCGAACCGCACCCCGGAGCAGGTCAACAACGACATCGAGCGCGACAAGATCATGTCCGCCGAAGAGGCGCTCGAGTACGGCCTGATCGACCAGGTCCTCACGAGCCGCAAGAACCTGCCGGCGCTCGTCAAGTAGTGCCCCGCACGACGAAGGCCCCGCACCGATCGGTGCGGGGCCTTCGTAGTGCGCGCGCGGGGCTCGCGGGACCTGGTTCCCGGCGGGGGCGGTCAGTCCTCGTCGTGGTCGTCGGTTGCCGGGGCAGCGGGGCGGCGACGGAGCAGCAGCAGGACGGCCACGACGACGCCGGCGAGGACGATGCCGCCGGCGCCGATGAACAGGGCGTCCGTGGCGCTCGAGTCGCCGTCGGTGTCACCCGCTGCGGCGTCGGGTGCGCTGGTCGACCCGGTCCCGCCACCGTCGGCGCAGGTCGCCGGTGTCGCGGTGCCGCGGTCGGGGGAGAAGCCCGCCGGAGCCTTCCACGTGAAGTCGTACGAGTCGGACACGGTGTGTCCGTCGGCGGAGACGATCTGCCACTCGACCTCGTACTTCCCGGAGTCGCCGAGGGCGGCCTTCGTGGTCATCGACGGGCCGTCCACGGAGACGCAGCCGTCCTCGTGGTAGCGCCCGTCGGGGCCGATGACCCGGAAGGCGAAGCCCGAGTCGGACCCGCCGATCGCCAGCAGGCGGTCGTTCGTGGTGATGTCGAAGCGGTCGGGGAGCTCCGTGAGCGTGCCACCGACCGCGGGGGTCGACGACACCAGGTAGTTGTGCGCGCTGGCGGGGGCGGCGAGCCCGAGGACCGCACCGCCCGCGACGGCGAGGGTCGCGGCGGTCGCGGCCACGCGCCTCCAGACCGGGCGTCGGGACGTGCCGGACCGGCGGCCGCCCGTCGGACACGCGCGACGGGTCACTTCGCGGCGTCCCGACGGCGGGTGGCTGCGACGGCGACGACCAGGCCGACCGCTCCGACCACCAGGCCGCCGAGGCCGAGGAAGCGACCGACCAGGTCGGGCTGCGCGGACGTCGTGCTGCTGGTGTCGCTCGCGGTCGCGGTGGTGGCGTCGTCGTCGTCACCGCTCGACGAGCTGGCGGTCAGGACGATCGAGGGGGCGGGGTGCTCCGGCTCCGACTCGCCGCTCTCCTGGACCTGGTCCCAGTCGGTCGATCCCTGCTCGCAGGTCTGCACCACCGGGAAGGAGACCCGGTCACCGGGCTTGCCGTCCGGCAGCGAGAACGAGAGCGAGAAGGTGTCGCGCTCGTCCGCGGGGAGCGGGGTCTTCGCCGTGTACGTGATGCTCGTGACGCGCTCGGCGCCGGCCTCGGACTCCTCGTCGCTCGCGGTGCTGCTCGACGGAGCGGTGTAGGGCTCGGTGGCCTTCGTGATCGTCCAGTTCGGGTTGACCGTCGGGGTGACCTCGACGACGGACTCGGGCACCTGGAAGACGAGCTTCGTGGTGGGGGAGCCGTCGCAGCCGTGCGGCACCGAGAAGGTCGCCGTCGTGTACGAGTTCGCGGCGGTCGAGGTCACGTCGGCCTCGACGTGTGCGCTGGCGGCCGCCGCGGTGCCGAGGACGATCGCGGCGGTGACGCCGAGGGTTCCGGTGCCGAGGAGGGCGAGGCGCTTCGTCATGGGGTCCTTCCGGTTCTCTACAACTTGTAGAGGCTAGGGGTAACGGTACCAGGTGTGCACGCCCTGGGCGAACGGGCGGGGACAGGCCGGACGGCGTCGCGGTGGCTGTCACCGGATGCGGTTAGAGTCGATCACATCGGGCGGGTCACCAGCCTGCATCGGTCAACCGCACCGGTCATCCAAGGAGGGCACCGACATGGCACGCATCGGGGAGAGCGCTGACCTGCTGAAGTGCTCCTTCTGCGGCAAGAGCCAGAAGCAGGTCCAGCAGCTCATCGCCGGACCGGGGGTGTACATCTGCGACGAGTGCGTCGAGCTGTGCAACGAGATCATCGAGGAGCGCCTCGCCGAAGCGGGCGAGGACACCACGAGCGGCGACTTCGAGCTGCCGAAGCCCCGCGAGATCTTCGACTTCCTGCAGGAGTACGTGATCGGGCAGGACCCGGCGAAGCGCGCCCTGGCCGTGGCCGTCTACAACCACTACAAGCGCATCCGTGCGCAGGGGCAGATCACCGCTGCCGAGGACCGCGACGACGTCGAGATCGCGAAGTCGAACATCCTGCTCATCGGCCCGACGGGCTGCGGTAAGACCTACCTGGCGCAGACCTTGGCGAAGCGGCTCAACGTGCCGTTCGCCGTCGCCGACGCCACCGCGCTGACCGAGGCCGGCTACGTGGGCGAGGACGTCGAGAACATCCTGCTCAAGCTCATCCAGGCCGCCGACTACGACGTCAAGCGCGCCGAGACCGGCATCATCTACATCGACGAGGTCGACAAGATCGCCCGCAAGGCGGAGAACCCGTCGATCACGCGCGACGTCTCGGGCGAGGGTGTGCAGCAGGCCCTGCTCAAGATCCTCGAGGGAACCACGGCCTCAGTGCCGCCGCAGGGCGGTCGGAAGCACCCGCACCAGGAGTTCATCCAGATCGACACGACGAACGTGCTGTTCATCGTGGCCGGTGCGTTCGCAGGGCTCGAGGACATCGTGTCGTCGCGGGTCGGCAAGCGGGGCATCGGCTTCGGCGCTCCGCTGCACAGCCCGCTCGATCAGCAGGACCTGTTCGCCGACGTCCTGCCCGAGGACCTGCACAAGTTCGGCCTCATCCCGGAGTTCATCGGCCGTCTGCCGGTCGTGACGACGGTGTCGCAGCTCGACCAGGCCGCGCTCATGCAGATCCTGACCGAGCCGAAGAACGCGCTCGTGAAGCAGTACCAGCGGATGTTCGCGATCGACGGGGTCGAGCTCGAGTTCGACCGTGGTGCGCTCGAGGCCATCGCCGACCTCGCCGTGCTGCGGCAGACCGGTGCCCGTGGCCTCCGGGCGATCCTCGAAGAGGTGCTCGGCCCGGTCATGTTCGACGTCCCGTCGGAGGACGACGTCGCCCGTGTGGTGATCACCCGCGAGTCCGTGCTCGAGAACGCAGCGCCGACGATCGTGCCGCGTCCGCGAGCGACTCGCGCGGAGAAGTCCGCGTAGCGTCCGACGCGCGCAGGCTGACGGCCCGGTCCCAGTGGACCGGGCCGTCGCCGTGTTCCCGTTGCCCGCGCTGCGCACCGGCGTCGTGGAGGGTCGGGCACGGGATCGAACCACGGATCCGACATCGAACCAGGGTCCGCGCCTGGTTCGATGTCGGGAACGTGGTTCGATGCTGCGGCGCGGACGCTGCGGCGCGGACGCTGCCTACTCCAGCCCGCGGCGCCGCAGCAGCGGGCCGACCTCGGCGTCGCGCCCGCGGAAGGCGCGGTAGGCCTCGAGCGGGTCCTGCGCGCCACCGACCCCGAGCAGCATCGTGGCGAAGCGACGGCCGGCATCTCGCGACAGGCCGCCGTTCTCGCGGAACCACTCGACGGTGTCGGCGTCGAGCACCTCGGACCAGATGTAGCCGTAGTACCCGGCGTCGTACCCTCCCGAGAACGTGTGCGCGAAGTACGTCGACGAGTACCGCGGCGGTACCGCTTCGACGTCGACGCCGGCATCGGCCAGGGCCTGGCGCTCGAACGCCTCGACGTCGGTCACCGCAGCGGCCTCGGCGGTGGAGAGCCGGTGCCACGCCTGGTCGAGCAGCGCGGCGGCGAGGTACTCCGTCGTCGAGAAGCCCTCGTTGAAGCCAGCGGAGTCGCTCAGCCCGAGGACGAGCTCCGGCGGCAGCGGCTCGCCGGTCTCGTGGTGCCTCGCGTAGTTCGCGAGCACCGACGGCCACGACACCCACATCTCGTTCACCTGCGACGGGAACTCCACGAAGTCGCGCTCGACGTTCGTGCCCGAGAACCGCGGGTACGTCGTCCGAGCGATGAGTCCGTGCAGCGCGTGTCCGAACTCGTGGAAGAGCGTCTCCACCTCGTCCTGGACCAGCAGGGTGGGGGAGCCGGCGGCCGGCTTGGCGACGTTGAGGTTGTTCACCACGACCGGCAGCGTGCCGAGCAGGTGCGACTGCTCGACGACCGGGTTCATCCAGGCGCCGCCGCGCTTGCCGTCCCGCGTGTACAGGTCGAGCAGGTAGAGCCCGACCTCCTCGCCGGAGTCGCCGCGGACCTCGAAGACCCGGACCTCGTCGTTGTAGCCGTGCAGGTCCGGGCGCTCGGTGAACGTCAGCCCGTACAGGGCGTTCGCGGCGTGGAAGACCCCGTCGCGCAGCACCCGGTCGGCCTCGAAGTACGGGCGCAGGGCCGAGCTGTCGGCGGCGAACTGCGCACCGCGGAGGATCTCGGTGGCGTACGCCCAGTCCCACGCCTCGACGTCGAAGCCGACGGTGCGCGAGCGCACGGCGCGCTCGTCCTCGGCATTGGCAGCGGCGGCCGGGACGAGTGAGGAGAGCAGCCCGTCGACGGCCTCGGGGGACCCGGCGGTCTCGTCGGCGGTGACGACGGCGGCGTGGTTCGGGAAGCCGAGGAGCTCGGCGCGTTCGGCGCGCAGCCGCACGATGCGCAGCAGCACCTCGCGGTTGTCGTGCGCGTTCCCACGACGTCCACGCGATCGTGAGGCGCGCATGATCCGTTCGCGCAGGCCACGGTCGGTCAGCGATCCGAGCCACGGGTGCCCGGTGTAGAGCGGCAGGGTGACGAGCCAGCCGTCGAGCCCCCGGTCGGCCGCGGCCGATGCGGCGGCGGACTTGGCGCCGTCGTCCAGCCCGTCGAGCTCGTCCTCGTCGGTGACGTGCACGGCGAGGTCGTTGGTGTCCTCGAGCAGGTTGCGCTCGAAGGTGGTGGTGAGCGTCGACAGCTCCTGGTTGATCGCGGTGAGGCGCTCCTTGCCGTCGTCGTCGAGGCCGGCCCCGGCGAGGGTCATCTCGGTGTGGACCCGCTCGACGAGCCGACGGTCCTCGTCGGACAGGTCCGCGCGCTCGCTGAGCGAGGACCGCACCGCACCGACCCGCGCGTACAGGCGCGCGTCGAGCGTGATCGCGTCGCGGTGCGCGGCGAGGAGCGGCGACACCTCGGCTTCGAGGTCGTGCAGCTCGGGCGTCGAGTCGGCGGACGACAGCGTGAAGAAGACGTGCGAGACCCGGGTCAGTAGCTGCCCGGTCCGTTCGAGCGCGACGAGCGTGTTCTCGAACGTCGGGGCGTCCGGGTCGGTGGCGATCGCCTCGACCTCGGCGCGCTGCTCGGCCGTCCCGGCGTCGAACGCGGGGCGGAAGTGCTCGAGCCGGACGTCGTCGAACGGCGGCAGGGCGTAGGGGAGGGTGCTCGGCTGGTCGAACGGGGTGTCCATGGCCCCACCCTACGGTCCGGCCCGGTCGCCGGGCCGGTCAGGCCCGACGGGTCGTGGCAGCGTCGATGAGGACCTCCGCGGCCCGGCGCGCGTGCCGTGCCGCCTCCGGCGTCCCGGCGATCGCGGCCGTGGTCTGTGCCCCCTCCGCGAGCAGCGCGAGCTGCGCGGCGAGCTCCTCGGCCGCGGCCACGTCCGGCACCGCCGCCGCGGCGAGGCCGGCGACGTACCGCTGGAAGGAGTCCTTGTGCTCGCGTGCGATCTCGGCGACGGCCGGGGAGGTCGCCCCGAGCTCACCGAAGGCGTTGATGAAGCCGCAGCCGCGGAAGGTGTCGTCGCCGAACCACTGCTCGAGGAAGTCGTACATCGCGAGCAGCCGGTCACGCGGGGTGTCGGCCGCGGCGACGGCCTGCTCGATGCCGTGCTCCCAGTACTCGTGACGGCCGCCGAGCACCGCGGCGACGAGCTGGTCCTTGCCGGGGAAGGCCGCGTAGAGCTTCTTCAACGAGACGCCCGCCCCGGTCCGGATCTCGTCCATGCCCACCGACTGGAAGCCACGCGCGTAGAAGAGTCCGTCGGCGACGTCGACGATCCGCGCCCGGGTCTCCGGGTCGACGGTGCTGCTCGGTGTGGCCACGACGGTCCCCTTCCCTGTGTGTCCGCCGTTCCCCCTTGCCGTGGGAACGGACGTTCTCTAGTGTAGGACGCGCCCGGCGAGAACGATCGTTCTCATCCGGGGTGCACACGCCGGGTCCTGATCCCCCGACGATGGGGCACCCTGGGTGGCGCGCCGTGCACACGGTGCCCCGGACCACGTCGACGACGTGGACCGGGGCACCGGTCCGCGCGGGCCTGCCGTGCCGGCGGGTGTCAGTCCTCTTCCGCCGCGTCGTCCGGGTTCGTGACCTGTGCGGTCCCCTCCGGTCCGAGGCGGATCGACGTGCCGTCGTCGAGTTCGACGACGGGCTTGCCCTCGAGGAACGTGAGCGTCCACCGCCAGGTCGAGGCGTCCACGGCCTCGGCGGCCAACTCCTCCTCGACCCCGCGCACGGCGACGACCACCGCCTCGGGGAGTCGCTCGGGCGGCTGCCCACCCACGTTCCAGCGTGTGCCCAACTGCATCCGTTCCTCCAGTACGTGCTGCGGTCCGCTCCTGCGACGACGGGCCGGACCGCACGCGCGGCCCGGCCCGTCGACGGCGACGCTACGCCTGCTGCTCGGCGAGTTCGATCTCGGTCACCGCGAGCTCCTCGCCGTCCGTGAACAACAGGTTCTCGATGCGGCCGACGGCGGCCAGGTCGACCGCCGCGCGCTCGATGAGCGCCCGCTGCTCGGCCGGTGCGGCGACGACGGCACGCGTGACCGGGGTCTTCTGCGATGCCTTGGCGGCGGTCTTCGCGCCGCGGATGCCGATGAGCGCCTGCCCGACCGCGGCCAGCAGGCCCGACGGCTCGGCCTGCGTGGGCAGCTCGGCGACGGTCGGCCACGACGCGCGGTGCACGCTGGTGTCGTGCGTCCAGGCCCACACCTCCTCGGTCGCGAACGGGAGGAACGGTGCCAGCAGGCGGAGCAGCGCGTCGATCGCGGCACGCAGCGCCAGGACCGCGCTCGCCTGGGTCTCGTGCGTCGCGTCCGCCGCGGTGCCGTAGGCGCGCTCCTTGACGAGCTCGAGGTAGTCGTCGCAGAAGGTCCAGAAGAACCGCTCGGTGACCTCGAGCGCGCGGGCGTGGTCGAAGCCGTCGAAGGCCGCGGTGGCCTGCTCGATCACGGACCCGAGCTCGGCGAGCACGTCGACGTCGAGGGGCTCGGTCACGCTCGTCGCGCCGCTCGGCAGCTCGAAGCCGTAGACGAACTTCGCCGCGTTGAGCACCTTGATCGCCAGACGGCGGCCGACCTTGATCTGCTTCGGGTTCTGCGGGTCGAACGCCGCGTCGGTGCCGAGCTTCGACGACGCCGCCCAGTAGCGGACCGCGTCGGCGCCGTGCTGCTCGAGGATCGCCAGCGGCGTGACGACGTTGCCCTTGGACTTCGACATCTTCTTGCGGTCCGGGTCGACGATGAAGCCGGAGATGCTCGCGTGCTTCCACGGGGCGACATCGGCTTCGAGCTGGCTGCGGAGGACGGTCGTGAAGAGCCAGGTGCGGATGATGTCCTGCGCCTGCGGGCGGACGTCGTACGGGTACACCAGGTCGTACAGCTCGGTGTCGGTCTCCCACTTGCCGGCGAGCTGCGGCGTGAGCGACGAGGTCGCCCAGGTGTCCATCACGTCGAGCTCGCCCTGGAACCCGCCGGCGACGCCGCGCTGGTCCTCGGAGTACCCGGGCGCCGGCTCGGCGGCCGGGTCGACGGGCAGCTGGGCCTCGGTCGGCACGATCGGCTGGTCGAAGACCGGGTTGCCGTCGGCGTCGAGCGGGTACCAGACCGGGATCGGCACGCCGAAGAAGCGCTGGCGCGAGATGAGCCAGTCACCGGACAGGCCGCCGACCCAGTTGTCGTAGCGGACGCGCATGAAGTCCGGGTGGAAGGCGATCTCCTCGCCACGCTTCCGGAGGGTCTCCTTGAGCTGCTCGTCGCGCGCACCGTTGACGATGTACCACTGGCGGGTCGAGACGATCTCGAGCGGCTTGTCGCCCTTCTCGAAGAACTTCACCGGGTGGTTGATCGTCCTGACGTCGCCGACCAGCTCGCCGGACTCGGTGAGGGCGTCGACCACGACCTTCTTCGCGGAGAACACGGTCTTGCCCGCCATCTCGGCGTACAGCGCCCTGCCCTGCTCGCTCTCGATCCACTCCGGCTGCTCCGAGCGCACCCGGCCGTCGAAGCCGATGATCGCGCGGTTCGGCAGCTGCAGCTCGCGCCACCACACCACGTCGGTGGTGTCGCCGAAGGTGCAGACCATCGCGATGCCCGCGCCCTTGTCCTGCTGCGCCAGGTGGTGCGCGAGCACCGGGACCTCGACGTCGAACAGGGGGGAGCGGACCGTCGTGCCGAAGAGGTCCTGGAACCGCTCGTCGTCCGGGTGCGCGACGAGGGCGACGCACGCCGGGAGGAGTTCGGGGCGGGTGGTCTGGATGACGACGTCCTCGCCACCGTCGGTGCGGTGGAACGCCAGGCCGTGGTACGCGCCGGGCATCTCCTTGTCCTCGAGCTCGGCCTGGGCGACCGCGGTGCGGAAGGTGACGTCCCAGAGGGTCGGGGCGTCGGCCTGGTAGGCCTCCCCGCGCTCGAGGTTCCGCAGGAAGGCGCGCTGCGCGCTCGCCCGCGAGGTGTCGTCGATGGTGCGGTACGACTGCGTCCAGTCCACCGACAGGCCGAGGGTGCGGAAGAGGTGCTCGAACTGCTGCTCGTCCTGCACCGTCAGGCGCTCGCAGAGCTCGATGAAGTTGCGGCGCGAGACGGGGACCTGGTCGGCGGCCTTGCTCGACTTGCCGTCGCCGCCCTCGAACGGCGGCACGAACGCCGGGTCGTAGGGGAGCTGCGGGTCGCAGCGGACGCCGTAGTAGTTCTGCACGCGGCGCTCGGTCGGCAGGCCGTTGTCGTCCCAGCCCATCGGGTAGAAGACGTGCTTGCCGCGCATGCGCTCGTACCGGGCCTTGAGGTCGGTGTGCGTGTACGAGAACACGTGGCCGATGTGGAGCGAGCCCGACGCGGTCGGCGGCGGGGTGTCGATCGAGTACACCGCGTCCTTCGTCGCGCTGTCGCGGTCGAACCGGTAGGTGCCGTCCTGCTCCCAGACCGGGCCCCAGACCTGCTCGAGTCCGTCGACGGTGGGCTTCTCGGGCATGGGCTTCGACATGGCTGGGCCTTTCGATCGATGTGTGCGGCACCGAGTCCGTGGTGAGGTGCCTGAGTGTCGCGAGTACAGTCCGCGGTGACCACATCGTAGCGGTCCACCGCGTCGGAGCGCTCCATCTGGTAGGCTGTCGGAGTTTGTCCGGCGAGCGCGGTGTTCGCGAGGACTGCACAGTCGCTCTCCGCCGGATGCCCGAAGGCAAGACACAGCACTACCGGAGGAACGAACTTGGCACCGAACGAAGCCCACCAGCACGGCGACCGGCCGTTGCGCACGAAGGCCGCCGCGAAGCGCGCACGCCGCAAGCTGACCGAGGACGACGTCACCGTCGTCGAGGAGTCGCTGCTCAAGCGTGCCGTCGCCGCCGCCGCGCTCGGCAACGCCATGGAGTGGTTCGACTTCGGCATCTTCGCGTACCTGACGGTCACGATCTCCAAGGTCTTCCTGCCCGAGGGCGACCCCACGTCGAACCTCGTCGCGACCTTCGGGTTCTTCGCCGCGGCGTTCATCGTGCGGCCGATCGGCGGTGCCGTCTTCGGCCCGATCGGCGACAAGATCGGTCGGCAGAAGGTCCTCGCGCTGACGATGATCCTGATGGCCGCCGGCACGCTCATGATCGGTCTCATCCCGTCGTACGCGACGATCGGCTTCTGGGCGCCCGTGCTGCTCCTCGTCGCCCGGTTCGTGCAGGGCTTCTCGACCGGCGGCGAGTACGGCGGTGCCGCGACCTTCATCGCCGAGTACTCGCCCGACAAGCGCCGCGGGTTCATGGGGTCCTGGCTCGAGTTCGGGACGCTGGCCGGCTACGTGCTCGGCGCCTCGATCGTCACGATCCTGCAGTACACGCTGCCCGAGGACGCCCTGCTCAGCTGGGGCTGGCGGATCCCGTTCATCGTCGCCGGCCCGCTCGGGCTCATCGGTCTGTACCTCCGCCTGAAGCTCGAGGAGACCCCCGCGTTCCAGAAGCAGCAGGAGCAGGCCGCCGAGCGCGAGTCGCAGAAGACCCCGTTCCTCAAGCTGTTCGCCGAGAACTGGCGCTCGCTCCTCATCTGCATCGGCCTGGTCCTCGTGTTCAACGTGACCGACTACATGCTGCTGTCGTACATGCCGACCTACCTCGAGACGAACCTCGGTCAGAACGCCACGTTCGGCCTGATCCTGATCGTCATCGTGATGATCCTGATGATGGTCGTCATCACCTTCGGCGGCCGTCTGTCCGACAAGTTCGGGCGTCGTCCCGTGCTCGCCGCGGGCTGCATCGGCTTCATCGTGCTGTCCTGGCCGGCGCTCAAGCTCGTCCAGTCCGGCACCGGCGCCGGTGTCTTCTTCGGCCTGCTGATCCTCGGCCTCGTGCTCGTCACGTTCACCTCGACCATGCCGTCGACGCTCCCCGCGCTGTTCCCGACGATCATCCGCTACGGCGCGCTCGCGATCGCGTTCAACGTGTCCGTCTCGCTGTTCGGCGGCACGACGCCCCTCGCGACGCAGGCGCTCATCGCGGGTGCGAAGGACGCCGGCCTGTCGTGGGCCGAGGACATCCCGGCCTTCTACCTCATGCTCGCGGCCGTGATCGGTCTGGTGGCCGTGTACTTCACGAAGGAGACCGCCTCGACGCCGCTCATGGGTTCCGGACCGACGGTCGCGCACGAGGACGAGGTCGCCGACGTCATCAAGGACTACAACGACCCGACCTCGGAGCTCGCGCAGTCCGACTGGGCGAAGGACTTCTCGACGAGCGAGATCCCCATCATCTCGGGTGACACCCCGAAGCCGGGCACCGACAAGGAGCCCGCGGGCTCGTAGCCGCTGCTGCCGGCCGGGAGGCACGGTGCACGTCCGTCGCGACGCGCACCGTGCCTCCTGTCACGTCCGGCGCCGGGGCCGCCGCGTGCAGCAGGCCGGCGGCTCAGGCGCCCCGGGCGAGCCGCGCTGCGGCGTCGACCAGGCGTGCGGTCGCGGGGTGATCCGGCGCGCCGAGCACCCGGTCCGCCGGGCCCTGCTCGACAACGCGCCCCTGGTCGACGACGAGCACCTCGTCGGCCATCCGCCGGACGGCACGCAGGTCGTGCGACACGAACACCATCGCCACGCCGGTCTCGTCGCGCAGTCGTTCGAGCAGCGTGAGCACCGCGTCCTGCACGGTCGCGTCGAGCGCCGTCACGGGTTCGTCGAGCACGACCACCTCGGGCGAGGTCGCCAGTGCGCGCGCGATCGCCAGGCGCTGCCGCTGCCCGCCGGACAGGGTGCGGGGGGAACGGGACCGCAGCGCCGGGTCGAGTCCGACCTGCCGGAGCGCCGCGTCGACCTGCTCCGACATGGCACCGACCGCCCGTCGCTGCCGCCCGTCGGTCAGCGCGTCCGCGAGCACCCGTTCGACGCTCCACCGCTCGTCGAACGTCGCCCCGGGGTCCTGCACGACGGCGGCCACCCGGTGCCGACGGCCGCGGCGGTCGCGCTCGGGCAGCGGCACCCAGGGGGCGCCGTCGAGCGTGACGGCGCCGGCGTCGGGTGCCTCGAGCCCGAGCAGCATCCGCGCGACCGTCGTCTTGCCCGACCCGGAGGCACCGATCACGCCCGTCACCCGCCCCGGGCGGACCGCGATCGAGACGTCCTGCACGGCGGGGACCCGGTCGAACGCGCGGGACAGCCGGGCACCCGCCAGGACCGGGGACGACCCGGCACCGGTCAGGGGCGCGGGACGTGCGCCCCGGTCCACCCCCGCACGAGCGGCCCGCACCAGCGCCTCGGTCACCGGGTGCTGCGGCGCGGCGAGGACGGCGGCGACCGGTCCGTGCTCGATCACCGTGCCGTCGTCGACGACGAGCACCCGGTCCGCCCACCCGGCGACGAGCCCGAGGTCGTGCGTGATGACGAGCAGCCCGGCACCGTGGTCCTGCACCGCCCGGAGCTGCCCCATCACGGTGACGGCGACGGCTGCGTCGAGGGCGGTCGTCGGCTCGTCCGCCACCACGAGCGCGGGGGACGCCACGGTCGCCGCCGCGATCAGGGCACGCTGCCGCATCCCGCCGGAGAGCGTGCCGGAGCGTCTGCCGTCGGTCGCCATCGCCGGGTCGAGTCCCACGCCCGTCAGTGCTGCACGCACGGCGTCCACCCGTTCCGCCGCCCGCAGGTCGGTGTGCAGGCGCAGCGCGTCGGCGACCTCGCGGCCGACCGGTCGGAGGGGGTCGAGTGCACCGAGGGCCTCCTGGCCGACGTAGCCGACGGACCTGCCGCGCAGCCGCCGCCAGCGCCGCTCGGTGAGCCCACGCGCATCGGTGCCGACGAGGTCGAGGCGGTCGGCGGTGACGGCGGCACCCGCGGCGGAGAGCCCGAGCACCGCCCGTGCGGTCACCGTCTTGCCGGAGCCGGACGCCCCGACCAGGGCGACGCACTCCCCGGCGTCGACGTGGAGGTCGACGTCGTGCACCACCGTCGTGCCGTCGATCGACACCGAGAGTCCGCGGACGTCGAGCACCCGCGTCCCCACGGGCAGTGCGGCACCGACCAGCGCCGGAACGTCTCCGGGCTCCTGCTCCGCGCCCGTCACCGCGCGGCCCCCGTCCGGCGCAGCGCGCGCCCGAGCACCGTCACCGCGGTCGCCAGCACGACGATCGCGAGGCCGGGGAACGTGCTCATCCACGGTGCCGTCAGCAGGTAGGTGCGGCCGTCCGCGAGCATCGCACCCCACTCCGGGGCGGGCGGCGGGGTCCCGACACCGAGGTAGCTGAGCGCCGACGCCCACACGACCGCCTGTCCGACCCCGAGCGTGGCGACGGCGACGACGGGCCAGAGCGCCGCGGGCAGGACGTGGCGGAAGAGGATCCGGCCGGGGGAGCGGCCCTGCAGCACGGCGGTCTCGACCACCTGCGACGACCGGGCGCTCCGCACCAGGGCCCGGACGATCCGCGCGTACCCGGGCGCCGTCGCGAACCCCACCGCCAGGGTCGCCGGTACCGGTCCGGGCCCGGTGACTGCGATGACGACGAGCGCGACGAGCAGGAGCGGCAGCGCGAACGCCACCTCGGTGACCCGACCGACGACCGCGTCCACGAC
Source organism: Curtobacterium sp. MCSS17_007 (assembly GCF_003234175.2). Taxonomy (NCBI): domain Bacteria; kingdom Bacillati; phylum Actinomycetota; class Actinomycetes; order Micrococcales; family Microbacteriaceae; genus Curtobacterium; species Curtobacterium sp. MCSS17_007. The sequence continues at coordinate 1,017,796 of NZ_CP126257.1, forward strand.
ACGACCGCCGAGGCCGGCGAGCGTGCCGAGCAGGATCCCGGTGAGGCCGCCGACGAGCGTCGCCGCGACCCCGACCAGGAGCGAGGCCCGCGTCCCCGCGACCACGCGCGCGAGCACGTCACGCCCGGACTCGTCGGTGCCGAACGGGTGCGCCGCTCCGGGTGGCGTCAGCGCGTCGGTCGGGTGCACCGCGAGGGGGTCGCCGCCGCCGAGCAGCGACGGCCACACCGCGGCCACGACCGCCACCGCGACGACGACCGCCGCGACCGTGCCCGCCGGGCCGAGCGTCCCCCCACGGAACCGCTCGGACCGTCGGGTCCGTCGTTCGGACGCACCAGCCTGGAGGCCCGGGTCCAGCACCCCGCTCACCGCGTGCCCGCCCCGTGCTGCGTGCGCACGCGCACTCGCCCTGCCCGGACGGGCGCGTGTGGGTCGCGGGTCCGCGGGTCCACCGCCCGCTCGACCAGGTCAGCGACCGCCAGCACGACGACGTAGGCCGCGGCGGACACGAGGGCGATCCCGGCCACGAGCGGCATGTCCCGCTGGGTGACCGCGGTGACCAGGGCGCGCCCGATCCCGGGCAGCGCGAAGACCGACTCGACGACCACGGCGCCGGAGACCAGCGAGCCGAAGGCCCAGGCGGACAGTGCGATGCCGGGGAGCGCCGCGTGCCGGAGCAGGTGACGGCCGAAGAGTCCGACGCGGGACTCCCCGCGGCCGCGGGCGGCGAGGGCGAACGCGGAGCGCTGGGCGTCGACGACGCCGTCGCGGACCGTCTCGGCCAGGTACCCGGCGACCGGGACGGCGACGGTGAGCACGGGCAGGACCCACCCGCGCAGACTGCCGTCCGACACCGCCGGTACCCACCCGAGCGCGCTGGCGAAGACCACGATGAGCACGCTGCCGAGCCAGAAGTGCGGGACGACGCTCGCCGTCACGGTGATCGCGCCCGTCAGCGCGGCGGCGATCCGTCCGCGCTGCGTCGACCACCAGGCGGCGCCGATCGCCAGGACCCACGCCACGACGAGCCCGGCGACGGCGAGCGTCAGCGTCACCGGCAGCTGCTGCGCGAGCAGCGTCGACACCGGGGTGCGGAACGCGTACGAGTCGCCGAGGTGCCCGGTCACCAGGCGCCCGAGGAACACCGCGTACTGCACCAGCACCGGACGGTCGAGCCCGTACTCCCGCCGCACGGCGTCGACCGCCTCGGCCGAGGCCTGCGACCCCGGCCCGCCGAGGATCGCGAGTGCCGGGTCACCGGGGATCAACCGGATCGCGACGAAGACGATCGTGGCGACCGCCCAGAGCACGCCGATGCCGCCGGCCAGTCGGCGGAGGCCCCACCGGACCCATGCCGACCAGCCGGTGGCGCGGAGCTCGCGGGACGGACGTAGGGGGCGCCTCCCGGCCAGCCCGCCCGTCAGCGTGCGATCCACGCGGTGCCGAACCAGGGCGTGGAGACCGAGGTGGTCTCGATGCCGTGGACGGCCGAGCGGTACAGGAAGTGGTTCTGCTGGTCGTACAGCGGCAGGACCGTCCCGCTCGCCAGGATCCGCTGCTGCGCCTGGCGGTACAGGGTCCCGCGTTCGTCGGCGTCGCTCGTGCGGGCGGCACGGCGGAGGAGGTCGTCCACCGTCGGGTCGTCGAGCTGGGCGAGGTTCGCGAAGTAGCCGGACGGTGCGGGCTCGATGCTCGCGCTGTCGTACAGGATGCGGAGGACGTCCGGGCCGACCTTCGTGTACGGCGCGCTGACGACGTCGTACTCGTTCGCGGCCAGGGCGGCGTACCAGCTGGACAGGTCGAGCTCCTCGAGCCGGACGTCGAACCCGACGGCCTTCTCGGAGGCCTGGACCTGCTGGAACAGACTGCGCTCGGCCGGCACGGACTGGTTCGTCGAGACCGGGAACGTGACGGTGAGGCGCTGCCCGTCCTTCTCGCGGACCCCGTCGCTGCCGACCTTCCAGCCGGCCCGGTCGAGCAGGCGCTTCGCCGTGCTCGGGGAGTACTCGAACAGCGCGGGGTCGGAGTACCCGTCGGGCTCGACGCTGGACAGCACCGAGTACGAGCGCTTCGCGGTGCCGAGGAACAGGCTCTGCAGGCCCGGGTCGATCTCGGCGCCGGCGATGAACGCCTTGCGGACGGCCTCGTCGCGGAAGACGCCGTGCCCGGAGTTCAGCTCGAGGCGGTTCGAGGCGCCGGGCCGCGGGGCGTCGAGGTCGCGGATCGCGCCCTTCGTGGACGCGCTCTCCAACTGGTCGGGCTGGGCGTTGTCGATGACGTCGACCTGACCGGCCTGCAGTGCCGCGTAGCGCGAGGTGGAGTCGGGCAGGAAGCGCCACGTGATGCCGTCGAGGCGAGGCTTCGTCGAGCCGGAGAGCGGCGTGTGGTCGTCGTTCTTCGTCAGCGTGATGCGATCGCCGCGCTGCCACTTCGTCACGGTGAACGGGCCGGTGCCGACGGGGGAGGCGCAGTTCGTCGCCTGCGGGCGCTGCAGGGCCTTCGGTGACTCCATGCCGACCCAGGGCTGCGAGAAGGACTCGAGCAGCGCGCTGTCCGGACGGCTCAGGGTGAGCGTGACGGTGTGCTCGTCGGTGGCGGTGGCCTTCGTGATCGACTGCAGTGCGAGGTAGCCCGTGCTCGATGCCGTCGCCGGGTCCTGCACGTGCTGGATGTTCGCGACGACCGCGTCCGCGTCGAACGGAGTGCCGTCGGAGAACGTCACGTCCTTGCGGAGGTCGAGCGTCAGTGTCTGCCCGTCGTCGCTCGTCGTCCACCCCGTCGCGAGCGCCGGCGTCGGCTGCCCCTCCCGGTCGAGCCCGGTCAGCATCTCGATGTACTGCGTCGACAGCAGCGCCTGCGGGTAGTTGCCACCGACGTGCGGGTCGAGGCAGGTCGGCTCGGCGTCACCGGAGGCGTAGGTGAGCGTGCCGCCGCTGACCGGCGTGCTGTCGGACGTGGCCGTCCCGCCGCCGGTGCAGGCGGTCAGGGCCAGCAGGACCGCGGTGGCTCCCGCAGCGCCGGCGAGGGTGCGCTGCGCGCGGGTTCGGGTTTGTTGTACTCGGTCCAAGATCATGGCTGACCGAGTCTAGCGGTTTACTGGCGACATGGACGAGACGATGCGCCGCGGTGGCCGCCCCCGACGCTCGAGCGCCGAGGTCCTCGCCGACGCGGCCGCCGAGCTGTTCCTCGAGCAGGGGTACGCGCGGACGACCGTGGACCACATCGCCGCGCGGGCGGGGGTGAGCCGGGCCACCTTCTTCAACTACTTCGGCGCGAAGTCCGACGTGCTCTGGCTCGAGCTCGATGCCGCGGTCGCCGACATCCCCGCGTTCCTCGCTGCGTCCACGGAGCCGAGCCCGGTGCGGGCCGTCGAGGAGGCCCTGGTCGCCGCCGCCCGCGCGCACGACCCGGAGCGGGTGCCGTGGGCGATCGCGCAGGCCGAGGTCATGGACATCGGGACGGAACTCGTCGCGAGCGTCGCTGCTCGGGTGATGGCGCAGCACGGGGCGGTCTCGGCGTTCGTCGGGGCCCGGACGGGGGAGCACCCGACGTCGCTCTGGCCGCAGACCGTGTCCGGTGCGCTGCTCGGGGCAGCCGCCGCTGCGTTCGGGGTCTGGGTGGCGGACGGTGTCGGGCGCCGGTCGCTCGTCGAGTACGTCGCCGCGGCGCTCACGCCCGTGGCCGCCGGGCTCGACGCCCGCTGACCGGCCACTCGCCGCTACTCCGTCCGCAGGGTCCCCGCGCCGCCGGCCGCGACGTCCTCGACCGTGCCGTCGCGCACGATCCCCGGCACCTCGCCGTCCCCTCGCGCCGCGAGCGACGCGTCACCCGGGATGCTCAGGGTGAGGACGGCCTCCTCGATGTACTGGCTCTCCTCGAGCGAGGCCTCGACCCGGCGGAGCCGCACCGCGACGTGGTCCTCGAGCTCGTTGCCGGTCAGGTCGACGGCGGCCACGAGGAACACGCGGGACGGCCCGACGAACTCGAGGTGCAGGTAGGTCACCCGCTCGACCTCGTCGCGGCGGAGCAGCTCGGTGAGGACGGCGTCCTCGAGCTCGGGCGAGGTGGCCTCGCCGACGAGGAACCGGCGGTTGCGCTCGATGAGCACGATCGCGACGACGCCGAGCAGGAGTCCGACCGCGATGGACCCGACGGCGTCGAACACCGCGAGCCCCGTGAGCTGGTGCAGGAGCACACCGAGGAACGCGATGACGAGCCCGACCAGGGCCGCGGCGTCCTCGGCGAAGACGGCGCGGAGCGTGGGGTTCGACGACTGCAGCACGTGCCGGAGCACGGGCACGCGACGCTTCGTCGCCGCACCGTGCGCCTGGCGGTACGCCTGCAGGAAGCTCGTGCCCTCGAGCACGAACGCGATCCCGAGCACGACGTAGTTCAGGACGACGTCCTCCGCGGGACCGGTCTCACCGAGTTCGGTGATGCCAGATCGACACGACGGCACCGGCGGTGAACAGGCCGAAGGCGGCGAACATCGACCAGATGTAGGTCTCGCGGCCGTACCCGAGCGGGTGCTTCCGGTCACGCTGCTTCGCGCCACGCCGCTCGGCCACGAGCAGGAAGACCTCGTTGCCGGTGTCGGCCCAGGAGTGCGCGGCCTCGGCCGTCATCGATGCTGACCCCGAGATCAGCGAGGCGATGGTCTTGGCGACGGCGACGAGCAGGTTGGCGGCGAACGCGATGACGACGGTGAGCAGGGACTCCGGACGGTCCTGCTTCTCGGACGAGGGCATCGCTCCAGCATGCTCCGACTCTTGTAGACTCGTCCCCACCAGGCAGCGATCCGGCCATCACCGGGGAGCCTCCGGAAGAACGCGGCAGCACCACCGCCGTCAGTAGACCCGGGCGGACCGGACCGCACCCCATCCGGCGAACGAGCGGTCGGTCGCAGCGCGAGCAGCGTCCGGCAAGCGAGGTGGTACCGCGGAGCACACTCCGTCCTCGTGGAGACGAACCGACCCACAGGAGCCCCCAGGTGCGCTACCCGCTCAACTCCGATGCCGACGGCGTCACGCCGTCCCCGTCCTTCCCCGCCGTCGAGCAGGGGATCCTCGCCTTCTGGAAGGGCGACGACACCTTCCAGGCGTCGATCGACCAGCGCGAGGGCTGCACCGAGTGGACGTTCTACGACGGCCCGCCCTTCGCGAACGGCCTGCCGCACTACGGCCACCTGCTGACCGGGTACGCGAAGGACGTCTTCCCGCGCTACCAGACCATGCGCGGCAAGCAGGTGCACCGCCGGTTCGGGTGGGACACCCACGGGCTGCCCGCCGAGCTCGAGGCCATGCGCCAGCTCGGCATCACCGAGAAGCACGAGATCGACGACATGGGCGTCGACGTGTTCAACGCGGCGGCCAAGAAGTCCGTGCTGCAGTACACCGACGAGTGGCAGGCGTACGTCACCCGTCAGGCGCGCTGGGTCGACTTCGAGGACGACTACAAGACGCTCGACGTCACCTTCATGGAGAGCGTGCTGTGGGCGTGGAAGCAGCTCTGGGACAAGGGGCTGGCGTACGAGGGCTTCCGGGTCCTGCCGTACTGCTGGAACGACCAGACGCCGCTGTCGAACCACGAGCTGCGCATGGACGACGACGTCTACAAGATGCGCCAGGACCAGTCGGTCACGGTCGTCTTCCCGCTGCAGGGCGCCCGCGCCGCCGAGCTCGGGCTCGAGGGCGTCCGTGCGCTCGCCTGGACGACGACCCCGTGGACGCTGCCGACGAACGCGGCGCTCGCGGTCGGTCCGGAGATCGCCTACGCGGTCGTGCCGGCCGGGCCGGGAGGCGCGGCTGACGGTGGCGACGCCGGCTCGGCTCGCTACCTGCTCGCCGCGGACACCGTGGCCGCCCACGCGAAGGACCTCGGCTACGAGTCGGCCGACGACGCGCTCGCCGCCGTGCTCCGCACGGTCGCCGGCGCCGAGCTCGACGGTGTCGCGTACGAGCGCCTGTTCGACTTCCTCGCGGACGCCGAGGGCTACGAGCACGCGTGGCGCATCCTCGTCGCCGAGTACGTCGAGACGGGCGAGGGCACGGGCATCGTGCACCAGGCCCCGGCGTACGGTGCCGAAGACCAGGAGGTCTGCGCGGCCGCCGGCATCCCGGTCGTGCTGTCCCTCGACGAGGGCGGTCTCTTCACGACGCAGTTCGGCGACGTGGCCGGCATGCTCTGGTCCGACGCCAACAAGCCGCTGACGAAGGCCGTGCGCGAGTCGGGCCGGCTCCTCCGCCAGGCGTCCTACGAGCACAGCTACCCGCACTGCTGGCGCTGCCGCAAGCCGCTCATCTACAAGGCGGTCTCGTCGTGGTTCGTCCGCGTCACCGAGTTCCGCGACCGCATGGGCGAGCTCAACCAGGACATCAACTGGGTGCCGGACAACGTCAAGGACGGCCAGTTCGGCAAGTGGGTCGGCAACGCGATCGACTGGTCGGTCTCCCGCAACCGCTACTTCGGCACCCCGATCCCGGTGTGGGTGTCCGACGACCCGGCGTACCCGCGTCAGGACGTCTACGGCTCGCTCGAGGAGCTCGAGCGTGACTTCGGCCGCCTGCCGACGAACGCCGACGGCGAGGTCGACCTGCACCGTCCGTTCATCGACGAGCTGACGCGCCCGAACCCCGACGACCCGACCGGGCAGTCAACCATGCGCCGCATCTCGGACGTGTTCGACGTCTGGTTCGACTCCGGCTCGATGCCGTACGCCCAGGTGCACTACCCGTTCGAGAACCGCGAGTGGTTCGAGGAGCACAGCCCTGCGGACTTCATCGTCGAGTACATCGGGCAGACCCGCGGCTGGTTCTACGTCATGCACGCGCTGTCCACCGCGCTGTTCGACCGCCCGGCGTTCCGGAACGTCATCAGCCACGGCATCGTGCTCGGCTCGGACGGCCAGAAGATGTCGAAGAGCCTGCGGAACTACCCGGACGTCTCCGAGGTGTTCGACCGCGACGGCGCCGACGCCATGCGCTGGTTCCTCATGTCGTCGTCGGTGATCCGCGGCGGCAACCTCGTCGTGACCGAGGAGGGCATCCGCCAGGGCGTCCGCGAGTTCCTGCTGCCGCTGTGGTCGACGTACTACTTCTTCACCCTCTACGCCAACGCGTCGGGGGAGAGCGGCTACCAGGCCACCCGTCGCGCCGACAGCACCGACGTGCTCGACCGCTACCTGCTCGCGAAGACCCGCGTGCTCGTCGAGGACGTCACGACGCACCTCGACGCGCTCGACACCCCGCTCGCCGCGCAGGCCGTGCGGGACTTCGCCGACGTGCTGACGAACTGGTACGTCCGTCGGTCGCGCGACAAGTTCTGGCTCGGCGCGGAGTCCTCGCCCGATGCCCGAGCGGCGTTCGACACGCTGTACACCGTGCTCGAGACGCTCACCCGCGTCGCCGCACCGCTCGCACCGCTCGTCACCGAGGAGGTCTGGAAGGGTCTCACCGGCGGGCGCAGCGTGCACCTGCAGGACTTCCCGGACGCCGACGAGTTCCCCGCGGACGACGCCCTCGTCGCCGCGATGGACCGCGTGCGCGACGTCGCGTCGAAGGGCCTCGCGCTCCGCAAGGCCACCGGCAAGCGCGTCCGGCTGCCGCTCGCGACGCTGACGCTCGTCGTGCCGGACCCCGCCGCGATCGAGCCGTTCGCGGACATCCTCCGCGACGAGCTCAACGTCAAGCAGGTCGTGCTCGAGCAGCAGGAGGAGTCCTCGCTCGGCCGCTACGGCATCGAGCGCAAGCTCACCGTCAACGCCCGTGCCGCCGGTCCGCGCATCGGCGGGCAGGTGCAGCAGGTGATCCCGGCCGCCAAGAAGGGCGACTGGGTCGCGACCGAGTCCGGCGTGACCGTCGGCGGTGTCGACCTCGTCGAGGGCGAGTACACGCTCGACCTCACCGTGGCGGACGACTCCGTCGCGGTGGCGTTCCTCGACGGCGGCGGCTTCGCGGTGCTCGACACCGTCACGACCCCGGAGCTCGAGGCCGAGGGGCTCGCCCGTGACGTCGTGCGCGCCGTGCAGCAGGCCCGCCGTGACGCCGACCTCGACGTCAGCGACCGGATCGCCCTGACGCTCCGGGTGTCCGACGACGCTGAGGGCGCCGTCCGCACGCACGAGCAGCTGATCGCGGGGGAGACCCTGGCGACGAGCGTCGAGGTGACCACGACGACGTTCGCTCCCGGCGAGGGCTCGGACGTCGGCGACGGTGCGAAGGTGTCCGTGGAGGTGGCACGCGCATGAGCGACAGCGAGCAGTACGACGACCACGACGGCATCGAGGACCTCGGTCCGCTCGACGACACGGCCGGGGTCCGCATCCCGGTCGGGCCGTCCGGCGACCAGGCCCCGACCGAGGCCCTGCCGTACGGCGGGGACGACGACGAGGTCCGCCGGGTCGAGGCGGCGCTCTACGCCCGCATCGGCGAGCAGGCGCCCGAGCGCCGGCTGACCGCCACCCGTCGCGCGGTCGAGCTCCTCGGCGACCCGCACCTGGCCTACCCGGTCATCCACGTCACCGGCACGAACGGCAAGACGTCGACCGCGCGCATGACCGAGAGCATCGTCCGCGCGCACGGACTCCGCACCGGCCTGATGACGAGCCCGCACCTGGTGTCGATCCGGGAGCGCATCGTCATCGACGGCGAGCCGATCGCGGCGGACCGCTTCGTCGAGAACTGGGACGACATCACCCCGATCCTCGAGATGACGGACCAGGAGCTCACCGCCAAGGGTGAGCAGCCGCTGACCTTCTTCGAGGCGCTGACCGTCCTCGCGCTGGCGTGCTTCGCCGAGGCGCCGGTGGACGTCGCCGTCATCGAGGTCGGCATGGGCGGCGAGTGGGACTCCACCAACGTCGTGCAGAGCCAGGTGCAGGTGATCACCCCCGTCGCGATCGACCACGCCAAGCAGCTCGGGTCGACCGTCGCCGAGATCGCCCGGACCAAGTCCGGCATCATCAAGCCGTCCTCGTCGGTGGTGTCGAGCGCGCAGACGCCCGAGGCCCTCGCCGAGCTCGAGCGCGCTGCGGAACTCACCGAGTCGACGCTCGCGGTCGAGGGCACCGGGTTCTCCGTCGTGTCGGACACCCCGGCCGTCGGCGGCCAGCTCGTCACCGTGCAGGGCATCGCCGGGCGCTACGACGACCTGTTCGTGCCGCTCTTCGGCCAGCACCAGGCGCACAACGCCGCCGTCGCGATCGCCGCGGTCGAGTCGTTCCTCGGACGCGGGTCGCAGGCCCTCGACGAGGACGTCCTGTCCGAGGGTCTCGCCGCTGCGACGAGTCCCGGACGCCTGCAGCCGATCGCGCAGGAGCCGACCGTCGTGGTCGACGCCGCGCACAACCCGCACGGAGCGCGCGCCCTGGCCGAGGCGCTGCCGGTCGCGTTCCCGTCCGAGCACGTCGTCGGCGTGGTCGGGATCCTCGGCGACAAGGACGCCCGCGGCTTCGTCCGTGCGCTGAAGGACACCGTGCAGACGTTCGTCGTCACGCAGCCACCGGGGGACCGCGCCCTCGACGCCGACGCGTTCGCCCGCATCGTCGTCGCCGAGGTCGGCGAGGACCGCGTGGTCGTCGAGCCCTCGCTCGAGCAGGCACTGCAGGAGGCCCGTGACCTCGCGGACGAGGCGGACGCAGAGGACGCCCTCGTGCTCGTCGCCGGCTCCATCGTGATGGTGGGCAAGGTCATGGACCTGGTCCACGCGGAAGGCGGTGCCGAGTGACGGACGCACCACGCGCCTCCCGACCGGGCCGCCAGCCGCGCGTGCGGAAGCCGCGTCCGCAGCGCGGCGCCCGCGAGAGCCTGCTGTCGATCACGCTCGGACTCGAAGCGGTCATGTTCTTCTTCCCGATGCTCGTCGTCTACGGGAAGGGCACGCTGCCGCCCCTCGCGGCGTTCGGCGGGGGCATCCTGGCGATCATCGTCCTCGCAGCTGCCTCACGCCTGACGGGCAAGCCGGCCGGTGTATGGTTCGGGTGGCTGCTGCAGGCGGCCATCCTCGCCACCGGGTTCATCGAACCGTTCATGTTCGCGGTCGGCGCGGTGTTCCTGGCGCTGTGGGTGTTCTGCTTCGTCAAGGGCGGTCAGCTCGACCGGCAGAACGCCGCGTTCCGGGCCGCTCAGGCCGAGGACTGACCACCACCGAACCACAGGAGAACTGCGTGTCCGATCTCGAAGAGACCCTCGTCCTCGTCAAGCCCGACGGCGTCGCCCGCCAGCTCACCGGAGAGGTCCTCCGTCGCATCGAGACCAAGGGCTACGAGATCGTCGACCTCAAGATGGTCACGGCGTCGCGTGAGCTGCTCGACTCCCACTACGAGGAGCACCAGGGCAAGCCGTTCTTCGAGCCGCTCGTCGAGTTCATGCAGTCCGGTCCGGTCGTCGCCGTGCGCGTCGCGGGCAACGGTGTCATCGCGGGCTTCCGCTCGCTCGCCGGCACCACGGACCCGACCTCGGCCGCCCCGGGCACCATCCGCGGTGACCTCGGTCGCGACTGGGGCCTGAAGGTGCAGCAGAACCTCGTGCACGGCTCGGACTCCCCGGAGTCGGCCGCACGCGAGCTCGCCCTCTGGTTCGCCTGATCGACGGAAGCGGAGCACAGACGCGATGACGAACAACGACCGTCCCACCAAGAACGAGCGTCGTCAGCACGCGCGTGAGATCGCCCGCCAGCGGGCCGACGCCGAGAGGCGCCGCAAGCGCCGCAACAAGTGGTTCCTGCAGGGCGGCATCGGCCTGGGCATCGTGGCCGTCGCGGCGATCATCGCGATCGTCGTGGTGAACGTGAACAGCGGCGGCACCACCTCGGCCGCCGGCCCGAAGAACATGGTGACCGGCGGCATCCAGTTCACCGGAGGCGACGGCACGATCACGCCCGTCACGACCGGAGCGGTCTCGGCGGACGGCACCCCGTCGCCGGTCGCCACGGCGGACAGCGACGGCAAGGTCAAGGTCGTCGAGTACGTCGACTGGGCCTGCCCGGTCTGCAAGCAGTTCGAGGCCGCCTACGCCGACCAGATCACGGACTTCGTGAAGAACGGCCAGGCGACGCTCGAGATCCACCCGGTGTCGATCCTCGACCGCAGCTACCTCGGCTCGCGGTACGCCAGCCGTGCCGCGAACGCCGCCATGTGCGTCGCGAACTACGCGCCGGACAAGTTCCTCGACGTGCAGACGCAGTTCTTCGAGAAGCAGCCGGAAGAGGGCACGAAGGGCCTGACCAACGCCGAGATCGCCGACCTGGTGAAGGCCGGCGGGGCGACCGGTTCCGACGTGTCCGAGTGCCTGTCGAACGAGACGTACAAGGGCTGGGTGACGAAGATCACGAACCAGGTGACCTCGGACCCCGCGGTCGCCGGCCCGCAGGGCTTCGGCACGCCGACGATCCTGGTCGACGGCAAGCGCGTGAGCACCCTCACCGACGTCGTGCCGACCATCGAGGCCGCCGCGAAGTAACCGCTCGACCACGATCGGCCCCGCGCTCCCGCTCCGGGAGCGCGGGGCCGACGTCGTTCCCGGTCAGGTGCGAGTGCGCGCGGGCGCGGCGTGGGTGCGGGCGCGGCGGGCGCGGGCGCGGCGGGCGCGGGCACTGGTGCGGGTGCCTCGTCGATCCGGGCGTACCGAGCGGAACCGGGCGTAGCTGGTGCATCGGTCTCATCAGGGATGCCCGTTCCCACGCGGGATCACAAGTGTCGTGGGAAGGACCGGGCGCGGCGCAGTGTCGCTCGGCTCGGACGAACGCCCGCAGCCGGCGCCGTCCGGGAAGCCGCACCGGCAGAGCGAAGCCGCCGGCGGGGGAGCACCGAGCGGGCGGGACATGCCGTCGGCTTCTCGGGCGAGGGCAAGATCCGTCGCCGGAGACGGACGAGGGTGACAGATCTGGCCCGCTCGGTGGGCCGAGATGGGCACTCCGCAGCGGCCGGGGCGCCGCGGCGTCAGAAGGGGAGCGTCGTGAGCACCCGAGGGAAGACGATGAGGATGCAGACCACGATCACCGCGTAGTTCGCCAGGACGAGCGCCCACGAGTAGGGCAGCAGCGCGCGACCGACCCGCTGGACCCCGGCGCCGAAGCGGCCCTGCGCAGCGTTCCAGGTGGTGAAGATCCAGAACATCGGGATCGTCACCGACCACACGAGCATGCACCAGGGGCAGAGGTACCCGATGACCCACACGGTCTGGGTGAAGAGCCAGGTGACGAAGACCCACGCCAGGAACACCCCGGCGTTGAAGAGGATCCAGAACCACCGGTTGCCGTTCCGCATCCCCGCGAGCAACATGACGCCCACGGCGATCGGGGCGACGAATCCCATGACGCCGAGCAGCGGGTTCGGGAAGCCGAAGAGCGAGCCCTGCCAGCTCGTCATCACCTGGGAGCAGTTCACGAACGGGCTGACGTCGCAGCTGAGCGCCTTCGACGGGTTCTCGTACTTCGCGAACTCGTCGAGCACGAGGTTGAACGCGGCGAAGAGGCCGACCGCGCCGGTGACGACGAGGAAGACCGCCATCGCGATCGGGCGGCGGGGCGTGGTTGCACTCGTGCTCACGGCGTCATCATCGCATGCCCGTTCCGGTACTTTCCTGGCACCTCGTGCGACAATGACAGCAGCCGCGCGGCCATCCGTGCGGCGAAGAGAGCTTTCCGGGCAGCAGCCCGGACGATCAGGTGCGGTGAGAGCGCGCCGTGACCGGGACTCGCGTCACTTCCGATGCCGAGCCGGACGGGCCGGGTGCCCGACACGGAACGGCTGCGGACCGAACGACGGGGTGCCGCGGACCGGTCGCAAGACAACGAACGCGGGGGCGTGGACGCCGCCCGTGACAACCACAGAATTCCCGCCGTCCGTCAGGATGCGAGTGGGGCCGAGGAGTGCACCAGATCCATGGTGGAGCAGAACACCGACAACCCGAACAACGAAGAAGTCGCACCGAAGCGCCGTGGCCGCCTGTTCGGCAGCCGTCGCGCCCGGTCCACCGGCCAGGAGGCCCGTGGTGACGTCGACGAGACCACGCAGGACGTCGAGTCGGTCGCGCTGACCGACGACGCACCGGTCGACGAGGCGCCGGTCGACGAGGTGCCGGTGGACGACGCGCCCGCCTCGGACGAGAGCGCCGCACCCGCCGGGACCGACGCCCCGTCCTCCCCGGTCGAGGTGGCCGTGGAGCAGGTCGCGAGCCCGAGCACCGAACCCCAGGACGTCTCGACGGTGACCGGCAGCCAGCCCGTCGTCGCCGGTGACGCATCGACGGCGGCCGAGCCCGCAGGCGCCGGGGCCGCCGAGACCGCGGCCGCGCCCGACGGCGGTGCGAGCACGCCGGAGCCCAGCGTCGTTGCCGCACCCGCGTCCGAGGTGACGGGCGTCGGCGAGGGGAGCCCCGCCTCCCGGCCGGAGCTCACGTCTGCGCCGGAGGCCGACGAGCCGTTCGTGCCGAAGGCCACGAGCACGCTGAGCCTCATCTTCCATGCCCCGGTCCTGCTGGACCTGCCGGTGCGTGCCGCCCGCGACGAGCACGAGGACGACGACGAGGACGACGAGCAGGGCGGCGGACGCCGTCGCTCGCGCCGTCGGGGGAGCAGCGCGGACCGTCAGGAGCGCGGCGTCCGTGAGCCGCGCGACCACCAGGAGCCGCGCCGCCGCGAGCCGGAGCTCATCACCGAGCCGCAGCGCATCAAGGGGTCGACGCGACTCGAGGCCAAGAAGCAGCGCCGCCGCGACGGTCGTGACGCCGGTCGCCGACGCACCGTCATCACCGAGGACGAGTTCCTCGCTCGGCGCGAGAGCGTCGACCGCCAGATGATCGTCCGCTCGAGCTCGTCGAAGATCGAGATCGGCGTGCTCGAGGACAACGTCCTCGCGGAGCACTACGTCACGAAGTCGCACAACGTCTCGCTCATCGGCAACGTCTACCTCGGCAAGGTGCAGAACGTGCTCCCCTCGATGGAGGCGGCGTTCGTCGACATCGGACGCGGCCGGAACGCCGTGCTCTACGCGGGCGAGGTCGACTGGAACTCGGTCGACACCGGCAACCACGGCCGCCGCATCGAAGCCGCCCTGAAGCCGGGCGACAAGGTGCTCGTGCAGGTCACGAAGGACCCGGTCGGCCACAAGGGTGCCCGCCTCACCTCGCAGATCTCGCTGCCCGGCCGCTACCTGGTGTACGTGCCGAACGGCTCGATGAACGGCATCTCGCGCAAGCTGCCCGACACGGAGCGCGCGCGGCTCAAGAAGATCCTCAAGGAGGTCCTGCCGGAGCACGCGGGCGTCATCGTCCGCACCGCTGCCGAGGGCGCCACCGAGGAGCAGCTGACGCGCGACGTCCAGCGCCTGACCAGCCAGTGGGAGGCGATCCAGAAGAAGGTCGCGAACGGTCACGCGCCGGTCATGCTGCACTCCGAGCCGGATCTGCTCGTGAAGATCGTCCGCGACGTCTTCAACGAGGACTTCACGAAGCTCATCATCGACGGCGAGGCGGCGCGCGGCACGATCGAGGAGTACCTCGACGCCGTGGCACCGGACCTCAAGGACCGCGTCGAGGTCTACGACGGCCCGGACTCGTTCGAGGAGTACCGCCTCAACGAGCAGATCGAGAAGGCCCTGGACCGCAAGGTCTGGCTGCCGTCGGGCGGTTCGCTCGTCATCGACCGCACCGAGGCCATGACCGTCGTCGACGTCAACACGGGGAAGTTCGTCGGTTCCGGCGGCAACCTCGAGGAGACCGTCACGAAGAACAACCTCGAGGCGGCCGAGGAGATCGTGCGGCAGCTCCGCCTCCGCGACATCGGCGGCATCATCGTCATCGACTTCATCGACATGGTCCTCGAGTCGAACCGCGACCTCGTGCTCCGGCGTCTCGTCGAGTGCCTCAGCCGTGACCGCACGAAGCACCAGGTCGCCGAGGTGACCTCGCTGGGCCTCGTGCAGATGACCCGCAAGAAGATCGGCGTCGGGCTCCGCGAGTCCCTCGACGAGGTCAACGCGAAGGTCAACGACAACACGGCCGAGCAGCAGGGCAAGAGCCGTCGGAAGAGCCGCGGCAACGCGGGCTCGAACAACAACGGCGGCAACGGCAACGGCAACGGCAACGGCGGCGGGAGCAGCAACGGCGGCGGTTCGGGCAACGGCTCCAACGCACAGTCCTCGCAGGCGCACCAGATCACCGAGGACGTCAAGAACGCGCTGTCCCGCATCGCGGCGTCCACGCTGCCGCACGAGGAGGCGGCAGGCGTGACCGGCGTCGCCGCGCCGCGCGCCGGTGCTGCGTCGGTCCCGTCGCCCGAGTCGGCCGGATCGCCGGCGTCAGCCGGGTCGCCCGCATCCGCCGGTTCGCCCGCGTCCGCACCGGAGCAGGGCTCCGACGAGACCGCCGGTCAGAAGGCTCCTGGTCGTGACGGCTCGGGTCGTGACGGCGAGCAGGGCTCCGGCTCGAAGCGCCGCCGCCGTCGCGGTGGTCGCGGTGCCGGCAGCCCCGCCACCGAGCAGCAGGGATCGAACGAGCAGGTGTCGGCCGCGCAGCCGTCGGACGAGGCCCGGCCCTCCGGAGCCGCGTCGACGGCCACGGAGGCGGCCGCGAGCACCCCGGAAGCGGCCCCGGCCGCGCCCGTGACGGCGTCGGAGGAGTCGGCGCCCGTGAAGGCCGCCGCGCCGGTCCGTCGTCGGGTCAGCTCGAGTGCTCCGGTCACCCCGACCGAGAACACCGTCGCGATCCTCGACATCCCGGTCGCGGTGACGAAGCGCGAGCCGCGCTCGGTGCGCGACGACACCGAGTCGCTCCTCGACTCCGTGCTGCAGGCGCTCCCGGAGCCGAAGCAGCCGGGACAGGGACGGTCGCGCTCGCGGCGCGTGTCCTCGCCGAGCATCAGTGCGCCGGCGACCACGGGTGACGACGCGCAGGACGACGGTTCCGTGATCGTGGGGAACTGAGGTGTCCGACGCAGGTGACCCCCGAGGTCGCCAGCAGGACCGTGGGTACTACGGTGCGGGCTGGTCCCAGCCCGCACCGCCCTCGGACGGGCAGCCGAGCGGAGCCCCCGGGTACGCGGGGCAGCCGTACGGCCAGCAGCAGCCGTTCGGCCAGCAGCAGCCGTTCGGCCAGCAGCAGCCGTTCGGCCGGGCCGCGTCCCGGAGACCCCGGCGACCGTCCGACCCGCGTCGCGCGTTCGCACCGGGCGCCTCCGTCGCGAACACCACCGGCGCGCTCATCGCCGTGGTGTCGATCGTGCTGGTCGAGTTCGTCTCGGGGGTCCTCGGGCTGCTCGGGACGTCCCTCGTCGTGCACCCCTTCTCGACCTACGGCACCGGCGCGAGCCTGATCGGCAGCTTCGTCTCCGGGGTCTTCGCATCGCCGTTCCCGTTCTACGCAGGGGCGTTCCTCGCGCTCGCGTTCCTCACGCCGATCGACCGACGCAGTCCGCTGCCGACCGTGCTCCTGCGGGCAGTGCTCGCCGGGGCCGGCGGCACGATCGCCCTGGCGCTCGTCGGGGTGTTCACGGGTGCGTACGCAGCCGTGCGGACGGGCTCCGGGGCGCGGCTCGTGATCGACGTCGTCACCGGCCCGCTGCGGGACGGCGTGCCCTTCACGCTGATGCTCCTCGGTTCCGCGACGGCGGCCTGGCTGTGGCTCGGTCGTCCGCGCGGCGGGCGCAACGGCCAGCGCTCGGACGCCGGCCGGCCGGGCACGGTGCGGCCGGCGGACGCCGTGCCCCCGTCGACGTTCCCGCCCGCCCCGGGACCGTCCGCGCCGCAGCAGGCGGGCCGCCCGTACGGTGCGCAGCCGAGCGGTCCGCAGGCAGGGCAGCGTCCTGACGATCGGTGGGCTCCGCCGACCCGCTAGCGTCCCACGCCCTGGCACGCGCGCTCTGCGTCGTCCCCGGACCACATCTCGCACCGGGGGTCGGACCGCGCCCTGCCGCGCCGGGGAGGCCGAGCCGAGCAGCACCGCGGCGACCACGCCGCCCGCCCCGAGCGGTGTGACGAGCATCGGAGGCGATCCGTGCCTCCCGGCCGTGCGCCTGCCGTCCGGACCGTCCGCGCGCTGGGCGGTCAGTGCGCGCGCTTGTCGCGCTGCGGGACCCGCAGGCCGCTGGCGATGAGCCGGAGCACGAGCTCGCGACCGGTGACGGCCGTCGCCCCGGCGGCGACCAGTTCCTCGTAGCGGGAGCGCGGCACGTCGTAGTGGTCGTGGTCGAACGCACGGCGCGGAACCCCGGCCCGTTCGGCGAAGGCGTGGAGCTCGTCGTAGGATGCATCACTGACGAGGTGCGACCAGACGGTGTCGTGGGCGGGCCACGTCGGCGGGTCGATCAACACGGTCACGCGAGCCATCGTACGTGTGTCGCCGTTTGACCGGACCCGGGGGGATCGAGTATTCTCGATCCCTGGTGTCAGCGGGCCGTTCTGCCTGCGTCGCCGATCGGGCCCGGCCTCCGGGAGCCGCTCGTGCAGAAGTGGGCACCCGAGACTTCCCTCAAGCAGAGTACGTAAGGAATTCCACGTGGTTTACGCAGTAGTGCGCGCCGGCGGCCGTCAGGAGAAGGTCGAGGTCGGCACGATCCTCACGATCGACCGTGCCAAGGCCGACGACAAGGGCAACATCGACCTCGCCCCGGTGCTCCTCGTGGACGGTGACACGATCACGTCGGCGGCTTCCGAGCTCGCGAACGTGACCGTCACCGCCCAGGTGCTCGAGGACCTCCGTGGTCCGAAGGTCGTCATCCAGAAGTTCAAGAACAAGACCGGGTACAAGAAGCGTCAGGGCTTCCGCGCTGAGCTGACCCGCGTCAAGATCACCTCGATCGCGTAAGGCGGGAGTAGAAGATGGCACACAAGAAGGGTGCGAGCTCCACTCGCAACGGTCGTGACTCGAACGCACAGCGCCTCGGCGTGAAGCGCTTCGGTGGCGAGGTCGTCAACGCCGGCGAGATCATCCTGCGCCAGCGTGGCACCCACTTCCACCCGGGCGCCAACGTCGGCCGCGGTGGCGACGACACGCTGTTCGCCCTCTCGGCCGGTTCGGTCGAGTTCGGCACCAAGGGCGGCCGCAAGGTCGTCAACATCGTCAACGCGTAACACCAGCGACGACAAGACTCTGCGGGAGGGGCGGGCCACGTGCCCGCTCCTCCCGTTCTTTCGTGCAACACCAGCAACACCTAGGAGTGGACCCATGGCGACCTTTGTCGACCGCGTGACCCTGCACCTCACCGCGGGGAACGGCGGCAACGGCTGCGTGTCGGTCCGCCGTGAGAAGTTCAAGCCCCTCGCCGGCCCCGACGGCGGCAACGGCGGCGACGGCGGCGACATCGTCCTCGTCGCCGACCCGCAGGTGACGACCCTGCTCGGCTACCACCGCTCGCCGCACCGGTCGTCGCGCAACGGCCAGCCGGGCATGGGCGACATGCGCAGCGGTGTGAGCGGGGAGACCCTCGAGCTCCCCGTACCGATCGGCACCGTCGTGCACGACGAGGACGGCGAGGTCCTCGCCGACATGACCGAGCCGGGCATGCGCGTCGTCGTCGCCCCCGGCGGCCAGGGCGGTCTCGGCAACGCCGCGCTCGCGACCACGAAGCGCAAGGCCCCGGGCTTCGCGCTGCTCGGCACCCCGGGATGGACCGGCGACGTCAGCCTCGAGCTGAAGACGATCGCCGACGTCGCCCTGGTCGGCTTCCCGAGCGCCGGCAAGTCCTCGCTCATCGCCGCGATCTCGGCCGCGAAGCCGAAGATCGCCGACTACCCGTTCACGACGCTGACGCCGAACCTCGGGGTCGTCGAGTCGGGCGAGGTCCGCTTCACCGTCGCCGACGTGCCCGGCCTGATCGAGGGCGCGTCCGAGGGCAAGGGCCTCGGGCTCGAGTTCCTGCGCCACGTCGAGCGCTGCGAGGCGCTGCTGCACGTGATCGACTGCGCCACGCTCGACCCCGGTCGCGACCCGATCTCCGACCTCGACGTCATCCTCGGCGAGCTCGAGCGCTACCCGGTTCCCGAGGGACAGACCCCGCTGCTCGAACGCCCGCAGCTCGTCGCCCTGAACAAGGTCGACGTGCCCGAGGCCGCCGAGCTCGCCGAGTTCGTCACCGCGGAACTCGAGGAACGCGGGTACCGCGTCTTCCCGATCTCGACCGCCTCCCGCAAGGGCCTCCGCGAGTTGACCTTCGCGCTGGCCGAGGTCGTCGAGCAGGCCCGGGCCGACCGTCCCGCCGCCCCCGAGCAGGAGCGCATCGTCCTCCGCCCGAAGGCCGTGGACGAGAAGCCCTTCACCGTGCGCGCCGAGGGTGGCGAGGAGCACCGCTTCTACCGGGTCCGCGGCGCGAAGCCCGAGCGTTGGGTCACGCAGACCGACTTCACCAACGAGGAGGCGATCGGCTACCTGGCCGACCGGCTCGCCAAGCTCGGCGTCGAGGACGGCCTGTTCAAGGCCGGGGCCGTCGCCGGTTCCACCGTCGTCATCGGTGGCGACGGCGGCATGGTGTTCGACTGGGAGCCCACGCTCACGTCGACCGCCGAGCTCATCACCAGCGCCCGTGGCACCGACGCCCGCGTCGGTGGTTCGTCGCGTCCGACCCGCAACGAGCGCCGCGAGGAGTACTTCGAGCGCATGGACGCCAAGGCCGCCGCGCGCGCCGAGCTCGAGCAGGAGCGCGTCTCCGGGCTGTGGGCCGACGACGACGCCCGCACCGACGAGGACTGACCACGGCATGACCGACACGAGCGCGCGCACCGACCTCGGCCCCGTCACCCGGCGGGAGGACGTGCCGCGTGCGCGTCGCCTCGTGGTCAAGGTCGGCTCGTCTTCGGTGAGCGGCGCCAACACCGGCCAGATCGCGGCACTCGTCGACGCCCTCGCCGCGGCACACGCGCGGGGGACCGAGGTCGTCCTCGTGTCGTCCGGTGCCATCGCGACGGGCTTCCCCTTCCTGGGGCTCGAGGGGCGTCCGGACGACCTCGCCACCCAGCAGGCGGCGGCTGCGACCGGGCAGAACGTCCTCATGTTCCGGTACCAGAAGGAGCTCGACCGGCACGGGATCGTCGCGGCGCAGATCCTGCTCACCGCTGGGGACCTGCAGAACCCGACGCACCGGGTGAACGCCCAGCGTGCCGTCGACCGGCTGCTCGCCCTGCGGGTGCTGCCCATCGTGAACGAGAACGACACGGTCGCCACGCACGAGATCCGCTTCGGCGACAACGACCGGCTCGCGGCGCTCGTCGCGCGCCTGCTCGGGGCCGACGCCCTCGTGCTGCTGTCGGACGTCGAGTCGCTCTACACGCGGCCCCCGGAGCACCCGGACGCCCGACCCATCGACGAAGTCCCGTTCGGTGACGAGCTCGCAGGGGTGACCTTCGGGTCCGTGGGCAAGGCCGGGGTCGGCACCGGGGGAGCCGGGACGAAGGTCGCCGCGGCCCGCCTGGCGGCCGAGGCGGGCACCGCGGTGCTCGTGACGGCGACCTCGTTGGTCGACCGCGCGCTCGCCGGGGAGCACGTCGGCACCTGGTTCCACGCGGCGCCGCGCAGCTGACGGTCTGCGGCTGATCCGGTCTGCCGCGGCACGGTCCTGCCGTCGGTCGGGTCTGCCGCGGCACGGGTCTGCCGTCGGTCGGGTCTGCCGCGGCACGGGTCTGCCGCGGCACGGTTCTACTGCCGCACAGGTCGGCCGCCGGCCGGGAGGCGCGGGGCAGGCCCGCCACGTCGGCCCGCCGGACGACGTGGGTGCGCGAGACGCCGCCCACCACGCGGGACACCGTCACCCCGTCGAGACGCCGCACGGTACGGGACCGTCTCGGCGGAGCCGGTCCGTCCCGGACGGACGCCGGCGCCTCGCGGCGCCCGGGTCGGTGGGAGCACCCCTCGGAGACGTGAGCGGAGTCCGGCACAGGCGCGGCGCCTCCCGGTCCACTCCACAGCTGTGACGC
Organism: Curtobacterium sp. MCSS17_007; assembly: GCF_003234175.2. Classification (NCBI taxonomy): domain Bacteria; kingdom Bacillati; phylum Actinomycetota; class Actinomycetes; order Micrococcales; family Microbacteriaceae; genus Curtobacterium; species Curtobacterium sp. MCSS17_007. The sequence continues at coordinate 1,038,695 of NZ_CP126257.1, forward strand.
GAGCAGCGTCACGGGACGGGGGGTCGACCTAGTATCGGACCATGTCGTCGACCGCCACCGCTCCCTCCCTCTCCGACAAGCTCGTCGCAGCGCGCGACGCCTCGTCGGCACTCGCGACGGCCACCACCGCGGTCAAGGACGAGGCCCTGCGTGCAGTGGCAGCAGCGGTCCGTGCGGGGGCGGACGCCATCGTCGCCGCGAACCACGAGGACCTCGTGGCGGGTGAGGACGGCGGGCTCTCGTCGGGGCTCCTGGACCGCCTGCGTCTCGATGCCGCCCGGATCGAGGCGTTGGCCGCGGCGGTGGAGCACGTGGTCGGGCTGACGGATCCGGTCGGTGAGCACGTGCGCGGTTCGCGGCTGCCGAACGGCCTGCAGCTCACGCAGATCCGTGTCCCCTTCGGCGTCGTCGGTGCCATCTACGAGGCACGGCCCAACGTCACCGTCGACATCGCCGCGCTCGCGCTGAAGAGCGGCAACGCGGTGGTGCTCCGAGGCGGGTCGGCGGCCCAGCGCACGAACGCGGAGCTCGTCGAGCGCATCCGGCAGGCGGTCGCCTCGGTCGGGCTGCCCGCCGACCTCGTCCAGACCATCGACGAGTTCGGGCGGCAGGGCGCGACGGACCTCATGCGTGCCCGTGGGCTGGTCGACGTGCTCGTCCCGCGGGGGAGCGCGTCGCTCATCCAGACCGTGGTCACCGAGTCGCAGGTGCCCGTGATCGAGACGGGTGCCGGCGTGGTGCACGTCTTCCTCGACGCGTCGGCGCCGCTCGAGCGATCGGTGGACATCGTCCTCAACAGCAAGGTGCAGCGTCCGAGCGTCTGCAACGCCCTCGAGACCCTCCTCGTGCACCAGCAGGCCGCCGAGCGGTTGCTGCCGGTGCTCGCCGACCGGCTCCGTGCCGCCGGGGTGACCCTGCGGGGCGACGACGCGACACGCGTGATCGTGCCGGGTGTGCTGCGGGCGACCGAGGCCGACTGGGCGACCGAGTCGATGGACCTCGACCTGTCGATCCGGGTCGTGCCCGACGTCGACGCCGCGATGGCGCACATCGCCCGGTGGTCGACGCACCACACCGAGTCGATCGTGACGAACGACGTCGACACGGCGGAACGGTTCCTGGCGGGCGTCGACTCGGCGGTGGTGATGGCGAACGCCTCGACCCGGTTCACCGACGGCGGGGAGTTCGGCTTCGGTGCCGAGGTGGGCATCTCGACGCAGAAGCTGCACGCGCGGGGGCCGATGGGCCTGCCCGAACTCACGAGCACCAAGTGGATCGTGCGCGGGCATGGACAGATCCGCGGCTAGACTGGGCGGCGACTTCCCACCCGATCGAACGGAGCACCGGACCGATGACCTTCCTCGCTGAAGCCGCAGAGCACGCCTCCGGGGTCCCCGCCTACGTCTTCCCGCTCGTCGGCGCCCTGTTCTTCACCTTCCTCGGGTTCGTCACGTGGAGCTTCCGCGACGTGGCGTACCGTCACTCGCACAAGTTCGAGGCCACCCGCCACCACGAGACGGGTGTCGACGAGTTCGGTCACACCAAGCTCTGACGCGCCGCTCGATGCTCGAGAGCACGGGGCGCCCACGCATCGGTGTGATGGGTGGCACGTTCGACCCCATCCACCACGGCCACCTCGTGGCCGCGTCCGAGGTCGCCCGTGCGTTCGACCTGGACGAGGTCGTCTTCGTCCCCACCGGTCAGCCGTACATGAAGTCGGGCGTCACCGACGCCGAGCACCGGTACCTGATGACCGTCGTCGCCACGGCGTCGAACCCGATGTTCACGGTCAGCCGTGTCGACATCGACCGCCCGGGGCCGACCTACACGATCGACACGCTCCGCGACCTGCACGAGCAGCGTCCGGACGCGCAGCTCGTCTTCATCTCGGGCGCGGACGCCGTTCAGCAGATCCTCGACTGGAAGGATCATGATGGGTTGTGGGACCTCGCGCACTTCGTCGCGGTCACCCGGCCGGGCCACGATCTCAGCATCACCGGACTGCCCGAACGTGACGTGAGCTTGCTCGAAGTCCCCGCCCTGGCGATATCCTCGACCGATTGCCGCGACCGGGTCAGGCGTGGCCACCCCGTGTGGTACTTGGTCCCAGACGGTGTCGTCCAGTACATCTCCAAGCACCATCTGTATCGGAGCGTTGCATGAGTTCGTCCGACGCGCAGCCGCCACTCTCGCGGCGCCAGGCGCGCGAGCGGGAGCGTGCCGCCGCGGCCGGCGGGCAGCCGGTCACGCCGCCGCCCACGGTCGCGGCGTCGACCGACCAGCCCGAGGCCCGACGCCGCCCCGGCTCACACGTCGCGCCGTCGCCGAGCGGCCCGGCGCAGTCCGCGGCCCGGCCGACCAGCGGTGGTGCACCCGGCTCGACGGGCGGCGTGTTCCCGCTTGCCCCGGCTCCGGCCTCGGCGACCGAGATCGTCCCGGGCACCGGTGGGCTCACCCGTCGCCAGCTCCGGCTCATGCGCGAGGCCGAGGGGCAGGCCGTGCAGCCGGTCCCGCTGCAGGCGCCCACCCCGCAGTCGTCCGACCGGACCGTGCAGGACGTCATCGGTTCCGTGGACCGCCTCGGCGAGGACGCCCAGCGCGTCCGTCCCGCGCAGGCCGCAGGCCGCTCGGCCGTGGTCCCGCTCCTGCCCGCGCCCGCCTCGACGTCGCAGGCGGAGTCCGAGACGGACCGGCCCGCCGTCGACGAGCAGCAGGACGTGTCGGAGCGCACTGCCGGGTCCCCGCCCACGGACTCCGACCGGGCCGGTACCGAGCCGACCGAGCGTGACGAGTCCGAGGCCGAGCAGGACGGCAGCGGAGAGGACGCTCCCGAGCACCTCGACGCAGCAGCCGTCGCGCAGGCGACCGAGGCCGACGGTTCGCCCGACGCCGTCGAGTCCCTGAGCGAGGCCGTCGCGCACGCCGAGGAGCCCCGGCGGCACCGTTCGACCTGGGCACCGCCGGAGGACGACGACGCCGACCCGGTGACGCCGACCACCGAGGACCCCGAGCCGTCCGAGGGGCTCCCGCCGACGCCCTCGTCCTCGACCCCCGTGGTCTTCCCGCTCTCGCTCGACGACGACACGAACGAGGTGCCCGTCCAGCGCCCGACGCCGGCCACGGCGCGGCGTGACGACGACGGCGAGGCGCCACGCGTGCCCGCGGCGTTCCAGCGACGCTCGGAGCCGAAGCCGGTCACCACCGTCTTCGAGCCGCCCGCCGGGCACTGGTCGCAGCAGGCCGACGACGCCGAGGTCCACGACACGACCGGCACCCGTCGCGTCGCCGTCCAGGACACGAACTCGATCGTCCTGCCCGACTCGGCGCTCGCGGACCCGACCGGCGCCCTCAACGCCACGGGCGAGGTCATCCTCACCGGGTCGATCGACCTGCCCGCATCGCTGTCGTCGACCGGGTCGCACCGGCCGATCGACGGCGCCGAGGTCGACCGTCTGCTCGAGCAGCACGACGAGCAGCCCGAGACCGACGCGAGCCCCGTGCGGGCGAGCCGTGCGGTGTCGAGCCACACGTCGACCCGTCAGGTCGTGCTCGCTGCCGCGAAGCCGAAGGAGTCCCGCACGCCGGTGATCCTCGGTGTCACGGTCGGTGCCGTCGGGCTGGCCGCGGCGGGTGTCATCATCGTCGCCCTGCTCACCACGCACTTCGGCGGCTGAGCCCTCGCTCCGCACACGCCATCCTGATCACCCCGCCGCTCCGGCCGAGCCCGCCCTGGCCGCTGTCGGCGGGGTGGCTTATGATCAGGACCCACCACACGGACCCACCGATCGTGGGTCCGACGACCGGAAGGACTCCGTGACCGCCTCCTCACGCGCACTGGAACTCGTGCAGATCGCCGCCCAGGCGGCCGACGCGAAGCAGGCCGAAGACCTCGTCGCCCTCGACGTGACCGGGCCGCTGCAGCTCACCGACGTGTTCCTGCTCGCGACCGGTCGGAACGAGCGCAACGTGCTCGCCATCGCGGACGAGGTCGAGGACCGCATGATCGCCGCCGGCGCCAAGCCCCTCCGTCGCGAGGGGCGGACCGAGGGCCGTTGGGTCCTCATCGACTTCGGCGACGTCGTCGTGCACGTCTTCCACGAGGAAGACCGCCAGTACTACTCGCTCGAGCGCCTCTGGTCGGACTGCCCGACCATCCCGCTCGAGCTGCCCGTCGACCACACGGCGTAGGCGCGACGCGCCCGGGTGACGGAGCTGATTTCGTCACCCGGCGTTCGCGTGGTGTACGCTTTCATGGTGCCTCCGGGAACGGAGAACACGCCGAGCAAGTGAACATGGGTCTGTGGCGCAGCTGGTAGCGCACCTGCATGGCATGCAGGGGGTCAGGGGTTCGAGTCCCCTCAGATCCACCCGAGCATCAGAACCCCGCGGCAGTGACACGGTCACAACCGCGGGGTTCTGTCGTTGTTGCGGCGCGTTCCGGTCGCGTCCGGTCGACGGCTCCCGCGCCACTACGCTGATGCGCATGAACGACGCGCCCCTGTCCGGATCCGCCCTGACGATCACCGCCGGTGGGTACACCGCCGAGATCGCGTCGGTGGGGGCATCGCTCCGGACGCTCCGCGCCGAAGACCGCGACCTGGTCGTGCCGTTCGCCGCAGACGAGGTCCGTCCGGCGTTCCGCGGCGCCGTCCTCGCGCCGTGGCCGAACCGGGTCGTCGACGGCCGCTACACCTTCGGCGGGCAGGAGCACGAGCTCGCCCTGACGGAGCCGAAGCGGCACCACGCCCTGCACGGGCTCGTCGCCTGGACCGACTTCCGCATCGTCGCCCACGAGCCGGACCGCGCCGTCCTCGCCACGACGGTGCCCGCGCAGGAGGGCTACCCGTTCCGCGTCGACGTCCTCGTCGAGTACCGCGTCGACGGCGACGGGCTGCACACCACGATCACCGGCACGAACACCGGCGCCGGTGCAGCGCCGTGGGGGACCGGCCCGCACCCGTACCTCGTCGCCGGCGAGGGGCGTGTCGACGACTGGACCCTCACCCTGCCCGCGTCGCAGGTGCTCGAGGTCACCGAGGACCGTCTCGTCCCGACCGGCCTCGCACCCGTGCACGACGAGTTCGACCTGCGCACCGCGACCCCGATCGGCGACCGGTTCATCGACCACGCCTTCACCGGCTTCGAGCGTGACGCCGAGGGGCTCGCCACCATCGTGCTCACCGCCGTGGACGGGCGTGGCGTGCGGGTGTCGTTCGGGCCCGAGTGCGGGTGGGCGCAGGTGCACACCGCAGACCACGTCGTGCCGGAGTACCACCGCGTCGGCCTCGCCGTGGAGCCCATGACCTGCGCGCCGGACGCGTTCAACGCCGGCGAGGACGCGGGCCTCGTCGTGCTCGACCCCGGCGCCGCGCACGCAGCCTCGTGGACGATCGCCGCCGTCTGACCGGACCCCGGGTCGTCGCACGCCGTCTGGACGGGACCCCGGACCTCGGAGCCCTGGCCGACGCGTCCCACGGTGACGTCGTCTGGCTCGACTCCGGGTTGCCCGACGGCGCTCCCGACACCGCCCACGAGCGCGCCCGCTGGTCCGTCCTCGCGCAGACGGACGGTCCGTTCGCGACCCGGTTCCGGCACGAGGGCCGCCGTGCCGTCGTGGACGTCCCGCCCGCCGCCGAGCGGTGGTTCGGGACCTCCCGCGTCGAGGACCGCCCGGCGTTCGCCGTGCTGGGTGACCTGCTCGACCGGACGCCGGCGCTCGCAGCTCCCGTGGTCGGGTGCGGCTTCGCGCTCGGGTGGGTCGGGTTCCTCGGCTACGAGCTCGGCCGCGAGTCCGGTGGCCCGGACCGCACGGCCGACGGGCACGCCGACGCGGACCTGCGGTTCGTCGACCGGGCCGTCGTCGTGCACGCCGACGGCCGTGCCTGGGCGCTCGCGCTGGTGACCGACGACGAGCCGGCGGCCAGCGCGGCGAACCGGGCGTGGCTCGACGAGCCGCACGTGTCCGTCACGCGGGGCGGCCTGCCGGACGCAGCCACGGGCCTCCCGGTCGGCGCCACCGGGCGGGTGTCGCGCGCCGCCTACGAGGCCGCGGTCGAGACCTGTCGCGCGGAGATCCGAGAGGGGAACGCCTTCCAGGTGTGCCTCACCACCGTCTTCGCGGTCGGCGCGGTCGGCGCGGTCGGACGGGAGGCACGGGTCGCCCCCGGTGCGGACCCACACCTGGACGAGTACCTGCGACTGCGCCGCGCCGACCCCGTCCCGTTCGGTGCCTACCTGCGGCTCGGCCCCCTGCGGGTGGCGAGCCGGTCACCGGAGCGGTTCCTGCGCGTCGGAGCGGACGACACGGTCGTCGCGGAGCCGATCAAGGGCACGCGGCGCCGTGACCCCGACCCGGAGCGCGACGCCGTCGTGCGGGCCGGGCTGATGGCGAGTGCGAAGGACCGAGCCGAGAACGTCATGATCGTCGACCTGCTCCGGAACGACCTGCTCCGCACCGCGGTGCCGGGGTCGGTGCACGTGGAGCGGCTCTGCGACGTCGAGACCTACGCGAGCGTGCACCAGCTCGTGTCGACGGTCTCGGCGGTGCTGCCGCCGGGCACTGCACGGGCAGCGGTCGTGCGCGCGGCGTTCCCGCCGGGGTCGATGACCGGGGCGCCCAAGATCAGCGCGATGGCCGTCGCCGACCGGCTCGAGGACGCACCGCGGGGCGTGTACTCCGGTGCGGTCGGGTACTTCTCGGCGGACGGGTCGGTCGACCTGTCGGTGGCCATCCGCACACTGGTGACGGTCCTCGACGACCGGGGTGCCGAGCGGTCGCGGTCGTACGGGGCCGGGGGAGCGGTGACGTGGTCCTCGGTCGCGGCGGACGAGGCGGACGAGGTGGAGACGAAGACACGGTCGGTGTTCAGCGCGCTGGGGGTCACAGCTCGCTGGTGAGCCGTCCGGTCCGTCGGGAACGACGGAACCGGTTCGCGACCCCGCCGTGTCGAAGGGGTGTTCGAAGGACTGTCCACCGGATGTCGGACCCGGTTGACATCATCGAACACATGTTCGAATATGAGGGCATGCAGACGGCGGCGGCACTCCTGTCGCCCGGGGCCGAGGGGGCGTCCGGGCACGATGCCCCTGCTCGCCCCGCCGTTCGGTCCGGGGCGGGCCGGCCGACCCGACGCGTCGATCACCTGGGCGACGCCCGGGCAGCGCTCGAGCGGATCACGGCACTGCGCTCCCGCGTGGCCGAGATGGAAGCACCCCGCGTCGACGTCCAGGGGCTGCCCACCGCCACGGCGCTGCAGCCCCTGCTGCCGGGTGGTGCGATCCGGGTCGGCGGGGCCTACGCCGTGCAGGAGTCGGTGCTCCTCGCGATGACCATGCTGCAGGCAGCCTCGGCCGAGGGTGCCTGGTGCGCCGTCGTCGGCGTGCCGTCCTTCGGGGTCGAGGCCGCTGCGGCGATGGGCATCGACCTCGAACGGCTCGTGCTCGTCCCCGATCCGGGCGACCAGTGGCTCACCGTGACCGCGGCGCTCGCAGACGTCGCCCAGATCGTCCTGACCCGGCCGCTCGGGCGGGTGGCGCCCGGTGACGTCTCGCGGCTCTCCGCACGGCTGCGACAGCGCGGTGGAGCGCTCGTCGCGCTCGGGTCCTGGCCGGGCGCCGACGTCACGCTGCGGGTGACGGAGTCGGTGTGGAGCGGGATCGGCGACGGCCACGGGCACCTGGCGGAGCGCCGGGCCACGGTGACGGCATCCGGCCGCGCGGGAGCGGGACGACCGGTCAGCGCCGACCTGCTGCTGCCGGCGGCCGACGGTGCGGTGCGACCCGCGGTGGTCGGCGCTGCCGGCGCTTCCGGTGGCGTGGACTCGCCGCGCGTGCTGCGTCCCGTCGCGGTGGCGTCGTGAGCCCCCGCGGACGGGCACGGGCGGCCGCCCCCCTGGCACCCGCCAGGAGCGGCGGCGCCGGGACACCCGGTCCGGGTGCGGTGCGCGCTGACGCCCTGGCGCGCGGTGGCGCCCTGCCCGAGCCACCGCCCGCCCGCACGATCGTGCTGTGGTGCCCGGACTGGCCCGTGATCGCTGCCGCCCGAGCGGCCGGCTCACCGCCCGACCACCCGTTCGCCCTGGTCGCGAAGGGGCTGGTGTTCGCCAGCTCGGCCAGTGCCCGGCAGCAGGGGGTCGTCCGGGGGCTCCGCGTGCGCGAGGCCCAGGCGCGCTGCCCTGAGCTCGTGGTCGAGCCGTACGACGACGCGCTCGACCACCGAGCGTTCGAACCCGTCATCCGCGCGATCGAGGAGGCGGTCCCCGGGGTCGAGGTCCTGCGGCCCGGCACGGTCGCCCTGCGCTCCCGCGGGCCGGCGCGCTACTACGGCGGTGAACGGGCGGCGGCGGCGACACTCGCGGGCATCGCGGCCGACCACGGCGCCCCCGGCGTGCGAGCCGGGGTGGCGGACACGCCGTTCGCGGCGGAGCAGGCGGCGCGGGCGAGACCGGTGCGGCCGGGGGAGCGGGTGCGGATCGTCCCCGTCGGTGGCTCCGCGGCGTTCCTGGCGGACCTACCGCTCGGCGTGCTCGGCGACCCCGACCTGGCGATGGTGCTCGGGCGGCTGGGCGTCGGCACGCTCGGTGACTTCGCGGCACTCGGTGACGAGCAGGTGCGGGACCGCTTCGGCGTCGCCGGGGCGTTCCTGCACCGGCTCGCCGGCGGTCGCGACCCGCGAGCGGTCACTGCACGTGCGGTGCCGCCCGAGCTCCGGGTCGAGGCGTCCTTCGAACCCCCGCTCGACCGCGCCGACCAGGTGGCGTTCGCGTTCCGGCGGTCGGCGGACGACTTCGCCGCCCGACTGCGAGCGGCCGGGTTGGTCGCCACCACGATCCGCGTGGGCATCGTCGACGAGCGCGACCTGCTGCTCGAGCGGACCTGGGTGCACCCGCGCTGGTTCGACGCCGCCGACGTGGTCGACCGGGTGCGGTGGCAGCTCGCCGGCGGCGTGGACCCGACGGGGCTCGAGGCACCCGTGGTCCAGGTCATGCTCGAGCCGGTCGCGGTCGACGACGCCGCGAACCACGAGCGCGGACTCTGGGGCACCGGCCCCGATGAGCGCGTGCACCATGCCCTCGCCCGCGTGCAGGGGCTCGTCGGGCACGACGGGGTGGTGACCCCGCGGATCGGCGGCGGCCGGACCCTGGCCGAACGCGTCGTGCTCGTGCCGTGGGGAGACGCGCCCGTCGGGGGAGAGCGGGCACTGGCGACGGTGCGCGACCGCCCGTGGCCCGGCAGGCTGCCCGGGCCGCCCCCGGCGACCGTCCTCGAGCGACCCCGACCGGTGGACGTCGTGGCGGCAGGGGGCGACAGCGTCGACGTCGACGAGCGCGGATCCCTCACCGGCGCTCCCGAGCGGTTCCGGGCCGAGGGTGAGCGTGGCGGGCGGTTCGCCCCGGTGACCGCGTGGGCCGGGCCATGGCCACTCGTCGTGCGCTGGTGGGAGGCGGGGGGACGGCGGCTGCACCGACTGCAGCTCGTCGACGGTGACGGCCGCGCCTGGTACCTGGTGCTCGCCGACCACCGGTGGTGGGCCGAGGCGGTCGCGACGTGAAGGAGTCCTGATGGGGTACAGCAACCCACCCATCCCGTGGTCGCAGTTCGAGCGTGCCCTGTCGGACAAGCGCCCGGACAGCGCACACGCCGGAGACGGCGGCGACAGCCCGGCGTGGTCGCGCAAGCGGTCCCGGTACGTCCCACCGCCGACGGCGTCGGACGACGACGCCCCGGTCGTGCCGTACGCCGAACTGCACGCGCACTCGACCTTCAGCTTCCTCGACGGGGCGAGCGGTCCCGAGCACCTGGTCGAGGAGGCCGCGCGCCTGCACCTGCACGGCCTCGCTCTGACCGACCACGACGGGTTCTACGGCGCCGCCCGGATGGCCGAGGTGGCCGAGGCGTACCCGACCGTGACGACCGTGTACGGCACCGAGCTGTCCCTCGGGCTGACCGAGCCGCAGAACGGCGTGCCAGACCCCGAGGGCACGCACCTGCTGCTGCTCGCCGACGGCCAGGACGGCTACCACCGGCTCGCCGCTGCGGTCACCCGGGCGCACCTGGCGGTCGGTGCCGAGAAGGGGCGGCCGCAGTACGACCTCGACGAGCTCGCGGCGCAGGCGGACGGGCACTGGCGGGTCCTGACCGGCTGCCGGAAGGGCACGGTGCGCCAGGCCCTCGAGCACGGGGGCGAGTCCGCGGCGGACGTGGCGCTGCGCGCGCTGCTCGACCGGTTCGGCACGGCCGGGGTCGTCGTCGAGCTCACCGACCACGGCGAACCGCTCGACACCGCCCGGAACGACCTCCTCGCGGGGCTCGCCGCACGGCACGGGTTGCCGGTCGTGGCGACGGGGAACGTGCACTACGCGACCCCCGACCGCTTCCCGGTGGCGACCGCGCTGGCGGCCGTGCGGGCCCGGAGGAGCCTGGACGAGATCGACGGCTGGCTGCCGGCGGCACCGACCGCCCACCTGCGCTCGGGCGCCGAGATGGCCCGGCGCTTCGCGCGCTACCCGGGGGCGGTGGAGACGAGCGTCGAGCTGGCCGACGAGCTCGGCTTCCGGCTCCGGACCGCCAAGCCCGGCCTGCCCGACGTCGAGGTGCCGGAGGGGCACACCACGATGTCGTGGCTCCGGGAACTCACCTGGCGTGGGGCACGGCGGTTCTACCCGGGCAGCGCGGACGGCGTCGACCCGCAGAAGCGCGAACGCATCGAGCGGGAGCTCTCCGTCATCGCGGACAAGGACTTCCCCGGCTACTTCCTGATCGTGCGGGACATGGTGCAGTACGCCCGGCAGCGGGGCATCCTCTGCCAGGGCCGCGGATCGGCGGCGAACTCGGCGGTCTGCTACCTGCTCGAGATCACCGCGGTGGACTCGATCCGGTACGGGCTGCCGTTCGAGCGGTTCCTGTCGGCCATGCGCGACGAGGAGCCGGACATCGACGTGGACTTCGACTCGGACCGCCGTGAAGAGGTGATCCAGTACGTCTACGAGAAGTACGGGCGCTTCAACGCCGCCCAGGTCGCGAACGTCATCACCTACCGGCCGAAGGGGGCCGTCCGGGACATGGCGAAGGCGCTCGGGCACAGCCCCGGGCAGCAGGACGCCTGGTCGAAGCAGGTCGAGCGGTGGGGGTCGGTGACCGAGAGCCAGGACCACGACATCCCGGACACCGTGGTCGACATGGCCCAGCAGGTGCTCGGGTTCCCGCGGCACCTCGGCATCCACTCCGGGGGCATGGTCCTCACCGACCGCCCCGTGGGCGAGGTCGTCCCGATCGAGCACGCCCGGATGGACGGCCGGACCGTGCTGCAGTGGGACAAGGACGACTGCGCGTACATGGGGCTCGTGAAGTTCGACATGCTCGGACTGGGGATGCTCGCGGCGTTGCAGTACGCGTTCGACCTGGCCGATGAGCACTGCGGGGAGCGCTGGGACATGCACTCCATCCCGAAGGAGGAACAGGGCGTCTACGACCAGCTGTGCCGGGCGGACACGATCGGGGTGTTCCAGGTGGAGTCCCGCGCGCAGATGGGGACGTTGCCGCGGCTGCTGCCCCGACGGTTCTACGACCTGGTCATCGAGGTCGCCCTGGTGCGGCCCGGACCAATCCAGGGCGGTGCCGTGCACCCGTACATCCGACGACGCACGGGCGAGGAACCGATCACCTACATCCACCCGTCGCTCGAGCCCGTGCTCGAGCGGACGCTCGGGGTGCCGCTGTTCCAGGAGCAGCTCATGCAGATGGCCATCGCCGTGGGCGGGTGCTCGGGGGACGACGCCGACCTGCTCCGCCGGGCGATGGGCTCGAAGCGGGGCCTCGAGAAGATCGAGCGGCTGCGCGAGAAGCTCTACGCGGGGATGGCGGCGAACGACATCCACGGTGCGGACGCCGACGCGATCTACGCCAAGATCCAGGCGTTCGCGAACTTCGGCTTCGCGGAGAGCCACTCGATCAGCTTCGCGCTCATCGTCTACGCGAGCGCGTGGATGCGCCTGCACTACCCCGGGGCGTTCCTGGCAGCGCTGCTCCGGGCGCAGCCGATGGGGTTCTACTCGCCGCAGACCCTGGTGGCGGACGCCCGACGGCACGGGGTGCGGGTGCTCCGGCCCGACATCCTGCGCTCGGGCGTCGACGCGACGCTGGAACCCCTGCACGGTGACGGTAGCGACGGTGATGCCTCGGGCGGCAACGGCAACGGCAACGGCAGCGGCGACGGCGACGGCGAGGGCAGCGACGCCGGGACCGGAGGCGGTCCGGACACGTGCCTGGCCGAGGAGCAGCCGCCCGTGCTGCCGTTCGACGCCTCCCGTCCGGACGACACCGCCGAGCACCGCCGCGACGGGGCCTTCGCGGTCCGCCTGGGCCTGGCCGAGGTGGCCTCGCTGGGGCGGAAGAGCGCCGAGGCGATCGTCGCCGAACGCGATGCGCACGGCCCGTTCACCGACATGTCCGACCTGGCACGCCGCGTACGTCTGACCACGGCGCAGCTGGAGGCACTTGCGGCGGCGGACGCCTTCGCCGGGCTCGGCATCGACCGGCGCAGCGGCATGTGGTCCGCCGCGCAGGCCGCAGCCGAGCGCCCGGACCAACTGCCCGACACGCAGGTGACGGTGCAGCCGCCGCTCTTCGGGCAGATGACGAGCGGGGACGTCCTGATCGCCGACATGTGGTCGACGGGCATGACCACCGACGACCACCCCGTGCGGCACGTGCGACCGCGCCTCGACGCCCGCGGGGCGCTCAGCGTGCTCGACACCGCGACGGCGGAGACCGGGCGGCGCGTCGAGGTCGGTGGGATCGTCACCCATCGGCAGCGTCCGGCGACGGCCTCGGGGATCACGTTCATGAACGTCGAGGACGAGACCGGACTGGTCAACGTGATCTGCAGCGTCGGGGTGTGGGGCCGGTACCGGCGGGTGGCACGGGAGTCACCCGCCGTGGTCGTGCGGGGCATCCTCGAGCGGTCACCGGACGGGGTCGTGAACCTCGTGGCGGACCGGATCGAGCACCTGCCCTTGTCGGTGCGGACCCGGTCGCGGGACTTCCAGTGAGCCCGTCCCGGGTCCGTGGCGCCGTCGCGGCCCGGGGACGGCAGCCGCCGGCCGGTCCGTTCCGCCTCCGTGTCCCCGCCACGGCCCGGGGAGGTCAGCCGGCGGCCTGCTCGTGCACCACGGGGACGCGGACGGTGACCTCGAGCCCGCCGGAGCGGACGTTACGGAGGGACGCCGTGCCTCCCGACCGTTCCGCGATGGCGCGCACGATCGCGAGTCCGAGACCGGAGCCGCCCGGCATCGGTGTCCCGCCGGTCGCCGGATCGGGGTCGCGGCGGGAGGTCCGGGCCTCGTCGGGCCGGGTGAACCGGTCGAAGGCGACCGGGATGAACGACTCGGGCACCCCGGGGCCGTCGTCCGTGACCTGGAGGACGCCCTCGTCGCCCTCGACCCGCCAGGACACGAAGACGCCGCCGCCGCGGGGGAGTGCCGCGACCGCGTTGCTCGCGGTGTTCGTGACGAGCTGGGCGATGCCACCGGTGTCGAGGCGGAAGTGCGGCTCGGCCGAGCGGCCGGAGCTGGGGTCGGTCCCCGAGCCGTCCCGACCCCCCACGCTGCTGCCGACGGTCGTCGGAGCCGGCGGCTCGAGGTCGAAGTCGACCGTGACGTCCTTCGCCGACGCGATCAGCCGGACGCGGTCGACGGCGGCCATCACCTCGTCGCCGAGGTCGCTCCACGAGGTCGTTGCCTGCGCGCCGTCCTGCTCGTGTCGTTCGGACTCTTCGATGCGGGACAGGGTGAGCAGGTCGTTGGCCAGCCGCGAGAGCCGCGCGACGCTGCGCTTGGCGCGGTCGATGTGCGCCGCGAGCGCGGCCGCGTCGTCACCGTCGAGCGAGGCCAGGTCGAGCTGCGTCGTGAGGATCGCGAGCGGGGTCCGCAGTTCGTGGCTGGCGTCCGACACCATCTGCCGCTCACGCTCGGTGGCCTGGCGGGTCCGGGCGAGGAACGCGTTGAGGGTGGTCGCGAGCGACGCGAGCTCGTCCTGCGCGGGGCCGACCGGGAGCTCGGCGCGCTCGGGGGCGACGGAGAGCCGCTCCGCCTCGCGACGCATCCGGTTGACCGGCCGGAGCGCCGCAGTGGCGAGGGCCCACGAGGCGATGCCGAAGGCGATGAGGATCGCCAGCCCGGTGAGCGACAGGGTCGTCGTCAGGTCGTCGACGACGATGGCCTCCGCCTGCGAGTTGCGTGCGGCCACGACGGTCCAGCGTCCGGCCTGGTTCACCGGGTGTTCGATGACGACGCGGTACTCGGAACCGGACACGGTGATGAGCGAGGTGCCGGCCGGTCTCGACGTCAGGCTGCCGAGTGCCCGCTCGACGCGCGGTGGCATGGTCGAGAGCCGGATCTGCCCGGACGGCGCCACGACCGCGACGAGCTGTGCGTTGCCCGGCGCCGACAGGTCGGGGTCGCTGTCCACCTCGAGCGTCGCCACGTACGGGTCCACGTCGGCGTCGAGCAGCGTGCGGGTGGCGCTGGCGACGACGCTGACCACGCTGACGCGCATGACGAGCACGAGCAGGACGATCACGACCGCGGCGATGGCGGTCGACCCGATGGTGATCCGGGCGCGGAGCGACAGCACGCGGAGGGGCCGGGGCAGCCCACGGCGTCGGGCGCTCCCGGGCGTCGGTGCGGGGTCGGTCACGCCCCGAGCAGGTCGAGCCGGTAGCCGCGGCCCCGGACCGTGGCGATCGCGACGGTCGCCTCGTGCGACGTGAGCTTCTTGCGGAGGTACGAGATGTACTGCTCGACGACGTTCGGGTCGACGTGCTGCGAGCCGTCCCAGACCTCCTCGAGGATCTTCGGACGGTCGACGACGGTGCCGACCGAGCGTGCGAGCAGACGGAGCAGTGCGAACTCGGTCGGGCTGACCGCCACGCGCTGGCCCTTGATCGAGACGCGGCGTGCCTCGGAGTCGATGGCCACGTCGCCGACCTCGATCGTGCGCTGACCGGCGGCGGACTCGCGCCGACCGAGCGCGCGCAGACGTGCGGTCAGCTCGGCGAAGGCGAACGGCTTGGTCAGGTAGTCGTCGGCACCGGCGTCGAGGCCGAACACCCGGTCGTCCACGGCGTCGCGTGCCGTGACGAGCAGGATGCGGACCGGGTCCTCGCGCTCGCGGATGCGACGGGCGAGCTCGAAGCCCGACATCCCCGGCATCATCACGTCGACCACGGCCAGGTCGAAGGCCTGGTCGCCGAGGGCGATGAGCGCCTCGACCCCGTTCTCGACCGCGGTGACGCGGTACCCCTCTGCTGCGAGTCCACGCTCCATGAGCGCACGCATCTCGTCGTCGTCCTCGACCACCAACAGGCGCATGATCGACCTCCTCGGAGCCCATCGTGGCAGGGATCGCCCGTCGGGGGCACGATCCCGCTCGGAACTCGCTGAACCTCGTCACAGCGACCTCTCGGCGGGCTGGCACGACTGCTCGGCGGGGCGGATCGGTCGACGTCGCCCGGAGAGGGGTAGGACGACCTGTCCCGCGGAGGGGGGTATGGGTACCGAGGGGTGCTCGTTGCTAGGCTCCGCACCGGACGAGGCGTACCCGACGCAGCGTCCGTAGGGGGCACCATGCAGGACCAGTCAGAACCGTCCGTCCACCCGGCCATCGCCCGGTTGCACGCCGAACTCGACGCGGCACGTCGTGGCATCGACGTGCTCGCCGACCTGGAGGACGCCCGTCGGGACCGTGTCGTCGCCGAGTTGCTCAGCGCCGTCCCCGACGTCGCGAGCCGGGCTGCGCACGAAGCCGGAGCCGACGGCGTCGTCGCGACCATCCAGGGGTTCGCGGACGCGGCTGGTGACCACGGGGATCCGGCGACCGCGCTGTGGGACCGCATCGTGCTCACCGCGGTCGAGGCGGCGGCCGCCGTCGAGCCCGGTGGAGTGGACCGTACGACGAGCCGCGAGCGCGCCGCCACCGGCTGACGGCAGGTCAGTCGTCCTCGCCGAGCAGCTCCTCGCGCACGCGTCGGATGTCCTCGAGCAGCGCGCCGATGAGCACCCAGTGCCGTGAGTTCGGTCGGACCACCTCGAGCGGCGCCGTCAGCGCCGGTTCCGGCGACCCGGCGTCGTCCGCCGCGGCGCCGGTGATGCCGTCGCTCTCGGAGTGGTGGAGCCGGGTCGCCTCGACCCGCGCGCTCAGGGCACGGACGTCCGCGCCGATCCGTGCGACCTCGGTCGCGATGCTGCCCACCACCGGGTCCGCCCGCAGGTCGGGCGCCGTGTTGTCCCGGATCGCCCGCGTCATGCCGGTCACGCGGGTCACGAGCACACGCAGGTGCTCGGCGATCGCGGTGTCCCGCTCCAGGATCGTCCGGTGCCGCCCGCCCCGCGGGTTCATCGTCAGCGATTCACCCGCCGCCGTGAGCGATGCCTCGGCACGGGCGTGCTGCTGACGGAGTGCCCGAGCCTGCAGGAGTGCCTGGTGCCAGCGGTCGGCATCCCACCCTTCGGTCAGCCCGATCGCGATCCGCTCGAAGGCCGCGGCGGTGTCGCGGGCGAGCCGGGCGACCGCCAGGTGGGCCGGTTCGAGGAGCACGGGCGGCACGATGACGGCGTTCACCGCGAGCGCGACGACCGCGCCGACGACGGTCTCGAGGATCCGGTCGGCCGAGTAGTTCGGCGTCACCACCCCGGCGGTGAGCACGAGCATCCCGCTGATGCCGACCTGCGTCGCCGAGGTCGGGGTGAGTCGGAGCGCCCAGCTCAGCAGGATCGCCAGGACGATGACGACGAGCACGACCCACACGGCGTCGCCGAGGAGCAGGTGGAACGCGGTCGCCAGCACCACTCCGAGCACCACACCGGCGCTGCGCTCCAGGCCCTTCACGAAGGACTGGTTGATGCTCGGCTGCACCACGAGCAGCGCGGCGATCGCGGCGAAGGTGGGGAACGGGCCGTCGATGAGCAGGCGGCACAGCAGGACGGCGGCGACCACCGCGACCGCGGTCTTCACGACCTGCAGGAACGGTGTGCGGCTCGAACTGCGGAGGCGTGCGACCGGGTTCACGACGACCACGGTAGCCACGAGCCGCACGCCGAGCCGTGCACGTTGGCGACGAAACGGCCCCGGCACGGTTGACTGTTCCCGTGTGGCCGAACCACGAGCGCGTCATCCCGCAGGCCTTCGCCGGCTCCGGGACCTCCGTCGTGGCCGCACGCGCCCACTCGGTCGAGCCGTCGGGCAACGGGTACCTGTACGGCTACGAGGTCGACACCGTCGACCGGGCCGGGCAGCGCGCCACCGTCCTGACCTACGTCGACACGGGCGGCGCCCACGACCAGAACAGCGCCATCGTCACCGACCCGACCACCGGTGAGCCGGTGTCGGTGTGGGCCTACCCGAACGACCCCGGGCTCCCGGTGCTGCCGCAGGTGACCTACCGAGACGCCGTGGCCGAGCTGCTCGCGGGCATCGGCATGCCCGTCACCGACCCGACCCTCTCCGTCGCCGCGTACCGCCCGGGCAAGCGCGCCGTGGTCCGCGTCGATGCCCCCGAACGCGTCGTCTTCCTGAAGATCGTCCGTCCGCACCGCGTCGCGCCGATCGTCGAGTCGCACGAGCAGTTCGTCGCGGCCGGCCTGCCGGTGCCACGCGTGCTGTCGAGCCGCGGTGACGGGCTGCTCGTGCTCGAACGGATCCGGGGTGTGCCCGCCGGGAGCCGCATCACCGAGATCGCCGACGACCCGCGCTTCGTCGGCTCGCTCGCTGCGCTGACCGGTCGGATCGCGTCGGTCCCGATGACCCAGCAGGCCCGTGCGGACGCCATGGACCACGCCGACTGGCACCGCCGTACGCTCGTGACCGCGCTGCCGCAGGACGCGGCGGAGATCGACGAGCTCTACGACGCCATCGGTCGCCGCTCGATCGGGTGGGGCACGGCGACGAAGCAGGTGGTGCACGGCGACCTGCACCTCGAGCAGGTCTTCGTCGACGAGGACGAGCCGTGGCGCATCTCGGGGCTCCTCGACATCGACACCGCCGGCTGGGGCTTCCCGGTGCGCGACATCGGTGCCGTCGTCGCGCACCTCGTCGTCACGGGGCTGTGGCACCGCTCCCGCGGGGACGCCGAGCGGGGTGCCGCGGCGGAGCGCCTGGCCGACGCCGTGGCGCGTGACTGGGTCGCGCGGAACCCCGGCGAGGCCGACCGGATCGGTCCGGCCATCGGCGCGCAGCTCCTCGCGCACGCCGGCGGCCAGGCGACGACCGGATCCGCGAACGGGATCGAGACCGCGCAGCAGCTCCTGGCGGCCACGCGGGTGGCGCTCGCCGAGTCGTCGTCGCCCACCGTCCCGTCGGCCGGCGTGCTCCGACCGCGCTCCGCGCCGCAGGTCTGAGGCGGCACCGCGCCGGGCGCGGGCCGGACAGCGTGGTCGCGTCGTGCCTCCGGGCCGACCGTCGGCAGGTCGCCCCCTCGACCCGGTCGGGAGGCGCGACGCGCGCGGCGCCCGTCGAGTCGCCGCCGTCGGGGGTCGGGGAGTAAACTGCACCCAGCACGCACCGTTTCCTCGCGTGCCGCGTCGTCATCCGGACGCGGCAGTCGGTCGCTTGACCGTCGCGGGGGCCGGGTCCGTGGGCGTCCAACAGGGCACCACGTGCGTGCGACGGCGCCGGATCCCGGCGCGGACCGTCGTGTCGAGCACCCGTGGGAGCCGGCGGAACGGTCCGCGGGACTCCACCGGACGTCCCTCGGCGGGACCGGCGAACGAGCGGGCCAGGGTGGCCCGTGGGACCGGGGTCGTGCCAGACGCCGGTCGAGGACTTCCCGCCACCACGGCGGCTCGCCCGTGCGGATCGGGCGGAACAGGAGGAGCGTTGGCTCGATCAGGCACCCGGCGAGCAGCCGGTGGGACGCGGACCGCGTCGCGTCGCACCCGCCCGCTCGACAACGACGGCGTCATCCCCGTGCTCGCCCGCGCCGTGCGCGAGGTCGAGGCGGCCGCGCAGCGCGGACCGCTCAAGGCGTCGAACCGGTCGAAGTTCCAGGCGGTCGCCCTGCTCATGCGCGAGGAGCGCGCAAGGGTCAAGGCCGACCCGGAGCTCACGGACGCGCAGCGCGCCGAGCAGCTCAAGCGGCTCGACGGCGTCGCGACGATCCTGGCGAAGACCGCGGCACGGGACACCAGCGTCATCCAGCTGCTGACCGAGGAGGCCTCGGTCAGCGAGGCGACCCGCACCGTCAAGCGCGACATGATGATCGCCGGCGGGATGGAGCTGCAGCCCGAGGACCTCGTGATCGCGGCCGAGCCGTCCCCGGTCGTCGAGGCCCCGGTGCGCTCGGTCGTGCCGCAGGCCGTCGTGCAGCGCCAGCTCGCCAACCCGTTCCTGGCGCCCGACTTCGCCCTCGCCGACCAGCCCGTCGCACACCCGCGCCGCCTGGCGAACTGGGAGCTGTTCGGACCGCTCTTCAAGTCGTTCGAGTACGGCGCCGGCGGGGGCGCGGCGTCGATGCCGCTGCCGGAGCCGACCTCGCTGCACTCGAAGTCCGGCACCACCCTCATGAAGCACCAGGCCGAACTGGTCGCTGCCGCTGCGCAGGGGCACCGCTCGTTCCTGCTCGCCGACGAGCCGGGCCTCGGCAAGACGGCGCAGTCGCTGCTGGCCGCCGACGCGGCGAACGCGTTCCCGCTGCTCGTCGTCGTGCCCAACGTCGTCAAGACGAACTGGGCACGCGAGGCCGAGCGCTGGGTGCCGAACCGCCGCGCGACGGTCATCCACGGTGACGGGGACGACCTGGACGGCTTCGCCGACATCGTCATCGTGAACTACGAGATCCTCGACCGGCACGTCGGCTGGCTCGGATCCTTCGGCTTCAAGGGCATGGTCGTCGACGAGGCGCACTTCATCAAGAACAAGGAGTCGCAGCGCTCCCGGTTCGTGCTGCAGCTCGCCGAGCAGATCCGTTCGCGGGTGTCCGCGCCGCTGTTCATGGCGCTGACCGGTACCCCGCTGATCAACTCGGTCGAGGACTTCCGCACGATCTGGGAGTTCCTCGGCTGGATCGACGACAAGAAGCCGCGCGCGAAGCTCATGAACGAGCTCGAGGACATCGGGCTCACCCCGGCCGACCCCGGGTTCTTCGTCGAGGCACGCAAGGCCGTCATCGACCAGGGCATCGTCCGGCGCCGCAAGGTGGACGTGGCGGCGGACATCCCCGCCCGTCGCATCGCCGACATCCCCGTCGAGCTCGACGGCGAGGAGGGGCGCTCGATCCGCGACGCCGAGCGTGAGCTCACCGCGAAGCTCGTCCGGCGCTACCACCAGGCGCTCGACGCCCGCACCGGGCAGGACCCGGTCGTCGGCATCGACCACAAGCTCGTCCGCCAGGTCGCTCGGTGGGAGCTCGAGGACCAGGACGCTTCGTCGACCGGCGAGAACGTGTTCTCGATGGTCCGCCGCATCGGCCGGGCCAAGGCCCAGCTCGCCGCCGACTACGCGGCGCAGCTCGCGTCGAACGTCGGCAAGGTCGTCTTCTTCGCCAAGCACCTCGACGTCATGGACCAGGCGGAGGAGGTCTTCGCCCGCCGTGGCCTGAAGACCGCCACCGTCCGAGGCGACCAGACGCCGGCGCAGCGCACCGCCGAGATCGACGCGTTCGTGAACGACCCCGAGGTCGCGGTCATCGTCTGCTCGCTCACCGCGGCGGGCGTCGGCCTCAACCTGCAGGTGTCGTCGAACGTCGTGCTCGCCGAGCTGTCCTGGACGAGCGCCGAGCAGACGCAGGCGATC
Source organism: Curtobacterium sp. MCSS17_007 (assembly GCF_003234175.2). NCBI lineage: Bacteria > Bacillati > Actinomycetota > Actinomycetes > Micrococcales > Microbacteriaceae > Curtobacterium > Curtobacterium sp. MCSS17_007. The sequence goes on from NZ_CP126257.1 coordinate 1,059,479, forward strand.
GACCGCGTGCACCGCATCGGCCAGGAAGAGCCGGTCACTGCCTGGCGCATCATCGCCGCGCAGACGATCGACACCAAGATCGCCGAGCTCATCGACTCGAAGGCCTCCCTGGCCGCACGCGCACTGGACGGTTCGGACGAGGAGATCGACGACTCGGGCGACATCCAGCTCGACGCCATGGTGGCGCTGCTCACCGAGGCGCTCGGGGGCTGACGTCCCCGCTGGTCGAACCCCGGAACGAACAACGCGCCCCGTCACAGCGGGGCGCGTCGTCCGTCAGGGGTGCGGTGGCCTCAGATGCGCGACTGCACCTCGGCCAGCGACGGGTTCGTCGCGGTGCTGCCGTCCGGGAACACCAGGGTCGGCACGGTCTGGTTGCCGCCGTTGACCTCGGCGACGAGCTCGGCCGTGCCGGGGGTCTGCTCGATGTCGACCTCGCGGTACGGCACGCCCGCCTTCGACATCTGGTTCTTCAGCCGGGCACAGTAGCCGCACCAGCTCGTCGTGAACATCGTGACGCCGCCGGCCTCGGGCACGAACGCGTCGCGGGTGACTGTCTCGCTCATGTCGACAGGCTAGCCCGGCGAGTTCGGGGAACACCCGTCACCCCTGGTAGACAGGACCGCGTGACGGACACCCACCTCGAGATCGAGCGCACGTACGACATGCCCGAGGGCGACGACCTGCCGGACCTCGTCGGCGTCGGCGCCATCGCCCGCACCGAGCACCAGGAGCCGTTCGTCCTCGACGCCACCTACTGGGACACCGAGCGCTACGACCTGGTGGCCTCCCGCGTGACGGTCCGGCGGCGCACCGGCGGTCCGGACGCCGGCTGGCACATCAAGCGCGCCGCGTCGGACACCGTCCGGCACGAGCAGCACTTCCCGCTGACGGAGGACGCCGACACCGTTCCGGACGCGGTCCTCGCCGCGCTGTTCACCGAGCGCCGGGGCCGCGGACTCCGGCCCGTCGTGCACATCGCCACGACGCGCACCGTCACCCGTCTGCTCGACGAGGACGACGACCAGGTCGCCGAGCTCGCCGACGACCGCGTGGTCGCGCGACGCCTCGACGACCGGGCCCCGTCGACCCCGCGCACTTGGCGCGAGGTCGAGGTGGAGACGGTCGGCGACGTCGACGAGCAGGTCGCGCACGAGCTCTTCGCCTCGCTCGACGGGCGCTTCGCCGCGATCGGGGCCGCTCCGGCCGCGGTCTCGTCGAAGCTCGCCCGGGGCCTCGAGGGCGCTCCCGCCGCACGCCTCGTCACCACCGAGAAGGCCGAGAAGGGCACGGCTGCCCGCGCACTGACGAAGCGTCTGCGCAAGCTGCGCACGGCGCTGCTCGGACAGGAGGCGCGCCTCCGTTCCGGTGAGGACGCCGACCTGCGCGAGACGGCCCGGACCGCCCTCGACATCGCCGCCGTGCTCGGGTCGTACCGGCCGGGCTTCGCCGCGACCGCCGCCGCCGACCGCGCCGCCGAGGCAGCGGACGCCCTGGCGGCCGTCACGGCCCGTGCCGCCCTGGCCGACTACCTGGTGGAGCGGCTGCCGCACGCGTCGACGCCCGCACAGGACCTGCTCGTCGACGCGATGACGCGCGAGCGAATCCTCGCGGCGACCCGTGAGCGGCGCTCCGTCGCCGTGGGGGAAGTCACGGCCTTCCTCCACTCGGAGCCGTACCTCGAGCTGCTCGACGCCCTCGACGACGCCGTCGAGCGTCCGGCCCCGACGGAGTGGGCGCTCCGCTCGCCGAAGCAGGTCGCCCAGGACGTCTCGGCGATCGAGAAGCCGCGCGTGCGCGAGCTCGTCCGCAGCGCCGTCGGGGACGATGACGAGAGCGTCGGTCTCGTCGACCGGGAAGCCGCCGACCGTGCCGCCACCGAAGCGGCCTGGCGCGCTGCGTCGCGGGCCCGGGCGGCGATGGACGTGCTCGGCGACGACGCGTTCCCGCACGCGCTGTGGAAGCGCATCGGTGACGCGGCGGACGTGCTCACGGAGCGGGTTCGGTCGCTGCACGCGCTCGACGTGCTGCGGGTGCACTCGGGGATCGCGGAGCGCGGCGGCGAGGGCACGTTCGGGTACGGCGTGCTCGCGGGGGACCGCGTGCGGCTCGCCGAGGAGTCCTACGACCAGGCCGTGCACGCGCTCAACCGCGTCTAGCGCGCCCGCGGGGTGTCCGCGCAGTCGGTCCGACGGGTCAGCCGGCCGCGATCGGCTCCGCGGACGCAGCTGCCGGGTTGACGTCGGCGAGACCGAGCACCTCGAGCAACCACGCGAGCTCGAAGGCCCGCTCCTTCCAGGAGTCGTACCGGCCGCTGACGCCGCCGTGCCCCGCCGCCATCTCGGTCTTCAGCAGCACCGACGCCCCGACCTCGCGGAGCCTCGCGGTCCACTTGGCCGGCTCGACGTAGAGCACACGGGTGTCGTTGATCGACGTCACGGCGAGGATCCGCGGGTACTGCACGTCGTCGCGCACGTTCTCGTACGGCGAGTACTCGCTCATGTACCGGTAGACCTCGGGGTCGTGCAGCGGGTCACCCCACTCGTCCCACTCGATGACGGTGAGCGGCAGGTCGGGGTCGAGGATGCTCGTCAGCGCGTCGACGAACGGCACCGCCGCCAGGATGCCGGCGAACCGTTCCGGCGCGAGGTTCGCCACGGCGCCCATGAGCAGGCCGCCCGCGCTGCCACCCTCGGCCACGAGCCGGTCGGCGCTCGTGCGACCCGTGTCGATCAGGTGCTCGGCGACGGCGACGAAGTCGGTGAAGGTGTTCTTCTTGGTGAGCGTCTTGCCGTCCTCGTACCAGTGGCGCCCGAGCTCGCCGCCGCCGCGCACGTGCGCGACCGCGAAGACGACGCCGCGGTCGAGCATCGACAGGCGCATGACGCTGAAGCCCGGGTCGATCGAGTGCTCGTAGGAGCCGTACCCGTACAGGTGCAGCGGCGCGGGTGCGTCGGCGTCGACGGCGTCCCGGCGCCAGACGAGCGAGATCGGCACCTCGGTGCCGTCCGGCGCGGTCGCCCAGTCCCGCTCCTGCACGTAGTCGGCCGGGTCGTAGCCGCCGAGCACCGGCTGCCGCTTGAGCACGGTCACCTCGCCCGAGGCCAGGTCGAGGTCGCTCACCTCGGACGGCGTGACGAAGGACGTGTAGCCGATGCGCAGCGTCGGCTGGTCCCACTCCGGGTTCCCGCCGAGACCGGCCGAGAAGAGCGCCTCGTCGAACGGGACCTCGTGGGCGTCCCCGTACCCGTCGCCCTCGATGGGGACGATCGCGACGCGGGGGAGCGCCTCGGAGCGGTACTCGAGCGCCAGGTGCCCGGCGAAGGCGTCCACCGACTCGATGCGGCGCTCGGGGTGGTGTGCGACGACGACGCGCCGGTCGGACTCCGAGGTCGGGTCGTCTGCCGGCACGTCGACGAGCTCGAAGTTCTCCGCACCGTCGTTGTGCAGGACCAGGAACCGGTCGCTGCCGCCGACGATGGCGTGCTCGATCTCGTACTCGACGCCCTCCCGCCGCGGCCACACGACCCGGAACTCGCCGGTCGGGTCGGCCGCGTCGAGCACCAGGGCCTCGGAGGTGATCTTCGACCCGAGCTCGATGACGATGTACTGCGACGAGCGGGTGACGCCGACGCCGACCCAGTAGCGGTCGTCCGGTTCCGTGAACACGACGACGTCGTCGGACGCGGCGGTGCCGACGGTGTGGCGCCAGATGCGGTCGGGGCGCCACGACTCGTCGACCGTCGGGTAGAACACGAAACGGCCGGACGGGTCGAAGGTCGCTCCCGAGCCGGTGTTCGGGATCTCGTCCCCGAGGTCCCTCCCGGTCTCCAGGTCCCGCACGTGCAGGGTGTAGCGCTCGTCGCCCTCGACGTCGACGCCGTAGACGAGTCGCGTGCCGTCGTCACTGATGTCGTAGCTGCCGAGCGAGAAGAAGTCGTGTCCCTCGGCCAGCGCGTTGCCGTCGAGGACGACCTGCTCGCCCGGGAGCGTCGAGGCGCCCTCGTCCACCGCGGGCGGGGTCCAGTCGTCCGGGCCGGCGATCGGGGCACGGCAGTGCACACCGTACTGGCTGCCCTCGGCCGTGCGGGTGAAGTACCACCAGTCGCCCATGCGCACCGGCACCGAGAGGTCCGTCTCCTGCACGCGGTTCTTCACCTCGGCGAAGATGCGGTCACGCAACCCGGCGAGGTGGTCGGTCTGCGCCTCGGTGTACGCGTTCTCGGCCTCGAGGTACGCGAGGGTGTCGGGCGACTCCTTGTCCCGCAGCCACTCGTAGTCGTCGACGAAGTCGATGCCGTGGTGGGTCCGCGTGACGGGCCGCTTGGCGGCGGTCGGCGGGGTGGCCTGGACGTGCTCGCTGCTCACCCCGCCACCCTATGCGCACGGGCCTCGACGCCGTCCCGCACGGGCTCCGCCGCCGCGTCGTAGCGTGGTGGCATGCGCAACTCCTTCGTCGTCACGGGTGCCCACGTCGTCCCCGTCTCCGCCCCGCAGTTCGACGGCGGCGCCGTCGTGGTGGAGGAGGGCCGGATCACCGCCGTCGGACCGGACGTCACGCCGCCTGCCGGGCTGCCCGTCGTCGATGCGGCGGGGGCCTGGCTCGTCCCCGGGTTCGTCGAGTCGCACGGGCACGTCGGCATCCACGAGGAGGCGAACGGCTGGGCGGGCAACGACACGAACGAGATGACCGACCCGAACACCGCGGCGGTGCGCGCGATCGACGCCGTCGACATCGACGACGAGGGCTTCCGCGACGCGCTGTCCGGCGGCATCACGAGCATCGTCGTGAAGCCGGGCTCGGGGAACCCGATCGGCGGACAGACCGTCGCGATCAAGACGTGGGGCGGCCGGACGATCGATGAGCAGCTCATCTCGGACGCGGTCAGCGTGAAGAGCGCCCTCGGCGAGAACCCGAAGCGCGTGTACGGCGAGAAGGGGAGGACCCCGTCGACGCGGCTCGGCGTCGCGAAGGTCATCCGCGAGGCATTCGTCGCCGCGCAGGACTACCGTGCCGCCCGTGATGCTGCGGCTGCGAAGGGGGATCCGTTCACCCGCGACCTGACGAAGGAGACCCTCGTCCGGGTGCTCGACGGCGAGCTCGCCTGGGACCAGCACACCCACCGGCACGACGACATCGCGACCGCGCTGCGCCTGGCGGAGGAGTTCGGCTACCGGCTCGTGGTCAACCACGGCACCGAGGCGCACAAGATCGCCGACGTGCTCGCCGAGCGGGACGTCCCGGTCATCTACGGTCCGCTGTTCACGAGCCGCTCGAAGGTCGAGCTCCGCGACCGCGGCATCCCCAACCTCGCGAAGCTCGCCGCCGCCGGGGTGCGTGTCGCCATCACGACGGACGCGCCGGTGGTGCCGATCAACATGCTCGTCGACCAGGCCACGGCCGCCGTGAAGGAGGGCCTCCCGTGGCAGACCGCGCTCGAGGCCCTCACCACCAACCCGGCGGACTTCCTGGGGTTCGGGGACCGGGTGGGCCGCATCGCCCCGGGCTTCGACGCGGACCTGGTGCTCTGGGACGGCGACCCGCTCGCCGCGACCAGCCGCGCGAGGCGCGTCTGGATCGAGGGCGCCCCGGTGTACGAGTGGGCCGACGGGACGGGCGTGACCACCCCGCGCTGGTGACCGGCTGACGGATCGGGCCCACGCCGCCGGTCCCGGCGTGACGCGCCAGCGGCAGGCCGGGCGTGCCGGTGGGGAGGCCCGTGACGGCTCCGCCCCGCGCCTCCCGTCCGTCCCCTCCCCACTCGCAAGACGCGACCTCGGCGGTTGCTCGCAGCGCGGTACCGCTGCGAGCAACCGCCGTCGTTGCGTCCTGCGGAAGGCGCGCGCCGGGCGTCAGGCGTCGCGGGACAGCAGGAAGTCGTTGATGCGGGTCGTCATCTCGAGGTCCATCGGACGGGTGACGCCGTTCACCGACCGGATCGGTGCCGCCTGGCGGACGCTCGAGAGCAGCCACAGGGCGTCGGCGGCCTCGAGGTCGGCGAGCGTGACGAGCTCGTACGACGTCGCGATGCCCGCACCCTCGGCGAAGCGGAACACGTCGGCCTGCGTCGTGCCGGCCAGGATGCCGATGTCGGTGCGCGGTGTCACGAACCGACCGTCGACGGACATGACGAGGTTCGCGCGCGTGCCCTCGAGCACGTACCCGTCGGTCGACACGAAGAGCGCGTCGTCGGCACCGCGGCGCTCGGCCTCGCGGAGTGCGGCCATGTTCACCGCGTACGACAGCGTCTTCGCACCCTGCAGCAGCCACGGCGAGGTCCGCTCCACGTCGTGCCGGTAGCCGCGGTCGAGCGTCACGACCGAGATGCCCTCGGTGCGCGCGGTGGTCTGGTCGCCCGACGGCGCTGCGTACACCCACCCGGTCGGGCGACCGCTGCCCTCGACGCCGCGGGTCATCACGGTCTTCGCGAACGCCTCGTGGACGGGGTCGAGCCGGGCGCACACCGCCTCGATCGCGCGTCGCCACGCGTCGAGGTCCGGGGCCGGCAGGTCGAGCATCGCCGCCGACCGGGTGAACCGGGCCAGGTGCGGCTCGAGTGCCTGTGGACGGCCGTCGACGACCGTGATCGTCTCGAACACGCCGTCGCCCCGGATCGCCCCGAGGTCCTGCACCTGGAGGTGCTCCTCGAGCGGCTTCGCCCACGTGTAGGCGTCGGCCGACGGGTCGTGCGGGGCGGCGTCGCGGGAGGGCTGGTTGAGGACGGCGAGGACGGTGTCGGTCATGTCCCCATCCAACCGCAGTGCCGACCGGTCAGGGGCGGTCGCGGCCGGGCAGCGCACCCATGAGCTTCCACACCGCGGGCGTCAGCTCCGGGTGCTGCAGGGCGATGCGGCGGAGACGGTGGTACTCCTCGCCGAGCTCGGTGCCCTGTCCGGACGCCGGGTGACCGGCCCAGTGCGCGCTCCGCTGGCTGATCGTCGCGTCGAGCTCGACGGCGTCGGCGCGCAGGATGAGCACGACCTGCTCGTCGACGCTCGGCAGCGTCGGCATGAACTCCCACGGGTCCTCACCCGCACGACTGCGGTGCTCGACGATCATCGAGATCTCCTCGGCGGCCTCGGCGCGCAGCACTTCGAGGCTGCGCCCGGTCCTGCGGGGCTCAGCCATGGTGCCCCCGCAGCACGCCTGCCATGAGGAGAGCGTACGCCAGCGTCGGGTGCTCACCGGACACGTCCGCCAGACTGGGGACCGTGACGGAACGCGACGAGACGAAGTCCCAGCACGCCCCGGTCGTGGTCGTCTACCTGCTCCGCGACGGCGCCGGCGGCCCCGAGGTGCTGCTCGGCGAGAAGCGCCGCGGCCTCGGCACGGGACGGCTCGTCGGTCCGGGCGGCAAGCGGGAACCCGGGGAGTCGTCCGAGGCCGCCGCGGTGCGCGAGGTCGCCGAGGAGGTCGGCCTCCGTCTCGAGGCGTCCGACCTGGAGGCCCGTGGCACGTTGGACTACCGGTTCCCGTTCCGACCGTCCTGGTCGCAGGTCTCGGACGTCTTCGTCTGCCGCCGCTGGCAGGGAGACCCCTCGGGCGGCGACGAGCTCGAGCCCCGGTGGATCCCGGTCGACGCCGTCCCCTACGACGCGATGTGGGACGACGCGCGCTACTGGTTGCCCGGCGTGCTCCGCGGGGGAGCGGTGTCGGCACGGTTCACGTTCTCGGAGGACAACGCGACCGTCGCCGGGTTCTCCGGCAGGGGCGTCTAGCGGCGGGCCGTCAGCGGGTGCTGGCGCTGCGGTCCTGCTGCGTGCGGGTGCTGCCGGTGCGGGCCTCCTCGGCGGCGGCGAGGACGTCGGCGTCCCCGCTGCGACCGCCGAGCGGGCGCACGAAGAAGTCGACGATGCCCGCGACGATCGCGCCGACGACGGCGAACATCGCCCACCCGACGAAGAGGCCCGCGGTGTTCCGACCGTCGGACGGTGCGAGGAGGACGCTGGCGGCGTACAGGACGGCCGCGAGCACGAGGAACGCGACGACGAGGGTGACGAGGACGCGGTGCCAGGTGGTGCGCGGGTGCATGCGGAACAGGATACGCGCGGCACGCACCCCGGCCCGACGGAATGCACGTCCCGCGCTCGGGTGCGGGGTCAGCGCTCCGCGTGCCGTCCGTGCGGTCGCTCCTCGGTCGGCGCGGGGCGCGACGGACGCGACCCGTCCGGGGCGGGACGACGACCGGAGGCGTCCACGCGGGGGACGGGACGGGTGCGCGGTCCGTTGCCCGTGCCTCCCGGTCGGCCCGGCGCTGATCGGTCCGCCTGCCGCACCACCGGGATGCGCCCCGTCGGGGTGGGCTCCTGCTCGAGCCCGTCGCGACCACCGGTGAAGACGTCGCCGGAGACGCGGTCGTCCTCCCAGTCGTCGTCGCGCAGGACGCTCAGCGTGCCGGTCTCGGTCGAGGTCAGGCCGTGGCGCTCAAGCTCGGCGTCGCGCTCCTTGCCGAGGAACTCGCGGTTGGCGTTCTGCGCGTCCTGGAACATGGTGGTCCGACCCGTGACGATCGCCCGGATGCGCCGTCGTTCCCACCACTGCTTGCCGAAGAACATGAGCACGAGCCCGGCCGCGGCGTAGCAGGCCATCGTCACGAGCCCGCGGCCGAACCCCGGGCCGACGCCGTAGACCTCGTGCTTGATCATGTCGACCATGCTCGACCCGACCACCACGTGGTTGAGCCACGCGAACGGCTCCGGCATGAACCACTTCGGGTAGGCACCCCCGGACGACGGCATCGACAGGAAGACGAAGCAGATCATCGCCGGTGCGGCGATGAACCGGCCGACGAAGTAGCTCAGGCCGTTGACGGCGAGGCCGATCGCGACGATCCACCCCCACGCGATGAGGACGAGTTCCACCCAGTGGCCCCGGATCGCGCCGACGACGGGCCCGGCCAGGGTGTTCGTGACGAGGGAGATGACGAGCCCGCCGACCACGATCACCGTCATGCGGGTGCGGTGCCGGAGCGGTCCGCCCATGATGCCGATGAACATCGCGACCATGTAGCCGCCGATGCACCACGCGAGCATGACGTACATCGCGACGGTGCCGTACTCGTCGTACGCGGGCAGCGGTGCGAGTTCGGTGACGGTCGGGGCGGCGACGCCGATGCCGGTGAGCACGGAGCTGAGCGTCGCGGGGACGAGCGACGCGACCTGGAACTGGTGGGCGCTCGCCTTGAAGACCTCGTTCGCCGAGGGGTCGTACGCCACGGCCATCGTTCCGGCCAGGACGTCCTGCTTCGCCCGGGCGAGCGAGTCGTAGGTGTGGAAGACGTACTCGCCCGGCAGGGCCTTGTCGACCGCCGCGACCAACGTCGGGTCGCTGCCGACCAGCGCCACGGGGACGTCGTGCGGGTGCGGGGCGTGGAAGGCGAAGACGTAGCAGAGGCAGAAGCCGACGATGAAGAACAGCGGCATCCAGAGCTGCAGTCCGATGAGCTGCAGTGAGGGGTGCAGTGTGCCGTACCAGCGCCGGTAGCGGCTGATCCGCTGCGGCTCGGGGACCGGTGCCTGCCGGACACGGCCGGACCGGCTGCCGGCGCTGCGGCTGCCGGCGACGGGGGCACCGCGACGTGGCCGCGAACCGCCTCGCGTGGACGGACGGGTCTGCCGGGGCTTCGGCGCGGACGACCGCGGCGCTCCGTCACGGTCGGGGAGGTCGCTCTTCCTGGGGACGTCGTTCCGCGGCTCGCTCACTCGGCGCTCTGCTCCTTCTGCTGGTCGGAGCGTCACGTTACGCCGGGCGTGCTCACCGCGCCCCGTGAGCGGGAGGGTCAGGACCGGCTGCGGGACGCCTGGGCCGAGTCCATCGCGAGCTCCTCGGCGTCGAGGGTCACGAGCACACGGCGCATGACCTCCTCGTCGAGGTTGCCCTTCTCGCGCTCCTCGAGCACGATCTCGCGGCGCCGGTCGAGCAGCTCGCGTCGGATGTCCTGGATCTGCGCACCGCGGAGACGGAGGGGAGCGTCGCGGTCCTCGACCTCCTCTTCCTCGGCGTCACGGCGGAAGGTCTCGGCCTGCCGCTCGAGACGCGCCTTCAGCCGGTTCACGACGCTGTCCGAGGCCTCGGCGCCGTACTGCTCGGCCCACGCCGGTCGGCGCCGCTCGAGCAGCGCGATCGCGGCCTCGGTGGTGCGCTGGTTGAGGCGCATCTCGCTGCGGACGTCCTCCTCGCCCTCTGCCGGGTCCTGCACCTTGAGCGCCCGGATCACGAAGGGCAGGGTCAGTCCCTGCAGCAGGAGCGTGCCGACGGTGACGACGAAGGCGATCACGAAGATGGTGTCCTGCGCCTTGATCTGGACCGAGTTGCCGACGACGGAGACGGCCGCGGCCAGGGTCACCACACCACGCATGCCGGTCCACGAGATGACGGTGAGCTCCCGCCAGTTGAGCTTCGGTTCAGCGGAACCGCGGATCCACCGCAGCGAGCGGTGCCCGCGGGACAGCCGGACCCGCAGGGGCCGCAGCCACCGCCCGTTGATCCGGTTGCGCACGTAGGACTCGAAGACGAAGAGCGGCCGGACCAGGATGACGACGACCAGGACGACGGCCGCCGCGGTGAGCGTCTGCGTCAGGCTCCGGTCGCTCTCGAGCAGGTTCTGCACGACCGTCTTCAGCTGCAGCCCGATGAGGGCGAACACGAACCCCTCGAGGATGACGTCGATGCTCGTCCACAGCGGACGCTCCTGCAGCCGGGTGGCGTAGCCCTCCTTCGGCGAGTTGTAGCCGATGTAGAGCCCCGCGGTGACGACGGCGATGACACCGGAGCCGGACAGGTCCTCGGCGAGGATGTACGCGACGAAGGGCAGCAGGATGCTCATGATCGTCTCGACGACGGGGTCGTTGATCCGCATCCGGATCCAGTGCACCGCGACGCCGAGCACGATGCCGACCGCGAACCCGACGCCGATCGCCAGGCCGAAGATCCCGATGTCCTGCCAGATCGTCAGCGAGGTGCCCGCGGCGATGAGCGTGAAGACGCGCACGAGCGTGAGCGACGCGGCGTCGTTGATCAGGCTCTCGCCCGACAGCACCGTCATCACGCGGCGGGGGAGCCCGAGCTTCCGGCCGATGGCGGCGGCGGAGACGGCGTCCGGCGGGGCCACGACCGCGCCGAGCAGGATCGCGGCGGGCCAGTCCATGTCCGGGATGAGGAGGTAGGCGGCGACCGCGACCGCGAGGGCGGTGACGATGACGAGGAAGACGCCGAGCCGTCGGATCTGCTTGATCGACTGCCGGAAGCTCTGCCACGACACGTCGAGCGCCGCGGAGTAGAGGAGCGGCGGCAGCACCACGGTGAGGATCACCTCGGAGTCGATCTCGATCTCCGGCAGGCCCGGGAGGAACGACGCGGCGAGCGCGACCGCCGTGACGAGCAGCGGGGCGGGCAGGCCCTTGGCGCGTGCGAAGCCGGTCACCGCGAGCGAACCGATCAGCAGGATGAGGAGTTCCGCGGTGTCCATGTGTGCAATCCTCCCATCGGGATGGTTCCGAACCTGAACGACCCCGCAGGTCGGGTGAACGGAAGGTGAACGACAGGGTTTGTGCTCAGCCGTCGGGCCTGGGACACTTGCCCGCGGTGGACATCACACTCATAGTCGTCCTGGTCATCGCGTTGGCCCTCTTCTTCGACTTCACAAACGGATTCCATGACACCGCCAACGCGATGGCGACGCCGATCGCCACCGGTGCCATGAAGCCCAAGGTGGCCGTCACGGTCGCCGCGGTGCTCAACCTGGTCGGTGCGTTCCTCAGCACCGCCGTCGCGACGTCGATCTCGCACGGCCTGATCAACGAGGGACCCGGCGGGGTCGCGATCAGCCCGGAGATGATCTTCGCGGGCCTGATCGGCGCGGTCGTGTGGAACATGATCACGTGGCTGCGCGGCCTGCCGTCGTCGTCCTCGCACGCGCTGTTCGGCGGACTCATCGGCGCCGCGATCGTGGGTGCGGGGTTCGACTCCGTCAACTACGCCGCACTGCTGACGGTCGTGATCATCCCGGCCTTCCTGTCGCCGGTGATCGCCGCGCTCGTCTCGTTGCTCGCGACCCGCATCGCGTACCGGGTCACCCGCCGTCCGGTGTTCCCGAACGAGCGCGGGGGCTTCCGGATCGGCCAGGTGTTCACGAGCTCGATGGTGTCCCTGGCGCACGGCACGAACGACGCGCAGAAGACCATGGGCGTGATCACGCTGACCCTCATCGCCTCCGGCGCGCAGTCCGCCGACCAGGGCGTGCAGTTCTGGGTCGTCGTCGCCTGTGCACTCGCCATCGCCCTCGGCACCTACACCGGCGGCTGGCGCATCATCCGCACGCTCGGCTCCGGCATCACCGAGATCCGCGCGACGCAGGGCTTCGCCGCCGAGGCCTCGACCGCGGCCACCATCCTCGCGTCGAGCCACCTCGGCTTCGCGCTGTCGACCACACAGGTGTCGTCGGGGTCGATCATCGGCGCCGGTCTCGGTCGCCGGGGCTCGAAGATCCAGTGGTCCACCGCGGGCAAGATCGTCATCGCCTGGTTCATCACGCTGCCGGCCGCCGCGGCCGTCGGTGCGGTCGCGTCGGGCATCGCCCGTCTCGGCGTCGGCGGTCTCGTGATCGACGCCGTCGTCGGCGCCGCGGTGATCCTCGGTCTGTACCTCTGGTCGCTCCGCAAGCCGCACGAGCAGGCCGCGGCGATCGAGGTCGACGTCGCCGCGAACGCGGTGCTGACCCGCAAGGAGCTGCGCGACCTGCAGCGCAAGAAGCGTGCTGCGCAGGTCGAGGCGCGTCGCGCCGAGCTCAGCCGCGAGCGCACCCTGCGCCGCATGGCCGGACGGAACGGAGGACGCCGCTGATGGGCATCGACTGGTTGGCCTTCCTCACCGTCGCCGTGGTGGCGGTCGTCTCCGCGTGCTTCGTGGTCCTCGTCTACTCGATCGGCCTCCGGCTCTGGAGCGCCGCCGACACCCGCGCCGGCAAGTACACCGTGAAGGACGACGGCACCGTCGGCCCCGCCACGGCCGGCTTCCCGCAGCCCGGTGCGGTCCAGCCGGGTGTGCGCGCGTTCCGTGCGCTCGCCGTCGCGTGCTTCGCCGTCTCCGGTCTGGCCGTGCTCTACGGCATCTACCTGATCGTCCCGCAGTTCCACTGACGGTCGCGTTCTGGGCCGTGGCGCGATCCGTGGAGCAGGTCGCGTCGGGTCCGCGGACCGGACCCGACGCGACCTGCTCCATCGATGTGGCCCACGCGCACCCGGCTCCCGGACCCGACCGGCCGGACGGGCTAGCCTCGGACGGGTGACCGGCAACGAAGCACCACGAACGCGCACCGAGACCGACTCCCTGGGATCGCGGGAGGTCCCGATCGACGCCTACTGGGGCATCAACACCCTGCGGGCGCTCGAGAACTTCCCGATCACCTCGGTGCCGATCGCGGTGTACCCGGACCTCGTCGAGGCGCTCGCGACCGTGAAGCAGGCTGCCGCCCGGGCGAACAAGGCCATCGGGGTACTCGATGCCGAGCGGGCGGACGCCATCGACCAGGCGGCGCAGGAGGTCCGTGACGGTGCCCTCCGTGAGCAGTTCGTCGTCGACATCGTGCAGGGCGGCGCGGGCACGTCGACGAACATGAACACGAACGAGGTGCTCGCGAACCGGGCCCTCGAGATCCTCGGGCGGGAGAAGGGCGACTACGCGTACCTGCACCCGATCGACCACGTGAACCGCAGCCAGTCGACGAACGACACCTACCCGACGAGCATCAAGCTCGCGATGATCCTGGGGGTGCGGCGGCTCACCGGCGAGCTCGAGCGACTGTCGGACGCCTTCGCCGAGCGGGGCCGGGCGTTCCAGGACGTGCTGAAGATCGGACGGACCCAGCTGCAGGACGCCGTGCCGATGACCCTCGGGCAGGAGTTCACGGGCTTCGCGCACACCATCCAGGAGGACGTCCTCCTGCTCCGCACGGTCTCACCGCTGCTCGCGGAGACGAACCTCGGCGCGACCGCGATCGGCACCGGCATCACCGCCGACCCGCAGTACCGCGACGAGGTCCGTCGGCAGCTCCAGGTCGCGACCGGGCTCGACATCGTCACCGCGCCCGACCTCATCGAGGCGACGAGCGACGCCGGCGCGTTCATGACCCTGTCCGGCACGGTCAAGCGCAGCGCCGCCAAGCTCTCGAAGATCTGCAACGACCTCCGGCTGCTCGCCTCGGGGCCGCAGGCCGGGCTCGGCGAGATCTCGCTCCCGGCACGGCAGGCGGGGTCATCGATCATGCCCGGCAAGGTCAACCCGGTGATCCCCGAGGTCGTGAACCAGATCGCGTTCGCCGTCGCCGGCGCCGACACCACGGTCACCATGGCAGCCGAGGGCGGGCAGCTGCAGCTCAACGCCTTCGAACCGATCATCACGCACGCGATCCTGCAGTCGCTGCAGTGGATGGCGAGCGGGTGCGCCACGCTCCGGGTGAACTGCGTGACGGGGATCGAGGCGAACGAGGCGAAGCTCGCGGCCCAGGTGGACACCAACGTCGGCGTCGTGACCGCCCTGACGCCGTACATCGGCTACGCGGCAGCGGCGTCGATCGCGCACACCGCGCTGACGACCTCGACGCCGATCGCGACGCTCGTCACGGCCGCGGGGCTGATGGACGAGGACCAGGTGCAGCGCGTGCTGTCGCCGGCGCGGCTGTCGGGCATCGAGCTTGCGACGGGCGCGATCCCGGTCGTCACCGAGGCCATGCTCGATGCGCACAGCTCCAACGCCGAGGCCGAGCGCGTCGCGCGCGAGCGCTGACGAGCCGACGGGGGCTCCCTACGGCATCGGGGGCTCGCCGACCCGCACCTGGCGGGACATCGCGCGCAGGTGCTCCTCGGACGGGTCCGGTTCGTCGTCCTGGTCCGCCGCGCGTCGCTGCGCGGCGATCCGGACGTGGTGCGCAGCCGCGACGTCCTGGTCCCGCCACCGGGCGAGCGTGAAGTTCCGCGTGACGTCGCGCAGCGGCAGCCGGATCGCCTCGTCCGCCTCGATGCCGGCGAGGAGCTGCCGCATCCGGATCACTTCGGAGTCGAGTTCCCCGCCGACCACGAGCACGAAGTTCGAGATGTACAGGTAGACGAGCAGCAGGATCCCGCCGCCGAGCCACCCGTATGCCCGGTTGCCGCCCCCGCCGATCGTCTCGACGTAGACGGAGAAGCCCACGGTCGCGAGCGCCCAGGTCACGATCGCGAACGCCGCCCCCGCCGACACCCACCGCAGCTGCGGGGTCTTCACGTTCGGGGTCGCGTAGTACAGCACGGCGACCATGACGACGAGGTCGACCGCGAGCACGGGCCACTTCGCCACGTTCCACAGGTCGTCGATCCACGGCGCCCACCCGAGCTGCCGGACGACCGCGGCCGAGATCGTCGGGGTGCCGAGCAGGATGACGATCGCGATCGCGCCGCCGACCATCACGAGCAACGTGACGAGGAGCATCATGCTGCGGAACTTCCAGATCCGCCGGCCCTCCTCGACCTCGTACGCGGTGTTCATCGCCCGGCCGAACGCCGTGGCGTACCCGGAGAGCGACCACAGTGTCAGCACCAGGCCGATCGAGAAGCCGACCCACGGGTTGTCGAGCGTCAGGAGCTGGCGCAGCGGTCCCTCGAGGTGCTGCGCGGTCTCGGGGCGGACGATGAACCCGAGCACCTGGACGATGTCGGTCAGGCTGTCGCCCTGACGGTCGACGACGGACAACGCGGAGACCACGGTGAGCGCCGCCGGGAACACCGTCAGCAGGGCGAAGAACGTCAGCGATGCCGCGGCGTCCACGACCCGGTGGCGGATCACCGAGTGGTAGGTGCGCCGGACGACCGCTCGGACCCCGGTCCGCTGCAGGTCGCGCGAGGCGCTGTCGGGCATGCGATGTACCGTACCCGACCCCCTACCGGTCGTCAGGCGCGGCGCGGCCCCGTCCCGCGCCTCCCGGCCGTCGCGACCACCGGTCACCCCGCGGAGGCGACAGGCGTCTGCGGACCGTCCGCCCGGATCTGTCGCTCCCGTGGAGGAGTCGCCGCGCGCCCGTTGCTCAGTTCGCGTGCGGGTCGAGCGCGTCGTACCGACGGAAGGACGGCACCAGCCGGAGCAGCAGCGCGACGAGGCCGATGATGAGCACGCCGCCGATGATCGGCGGGTACGCGATGCCGGCCGCGACGACGAGACCGGCGTACAGGTCGCCGAGGCGCGGGCCGCCGGTGACGACGACGATGAAGATGCCCTGCAGTCGACCGCGCATGCCGTCGGGCGAAGCGGCCTGCAGGATCGTGTTCCGGAACACCGAGCTGACGTTGTCCGCGCCGCCCGCCGCCGCGAGGAACAGGGCCGCGAGTCCGAGCGCGGGCAGGATCTCGACGTCGAACGCCTCGCCGGACCGGCCACCGAGCAGGTGCGCGACGGCGATGACGACACCGAACGCTGCGATCGCCGCACCGTAGGCCGTGATCGCCCACCCGACGGCCTCGCCCTGGCGTCGAACGTGCCCGAGCGGTCCGGAGAACACGCTCGACAGCAGCGCGCCGATGGCGTAGGCGGCGGTCAGGGTGCCGACGGTGATCGAGCCACCGCCGATGACGAGCGCCCCGATCGCGGGGAAGAGCACGCGGGGCTGCCCGAACGTCATCGCGACGATGTCGAGCACGAACGTCATCGTGATGTTGCGGGACCGCTTCAGGAAGCGCGCACCCTCGATGAGCGAGCCCAGACCGGGGCGCAGGGCGTCGCGGTCGGCCGCCATCCGGGGGAGGGTGAAGACGCCGAGGAACGCGAAGGTGAAGAGCACGACGTCGATCGTGTAGGTCGGCGCGAACCCGACGCTCGCGATGAGGACACCGGCGATCGCCGGGCCCACGGTCACCTGGAACCCGGACGCGATGCCGCCGAGCGCGCTCGCCGCCGGGAGCAGGTCGGTCCCGACGAGCCGGGGGACGATCGCCGAGCGGGACGCGTTGCTCACCGTCGCGGCCACGGCGTTCACGGTCGCGAGCACGTAGAGGAGCGCCACGCTCTGCAGTCCGAGCCAGGCGTGCGTGGCGATGAGCGCGACCGCGGCCCAGGCGACGACCGACGACACCAGGGCCACGAGCCGCCGGTCGAATGCGTCGGCGAGCATCCCGCCGTAGAGCCCGGCGACGATCATCGGGACGAGTGCGATCACGCCGACGAGCGCGACCGCGAAGGTCGAGCGGGTGATCTCGTAGACCTCGAGGCCGACCGCGACGGTGGTCATCTGCGTGCCGATGCCGGCGATCGCGGTGCCCGCCCAGAGCCGCGCGAACGCGGGGGAGCGGCGGAGCGGGGTGAGGTCGGCGAGCAGGCGGCGGCGGGGTTCGGTGTCAGGTCGTGTCACGGTGGAACCATTCTGCGGCCTGCGTCGGGCGAGCGGGCGGAATCGGCACCGGCCCGGGCACGAACGGGCGGAACCCGTCGCGTTCGTCCGCCGAGCGTGACAGATCTCGCCCGTTCGGCGCAGCACGCGACGGACCGTGCCCGTTCGCGGGCAGCGAGACGTCCGCGCCGCTCGGGATGCCCACGCACCCCACCTGGTTGACTGACGGACATGACTGACCTCAACAGCAAGCCCGAGTTCGACGCCCCCGAGGGCCCGGCCCCCGCCGAGCTCGTGATCACCGACATCGTCGAGGGTGACGGCGACGTCGCGCAGCCCGGTTCGACGGTCAAGGTCCACTACGCCGGCGTCGAGTACGAGACCGGCGAGGAGTTCGACAGCTCGTGGAACCGCGGCGAGCCGATCGACTTCCCGCTCGCGGCGCTCGTCCGCGGCTGGCAGGAGGGCATCCCCGGCATGAAGGTCGGCGGACGCCGCAAGCTCACCGTCCCGCCGGAGCTCGCCTACGGCCCGGCCGGCGGCGGTCACTTCCTGTCCGGCAAGACCCTCATCTTCATCATCGACCTGCTCGGGGTCCGCTGATGCAGGTCGGCGCGCCCACCATCGAGCTGAACGACGGGCACCGCTTCCCGGCGCTCGGCCTCGGCACGTACGGGCTGAACGGCGACGAGGGCACCGCAGCGGTCGGAGCGGCGATCACGAGCGGCTACCGGCTGCTCGACACCGCGCTCAACTACGGCAACGAGGACGCCGTCGGCCGTGCCGTGCGCGAGTCCGAGGTCGACCGCGAGGACCTCGTCGTCACCTCGAAGCTCCCCGGACGCCACCACGGCTACGACGAGGCGCACCGCTCGATCGACGAGACGCTCGGGAACCTCGGGTTGGACCGCGTCGACCTGTACCTCATCCACTGGCCGAACCCCTCGGTCGGGAAGTTCGTCGACACCTGGAAGGCGTTCGTCGACCTCCGCGACAGCGGCAAGGTCCGCTCGATCGGTGTCTCGAACTTCACGCCGGAGCACCTGAAGGCGATCATCGACGCCACCGGTGTCGCCCCGGCCGTGAACCAGGTGGAGCTGCACCCGTACTTCCCGCAGGCGGAGCTCCGCAAGGTGCACGCCGAGTACGGGATCGTCACCGAGAGCTGGAGCCCGCTCGCGAAGCAGTCCGAGCTGCTGACCGAGCAGCCGGTGCTCGACGCGGCGGCCGCACACGGCGTGACGCCTGGTCAGGTCGTGCTGCGCTGGCACGTCCAGCTCGGCGCGGTGCCCGTGCCGAAGTCCGGGGACCCCGACCGGCAGCGCGAGAACCTCGACGTCTTCGGGTTCGAGCTGACCGACGACGAGGTCCGCGCGATCTCGGGACTCGAGCGCGGGCGTCTCTGGGACGGCGACCCGGACACGCACGAGGAGATGTAGGGGCTGCCGCCCCACGGACGGGCGCACCCCGCTCGGCGGCAACGCGGAGCGTTGCGCGGGGTGCACCGACCGCGTCTGCGAGGGGGGTCGTGGCGGGTCCGCCACGTGCCTCCCGATCGTCCGGCGACACGTCGCCCCGCGTCGCCGCTCGGCGGGACTACACTGGACACCCCTGTTTCCCGAAGGGTGGCGTGTGTCCGAACCGACCGAGATCGACCGTGAGCGTGGGTACGTGGACGGGCTCTTCGCCCGTCTCGACGAGCTGACGGCCGAGGCCGAGCAGCGCCTCGCCGAGACCCGCCGCCAGGCGGTCGGGGGCAACCACCAGAGCCGCAGTGAGCGCGACGCGTACGCCCGGCTCTACGAGGACACCATCGCGACGCTCGAACGCGTCGGCGACCGCCTGGTGTTCGGTCGGCTCGAGGTCTCCGAGCCGGACTCCGCCGACGACGCCTTCCGCTACATCGGGCGGGTCGGCCTCCGCGACGACGAGCACCGCCCGCTCCTGCTCGACTGGCGCGTCCCGGGTGCGAGCGCCTTCTACCAGGCGACCGCGGCACACCCGATGGGCATGCGCGCCCGCCGCCACCTGACGCTCGAGGGCCGCACGGTCGTCGGCGTCGAGGACGAGGTCTTCGACGCCTCGCTGTACGACGACGAGCGCACGCACCTGCAGGGCGAGGGCGCACTGCTCGCGGCCGTCACGGCGGAGCGCACCGGTCGGATGACCGACATCGTCGCGACGATCCAGGGCGAGCAGGACCGCATCATCCGCTCCCCGCTCGAGGGCGTGCTCATCGTGCAGGGCGGCCCCGGCACGGGCAAGACCGCCGTCGCGCTGCACCGCGCCGCGTACCTGCTCTACTCGCACCGGGAGCGCCTGCGGGGCTCCGGCGTGCTCATGGTCGGCCCGTCGCCGGCGTTCCTGACGTACATCGAGCAGGTGCTGCCGTCGCTCGGCGAGACCGGGGTCGTGATGGCGTCGCTCGGGTCGCTGTACCCGGGCGTGCACGCGACGACGCACGACCACGGCGACGTGGCCGCGGTGAAGGGCTCGGCGCAGATGGCGTCGCTGCTCCGTCGTGCCGTGCGCTCCCGCCAGGTGGTGCCGACCGAGCCGGTCGTGCTCGACGTCGAGGGGGAGCGCCTCACGGTGCCGCCGCAGCTCGTCGCCGACGCCCTCAAGCGTGCGCAGGACCGGGGCAAGCCGCACAACGTCGCCCGCGTGACGTTCAACAAGATCGCGCTCGACGCGATGACCCGGCTCCTCGCCGACCAGCTGCGCGCACGCGGCACCACGGTGGACGAGGCCGACGAGAAGGTCCTGCGCGAGGACATCCGCAGCTCGTACGACGCCCGCGTGCTCCTCAACACGGCGTGGCTGCCGCTGCCGCCGGAGAAGTTCCTCGAGGACCTGTACGCCCGGCCGAACTGGCTCGCCTCGCTCACCCCGGACTGGACCCCGGCGCGGCGGGCCCTGCTGCAGCGCCCGCGCGGTGCGGGCTTCACCATCGAGGACGTCCCGCTCCTCGACGAGGCGGCGGAGCTCCTCGGGCCGTTCGACCCGACCGGGGGCGCGGCGAAGCGTGCGGCGAAGGCCAGCCGCAACCGCGACATCGAGAACGCGCGCCAGGCGATCGAGAACATGGGCGTCGAGGGGATCGTCACCGCCGAGCAGGTCGCCGGGTCCTTCGCCGAGGGCGGCGACCCGCGCACCACGGCCGAGCGCGCCGCGGAGGACCGTGAGTGGACCTACGGACACATCGTGGTCGACGAGGCGCAGGAGCTCTCCCCGATGCAGTGGCGGGTGCTCGCCCGCCGGAACCCGCTGCGGTCGTTCACCATCGTCGGCGACATGGCGCAGGGCTCGTCGCCGGCCGCGGCGCGGACGTGGGACGACGTCGTCGGTGCGCTCGCGCGTCGTCGTCGCGGTCGCGCGCCCGTCGTGCCGCTCGACCACCGGGTCGAGGAGCTGACGGTCAACTACCGGACGCCGCGGTCCATCGTGCAGGCGGCGGGTGCGTTCGCCGACGCCGCCGGACTGGCGGTCACCCGGACCGAGGCCGTGCGCGACGGTGACCCCGTCGACCGCGTGTCGGTGCCCCGGACGGCGCTGCTCGACACGGTCGCCGAGCGGGTCGGGGCGGAGCGCGAGCGCATCGGTTCCGGCACCATCGGCGTCATCGTGCCGGAGTCCGACGTGACCGCGGTGCGCGAGCGCCTGGCGCGGACCGACGCCGACGTCCGCGGGCTCGGTTCGCCGCGGCCCGGATCGGTGACGGTGCTCACGGGCGCCGACGCGAAGGGCCTCGAGTTCGACGGCGTGCTGCTCGTCGACCCGGACCGGGTCGGGGCGGACGCGGCACGCGCCGCAGCGGCCGTCTACGTGGCGATGACCCGCCCGACGCGCCGCCTGGTGGTCGTCGACGTGACGGACTGACCCCGGGACGCCAGCGGCAGCCGGACGGGAGGCCCGTGGCGGGGCCGCCACGGGCCTCCCGTCCGGCCGTGCCCACGTCGCGGCGTACGCCGCGGCCACACGCCGCTCAGCTGACGGGGTCGCCCTCGTCGCGCACGCGGGCGACGAGGGCCGCCCAGGGGCCGTCGAGCTGGCTGCCGGGGATCGTCACGGTGGTCCTGGCGACCGTCACCGTCCAGGTGAAGTCGTCGGGCACCGAGTGTCTGCGCCGGACCCGGGCCTCGCGCGGGAGTGCGCCGACCAGGTCGTACCAGGCGTCCGGGTCGTCGCACGAGTCGGTGTCGACCCGCCAGCCCCGGGAGAGGCCTGCGAGTCCACCACTGCGGCGGACGACGATGTGCATGCTCCGGTTCTACGCCGTCACGACCCGGAGGGGACACCGACCGCGCGCCAGGCGTCCTCGACCGCGGCGCGCTGCACGGAGTCCTGGCCGAAGCGGCTCGCGGCGGCGTCCACCGTCACCCGGGCGAAGCCGGCGAAGTCGATGCCCTCGGTGGTCTCCGGCGCGGTCAGGGCGTCCCACCACACGGCCCCCGCGCCCTCCCACGCGTACCCGCCGATCGCCGTCGCGGCCAGGAAGAAGGCGTGGTTCGGGATGCCCGAGTTGAGGTGCACACCGCCGGAGTCCTCGGTGGTCTCGACGTAGTCGGCCATCGTCGCCGGCTGCGGGTCCCGGCCGAGCACCGGGTCGTCGTAGGCGGTGCCCGGCGCTCGCATCGACCGCAGGGCGACGCCGTGCACGGCGTCGGTGAACAGCCCCTCGCCGATGAGCCACGTGGCCTGGTCGGCGGTCTGCCCGGCGGCGTGCTGCGCGACGAGCGACCCGAACACGTCGCTGACCGACTCGTTCAGCGCACCCGACTGCCCCTCGTACGTCAGGTCCGCGGTGTACTGCGTGACCCCGTGCGCCAGCTCGTGCCCGATGACGTCGAGGGAGACGGTGAACCGCTCGAAGACCTCGCCGTCCCCGTCGCCGAACACCATCCGCCGGCCGTCCCAGTACGCGTTGTCGTAGTCCTGCCCGTAGTGCACCGTGGCGTCGAGGGGGAGCCCGGCGCCGTCGATCGACGCCCGCCCGAACACGTCGAGCCAGAAGGCGTGCGTCGCGCCGAGACCCGCGTACGCCTCGTCGACGGCCGCGTCCCCGGTGTCCGCGTCGCCCTCGCGTCGGACGACCGTCCCGGGCAGGGACGTCGATCCGTGCGCGTCCGCGATGGTGCGCTGCGGGGAACGGTCGACCGTCCCGCTGATGCTCCGCGGTCGGGTGCGGTGCTCGTGCTTCGGTGCGGCGACGGCGGACATCTCGGCGAGCGCGGTCCGCGCGGCCGAGGCGGCCCGCGGGTGCTCCGCCGCATCGGCGACGGCGCGCAGCAGGTAGGGCGGGACGACGGATCGGCGGTGGGCGGCGGTCATGGCGCCATGGAACCACCGACGACCGACGACGGGCCGGGCGGTTCAGTCCCGTCGGCGGTGCTCGACGAGCGACAGGGCGTACGACTCCCACCACTGGCCAGCGGCCGGTCCGCCGTTGCACGTGCCGTCGCTGAGCCCCGGCGTCTTCACCCACAGCAGCGCGTCGAGCCCGGTGGTGCCGCGGGTGACGTGCGGCGCCTGGCCGAGTCCCGCACCCGCGGGGTTGCACCACGTCCCGCGCCACCCCTGCCCGTTCCGGGAGACGTCGATGACGTAGTGCGGGTCACCGCCGACGGCGTCGGCCAACCGTTCCGCGTAGGCGCGCTCCTGGTCGACCCGGTAGAAGTTCGACACGTTCGTCGCGAAGCCCTGCGTCCGGTCCACCCCGGCCTGCCGGAGCCAGCGCGCCATCGTGGCGACGGGGACCCGGTCCTCGTTGCCGCCGTCGAGGTACACCGTCAGTCCGTGCCCGGACAGCTCGTCCACCGCGCGGTCCAGCAGCCGCAGGCGGTCCTGCCCGAGGCGCTCGCAGACGTGGATCTGTGCGATCGAGTCCGGCTCGACGAGCACGACCGCGTGCGAGCCGGCCATCGCCCGGACGGCCGACCGCACCCAGGGCAGGTAGGCGTCCTCCGCGGTCCCGCCCGCCGAGTAGCTGCCGCAGTCGCGGTCGGGGATCGCGTAGAGCACGAACACCGGTGTCCGTCCCTGCTGCTCGGCGCTCCGCACGACCCGTCGAACCGTCTCCCGCGTGGCCCGCTCGGACGGGTCGGTCAACCAGGTCGCGACGGGCTGGTCCGCGATCTCGTCGATCCGCTCGGCGGTGGTGCGCTCGCCGTCCGCCCGCGCCTCGGCCGCACGGCGAGCCGCCTGGTTGTCGGCGTCCGGCTGTCGCGCCAGACCACCCGGGAAGGCCGCCGCCGCCGACTCGCGTGCCGCGACCGGTCGGTCGGTGCCCCCTCCGGCCGTGCCGCGTCCGTCCGGCGGGGGAGCGGGCAGGGTCGTGAGGACGACGGCGACCACGGCGGCCGCGACCACGGCCCCTGCTCCGAGCCATGCCCACTGTCGGCGTCCGCTGTCCCTGGAGCGGCCGCGCTTCCCCTGCTCCGGCATGCGTCCATGCTGGCAGGCCGAGGGCCGGTCCTGCCAGGGCGGCCGGGCGACCGCCCAGGTGGAGCGCGGGCTGCTACCAGGAGCACGCGGCGATACTGTCCGGATGTTCCGGAAGCTCCTGCTGCTCGCGCTCACCGCCGGCTACGCCTGGGTGATCTGGCGGATGACCCTGACGCCGCGGGTCTTCACGCACGCGCAGGACGAGCTCGTGCTGCACGCCGTCGCCTGGGTGCAGGCACTGCCGCACGGCGCGTGGTTCACCTACGACCGCGTGGAGTTCCTCGCGAACATCGGCATGTTCGTCCCCGTCGGCATGCTCGCGGCGCTCTGGTTGCCCCGACGGTGGTGGCTGCTCGGTGCCGTCGTCGCCGTCGTGCTGTCGGTCGGCATCGAGCTCGCGCAGGCCCGCTGGCTGCCGTACCGCGTGGCCGACCCGCGCGACGTGCTGTCGAACGGGCTCGGCGGGCTCCTCGGTGCGACGCTCGTCGGACTCGTCCGGAGCCTGCTGCCCGTGCCCCGACGACAGCGCCTGCGTGCCCGGACGGCCTGAACTCTGGTAGTCTCGTCCGGTTGCCGTCGAACGGCCGCGGACAAAGAGCGCCCATGCATCAGGCATGAGCACCGCGCAACGGACAGGAAGGGGATCATCCATGGCACTTGACGCGAAGGTCAAGCAGGAGATCATCGAAGAGTACGCGACCCACCCGGGCGACACCGGATCCCCCGAGGTCCAGGTCGCCGTTCTGACGCGTCGCATCAACGACCTGAACGAGCACCTCAAGGAGCACAAGCACGACCACCACTCGCGTCGTGGTCTGCTGCTCATGGTCGGTCAGCGTCGCCGTCTCCTCGGTTACCTCTCCGACGTCGACATCAGCCGCTACCGGTCGCTCATCGAGCGCCTCGGCCTGCGTCGCTAGTCGACCCGCAGACACTGCGTGACCGAACGCCCCGGTCCTCCTCGTGAGGACCGGGGCGTTCCTCGTTCCCGGGAATGGTTGCGTGCTCAGCGTGGTTCGGTACGATGTTCATGCAAACGCATCGAAAGTCGGGATCACTCATGACCACCATCGCCGTCGTCTCCGCCGGACTCTCCGAGCCCAGCTCCACCCGCCTGCTGGCCGACCGTCTCGCCGAGGCCGCGGTCACCGCCGTCGAGGCCGACCGTCCGGGTGGCACCGCCGAGGTGCGCCACGTCGAGCTGCGTCCGATCGCGCACGAGATCGTCGACGCGATGCTCACCGGGTTCGCCGCACCGGGTCTCGCCGCCGCCCAGCGCACGGTGCTCGAGGCCGACGCGCTCGTCTTCGTCACCCCGGTCTTCACCGCGGGGGTCAGCGGTCTGGCGAAGTCGTTCCTCGACGTGCTCGACAAGGACGGCGTGACCGACCTGCCGGTGCTGCTCGCCGCGACCGGCGGCACCGCACGGCACTCGCTCGCGATCGACCACGCCCTGCGCCCGGTGTTCGCGTACCTCCGCGCAGCGGTGGTGCCGACCGGCGTGTTCGCAGCAACCGACGACTGGGGGAGCGAAGCGGACGCCGCCGCGCTCGATGCCCGCGTCCGACGGGCCGGGGTCGATCTCGCATGGGCGATCCGCGCCTCCCGACGGACCCCGCAGCAGGAGACGCTCGCCGCGCCGACCGACTTCGCGTCCCTGCTCGGCGGCCTCGGTCACTGACCGAGGCGCCCGGCGGGCGCTCAGTACCAGTGCGGGTTGACGCTCATCTCGTGGTTCCACGCCGCGCAGGGGGAGCCGTAGGCGTCGTGGATGTACGCCAGCCCCCAGTTGATCTGCGTCGCCGCGTTCGTCCGCCAGTCCGCGCCGGCGACCGCCATCTTGCTCGCCGGCAGTGACTGCGGGATGCCGTACGCGCCGCTCGAGGCGTTGAGGGCGTTCGCCCGCCAGCCGGACTCCTGGGTCCAGAGGGACACGAGGCAGGAGAACTGGTCGCCGCCCCAGCCGTAGGCGCCGATGGCGCTGCGGGCGTACGCCTTCGCGCCGGCCGGGTCGACGGTGACGCCGCCCGTGCTCGGGTAGGACGTACCCGAGCCGCCACTCGTCGCCGCCGGCGCCGGGGACGACGGTGCGGCGGCGGCTGCCGCTTGCTGCGCTGCTGCTGCGGCCGCTCGCTCACGGGCCCGCTGCTGGGCGGCCTGCTGCGCGGCGACCTGCACGCCGAGCTCGTACTGCTGCTCGGTCGTGGCGGTGGTGTCCTTCAGTGCGGCCAACTGCGCGTAGAGCTCGTCGCTGTGCTGCTGCGTGTCCGCGACGGCCCGTGCGGCGGCGTCGGACGCGTTGCGGGCCGACGCGGAGCGGTCCTCGGCGGCAGCGGCGAGGGTGCTCCGCTCGGACTCCGCGCGCTCGGCCTGGTCGTGCAGCGACTCCGCGGTGTGGCCGGCGACCGAGGCGTCCTCGAGCACGCCCTCCCACGTGCTCGAGAGCTGGTCGACCGCGCCGAGCTGGTAGAGCAGCTGGTCCGGGTCGTCCGTGGTCGCGATGCGCGTCGTCATGGCGTTCTGGCTGCCGTCGCGGTACAGGGTCGCGGCGAGCTGCCCGGCCCGGTCCTGCGCCTGGGCGGCGGTGCGTTCGGCGTCGTCCGCCTGGTTGCGGAGGGTGGATGCGGTCTGCGTCGCCGTGGCGAGGTCCGCCTCGGCCCGGTCGGCTGCTGCGGAGGCGTCGAGTGCGCGCTGCGACTTCGCGGCGGCGTCGGCCTGCACCGACTGCAGTGCCGCCTGCACCTTCGTCACCTCAGCGGCAGCGGCCTGCTCGTTGCCCTTCGCCTGCTGGACGTCCTGCCACGTCGGGTACTGCGTCGTCGCAGCGCTCGCGGGCAGGGCGGTGAGGACCGGTGCGACGAGCGCGCCCACGACCACGGCGGTCGCGACGAGCACGCGCCGGGAAGGGCTGGTGCGCATCTCCGCAGGCTACCGGGGACACGCCCGTTCGCCGCGAGCAACACCCGCCGGGCGCCTGAGGACTGGTAAAGTCCTCATCGTCCGGGGACCGTTCTCCGGACGTCACGCTCCGCTGTCACATCTGCGGGGCTGGCACACAACACTGCGCAGACCGGGCACGGAGCTGGTCATCGGTGGTGGCTCGCGGGCAGTCCGTTCGTCCCGAGTGCTTCTACTGCTGGCCAGACATGCGCCCCGACCCCTCGGCGTGCACGCACCACGGGTGCCGTCGCCCAGGTCTGCCGAACACGTCAAGGAGGCACCCTTTTGGAGGGTCCCGAGATCAAGTTCGCCGAAGCCGTCATCGACAACGGCAAGTTCGGCAAGCGCGTCGTCCGGTTCGAGACCGGTCGCCTCGCACAGCAGGCCCAGGGCGCGGTCGCCGCGTACCTCGACGAGGAGACCATGCTCCTCTCGGCCACCAGCGCCGGCAAGCACCCGCGCGAGGGCTTCGACTTCTTCCCGCTGACGGTCGACGTCGAGGAGCGCTCGTACGCCGCCGGCAAGATCCCCGGCTCGTTCTTCCGTCGTGAAGGCCGCCCGAGCACCGAGGCGATCCTCGTCTGCCGTCTGATCGACCGGCCGCTGCGCCCGTCGTTCGTCGACGGCCTGCGCAACGAGGTCCAGATCGTCATCACCGTCCTGAGCATCGCGCCGGACGAGTTCTACGACGCGCTGGCGATCAACGCCGCGTCCGCGTCGACGCAGATCTCCGGTCTGCCGTTCTCCGGCCCGATCGCCGGTGTGCGCCTCGCACTGATCGGTGACCAGTGGGTCGCGTTCCCGAAGGCCTCGCAGCTCGAGGAAGCGGTCTTCGACCTCACCGTCGCCGGCCGTGTCGTCACCGACGAGCAGGGCAACGAGGACGTCGCGATCATGATGGTGGAGGCCGAGGCGACCGAGCACGCCTGGGGTCTCATCCAGGGTGGCGCCACCAAGCCGGACGAGGCGATCGTCGCGCAGGGCCTCGAGGCGGCCAAGCCGTTCCTCAAGGTCCTGGTCGAGGCGCAGGCGAAGATGGCCGCGCAGTCGGCCAAGGAGATCCAGGACTACCCGGTCTTCCCGCCGTACGCCCCCGAGGTCTACTCGGCCGTCGAGGCACTCGCGCTCGACGAGCTCAAGGACGTCTACCAGATCGCCGGCAAGCTCGAGCGTCAGGACAAGGACGACGCCCTCAAGGCCCGCGTCAAGGAGGCCGTCGCCGCCAAGGTCGAGGCCGGGGAGCTCCCCGAGTCCGCGAACGGCCAGGTCGGTGCCGCCTACAAGTCGGTCACGAAGAAGGTCGTCCGCGGCCGCATCCTGACCGAGCAGGTCCGCATGGACGGTCGCGGCCTCGCCGACATCCGTCCGCTCGACGCCGAGGTCGCCGTGATCCCGCGCGTCCACGGTTCGGCGATCTTCCAGCGCGGCGAGACGCAGATCCTCGGTGTCACCACGCTGAACATGCTCAAGATGGAGCAGCAGATCGACTCGCTGTCGCCCGTCACCAAGAAGCGCTACCTGCACCACTACAACTTCCCGCCGTACTCGACCGGTGAGACCGGTCGCGTCGGTTCGCCGAAGCGTCGCGAGATCGGGCACGGCTTCCTCGCCGAGCGCGCCCTCGTGCCGGTGCTGCCGTCGCGCGAGGAGTTCCCCTACGCGATCCGTCAGGTGTCCGAGGCCCTCGGCTCCAACGGCTCGACGTCGATGGGCTCCGTGTGCGCCTCGACCCTGTCGCTCCTCAACGCCGGTGTGCCGCTGCGCGCCCCGGTCGCGGGCATCGCGATGGGCCTCGTCTCCGACACCGTCGACGGGCAGACCCGCTACGCGGCCCTGACCGACATCCTCGGTGCCGAGGACGCTCTGGGCGACATGGACTTCAAGGTCGCCGGTACGTCGGAGTTCGTCACCGCCATCCAGCTCGACACGAAGCTCGACGGCATCCCGTCGTCGGTCCTCGACGCCGCGCTGAAGCAGGCCAAGGAGGCCCGCTCGGCCATCCTCGGCGTGCTGACCGAGGCCATCGACGCCCCCGACGAGATGGCGGACACCGCTCCGCGCGTCATCTCCGTGCAGATCCCCGTCGACAAGATCGGCGAGCTGATCGGCCCGAAGGGCAAGACGATCAACGGCATCCAGGACGAGACCGGCGCCGACATCTCCATCGAGGACGACGGCACCGTCTACATCGGCGCCGTCGACGGTCCCTCGGCCGAGGCTGCGCGTGCGCAGGTCAACGCCATCGCGAACCCGACGAACCCGGAGATCGGGGACCAGTTCCTCGGCACGGTCGTCAAGATCGCGACGTTCGGTGCCTTCGTGTCGCTGCTCCCGGGTCGCGACGGCCTGCTCCACGTCTCCGAGGTCCGCAAGCTCGCCGGTGGCAAGCGCGTGGAGAACGTCGAGGACGTGCTCGGCGTAGGCCAGAAGATCCTGGTCGAGGTCACCAAGGTGGACGACCGCGGCAAGCTGTCGCTCGCGCCGGTCGTCGCCGACGAGGTGGACACCGAGGGCCGCGAGGGCCACGAGAAGCACACCGAGGACCCCGCCGAGGGTTGATCCCCGGCGCCTCGCGCTGCTGACACCGCAACGGCCGCCACTCCTGCTGGAGTGGCGGCCTTTGCCGTGTGCAGGCCGGCGTCAGGAGGCGGGGGTCTCCTGCGTGCCGGTCAGCTGCGCGCGACCGAGCAGGTGCTCCCGCAGCAGGAAGCCGACGACCGCGGGGGTGGCGTCGGCGGGGGCCTCGAGCACGGGCACGTCGAGGGCGCTCACGGTGAAGACGTAGCGGTGCGGACCGTGCCCGGCGGGCGGCGCGGCCCCGAGGAACGTGTCCGTGCCGTACTCGTTGCGGCGACGGAGCGCCTCGGCCGGCAGCAGGGCGTCGTCGCTGCCCGCGCCCTGCGGCAGCGAGGTCGTCGTGGCGGGGATGTCCGTGAGGCTCCAGTGCCAGAACCCCGAGCCGGTCGGTGCGTCGGGGTCGTACACGGTGAGGACGTAGCTCGCGGTGCCCTCGGGGGCGCCCTCCCACTCGAGCGCGGGGGAGCGGTCCTCGCCACCGGCGTCGGTGCCTCGTGCCCAGTCGGGCAGCGCGCCACCGTCGGTGAAGTCGGGGCTCGTCAGGGTGAACGTGGGGACCTCGGGGAGGTTCCAGTTGGGGTCGTTGGCCATGCGTCCAGACAACACCCGGGGCCTGGTCCACGGGTGGGACGGACGGGAGGCGCGGTGCGGGCCCGGCACGTGCCTCCCGTCCGACGCGTGATCGCGGCCGGAGCGCGCCGCGGCGCACGACTCGCGTCGTGCGGTCACGCCGCCGGGTGCGCGGCGTCAGGCGATGACGCGCTCGACGACCCGACCGAGTGCCGCGGTGGCGGCGATCGCGTCACCCGCGTAGGCGCCGGCCATCGCTCCGTCGCGCGCGAGCATGAGCTCGTCGGCGCCGTCACCCGGCAGCGGGTGCCCGGCGCGCTGCAGCAGCGAGGCGAGTTCGTCCGTGTACCAGTCGCGGTGTGCCGCGACGACCTGGCGGACCGGGTCACGGGGGTCGTGGTACTCGGCGGCGGCGTTGAGGAACGCGCAACCGCGGAACTCCGCGCCGCCGACCTCGTCCGAGACGGCGGCGACCCAGGCACGGACGGCCTCGGTCGGGGAGTCGGCGTCGGCGACGAGTCGCGCGAACGCCTGTCGGACCCGCTCGTCCTGCGCCCGGATGTAGGCGAGGATCAGGTTGTCCTTCGACCCGTAGTGCTTGTAGAACGTCGCCTTGGTGACGCTCGCCTCGGAGATCAGACGGTCGACGCCCACGCCGCGGATGCCCTCTTCGTAGAAGAGCCGGGACGCGGTCTCGAGGATGCGGACCTTCGCGCCGCCGGAACGGGGAGCCGGGGGGACGCTCGACCCGTCCGGCGACACGAGGTTCGTGCTCGGGCCCGGGAGACGCTGGACGGCCGGTTGGGGGGAATCGACCGTCACAGCGCTGCTCCTCGGACTCATCGGCTCCGCGGGGGAGTGGGGGGACTCCGCCGCGCAGGACTGATGTCCCGAGCCACCGGGCCGGAATCTAGGGGGGCTTCCGACCCGATGCAGAAACTGTACCACAGTGAGGACAGACAGACGAGTCTTTCTATCCTCCTTCACTGTCCCCCACTTCGAGGCACGTGCCACGAGGCTGTGGAAACTGGGCGACCAGCCTCGACGGATCAGTAGGCTCGTCTGCGATGAACCAGCCAGTGCCGTTGCCGCTCGAGGCCCAGGACACGTCGTTCCTGACGTCCGGTGGTGCCTTCGTCCGTCGATCCGTGCTGTCGTCCGGGGTCCGGGTCCTCACCGAGTCGGTGCCGGGGGCGAGTTCGACGAGCCTCGGCTTCTGGGTCGGTGTCGGTTCCCGCGACGAGCGCGAGGGGCAGTACGGTTCCACGCACTTCCTCGAGCACCTGCTGTTCAAGGGCACCGGGCGCCGCAGTGCGCTCGACATCGCGATCGCGTTCGACTCGGTCGGCGGCGAGCACAACGCTGCGACGGCCAAGGAGTACACCTGCTACTACGCGCGGGTCCGGGACACCGACGTCCCGATGGCGGTGGAGGTGATCGGCGACATGGTGACCGGTTCGGTGCTCGATGCCGACGCGTTCGCGGTCGAACGGGGGGTCATCCTCGAAGAGCTCGCCATGGCGGCCGACGACCCCGCCGACGTCGCGGGCGAGGCGTTCTTCGCGGCGGCCTTCGACGGGCACCCGCTCGGTCGCCCGATCGGCGGGACGCCCGAGAGCATCCGCGCGGTCGGTCGCGACGAGGTCCTCGACCACTACCGCGAGCACTACGCACCGAACGGCATCGTCGTGACGGCCGCCGGTGCCGTCGACCACGACCGCTTCCGCGAGCTCGTCGAGCACGTGTTCCGCGACGCGCCGAAGGCGTCCCCGCTCGCGCGCCGCACCCCGCAGCCGGTCGCCGACCCCGCGGTCCCGCGCCTGGCGGTCGCGCACCGACCGACCGAGCAGGTCAGCATGCTCCGCGGCTCCCAGGGCCTCGACCTGCGTGACGACCGCCGGCCCGTGCTCAGCGTGCTGAACGCCGTGCTCGGCGGCGGCATGAGCTCCCGCCTCTTCCAGGAGGTCCGGGAGCGCCGCGGGCTCGCGTACGCGGTGTCGTCGTTCGCCCCCGCCTACCTCGACAACGGCGCCTTCGGCGTCTACGCCGGGTGCGCTCCGGACAACGTCGCGGGCGTCGTCGAGATCATCGACGCCGAGTTCGCCCGCATGGTCGACGACGGCATCACCGAGGACGAACTCCGTCGTGCCAAGGGCCAGATCGAGGGGGCGCTGACGCTCTCGCTCGAGGACTCCGACGCCCGCATGACCCGCCTCGGCCGGTCCGAGCTCGGCACGGGGGAGTTCACCGACCTCGGGACGGCGCTGCAGCGCGTGGACCGGGTGACCTCGGGCGACGTGCTCGACCTCGCCCGCGACCTGCTCACCCGACCCACGATCACCTCGGTGGTCGGGGCCGTGGAGCGGGAGCGGTTGGCCGCCGCCATCGGTGCCGAGGGGTGACGGACGTGTCCCACTACCTCTACCTCGTCCGACACGGTGAGCACCAGGACGCCGAACACGGTCTCCGTGACGGCAAGCTCTCGGAACGTGGCAAGCGGCAGGCCATGCTCGTCGCCGACCGCCTGGGCGGGGTGCCCTTCGACGGTGTGTACCACTCGCCGCTCGACGCTCCGAGCGAGACCGCGGCCTTCCTGGCGCAGCGGCTCCCCTCGATCCAGCCCGAGCCGTCCACCCTGTTGTTCGACTGCATCCCCTCCGGTCCGACGCCGGACATGCCGCACGCGTACCAGGGCTGGTACGGCGGCGTGACGGAGGAGGAGATCGTCGCCGGTCAGGCACAGATGGGCGACGCGGTCGCCGAGTGGTTCACGCCCGCCCGCGAGGACCGGCACGACCTGCTCATCACGCACAACGCGGTGATCGGGTGGTTCGTGCGCGAGGCCTTCCAGGCACCGGAGTGGCGGTGGATGGGGACCAACGTCGCCCACACCGCGCTGACGATCATCCGGATCCGCTCGGCCAAGCCGGCCGAGGTCGTCACGCTGAACGACCTGGCCCACCTGCCGGTCGAGCTGCGCACCGGCCTGCCGGTCGACCAGCCCGTCTGACGGCCGCCCCGTCGCGCCGCCGGTCCAGAGGCGCGCCGCCGGTCGGGAGGCGCGCCGCCGGTCACCGCACCGGCAGGCGGTACCAGGCGGTCGCGTTCGGGTTGTCGTTGAACGGCTCGACGCGCTGGTACCCGCGGCCCCGGTACATCGCACCGGCTGCGACGAGCGAGTCGTTGGTGTCGAGGACGACGCTCGTCGCGCCGAACTCCCGTGCCGCCCGCTCGAGCGCGTCCATCACCGCGGTCGCGACGCCCCGGCCGCGGCCGGCGGGGGAGACGTACACGTGCTTGACCTCGAACCGGACGTCGCCGTCGTCGTCCGGGATCCGACGGAGACCACCGCAGCCGAGCGCGACCGACGTCCCGCCCACCTCGTCGTACGCGACGACGAACACGCCGTTCGGGGGCTCGAACTCGGCGGCCGGCGTGCGCTTCCGCGAGTAGGTGCCCTGCGCGCTCGGGAACGTCGCCTCGCGCTCGTCGAGGTAGGCGTCGAGCAGGGCGTCCACCTCGGGCACGTCGGCGGGTACGGACCTGACCTGGAGCGGCATGGGTCGATCCTAGGATGGACGCATGGTCACTCCCGTCGCCGTCGTCGGCGCCACCGGTCGTCTCGGAGGCCTGGTGGCCTCCGTCGTGGAGTCGCTCGACGGCTTCGAGCTCGTCGCCTCGCTGTCCTCGAAGGACGCCGTGCACGAGGCGCCGCCGTCGGTCTTCGGCGGCGCGACCGTCGTGGTCGACGTCACCGTCCCGGCGCTCAGCCCCGCGATCGTCGACCACGCCCTGGCGAGCGGTGCGAACGTCCTCGTCGGGACGTCCGGCTGGTCGCTCGACCGCCTGGCGACGCTCCGCGCCGGTCTCGAGGCACGACCCGACCAGGGCGTCCTCGTGGTCCCCAACTTCTCCGTCGGATCGGTGCTCGCCACGCACCTCGCGACGATCGCGGCGCCGTGGTTCCCCTCGGTGGAGATCGTCGAGACGCACCACGCGGGCAAGATCGACAGCCCGTCGGGCACGGCCGTCCGCACCGCCGAGCTCATCGCGGACGCCCGACGCGAGGTGGGTCCGGTGGACGCCCCGCACGTCGACCAGCGCGCCCGCGGACAGCAGGTCGCGAGCGTCCCGATCCACTCGCTGCGACTGCCCGGTGTCAAGGCGGTGCAGGACGTGCTGCTCAGCGGACCCGGCGAGACCGTCACGATCCGCCACGACACGAACGACGACGTGGCGTACGTCGCCGGGATCCGTGCGGCGCTGACCGCCGTGGTCGACGCCCGCGGGCTGACCGTCGGTCTCGGCAGCGTCCTCGGCATCGGCTGAGCCGTGAGGTCGACCTGGCGGTCGCTCCGCTCGCCGTTCTGGGGGGCGGCGCTCATGACCGCGCTCCTCGTGCTCTACATCGTGCTCGTCGGGCAGCGCGCCGTCGCGTTCGTGCGCACCGGTCAGCCGATCGGCATCGGCATCGGTGTCGCGCTGTTCGTCGTCGCGGCGATCGGCGCGCTGCTCCTGGTGCTCGAGTTCCGGTTCGGCGTGCGCATCACACGGCTCGGGGCACGACTCGAACGGGAGGGCGGCACCCCGGACGAGGTGGTCCCGGTCCGGGCGTCAGGCAGACCGACACGCGAGGCCGCCGACGAGCTCTTCCCGCGGTACAAGGAGGCGGTCGAGGCCGACCCCGGCGACTGGCGTGCCTGGTACCGGCTCGGCATCGTCTACGACGCGGCCGGCGACCGCAAGCGGGCGCGCGCTGCGATGCGGACCGCACTGGCGAAGGCGGCGGCGCGCTGATCGCGGTCCGGAGGCGCGAGCCGGGACCGCCCCGTGCCTCCGGACCGTGAGCCGCTCAGAAGGCGGCGTCGACCGCGTCCTCGGCGGACGCGTACCGGAACCGGTACCCGGAGTCGGTGAGCTTGCGCGGGACCATCCGCTGGTTCGAGAGGAGCATCTCGTCGGCGGCCTCGCCCAGCAGCGTGCGCAGGGCGAAGGCCGGGACGCTGAACAGGGAGGGGCGGTGCAGGTCCTCGGCGACGCGGCGGGTGATCCGGTTCGACACCGCGGCCTCCGGGCCCGCGAGGTTGACCGGTCCGCGCACCTCGGCGGCGTCCGGGCTGGTGGCGAGGTGCACGATCGCGCCGACCTCGTCCTCGAGCGCGATCCACGGCCAGTACTGCCCGCCGGTGCCGAGCTTCCCGCCCAGACCGGCCTTCGTGAGCGGCACGAGGGGCGCGAGCGCGCCGCCGCCCTGCCCGACGACGACGCCGGTCCGGAGCAGCACGACGCGGACGCCCTCCGGGGCAGCGGTCGCCGCGGCCTCCCAGGCGGTGCAGACGTCCGCGAGGAACCCCGTTCCCGGGGCGGCGTCGTCGTCGAGGACGTCG
Source organism: Curtobacterium sp. MCSS17_007 (assembly GCF_003234175.2). Taxonomy (NCBI): domain Bacteria; kingdom Bacillati; phylum Actinomycetota; class Actinomycetes; order Micrococcales; family Microbacteriaceae; genus Curtobacterium; species Curtobacterium sp. MCSS17_007. The sequence goes on from NZ_CP126257.1 coordinate 1,094,748, forward strand.
ACGGGCCGGTCGCCGTACACGCCCGATGCCGAGCCCGACAGGAACAGTGCCGGCGGACTGGCGGCGCCGCGCATCGCCTCGACCAGGGTCTCGGTGGCCTGCACCCGCGAGTCGAGGATCTGCTGCTTGTACGCGGCGGTCCACGGCAGCTTGCCGATGCTCGCACCGGCGAGGTTGACCACCACGTCGGCACCGTCGAGCACCGCCGGGTCGAGCGGTCGCGTGCCGGGGGACCAGCGGAACTCGGAGGCCGTCCGCGGGGTGCGGCGGACCAGCGTCGTGACGTGGTGCCCGGCGTCGCGGAGGGCACGGACGAGGGGTGTCCCAATGAAGCCGGACGCACCGGCGACGAGGATCGAGAGCGGCTGGGTCGACATGCCCACGACGCTACTCACGCAACGTAGGCTCTTCTCGTGAGCGAGACCGTGCAGCCCGACCCCGCCGTCCCCACTCCCGCAGTGCCGACTCCCGCAGTGCCGACTCCCGCAGTGCCGACTCCCGCAGTGCCGACGTCCGCAGTGCCGACGTCCGCAGTGCCCACGCCGTACGAGGAGCTGCTGCGCCGCGTGCTCGAGGAGGGCACGCCGAAGGGCGACCGCACCGGCACCGGCACGCGCAGCATCTTCGGGGCGCAGCTCCGCTACGACCTGTCGCAGGGCTTCCCGTTGGTCACGACCAAGCGCGTGCACTTCAAGTCGGTGGCGTACGAACTGCTCTGGTTCCTGCGCGGCGACGGCAACGCCCGCTGGCTGCAGGAGCACGGCGTCCGCATCTGGAACGAGTGGGCCGACGAGGACGGCGACCTCGGACCGGTGTACGGCGTGCAGTGGCGGTCCTGGCCGACTCCCTCCGGCGAGCACGTCGACCAGATCGCCCAGGTGATCGAGCAGATCCGGACGAACCCGGACTCGCGTCGGCTCATCGTGTCGGCGTGGAACGTCGCCGACGTGCCGGACATGGCGCTCGCCCCCTGCCACGCCTTCTTCCAGTTCTACGTGGTCGACGGCAAGCTCTCGTGCCAGCTGTACCAGCGGAGCGCGGACATGTTCCTCGGCGTGCCGTTCAACATCGCCTCGTACGCGCTGCTCACCCACATGATCGCGGCGCAGACCGGGCTCGAGGTCGGTGACTTCGTCTGGACCGGCGGCGACTGCCACGTGTACGACAACCACGTCGAGCAGGTCCGCGAGCAGCTGAGCCGCACGGCGTACCCGTACCCGACGTTGGAGATCGCCCCACGCGACTCGATCGACGACTACGAGTACGAGGACTTCACGGTCGTGGGCTACGAGCACCACCCGGCGATCAAGGCAGCGGTCGCGGTCTGATGGGCTGGACCGAGCCCGTCCGTGGTGTCGGCATGGTGTGGGCGCGCACGGACTCCGGGGTGATCGGCGCCGACGGGGGCATCCCGTGGCACGTGCCCGAGGACCTCGCGCACTTCCGACAGGTCACCGGTGACGCCGTGGTGGTGATGGGACGGCGCACCTGGGACTCGCTGCCGCCGCGGTTCCGGCCGCTGCCCGGGCGGCGGAACGTCGTGCTGACGCGGGACGACTCGTGGTCGGCCGAGGGTGCCGAGGTGGTGCGCGACCTGGCGACCGCGCTCGACACCGACGAGCCCGTGTGGGTGATCGGCGGGGGAGCGGTCTACGCGGACGCACTGCCCTTCGCCGACCGGGTGTGCGAGACCGTCGTCGACCTCGACCTCGACGTGCCGGGCGACACCCGCGCGCCGGAGCTCGACGACGCGTGGGAGCTCGTCGACGAGGGCCCCTGGCAGGAGTCCCGCGTCGACGGCACCCGCTTCCGCTTCCTGGAGTGGCGCCGCCGCGCGTAGCGCGCAGTGCAGCGCGCGCGGCGGTTCCGAACCACGGAACCGACGTCGAACCAGGTCCCGGTGTTGGTTCGGTGTCGGGAACGTGGTTCGGTGCAGGGCCGCGGCGACCGAGAGGCGAACCGACCGCCGAGCATGACCGGCGTGACGGGGGCGAGCCGTGCCTCCCGGACGGTCCGAACGCCGCGCACCGTCCGACCGGACGGCGGCTGCGCCGCGCATCCCCGGTACGCTGGTGCGCGTGTCCCCGCGTGAGAATCCCTTCGGTCAGGTCCTCGTCGCCCTCGTGACGCCGTTCACGGCCGACGGCGAGGTCGACTGGCCCGGCGTCGAGCAGCACATCGACGACTGCATCACGGCCGGCGCCGACGGCATCGTCGTCACCGGCACCACCGGCGAGACGAGCACCCTGACCGACCCGGAGAAGCTCCGCCTGGTCGAGGTCGGCAAGTCCGTCGCCGCGGGCCGGGCGAAGATCATCACGGGCGGCGGCTCGAACGAGACCGCGCACGCGATCCACCTCTACAAGCAGAGCGAGCGGGCCGGCGCCGACGGCGTGATGATCGTCACGCCGTACTACAACAAGCCGACGCAGGCGGGCGTCCTCACCCACTTCCGCATGATCGCCGACGCCACCGACCTGCCGGTGATCCTGTACGACATCCCGGGTCGCACGGGCATCCCGATCACGTACGAGACGATCGTGCGGGCGTCGCACCACCCGAACATCCTCGCTGTGAAGGACGCCAAGGGCGACTTCGCCGAGGTCTCCCGGGTGCTCAACAACACCGACCTCATGTACTTCTCCGGCGACGACACGAACGTGCTCCCGCACCTGTCGATCGGCGCGACCGGACTCATCGGCGTGACGGCGAACATCACGAGCACCCCGTACCGCACCATCGTCGACGCCGTGAACCGCGGCGACCTGGCGACCGCGACCGCCGAGCACAAGCGCGTCGAGCCGCTCGTGCGCGCGATCATGACGCACGTCCCCGGCACCGTCGCGGCGAAGTACGTCCTGCACGGGCTCGGCCGCATCGGCAGCCCGCGCGTCCGGCTCCCGCTCGTCGGCCCCGAGGACACCGAGGCCTACGCCATCGAGACCTCCCTCGAAGCGGTCCGGGACATCCCCGGCGCCGACTTCTCGAACTTCCGCCCCGACCGCAACGCGGCGGCCGGCGGCGCACTGCCGAAGGTGCCAGGCACCACACGTTAGGGAAGCCGCGGCGCCGGAGCGCGCCGCACGACAGTCAGGACCGAATGCCCACCCAGATCTCCACACCGCAGCCGCTCGAACCCGGCACCCTCCGCGTCATCCCCGTCGGGGGCCTCGGCGAGATCGGTCGCAACATGACCGTCTACGAGTTCGACGGCAAGCTGCTGATCGTCGACGCCGGTGTGCTCTTCCCCGAGGAGCACCAGCCGGGCGTCGACCTCATCCTCCCCGACTTCGGGCCGATCCGTGACCGTCTCGACGACGTCCTCGGCGTCGTGCTCACGCACGGACACGAGGATCACATCGGCGCCGTGCCGTACCTGCTCAAGCTCAAGGCCGACATCCCCCTGATCGGCTCCACGCTGACCCTCGCGCTCGTCGAGGCGAAGCTGAAGGAGCACCGGATCAAGCCCTACACGCTCGTCGTGCAGGAGGACCAGACCGAGCAGCTCGGCCCGTTCCACCTCGAGTTCGTGGCCGTGAACCACTCGATCCCGGACGCCCTCGCCGTCGCGATCACCACCCCGGCCGGCCGCGTGCTGCACACGGGTGACTTCAAGATGGACCAGCTCCCGCTGGACGACCGCATCACCGACCTCCGCGCCTTCGCCCGACTCGGCGAGCAGGGCGTCGACCTGTTCCTGCCGGACTCGACGAACGCCGACGTCCCCGGGTTCACCGCGCCCGAGCGCGACATCGGACCGGTGCTCGAGAACGTCATCTCGCGCGCCCGCAAGAAGGTCGTCGTCGCGAGCTTCTCGTCGCACGTGCACCGCGTGCAGCAGGTCCTCGACGCCGCAGCCGCGACCAACCGCAAGGTCGCGTTCATGGGCCGGTCGATGATCCGCAACATGAACATCGCCGCCGAGCTCGGCTACCTGCGGGTGCCGGACGACGTCCTCATCGACACGAAGAAGGCGAAGAACGTCCCGGACGACCAGATCGTCTACATGTCGACGGGGTCGCAGGGCGAGCCGATGGCCGTCCTCGCGCGCATGGCGAACCTCGAGCACCAGATCGAGATCGGCGAGGGCGACACCGTCATCCTCGCCTCGTCGCTGATCCCGGGCAACGAGAACGCCGTCTACCGGGTCATCGACGGCCTGACGAAGCTCGGCGCCAAGGTCGTGCACAAGGGCAACGCCAAGGTGCACGTCTCCGGACACGCGAGCGCCGGCGAGCTGCTCTACTGCTACAACATCCTGCGTCCCCGGAACGTGCTGCCCGTGCACGGTGAGCACCGTCACCTGTACGCCAACGCCGACCTGGCGATCCAGACCGGCGTCCCGCCGCGCAACGTGATCCTCGGGCAGGACGGGATCGTCGTCGACCTCAAGGACGGCGTGGCCAGCGTCGCCGGCCAGCTCGACATCGGCTACGTCTACGTCGACGGCTCGACCGTGGGTGAGATCACCGACGCCGACCTCAAGGACCGCCGTGTCCTGGCAGAGGAGGGCTTCATCTCGATCTTCTGCGCCGTCGACTTCACCACCGGTCAGTGCGTGGTCGGGCCGGAGATCCAGTCGCGCGGCTTCGCCGAGGACGACTCCGTCTTCGACGACGTCCGCCCGCAGATCGCCAAGGCGATCGCCGAAGCCGCGGCGAACGGCACCCGCGACGCGCACGCCTTCAGCCAGGTCGTCCGACGGACCGTCGGCCGTTGGGTGAACACCAAGCACCGTCGTCGTCCGATGATCGTCCCGGTGGTCATCGAGGCGTAGGCACCCGCACGGCAACCGGCCGGGAGGCACGGCGAGCGTTCCCCGGGAACGCTCGCCGTGCCTCCCGGCCGTTCCCGCCACGTGGTGACATCGTGATCACAGGGGCCCGTCCCGCGGGTCCGCCAGGATCGGCCGGGCGGCCACCCTGCGTCATCCCTCAGGCTGATGCTCGCTCGGTATGTCAGTCAATACCGTCCGAGGGTGACCGTCCTGCGTCGCTGGGTGTGGCCCGGCCTGAAGTTCCTCGTGTTCGCCGCCATCGCGGTGTCCCTCGTCCGCCTCGCCTTCTTCGCGGCGCAGCCCGACGAGGCCGAGACGCTGCCGACGGCGCAGCTCGAGGACCCGACCGTCACCGTGGAGACGGGCGACGTCGTCAACGACGTCGAGGCGACCGGGACGATCGAGTCCGTCGCCTCGACGCCGGTGCGGTCGACCGCCGAGGGCACGGTGAACAAGGTGTTCGTGACGAACGGCACGCACGTCGAGCAGGGCGCGCCGATCATCGACCTGCGGGTCGAGACACCGGCGACGGGGACGACCGAGGACGGTGAGCCGCTCCCCGCGGTCGTGACGTTCGCGACCGTCGTCGCGTCGTCGTCGGGCACGGTCTCCGGCCTCGACCTGGTGGCGAAGCAGCCCGTCGCGATCGGGGACACCGTCGCGCGCGTCGCTCCCGAGGCGTACCGCGTCACCGCCACGCTCAAGGCCGCGCAGCTCTACCGGTTGACCTCGCGTCCGTCGGAGGCGACCGTGACGATCACGGACGGACCGGCGCCGTTCACCTGCACGAACCTGTCGCTCAGCTCCGCCTCCGCCGCCGCTCCCGACAACGCCTCGTCGGCAGCGTCCGAGGGCGCGGAGGACGGCTCGGCGTCGGGCGGCGGCTCGACGCAACTGCGCTGCGACGTCCCCGGGGACGTCACGGTCTTCCCCGGGCTCGAGGTCACGGTCGCCGTCTCGGCCGGCTCGGCCCAGGGCGTGCTCACCCTGCCGACCACCGCGGTGCAGGGAACCGCACAGCGCGGCGTCGTCACCGTCGTCGACGCCGAGGGGAAGCGCTCCGAGCGCCAGGTCACCCTCGGCCTGAACGACGGCGAGCGCGTCGAGGTGAAAGACGGACTGACCGAGGGCGACACCGTCCTGCAGTTCGTCCCAGGCAAGGAGGCGCAGCCCGACGACGAGTCCGCCGAGGACGGCACGGTGGTGGGCGGATGAGCTTCGTGCGCGTCCGCGACCTGCGGAAGTCCGTCGCCCTGCCGGACGGTTCGACACTCGAGATCCTCCGCGGGGTCGACCTCGACGTCGAGGCGGACAGCCGTGTCGCGATCGTCGGCCGCTCGGGATCGGGCAAGTCGACGCTCCTCAACGTCCTCGGTCTCCTCGACACCCCGACCGAGGGACTGCACGAGTTCGACGGGCAGGACCTCGGCCGAGCCGGGTCCGTCCGCCGCGACCGCGTCCGCGGCGCCGACGTCGGGTTCGTGTTCCAGCAGTTCAACCTGCTCCAGGGCCGGACCGCCCTCGAGAACGTCGAGGTCCCCCTGCTCTACGCGACCGGCCGGGCGTTCTGGTCGCGGCGTCGGCTCGCCCTCGAGATGCTCGACCGTGTGGGGTTGGCCGACCGGGCCGACACCCAGCCGCACCGGCTCTCCGGCGGCGAGCAGCAGCGGGTCGCCATCGCCCGGGCGCTCGTCCGCTCGCCGCGGCTCATCCTGGCCGACGAGCCGACCGGGGCGCTCGACGTCGACACCGGTCGGGTCGTCATGGAGCTGCTCGAGACCGTCGCGGCCGAGTCCGGCGCCGCGCTCGTCACCATCACGCACGACGCAGCCGTCGCCGCACGTGCGGACGTCGTGCACCGCATCGACCACGGACTCGTCGTCGACGGCGCTGATGTCGTGACCGGGGTGGTGGCGGCGTGAACCGGCTGCTCACCACGGTCGTCGGGACCGTCGTCGAGTCGTGGCAGGAACTCCGGGTGCACCGGGGACGCGTCGTGCTCAGCCTGGTCGGCGTGACCATCGCGGTCGCGTCGCTCGCGGTCGTCGTCGGCTTCGGGACGCTCGCGGAACGGGTGACGGCGGCGTTCAACGAGCAGTACGGCGGCCGACCGGCGACGTACCAGGTCACCGGGTCCTCCTCCGCTGGTGGTGACGGCAGCGGAGCAGCAGCGGCCGCGGACGCCGATGCCCTCGACCGGGAGCTCCGCGCCGGGGCCGAGCGCTACCGCGTCCGCTTCGCCACCGAGGCCTCCTTCACCCAGCGCCCGGTGCAGTTCCCGGACGGGGTCACCCTGGCGCAGGGCGTCACCGTCGACCCCGCGTACGCCGAGATGCACCGTGTTCGGATCGACGACGGCTCGTGGTTCACCGAGGACGACCGGGACCGCCTCGCGCCCGCGCTCGTCGTCAACCAGGCGTTCCTGGACCGCCTGGGCAGCCCGGACGTCGCCACGCACCCGGTCGTGCGCCTGCCGGGGAACCCCGACGTGACCGCCGTCGTGATCGGCCGGTACGCGTCGTCGGAGTACGACACCGAGCCGATGTTCTACCAGCTCGCCGACTCCGTCGCGACGGCGAACGCCGTGGCCTCGCCCGATGACGGGTCGCAGCGGCTCTTCGAGGTCTGGGTGCCCGAGCACGACGGGAAGGCGGTGGCGCAGCGGATCGCCTCGGACGCGGAGCGGGCCCTCGGCCCCGGGTGGACCGTCGACGCGACGCGCTCCGACGCGGCCGGCTCGGTCGACGGCGACCCACTCGGAGCGCTGCGCTGGGTGATCGCAGGGGTCGCGGTCCTGGTCCTCGTGCTCGGCGGCCTCGGGCTGCTCAACGTGTCGCTCGTGAGCGTCCGCCAGCGCATCCGTGAGATCGGCATCCGTCGCGGCGTGGGTGCGACCGCCGGACGGATCTTCGTGGCCGTGCTGCTCGAGAACGTGCTCGGGACGCTCGTCGCCGGTGCCGTCGGGGTGATGGTCGGCGCGGCGGTGCTCGGCAACGGCACGGTCCGCGGGCTGATCACGAACGGGGTCGACGTCGGGGGAGCGCCCTTCCCTGTGGAGGCTGCGCTGATCGGGGTCGGCTCGGCGCTGCTCGTCGGGGCGCTCGCCGGGTTCCTGCCGGCGATCGTGGCGGTGCGGGTGAAGGTCATCGACGCGATCCGGTACTGAGCGCGTGGGGCGTCCGGCCGCGGCGGGGCATCCACGGAATGTCCCGAGCGGGGATTAGGCTCCGTCGCATGGCCGGAGGCACCAAGTCGACCACGCGCTCGCGCGCGTCCACGTCGTCCCGCGGGAGCGGGTCGCGCGGGACGACGCGTACCCAGGCCACGACGAAGAAGCTGCCGCAGGCCGCACCGACGCCGGTGTTCCGCGAGCAGAACCCCGTCGTGACCGCGTGGCTCGCGATGGCGCACGGCGTCGGGGCGCTCTTCCGGCTGCTCGGCAAGGAAACCCTGGCGAAGGACGAACGGCGCGACGGTTTCCCGTTCCTGCTCTTCGTGCTCGCGCTCGCGGGCGGCGTGGTCGAGTGGCTCAACCCCACGAACCCGGTGTCCGTCACGCTCGACGCCTACACGTTCGGCGGCCTGTTCGGGCGGCTGGCGGTCGCGCTGCCCGTCATCATGATCGTGTTCGCCGGCTGGCTCTTCCGGCACCCCGCATCGGTGCACGACAACACCCGGATCGGGATCGGCCTCGGACTGATGCTCGTGTCCATCGCATCGCTCTGCCACGTGTTCGGCGGACAGCCGAGCGCCTCGGACGGCATGGTCGCCCTGGCCGCCGCGGGCGGTGTCCTCGGCTGGGTCGTGATCAGCTGGCTCGTCGCCGTCGCGACGGTGTGGGTCGCCGTGCCGGTCGCGGTCGTGCTGCTCGTGCTCTCGCTCTTCATCATCACGAAGACCCCGCCGAACAAGACCGGTCGTCGCCTGCACGAGCTGTACGCGTACCTGTTCGGTGCACCGGCTCCCGCTGCCGAGGACGACGTCGCCGCCGAGGCGGACGCCGCGCCGGCCGCACCGCGAGCGCGCACGACGAAGCGCCGCACGAAGGACCAGACCGACTTCCCGCTCTTCGAGGACCTCGGGTTCGAGGACGAGCAGGGCACCGACGGCGGTGACGACTCTGCGAGCACCGTCCCCTGGTGGCGACGGAACAAGTCCGGACGAGAAGAAGACCCGGCGTACGACAGCCCCGTGCTGCCCGCGTCGGCGCCCCAGACGGCTCCGGGCGCTCCCGCAGCGAACCCGAACGCCGGCGCAGCCGCCGGGCTCGTGGACCACACACCCGCCGTGCCGGCCTCGGTCAACCTCAACGACTCGGTCGAGCACGACGACGTGCACGGCGAGCAGCAGGTCGAGCAGGACCTCGCCGTGGCCGAGCAGGCCCTCCGCGACTTCGGCACCCCGGTGCCGGAGCAGCCCGCGGCCGTCGCTCGTCCCGACGCCGGGGTGTCGCCGGTCGTGTCGCCGACGACGCCCGAGCCCGAGGCGTCCGACGACGGCTTGCCCGCCGCGACCGCCGCCGACGAGGACCCGGCCGCCCCGTACCGCCTGCCTGCGGCGACCACGCTCAGCGCCGGCACCCCTTCCGTCGCTCGCAGCCAGGCGAACGACGACATCGTCGCGGCGATCACCGGCGTGCTCACCGAGTTCAAGGTGGACGCGAAGGTCACGGGCTTCTCGCGCGGGCCGACGGTCACGCGCTACGAGATCGAGCTCGGTCCGGGCGTCAAGGTCGAGCGCGTCACGGCGCTGTCGAAGAACCTGTCGTACGCGGTCGCGTCGAACGAGGTCCGGATCCTCTCGCCGATCCCGGGCAAGAGCGCCATCGGCGTCGAGATCCCGAACACGGACCGCGAGATCGTCTCGCTCGGCGACGTCCTGCGCTCCGGCGCGGCCACGAAGTCGAAGCACCCGATGACCATCGGCGTCGGCAAGGACGTCGAGGGCGGCTTCGTCGTCGCGAACCTCGCGAAGATGCCGCACCTGCTCGTCGCGGGCTCCACGGGCTCCGGCAAGTCGGTGTTCATCAACTCGATGATCACCTCGCTGCTCATGCGCGCGAAGCCGTCCGAGGTCCGGATGGTCCTCGTCGACCCGAAGCGTGTCGAGCTGTCGATCTACGCGGGCGTGCCGCACCTCATCACCCCCATCATCACGAACCCGAAGAAGGCAGCCGAGGCGCTGCAGTGGGTCGTGAAGGAGATGGACATGCGGTACGACGACCTGGCGTCCTTCGGGTTCCGCCACGTCGACGACTTCAACAAGGCCGTCCAGAACGACGAGATCGTGCTGCCGGCCGGCAGCGAGCGGAAGCTCAAGCCGTACCCGTACCTGCTGGTCGTCGTGGACGAGCTCGCGGACCTCATGCTCGTCGCCCCGCGCGACGTCGAGGAGTCGATCGTCCGCATCACCCAGCTCGCCCGCGCCGCCGGTATCCACCTGGTGCTCGCCACACAGCGCCCCTCGGTCGACGTCATCACCGGTCTGATCAAGGCGAACGTCCCGTCCCGCGTGGCCTTCGCGGTCACGAGCGTCACGGACTCCCGCGTCATCCTCGACCAGCCGGGCGCCGACAAGCTCATCGGCCAGGGCGACGGGCTCTTCCTGCCGATGGGGTCGTCGAAGGCCGTCCGCGTGCAGGGCGCATGGGTGCAGGAGAGCGAGGTCGCCGAGGTCGTCGCGCACGTCACCCGCCAGGCCCGCCCGGAGTACCGCCAGGACGTCCAGGCCGTGGTCGAGCGCAAGGAGATCGACGCGGACATCGGCGACGACCTCGAGCTGCTGCTCGCGGCCGTCGAGCAGGTCGTGTCGACGCAGTTCGGCTCGACGTCCATGCTGCAGCGCAAGCTCCGTGTCGGCTTCGCGAAGGCCGGACGCCTGATGGACCTCATGGAGTCCCGCGACATCGTCGGCCCGTCCGAGGGCTCGAAGGCCCGCGACGTGCTCGTCACGCCCGACCAGCTGCCCGGCGTGCTCGCGAAGCTCCGGGGTGAGGAGCCGCCGGCGGTTGCCGCGCCGGGTGGTCCGGCACCGGCAGGACCGGCAGGACCGGCCCAGCCCGGAGGCGCGGTGCCGGCCGACGGGGCCGGCGCCGGCTCGCCGACGGGCGCCCCGGGCGGCGGGGACGACGACCGGTACGGCTCGGACCCGGTGGCGGACATGACCCGCGGGTACCCTGAGGTCGAGGACGACGGACCGGACGAGGACGCGTGGGGACTGACGGGCAGGGAGTGAGCGACATGACCGGCTCGGAGACCACACACGGAGCCCGGTTCCCCTGGCGCGGACGACTGCTCCGCAAGGGGGACGGCCCGGCATCGACCGCCAACGTCGCCAACATCATCACCGTGGTGCGCATCCTCATGGCGCCGCTGTTCTTCGTGATGCTGCTGGCCGACGGCGGGCAGGACACGTCGCTGCGCGTGTGGGCGGCAGTCGTCTTCGTGGTGGCCATCGTCACCGACAGCGCCGACGGCATCATCGCCCGACGGCAGAACCTGGTCACCGACTTCGGGAAGCTCGTCGACCCGATCGCGGACAAGGTGCTCATCGGTGGCGCCCTCGTCGCGCTCTCGATCCTGGGCGAACTGCCCTGGATCGTCACGGTCCTCATCATGGTGCGCGAGATCGGCATCACCGTGTTCCGCTTCGCGGTGCTGTCGGACCGGGTGATCCCGGCGAGCCGCGGCGGCAAGGTCAAGACCGTGCTGCAGGCCGTCGCGATCACGCTCGCGCTGTTCCCGTGGTGGGACGTCGTCGGTGACCTCGCGCACTGGGTGAACGGCATCCTCATGACCGCGGCGCTGGCTGCGACCGTGCTCAGCGGCGCCGACTACCTCTGGCAGGCATGGAAGCACAACCGCACCAGAGCGTGACACAGGCCGACGGACCGAGCGGCGACGTGCCTCCCGGCGGTGGCGAGGTGGTCCCCGTCGCCCCCGGCCTCGTCGCGGAGCTGACCGCCCGTGGGGAGACGGTGGCGGTGGCGGAGTCGCTGACCGGGGGACTGGTGGTGGCGACGCTCGTCGACGTGGCGGGTGCGAGTGCCGTGGTCCGCGGCGGCGTCGTGGCCTACGCGACGCCCGTCAAGACCTCCCTGCTCGGCGTGGACCCCGAGCTGCTCGCGGCCGACGGCGCGGTCGACCCGGAGGTCGCGCGGCAGATGGCGTCCGGTGTCCGGACCGCGCTGGCGGTGGACGGCGAACCTGCGACGTGGGGGATCAGCACCACCGGCGTGGCCGGACCCGACCCGCAGGACGGCAAGCCCGTCGGCACCGTCTTCGTCGGCATCGCCTCCGCGGAACGCGTCGAGGCCGTCGAGTTGCACCTCGACGGGGACCGCGATGCAATCCGTCACGCCACCGTCTCCGAACTCCTGGCACGGATGTCGGCCAGGATCCGCGGCGGGGAATAGGCCCTGTTGCCACTGGGTTACATCCCACGCAATCTCCAGCAGTACGGCAGCCAGCGTGGTTAGCATGCTGCGAACGGCAACGCTACTGTTGCTGAACCCGACCACGGTCACCAGGGCCAGGCGGGCGCGGAGACGACAGAGAGGAGGAGTCCCCATGGTTCTCGTTCGTCAGGAGATCGGCGATGTCCTGCGAGACTTCCGCTTGCAGAAGGGCCGGACCCTCCGTCAGGTCGCGTCCAAGGCCAGTGTGGCGCTCGGGTACCTGAGCGAGGTGGAGCGCGGCCAGAAGGAGGCCAGCTCCGAGATCCTCGCGTCGGTGGCCGACGCCCTCGACACCCCGATCTCGACCATCATGCGCGAGGTCGGCGACCGTCTCGCGGTCGTGGAGGGACTCACCCCGGTCCCGGACACGCTGCCCGACGACCTCGTCGCCGAGTTCGACAACGACCTCGCGGTGCGCTGACGCACCACCACCACGAACGCCCTCGCCGGTCCGCCGGCGGGGGCGTTCGTCGTTACGCTGGTCCGATGCGCGTGAGTGAGTTCTGGCGAGCGGTCGACCAGGTGTTCGGCGAGGCGTACGGCGCCGTGGTGTCCCGTGACGTCGTGCTCGAGGAGCTCGGGGGCCGCTCTGCGGCGGAGGCGCTCGACGCCGGCATCGACGCGCGCCGTGTCTGGGAGGCGCTCTGTGACTCGCAGGACGTCCCGGTCGACAAGCGGCACGGCAAGGGCCTGGCGGAACCGCGCGACTGAGTTCCCCGTCCGAAACTGTGTTCGGCGTGTTGCTCGAACGCGTGTTCGATCGGTGCTAGGTTCCTGCACAACAGCGCTGTCCAGGACCCTCCTCCACAGATCGCGCGGCCGCAGGCAGTGATGTCGGTGGCCCGCCCTAGGTTCGAGGTCATCGGGAACAGCCCGAAGCCTTGTCGCCGAGCACCAGCCCTGCACCACCGGCTGGGGTGGACGCGACAGCCTACAGGCGGCCGACACCGAGCACGAAGGAGCACCCCATGCCATCACCCGCAGACCGCGAGAAGGCCCTCGAGACCGCACTCGCCCAGATCGACCGGCAGTTCGGCAAGGGGACGGTCATGCGTCTCGGGTCGGACGAGCGCGCACCGGTCGCCACCATCCCGACCGGGTCCGTCGCGCTCGACGTCGCGCTCGGCATCGGCGGACTCCCGCGCGGCCGCATCATCGAGATCTACGGCCCGGAGTCGTCGGGTAAGACGACGCTGACGCTCCACGCCATCGCCAACGCCCAGCGCGCCGGTGGCATCGCGGCCTTCATCGACGCGGAGCACGCGCTCGACCCGGAGTACGCGAAGAAGCTCGGCGTCGACATCGACGCGCTCCTCGTGTCCCAGCCCGACACGGGTGAGCAGGCGCTCGAGATCGCGGACATGCTCGTCCGCTCCGGCTCGATCGACCTGATCATCGTCGACTCGGTGGCCGCCCTGGTGCCGCGCGCCGAGATCGAGGGCGAGATGGGTGACTCCCACGTGGGTCTCCAAGCACGCCTCATGTCGCAGGCGCTGCGCAAGCTCGCCGGTGGGCTGAACCAGACGCAGACCACGATGATCTTCATCAACCAGCTCCGCGAGAAGATCGGTGTCTTCTTCGGGAGCCCGGAGACCACCGCCGGTGGTAAGGCGCTGAAGTTCTACGCCTCGGTCCGCCTCGACATCCGTCGCATCGAGACGCTGAAGAGCGGTACCGACGCCGTCGGTAACCGCACCCGCGTCAAGGTCGTGAAGAACAAGATGGCACCGCCCTTCAAGCAGGCCGAGTTCGACATCCTGTACGGCACGGGCATCTCGCGCGAGGGCTCGCTACTCGACTTCGGTGTCGACCACGGCATCGTCAAGAAGTCGGGCGCCTGGTACACGTACGACGGCGACCAGCTCGGCCAGGGCAAGGAGAACTCGCGCTCCTTCCTCATCCAGAACCCGGACATCGCGGCGGAGATCGAGGGCAAGATCCTCGCCAAGCTCGGCGTCGGCGGAGCCAAGGCCGACGCTCCGGTCGACTCGATCGCGCCGAAGCTCGCGGAGCGCAAGGGCGCGTGACGGACACACACGACCACGACGAGGGCCTCGCGCCGGTCACCGACCTGTTCGGTGCGCGGTCCCGTCGTGGTCGACCCACCCCTGCGGTCGAGCCGGACCCGTCGACCGGGCGCGGACCGGAGCCGGAGGAGCGCTGGGCGTCCGACGGCGAGTGGGCGCCGGAATCGACCGAGCTCGGTGACGACGAGCTGCGATCCAGGCGAGCGCCGACCCGCACCCCCCACGACACGGGAGCACGAGCAGCGTCGGGTCCGTCGGATGCACACCAGGCGCCGGCGCCCACCGCGATCCCGTTCCGGGCGCAGCAGACCGAGGCCGAGTGGGTGTCCCCGGTGGTGGGTGACGGTTCCGGGCGGAGTGCGCGCGCGGAACAGCACGGGTACGACGCCGAGACGGCCGATGCGACGACGGCCTCCGTGTTCGCGATCGGCAGCGGCGACGAGATCGACCCGGCGGATGCGCCGCGACCGCTCGACGAGCAGCGCGCCGATGCCGAACGGATCAGCATGCGGGCGCTGGGGCGCAAGGGCGTCAGCGAATCGGAGTTGCGCCAGCTGCTGATGAAGCAGGACCTCGACGCCGACGTCGTCGAAGGCGAGGTCGCCCGCTTGGTGCGGGTCGGACTGCTCGACGACGTCGCACTCGCGACCGAGCTCGTCGACCGGCTGCACGAACGCAAGGGGCTCGGACGTCAGGGCGTGGTCGCGGAGCTCCGCCGACGCGGCATCGACCAGGCCGCGATCGACGCGGCGCTCGAGGCAGCAGCGGACGACGCCGACGACGAGTTCGTCCGCGCCGTCGAGCTCGCCGAGAAGCGCGCGCGACAGCTCCGCGGTCTCGACCGGGAGACGGCGGAGCGTCGGCTCAGCGGCTTCCTCATGCGCAAGGGCTACGGCTCCGGGGTCGTCCGGATCGCCGTGCAGCGCGCGCTCGACGGTCCGCCGCGTCGGAGCCCGTCGGGCGGTGGGGCCGTCCGGTTCGAGTAGCGCCGGCGGTGGCCGTGACCGACCTACACTGGGACGATCATGGCCACCGTCGAAGCCCGCCCCCGCACCTACGAGGTCCGCACCCACGGGTGCCAGATGAACGTCCACGACTCCGAACGGTTGAGCGGGTCGCTCCAGGCGGCCGGGTACGTCTCCGCCGACGGTGAGCAGGCCGACGTCGTCGTGATCAACACGTGTGCGGTGCGCGAGAACGCCGACAACCGGCTCTACGGCAACCTCGGGCAGCTCGCCGGCATCAAGCGGGAGCACCCGGGCATGCAGATCGCCGTGGGCGGGTGCCTGGCGCAGAAGGACAAGAACGTCATCCTCGAGAAGGCGCCGTGGGTCGACGTCGTCTTCGGGACGCACAACATGGGGTCGCTGCCGACCCTGCTCGAGCGGGCCCGGCACAACGACGAAGCGCAGATCGAGATCCTCGAGGCGCTCGACGTGTTCCCGTCGACCCTCCCCACCAAGCGCGACTCGACGCACAGCGGCTGGGTCTCCATCTCCGTCGGCTGCAACAACACCTGCACGTTCTGCATCGTCCCGTCGCTCCGTGGCAAGGAGAAGGACCGCCGACCGGGCGACGTGCTCGCCGAGATCCAGGCGCTCGTCGACGATGGTGCGATCGAGGTCACGCTGCTCGGGCAGAACGTCAACTCGTACGGTGTCGAGTTCGGGGACCGCCAGGCGTTCGGCAAGCTGCTGCGCGCGACGGGGCAGATCGAGGGGCTCGAGCGTGTCCGCTTCACGAGTCCGCACCCGGCGGCGTTCACCGACGACGTGATCGACGCGATGGCCGAGACCCCGAACGTCATGCCGCAGCTCCACATGCCGTTGCAGTCCGGCTCGGACCGGGTGCTCAAGGCGATGCGCCGGAGCTACCGGAGCGAGCGGTTCCTCGGGATCCTCGACCGGGTGCGGGCGAAGATCCCGCACGCGGCGATCTCGACGGACATCATCGTGGGCTTCCCCGGTGAGACCGACGAGGACTTCGAGGACACGCTGCGTGTGGTCGAGCAGTCGCGGTTCGCCTCGGCCTTCACGTTCCAGTACTCGATCCGACCCGGCACCCCGGCAGCGACCATGCCGGACCAGTTGCCGAAGGCGGTCGTGCAGGAGCGCTACGACCGGCTGATCGCGCTGCAGGACCGCATCACCGCCGAGGAGCACGCGAAGCAGGTCGGTCGCACCGTCGAGGTGCTCGTCGCCACGGGCGAGGGCAAGAAGGACGAGTCCACCCACCGTCTGTCGGGTCGAGCCGAGGACTCCCGGCTGGTGCACTTCGCCGTGCCGCAGGGTTCCGACGTACCGCGCCCGGGCGACGTCGTCACCGTCGAGGTCACCCGTGCCGCGCCGCACTTCCTCATCGCCGACGGCGAGGCGCCGCTGCGCATCCGCCGGACTCGTGCCGGAGATGCCTGGGACCGTGCGCAGGCGGAGAGCTGCGGCGTCCCCACCCCTGCCGCACCGGGAACCGGGCCGCGTCCGGTGTCGCTCGGGCTGCCGGGCCTCCGTGTCGGTCGCTGACGCGCGGGCAGCGGGCCGCGCAGGCGGCGGTGCCGGCGGCGACGAGCCCGGCATGCCGGACCTCGTCGCGGTCGTCGGTCCGACCGGCACCGGCAAGTCCGAGCTCGCGCTGACGATCGCCGAACGGCTGGCTGCCCAGGGCCGTCCGGCCGAGATCGTCAACGCCGACGCCATGCAGCTGTACCGCGGCATGGACATCGGGACGGCGAAGCTGTCCGTCGAGGAACGCCGGGGTGTCCCGCACCACCAGCTCGACGTGCTCGACGTCACGGACGAGGCGAGCGTCGCCGCGTACCAGCGGGACGCGCGCGCCGACGTCGAGTGGATCACCGCAGCGGGCGGGACCGCGGTGCTCGTCGGCGGCAGCGGCCTCTACGTGTCCTCGGTGCTGTTCGACCTCGCGTTCCCCGGCACCGACCCGGCGCTCCGCGCGGCGCTCGAGCAGGAGCACGCGGAGCACGGCCCGAACGCCCTCCTGGCACGCCTGCGCGTCCTCGACCCGGCTGCCGCCGCCGACGTCGACGCGCGCAACCCCAGGCGGCTGATCCGGGCCGTCGAGATCGCGAGCCGGTCGGAGGCCGTGACCCCGCGCCTCCCGTCCGTCCCGCGCGCCTGGCGGTCCGCACGGGTGCTGCGACTGCACCGCGAGCGGGACGAACTCGTCGGGTCCCTGCACGCGCGCGCCGAGCGCATGTTCCGGGACGGGCTCGTCGACGAGGTCGACGCCCTCCGCACGGCCGGGCTGGAGCAGGGACGGACGGCCCGTGCCGCCATCGGGTACTCGCAGGCACTCGACGTCGTGCACGGACGGTCGACCGTCGGGGAAGCGGTCGAGGCGACCGCCGTCGCGACCCGGAAGTACGCCCGCCGCCAGGTGTCGTGGTTCAAGCGCTACGACGCCGAGGTGCTCGACGTCACCGGGACCGACGTCGCGGGACTGCAGGCGGTGGCCCGTAGGATCGTGCCGTGACCGAGCTGCACTTCACGAAGGGCCAGGGGACGGGCAACGACTTCGTCCTGTTCGCCGACCCGGACGCCACGGTCGACCTGACCCCGGAGCGCATCCGGGCCATCGCCGACCGGCGGTTCGGCGTCGGCGCGGACGGTGTCATCCGCGCCGTGCGGTCGGACGCGCTGCCCGAGGGGCGTGCGCTCGTGGCGGTGGAGCCCGCAGCGACGTGGTTCATGGACTACCACAACGCCGACGGCTCGGTGGCCGAGATGTGCGGCAACGGCATCCGGGTCTTCGCCCGGTACCTGACCGAGTCGGGGCTCGTCGACCTCGCGCCGGGCGAGACGCTCACGGTCGGCAGCCGCAAGGGCCTGGTCGACGTGCAGCGGACGACGAACGGGTTCTCGGCGGACCTCGGCCGCTGGGGCCTCGGGATCGAGGGCGGCGGGGCGAACGACGTGACCGTGCGGGCGAAGGAGCTCGACGGTGCCCGACCCGGCCTCGGCATCGACGTCGGGAACCCGCACGTCGTGGTCGCGGTGGCGACCGAGGACGAGCTCGCGGAGCTGGACCTGACGTACGTCCCGGTGCTCGACCCGGTGCCGGCAGCGGGGGCGAACGTGGAGTTCGTGCTCCCGGGTGACCCGCTGGTCGAGGACGGCGTCGGCGAGATCACGATGCGCGTGCACGAGCGGGGGAGCGGCGAGACGCTGTCGTGCGGCACCGGCGCGGTCGCGGCGGCCCTGGCGACGCGGTACTGGGCCGGGCCGTCGGCGCCGGACACCTGGCGTGTGCGTGTGCCGGGCGGTGTCGTCACCGTGCGGATGTTCGCGGCGGAGGACGGCGAGCACGTGGCGCTCGCGGGGCCGGCGGAACTGGTGTTCTCCGGGGACCTGACGGTCTGACGCCAGCGGCGCGGTGATCGCGCCCGCGTGCTGTCCGAGCGGCACACCGGCACCCGGCGACGACTGGTCCCTCGCGCCCTACTCCGCCTCGCGGCGCACCCGGATGACCCGGAACCCCTTGTCGGTCGACGCCCGCGAGACCTGGAACCCGCCGCCGAGCGTGTCCCGGAGCCAGCGCTGCAGGGAGTCGCCGCCGAGGTCCTTCGAGACCACGAGCCACGCGTCCCCGCCGACTTCGAGCCGGGGGATCCACGTGAGCAGGATCGCGTGCAGTTCGTCCTTGCCGACGCGGATCGGCGGGTTCGACCAGATCGTGCGGAAGCGCAGGTCCCCGGGCACGTCGTCGGGCAGCCCGACCGTCACGTTGGTCAGTCCGGCTGCGCTCGCGTTCCGTTCCGCGAGGCCGAGCACCCGCTCGTTGACGTCCACGCCCCACACCTGCGCGTCCGGCGACTCGAGCGCCATCGTGATCGCGATCGGCCCCCAGCCGCACCCGACGTCGAGCAGCGCGCCCTCCGCAGCGGGCGGCGGCACGGAACCGAGCAGCACCTTCGTGCCGCGGTCGATGCCGTCCGGGCTGAACACACCCGCCGCCGTCGACAGGGTGAGGGGTCGACCGGCGAGCGTGACGTGCACCTGGCGCTCACGGTTCTCCGACGACGGACTGGCGGAGAAGTAGTGGTCGTTCGCCATGGAAGAACCGTACCGTCGACCCCGTGTGTCCCGGGCGTGGCGGCGGTACCCTGTGGAGAAGATGACGGAAACCACCATGAACGACGGACGATCCGACGACAGCGCCGAAGGTGTCGTGGAGCGCGTCCTCCGCAACGCCGACACCAAGGCATCGTCGGCGATCTTCGCTCCCGCACAGGCCATCCAGACCCGATCGGTCGACGAGCACGGCTGGTCCGGCGACGGCGACCAGTACGACCGGGAGGACCGCGCAGCCCTGCGCCGCGTCACCGGTCTCTCCACCGAACTCGAGGACGTCACCGAGGTCGAGTACCGGCAGCTCCGGCTCGAGCAGGTCGTCCTCATCGGCGTGTACCCGCAGGGCGACGCACAGGACGCCGAGAACTCCCTCCGCGAGCTCGCGGCCCTCGCCGAGACCGCCGGCGCCGTGGTGCTCGACGGCCTCCTGCAGCGCCGTCCGAACCCGGACCCCTCGACCTACCTCGGCAAGGGCAAGGCCGAGGAGCTCGCGATGGTCGTCAAGGCCACCGGCGCCGACACCGTGATCGCCGACACCGAGCTCGCGCCGTCCCAGCGCCGTGCGCTCGAGGACGTCGTCAAGGTCAAGGTGATCGACCGGACCGCGGTCATCCTCGACATCTTCAGCCAGCACGCCAAGAGCCGCGAGGGCAAGGCGCAGGTGGAGCTCGCGCAGCTCGAGTACCTCCTCCCGCGTCTGCGCGGTTGGGGTGAGTCGATGTCCCGCCAGGCCGGTGGTCAGGTCTCCGGCGGCGCGGGCATGGGCTCGCGTGGTCCCGGTGAGACGAAGATCGAGCTCGATCGTCGCCGCATCCACACCCGCATGGCGAAGCTCCGCCGCCAGATCGCCGGGTTCCGTCCCGCGCGTGAGGCGAAGCGTGCCGACCGTCACCGCAACGACGTGCCGAGCGTCGCGATCGCCGGGTACACCAACGCGGGCAAGTCCTCGCTCCTCAACCGGCTCACCAGCGCCGGTGTGCTCGTGCAGAACCAGCTGTTCGCGACGCTGGACGCCACGGTCCGTCGGACCGAGACGAGCAAGGGCCGCGAGTACACCTTCGCCGACACGGTCGGTTTCGTGCGGAACCTGCCGCACCAGCTGGTCGAGGCGTTCCGCTCCACGCTCGAGGAGGTCGGCGAGTCCGACGTCATCGTGCACGTCGTCGACGCGTCCCACCCGGACCCGGCAGCACAGCTCGCCACCGTCCGCGACGTGATCGGGGACGTCGGGGCGCGGGACATCCCGGAGATCGTCGCCTTCAACAAGGCGGACCTGATCGACGAGTCCCAGCGGCTGGTCCTGGTCGGGCTCGTACCGGACGCGGTCTTCGTGTCGGCGCGGACGGGCGAGGGCGTCCCCGAGCTCCTCGCGGCGATCGAGGAGCGCCTGCCGGAGCCGGACGTGTCGCTCACCCTGGTGGTGCCCTACGACCGCGGTGACCTCGTCTCGTCGCTCCACGACGCGGGTGCGGTCGAGACCACCGACTACGTCGAGGACGGCACGCGCCTGCAGGTGCGGGTCTTCCAGCGCCAGGTCGCCGAGCTCGACCCGTACGTGGTCGCGCCCGC
Source organism: Curtobacterium sp. MCSS17_007 (assembly GCF_003234175.2). Taxonomy (NCBI): domain Bacteria; kingdom Bacillati; phylum Actinomycetota; class Actinomycetes; order Micrococcales; family Microbacteriaceae; genus Curtobacterium; species Curtobacterium sp. MCSS17_007. The sequence continues at coordinate 1,115,664 of NZ_CP126257.1, forward strand.
CGTGTCGGCCTAGTCAGGGGATCCCCACCCGCACGGAACGGGAGGCGCGGTGCCAGCTGGCACCGCGCCTCCCGTCCGTGGTGGGGCTCTGCGTCCGGTGGAGGGACGCGGGGTCAGACGGAGCGGAGGACCGCGACCACCTTGCCGAGCACGTTCGCGGCGTCGCCGAGGATCGGCTCGAACGCCGAGTTCCGCGGCAGCAACCACGTGTGGCCGTCCCGCTGGCGGAAGACCTTGACGGTCGCCTCCTCGTCGAGCATCGCAGCGACGATGTCCCCGTTGTCGGCGGTCTGCTGCGACCGCACGACCACCCAGTCGCCGTCGCAGATCGCGGCGTCGATCATCGACTCCCCGACGACCTTGAGCATGAAGAGGTCGCCCGTGCCGACGAGCTGACGGGGGAGCGGCACGATCTCGTCGACGTGCTGCTCCGCCGTGATCGGCACACCCGCGGCGATGCGTCCGACGAGCGGCACGAGGGTCGTGGCGTCGACGTCCGGGGTCTCGACGTCGGGCGTGGGCTCGTCGACCAGGACCTCGAGGGCGCGAGGGCGGTTCGGGTCGCGTCGGATCCAGCCGCCGAGCTCGAGCTGGCCGAGCTGGTGGGAGACGCTCGACAGCGACGAGAGGCCGGCGGCGTCGCCGATCTCGCGCATGCTCGGCGGGTAGCCCCGGCTGGCGATCGACGCACGGATCGCGTCGAGGATCGCCTGCTGCTTCGCCGTCAACGGCTTCTGGACCCGCAGTTCGTCCGCCACGTCGTCTCGCCCTTCGTCGATGCCGGGAGGTCGGGCGGGAATGTCAGTGGTCCCCGCTTGACTCGTCCCAGTCGATCGAAACAGTATCCGACCGCCCCGGGCCGGACAAACACCTGTTCGAGCGTGTCGGCAGGAAATCCTCCACGAATCCGATCCTGGGACTTGTGCGAGGTGGCATTCGAAACTATGTTCGGTACACGACTTCGGTTCCTCCGGACGGGAAGGCAAGAACGACATGAGCACCATCGCCATCGCTGACCAGCAGCGCACCGCGACGCCCGACGTCCGTACGCGCCTGCGCATCACGCGCCGCGGCCGCATCGTCCTGACGACGCTCGCCGCACTCCCGGTCTTCCTGGTCGTCGCCCTGTCCGTGCTGAACGGGGGCCAGGCCTCGGCCGGCGACTCCTCACGCGCCGGTGTGCCCGTGCACTTCGAGACGGTCACCGTCGAGCCCGGCGAGACGCTGTGGCAGCTGGCGGAGGAGACGGCTCCGCAGGCCGACCCGCGAGACTTCGTCCAGGACGTCGTGAGCCTCAACGCGCTCGAGGGGTCGACGCTGCAGGCGGGCGAGCAGATCGCCATCCCGGCCAAGTACACCGCCGGCGACTGAACCTGGTCGGCGATCGCCGGGCCACCGTCCGGACGGCCGGTCGGCGCCCGGCGGACGCGGCCTACGATGGATCGGTGGCAACCACGCTCGAAGACCTCCCGATCCGCGACGACCTCCGTGGGCAGAGCCCGTACGGCGCTCCGCAGAAGCACGTGCGCGTGCAGCTCAACGTCAACGAGAACACGCATCCCGTTCCCGAGGACGTCGCAGAGGACATCGTGGCCTCGATCCGGCAGGCCCTGACGACCGTCAACCGCTACCCGGACCGCGAGTTCACCGAGCTCCGTGCATCGCTCACCCGCTACCTGAACGGCGGGCTGTCCGGTGAGCAGCAGCTGACGCCCGAGCAGCTCTGGGCGGCGAACGGCTCGAACGAGGTGCTGCAGCAGCTCCTCCAGGCGTTCGGGGGCCCGGGTCGCTCGGTGCTCGGGTTCCCGCCCACCTACTCGATGCACTCGATCCTCGCGGCCGGCACCGGGACACGGTGGATCCCCGCGCAGCGTGACGACGAGTTCCGGATCGCGCCCGAGACCGTCGTGGCCGCCATCCGCGAGCACCAGCCGGACATCGTCTTCCTGTGCGGGCCCAACAACCCCACGGGCACCCCGCTCGACATCGAGACGATCCGTGCCGCGTACGACGCGACGGACGGCATCGTCATGGTCGACGAGGCGTACGCCGAGTTCATGCCCGCTGATGCCCCGAGCGCCGTCACGCTCCTGCCGGGCCGCCCGCGGCTCGTGGTCTCCCGCACCATGAGCAAGGCGTTCGCGTTCGCGGGGGCCCGCGTCGGGTACCTCGCGGCCGACCCGGCGGTGGTCGACGCCCTCCGCCTGGTGCGCCTGCCGTACCACCTGTCCGCGCTGACCCAGGCGGCCGCGATCGCCGCACTCCGGCACGCCCCGGCGATGCTCGCGATGGTGGACGACATCAAGCAGCAGCGCGACCGCATGGTCGTCGAGCTGCGCGAGATGGGCTACCGCACCTACGAGACGTGGTCGAACTTCGTGCTCTTCGGTGGCGTCGCGGATCCGCACGCCGCCTTCGAGGCGCTGCTCGAACAGGACGTCATCGTCCGCGACCTCGGCATCCCGCACCACCTGCGGGTGAGCGCGGGCACCGAGGAGGAGACGACCGCGTTCCTCGAGGCGATGCGCCGCGTGGCCGCCGTGCAGCCGCCGGTTAGGGTTGACGCATGACCGCCCGCACCGCCTCGATCAGCCGGAGCACGAGCGAGTCGACCATCGAGCTCTCGCTCGACCTGGACGGCACCGGCTCGTCCGACATCTCGACGAGCGTCCCGTTCTTCGACCACATGCTGACCGCGTTCAGCAAGCACTCGCTGATCGACCTGCGGGTGCGCTCGACGGGTGACACCGACATCGACGTGCACCACACGGTGGAGGACACCGGCATCGTGCTCGGGCAGGCCCTGAAGCAGGCCCTCGGCGACCGCGCCGGCATCGGCCGCTACGGCGATGCGCTCGTGCCCCTCGACGAAGCCCTGGCGCAGGCCGTGGTCGACGTCTCCGGGCGACCGTTCCTCGTCCACTCGGGGGAGCCCGACGGCTTCGAGTTCCACCGCATCGGTGGGCACTTCACGGGCTCGATGGTCCGCCACGTGTTCGAGGCCATCACCTTCAACGCTGGCATCACCGTGCACGTCCGCGTGCTCGGCGGCCGTGACCCGCACCACATCGCCGAGGCAGAGTTCAAGGCCTTCGCCCGCGCGATGCGCCGCGCCGTCGAGCTCGACCCCCGGGTCGACGGCATCCCGTCCACGAAGGGGAAGCTGTGACCGCCAAGCCGAACGTCGTCGTCCTCGACTACGGATCGGGCAACGTCCACTCCGCGGCGAAGGCACTCGAGCGCGCCGGGGCCGACGTGACGCTGACGGCCGACAAGCAGGCCGCCCTCCGGGCCGACGGCCTGCTCGTGCCGGGCGTCGGCGCGTTCGCCGCGGTCGTCGACCAGCTCGAAGGGGTCCGCGGCGGCGAGATCGTCGACCACCGCCTCGCCGGCGGCCGCCCGGTGCTCGGGATCTGCGTCGGCATGCAGGTCATGTTCGCCCGCGGTGTCGAGCGCGGTGCAGACGTCGAGGGCCTGGGCCAGTGGCCCGGCGTCGTCGAGGAGATCGAGGCCGAGGTGCTGCCGCACATGGGGTGGAACACGGTCGAGGCGCCCGAGGACTCGGTCCTCTTCGACGGGCTGCACGACGAGCGCTTCTACTTCGTGCACTCGTACGGCGTGACGGACTTCCCGCTCGACGCGTACGGCCCGTTCCGTGCGCCGCGCCTGACCTGGTCCGAGCACGGGCAGCGCTTCGTCGCGGCCGTCGAGAACGGGCCGCTCACCGCCACCCAGTTCCACCCGGAGAAGTCGGGGGAGCCGGGGATCCGGCTGCTCCGCAACTGGGTCGACTCGCTCTGACACCCGCGTCGTCCGGCACGAGGCTGCGGGCCGTGTGGACCAGCCCGACCCGGACCGCGACCGGCGCGCCGTGCACCGGACCGGTACCGCACCGGACATGCCGGGCGCGACGACCGCACACCGTGCCTCCCGGACGCGAACCGCGCCGCCCGCCCGCCCGTCCCACCCCCGAGAACCGACAGGACCATGACCGACCTCACCGCGACCCCGCCCCTCGTCCTGCTGCCCGCCGTCGACGTCGTCGACGGCCAGGCCGTCCGCCTCACCCAGGGCGAGGCCGGCAGCGAGACCTCGTACGGCGACCCGGTCGCCGCCGCCCGCACCTGGCGCGACCAGGGCGCGGAGTGGATCCACCTCGTCGACCTCGACGCGGCGTTCGGCCGTGGCGACAACCGCAGGGTGATCGCGAAGGCGATCCACGAGGTCGAGGGCGTCTCGGTCGAGCTCTCCGGCGGCATCCGCGACGACGCGTCGCTCGAGGCCGCGCTGGCCACCGGCGCCGCCCGCGTCAACCTCGGGACCGCCGCGCTCGAGAAGCCGGAGTGGGCGGCGCGGGTCATCGGCGAGTACGGCGAGCAGATCGCCGTGGGGCTGGACGTCCGTGGGACCACCCTCGCCAGTCGCGGTTGGACCGAGGACGCCGGCGACCTGTGGGAGGTGCTGGACCGGCTCGAGGCAGCCGGCTGCGCCCGGTACGTCGTGACCGACGTCACCAAGGACGGCACCCTGCAGGGGCCGAACGTCGAGCTCCTCCGCGCCGTCTGCGACCGGACGGACCAGCCCGTCGTCGCCTCCGGCGGGATCTCGACCCTCGACGACCTCCGCGCGCTGCGCGAGCTCGTGCCGCACGGCCTCGAGGGCGCCATCATCGGCAAGGCCCTGTACTCCGGCGCGTTCACGCTGCCGGCCGCGCTCGACATCGCCTCGGAGTAGTCGTCGTGGCGGGCATCTCGAACGGGCGCGGCACCGGGCCCGACGCCCCGGAGCCGGGCGCGACCGACGACGCCCACACGCCGGGCGGCGCCGCGGACTCCGCGGGCAACCCCTGGGCAGGTCGGACCTTCGACGCGCACGACGACGCCTTCGCGGACGACGACGGGTTGGCTGACCCGGCGGTCGTCGCGGCCGTCGCCGCGCTGCAGCAGGGCGGCTCGCAGCGGGCGGTCGTGGACGCCCTCCGCGGCGCCCGACTGCTCATCCCCCTCGTCGCCGAGGCCGGCGACGTCGGGCACACGGCCGACGGGAAGCTCGTCGACAAGACCCAGGAGCTGTCGATCGTCACGGTCGCCGGACCCGACGGTCGCAGCGTGATGCCCGCGTTCACCTCGGCCGAGGCGATGCGGTCGTGGGACGCCACCGCCCGCCCCGTACCCGCAGACTCGCGCCGCGTCGCGATGGCCGCGGCGAGCGAGGAGACCCAGCTGGTCGTCCTCGACCCGACGGCGCCGACCGAGTTCGTGCTGCGGCGCCCCGCCGTCTGGGCGATCGGCCAGGACCTGCCGTGGACGCCGTGCTTCGAGGACCCGGAGGTCGCGCAGGCGTTCGCGGAGTCCGTCGGCGAGGAACGTGCGGTCGCACGGGTCGAGCTCTCACCGGGCGACCCGCTCGGCCGCTTCGCCGGCGCCGAGCTGACGGTCGGTCTGGCCCTCCACCCCGGGCTCGACCAGGCCGCGGTGCAGGCCCTGGTCGGCCGGTTGCAGCAGCGGTGGACCGCCGATGCGGTCATCGCGGACCGGGTGGACAGCATGCGGGTGGCGCTCCGTCCGGCGTGACGGAGCGGCCCGTCGGCACGGAGGCACGGCGCGGGTCCGACCCGTCGGCTGCGGACGCGCGGCGGTGCGACCGGAGGCCCGGACGCCACGCCGGTACGATGACCGGGTGAGGACGAACCCGACGACCACCCCCGGCACCGACGAGATCCCGGTCGGCCCCACCGGTCGGCCCGTGCGGCAGTTCCCCGTACCCGAGCAACTCGACGGTCACGGCCCCGCCCGCATCATCGCGCTCTGCAACCAGAAGGGCGGCGTCGGCAAGACCACGACGTCGATCAACCTCGGAGCGGCGCTCGCCGAGTACGGGCGCAAGGTCCTGGCCGTCGACTTCGACCCGCAGGGCGCGCTGTCAGCCGGCCTCGGTGTCCGCACCCACGACGTCCCCACCGTCTACGACCTGCTCATGGGCGCCGTGAAGGACCCGCGCGAGGTCATCCGGCCCACGAACGTGCCGATGCTCGACGTCATCCCGGCGAACATCGACCTGTCCGCGGCCGAGGTCCACCTCGTCAACGAGGTCGCCCGTGAGCAGATCCTCGCGAGCGTCCTCCGCAAGGTGTCGAACGACTACGACCTCATCCTGGTCGACTGCCAGCCGTCGCTCGGGCTGCTCACCGTCAACGCCCTGACCGCCGCGCACGGGGTGCTCATCCCGCTCGAGTGCGAGTTCTTCGCGCTGCGCGGTGTGGCACTGCTCATCGAGACGATCGACAAGGTGCGCGACCGGCTCAACCCGGCGCTGCGGCTCGACGGCATCCTCGCCACGATGTACGACTCGCGGACCCTGCACTCGCGAGAGGTCATGGAGCGCGTCGTGGAGACCTTCGACGACCACGTGCTCGACACGGTGATCGGCCGCACCGTGAAGTTCCCGGACGCCACGGTCTCCGCGCGCCCGATCACGCAGACGGCACCGGAGCACGCCGCGGCGCACGCGTACCGGGCGCTCGCCAGGGAGCTCGTCGAGCGTGGCGCCGTCGCCTGAGCCGACCCCGACCGGTGGCGTCACCGACGACGGCACCGGCACCGCGCCCGCACCCGCGGGCACCGCGACCGCGCCGGGGTTCCGGGTCCGACTGCGCAACTTCGACGGTCCGTTCGACCTGTTGCTGTCGCTCATCACGAAGCACGAGCTCGACATCACCGAGGTCGCCCTCGGAGCAGTCACCGGGGAGTTCATCCAGTACGTGCGCCAGGCCGAGTCGGCGGACGAGCTCGACGAGGCGAGCGAGTTCCTCGTCGTCGCCGCCACCCTGCTCGACCTGAAGATCGCCGGACTCCTGCCGCAGGGCGAACTGGTCGACGCCGAGGACGTCGCGCTGCTCGAGGCCCGCGACCTGCTGTTCGCCCGACTCCTGCAGTACCGGGCGTTCAAGCAGGCCGCGGAGTGGTTCGGTGACCGCTGGCAGCAGGAGTCGCGTCGGCACGTGCGCCGCGTCCGGCTCGAGGAGCGGTTCCGCGCGCGGACGCCCGAACTCGTCTGGACGCTGTCCGTGCAGGACTTCGCCGCGATCGCCACGCTCGCGTTCGCACCGCGGGAGATCCCGACCGTCGGCCTCGACCACCTGCACGCCCCGCTCGTCAGCATCCGGGAGCAGGCGGCGATCGTCGTGTCGATCCTGCGCACCCGCGCCGACGAGGACGTGTCGTTCCGCGAGCTGGTCGCCGGTGTCTCGGAGACGGGTATCGTGGTGGCTCGCTTCCTGGCGATCCTGGAGCTGTACCGGAACGCGTCGATCTCGTTCGAGCAGTTCGAACCGCTGGGGGAGCTGACACTCCGCTGGACCGCCGAGGACTGGTCCGACGAGAGCCTCGCCAACCTGGGAGCCGACTATGACGGATGACGCACGCGCCGCCTCGTCGAGCGCCGAACCCGGGGGAGCGGACGAGGTGGCCGAGGCCCGCGCCGTCGAGCAGGAGCTCCTCGCGACGCAGGCCGCCCGCGCGGAGCTCCCGGTCGACCGGCAGCTCGAGGCGATCCTCATGATCGCGGACGAACCCCAGTCCCTGGTCGCCCTCGGTGCGGCGGTCGGTGCACCCGTCCCCGCCGTCCGCCAGGCGATCGAGCGGCTCGTCGCCGACTTCGACGGTGTCGACGGCACCGTGCGGCGGGGCTTCGAACTCCGCGAGGTCGGTGGCGGGTGGCGCTTCTACGTCCGACGGGAGCTCGACGACGTGGTCGAGCAGTTCGTCGAGGCCGAACGCCCCGCCCGACTCTCGCAGGCCGCCCTCGAGACCCTCGCCGTCGTCGCCTACAAGCAGCCGATCACCCGCTCGCAGATCGCCTCGATCCGTGCGGTGAACGTCGACGGTGTCGTCCGCACCCTCGTCGCCCGCGGGCTCATCGAGGAGTCGTTCACCGACGCCGAGACCGGCGCCATCAACTACGTCACGTCCGACCTGCTGCTCCAGCAGCTCGGCATCAACTCGCTCGACGAACTGCCGCTCATCTCGCCGCTCCTGGAGGACGGCGCGGACGGTTTCGGGCACAACGAAGGGATCCCCGATGGCCGCGTATGAGGACGAACGACGAGGCGGCCCCCGGGGCGGCTCGGGTCGCGGCGACGGCGGCCGGTACGGAGGCCCGTCCCGCGACCGCGACGACCGCTCCGCACGCGGGGTTGGCCGGTCCGGTGACGACCGTGGCGGGTACCGCGGGCGTGACGAGCGCCCGTCGGGTGGTTCCGGTGGGTACCGCGGTCGGGACGACCGCTCCGGCGGGACCGGTGGTGGGTACCGCGGGCGGGACGACCGCTCTGGTGGCACCGGAGGCGGGTACCGCGGGAACGACGACCGTGGCGGGTACCGCGGTCGCGACGAGCGCCCGTCGGGTGGTTCCGGTGGGTACCGCGGGCGGGACGACCGCTCCGGCGGGACCGGTGGTGGGTACCGCGGGCGGGACGACCGCTCCGGTGGGACCGGTGGCGGGTACCGCGGGAACGACGACCGTGGCGGGTACCGTGGGCGGGACGAGCGTCCGGGCGGAGACCGTGGCGGGTACCGCGGTCGTGACGACCGTCAGGGCGGCGGTCCGCGTGACCGTGACGATCGCTCGTCCGGTGGGTACCGGGGTCGTGACGACCGTTCCTCCGGTGGGTACCGCGGTCGCGATGACCGCTCCTCCGGTGGGTACCGCGGCCGTGACGACCGTCAGGGCGGCGGCGCGCGTGACCGTGACGATCGTTCGTCGGGTGGGTACCGCGGTCGTGACGACCGTTCGTCCGGTGGCCACCGCGGTCGTGACGACCGTGGCGGCGCGAGCGACCGACGTGGTGTCGGTCGCCGTGACGACCGCCGTGACGACCGCCGCGACCCGGCGCCCGAGGACCGCCGCAGCCCGGACGGACGCCCCAGCACCGTGTGGCACAACGGCCGTCGCTACGTCGGCGGGACGACCACGGCGCGGAACAGCGACCGTCCGCGGAACGGTGGTGCCGGCGCAGGCCGCACCGACCCGCGAACGACGCCGCGCCCGGAGGGTGCGCGCGACGACCACGGCGTCCCGCTCGAGGGCACACCGGAGCGCCCCGTCATCCCCGACTGGGACGCGTCGGGGGCGGGCTCGGCCACCGGCGGTGAGTCGGGCCTCCAGGCCGACGGTGAGCGCCTGCAGAAGGTGATCGCCGCTGCCGGGATCGCGTCCCGACGGGTCGCGGAGAACCTGATCGTCGAGGGCCGCGTGACGATCAACGGCGAGGTCGTCGACGCCCTCGGGCGGCGGGTGGACCCGGAGACGGACCAGATCGCGGTGGACGGGGTGCCGGTGCAGGTGGACAGCTCGCGCCGCTACGTGCTCCTCAACAAGCCGACGGGCATGGTGTCGAGCCTGCAGGACGAGCGGGGACGGCGCGACCTGTCCGAGTACGTCGACCGCTACGAGGAACGCCTGTTCAACGTCGGTCGCCTCGACGCCGAGACCTCGGGGCTCCTGCTCCTGACGAACGACGGTGACCTCGCGCACGTCCTCGCGCACCCGTCCTTCGGTGTGACGAAGACGTACATCGCGAAGGTCGCGGGCAACGTCAACCCGGCGACCGTGCAGCGGCTGCTCGAGGGTGTCGAACTCGAGGACGGGCCGATCGCGGCGGACAAGGTGCGGCTGCTCGAGTCCTCCCGCGGCGAGTCCCTGGTCGAGATCACGCTGCACTCGGGCCGCAACCGCATCGTGCGGCGCATGCTCGACGCAGTCGACCACCCCGTGCTCGAACTCGTCCGTCGGTCCTTCGGTCCGCTGCAGCTCGGCTCGCTGCCGATCGGGCGGACGCGGGAGCTGTCGACGGTCGAGCTCGGTGGGCTCCTCCGCATCGCCCGCGACGCGAAGGCCTCTGCACAGGTCGACACCGACGAGGAGACTGCCGACTGACGCTCGGTAGGCTGAGGCCCGTGACCGACGCCCCCGCCCCGCTCGCCGACCCGGACATCGACCGGCGGCTCCGCGGACCCGTGCGGGTCGTCGGTGCCGGGCTGCTCGGAGCGTCCATCGGACTCGCGCTGCGCGAGAAGGGCGTCGACGTCGTGCTCGACGACGTGTCGCCGGCCGCGCTGGCGCTCGCCGTGGACTACGGCGCCGGTCGTCGCCCGGCCGAGGGGGACCAGCCAGAGCTCGTCGTGGTCGCGGTGCCGCCGGACGTGGTGGCGGCCGTGGTCGAACGCGAGCTCGCAGCGTTCCCGCACGCGATCGTCACCGACGTCGCGAGCGTGAAGACCGGGCCGCTCGAACGGCTGCGGGCATCCGGAGCCGACGTCTCGCGGTACATCGGCTCCCACCCGATGGCGGGTCGGGAGCGCAGTGGTCCCACCGCGGCCCGGGCCGACCTGTTCGTCGGACGGCCGTGGGTGATCGCCGGCCACGACGCCATCTCCTACCAGCGGGCCGCCGTCGTCGAGGACCTCGCGCTCGACGTCGGGGCGACCGTGGTCCCGATGGAGCCGGAGTCGCACGACCTCGCCGTCGCGTACGTCTCGCACGCGCCCCAGCTCGTCTCGACGCTCATGGCGGCACGGCTGCGGGACGCACCGGACGGTTCGCTCGGCCTGGCGGGCGGCGGTGTCCGCGACGTGACCCGCATCGCCGCGAGCGACCCGGGGCTGTGGGTGCAGATCATCGGCGCGAACGCCGCGCACATCAAGCCGGTGCTCGCCGACCTGCGCGACGACCTCGACCGGGTGCTCCGTGCCCTGGACGCCCCCGACGCCCAGGGCTCGCCCCGCACGATCGCCGAGACCATCGCCGCCGGCAACCGCGGTGTGGAGCGCCTGCCGGGCAAGCACGGCACCACGAAGCGCTTCGCCCAGGTGGTCGTCCTCGTCGACGACACCCCGGGCCAGATCGCCGCGCTCCTGCAGTTCATCGGGGAGATCGGCATCAACCTCGAGGACATGCGCCTCGAGCACTCACCGGGTGCACCCATCGGCATCGTCGAGGTGTCGGTCGTGCCCGAGCAGGAACAGCGACTCGTCGAAGAGCTCGAGGGTCGCGGATGGAGGATCGCAGCAGCATGGGCCTGAACGACGACACGCACGTCACGCCGAACGAGTCCGGCGTCACCGGGGGCCCCGAGGGGCCCGACTCCGGCCTGCCCACCCCGACGCCCGGTGACGGCGCTGCCGGTGGTGCCGACGGCGGTGCGCTCGGCGGGCCCGACGGCGGACTCGGCACCCCCGGTGGTGAGCCGGGGTCGACGAGTGCCCCGGTACCGTCCGGTCTGCCGCAGGGAGCCTTCGTCGCGAAGACCGTCATCGCGGTCGACGGTCCGGCCGGCAGCGGCAAGTCGAGCGTCTCGCGTGCCGCCGCCCGGGCGCTCGGTTTCGGGTACCAGGACACCGGCGCCGCCTACCGTGCCCTGGCGTGGCACGCGCTGCAGCAGGGCGTCGACCTCGACGACCCGGCGGCCGTCGTGGCGAGCTGGGAGACCTTCGACTACGCGATCGGCACCGACCCCGACGACTACTTCGTCCGCGTCGGCGACACCGACGTCACGGAAGCGATCCGCACGCCGGAGGTCACCGCCGCGGTGGCGCACATCGCGAAGCTGCCCGAGGTCCGCGAGAAGCTCGTGCAGCTCTTCCGACAGGTGATGCGGAAGGCCGACGCGCAGGGGATCATCACCGAGGGGCGTGACATCACCACGGTGGTCGCTCCCGACGCGGAGGTCCGCATCCTGCTCACCGCCGACGAGTCGGTTAGGATGGCTCGGCGTTCGGCAGAGGTCACGACCCAGTCGGCCGCCGAGACCTCCGCCGCACTCGCCCGACGTGATGCGGCGGACGCCAAGGTCGTCGACTTCATGAACGCCGCGGACGGCGTCACGACGCTCGACTCCACCGACCTCGACTTCGACCAGACCGTGCAGGCGGTCGTCGACCTGGCCCGAGCGGCCACGCACTGACGCACGACCGGACACCGTCCGGTCACCACGGCCGGGGAACCGGCCAGGCCGGCACCGGCCACCGACACCGCGACCCCGGTCGCACACGAGGAACCCACCATGGCCCAGCAGGACAGCCACGACAACGACGACTTCCCGGAGTACGACGACGCGCTCGGTGAGCGGCTCGCCGGTCTCGACGACGCCGAGGCGGACCAGCGCGCCAACGCGCTCCGTGCCGGGCTCGACGAGTACGAGCTCGACGAGGAGGACGTCGCCCTCCTCGAGGCGGGCGAGATCGGTGAGGACGGCGTCCACTACCTGCCCGCGTACCCGGTGCTCGCGATCGTCGGTCGGCCGAACGTCGGCAAGTCGGCGCTCGTCAACCGCATCATCGGTCGACGTGAGGCCGTCGTGCAGGACGTCCCCGGCGTCACCCGCGACCGCGTGAGCTACAAGGCCGAGTGGAACGACAAGCGCTTCACGCTCGTCGACACCGGCGGGTGGGAGCCCGACGCCCGGGGCATCAACGCCTCGGTCGCCGCCCAGGCAGAGGTCGCGGTCGACCTGGCCGACGCCGTGCTCTTCGTGGTCGACGTCACGGTCGGCATCACCGCGACCGACGAGCACGTCGTCAAGATGCTCCGCGGTACCGACCGCCCGGTCATCGTCGTCGCGAACAAGGCCGACGACGACCGCCGCGACCTCGACGCGTACGAGCTGTGGAACCTCGGGCTCGGCGAGCCGCACCCGGTGTCCGCGCTGCACGGCCGCGGTGTGGCCGACCTCATGGACCTCATCATCAAGACGCTGCCGGACACGTCGGCCGTCGCGAAGCAGGAGGTCGGCGGACCCCGTCGCGTCGCGATCCTCGGCCGACCGAACGTCGGCAAGAGCTCGCTGCTCAACAAGGCGGCGGGTGAGGAGCGCGTCGTCGTGAACGACCTCGCGGGCACCACGCGCGACCCGGTGGACGAGCAGATCGAGCTCGGTGGCCGCGTCTGGCGCTTCGTCGACACCGCCGGCATCCGGAAGCGCGTGCACCTGCAGCAGGGCGCCGACTTCTACGCGTCGCTCCGCACCACTGCGGCGCTCGAGAAGGCCGAGGTCGCCGTCGTCGTGCTCGACGTGACGGAACCGATCTCGACGCAGGACCTCCGGATCATCGACCTGGTGCTCGAGTCCGGCCGCGCGCTCGTCCTGGCCTACAACAAGTGGGACCTGCTCGACGACGACCGTCGCCGCTACCTCGAGCGCGAGATCGAGCAGGACCTGGCGCACGTCGCCTGGGCACCGCGCGTGAACATCTCGGCACGGACCGGCCGTCACCTCGAGAAGCTCGTGCCGGCGCTCGAGACCGCGCTCGAGTCGTGGGACACCCGCATCCCGACCGGCAAGGTCAACGCCTTCATCGCCGAGCTCGTGCAGGAGCACCCGCACCCGGTCCGTGGCGGCAAGCAGCCCCGCATCCTGTTCGGGACCCAGGCGTCGAGCCAGCCGCCGACGTTCGTGCTGTTCACGTCGGCCTTCCTCGACCCGCAGTACCGCCGCTTCATCACCCGCCGTCTACGCGAGGTGTGGGGCTTCGAGGGCACCCCGATCAACGTCAACATGCGGGTGCGCGAGCGCCGCAAGCGTACGTAGCGGTCGGACGACGGCATGGGGCGGCGGGCACTGCGCGGACCGGGGACGGTCCTGGTGGTGCTCGCCGTCGTCGTCACCGCCGTCGGCGTGGCCTGGTTGAGCACGGGAGTCGACGACGACGCGTTCCGGCAGGCGCGCCCCGCCGATCCCGCGTCCGCGGTGCCGGACGGCCCAGGACCGACGGCACCCGCGCCGCAGGACGCCGACGGACCGGTGCCGCTCGGGGTGTCGAACGCGCTCGGTGCTCCTGTCCCCGAGGCCACCGGTCCGCAGGGTGTCCCGCGCAGCGTCGAGGACTGGGTCGCCCGGGTGCTGCCCGTCGGCGGTCCCCTCGCGGCCACGGTCGACGGCGTCGCCGCGTCGGTCCGCATCGAGCGGCTCGGTGCCGACGCCGTCGCGGTCCGGGTCGACGGCGTGACCCTGCCGCCGGAGCACCGGGCGGTCCGACTCGTCCTGACGTCCGACCCGACGCCCGACCTCGGCGCGCTCGCCCACGCGTCGGCGTCCATGCGGGTCCCGATGGACGGGGACACCGCCGGGGGCTTCTCGGTCGTCACGGACGCGTCCTCGCTGCAGGCGGACACCCGGTCCGCGGCCCTGGTCGACGGCGACACCGACCAGGTGCTCGGCGTCGCCCTGCTCGTACCGGTGGACTGACGCCGACGCGGGCCGTCCGCCCGGCCTGTCGACACTCCGAGACGCCCGCGACCTGGTCGTTCCCGCAGTCCGACGGCCCCGACCGGACCCAGGACACGAGCCGGATGCGGCACCATGGAGACGTGTCCCTCCCCGTCCTCGCCGACCGTCTGTGGTGCCGGCTGCACCTGGACCGCCTGGCCGGCGGTCGACAGGCCGACTACGTCATCCGGGAGGACATGCTCGCGCACCCCGACACCGTGCGGTCCTTCCGGTGGATCCGGTGGCTGCTCGTCGCCGAGACCGTCGTCGGTCTCGCAGCGATCGTCGTCGCGGTGCTCCTGACCCGGGCGGGGGAGAGCGTCGCCTGGGCGGTGTGGTTCCGGGCGACCGTGGTGCTCCTGATCACCCTGACCCTGTACGTGTTCGCGTGGCGCGCGCAGCTCGGCTACTACTGGGCGTACCAGCGGCTCCGGCTCTTCAGCCGGATGTTCCCCGTCGTCACCCTCGTCGTCGCGGCGATCCCGGGCCTCTACCCGTTCTGGATGGTCGTCGAGCAGATCCTCTTCTCGCTGCTGATGATCGGCATCGGCGACGTGCTGACGAGCGACCACATGCGTGCGACGTTCCCGAAGCCCGTCAGGACGCCCGGGGATCGTCCGGGGGTGTGATCGCGGCCGGTGGCCGGTCCCTGCCCGAGGAACGCCTCGTGGACCCGGGGACAACCAGGGCCAGGCACATCGCAGTGATCGGGAGCATGGTCGAACCATGACGACGAACAGCCTCCCCGGTGGCACCTACGACCTCGGCGACCTCGAGGTCACCCGCTTCGGCTACGGCGCGATGCAGCTCGCCGGCCCGCACGTCTTCGGCCCGCCGGCCGACCGCGACGAGGCCGTCCGGGTACTGCGCACGGCGGTCGAACTCGGCATCACCCACATCGACACCGCGGACTTCTACGGACCGCACGTCACGAACGAGATCATCCGCGAAGCCCTGCACCCGTACCCCGAGCAGGTCCACATCGTCACGAAGGTCGGGTCACGCCGGAACGACAAGGGGCAGTGGCCGCCCGCGCGGAAGCCCGAGCAGCTCGTCGAGGACGTGCATGCGAACCTCGACCGGCTCGGTCTCGAGCAGCTCGATGTCGTCAACCTCCGCGTCGGTGGCTTCGACGCCCCGGAGCCGGGCAGCATCGCCCCGCAGTTCGAGGCGCTCGCCGAACTGCAGCAGCAGGGCAAGATCCGCCACCTCGGACTCTCGACCGTGACGGGCGCGCAGCTCGTCGAGGCCCTCGGGATCGCGCCCGTGGTCTGCGTGCAGAACATGTACAACGTGGCGCAGCGCGGGGACGACGACCTCGTCGACCTCACGGCGGCCGAGGGCATCGCGTACGTGCCGTACTTCCCCCTCGGGGGCTTCTCGCCCATCCAGTCCGAGGCGCTCGACGCGGTCGCGGAGCGACTGGGGGAGTCGCGCCTGTCGGTCGCCCTCGCTTGGCTGCTCCAGCGCTCGGACAACATCCTGCTCATCCCTGGCACGTCCTCGGTGGAGCACCTGCGGCAGAACGTCGAAGGTACGGGCATCACGCTGCCGGCCGACGCGATCCGAGAGCTGGACGCGATCGGCGCAGCCTGAGCGGAGCACACCGGACGGGCGGACGCGAAGGACGTCGAGGCCGGTCCGCCGTCGGGTGTCAGGCCACCGTCGCGAGCGCGAACGGCAGCACGGCCGACGCGCCCGCACGCCGGAGCTCCCGCCCCGCGACGGTCATCGTCCACCGGCTGTCCACCAGGTCGTCGACGAGCAGCACCGGCCCCTGGTGCGACGCCAACGCCGCAGCCAACGCCGGGTCCACCACGAAGGTGTCCCACACCCCGGCCAACCGGTAGGCGCTGTTCGTCGCGCCGTCACCGCGGGGCTCCCCACCGCTCCGCTCGAGTGTCCCGAGGAACTGCAGCCGCCCGATCGAAGCCAGTGCCTGCGCCAACGACCCGACGAGCTCCGGCCGGGACCGCGACGACATCACCACGACCCCGGTCGGACGCTCGGCCCAGGGCCAGTCCTTCAGGGCGCGGATGCACCCGTCGACCAGCTCACGGGAGACGGGGCCGTCCGGCGTCGCCGCCGAGAAGAGCGCGCGGAGCGGGCCGCCCCAGCCGAGGTCGGTGAGACGGGCGACGGCCCGGCCCGGCTCGACGAGCTCAGCGGCCACGATCTTCCCCTTCACGGGCACGCCGAGGGAGGACATGCCGGACGGCCACTGCGCGCGGGGTGCGATCTCGACGCCCACCTTGTCGAGTGCGGCGGCGGCACCCGAGGCGTCCGAGTCGGACACCGAGGTCGGGTACCAGACGCCCGCGCAGTTGTCGCAGCGCCCGCAGGGCTCGGCGGACGGGTCGTCGAGGTCCTGCTGCAGCAGCTGCATGCGGCACGCCGAGGTGGACTCGTAGGCGAGCATCGACGCGGCCTCGGCCTCGCGAGCGGCGGCGACCCGCTCGTACCGGGCGGCGTCGTACCGCCACGGCTGCCCGGTCGACACCCAGCCGCCGGCGACGCGGCGGACAGCTCCGTCGACGTCGAGCACCTTGAGCAGCAGCTCGAGCGTGGAACGCTTGATGTCGACGAGCCCCTCGAGTGCCACGGTGGACATCGCCGTGTCGGTGGAGAGCGCACCGAGCACGGCGGAGGCGCGGGCCTCGGTCGGCATCGACGCGCTCGCGAAGTACTGCCAGATCTCGCGGTCCTCGCGCCCGGGCAGCAGCAGCACGTCGGCGTTGTCGGTAGCACGCCCCGCGCGGCCGATCTGCTGGTAGTAGGCGACGGGCGACGAGGGAGCGCCGACGTGCACGACGAACCCGAGGTCCGGCTTGTCGAAGCCCATCCCGAGCGCGCTCGTGGCGACGAGCGCCTTGAGCTCGTTGCCCTTGAGCTGCTGCTCGAGCTGCTCCCGCTCCTCGGTGTCGGTCCGTCCGGTGTACGCGCGGACGGCGTACCCGTTCTCGCGCAGGAGCCGGGCGATGTCCTCGGCCCCGGAGACGGTCAGCGTGTAGATGATGCCGCTGCCGGGCAGGTCGCCGAGGTGCGCGAGCAACCACCCGAGGCGCTGTCGGGCGTCGGGCAGCGTCAGGACGCCGAGCCGGAGCGACGCACGCGCCAGCGAACCGCGGATCGTGAAGACGGGAGCGTCGGGGCCGGCGGTGAGCTGCTCGGCGACGTCCTCGACCACGCGTTCGTTCGCGGTCGCCGTCGTCGCGAGCACGGGCACACCCTGGGGGAGCGAGCGGATGAGCTCGGCGAGCCGGCGGTAGTCGGGGCGGAAGTCGTGTCCCCAGTCGGAGATGCAGTGTGCCTCGTCGACGACGAGCATGCCCATCCGGGTGATCAGCGTCGGCAGCTGCTCGTCGCGGAAGCGTGGGTTGTTGAGCCGCTCGGGGGAGACGAGGAGCACGTCGACCTCGTCGCGCGCGAGGGCCGCCTGCGTGTCCGCCCACTCGTGGGCGTTCGCGGAGTTGATCGACACTGCGCGGACGCCGGCCCGCGCGGCCGCGGCGACCTGGTCGCGCATGAGGGCGAGCAGCGGCGACACCAGCACGGTCGGGCCGCCCCCGCGACGACGCAGCAGCAGGGTCGCGAGGAAGTACACGGCGGACTTGCCCCATCCGGTGCGCTGCACCACGAGGGCGCGCTGCCGGTGCTCGACCAGGGCCGAGATCGCCTCGAGCTGTCCGGGGTGGAAGACCGCGTCCGGCCGCCCGGTCAGGGCGGCCAGGGCCGCCTGCGCCTCTGCAGCGATCTCGGCGGACGGCGGCGCCGCCGTGGGAGCGGGCGAGCCGACGGACGAACCGACACCGAGAGCAGACATGCACCCATGCTGTCAGCACCCGCCGACGGAACGCGCCCCGTCCCTCCAGTCTGTTGAGAACGTGACAGAGAGCGACCCGACGCGACGCGACGCCGCTACTGGTACGTGATCAACGACGGCGTCGGCTGCACGTCCGCCATCGTCTGCTCCGGCGACAGCATCGGCGCGTCCTCGTCGTAGAAGTTCTTCCAGCCCCAGTGCACGCCGTCCGGTGCGTCCTGGTGCAGCGCCTTCCAGGTCGCCTGCTTGTCCGGTTGCGAGCCCTGTCCGTCGACGTGGATGAGCACGTCCAGCTCGGGATGGGAGCGCAGCGAGGAGCGGTCCTGGATCATCGACAGCCGGAACTGGTGCAGCACGAACGCCTTCGGCGGGAGCCCCTTCGACCGCACCAGGTCGGCGAGCCACGACGAGACCTCGTTCACCTCGGACGCCGAGACGCTCCCGATCTGCTCCAGGGGTACCTGGTCCGCGGTCAGCCGCCACTCCGGGTCGAGCGCGAGCCACACGTTCGGCTTCGCCAGCAGCGACTCGTACCGCTTCGCCTGGGACAGGAAGTCCGACCGCCCCGGCTGCAGGTCGAGGATGACCGGCATCCCGGCATCGGTCGCCGCGTCGACGTACGGTTCCAGCGTCGATGCCGGCAGCTCGGTCGAGTAGTCGCCGTCCGCACCGGCGTCACCGGCCGCGACGGTCGCGATGACCTCCATCGCCGGCGTCACCGGCTCGTCGCCGAGCCCGTCGTACTCCTTCGCCGTCCCCTCGGCCCGGCGCACGGTCGCCGCGGGGTCCTGCTCGCCGAGCACCCCGAGCACGGGTGCGCCGGGCGCCCCGTAGAGCGCGACGTAGCGGTGTCCGTCGAACGGCCGCTGCCCGCCGTGGGGGAGCTGCCAGCCGCTCTCCGCCGCCCGGACCGTCCACCGCGGGTCCGGCAGGTCGCCGAACGCCGTGCCGACGAGCACGGTGGGGTGGTCGGCCCGCTCGTGCAGCGCGGTCACGACGTCGGGTGCCGCAGCCGGGTCGGTGACGCCGTCCGGCATGACGACGACACGAGCTCCCGCAGCTTCGGCCGTCGTGACGGCCGCCCGGTCGGCGTCCCGGTCCGCCACGACGACGGTCGCCGGACGGGAGGCGCCGGTCGCCTGCGGTGCGTCGCCACCGTCTGGTGCATCCTGCTCCGGCACGTCCGTGTCGACCGTCACGTCGCCCTCCGCCTGGTACCAGTCGGCCCCGAGACGATCGAGCTCGGCGGCCACCCGGTCGCGGCCACTCGTGCTCGGGGACGCTGTCGAGGAGCGACGCCCGTCGTCGTCCGTCAACAGGAGGGGCACGTGGGCCGCCCGCGCCGCGCTCGCCGCGTCACGCACCGCCGCGCTGTCCGAGGCGGGCGCGACGACCGCCCCGGGCGACGCCCGGAACAGCGCCCGGCTCGCGGCGACGGAGCGCGCGGCCGGGTCCTGCTGGGCGGCGACCGTGACCGAGTCGGCCGACGACCGCGCGAGCTGCGCGACCGTCGGGCCGTCGTCGTGTGTGGTGCAGCCGGCGGCTCCGAGCAGCAGGCCGGAGACGGACAGGGCGAGCAGGGCACGGGTGGGACGACCGGAACGCATCCGAGCCACCCTACGAGCGACGGTGACGAGACCCTGGGAATGCGACAGGTGTCGTCTCGTAGACATGAGGCATGCCAGGAGCGCCCGACGATCACCCGACCATCGGGGCGGTGGCCGCGCCGGAGGTGCACTGCGCGACCCTCAACCTCCGCAGGCGCACCCCGCGTCCGGCCCGTCACCCCGACGCGTGGGAGCGTCGTCGCGGTGCCGTCGTCGCGCTGGTCACCTCCGAGGAGCCGACCGTGCTGGCCGTCCAGGAGGCACTGCCCACCCAGACCGCGGACCTCACGGCCCGTCTCGGGTCGCGCTGGGAACCCGTGGTCGTCGGACGCGGAGCGCGCGGCGGTGGCGAGGCGGTCGGCCTGTTCCTCGACCGCGAGCGACTCGACGTCGTCGAACGGCGCACCTGGGCGCTGTCCCGCACGCCGTCGCGTCGGGGTTCCCGGTCGTGGGCGACGGCCTTCCCGCGGCACGCCGTCGCAGCCGTCGTCGCGGACCGGGGCACCGGGCAGCAGTTCACCGCCATCGCCACCCACCTCGACGTCGCCTCCCCGTGGGCACGGCTCCGCGGCGCACAGCTGCTCGGGCGGATCGTCCGTGAGCGCGGGCTGCCGGCCGTCGTGATGGCCGACTGGAACTGCCCGGCCGGGTCGGCGCCGTGGCGAGCACTGGCGGAGGCGGGGGTCGTGGACAGCTGGGGGAGAGCCTCCAGGCAGGTGGGGGAGGCGTACGGGACGTACCCGCACTACCGGGCGCCGCGTGTCGGCGGCCGGCGGATAGACGGGGTGCTCGTCACCGAGGACGCCGTGGTCGAACGGGTCGCCGTGAACGTGCGGCGGCCGGGTGGGGTGTGGCCGTCCGACCACGCGGCCGTGCACGCGGTCGTGCGGTGGGCCTCGTGATCCGCACGCTCGGGCTGACCTTCCTGCGCCGGCGCTTCCTGCCCGCCGACGTGGTTCGGGTCCTGACGCTCTTCAGCATCCCCGTCGCCACGATCGGGTGGGGGAGCACGTCGTTCGCGGTGATGTCGCTCGCGCTGTTCGGGGTGGTGCTGCCGCGGATGCTCGGACTCCGACCGGCGTTCGACCTGGCGGTCTGCGTCCTGGTGCTCGTCGCCGGGTGGTCGAGCGCGCTCGAGTGGTACACGTCGGTGTTCCTCTGGGACAAGCTGATCCACGTCGTCCTCACCGGGTTGCTCGCGGCGCTGCTGGCCGTGATCGCCGCGGACCTGCGGCTCGTGCCACATGCTCCCGATGCCGGGCGGGTCTCCGTGTCGCTCCTGGTGTTCACCCTCGGGCTCGCGATCGGGTCCGTGTGGGAGATGTGCGAGTGGCTCGGGCACAACTACGTCGACTCGAAGATCTACGTCGGGTACGACGACACGATCGGGGACCTGGCCGCCGACGGGCTCGGCGGACTCCTGGTGGGGCTCGTGCTCCCGTGGCTGGCGGCGGAGCGGGACGTCGTGCAGCCGCCGGCGCGCTCGCCGCAGCGCTCGCCGCAGGGCTGAACGACCGATCCGCCCGGGACGACGACGCGCCGTGGCGCGAGCAGGGTCCGGCGTCCGCTATGCTTGACGGGCTGCTCGCGCTCCGGTCGGACGCGGGTGGTGGAGCACCGGAGACGGGGTTCCGAGCCTCTCGGGGCTCAGAGCTCGTGAGAGCTCACGGGCTGTGGCGCAGCTTGGTAGCGCACTTGACTGGGGGTCAAGGGGTCGCAGGTTCAAATCCTGTCAGCCCGACCGGAAGGAGCCCCGGCGGAACGCACGTTCCGCCGGGGCTCTCGTCGTCCTGGGGTCCGCGTCGCCCGGGCCCCTCCGCAGGGCTCGGCCCGGAGTCGGCGGCGCAGGTTGCTGCGTTACGCTCCCGCCATGCTCTGGGGGAGACGACGCACGCGGTCCGCCGCGCTCACGGCCGGCACGCTGACCACGGTCATACTGCTGACCGGCTGCTCGGCCCACCTCGACGCGGGGACCGCGGGCGTCGAGCGGGCACAGCGTGAGCTGTCCGCGCTCGACGGTGTGCAGTCCGTCAACGGATCGGGTGCCAACAACCTGCCGTTCGCCGGGGAGGCGATCGTCACCGTGACCGCCGACGACGACCTGTCCGACGCCGACCTGCGACGGGTCACCCACGAGGTCGGACGCTGGATCCACGACACGTCCGGCCCGGGCACGACGTACCGCGGCTCGATGGAGGCTGACGGGTTCGCGTTCTCCCTGGAGGGACGCGCCTCCGAGGACGACCGACTGCTCGCCGTCGTCGATCGGCTCCGCGGCGACGACCGCTGGCTCGGTGGCGACGTGGACGCCCCGTCCGCCTCCGGCACCGGCGGAGGCCGCATCGCACTCACCGTCCGCGATGCCGATGACCTGGTGTCCGGCTGGGAAGCGGTCCGGCGGACCGCCGCGTCGTCCGGCTGGCACACCGCCTCGACGTCGGCGTCCTGGTCGTCGGCGCAGCCGGACGTCATCCGCTCGTACGACGTGCCGGACCTGCGGATCGCGAACGACGTCGCCGGGACCGACGACACCGTCGGCGACCCGACACCGGAGATCACCGCGTACGAGCGGGTGCGCGCCGCCCACGATGTGACCCGGGCCTCCGTGACGCCGGGTCGCCTCCTCCTGCACCTCGCGGACCTCGACGACGTCGGGGACGCGACCGCGATCGCACGGCAGGCCGCGCCGGACGCGCAGGTCATCGTGGACGGCGGCATCGTCACGAAGGACGAGCCCCGGGGCGACGACGACCTGCCCGACGCCGACGACTACGCCGAGGTGGACCGACTCGCGGCGGTCGCTGCCCGTCCGGGCGTCACCGCGGTGTCGCTCACGCCGACCGTGGTCGACGTGACGGTCGACGACCCGGACGGGGTCCTCGCGACGGCGACGGCGCTCGCCGCTGCTGCTCCGGCCGACCCGGTGACGTCGATCCGCGTCGGTCCGCAGACCGACGCCGCTGACGGGAACGATGACGCTGCTGATCGGGACGCTGCGGACGACACGGATCGTCTGTCCGTGAACGGTTCCCCGGCGATGCTCGGTGCGTCGATCCAGGTCGGTACGAAGCTGCGGGGCTTCCTCCCGGCGTCCTCGGAACAGTTCGACACGAACCAGTCCGTCGCAGCGACGCTGTCCGACGCGGGTCAGGTACCGGCGTTCGTCGAGGCCGTGCGACCGGTGCTGCCGGACGGCACCGGGCTGTACGTGCGTCTCGCCGACCGCGGCACCGACAGTACGACGGAGTTGACGCTCCGCGACGGGAAGCTGACGGCCGAACCGCTCCGTGACGGGGAGGAGCGGGGAGCGGTCCGCACCGACCTGGAGCGCGCGCTGCAGGACGCCTGGAACGGCTGATCCGAGGTGCGGCGAGCGGTTCCGCCGCACCAGGCGTCGGACGGGAGGCGCCGGACCGGCCCGCCCTGCGCCTCCCGTCCGATGGTGGGCTCGCCCCGGCCGGTGCGTTCCCCGGACACCGGGCGGACGCACAGGTGTTCTCACGGCCACGTGACCTACGGTTCGAGGAAGCGCGGATGCGTGAACTCTCCGGACCGGTCGAAGGATCGCTCACCACAGAAGGTCGGTCCCGATGACGACGACCCCGCTCGCCCCCGGCTTCACCCGCACCCGACCCGGTCCCGGCAGTCGCAACGGCACCTCCACGTACTCGGCGCTCCTGGCGCAGGTGAAGGAGCACGGACTCCTCCGCCGCCGGACCGGTTTCTACTGGTCCCTCTTCGGCAGCCTGGTCGCCGGTCTCGCGCTCGCGTGGGTCGCGTTCGCGTTCCTCGGCGACTCGTGGTTCCAGCTCATCGTCGCCGGTGCCCTCGGCGTCATCTTCACCCAGTTCGCGTTCCTGTCCCACGAGGCCGCACACCGCCAGGTCTTCGCGTCACAGAAGTGGAACGACCACGCCGGCCGGTGGCTCGGCACGTTCCTGGTCGGCCTCAGCTACTCGTGGTGGATGAACAAGCACACGCGCCACCACGGCAACCCGAACACCGTCGGCAAGGACCCGGACATCGCCCCTGACGGGATCCGCTTCCTGCCCGAGGACGCCGCTGCCGCCCGCGGGCCGTTCATGCGCACGTTCCTGCGGTTCCAGGGCTGGCTGTTCTTCCCCCTGCTCACGCTCGAGGGCCTCAACCTGCACCGCCACGCCGTCACCTCGATCGTCACGGGCAACGGGACGAAGGCCGACGTCAGGCACCGCTGGCTCGAAGGCGGCATGCTCCTCGCCCGCTTCGGCATCTACCTGACGGTCGTGTTCTGGTTCCTGCCGTTCGGCATGGCCTGCGCGTTCCTCGGGGTGCAGCTCGCGGTGTTCGGCGTGATGATGGGCGCCTCGTTCGCGCCCAACCACAAGGGCATGCCGACGATCGCTCACGACGCAAAGGTCGACTTCTTCTCGCGGCAGGTGCGGACCTCGCGCAACATCCGGGGCGGCTGGTGGGTGTCGTTCCTGATGGGCGGCCTGAACTACCAGGTGGAGCACCACCTGTTCCCGTCGATGCCGCGTCCGGCGCTGAAGCAGGCTCGTCTGCTGGTGCGGGACCACTGCGAGACCCTCGACGTGCCGTACACCGAGACGACGCTGCTGCGCTCCTACGGCATCGTCGTCCGGTACCTCAACCGGGTCGGTCTCGCCGCCCGTGACCCGTTCGCCTGCCCGATGGTCGCGCAACTCCGCATCCACTGACACGACCCACGACGCAGCCCCCGGACGGGAGGCGCGACACCGGACCGGTGGCGCGCCTCCCGTCCGTCGTCTGCACGCGTCTGCTCCGGTGCGTCCGGCGGACGGAGCGCACCGGTGCTGTCCGGTTGCGCACCACAACGCCCGCCCCGAACTGCGTTCGGGGTACAAGAACGGCCCGAGAAGCCTGTTTCCTGGGGAAATGCTCGACCCGGAACGGGGGACGTGACGAACCTCGGTGTCAGCCCGTCTCATCCGTGAACAGCAACCGCTGGGAACGAGTCCCGGCGGGCACTCGAAGGGAGCAACCAATGGCTGACACCACCACGACCACCCCCGCGACCACCGCGGCAGCGACCCGCTCGACCGGGACCCACACGACCGGTGCGAACACCTCGGGCAAGACCACGATCGACGACACCGTCGTCTCGAAGGTCGCCGGCATCGCCGCCCGCGAGGTCAACGGCGTGCACTCGCTCGGCAACGGCGCTGCCCGTGCCATCGGCGCGCTGCGCGACAAGATCGGGCAGCGCGACTACGGGCAGGGCGTCAAGGTCGAGGTCGGCGAGAAGCAGGTCGCCGCCGACGTCGTGATCGTCGCGGAGTACCCGGTGTCGTTGCAGGAGGTCGCGGACGGTGTCCGTTCGTCGGTCGCTCGTGCGCTGCAGCAGATCGTGGGCATGGAGGTCGCCGAGGTGAACGTGACCGTGCAGGACGTCTTCATCCCGGGTGACGACGACGACAACGAGGACAAGAAGGAGTCGCGCGTTGAGTAACACACTCGTCGGCGCGCTGATCGGCGCGATCCTGGCTGTCGTGGCACTGCAGTTCGGGTTCTGGGGCTTCGTCCTGGTGGTCGTGTTCGGCCTGATCGGTGCCCTCGTGGCCGCGATCACGTCCGGCAAGATCGACCGCGGCGCCCTGACCGACGTGCTGACCGGACGCCGGAGCTCCCGGTGAACGCCGGCCCGGTAGGAGTCGACGCGACTGCCGTCCCGGGCCGCGTCGAGATCACCGCACGAGCACTCACGGCGCTCGCGCGGGCAGCCGCAGCCGAACAGCTCGGCGTGCCCGCGAAGCGCCTGCGTGTGGGACTCGACGACGACCGCGGGTCCATCGCCCTCGACGTCACGGGACCCATCCGCGAACGAGCCGACATCGTCGGGGCGGCCTCCGCGGCCGCCGAAGCGGTGGGCCGCAGGGTGGGCGAGTTGTCGGGACGTCACGTGGGTCGGGCCCACATCGAACTGACCGGGATCGTGCGTGAGCACGAGGGCCGGGTCCGGTAGGAGGAGCAACCATGAGCACTGAACAGCTCGAGAAGCGGCTGCGTCGTCGCAGCATCCACCGGTCCCGGTCCACCGCGGTCGCGATCACCCTGGTCGTGGTGGCGGTGGTCGCGGCGTGGATCGGCACCGAAGCGGTCCTGAAGGCCATCGGGCAGGGGCCGCTGCTGGCGGACCCGCAGACCGTGGTCGACACCGCCCTCAAGCCGGACGCGGCGTTCACGACCATCGCCGAGGTCATCGCCGCCGCCCTGGTCATCGCCGGCATCGTCCTGGTCGTCCTCGCAGTGAAGCCTGGTCGGCAGCCCCGGTCCGGGATCGACCGTGACCGTGGTGCGGTCGTGATCGACACCCGCATCCTGGCCTCCACCGCCGCGAACGCCGCCGCCCACGCAGCCGGCGTGCCCGAGTCCAACACGTCCGCGTCCGCACGCGGGCACCGCACCGAGGTGCACGTGGTGCCCCTGTCCGGCATCCCCGTCGACACCCACGTCGTCGAGCACGCCGTCCAGGAACGACTCGGCCGGCTCGGCGGGAAGCACGGCACCGCCGTGACGGTCACCGTGGACCAGAAGGGAACCCTGGCATGACCAGCACCAACCGCGGCTTCAACCGGGTCCTGCTGTTCCTGATCGGCCTGATCGCGATCATCGTCGGCGTCGTCATCGGCGCCGGCGTCCTGCAACCCGTCCGCGACGCCCTGCAGCAGTACGTCACCCTCCCGGAGCAGGTCATCGTCCCCGACACCGCACTGTGGATCATCGCCGCGATCTGCGTCGTGGTGATCGTCCTGGCGTTGGTCGTGGTGTCCACCCGTGGTGGTGGCGGCACCAGTGTCGCGGTCCGGGAACGCTCCGGCGACGACCAGGTCACCGTGAACGTCGCGCTCGTGCGGGACGTCATCGACCACGAACTCGCCGGCGTCCACGACATCGTCACCTCCAAGGTCGACACGTACCTGGTGAAGAAGACCCGCGCCGCACGCATCAGGGTCCACGTCCGCCGGGGTGGTGACGCGATCACCGTCCTCGACGCCGTCGACCACGCCCTGACCACCCTCGACCACACCCTCGGCCGGCAGATCCCGGTCCTGGTCCACCTCACCGGCGGCACCCGCACCGCACTGACACGCACCACCCGCGTCCAGTAGGACCACGAACGACGGGAGGCGCGGTGCCGGCCGGCACCGCGCCTCCCGTCCGTCGCGTCGGGGCTGCTGAACCCCCGCACTGCGTCAGTGCTGCACGTCGTAGCGGTGGAGCACCACCCCGTTGTCGAAGCGCTTCGTCTCGAGCAGGTCGAGCAGGAGCGGCGGACGTCGGCCGGACGCGGGCGGGTCGAAGAGCGGCCGACCGCCGCCGAGCACGGCAGGGTGCACGAAGAGCAGCAGCTCGTCGACGAGACCCGCGTCGAGCAGCTGGGTCGCGAGGGTCGCACCGCCGACCGCGACGTCCCCGGAACCCTCGGCACGGATGGCTGCGAGCTCCTCGATCGCGTTCCCGTCGGCACCGATGACCCGCGTGTTGTGGTCGGCCGTCGTCCGCGTCCGCGACACCAGGACCTTCGGCTGCGCCGTCCAGATCTCGCCGTACTCGCGCTCGACCGGCAGGGAGTCCTCGTCGTAGCGGGCGTCCGGCCAGTACGGGTCCATCAGCTCGCGGACGACCCGGCCCTCGACCGACAGGGTCATCGCTCGGGCGCGGTCGTTGAACTCCTGGTGGAGCTGCTCGTCGATGCGGACCCAGCCGGGGCCGTCCGGTCCGCTGTGCTCCCCGGGGGCGGCTTCGATGTACCCGTCCACCGAGACGTTCATCCAGTACACGAACCGTGCGGGCATCGCAGACTCCTTCGTCGGGCCGACCGTTCGCGGCCGAGGCTACCGCTGCGGGTCCGACGTGCGCGAGGGGTCGTCGTC
Source organism: Curtobacterium sp. MCSS17_007 (assembly GCF_003234175.2). Lineage (NCBI taxonomy): Bacteria > Bacillati > Actinomycetota > Actinomycetes > Micrococcales > Microbacteriaceae > Curtobacterium > Curtobacterium sp. MCSS17_007. The sequence continues at coordinate 1,143,255 of NZ_CP126257.1, forward strand.
GGTGAGCGCGGCGGCGTACGCACGGACCGACCGGTTGTACCGGGGGAGCGTCGGCTCCAGGGCCTCGACTGCGACCCGGAGCGCTTCGTCCACCCGCCCGGCGCTGTGCAGGGCGAGCGCCAGGAACACCCGCGGGGCCGCTCCCGTCGCGGGGTGTGCCGGGGCGTCGCGGAGCATCGTGATCGCCTCGTCCACCCGTCCGAGGTTCCGGAGCGTCGACGCGTGCTGCACGACGAGCTGCGCAGCGCGGTCCGGGTCGACGTCCGCCAGTCCGGACGCCGTCGCCGCCGCGTAGTGCTCGTGTGCCTCGGCCTCGCGACCGCCGGAGTCGTGCGCGCCCCCGAGCTCGAACGCACCGAGCGCGGGGTGCGGTGCGTCGGCGGCGATGTCCCGCATCCGGTCGATCCGCTCGGTGTCGTCGACGGAGCCGTCCGCCCAGAGCGCCGCGACCCGTTCCTCCCAGGCGTGGTCGGTGCCGTCGGATCCGGTCGTCGCGGTGTCGTGGTCGCTCATGTCGCCCACGCTAGCGGCGCACCGGTGCACCGCCGAGCGCGGCCCCGGTGCGCCGGACGGTCCGCCGAGCGTGGCACGGCGGACGCGACGGCCACGGGGATGCGAAGATGCATCGTTGCCCGCAGACGACGACGAGGGACCAATGGGACACGACGACGACGCCGCGCCGCTCCTCGACGGTCGGTACCGCATCGAAGGCGCGATCGGCCAGGGCGGCATGTCCGTGGTCTACCGCGCCACCGACGAGAGCCTGCACCGCCCGGTCGCCGTGAAGCTCTTCCACCCCGGGTCGGTCGACATCGCCCGGCAGGAGGCCGAACTCGGCGTGCTCGCCGCCCTCGAGCACCACAACCTCGTGAGCCTGCTCGACGCCGGGGTCGTGACCGGGGCCGACGGCACCGCGCAGCGCTTCCTCGTGATGTCGCTCGTCGTCGGACAGGACCTCGAGGCGCGGCTGTCCGTAGGGCCCCTGGCGTCGCGGCACATCGCCGAGATCGGCTACGACATGGCCGAGGCGCTCGACTACATCCACGCCCGCGGGGTCGTGCACCGGGACATCAAGCCGTCGAACATCCTGCTCGTCGACTACGGCAACGCCTCCGAGCGCGCCCGGGCACGCCTGACGGACTTCGGGATCGCGCTGGCGGCGGGGGTGGAGCGGCTCACCGCCGACGGGGTGACCACCGGCACGGCCGCGTACCTCAGCCCCGAGCAGGCCCGCGGCGCCGACGTCGGTCCGGCGAGCGACGTGTACTCGCTCGGCCTCGTCCTGCTGCAGTGCTTCACCCGGCGGCGCGAGTTCCCCGGGTCGCTCGTCGAGTCGGCCATCGCCCGGCTCTCCCGTGACCCGGTGGTGCCGGAGCCGCTGTCCGAGCCGTGGAAGCACCTGCTCCGGGCGATGACCGCACAGGACCCGGCGGCCCGACCCCTCGGCGGGCAGCTCGTCACGATGCTGCGGGACGTGCTGATCGCCGAGACGACGGGCGCGGCGACGGGCGCGGACGCGACCGGCGCGCAGCAGCAGGGCACGGCGACGGCGGAGCCCGCCGCCGCGCAGCCCGGCGCCCCGTCCACCGGGCAGCACCGTGCGACGAACCAGACCGGGCAGCACCAGTCCGGCCAGCAGCACCCGGCCGCCGACACGGGGCGCCCGGCCACCCTCGACACGCTGCCCGAGGAGTCGCTGCAGCGCACCGTCGCGATGGCCGCCCGGCTGTTCGACGCGCCGATCGCACTGGTCGACGTCCTCGACGAGGACCGCGAGTGGACGCAGTCGTGGATCGCCGAGGGCATCGACGAGGCCGCGCGGAGCATCTCGTTCCGGAGCGGCTTCGCCCCGGTCCCCGTGCCCGTGGTCATCCCCGACGGCTCGGTGCACCCGGAGATGCGGCAGAGCCCCCTCGTCACCGGCCCGCTCGGCATCCGCTTCTACGTCAGCGTCCCGCTGCTCCGGCACGACGGCACCGCCGTGGGCACCCTCGCCGTGCTCGACGTCCGACCGCGCGAGGCGACCGAGGCGGACCTCGCCAACCTCCGCGACCTGGCCGCGCTCGCGGTCACCCAGCTGGAGATCCGGCAGGAGACCCTGCGCACCACGAGCGACGCGCTGCCGCTCGACGGCGGCACGCGCTGACGCGGATCAGGCGCCGGGGTGCCCGGCCGCCCACGCCTGCGCGTGGTCGGCCTGCTCCGCCGTCAGCCGCGTGACGGCACCGCAGTTGACGCACTCGTTCCGGTAGGACCGCGACAGTGGCACGAGCGGCACGAAGAACAGGCTGAGCTTGGTGGTGCGTCGGACCACCCGCTGCGCCGCGTGCACGCCGCAGACCCCGCAGACGAAGTGGACCACGGTGAGCAGGGTGTCGGTGCCGCGGGTGCCGAAGATCAGGAACACGTCGGCGACGCTACGCGAGTGACGCCCGCCGACCGTCAGACGTCGACGATCGTCGCGCGGAACGACCTGACCAGGGGTGTCCTCGGCCGACGACCTCGAGCGTGGCGAGCACCCCGTCCGTCGTGCTCCCGTCCGCCGCGCTGCCGCCCGCGGTCACCGATCGGACGGTCCGCCGTCGGGCCGCCGACGCACCAGCACGACGCCGTCGACGGTGTCGTGCCGGTGGCCGTCGGGCCCCGTCGTCGTGCGCGGGCGACCCTCGGCGACGACGACCTGCCACCCGTCGTCGAGCCCCATCGCGGCCAGGTCGTGCGCGGGCGTGGGGAACCGGTACGAGCGGAACTCCTCGGGGAGTCCGGCGTGCGGTGGTGCGGCGTGCGCCGTGACCAGCAGGTGCCCGCCCGGTGCGACGAAGGACGTCGCCCGGTGCAGGATGGCGTCGCGCGGGATCTCGACCGGCCAGGACTGCAGGAACGACGCCGTCACCAGGTCGAACCGTTGCCCGGGAGCCGGCGTCCACGTCGCCAGGTCCGCCGCGACGAACGCCGTCCGATCGGCGACCCCCGCCGCGTCGGCCGCCCGCTCGGCCCGCGCCACGGCGGTCGACGACAGGTCGACGCCCGTGGCGGTCCAGCCCTGCTCGGCGAGCCAGACGACGTCCCCGCCCTCGCCGCAGCCGAGGTCGAGCGCCCGACCGCCACCGCGCGGCAGGTCGGCGGCGACCTCGGCGAGCACGGCGTTCACCCGACCGGACCAGATCCCGTCCGACCCGGCGTACCGCGCCTCCCACCAGGCGAGCGCGGACGCGGGGAGGTCCGCAGCCCGCTGCGCTGCGTCGTCGTGTTCGTGCATCCGCCCAGTGCAGCGTGTCCGAACGACCGGACGCAAGACCCGTTGCCGGACCGGCAACGGCGGGCGGGGGTCACGAGCCGGTGACGGACGACGGGGGACCGGTCGACCGGGGCGACCGGACGCGGGCGGGAGGCGCGTGCCGGGCCCGCACCGCGCCTCCCGTCCGCCGCTCGCGCACCCGCGTTCCGCCCGGTCCGTCCGAAGTGCGCGGACCGCCGCTCCGTCCCGGGGACGGTCGCGACGTCGCGCGTACCGTCGCGACCACGACGAGTTCGTCCGGTGACCGCCACCACCCAGCCGCAGGATCCGCCGATCCCGAGGGCCGCGGCACCGGGCGTGCGTGATGCAGGGAGCACGAGATGTCGACGTACGAGGCTGACCAGCGCGTCCAGCAGGTCAAGATCACCAGCTACCGGAACCTCCGGCGCGCCGCGCGTCGGGGATGGGTCGTGCCGGACGGTGGCGTGGCGCCGTCGCTCGCGGACCTCGCACGGGTCCGCGGTCCAGGAGGCGGTGCCCGCACGTGATCACCGCGACCGACGTCCCGCCCGCGGAGGACCACGCCGTCGAGCTCCGCCGCACGTCGGTGCGCGAGGTCCTGCGCAGCGGCACCGACCCGGACGAGGCCCGTGCCTTCTACGAGTCGGTGTACGACGGCCGCGACCTGGTGTTCCAGCCCGACGACGAGGAGGCGTTCTCCTTCCGCTACCGATCCACGGGCGACGGGCGCGTCAGCCTCCGGACCTCGTCGGTCTCGGTGCAGAGCACGGGGGTGCTCGCGCCCGAACGGCAGTACCTGCTCGCGTGGTCGGTCGAAGGTGGTGTCGTCGTGGACCCCGACCGTGAGGACGGCGTCACCCTCCGTCCGGGCGTCCCGGTGATGTGTCCCGCCGGCCGTCCGTTCACGGTGACGGCGCCGCCCGGCACGCTGCACCTGGTGCACTTCGACGCCGACTTCCTCGAAGCGGTCGCCGTCGTCGGCGGCACCGACGCCCCGGTGCCGCTGGCGTTCCCGGTGGCCGTGCCGTCCACCCGCCTCGCGCCGTTGCAGCGGGTCCTCCGCGAGGTCGCCGAGCCGATGCTCGACGTGGACGTCGCGGACGGGGAGCGGGCGATGCTCGACCTCCGTCTCGCCCAGGCGGTGCTCGATGCCTTCCGCCCCGGCCCGGACACCGGCCCGCCCGACGCGCCGGTCGCCGCCCTCGAGCGCGCCAAGGCGTACATGTACGCCCACTTCGCCCGGCCGTTGTCGGCGGCGGAGATCGCCGCCGCGGCGGACTGCAGCGTGCGGACGCTGCAGGAGACCTTCCAACGGCAGGAGCGCACCACCCCGTCCGCGTTCCTGCGTGACCTCCGGCTCGAGAAGGCCCGGCTCGCGCTGCAGCTCGCCGACGCCCGTGAGACATCGGTGTCCGCCGTCGCGCACTCGTGCGGGTTCCGCCACATGGGGCGGTTCTCCGGCGCCTACGGCGCGCGGTACGGGGAGCACCCGGGGGAGACGCTCCGCGGACAACGACGGCGGATCGCCGTCGCCGGGGGCGGACGGTCCCTCGCGCCCCGCTCGTTCTGAGGCCCGCCGTCGGCTGTCCGGACCCGCAGGTCTGCCGGGAGACACACGGTGCGTCCACCAGGTCCGCCGGGTCCGTCCCATGGTGCGCTGGGTACCGTGCAGGGATGCAGTCGGGAACGTCGCCGAGCACCGGCACGGCCAGGATCGCGGTCGCCGTGCGCGGGACCGGCGCTCCGGTCCTCGTCCTGCACGGCACCCCCGGCGCGATCCGGGCGGCCGACGTGATGGCGCGCTTCCTGCCGTCCGACCGCTTCCGTGTCGTGACGCTCTCCCGCCCCGGGTACACGGGCACGTCGCTGGTCCCCGAGCACGCCTCGCTCGACGACGAGGTCGACCGGTACGCCGCGCTCCTCGACGACCTCGGCATCGACCGGGTCGCGGTGCTCGCCTGGTCCGGCGGGGGACCGGCCGCCTACCGCTTCGCAGTCCGCCACCCCCACCGGCTCCGGGCACTGGTCGTCGTCGCGGGACTCTCCGCGCGCTGGGCGCCACCGACGCCCTCGCCCGCCGAGTGGGTGGTCGCGCACACCACCCTCGGGGCCGTCGCCGCGGCGCTCGCCGGGCGGCTGCTGCCGTCCGTGGTCGTCCGGACGGCCGAGGCGGGCGTCAGCTCGCTCCGCGGCCGCGCACTGTCCGACCACGTGGCCGACGTGCTGCACGACCGGGCACGGCGCCGGGTCGTGATCGACCTCTCGACGAGCGGCAACGCCGGCGGTCGGAACCGACCCGGGTGGGACAACGACGTGCGGGTGCTCGGCGCGGTGGACGACCTCGACCTCGGTGCCGTCGCGGCCCCGACGCTCCTCGTGCACGGCGACGCCGACACCGAGGTCCCCCTCGAGCACAGCGCCCGCGCCGCCGCGGCCGTGCCGGACGCCGAACTCGTGACGCTGCCCGGCGGCACGCACTTCGGACTCTGGGACCACCGCGACGCGCTCGCGCTGCAGGAGCGCGTGCGCGCCCACCTCGAGCGCGGCTGAGGCGCTGCGCTCCGGACACCCCGACCGCGCCCCGAGGAGCGGCGCAGGCTGAGACGAACCGCAGGAACCGGGGCACACTGCTCAGGCGGTCACAGGTCCGTGACCAATACGTTATCTTCCCGAGTCGTTCGATCGACCCGGAAGGAACCATGGGACGTCACGCCCTGCCCGCAGCCCCCGACGGCGACCAGTCGGCAGCACCCGAGCCGACCGCACCCGCCGAGCTGCGCCGCCCCCGTGGTCGCCGCGCCGCCCTCGGTCCCGCCGTCGCCCGTGCCACCTTCGTCGAGCACACGAAGCCCGCCCGCACGGTCACGCTGTCCGCGCCACGTCCGGTCGCCTCGACCGCGGTCGCCGGGTCCGCGGTGCTCTCCCGCACCGCCGCACTCCGTGCGGAGCGTGCTGCCGACCCGCGGCACGTCCGCCGGGCCGCGAACGCCAAGCGTGCGGCGATCCTGCTCGCACCCGCGCTCGCCGTGACCTCGAGCCTCACCCTCGCGGTACCCGCGAACGCTGCTCCGGAGTCCTCCGCGCAGGGTTCGTCGGCGACCGTCGCCGGGTACGACGCCCAGTCCTTCACCGTCGCCCGTGACGTCGAGGTGCCGGTCGTGCAGACCGACGGCATGACGACCACCACGACCGTCGTGTCCTACCCCACGATCGTCACGAAGTGGGGCGTCACGACCCAGCAGGCCGAGGGCGCCATCTCGAAGGTGCTGTCCGCCGGCGGCAAGCGCGCGACCATCGTGTCGACGGCCCTGCAGTACATGGGCGACCCGTACCTCGAGGGTGGTGCCAGCCACTCCGGCATCGACTGCTCCGGTCTGACGATGGTGGCGTACGCGGCCGTCGGGATCCCGCTCGTGCACTACGTGCCGACGCAGGACGCCGTCGCGACGACGATCCCCGGGTCCGAGGCGCTGCCCGGCGACCTGGTCGTCTTCGACAACGAGGACCACGTCGGCATCTTCCTCGGCGACGGTCTCGTGCTGCAGGCGCCGCACCCGGGCGACCCGGTCGACATCGTGCCGGTGTACGCGAACGCGCACCACTTCGCACGGCTCCTGCCGGCGGGGGAGTGACGGACCCCCGTCCCGGGGCCTTGCGCGCCTCCCGTAAACTGGAGTGATGGCCACCGAGACCCGCACCCCGTTCGAAGAGCAGCGTTCCGCTCGTCCGCAGGTGCGCCCGCGCACCGAGGGGTGGACCCAGGCGCAGGACTCGGCGGGCCGTCCGCTCCTGCAGTTCGCGTCGCCGAAGCGGGGCAAGCCGCCGGTGCACCTGGCCGACATGACGGTGGAGGAACGGGTCGAGAAGGTCAAGGAGCTCGGCCTGCCCGGCTTCCGCGCGAAGCAGTTGTCGACGCACTACTTCACGCACTGGTCGTCGGACCCGGCGACGATGACCGACCTGCCCGCCGCCCAGCGTGAGGAGCTCGTTGCGGGCATGCTGCCGCCGCTGCTCACCGAGACCCGTCGTCTGGCGACCGACAAGGGCGACACGATCAAGTTCCTCTGGAAGCTGCACGACGGCGCACTGGTGGAGTCGGTGCTCATGCGCTACCCCGGTCGGATCACCCTCTGCGTCTCGTCGCAGGCCGGGTGCGGCATGAACTGCCCGTTCTGCGCCACCGGACAGGCCGGCCTCACGCGCAACATGTCGACGGCCGAGATCATCGAGCAGATCGTCCGTGCGAACGCGGCCATCGCCGCCGGTGAGCTCGGGGGCGACCCGCGCAAGGGCGGGCAGGACCGCGTCGACGCCGAGCGCGTCACGAACATCGTCTTCATGGGCATGGGGGAGCCGCTCGCGAACTACAAGCGGGTGATGGACGCCGTCCGGACGATGATCGCGCCGCAGCCGCACGGGCTCGGCATGAGCGCTCGTGGCATCACGGTGTCGACGGTCGGCCTGGTGCCGGCCATCAAGAAGCTCGCGGACGAGGACATCCCGCTGACCTTCGCGCTCTCGCTGCACGCGCCGGACGACGAGCTCCGCGACGAGCTCATCCCGGTGAACTCGCGGTGGAAGGCCGACGAGGCGATCGACGCCGCCTACGAGTACTACGCGAAGACGGGGCGCCGCGTCTCGATCGAGTACGCGCTCATCAAGGACATGAACGACCACGCGTGGCGCGCCGACCTGCTCGCCGAGAAGCTCAACGCGCGCGGCAAGGGCTGGGTGCACGTCAACCCGATCCCGCTCAACCCGACGCCGGGCTCGGTCTGGACCTCGTCCGAGCCCCACGTGCAGGACGAGTTCGTCCGGCGGCTCAACGCCGCCGGCATCCCGACGACCCTCCGCGACACCCGCGGCAAGGAGATCGACGGCGCCTGCGGCCAGTTGGCTGCGGCGGAGTAGACCGTTCGGCGGTCCAGCCTGGAGGCACGGTGCGGTTCCGCACCGTGCCTCCCGTCGTTCCCGGGTCGGGACCCACGTCGGGCGGCCGTCGATGGAGCAGCAGACGTCGGCTCACGGGTGCCCACTCGACATCGACTGCTCCATCGTCGAGCGCGATCGGCTGCGTGGTACCCCTCCTTCCGCGAGTTCTCGGGGAAGTCGGGGGACGACACGCCCGGGCGTCGACCCGGTTCGCCGAGCCCCTGGAGCGTGTGTAGAGTAATCACTCGTTGCCGCTGAGGCGGAGAACGGAACGGCCGAGACGGTCACCGGGTTCACCTGGGGATCTTGTCCGCCACGGTTCTTCCCCGGCAACGAACTTCCAGTCCCTCTGGCGGAGCTCCTTCTGGAGTCGAGTGGGGGGTGCGTCTGGTCCTTGAGAACTCAACAGCGTGCACATTGTCAATGCCAATTATTTTGACCCCGTGCCTGGCCTGCTTCGGTGGGTTGGGTCGGAGACAATTCCTTTTGGATTGAAGATTGTCCAGTGGACAGTCAACGGTCAGTATCAACTCGGCCTGCTGCTTCGGTGGTGGGTTGGTAATTTTTTTTACGGAGAGTTTGATCCTGGCTCAGGACGAACGCTGGCGGCGTGCTTAACACATGCAAGTCGAACGATGATCAGGAGCTTGCTCCTGTGATTAGTGGCGAACGGGTGAGTAACACGTGAGTAACCTGCCCCTGACTCTGGGATAAGCGTTGGAAACGACGTCTAATACTGGATATGATCACTGGCCGCATGGTCTGGTGGTGGAAAGATTTTTTGGTTGGGGATGGACTCGCGGCCTATCAGCTTGTTGGTGAGGTAATGGCTCACCAAGGCGACGACGGGTAGCCGGCCTGAGAGGGTGACCGGCCACACTGGGACTGAGACACGGCCCAGACTCCTACGGGAGGCAGCAGTGGGGAATATTGCACAATGGGCGAAAGCCTGATGCAGCAACGCCGCGTGAGGGATGACGGCCTTCGGGTTGTAAACCTCTTTTAGTAGGGAAGAAGCGAAAGTGACGGTACCTGCAGAAAAAGCACCGGCTAACTACGTGCCAGCAGCCGCGGTAATACGTAGGGTGCAAGCGTTGTCCGGAATTATTGGGCGTAAAGAGCTCGTAGGCGGTTTGTCGCGTCTGCTGTGAAATCCCGAGGCTCAACCTCGGGCTTGCAGTGGGTACGGGCAGACTAGAGTGCGGTAGGGGAGATTGGAATTCCTGGTGTAGCGGTGGAATGCGCAGATATCAGGAGGAACACCGATGGCGAAGGCAGATCTCTGGGCCGTAACTGACGCTGAGGAGCGAAAGCGTGGGGAGCGAACAGGATTAGATACCCTGGTAGTCCACGCCGTAAACGTTGGGCGCTAGATGTAGGGACCTTTCCACGGTTTCTGTGTCGTAGCTAACGCATTAAGCGCCCCGCCTGGGGAGTACGGCCGCAAGGCTAAAACTCAAAGGAATTGACGGGGGCCCGCACAAGCGGCGGAGCATGCGGATTAATTCGATGCAACGCGAAGAACCTTACCAAGGCTTGACATACACCGGAAACGGCCAGAGATGGTCGCCCCCTTGTGGTCGGTGTACAGGTGGTGCATGGTTGTCGTCAGCTCGTGTCGTGAGATGTTGGGTTAAGTCCCGCAACGAGCGCAACCCTCGTTCTATGTTGCCAGCGCGTTATGGCGGGGACTCATAGGAGACTGCCGGGGTCAACTCGGAGGAAGGTGGGGATGACGTCAAATCATCATGCCCCTTATGTCTTGGGCTTCACGCATGCTACAATGGCCGGTACAAAGGGCTGCGATACCGTAAGGTGGAGCGAATCCCAAAAAGCCGGTCTCAGTTCGGATTGAGGTCTGCAACTCGACCTCATGAAGTCGGAGTCGCTAGTAATCGCAGATCAGCAACGCTGCGGTGAATACGTTCCCGGGCCTTGTACACACCGCCCGTCAAGTCATGAAAGTCGGTAACACCCGAAGCCGGTGGCCTAACCCTTGTGGAAGGAGCCGTCGAAGGTGGGATCGGTGATTAGGACTAAGTCGTAACAAGGTAGCCGTACCGGAAGGTGCGGCTGGATCACCTCCTTTCTAAGGAGCATCTGGTTCCAGTTCGCTGGGATCCAGGCGCCGTTTCGGACCGAACGTGTCCGACGGTTAGCTCATGGGTGGAACATTGACAGTGCAGTCGGGAGCGCGTCTTCCGGTCTTAGTACGCCAGTTCGCTGGTTGGAAGGGGTCGGGGGTGAGCGGGTCGGCTGGTGCACGTTGTTGGGTCCTGAGGGACCAGGCTTCCTGCCGGTTGGTGTCTTCGGATGCTGGCGTTGGTAGGGGTTGGGCCGGAACGGTCCTTCGGTGGGCCACGTGAAGCGGACTGGTTTGGTTCGGGGAGTGTGGTGCCGATCGTATGTTGAGAACTACACAGTGGACGCGAGCATCTTAGATCGCTCGTGACGATGACGAAGCTTTCGGGCTTGGTTGTTGTTCGAGTCGATCGCAATTTTAATCTTTGTGGTCAAGTTTCTAAGAGCAAACGGTGGATGCCTTGGCATCTGGAGCCGAAGAAGGACGTAGAAATCTGCGATAAGCCTCGGGGAGCTGATAATCGAGCTGTGAGCCGAGGATTTCCGAATGGGGAAACCCCGCCAGGCGACTTGTCGACCTGGTGACTCCCGCCTGAATATATAGGGCGGGTAGAGGGAACGTGGGGAAGTGAAACATCTCAGTACCCACAGGAAGAGAAAACAACATGTGATTCCGTGAGTAGTGGCGAGCGAAAGCGGATGAGGCTAAACCGATCATGTGTGATAGCCGGCGGGCGTTGCATGGTCGGGGTTGTGGGACACGTCGCTCAGTTCTGCCGGACTGGGGCGGTTACAGCGCATCATAGTCGAACCGGTTTGAAAGCCGGGCCGTAGTGGGTGCCAGCCCCGTAGACGAAATGGTGTTATGGCCGGATGTGTATCCCAAGTAGCACGGGGCCCGAGAAATCCCGTGTGAATCTGTCAGGACCACCTGATAAGCCTAAATACTCCCAGATGACCGATAGCGGACAAGTACCGTGAGGGAAAGGTGAAAAGTACCCCGGGAGGGGAGTGAAATAGTACCTGAAACCGTTTGCTTACAAACCGTCGGAGCCTCCTTGTAGGGGTGACGGCGTGCCTTTTGAAGAATGAGCCTGCGAGTTAGCGATATGTGGCGAGGTTAACCCGTGTGGGGTAGCCGTAGCGAAAGCGAGTCTGAATAGGGCGGTTCAGTCGCATGTCCTAGACCCGAAGCGAAGTGATCTATCCATGGCCAGGTTGAAGCGACGGTAAGACGTCGTGGAGGACCGAACCCACTTCAGTTGAAAATGGAGGGGATGAGCTGTGGATAGGGGTGAAAGGCCAATCAAACTTCGTGATAGCTGGTTCTCTCCGAAATGCATTTAGGTGCAGCGTTGCGTGTTTCTCGCCGGAGGTAGAGCTACTGGATGGCCGATGGGCCTCAACAGGTTACTGACGTCAGCCAAACTCCGAATGCCGGTGAGTGAGAGCGCAGCAGTGAGACGGTGGGGGATAAGCTTCATCGTCGAGAGGGAAACAACCCAGACTACCAACTAAGGCCCCTAAGCGTGTGCTAAGTGGGAAAGGATGTGGAGTTGCACAGACAACCAGGAGGTTGGCTTAGAAGCAGCCACCCTTGAAAGAGTGCGTAATAGCTCACTGGTCAAGTGATTCCGCGCCGACAATGTAACGGGGCTCAAGCACACCGCCGAAGTTGTAGATTTCGCACACAGACAAGCCTTCGTGGTTCAGTCGTGCGGAGTGGTAGGAGAGCGTCGTGTGGCGAGTGAAGCGGCGGAGTAATCCAGCCGTGGACGCTACACGAGTGAGAATGCAGGCATGAGTAGCGAAAGACGGGTGAGAAACCCGTCCTCCGAAAGACCAAGGGTTCCAGGGCCAGGTTAATCCGCCCTGGGTAAGTCGGGACCTAAGGCGAGGCCGACAGGCGTAGTCGATGGACAACGGGTTGATATTCCCGTACCGGCGAACAACCGCCCAAGCTAATCCAGTGGTGCTAAGAGTCCTAACCCGGCTCACCGGATCCCTTCGGGGTGATGGTGTCCGGTCTAACGCTCGACCCCATGCTGGTGCGGCTAGCGTATGAACAGGTGTGACGCAGGAAGGTAGCTGAGCCAGGCGATGGTATCCGTAAGGTGAACCTGGTGTAAGGATGTAGGGCTGACGATAGGCAAATCCGTCGTCTGTGTGCCTGAGATCCGACGCGTACCCGTTAGGGGAAATCAGTGATCCTATGCTGCCGAGAAAAGCATCGACGCGAGGTTGCAGCCGCCCGTACCCGAAACCGACTCAGGTGGTCAGGTAGAGAATACCAAGGAGATCGAGAGAATCGTGGTTAAGGAACTCGGCAAAATGCCCCCGTAACTTCGGGAGAAGGGGGGCCGGACACGTGATACGACTTCTCGTTGTTGAGCGTTGAAGGCCGCAGAGACCAGTGGGAAGCGACTGTTTACTAAAAACACAGGTCCGTGCGAAGTCGCAAGACGATGTATACGGACTGACGCCTGCCCGGTGCTGGAAGGTTAAGAGGAAGGGTTAGCCCTCGGGCGAAGCTCTGAATTTAAGCCCCAGTAAACGGCGGTGGTAACTATAACCATCCTAAGGTAGCGAAATTCCTTGTCGGGTAAGTTCCGACCTGCACGAATGGCGTAACGACTTCCCAGCTGTCTCAACCGCGAACTCGGCGAAATTGCACTACGAGTAAAGATGCTCGTTACGCGCAGCAGGACGGAAAGACCCCGTGACCTTTACTACAGTTTGGTATTGGTGTTCGGAGTGGCTTGTGTAGGATAGGTGGGAGACTGTGAAGCGGGCACGCTAGTGTTCGTGGAGTCATTGTTGAAATACCACTCTGGTCACTTTGGATGTCTAACGTAGGACCCTGATCGGGTTCATGGACAGTGCCTGATGGGTAGTTTAACTGGGGCGGTTGCCTCCCAAAGAGTAACGGAGGCGCCCAAAGGTTCCCTCAACCTGGTTGGCAATCAGGTGGCGAGTGTAAGTGCACAAGGGAGCTTGACTGTGAGACTGACAGGTCGAGCAGGGACGAAAGTCGGGACTAGTGATCCGGCAGTGGCTTGTGGAAGCGCTGTCGCTCAACGGATAAAAGGTACCTCGGGGATAACAGGCTGATCTTGCCCAAGAGTCCATATCGACGGCATGGTTTGGCACCTCGATGTCGGCTCGTCGCATCCTGGGGCTGGAGTAGGTCCCAAGGGTTGGGCTGTTCGCCCATTAAAGCGGTACGCGAGCTGGGTTTAGAACGTCGTGAGACAGTTCGGTCCCTATCCGCTGCGCGCGTTGGAAATTTGAGAAGATCTATCCCTAGTACGAGAGGACCGGGATGGACGAACCTCTGGTGTGTCAGTTGTTCTGCCAAGGGCACCGCTGATTAGCTACGTTCGGACCGGATAACCGCTGAAAGCATCTAAGCGGGAAGCCGTCTTCGAGATGAGATTTCCATGCACCTTGAGTGTGAGAGGCTCCCAGCAGACTACTGGGTTGATAGGCCGGATGTGGAAGCGGGGACTAACGACCCGTGGAGCTGACCGGTACTAATAAGCCGAAGACTTGACAACACAACTTTTACCGTGGCGGTTCACCGCTGCGGGCTCGCGTCCACTTTGTGGTTCCCGACAGACGATCGGGAATCAAACTGAATACTTCAGCAATGAGCTTGAAGGAACGGTTTTGATCCAAAGATTGGGTCGAAGGTGTTCCGGTGGTCATAGCGAGAGGGAAACGCCCGGTCACATTCCGAACCCGGAAGCTAAGCCTCTCAGCGCCGATGGTACTGCAAGGGGGACCTTGTGGGAGAGTAGGACGCCGCCGGACTCAACGTTGCAACACCAGGAAACCCCTGACCAGCACTGGTCAGGGGTTTCCTGCGTTCACGGGGTCCGTCGGCAGGCGTCCGCAGCAGTAGGATCGGCCGACGACGAAGGAGAGCGATGACCGATCACCTCGAGGTCGCGCTCCCGGAGCCGGGAGCCGTCTGGCCGGTGCTGACCGATGCCACCCGAGCGGCACTGCGCGAGATCCTCGTGCACGGTGTGCTCTCCCGCGCGGAGATCGCCCGGGCGCTCGGGTTGTCGCGAGCGAGCCTGACCCGCGCTGTGCGGACGCTGCAGGAGCACGGGTTCGTCACGGAGGTGGGCACCGGTGTCCGCGGCGCCACCGGTCGGCCGTCCGAGCTGCTGCGGGCGAGTGCGGGCGAGTGGGAGTTCGTCGGGGTGAAGCTCACGCGGGACCGCATCTACGCCGCGGTCACGGACCTCGGTGGTCGCGTGCTGGCGCTGCACGAGGAAGCCCTGCGGGACACCGAGCCCGGCGTGCTCGTGGCGCAGGTCGCCGAGGTCGTCCGGGAGCTCCGACGGTCGTCGCCGGCGATCTGCGCGCTCGGCGTCTCCGTTCCCGGGGACGTCGTCACGCGAGACGGGGTCACCGTGGTGGAGGTGTCGCAGTTCCTCGGGTGGCGTGACGTGCCGTTGTCCGGTCTCCTCGAGGTGGCGACCGGGCTCACGACCCACACGTCGAACGACGTCGACGCCCTGACGGCGAAGGAGCACTGGATCGGCGCCGGTGCCGGGGTGCGGTCGATGGCACTCGTCACGGTCGGCACGGGTGTCGGGTTCGGCCTGGTGACGAACGGTGAGGTGTCCGAGGGGTCCCACGGGCGCTTCGGTCGTGTCGGGCACCTGCCGGTGCACGGCGGCGGCCCCGACTGCGGAGTCGGGCACCACGGGTGCGTGTCGAGCTACCTGCCGAGCTCGATCATCGCGAAGAACGCCGGCGCCCCCGAGGACTCCTACGACGAGGTCGTCGAGCGGGCACGGACGGGGGAACCGCAGGCGCTCCAGGCCTTCCGTGACGCCGGCAGGGCCCTCGGTTCGCTCCTCTCCTCGGTCGTGACACTCGTGGACCCGGAATCGATCGTCCTCACCGGCGACGGACTGCCGGTGTACGACATCGCCCGGACCGAGGTCGACGAGGCGTTCCGGCAGGGCCTGCGTCCGTACGACGCGGCGGTCACCGTCATCGTGCAGCCGTTCGAGTTCTCCGAGTGGGCACGCGCGGCAGCGGTGCTGGCGATCCGCCGGTCCCTCCGGTACTGATCCTCGTGGCCCTCGTGGCCGCTTAGTTACACGAGTTGACAAACGTCATCGGCGGACGGGATGCTGGTCATGTCCACCGTCGAAGGAGATGTCGTGACCGCTGCCCGTTCCGTGCCCTGGCTCACCGAAGGGCTGTCCTTCGGAGGTGACTACAGTCCCGAGCAGTGGCCGCGCGAGGTGTGGGACGAGGACGTCCGCCTGATGCGTGAGGCCGGGGTGAACCTGGTCACGGTCGGGGTGTTCTCGTGGGCGTTGCTCGAGCGGTCGCCGGGGGAGTACACCTGGTCGTGGCTCGACGAGGTGCTCGACCTGCTGCACGCCGACGGCATCGCGGTCGACCTCGCGACGCCGACGGCGGCTCCGCCGAACTGGCTGCTGACCGCGCACCCCGAGGTACTCCCGGTCGACGCCAGCGAACGACGCGAGCGCCCCGGCGGACGACTCGGCTGGTGCCCCGCCTCCCCGCTGTTCCGCGAGCACGCGCTCCGCATCGTCGGAGCGATCGCCGAGCGCTACGGCCGGCACCCCGCCGTGCGGCTCTGGCACGTCAGCAACGAACTCGGCGGCGGCAACGGGCGCTGCTTCTGCGAGGTGTCGGCAGCGGACTTCCGACGGTGGCTCCGTGAGCGGTACCCGGACGTCGACGCGGCGAACGCGGCGTGGGGCACGGCCTTCTGGGGCCACACCTACACGTCCTTCGACGAGGTCTCGCCCCCGCGCGGAGTCGGTGGGGCGCCCAACCCGGGTCTCGCGCTCGACTTCGAGCGGTACTCATCGGACGCCCTGTTCGCGCACTACGCCGCCGAGCGTGAGGTCATCGAGCAGCACTCGGACGTCCCCGTGACGACGAACTTCATGGTCGGGGCCGGCTCGCACGTCGTCGACTACGCCGAGTGGGCACGGCACGTCGCGATCCCGGCGAACGACCACTACACGCTCGTCGACGACCCGGACCGGGCCGAGGACCTGGCGGTGTCCGCCGACCGGATGCGCGGCATCGCCCGCGGGCGGACGCCGTGGCTGCTCATGGAGCACTCGACCGGCGGCCCGAGCTGGCAGCAGCGCAACCGTGCGAAGGCGCCCGGCGAGCTGGTCCGGAACTCGCTCGCGCACGTCGCCCGCGGGTCGGACGGCGCGCTGTTCTTCCAGTGGCGTGCGTCGACGGCCGGTGCCGAGCAGTTCCACTCCGCGATGGTCCCGCACGCCGGTACCCGCACCCGTGTCTGGCGTGAGGTGTGCAGCCTCGGCCGCGCGCTCCGGGCGCTCGGCCCGGTGCAGGGTGCTCCGGTGGAGCCCGCACGGGTCGCGATCGTGGTGGACGAGGCCTCCGGCTGGGCGCTGCAGACCGGTCTGAAGCCGCACCGCGGGCTGCGGTACGGCCACGAGGTCCGGGCGTGGCACACCGCGTTCTGGCGTCGGCAGGTCACGACGGACGTGGTGCCGCTCGACGCCGACCTCGCCGGGTACGACGTGGTCGTCCTGCCGACGCTCTTCGTCGTCGATGCGGCTTCGGCAGCGCGCATCAGCGCCGTGGTCGACCGCGGCGCGACCCTGCTCGTCACCTACGCGTCGGGCATCGTGGACGAGACCGCTCGGGTGCTGGCCGGGGGCTACCCGGGCGCGTTCCGCGAGGTGCTCGGTGTCTGGGCGGAGGAGTTCGTCCCGCTCCAGCGCGACGAGCACGCGCGGCTCGACGACGGCACGGTGGTCACCGACTGGGCCGAGGACCTCGTGGTCGAGGACGCCGACGTGGTGCTGCGCCACGCCGACGGACCGCTCGCCGGTCGCCCGGCGGTCACCCGCCGCGCCGTCGGCGGTGGCGCCTGGTACGTGTCCGCGATGCTCGCCCAGGACGGCGTGCAGCGGATCGTCGACCGGGTCGTCGAGGAGCGGGCGGTGCCGCGGACGGTCACCGCGCCTCCCGGCCTGGAGGCGGTGCGTCGCGTCCGCGACGACGGTTCCGGGGTCCTGTTCCTCATCAACCACCGCGACGACGACGTCACGGTGGTCGCGTCCGGTACGGACCTGCTCGACGGTTCCGGGCAGGGCCCGGAGACGGTCGTGCCCGCCGGTGACGTCCGCGTGCTCCTCGAGGCGGCGACGGCATGACCGTCGTGGACCGCGACGTCGCGGCGATCGGCCTGCCGGAGCGGGTCGTGCACGTGTTGCGTGGCGGCGGCGTCGGGCTGGTCGTCGCGACACGGTCGGACGGGCTCCCCGAGGTGCTGCACTGGGGCCGGGACACCGGGCCGGTGTCGACGTCGGACGCGCACGACCTCGTGCTCGCGCAGGACCGTGCGGTCTCACCGAGTGCGTACGACGCCGCGTGGCCGCTCACCCTGTTGCCCACCGAGCACGACGGGTGGGAGGGACGACCGGGGATCGCCGGCCAGGTCGGTAACCGGCCGCTCGTGCCGGTCTGGCGCGAGGTCGCCGTCGCCGGGACCGAGGACGAGCTCCTGGTGGACGCCGTCTCCGACGCGCTGACGCTGCGCCTCGTCCTCACGCTCGACGCAGCCGGCGTCCTGCGGGTCCGGCAGACCGTGACGAACACCGGTGCCGAGGAGGTCGAGCTGTCCGCGCTGGAGGCCGTGTTGCCGGTGGGCGACCGCGCGGCCGAGGTACTCGACCTCGCCGGCAGGTGGACGCGGGAGCGGACCCCGCAGCGGCGGGCACTCACCGACGGGGTGCACGTGCGCGAGAGCCGCCGCGGGCGCACCGGGCACGACGCCCCGACGCTGACGGTGCTCGGCACGGCCGGCTTCGACGACGCGCTCGGCGAACTGTGGGCCGTGCACCCGGCGTGGAGCGCGGACACCGTGCACCGCATCGACCGGTTGGCGGAGGCCCGGACCCTGCTCGGCGCGGGCGAACTGCTGCGGGCCGGCGAGGTGGTCCTCCGACCGGAGGAGACCTTCACCGCGCCCGAGACGGTCTTCGTCTGGAGCGACGCCGGACTCGACGGGCTGTCCGCGCGGTTGCACGACTCGCTCCGCGCGCGGCCCGGGCACCCGGCCACCCCGCGTCCGGTGGTCCTCAACACGTGGGAGGCGGTGTACTTCCGGCAGGAGCTCGAACCGCTGCTCGACCTCGCGCGGGCCGCGGCGGACGTCGGGGTCGAGCGGTTCGTGCTCGACGACGGATGGTTCACGGGCCGACGGTCCGACACGACGTCGCTCGGCGACTGGACGGTCGACGCCGAGGTGTGGCCGGACGGGCTCGGACCACTCGTCGACGGGGTGCGCGCGCTCGGGATGGACTTCGGGCTGTGGTTCGAGCCGGAGTGCGTCAGCCCGGTGTCGGCCCTCGCCGAGGCGCACCCGGACTGGTTCCTGCAGGACCCCGGTGACTCGCGGACCTGGCGGCACGAGTACACGCTCGACTTCGCGGACCCCGCGGTCCGTGAGCACGTGCTCGACCGGATGTCCGCGGTGATCGAGGAGCACCACGTCGACTTCGTGAAGTGGGACCAGAACCGGGACGTCGTGCAGACCGTGCACGCCGGACGGGTCGGCCTCGGCGCCCACACGCGTGGCGTGTACGCGGTGATGGACGAGCTGCGGCGGCGGCACCCGTGGTTGGAGATCGAGGCGTGCGCGTCCGGCGGTGCCCGGGTGGACCTCGGCGTGCTCGAGCGGACCGACCGGGTGTGGGCCTCCGACTCGAACGACGCGGTGGAACGGCTGGCGATCCAGCGGTGGACCGAGCTGCTGCTCCCGCCGGAGCTGATCGGCTCGCACGTCGGACCCGAGGTCTCGCACACGACGGGGCGGCACCTCGACCTGGACTTCCGGATGGCCGTGTCGTTGTTCGGCAGCGCCGGTATCGAGACCGACGTGACGCGCTGCACGGCCGCCGAGCGCGACCGGCTGCGGGAGTGGACGGCGCTCTACAAGCGGGAGCGCGGATTGCTGCACACCGGGCGGGTGCACCACGTCGACCTCGGCGACCCCGGCCTCGGCACGACGATCGTGGTCGGGGCGGACCGGAGCAAGGCGCTCGCACGCGTCGTGCGGAGCGTGACCGGACCGCGGGCGCTCGCGGTGCCGCTGCGGTTCCGCGGGCTCGACCGCCAGCGGCGCTACCGCGTCGCCCCGGTGACCGGGCTGCGCGTGCCGGAGGGCGTCGACGTCACCCGGACACCGTGGTTGGAGCAGGGGAGCGTCGAGCTGCCCGGTGCGGTGCTCGAGGACCTCGGCGTCCGGCTGCCGTCGCTCGCGCCCGGCACCGCGCTGGTGCTCGAAGCGCAGGCGGTCTGAACCGACGACGAACGGGGTCCTGCGCGTGCAGGACCCCCGTTCGTCGTCTCGGCTCAGGGCAGCAGGTCGCCGGCGTGCCGGAGGACGAGCGGCCCGACGAGCGCCTCGGCGTCGATGCCCGGGGCACGCGAGACGGTGAACACGACGTGCTCACCCGGGAGCAGGGACACCAGTCCGTCGTCCACCCGGGCGGTCGACACGAGTCGGTCCGGGAAGAGCGAGAGGTCCCGGACGTACCCGGTCGCCGTCACCGTGACCCGGGCGCCGCCGTCCGTCGGGTCCACCTCGGTCGTGAACGGTCGTCGTGCGAGTCGCTGGTCCACCACCTCGGCGAGGTCGTGGACCCGCCGGCCGGAGGAGGTGCCGGTGACGACGAGGACCTCGCGTGCGGGGTCCTCCGACCGGGCGACCTGGACCGGCAGCGACACCCGTACCGCGTCTGCCGGCGCCACCGTCACGGACGTGCTCGTCGACGCGAGGACCGTGCCGTCGAAGGACCGCCGCTCGACGACGAGGTCGTCCACGATCGGGGCGGCGCCGGCGTTCACCACGACGACCTCGGTACCCGTGCCGTCCTCCGAGGGCTGGACGGTGGCCACCACCGGCCGGTATGCCTGTCGGACCGCGTACCAGACCGGCTTCCGGTGCCCGGCGTGGTCGACGAGCGCCCATGAGACCACGGGCCAGTCGTCGTTCAGCTGCCAGACGACCATGCCGGTGTTGTCCGGCGTGCGGGAGCGGAACCAGTCCATGCCGAACCGGATCGCGTGCGCCTGGTTGAGCTGCGCCGCCCAGTGCCAGTCCTCGATGCTCCGCGGCTCGGGGAGGTGCCCGCGCATGCCGTCGGCGAGCTTCCGGTTGCCCTCCTGCGCCTTCTGGTGCACGAGCATCTCGTGCCCGTCCGGGTCGAGGGGCTCGTCGTGCACCACGGCGGTGAGCGTCGACCAGGCCGGTGGACCCTGGTACCCGAACTCGGCGACGAACCGGGGGCGCCAGTCGGCGTAGGCGGTGTAGTCCTTCGTGTTCCACACGTCCCAGATGTGCACGGTGCCGTTGCGGTCGTCGTTCGGGTGCAGGTACTCGTCGAACGAGAACGGGGAGCCGGGCGTGTACGGCCGGGTCGGGTCGAGCTCGGCGACGATGGCGGGCAGCAGGGAGCGGTAGTACCCGTTGCCCCAGGTCCGCCCGACGAGCGACGGCCGCCAGCCCCACTCGGCGTAGGCGACGAGGTTCTCGTTGTTGCCGTTCCAGACCACGAGCGAGGGGTGCGGGCTGAGGCGCGTGACGGCCTCGCGGACCTCCGGCTCGACCTCGTCGGCGAGCCAGGGCTCCTCGGCGTAGGCGGCGCAGGCGAAGAGGAAGTCCTGCCACACGAGCACACCGAGCTCGTCGCAGCGGTCGTAGAGGTCGTCGGACTCGTAGATCCCGCCGCCCCAGATCCGGAGCAGGTTGACGTTCGCCTCGATCGCGTCGTCGATCCGCTCGGCGTACCGCTCCGGCGTCATCTCGGTCAGGTACGCGTGGTCCGGGATCCAGTTCGCGCCGCGCACGATCACGGGCTCGTCGTTCACCCGGAGCAGGAACGGTGCACCGCCGGCGTCGGCGGCGGTGTCGAGCGTGACCGTCCGGAAGCCGACGCGCCCGGACCAGACGTCGTCGCCGACCTCGACCCGGACGTCGTACAGCGGTTGCTCGCCGTGGCCGCGCGGCCACCAGCGGGCGACGTCCGGCAGCTCCACGCGGACCGCAGCGGACCCGGAGGCGCGACCACCGGAGACGGGACGCGACCCGGTGACGGAGGTGCCGTGTCCGGAGACGGTGATCCGCGCCTCCAAGCCGGTACCGGTCG
The DNA here is from genome assembly GCF_003234175.2 of Curtobacterium sp. MCSS17_007. NCBI lineage: Bacteria > Bacillati > Actinomycetota > Actinomycetes > Micrococcales > Microbacteriaceae > Curtobacterium > Curtobacterium sp. MCSS17_007. The sequence goes on from NZ_CP126257.1 coordinate 1,164,729, forward strand.
TGCCCTCGACCACCGGGGCCGAGCCGATGTGCTGGCGGAAGCCGCCCGGGCTGCCGGCGTGCTCGACGTCGACGTGCGCGGTGAGCACGCCGGTGGTGCCGTCGACGTCGACGAGGGGGCGGACCGCGGCGATCCGCACGCCGCTCCACGACTCGATCCCGATGGACCGCCAGATCCCGCTCGTCGCGACGTCGACGCCCCAGTCCCAACCGAAGTTCGACGCGTTCTTGCGGAGCGCGTTGTACGGGTGGTGGTTGACGTGGGGGAGCTCGCCGCCGTGCTGCTCCGACAGCCGGACGGCCGCGGGGACGGGCGCATCGAAGGTGACCACGAGCTCGTTGTCGCCCGGTCGGAGGAGGTGCCCGACGGGGAAGCGGTACGAGCGGTGCTGGTTCGCGGTCGACCCGACCAGCAGGCCGTTCAGCTCGATGGTGGCGAGGGTGTCGAGCCCCTCGGCGACGAGGTCGTGACGCTCCTCGGTGCGCGTGCCGTCCCAGGTGAAGGTCCGTCGGTAGCGCCACACGGTGTCGCCGATCCACTGCGTCGCCGCCTCGCCGTCACCGTCGAACGGGTCCGGGATCCGGCCCGCGCGGAGGAGGTCGGTGTGCACGCATCCCGGCACCACCGCCTCGGTGGGGGACCGGAACGGCTCGGACCCCGTCGGTCCGGTCACCGCCTCGAGGGTCCAGGGGCCGTCCAGTGTCGTGCGCTCCATCGCGCCTCCTCAGATCGTCGTGCGAATGCTTGACCGGGTTAGTTTAGCCGTGTAACAATCGCCGTCAACGAACTGGACTGCGACGGAGCAGACCGAGAGGACAACGATGTCAGCACTCAACCGTTCACGGCGGCTCGCCATCGCAGCCGCGGCCATCGTCACCACCGCCGGACTCGCCCTGACCGGCTGCAGCTCGAGCGGGAACGCGGCGTCGTCCGACTCCGCGTCCACGCTCGTCGCCTACACCGGACAGTCCGGCGACTACCAGATCAACTTCAACCCGTGGTCGCCGTCGAACATCGGCGGCATCGGGACCATCTACGAGGGTCTGTTCTTCATCACGAACGTGAACACCGAGGACCCGAAGCCGCTCCTCGGCAAGAGCTACGAGTGGAACGCCGACGGCACGCAGCTCACCATCGAACTCCGTGACGACGCGAAGTGGAGCGACGGCAAGCCCTTCACCGCGAAGGACGTCGTGTTCACGCTCGACATGCTCAAGGAGGACAAGTCGCTCAACTCCATCGGGTACACCGGCACCGCGAAGGCCGAGGGCGACGCGAAGGTCGTCGTCTCGTTCGATGAGCCGTCGTTCGTGCTCGGACCCAACCTGCTCGGCAAGACGTGGATCGTGCCCGAGCACCTGTGGAAGGACATCGACCCCGCCACCGACGTCGTGCGCGAGCCCGTCGGCACCGGTCCGTACACGCTCGGGAACTTCAAGGCGCAGGCGTTCACCCTCACGGCGAACGAGGACTACTGGGGAGGCGCCCCGGCCGTGAAGACGGTGCGCTACCTGTCGCTCTCCGGCAACACCGCCGGTGCCGACGCGCTCAAGCAGGGATCGATCGACTGGCAGACCGGCCCCGTCCCGAACATGGACGACATCAAGGGCAACTACCCGGGCTACGACGGCATCACCATCGGGCAGAACCAGATGGCGCTGATCACCTGCGCGAACACCGACCTCGGGTGCTCCGGACCGCAGACCGACCCCGCCGTCCGGCACGCCGTCGCCGACGCGATCAACCGCAAGCAGCTGAACTCGCTCGCGTTCTCGAACACCGCGAGCGACATCTCGCCGACCTTCGCCCTCACCACCACGCAGAAGGACATGATCTCGAAGGACGTGTCGCCCGCCGTGATGCCGGACAGCGCCGACACCGACGCGGCCGCCTCGACCCTCGAGGGAGCCGGGTGGAAGAAGGGCTCCGACGGCATCTACGCCAAGGACGGGCAGAAGCTGTCGCTGACCGTCGAGGTCGTCACCGGCTGGACCGACTACATCACCGCCATCGACACGATGACCCAGCAGCTCAAGGCCGCCGGCATCGAGCTCAAGGCGCAGCAGTCGTCGTGGAACGAGTGGACCGACAAGAAGACGAAGGGCCAGTTCCAGCTCGCGATCGACTCGCTCGGCCAGGGCCCGACCGCGAACCCGTACTACCTGTACAACAACAACCTCGCGACGTCGAACACCGCGAAGGTCGGTGAGGCAGCCGCGACGAACCTGTCCCGGTACAGCAACCCCGACGTCGACGGGGCGCTCGCGAAGCTCAAGGCGATCAACCCCGAGGACACCGCGGCGACCCAGCCCGAGCTCGACACGATCCAGCAGCACCTGGTCGAGGACATGCCGTACATCCCGATCCTCACGGGCGGCACGACGAGCGAGGTGCACACCGCCAAGTTCACCGGCTGGCCGACCCAGGACGACCTGTACGCCTTCCCGGCGATCTGGGCCAGCCCGGACAACGCCGAGGTGTTCAAGGCCCTGAAGCCCGTCAAGGGCTGACGGCGGACCGCGACCGAGGAGCACTCGTATGCAGTACTTCCTGCGCAAGATCGGCTTCTACCTCGTCGCCCTGTGGGCGGCCCTGACGCTGAACTTCATCATCCCCCGGCTCCTGCCCGGGAACCCCGTGGACATCCTGCTCGCCAAGCTCCAGCAGCGCGGCGGCCAGATCACCCCGGAGACCAGGGAGGCGTACCAGCTGCTCCTCGGTGGCGACTCCTCGCAGCCGCTCATCGTGCAGTACGGGCAGTACCTCGGCAACGTGTTCCGCGGTGACCTCGGGGTGTCGGTGAGCTACTTCCCGGCGCCCGTCACCGAGGTCATCGGGAGCTCGCTGCCGTGGACCATCGCCCTGGTCGGGCTCGCCACGGTCCTGGCCGCCGTCATCGGCGTCGCGCTCGGCGCATTCGTCGGGTGGAAGCCCGGCACCTGGCTCGACTCGTTCGTGCCGGCGACCACGCTGCTCGCCGCGGTGCCCTACTTCTGGCTCGCGCTCATCCTGGTGTACTGCTTCGCCACCGGACTCCACCTGTTCCCGGCCCAGGGCGGCTACGACGTCGTCCTGGACCCGGGGTTCAACGGTCCGTTCCTCATGTCGGCACTCGAGTACGGCGTCCTGCCCGCGGCGACGATCGTGCTCGCGTCGCTCGGCGGCTGGCTGCTCGGGATGCGGAACATGATGGTGTCGACGCTGTCCGAGGACTACATCACCACGGCGCTCGCGAAGGGCCTGCCGCCCGGCAAGGTGCTCCGCAACTACGCCGCCCGCAACGCCGTCCTGCCGTCGGTGGCCGGGTTCGCGATCTCGCTCGGGTTCATCGTCTCCGGCTCGGTCGTCACCGAGCAGGTGTTCTCGTACCCGGGCATCGGGTCGAAGCTCCTGTCCGCGGTCACGAACAACGACTACGCGCTCATGCAGGGCATCTTCCTGTTCATCACCCTCGCCGTGCTCGGCGCGAACCTCGTCGTCGACCTGCTGTACGGGCTCATCGACCCGCGCACCCGGGCCCGGAGCTAGGAGGACACGACCGTGACCAACATCCAAGAGGAGACCGAGCCCACCGTCGGCGCGCTCGCCGAGGAGGCCGACGGCCACTCGACGCGCAGCATCGCGACGGCACGCTCGGCGAAGCCCCGCGGCGGCCTCCGCCGCTTCCTCCCCACGATGACGCCCTGGCTCGTCACCGGCATCGTGCTCATCGTCGGCGTCACCCTGTTCGGGCTGCTCGGTCCGTTCCTGGTCGGCGACCCGAACGCCATCCGCGACTCCGGCATGCAGCCGCCGAGCGGCGACAACCTGCTCGGCACCACCCAGACCGGGCAGGACGTCCTCGCACAACTGGCGTACGCCACCCGGGGGAGCCTGCAGATCGGACTCATCGTCGGCGTGCTCGCGACCGTGCTCTCCGCGTTCTTCGGGATCCTCGGGGCGTACCTCGGCGGGATCATGGACGAGGCGTTCTCGCTGTTCTCCAACGTCTTCCTCGTCATCCCGGGCCTGCCGCTGGTGATCGTCATCTCGGGCCTCGTCCCGCAGGAGGCACGCGGGCTCTGGACCATCGCGATCGTCCTCGCCATCACCTCGTGGGCCGGGTCCGCCCGGGTGCTCCGTGCGCAGACGATGTCGATCCGCAGCCGCGACTACGTGTCCGCCGCCCGGGTCGCCGGTGAACGACCGTGGCGCGTCATCGCGGTCGAGATCCTGCCGAACCTGCTGCCGGTGCTCGCATCGCAGTTCGTGTTCGCGGTCATCGCCGCGATCCTCGGGGAGGCCGGTCTGTCCTTCCTCGGACTCGGCGCATCGAACTCGTCGACGCTCGGCACGATGCTCTTCTACGCGCAGAACGGGTTCGCGCTCGCGCAGGGCGCCTGGTGGTGGTTCGTGCCGCCGGGGCTGCTCATCGCGCTGCTCGGCATGGGCCTGTCGTTGGTGAACTTCTCCATCGACGAGGTCATCAACCCGCGGCTCGCCAACGTGCGGGCCCAGCGACGACGCGAGCGGCAGGCGCGGCGCGCAGCTCGCCGCTCGTCCGGCCCTGGAGGCGCGGCTCGCTCCGCGCAGACCGCCACCGACCGGAAGGGGGTCACCCGATGACCCGGGACGCCGTCCTCACCATCGACCACCTCGACGTCGTCTACGAGACCGAACGGCCCGTGCACGCCGTCAAGGACGTCTCGCTCACGCTCGCACCGGGGGAGATCCTCGGGCTCGCGGGGGAGTCCGGGTGCGGCAAGACGACCCTCGCCTACGCCATCACCCGGCTGCACAAGCCGCCGGCGAAGGTCGCCTCCGGCAGCATCACCTTCCACGACCGCGACGGCAGCGACGTCGACCTGCTCGGGCTGAGCGACGAGCGGCTCCGCGCCGTCCGCTGGTCGAAGCTGTCCATGGTGTTCCAGGGGGCGATGAACGCGCTCAACCCGGTCACCACGATCCGCGCGCAGCTCGACGACGCGCTCGTCGAGCACCGCAGGGGGATGCCGAAGAAGGAGCGGCGGGCGATCGCCGAGGACGCCCTCCGCCGCGTCGGCGTCGACCCCGCGCGCATCACCGCGTACCCGCACGAGCTGTCCGGCGGCATGCGCCAGCGTGTGATGATCGCGATGGCCATGCTGCTCGAACCGCAGGTCATGATCATGGACGAGCCGACGACCGCGCTCGACGTGGTCGTCCAGCGGGAGATCCTGCGCGAGATCGTCCGGCTGCGGGACGAGCTCGGCTTCGCGGTCGTGTTCATCACGCACGACCTGCCCCTGCTGCTCGAGATCAGTGACCGGATCGCGATCATGCTCCGCGGCGAGGTCGTCGAGTGCGCGACCGCCGCGCGGATCCAGCACGAGCCGCAGCACCCGTACACGCAGCGTCTGCTGCGCTCGTTCCCGAGCCTGTCCGGCGCCCGCGGTGACTTCATCCGCACGGGCACCGGCTTCGAGGAGGTCGCGTCGTGACCAGCGTCACCGTCACCCACCTGACCAAGGACTTCCACGTCCGCAAGGGCCTGCGCCGGAACACGCTCCGGGCCGTCGACGACGTGTCGTTCGAGCTGCTGCCCGGGCGCACCGTCGCACTCGTGGGGGAGTCCGGCTCGGGCAAGTCCACGATCGCGCGGATGCTCGCGAAGCTCGAGACCGTCACGAGCGGGTCGATCGACGTCCGGCTCGAGGACGGCACGCCCGTCGTCGGGAGCATGTACCGGCGGCACGTGCAGATGGTGTTCCAGGACCCGTTCGCGTCGCTGAACCCGTTCCACTCGATCGAGCACCACATCGCCCGGCCGCTGCAGCTGCACCACCGGACCCGCGGCACCGAGCAGACCCGCCAGCGCGTGCGGGAGCTGCTCGACCGGGTGAACCTCGACGAGGACTTCGCCGAGCGCCGTCCGCACGAGCTCTCCGGCGGACAGCGGCAGCGCGTCGCGATCGCCCGCGCGCTCGCTCCCGGCGCGCAGGTGCTCGTCGCCGACGAGCCGGTGTCGATGCTCGACGTGTCGATCCGCCTCAGCGTGCTCAACCTGATGGGCCGGTTGCAGCGTGAGGACCACCTCGCCGTGCTCTACATCACGCACGACCTGGCGACCGCGCGACACTTCTCCGACGAGATCCTCGTGCTCTACCGGGGGCGCGTGGTCGAGCGCGGGCCGTCGGACGCGGTGATCCTCGACCCGCACCACGACTACACGCGGCTGCTCGCCGATGCGGCGCCAGACCCCGAGCGGGTGGACCGACGCGTCACAGCGGGCCCCGTCGTCGACCGGTCGGCGATCGACAACACCACCTGCTACGACCACGGCCTCGGCGCGTGGGTGGACAGCCCGGCCGCACCCGCGGGGGTGCGATGACGGAGGACGTCGTCGACTGGGTGACGAGCGGGTTCGCGGTCCGCTTCCGGACCGGCCCCGACCGGCCGGTGGCACTCGTGTCGTTCGTGCCGGCTGGCGGGACGCTCTCGGACGGGTCGACCGACCCGCAACCGCTCGTCGAACTGACGACGGTCGGGCACGGGCGGTTCCCCGGCGGCTTCCGGCACGTCGACTCCACCATCGGCGCGCGGCTGCGGTACGTGTCGCACGTTGCGACGGACGCGACGGGCGCGATGGGCGCGACGGGCGCGACGGGCGCGACGGACGGGGCGGACGCGACGGACGGAGCGGACGCAAGCGCGGCCGTGGCGGCGACCAGACCCGAGATCCGGATCGTGCAGGCGGACGCGGCCACGGGCCTCCAGACCGTCTCGGTCTTCCGGGCACACGACGGCATCCCGGCGTTCCGCACCTGGACCGAGGTGCGGGCGGAGCGGGGCGAGCACGTCGTCGACTCCGTGTCCTCGTTCGCGAGCGGCGCATGGCTGGGCGACTCGGGCGTGGACGTCGACGACCTCTCGCTGACCCACGCGGCGAACGACTGGGCGGCGGAGAGCCGGTGGCAGACCGACCCGCTGCGGGACATCGGTCTCGCGCGCATCGACCGCGAGGCGCAGCACCACCCGCCCCGCAGCCGCGCCGTCGTGCAGAACCGCGGCTCGTGGTCCACCGGCGAGGCACTGCCCACCGGGGTGCTCACCGGACCCGGGTACGCGCTGGTCTGGGAGGTCGAGCACAACGGGCCGTGGCTGTACGAGCTCGGGGAGACCAGACGCTCCGCGTACCTGGTGCTCAGCGGTCCGACCGACCAGGAGCACCAGTGGACCGCGGTGGTCACGCCGTCGTCGCCGTTCACGTCGGTGTCGGTCTCGGTGGGCATCGCGGGCTCGATCGACCAGGCGTTCGGCGTCCTCACCGCGCAGCGACGGGCCTCTCGGAAGACGCGGGCCGCCGACGCCGCGATGCCGCTCGTGTTCAACGACTACATGAACACGCTCATGGGCGACCCCACGACCGAGAAGCTGCTGCCGCTCGTCGACGCGGCAGCCGACGCCGGTGCCGACCTGTTCTGCATCGACGCCGGCTGGTACGCCGAGGGGCACTGGTGGGACACCGTCGGGGCGTGGGAGCCCGCGGCCTCACGGTTCCCGGACGGGCTCGGCGAGGTCGTCGACCACATCCGGAGCCGCGGCATGCAGGCGGGGCTCTGGCTCGAGCCCGAGGTGATCGGGATCCACTCGCCGCTCGCATCCTCGCTGCCCGACTCCGCGTTCGTGCAGCACCACGGCGTCCGGGTCGCCGAGCACGGACGGCACGTGCTCGACCTGCGGTCACCGGACGCCCGAGCGCACCTGGACGCCGTGGTCGACCGGCTCGTCGGGACCTTCGGTGTGACCTTCTTCAAGATGGACGACAACACCATGACCGGGCCGTGGGCCGGTTCGGTGGACGGCGGTCGTGCGTTGCTCGACTGGCTCGACGCGGTGCAGGCTCGGCACCCGCGGCTGCTCATCGAGAACTGCGCGTCCGGGGCGATGCGCGCCGACCAGGCGATGCTGTCCCGGCTGCACATGCAGTCCACCTCGGACCAGCAGGACCCCGTGTTGTCCGCCTCGATCGCCGCCGCGGCCCCCGCCGCGATGCTGCCCGAGCAGGCCGGGAACTGGGCGTACCCGGCGCCGGAGATGTCCGACGAGCTGTTCACGCTGTCGCTCGTGAACGGGGTGCTCGGGCGGATGTACCTGTCCGGGCACCTGCCGCGGATGTCGACGGAGCAGCGGGCGGTCGTCGCGGACGCGGTCGCCGCGCACCGTCAGGTGCTCGAGGTCGTCGACACCGCGCTGCCGGTGTGGCCGCTCGGGCTGCCCGGGTGGGAGGACCCGTGGGTGGCGCTCGGCCTCCGGGCGACGTCGGGGGACCTGTACCTGTCGGTGTGGTCGTTGCCGGGGGCGGCGCGGACGGTGGCGCTGCCGCTCGATCCGGGGTCGGTGGCGGGTCGCGTCGTCGTCGAGCCGCTGTTCCCGACGGCGGTGGCGCCGTGGGTGGTGTCCTGGGACGGGGTCGCGGGGGTGCTGCACGTCGACAACGGCGGTGCGACCCCGACGGCTCGGGTGTTCCGCGTCCGGTCGGAGGGGGCGGACGCGGGGCGCTGAGGGGACGCGCGCCGGATGGCAGACGGTGCGCGTCGACGGACGGGAGGCGCGGTGCGGGCAGGTGCCGCGCCTCCCGTCCGGTGCGGCGCGCGTGGTGCGTGGTGCGTGGTTCGTGTGGGGGTTCGGTGCGCTCGGCGGGGTCGACTCGGTACGACGCCTGCGATGTCGTACGACGTCGGCTTCGTCGTTCCGCGTCGGCGCGCTGCCGCGGCTCAACGACAGCTGCTGCGCAGCGCGCGGAACCGGCACGGGGTGAGCACTGGCGGGAGGTACCAGGTCGACGCGGCGCCGAACAGGGCGATGACCGCAGGGATCCAGAAGAGCCAGCCCGGGCGGTCCGGCAGCGCGAGCACGATGCTCCCGAGCACGATGCCGAGGCCGAACAGAACAGGCCCAACACCCAGTACGACCGGCCGTCCTTCGCGCACGTGCGCCACAGTCCGGTGTGGCCGAGCAGGCCGATGAGCATCAGGGCCGCGCCGATGCTCCAGATCACACCGTCCCTTCTCTCTCGTCACAACAGACGGAGGCGGCTCGATCGACAACGGCAGATTCCTGTCGACCCCGAGTGTCGGTATCCTGAGGGGTTCAGACACACTGCGGCACTCGAGGGGAATGCAGCATGGCGATCAACGGATGGCGGCTCGATCCGGCCGCCTTCGATCGAGCGGTCTCGGACGCGGAGACCGCACTCGCTGACATGGCGACGGCAGAGCAGTCGTTGCAGAACGCCGCCGGTGCGGCGGAGTCACTCGCAGCGAGTGCAACGAACACCGCGACGGCACTCAACGCGTTCAAGGAGAACCCAGGAGAGATCAGACTCGCGTCGATCGGGAGTCGCGTGACCGCGTCCGTCGCCGCCGCGCGATCGATCGCGAACGCGTACGCGTCCGGGGACGAGGAGATGGCGGCACACGCGAACAAGGGCATCGAGCAGTGACCTTCGCCCCGACTGTGAACGAACTGCCCGACCCTGCGACGCTCGAGTCGATCGGTGCGGACTTGGTGGCCGCGGCAAGCGTGGCGCAGACCCAGACCGACGCGATCGAGGCCGCGTGGAAGGCGTTCGCGACGACCGATGTCTACGATGCTCCGGAAGCGGCCACGCTCCGGAACGCCTTGTCGCCGATCGATGCGGACGTGGTCGGGCTGGTCGACGCAGCGGCGAAGGCGAAGAGCGCTCTCGACACGTACTCGACGACGGTGCAGACGCTCCAGTCGCAGCGGGCAGCTCTCCTGGCGGACATCCGGGCGTTCGCGGGTGCGGACACTTCGACTCCGGCCGGCGCGACCGACGAAGAAGTCACGGCAGCGAAGGACTCGCGTCGGGACCAGCAAGATGCTCTGCAACGTCGCGTGGATCAGTTCAACGCAGCGGCACTGCAAGCAGATCAGGAGTGCGCGGGAGACATCGATGCGCTCAAGGCGTACGAGCAGTCAGCGGCCTCGAAGTTCTTGAGCTTCGTGGGCGGCGGGACGTCCGGAGCCCTCGTCGGCGCGGGGATGTCGGTCTCGCAGGAGACACTCGAACGGTGGCGCCAGCTCACCACGGTGCCTGCCGGAGTGATCCCCGAAGCGACGCTGCGAACCCCACCGCCGGCATTCCTCGACGCGAACGGCAAGGCATGGTGGCAGGCGCCGGGTGAGATCGCCAAGCCGTACCCGCCGAAGGGGCCCGACATCCCGCTCGACGATCCTCGCTACGGCTCGCACAACTTCGTGGTGAAGGACAAGAACGCCCTGCTCGAGGCCATGCCGGACGCGGCCAAGGGCGCGACCAAGGTCTTGGGAGTTGCTGGAACGGTCCTGACCCTCGGCTCGACCTGGAACGACCAGTGGCACGACGACGAAGTGGACCACCCCGATTGGTCCGACTCGCAACGCGCTGAGAGCGCGGTCACGACCACGGTCATCAAGGGAGGCACGACGGTTGGCGCAGCGGCGGCCGGTGCATGGATCGGCGGCGCCATCGGAACCGCGCTGTTCCCAGGGGTCGGAACGGTCGTGGGCGGTATCGTCGGGAGCGCCATCGGGGGTTGGCTCGGCGGGACAGGCGGCGAGATGCTCGGCGACAAGCTGAACGACATGTACCAGGGGTCGGACTTCGCGAAGGGCGTGCACGACGTGTGGAAGGGGATCTTCGGATGATCTGGGCGCTGATCGCGGTGTCGTGCGCGTTCGCGCTCGTGGGATTGACGGCGTACACCGGCCTCTGGCGGAGCTGGACGCGCTCGTGGAGTGCAGACCGTGTCTTCCCGACCGCCTTCCTCGGGTTCGGCGGCATCTGCTTGGGCGCCTTCGCGGCGCTCCTGTCGACGCACGCGTTCGTCATAACCGCTGTCATGATGGTCGCGGCCTTCGTGCTGATCCTCGTCGCGGTCGGACTGTTCGTCTTCGGTGTGCCCGCGTGGCTGACGCCGCGCTGGTACCGGCATAGGAGCGGCGCGTGATCACGGCCGACCTGCCCGACGGCTGGGTCCTCACCGAAGCAACCTTCGGCACCGTGTTCGAACGCCCGACGACCAACGGGTTCCGGCCGAACGTGGTCATGGCGCAGGAATCCACGACGGTGTCGTTGGTGGAGGCATCCTCCGGGATGATGGCCGCTGCCATCGCCGCTCACCCGGGAACGCGAGTCCTCGAGGTCCGTCGCCAGGAGCATGCGCTCGGTCCCGGCGCTCGACTGCTGTTCGGGTACCCGTTCGGCGACGACTGGATCGTCGTCGACCAGCGGGTGATCACCACGGGAGACACGGCAGTCCACCTGACGGCCAGCGCCTCGGTGCTCGAACGGATCGCCGTCGAACCGCTGCTCTCCGAGGTCATGGGCTCCGTGCGTCTGGTCGACGTGCAGGAGGTGACGAACCGATGATGCCGCGGATCGACGTTGCTGCGAGTGCCCGCGCCGGCGTCGAGCTCGAATCGCTCGACCGGGTGCACGACCACCAGCCCGGATGCCGCCTCGAGTGGCAGGGCTCCGCGGCGCTCTTCGACCACCTCTGGCACCTCCGGGGCCGCGGGCTGGTGTCCGCCAGCACTCGCCGTTCCGACGAGGGCCGAGCTGCAAGAGAGCTCGGGCTGGTCAACCGATTCGGGGCGTTGTCCGATGCAGGCTCGGAGTTCGTCGGGATCATCGCGAACACCACTCGTGCACTCCGGACGCGGATCGAGTCCGAGAAGGGGACGCACCACGCCGCGATGTGGGTGGACGGGGGTCGGGCCGCCATGCGCGTCGAACTCGGTGACGGACGGGTCGGCCTCGGGGTCACCTCGGTCGCCGGCGCGGTCGGACACCTCCTCGATTGGATCGCCGTGGAACCGACGTGGTTCATCGGAGAGCAGGAAGCCGTGACCGTTCCGCTCACGGCACTCCGAGCGCGGTACGAGGAGCACGGCGACCGATCGACGTTCGGAGAGCCAGCGCCCGATGTACCCGAATGGTTCCGACGAGCTTGGGAAGCCGTCGGATGGCGGTCGGTCTTCGGCTGGTCCGGAGAGACCGGGTTCGGGATCTTCGCGATCGATGTTCCCGGCTTCGGCTGGCTCGAGCGGTACTCGCAGACTGATGGAGCCGTCTCGCTCCGGCCGATCCGAACCGAGACGGTCGTTCGACAGGTCATCGGTGCCGTGACCCGCGACGATCGATGACCACGGGGAGCTCGCCTGAGCGGGTGGACGAGGTACTCGAGTGACCCCGGTCGGATTCGTCGTCATGCTGTTCGCCATCGGGGTCGTCTTCGGCGGCGCTGGGGCGTTGGCGTACGCCGGCGTTTGGCGTTCGTGGACCGGCCGGATCCACGAGAACGTCGTGTTCGGGTGGTTCTGGTTGGGTCTGGCAGTGCTGTCGATGGGGCTCGCGACGAGCTTCATCCGAACGCCGGTCTTCGGGTTCTCCTTCGTCTTCGCGGTCTTTGCCGCCGTGGCCGGTGGGCTCGGTCTGTGGATCCTGCTGTCCGGCGTTCCACGGAGGCTCCGACCTCGCTGGTACCGCGGAGAGCGCGAACGCTGAGCACCCGACGGAGGTCGGACCGCTGAACCTGCCGTTGCTCCCGGGATCAACTGCCATCGAACCCGCGAGGACGGCGTCGAGGACGGATGTCAGCGGAGGATCCCGAGCTCCATCGCGCGCGTCACCGCACGGGTGCGGTCGTTCACGCCGAGCTTCTCGAACACGTGCCCGAGGTGCGTCTTCACCGTCGTCTCGCTGAGGAACAGCGCGCGCCCGATCGCCGGGTTCGACCCGCCCTTCGCGACGAGCTGCAGCACCTCGAGCTCGCGCGGGGACAGTGTCGGTCCGACCGGGGCCTTCGTCGTGGCCCGGCGGACGAGGGCCGCAGCCGCGGAGGGAGCGAGGGCTGTCTCGCCGCGAGCGGTGGCGCGCAAGCCAGCGAGGATCTCGGACTCGGGCGCCGCCTTGAGCAGGTAGCCGGAAGCGCCGGCCTCGATCGCGGCGAGGATCTGGTCGTCGGACTCGTACGTGGTGAGGATGAGCACGCGGATGCCGGGCTCGCGGGCGAGGATGCGTGCCGTCGCCTCGTCGCCGTTGCACCCCGGCATGCGCAGGTCCATGAGCACGACGTCGGGACGCTCGGCGAGGACGGTCGCGACGGCCCCCTCGCCGTCGCTCGCCTGCCCGACCACCTGCACGTCGTCGGCGTCCTGCAGCAGCGCGACGATGCCCGCACGGACGATCGGGTGGTCGTCCGCGACAACGACGCGGATCACGAGGCCGCTCCCGCCACCGGTGCCGCCTCTGCGGGGACAGCCGGGAGGTGCGGCTCGGCTCCGGTGGGCACGGTCGCCTCGACGACGGTGCCGGTTCCGGGCGTCGACGTGACGGAGCAGGTCCCACCGGCAAGGGTGAGTCGGTCGCGCAGGCCCCGGAGTCCGTGCCCAGCAGTGGGGCGCGCCGGGTCGAAGCCGACGCCGTCGTCCTCGACGCGCAGGGTGACCTGCGGACCGTCCACCCGCAGGACGACGTGCACCGAGGCGGCGTGGGCGTGCGCGCGGACGTTCGCCAGGGCCTCCTGGCCGGCACGGAGCAGGACCACCTGGGTGTCGCGGTCGAGTGCGCAGTCGGGTGCGTCGACCGTGACGGGGACACCGGTCTCGCGGGCGAAGCGTTCGCCGAGCCGGTGCAGGGCGGCGCCGAGACCGTCGCTCGCGATGCCGGCGGCGCCCGCGGCGACGAGGGTCCGCGATTCCTCCAGCGCAGCGCGGGCAGAGTCCTCGAGCACGGCGAGCCGGTCGTGCAACCGGTCAGCACGATCCGCCACGAGGTCGGCTCGCGCGCGCTCGGTGAGCATCACGATGCCGGCGAGGTTCTGCGCGACGGTGTCGTGGATCTCGCGCGCCAGCCGTTCGCGTTCGCTCGTGACGCCGGCGGTGCGGTGCGCCTCGGCCAGGCTGTCCTGCGTCGCACGGAGTTCGTCGAGCAGGCGTCGGCGTTCCTCGGCCAGGGTGGCGACCCGTGTCATCCAGATCCCCATCGCACAGGCGCCGACCACGCTGACGGTCTCGATCAGCACCGTGCCCGTCAGCTCGCCGGGCCCGCCGGAGACCTGCAGGCCCGCGGCGCTGAGGAGGCCCACGACGCCGGAGAGCAGCACGGCGTTCCGCACCCGCTCGACCTGGCACCAGACGAGCGGGAAGACGATGCACTGCACGAACGCGGTCGTCGGCGCGACAGCGGGCAGGACGAACGCGACCACGAGGGCGACGGGCAGGAACGCGGCCGCCGCCCGTCGGGAGTCGTAGCCGCGCCAGCCGTACGCCGCGTAGGCCAGGACGAACGCCGCGAGGGCGAGGTGGGCGGGCCAGCGGGTCGACCAGGGTGACCAGCCGAAGGTCGCGATGACGGCGGTGAGGACGACCGTCGCCGCGAAGAACGCGTGCAGCCAGGCGTTCCGGCTCGCGGTGATCGGGGTGTCGTCCATGCCATCAGCATCCCATCGACTCGAGACCGTGTGGGCGTTGTCCACAGGCACGCTCAGGAGTCCCGGCGGTTCCACCGGAAGGTCAGCAGGCACGCGACAGTGCCGAGGACCAGCCATGCTGCCAGGACGAGGGTTCCGAGACCGAGGTGCCACGCGCCTCCCGGCTCGGCGGACGCGAACGCGTCCGGCAGGAACACGGAGCGCATGCCCGACGCCATCCAGCGCAGCGGGAAGACGCCTGCCACCGTCTGCAACCAGTCGGGCAGCTGTGTGAAGGGGAGGTACACACCGGAGATGAACTGCAGGACCAGCACGACGGGGACGATCGTGGCGGTGGCACGGCGACCCTCGCGGGGGAGCGCCGAGATCGCGATGCCGAGGACGCTCGCGGTCGCGACACCGAGCAGCATGATGCCGGCGAAGCGTGCCCACGCTCCGCCGTCGGTCGGCAGGTCGACGCCGAACACCACGCTCGCCACGACGAGGAGCAGCGCGGTCTGCACGATCGACGTGACGAGGACCATGCCGATCTTGCCGACGAAGTAGCTCGCGACCGGCAGCGGCGTACCGCCGAGCCGCTTGAGCGTGCCGTCGCTGCGTTCGCCGGCGATGTCGACACCGAGTGCCTGGGTGCCGGAGAGCAGGAACCCGGTGGCGACGAGTCCGGGCAGGTAGTACGTGGCGTAGTCGACGCTGACGCCCGGGCCCGCCTGGATGTCGGCGGCGCTGCTGAAGGCGACCGAGAACAGCGCGAGCATGACGATCGGGAAGAGGAAGGTGAAGAAGACCGAGTCGGGTGCGCGGAAGTACGACCGGAGCTCGTACGCGATGCGGTGGGCGCCGAGGCGGATGGTGTTCGCGGGGTTCATGCTGCGTGCTCCGAGATCATGGCGAGGTAGACGTCCTCGAGCGAGGGGCGGACGACCTCGAGCGCGTGCATCGGGGTCGTCGTGCTCCGGACGAGGGTCGTCGGGTCGGTCGTGCGGTGCTCGTGCGACGCACCGGTGTCGTCCTGCCACCGGACGATCGGTGTGCGTGCGTCCTGCCCGCCGATCGCGTCGATCGGCGCGACGTCGAGCAGTCGGCCGCCAGCGAGCACGGCAGCGCGGTCGGCGAGGTGCACGGCCTCGTCGAGGTAGTGCGTGGTGAGCAGGACGGTGGTGCCCTCGTCACGGACGCTGCGGATCAGCTGCCAGAACTGCCGACGGGCCTCGGGGTCGAAGCCGGTGGTCGGCTCGTCGAGGAACAGGACCTCGGGCCGGCCGATGATCCCGAGGCCGACGTCGACGCGGCGGCGCTGGCCCCCGGAGAGGCGGCTGATGCGCGTGTTCCGCTGTGCGTCGAGGCCGGTGGCGGCGAGCAGCTCGTCGACCGGTCGGCTGCGCGGGTACAGGGTGCGGAAGTGCCGCAGCTGTTCGGCGACGGTGACGTTCGGGGACTCGCCGCTGGTCTGTAGGACGATGCCGACGCGGCCGTTGTGGTTGCGGCTGGCGTGCGCCGGGTCGCGCCCGAGGACGCTGACCTCGCCGCCGGTGCGGGAGCGGAACCCCTCGAGGATCTCGACCGTGGTGGACTTGCCCGCGCCATTCGGCCCGAGCAGGGCGAACGTCTCGCCGGCCTCGATCGTGAAGGAGACGTCGTCGACGGCCCGCTTGCCGCCGGGGTACTGCTTCGTGAGGTGCTCGACCGTGACGGCCGGTGTGGTGGACATGGGTCCAGCCTCGCGGGGGTGCCGACCCGAGCGGATCGGAGGGGCGGGCAGAGGTGCATCCTCCGATCGGAGGATGCCGCGCCGGCCCGGTTCAGGCAGCGGCGGGCGGACGGGAGGCGCGGGGCGGGCTGGTGCCGCGCCTCCCGTCCGACGTGTGGTCAGGACCCGAGTGCTGCCCGCAGGTAGGGCGCGGTCCGGCTCGCGGCGACCGCCGCGACCTCGCTCGGGGTGCCCGAGGCCACGACCCGGCCACCTTCGTCGCCACCGCCCGGGCCCATGTCGATGACGTGGTCCGCCTGCGCCGCCACGGTCATCACGTGCTCGACCACGACGACGGTGTTCCCCGCGTCGGTGAGCCGCTGGAGCTGCGCGGTGAGGAGCTCGACGTCCGCCGGGTGCAGGCCCGTGGTCGGCTCGTCGAGCAGGTAGAGCGTGTGGCCGGTCCGTGCGCGTTGGAGCTCGGTGGCGAGCTTGATGCGCTGTGCCTCGCCGCCGGACAGTTCCGGCGCGGGCTGCCCGAGTCGGAGGTAGCCGAGACCGACGCTCCGCAGGGCGTCGAGGGCGCGGGCGGCGGCGGGCAGGTCGGTGAGGGCGTCCGATGCCTGGTCGACGGTCATGTCGAGGACGTCCGCGATGGTGGAGCCGTTCCGCCGGACCTCGAGCGTCTCGGCGTTGTACCGGGCGCCGTGGCACTCCGGGCACGGCGCCCAGCTGCCCGGCAGGAACAGGAGCTCGACCGAGACCGAGCCCTCGCCCTGGCAGACCTCGCAGCGGCCGCCCTCGACGTTGAACGAGAACCTGCCGGCGGTCCAGCCGCGCTCGCGGGCGTCGTCGGTCGCGGCGAAGGCCTGCCGGACGGTGTCGAACATGCCCGTGTAGGTCGCGAGGTTCGACCGGGGCGTGCGACCGATCGGCTTCTGGTCGACCTCGACCACGCGGGACACGAGCGGGTGCTGCGTCGCGACCGCGGGCAGGACACCGCCGACGAGCGAGGACTTGCCGGAGCCGGAGACGCCCGTCACGGCGGTCATCACCCCGAGGGGCAGGTCGACGTCGAGCCGGCCGCCGCCCGGGCCCCGCAGGTTGTGCAGCCGGACGTCGCGGAGCTCGAGCACGCCGACGGGGTCGCGCTGCTCGTGCTGCACGGGCTCGGTCCGTGGCTGAAGGTACCGACGGGTGACGCTCTCCGGGACGTCTGCGAGCCCTTCGGGCGGCCCGCTGTAGAGCACGCGTCCACCGCCGGACCCGGCACCGGGGCCGACGTCGACGATCCAGTCCGCACGGCGGACGATGTCCATGTCGTGCTCGACCACGAAGACGCTGTTGCCGCTCGCGCGGAGGTCGTCGAGGACCTGCACGAGGGACTCCGCGTCGGCCGGGTGCAGGCCCGCGCTCGGCTCGTCGAGGACGTAGACCACGCCGAACAGCCCCGACCGGAGCTGGGTCGCGATCCGCAGACGCTGCGTCTCACCAGGGGAGAGCGTCGGTGTCGCACGGTCGAATCCGAGGTAGCCGAGGCCGAGCCCGACGAGCACCTCGACCCGGCCGAGCAGGTCTGCGGCGATCGACTTCGCCACCTCGGAGCGCTCGCCGGACGTCACCCGGCTCTGCGCGGGCGACGGGTCGGTCAGCGTCGCGGCCGGACGGAGGACCTCGGCGACGTCGGACAGCGGGAGCGCGTTGAAGGCGGCGATGGAGTGCCCGCCGAACGTCACCGCGAGGGCCGCCCGGGTCAGCCCGGAACCGTGGCAGAGCTGGCACGGGCCGGACTCGACGAAGCGCAGGGCCTTGTTCCGCTGGGTCTCGCTCTGTGAGTCGGCGAGGGTGTGCAGCGTGTACTGCCGGGCACTCCAGAACCGTCCCTTGTACGGCTTCGCGACGCGGTCGCGCTTCGGGTGGACCTCGACGACGGGCTGCTCCTCGGTGAAGAGGAGCCAGTCGCGGTCCTCGCGCGGGAGCTCGCGCCACGGCCGGTCGATGTCGTAGCCGAGCACCGCCGTGACGTCGCGGAGGTTCTTGCCCTGCCAGGCACCGGGCCAGGCGGTGATCGCGCCCTCGCGGATCGACAGCGACGGGTCGTGCACCGCCGAGGCCTCGGTCACCTCGTGCGCCGTGCCGAGACCGTGGCACCGGGGGCACGCACCGACCGCGGTGTTCGGCGAGAACGAGTCTGAATACAGCTGCTCGGCACCCGCGGGATAGGTGCCGGCGCGCGAGTAGAGCATGCGCACCGAGTTGCTCAGCGTCGTGAGCGTGCCGACGGTCGAGCGGGTGCTCGGGGCTCCTCGGCGCTGCTGCAGGGCGACGGCCGGGGGCAGCCCCGTGATCTCGTCGACGTGCGGTGTGCTGCCCTGCGCGATGAGCCGCCGGGCGTACGGGGCGACGGACTCGAGGAACCGCCGCTGTGCCTCGGCGAACACCGTGCCGAAGGCCAGGCTCGACTTGCCGGAGCCGGAGACGCCCGTGAAGGCGACGATGCGGTCGCGGGGGATGTCGACGTCGACGTCCTGCAGGTTGTGCTCGCGGGCACCGCGGACGCGGATGAACCCGTCGGACGACGGTGACTGGTCGGCAGGGTGGTGCGGGGCGGGCATTCGTTCGAGCGTAGGCGGAACCGTCGAGCGCCGTTCCGGACCGCTCGCGCGGGCCCCGGCGGGCAGGCTGCGGTGGTGACCGGCAGACGGACGGGAGGCACGGGGCGGGCTGGCAACGCGCCTCCCGTCCGGAGCGTGCGGACGGGACGCGCGTGATGGGCTGGCACCGTGCCTACCCCCGGCCGGCGGTCGGTACGGTTCGGATGCGGGAAGGCGGCGAACGGGGCGGCGTGAGCGAAGGGTAATCGACGACGTCGCGTGGTCGCCGCCTCGGCGGCGACACGGCGCCCTGTGGATCGCGACGTGTGGGCTGCTGCTGCAGGCCGGGTGGATCGGCGTGGTGATCTTCCTGCTCTGGGGTGACTTCGGCCTCGAGCCGGCGAACGTCGCTCGCGCTGCAGGCGACGCAGTACGTGGTGATCGCGCTCGCAACCGTCGGCGGGCCGGCGGTCGGTGCGATCGTGATGCTCCTGCGGCGTCGCCGGGACCGATCGGTCACCCTCGTCGGACCGATCGCGTGCATCGTGATCGCCGTCGTCTGAGTCGGGACGACCGGGGAGGTGACGGTCGGCGCGGTGCACTCGCGGATCGGAGCCGGAGCTAAGGGAGACGTTGCCGGCTCGACGCTGCTGCCCCAACTCGGTTCACGATGCCCCGGACGGCAGTCGGTCGCCCAGTCGGGCAACATTGATTTCCACCCTTCTGAGGTCCCAGCAGAAAGTCGGATCGTGCAATAATCCAGCTGTGGACCTTCTTGTCGGAATGTTGGGCGTTGCCGCCGCGGTCGGAATTCCCATCCTCCTGCATCGCGCTAGTCACCCGAAGCGCGAGCTCCGGTATTCTATTGTTCAGGTGGACCGAACGGCAGGAACATGGCGCGTCCTCGTCTGGTCTGCTGCCCGAGCTGACATCCCCTCAGCCCTCTACGACTCCGATCTGCCGATTGTATTCCGGTTCGATCCGCCGGTCTCGGCGGGTGCAGTCCGAACAAATCTCGCGGGGACTCCGCAGTGAAGAGATGGGAATCTAGAGATGCAGCCAAGACTCCTGCATGCAGATTTCTTCGCTACGGCCGATTTCTACGCCAGTAGTCCATTCGATGTCAACGTTGAACGGAACCTCATCGATGTCCCCATAGTCGAGGATCGTTCCCTTGCGGCCACGCCGCAGCAGAACCAAGTCCGTGCGATCGAACGATCGAAAGCGCGAGCGCGGCTTACTCTTCGCTTTCTTAGTGTCTCGACCTTAATTGCCGGTGCGACGCTTTTCATCGTCGGCATCGGTTTGAGCATAGGGGGCGTGGAACCAGTAGGAACAGCGCTCGGAGGAGTCAGCCTGATTTTGATTCCCGCGGGAACAGTCATGATAGTGATTGACGCGATCCGAAGGGTCGCCAGAAAGCGGCGAAGGTAGAACGAAATGGTGGAGCGGTAGGGCCTCGCAGCCTTTGCGAGCAGTCAGCGCTAGCTTTCGCAGGGCAGAGCTGGCGGAGAACGCTGAGTCGCTGAAACGGCTCGTTCACTCGCAGCCGACTCCGTCGCCGTCGCGGTCGAGCTTCCGGGAGTAGCCCAGATCACCGACGCGGACCGGTGCCGCGCTGGCCGCGCGAGCGGCATCGCAGTTCGCGAAGAAGGTGGGGGCGGCGGCTGCGGCCGCTCGGGCTTGCGCGTCGGCAGCGGCCTGTGCGGCGGCGGCGGCGGCAGCGGCCTGCGCGGCGGCCTGTGCGTCGGCAGCGGCCTGGGCGGCGGCCGCGTCTGCGGCAGCCTGTGCTGCGGCTTCCTCGGCGGCTTTCTTCGCTGCTGCCTCTTCCGCGGCCTTCTTCGCAACCTCCTCGGCTGCGGCCTGCTCTTCGGCGACCTTCCATGCAGCGGCCTCGTCGGCGGCCTTCTGTGCCGCGGCCTCTCGAGCCGCCTCGGCGGCGGCGCTCGCTGTCGAGGTGGCGGAGGGCTGTGCGGCGTCAGCCAGGAGCGCCGGAGCATCGCTCGCGGTACCAGAGCTGCATGCGCTGAGCGTGAGGACGAGGGCGAGCGCGCTCGCGACGCCGCGCAGCACTACTTTGTCCTCCTCGTTCCGCCGGCGGAACCGGCACATCCTCATCTTCTCGGCGGTGCGCGGCGAAGCGGTAGGACCCGTTCAGGGGTGTGGCCCCAGCCAGAAGCTCCGCTGAGTCTCCGGGCTGGACGGCGGGTAAACCAGAGGGCATGAAGGTCGTCGGAGTCGAAACGTTCGGAGGGCCCGAGGCCCTCGCCGTCCACGAGGTCCCGGAGCCGCACGCCGGCCCCGGCAGCGTCCGCATCCGGGTGCAGGCGTTCGCCGTGAATCCCACCGACACCGGGGTCCGCGAGGGGCAGCGGGACTCGTCCGAGGCGTCGCCGCCGTACGTGCCCGGCATGGACGCCGCCGGGGTGATCGACGAGGTCGCACCCGACGTGACGGACTGGCAGGTCGGCGACCAGGTCATGGCGATGGCCCTGCCACTGTCGGAGCACGGCGGCGCCTACGCGGAACACCTCGTCGCACCGGTCGGGTCGTTCACGCGGATCCCGGCGGGCCTGTCGATCGAAGAGGCCGCGACCGTGCCGATGAACGGGCTGACCGCGCTGCAGATCCTCGCGCGCGCCGGACTCTCGGAGGGTGACACGCTCGCCGTCACCGGAGCCGCCGGGTTGCTCGGGAACTACGTCGTGCAGCTCGCGAAGCAGCGCGGCAGCACGGTGATCGCCGACGCTGCGCCGAAGGACGAGGACCTCGTGCGCTCCCTCGGGCCGGACCACATGGTGCGCCGCGGCGACGGGTTCGCGGCAGCCGTCCGGGGCATCGTGCACGACGGCGTCGACGCGCTCGCCGACGCCGCGGTGCAGCGTGACGAGGTCGTCGACGCCGTGCGAGACGGCGGCTTCTTCGCGGACGTCCGGGGCTGGGAGGGCAACGGCGCTCGCGGCATCCGGTTCGAGCGGATCATGGTGTTCTCGGAGTACACGTCGTTCGACCTGCTCGAGGAGCTGCGGCAGGCGGTGGAGGACGGCGTCCTCACGCCGCGGGTGGCGAAGGTGCTGCCCGCATCGCGGGCCGCGGAGGCGCACGAGCGGCTGGCCGCCGGTGGGACGCGCGGGCGGTTCGTGCTGACCTGGTGAGTGCGGGTCGCGAACGCGATCCTTTGACGGACGGGAGGCGCGGTGCCAGCTGGCACCGCGCCTCCCGTCCGTCACACGGCCGTCACGCTGCTGGTCGCCCCGCACGGAACAGGCCGACCCGGACGAGCCAGACGTACATCAGGCACCCGATGCAGACGTCGAAGACGGCGTTGAGGAACGCGGCGACGAGCGCGACCGCGGCACCGACCGGCGCGGCGTACGGTACGCCGACCAACGCCAGCACGAGGGCGAGTGCCGTGATGACCAGGCCGACCCGCTGCGCGAAGGTCGGGGGTTCCGGAGCCTCGAGTTCGATGGGCGGACCGAGCCGCGGGCGGACGAACCGGCGGAAGAACGCGCCGTACGGGTGGCGGCGGATCCCGGCGATGCCGCCGATCGCGAAGAGCACGACG
Source organism: Curtobacterium sp. MCSS17_007 (assembly GCF_003234175.2). Classification (NCBI taxonomy): domain Bacteria; kingdom Bacillati; phylum Actinomycetota; class Actinomycetes; order Micrococcales; family Microbacteriaceae; genus Curtobacterium; species Curtobacterium sp. MCSS17_007. Next base: position 1,187,040 of record NZ_CP126257.1, read on the forward strand.
ATCACGGCGAGCAGGACGATGCCGACGGCCCACGTCGCGGGGACGAGGGTGAGGACGATCGTCGCTGCGAGGAGCACCGTCGTGATCGCGGCGCCGAAGCGAGGGGAGCGGGGATCGATCCCGCGCTCGCTGTCGTTCGTGGTGGTCATCGTGTCTCCGGGGAGTCGGTGGTCAGGACAGAGTCGAGGGCGGCAGCGAGTTCCGCAGGGCGAGGCGGCCCACCGAAGCGTGTCCGGACGGTTCGCTGCGCGTCGAGGAGCAGGACCGTCGGTGTCTGCATGACGTCGAAACGCTCCGCGAGTTCGGGGCGTTCCGCGAGGTCGACCTCGATGCGACGGACACCCGTGTGCCGGTCGGCGAGGACATCGAGTTGTCGCCTGGTGGCGGGACAACGCGCGCAGGTGGGCGTGGAGAACTGGACGAGTGTCGCCGCAGTGCCGTAGTCCTAGGCGGCGGCGAGGTCGTCGGCTGCGAGTGCGGCCGTGTTGCGGGCGCGACCCGTCCGGCGTCGGAGCACCAGGCCGAGGACGGTCGCGAGGGCGAGCACCCCCGCGAGGACGGCGATCGCTGCTCCGACGGTCATGCGGTGACGGTACCCGCTGCAGGCGACGCTGGCGACACCGTGACCCGGTGTGACGACGGGGTCTCCGGCGGGTCGCGGACCTTTCTGCTGAGGTTCCGGCTGGGGTGTCCCGGATGCGGTGCTGTCACGACCTCCTCCGTTCCGGGTGCCTCGTGACGATGGCGCTCCAGCGGTCGAGTTCGAGCTCGACCCGGTCGGCGACCGTCTCAGGGTCGTCGTGCTCCCACGAGCGGACGACGCGCCAGCCCTCGGCCGTCAGGATCGCCTGGTTCCGAGCGTCGCGCTGCCGGTTCGCGAGGAGCTTCCGTCGCCACAGCTCGGCGTTGGCCTTCGGCAGGTGGGTGTGCTCCTCGCAGTGGTGCCAGAAGCAGCCGTCCACGAACACGGCGACCCGCGCTCGGGGGAAGACGAGGTCCGGCCGGACCCGGCAGCGGCGGCTCACCTGGCGGTCGACGAAGAACCGACGGCCGCGGCGATGGAGTTCACGTCGGACGGCGAGTTCCGGCGCGGTGTCCCGCCGGCCGAAGCCGGCCATGTGTCGGCGGCGTGCGTCATCGGCTTCCCACTGCTCCACAGGGCGACGATCGCACAACGGAGCCGTGGCACTGAGCATGCTCGTGAATCGGTGGCCAGCGCTGCACGTAGGGCGCACTGTGCAGGAGAGCGGGAGTCCTGCTACGCCGTGCCGGTGTCGAGCGCCTCGATGGAGCGACGGACCTGGATGAGGTTCCGACGGAGCACCACGATGACGATGACTCCGGTGACGACCAAGACCGCGATGAGGACGACGCGGAACCATGCCAACGAGTCCGCGGACGCGAGGCCGATGACCTGCGACCCGACGATCCCGACGGAGAGGAGCGTGGACTGCGCCATCGCGAGCGGGAGGGTCACCGCGAGCACGCGCGCCTGATCGGCAGCACGCGGTCCGAGCTCAGGCGCGATCGACGCTCGTGTCAGGATCGCCCCCTGGAGCTCGCGTTTCTCGGCGAGGCTCAACCCCAACGTCGGCGCAGTCGTCACGGCCCTCATCCAGAACTGCGACACGAGGATCGTCAGGGTTGCTGCGAGGCCACCGCCCGCCAGTGTGCCGCCCAGGACGAGGAGGAGCACTTCGACGGGCCGCTCGCCGAGGCTCAGCCAGATCCCGATCGCCGCTCCGACGACGGAGCCGACGACTCCGACCCAGGCCGCTCGGCGTGCGGCGCGGCGGACGGCGTCAGGAAGTCGGGGATTCACAGGGCAGACAGTACGGTGCGACTGGTGTGGGCGGCCGTCTCGGTACGATCGGCCGGGTGAGCAGCGACGTGACCCCTGGGCGGTACCGGCACTTCAAGGGCGGGGAGTACGAGGTGGTCCTCGTGGCGAAGGACGTCGAGACCGAGGAGCCGGTCGTCGTGTACCAGGCGCTCTACGGCGAGCGTGGGCACTGGGTGCGGTCGCTCGCCGACTTCACCGCGCACGTGTCGCGGGACGGGTACGAGGGACCGCGGTTCGTCCGTCTGAACTGACGACCCGCGGCTCGATGGCACTGCCGCCGTCATGGCGTCGTCGTCGCGGCGACATCCCTTGCACTCGTCATGAACTGTTCGTCACGAGACCGTCACCCCTGGTTGATACTTCAGTTGACCGGTTCTCCAGGATCGAACCGTGACGACGAACAAACGACTGAGTTCCTGCACCTTCCGAGCCCTCGTGGCGGCCGCCTTGGCTTCCGGCATCGCAATCGCCGGGATCGTGGCGGGTCCGGTCTCGTCGGCGCAAGCAGCGCCGGCGAGCTCGGCGCACGACAACTCGTCCGATGCTCCGAGGCGGTGGTCCTACGTCTGGCAGCGGTGGGACGGGACGAACTACTCCTCGCAGGCGAATTGCCTTGCCCGGGGCAGGGCGATCCTTCAGCACTACCCGGACGTGCAAGCGATCTCCTGCCGCAAGCCGTGCGGCCGCTGGTGGCTCTCCACCTACCGGCAACAATGGGTCTGATGAGCCGGTACTTAGCAGAGGTGTTCGTCGTCCGTCGCGAGGGCAGTCTCGTCGCTGAACCGACCGGTGGGGTCGCGCGACGAGATGACGATGCGCCTCCGCAGACGTGGTTCGCGACCATCGACGATGAGACGGCGAGCTTGCCACCAATCTGCAACGGCAGGGTCTCCGCTGAGATCGAGGTCGTGGGTCCTGTCCCAGACAGTGGGTCGATCGGGCCGGTCGTACGGTTCTTGCAGGCGGCCCGGACCTCCGTGTCCGCCAAGGTGGTCGTGTCTGATCGGCGGGATGACGCGATGGACCTCCTCGAACTCGTGCCGGACGAGTGGCAGCCCTACGAGGTGCGCTTCGGTGAGCTCTCCGGGCAGCGGTGGGAAGCGTTCGTAGGCTCGCTGTTCCCCGTGTCGATCGAGGAGATCGATGCCGTGCTCGGCGCGGGGTGGGAGCGCCTCGTCCGGATCGAGCCGTGGCTCGTACCCCTCCAGACCGACGGCGGCGATCGTGCGGTGACCTGAGCGATGACGGGCGGGAGGCGCGGTGCCAGCTGGCACCGTGCCTCCTGTCCGTCACGTGGTTCCGTTCCTTCCGCGCGTCGGCTCCGGTCAGCCCCGTCTTCGTCAGCTCAGCCGCGTGGAGGCGATGCCGCCGTCGACGTCGATCGTGCCGCCGGTGACGAACGCGGCCTGGTCGGAGACGACCCAGCGGACGGCGCGGGCGATGTCGACCGGCTGCACCGGGATCCCGGCGGGGGTGCCACTCGTCATCGCGGCGAGGACGTCTGCGGAGTCGGCGTTGCCCGGGGTGGCCGTCGCACCCGGGGCGACGGTGACGACGCGGATGCCGCGGTGCCCGTACTCGGCGGCCCAGGCGCGGGTGAGCTGCTCGACGGCGGCCTTCGTGGCGGGGTAGAGGGCCATGAACGGGACGCCGACGCGAGCCATCCACGAGCCGATGTTGACGATGTGGCCGCTGCCGCGCTCCGCCATGCCGGGAGCGAGGGCGGCGACGAGGACGTGGGGTGCGCGGATGTTCGTGGCGAGCAGGGCGTCGACGGTGTCGTCGTCGATCGCGGCGATCAGCCCCGCACGCCCACCCACAGTCCGTCGCGTGCACGCGTCATACCGACGTAGAGCTCGCGCCGGTCGAGCTCCCGACGCTCGCGGGCAGCCTCGGACGGGTCGCCCGTCACCGGGGCGAGCAGCCGCGAGGGGACGTGTGCGAGCAGGACCTGCTTGAACTCGAGGCCCTTCGCCCGCTTGATCGTGCCGACCTTCACTGCGTCGACGGGTTTCCCGTCGTAGTCCTTCAACGACACGGCCGGGGTGCCGGTGCTCCGGAGCGCGGCCGTCACCTCGTCGACCTGCCGGTTCGTCGCCACCAGGACGCCGACGTCGCCCCGGCTCGTCCCGACCAAGCGGAGCACCTCGGCGATGTGTGCCGTCATCGCGGCGTCGTGGTCGGCGCGGCTCGTCGCACGGTGCACGGTCGGAACGCGCCCGGACCGGGTCACGTCGGACACGGCGTCACCCACGCCGTCGACGCCCTCGATGTCGACGAACTGGTCGTCCGCAACCATCTCCTTCGCGAAGTCGAGGATCTCGGCGGTGTTCCGGTGGTTCACGTCGAGCACGACACCACGGCCGGCGAGGCTGATGCCGACCTCGCCGAGGGTGTACCCGCCGGGGTAGATGGTCTGCTGGCCGTCGCCGATCAGCGTAAGGCCGTCCTGGCGGTCCCCGACGAGCCCGTGCAGCATCGAGACCATCGCGCACGACAGGTCCTGCGCCTCGTCGACGATCACCGCGCCGTACCGCTCCAGCGGCCGGTCCCGGAGCGACCGTCGGGCGAGGAGGACGACGTCCTCCCAGTCGAGCGCGCGGCGCTTCCGCAGCCCGGACTCGTACGCGTCGTACAGGTCCCACGCCGCCTGCCGCGTCTCCAGCGGCAGCGCGTGCTTCCGCCCAACACGCGCCAGGTCCGCGTACTCGTCGAAGCGCGTCAAGCCGCGCCCCTTGATGACGTGCTTGATCTCGTCCTCCCAGTAGCGGCGCGTGAAACGCGCCGACCGGAGCGGACTGGAGGCGCGGATCGCGTTCCATGCGTCGTCGAACGCGAGTCGCGCCTCCAGTCCAGGGGCACGGAAGGGGATGCCGCGTTCGTCCAGGAGGTCCTTCGCGAACTTGTGCACGCCGACGAAGTCGACGTGACCGACCATGTCGGGCGCGAGCCGTGCGAGCAGCGACTCGAGCACCCTGGGAAGGGTCGCGATGTAGGTGGTGAACAGGACCCGCTCGCCGGTGGCGCGGGCGAGATAGGCGGCGCGGTGCAGGCCGACGACGGTCTTGCCGGTGCCGGCGGCGCCGCGGATGCGCGCTGGGCCGTTGAAGCTGCGGCGGACGAGCTTCGCCTGGGCGGGGTCGAGGAAGGCCATCCAGTCCTCGATGGGTGCGTCGAGGACGCCGTCGAGGAGTTGGTCGGCGAGGTCGTCGTCGAGGTCGGCGACCGCCGGGGGCTGCTCGCGGGGGAGGACTGGCGCGGGGACGACGGTGTGTGGCGGCGCTGTTGTTGCGTCCTTGGCTTCGGTTTCGGCCGCCTGTTCGCCCATGACGGGGAAGTAGCGCAGCAGGGCGGCGAGGACGTCGTCGACGCGGGACGCCGACAGGCGGGCGCCGCGCTTCGTGATGTGCCCGATGACGTCGTGCACGCCGAGCACGTCGACCGACGCGACACGGGCGTGCATCTTCCGCTGGCCCGCGAGTGCTGCGATCGCGTGCACCTCGTTCGGCGCGAGGCCCGTCTCGGCGAGCGCTGCTTCGGTGGCGTACGCCAGGTCCGCGAGGCGGGCGACGTCGTCGGTGACGTCCTCCTGCCCGCGGGTGATCCGGTCGCCGTGGACCGCCACCTCGCGCCAGGCCTTCGTGTCGACGATGAAGACGCCGGCGCGCCCAACGACGACCATGTCGACCTGTGCGGTGCGGCTGCCGGGCCAGCGGCGGTCGGCGAGGAGGTGGTAGCCGATGCCGGCGAGCGGGGCGAGGACGCGGGCGGTCTCGCTCTCGGTGCGCTCGGCGATCTCGAAGCGTGCCGCTCGTTGTTCGGCGTCGTCGGCCTGGCGGCGGTGCTCGCGGGCGAGGCTGCGCTGGCGGTGCGCTTCGAGGCCTGCGGATTCGCCGGCGATCGTCATCGTGTTGCCCCCTAGGCGACTGTGAGCGTGCCCGACCCTGGAAACGCGTATTGAACCATCCTCGAGGTTACGGAAGGGGGTTTTCGAGCACCCGTTGTGGGGGGTCGTGCTGCTGCGGCTGCTCGTTCGGTCAGCAGCTAGCATCTCGATCGTTTGGCTGTCGGGCGTGAGGGGAATGCCGTGCGAGTTTTCTGGGTGAATCAAGGGCAAACGTTCGATCAGGAACGTCGGGCACGCGTTCTGTGGGCACCGAAACGCTCCCGGCCGAGCGAAGACGGACGGCCTGGCCGCCCCCAGTCGCATTGGGAGCGGATGCTCGAAGCGCAGCCGGGCGATCTCGTCCTGCACTACTCCGGGGGTGAGGTCCGCGCTTGGAGCAGCGTGCTCGAACCTGCCTACGATGGCGCCCCGCCGTTCGAGGACCCAACGACGCGATGGTCCTCGGACGGTCGGGTTCTGCGCGTCGACGTCGAAGACCTCGATATCCCGATTGCCCGCGACGAGATCCCGTTCGAACTCCGCGTGTCCGAGAACTCGACGCGGTGGCCGTTCCGGACGGACGGAGCGGTGAAGCAGTCCTACCTGCACGAAGTGGGCGGTGAGCTCGCGGAGTGGCTCCTCGACCGGTTGGGCCTCAGCAGCGATGTTGCTCAGAACCGCTCCTGGCCAGTTGACCGCGACGCTCGACCGGAGCTGTCCTACTCCGGCGACCGACAGGTGGTCTCCTACCAGCGCGGCGAACAGTCGAGTCTGCGTCGAGCGTTGTTCGGCCGACGCCTCGTCGACACGTGTGCGCTGTGCGGCCGTGAGCTCCCCGTCGCGATGCTCGTCGCCGCGCACATCAAGCGCCGGGCCGACACCTCGATCGCCGAGCGACGTCGAACCGACAACGTGATGCCGGCGTGCGTGCTCGGATGTGACGACCTGTTCGAGCTCGGGTACCTCACCGTCTCGAGGGCCGGCATAATCGAAGCCGGTCCGCGCCGACGGCCAATGACATCTGAGCTGGCGAGTGTGGTCGGTGGGCTCCTGGGCCGGAGCTGCTCCTTCTGGGACGAGTCGCGAGAACGGTACTTCGCTCATCACCGACGATTCCAGCGCAGGGAGGCCGAGCGGTACGAACTGTCCTGACCCGCGCCGCGACTTGCTCGCCGCAGCGTCGGAGATCGGTCGTACGTGAGGCGGGTCCGCGGGCGACCGACAGCGAGCAGCGTGCCGGACCGCGAACGCTCCGGTGCTAGCGTTCCGACATGGGGTTTGAGGAAGTTCGGGACGAACTTCGGGCGTTCGTCGCCGAACGCGAATGGGCGCAGTTCCACACGGGGGAGAACCTCGCGAAGAGCATTGCCATCGAGGCCGCAGAACTCCTCGAGTGCTTCCAGTGGCGGCCCGAGGGAGATCACGCACGCGTCCGTGGCGAGCTGGCGGACGTCCTGACCTACTGCTTCCTCTTGGCGGACCGGATCGGTGCGTCGCCCGAGGAGCTCATTCGGGAAAAGCTCATGATCACCAAGGAGAAGTACCCGATCGAACGGGCGCGTGGCCGGAGCACGAAGTATGACCAGCTTTGACATCGAGAAGCTCCCGTTCACGCCGCAGCACCTGCGGATCTGGCAGCAGGAGGATCGACGCTTCATCAACTGGCCGGTCGTGTACGTCCTCGACGACGGCAAGCGCGTGTACGTCGGCGAGACGCTGAACACTGCCGCGCGAATGCGGCAGCATCTCGAATCGCCGACACGCGGAACGCTCAAAGTGGTTCGGCTCATCCTTGACGACACGTTCAACAAGTCCGTTTGCCTGGACCTTGAATCGCAACTCATCGCTCTGCTCGCCGCGGACGGCAAGTTTACGGTGTTGAACAGCAACAAGGGCATCGTCGACGCCGATTACTACGATCGGCCGAAGTACCGCGAAAATTTCAAGGAGGTGTTCGACGCCCTTCGCGAGCAGGAGGTCTTCACCCGCAGCTTGCCTGAGTTAGAAAACCGCGAGCTCTTCAAGCTTTCTCCCTTCAAAGCTCTGAACCGTGACCAGGCAATCGTGATGGAGGACATCCTCGAAGGCCTTTTCGACGACTGGGAAGACGAAGCAGCGGCGCCGATCACGGTTCAGGGAGATCCCGGTACGGGTAAGACCATCGTAGCGGTCTACCTGCTCAAGCTGCTCCGGGACATAGCAGAGGGCAACGGGCTCGACGACCCGGAGGGCGACGCGCTCTTCTCCGACTTCTTCACCCCAGACAATCACCGCCGGCTTGGTGCCTCTCGAGTCGGGCTCGTCGTTCCGCAGCAGGCGCTGCGCGCGTCGCTGAAGCGCGTTTTCGCGCAGACCCCTGGGCTTGACAGGACGATGGTGCTCACACCGTTCGAGGTCGGTAAGAGCGACGAGCCGTGGGATTTGCTCGTCGTGGATGAATCGCACCGACTCAATCACCGCGCCAACCAGGCGTCCGGCATGCAGAACAAGAGCTTCGGCGAAATCAATCACAAGCTGTTCGGCGCGGACGCCGACCATTTGACGCAGGTTGACTGGATCCGCAAGCAGAGCCGGCACCAGATCTTCCTGATCGACTCGCGACAGAGTGTACGACCAGCTGATCTGCCCCAGGAGACACAGAAGGCACTCATCGCCGAGGCGGACCGTTCGCACCGCCACTACGGTCTCTTCACGCAGATGCGAGTGCAGGGCGGGAGGGACTACGTGTCCTTTGCCCGAGCGCTTGTGGGCGGGCTCCCTAGAGAGCGTGAGGACTTCGGCGACTACGAGCTCCGACTCTTTGACGACCTCGGCGACATGCACGCGGCGATCCGGGCTAGGGACGCGGAGGTCGGGCTTTCCCGACTCGTGGCTGGGTACGCATGGGAGTGGAAAAGCAAGAGCGATCCGAAGGCGCACGACATCGAGATCGACGGTCAGCGTCTGCAGTGGAACCAGACGCAGACCGACTGGATCACGTCGGCGGGAGCTCTCGAAGAGGTCGGATCTATCCACACTGTGCAGGGGTACGACCTGAACTTCGCAGGTGTGATTATCGGCCCGGACCTGCGATTCGACGAAGAATCGCAGCGGATCGTCTTCGACCGCTCGAACTACTTCGACAAGAAGGGCATTGAGAACAATCCTCGTCTCGGGATTGTGTACTCGGACGACGATGTCCTCCGGTTCGTAACGAACGTGTACTCGGTGTTGCTCACGCGCGGGGTGCTGGGCACCTACGTGTACGTGGTCGACCGAGCACTGCGAGAGCGCTTGCGGACCCTGATCCATCCGCGCTGACGCCACCGGTGAAACCGGCGCGATGAAGATCGTGCAACTGCACCGAGCGCACCGACGGGCGTCGGATAGCCTTCCGGGGAGGGCTCGCACCCGGCGCGCAGATCCGGATGGACCGTCACCGCGCATCGGTCGAAATGTCACCTCACGAGAACGATCCTGTCCATCTCAGGACGGATCGGGGTAGGTCGGCCCACACCCCGACCGATTCGAGATGTTTCGAAGCGACCACGGCGTTGACGGTGGGGAGGCTACCGCCGACGATCACCCGATCGGACGAACGAGCTGTCGGCGCTCGCCCCTAGGCTCGAACGGCACCGAACGACAGGGAGGAGCGCATGCAGATCACCACCGACGGGCAGGTCCTGCTCAGCCCGAGTGACCTCAGCACGTGGGCGACCTGCGAGTGGGCGTTCCTCCGCCGCCTCGACGCCAAGCTTGGCCGCGGCGGCCCCCTCCCTGCCGAGCACGACGACATGCTCGAGCGCACCGCTCGCCTGGGGGACCAGCACGAGCTCGACTACCTCGACATCCTCAAGCAGACCCGCGACGTCGTCGAGTTCGACCGCCCCGCACCGCGGGACTATGCCCGAGCAGCCGAAGAAGCACGAGCAGCGTTCGAGACCGGCGCCGACGTCCTCTACCAACCGACCTTCCACGAGCCGCCCACCCCGGACCGCCCGGGCTTCATCGGCTTCGCCGACTTCATCCTCCGCAACGACCAGGGCTCCTACGAGGTTTACGACACCAAGCTCGCCCGCCACGCCAAGATCAGCGCCCTGCTCCAGCTCGCCGCCTACGCCGAGCAGATGCAGGCGAACGACATCCCGACGGGCGCGCAGGTCCACCTCGTCCTCGGCGACCGCACGACCACCACCCACGACCTCGCCGAAATCGCCCCGGTGTACCGCACGCAGCGCGCCGAGCTCGAACGGGTCATCGCCGAACGCATGAGCGAGACCGAGGAGCTCCACTGGGGCGACCCCCGCTACTCCAGCTGCGGCCGCTGCACCATCTGCCAGACCCAGGTGCAGCAGCACCGCGACCTGGTCCTCGTCGCCGGCATGCGCCTCGACCAGCGAACGAAGCTGATCCGGCAGGGGGTGCGGACGATCGACGACCTGGCGGACCGCACCGCGGCCGTTCCCGGCATGTCGCGGTCGACGCAAGATCGGCTGGTGCGTCAGGCGCGCCTCCAGACCGAGACCGAAGCGGAGCAGCGCGCAAGCCAGGCAAAGAAGAGCACAGCCAAGCCCCGCTTCGAACTCCACGACCCCCGAGCCCTCGACGCGATCCCGGAGCCCGACCCCGGCGACGTCTTCTTCGACTTCGAGGGCGACCCCCTGCACACCGAGGACGGCGTCCACTGGGGCCTCGACTACCTCTTCGGCCTGGTCGACGACCGCGCCGACTTCACCGCCTTCTGGGCGCACACGATCCGCGACGAGCGGCAGGCGCTGGTGGACTTCCTCGCCTTCGTCAAGGAACGTCGCGCGCAGCACCCGGGCATGCACGTCTACCACTACGCCGCGTACGAGCGGACGCACCTGCTGTCCCTCGCCGCCCGGCACGGCGTGGGGGAGGACGACGTCGACGAACTGCTCCGCGCCGGAGTCCTCGTCGACCTGTACCCGATCGTCCGCAAGGCCCTGGTGGTCGGCAGCCACAGCTACTCGATCAAGAAGCTCGAGCCGCTGTACATGGGCGAGGACCTCCGCACGAGCGACGTCACGAACGCGGCCGACAGCATCACCGCCTACGTCGAGGCGATCGAGGAACTCCGCACCGGCGACCCCACCGTCGGGCAGCGCATGCTCGACCAGGTCGCCGACTACAACGCCTACGACTGCCGCTCCACACTCCGGCTCCGCGACTGGCTGCTGTCGCTCCGGCTCCCGCGCACGGAGTCGGCGACCGAGGACACGGAACTCCTGCCGCCGATCCCCGTCGAGCGCGAGCCGAACCCCGTGTACACGGCCCTCGCCGCGCAGATCGCGGACGTCGACCCCCTCGATCGCGACGCCGACCAGACGGCCCTGGCGCTCGCCGCCGCCGCGATCGACTACCACCGCCGCGAGGCCAAGACCTTCTGGCAGGACCACTTCGACCGCCTCCGCAACCCCGTCGACGACTGGGCGGACACGCGAGACGTCCTGGTCGTCGAGCGTGCGTCGGTCGAGCGGGACTGGGACACGCTGCCGCGTGCCCGCTCGCTGTCACGAGAGATCCGGTTGTCGGGGACGCTCGCGCCCGGTTCTCGCATCCGGCCGGGAGGCACGCCCCACCTCGTCTACGACGACCCACTCCCGCCGTCGGTCACCGCTCCGGCGCCGGGTTCGAAGGGCGCGTCGGCTCGCGCGGTCGTGCTGGAAGCGGCCGACAACGGCGACGCGTTCGAGGTCCTGGTCAAGGAGAGCCTGCCGGTCGGCGGCGGCGAGCCGCACTCCGACTTCCCGGTCGTCCTGGCGCCGGCCGCCCCGCCGCGGGCGAAGCCGCAGCCCGAGGCGATCGCCGAGTGGGGGCAGGAGGTTCTCGACGCCCTCCCGTCGATGCTGCCCGACCCGGCGCTCGACCTGCTCTGCCGGGTTCCGCCGCGTGGTGCGCTCGCTTCCGTAGACGGTGATGACACGGTGTCCGCCGTCGTCACGACGCTGCTCGGGCTCGACCGGTCGTACCTGGCGATCCAGGGCCCTCCCGGCACGGGGAAGACCTACGTCGGGTCGAACGTCGTCGCGCGGCTCGTCCGCGAGCACGGATGGCGCGTCGGGGTCGTCGGGCAGTCGCACGCGACGTCCGAGAACTTCCTGTCGTCGGTCGTCCGCGCCGGCGTGCCCGCGGACCGAGTGGTGAAGGTGCCGAAGTCCGGTGCGACCGAGGACGAGCTCGAGGCCGCCGCGTGGACACCGATGAAGAACAACGCCGCCGTCTCGGCGTTCCTGTCGTCGTGCGCCGAGACCGGCACCGGGGGAGTCGTCGGCGGGACCGCGTGGACGTTCGCGAACGAGGGCACGATCCCGCGGCGCTCCCTCGACCTGCTCGTGGTCGACGAGGCCGGGCAGTTCTCGCTCGCGCCGACGATCGCGTCCTCGATTGCCGCGCAGCGTCTGCTCCTGCTCGGTGACCCGCAGCAGCTGCCCCAGGTGTCGCAGGGCTCGCACCCCGAGCCGGTCGATCAGTCGGCGCTCGGGTGGCTGGCGGACGGCGAGCACGTGCTCCCGCCGGAGTTCGGCTACTTCCTCGCGCACACCCGGCGGATGGAGCCCGCACTGACCGCGTCGGTCTCGGGCCTGTCGTACGACGGGCAGCTGACCTCGATCGTGAGCGGGCGGCACCTCGACGACCTCGACCCGGGCGTCCACCCCGTGCCGGTCGTGCACAGCGGGAACACGACGTCGTCTTCAGAGGAGGCAGCGCGGGTCGTCGAACTCGCGCAGAGCCTGATCGGTCGCCGGTGGGTCGACGGCGAGGTGACGCGGACGGTCACGGACGAGGACGTCATCGTCGTCGCGCCGTACAACGCGCAGGGTGCCCTGATCCGCGAGGCCCTCGACCGCGCCGGACTCCGCGGCACCCAGGTCGGGACGGTCGACATGTTCCAGGGGCGCGAGGCCGTGGTGTCGATCACCTCGCTCGCGGCCTCGAGTGCGGCGGACATCCCGCGCGGCCTCGACTTCCTGCTCATGCCGAACCGGTTGAACGTGGCGCTGTCTCGAGCGCAGTGGGCGGCGTACCTCGTGTACTCGCCGGCGCTCACCACGGGGCTGCCCCCGTCCATCAGCGGGCTGTCGCTGCTCTCCCGGTTCATCGAGCTGGTCGAGCCGCGCCGCTGAGACGCTCCCGGTCGCGGGTCTCTTCGCGGTGGCAGGCGCGAGGCCCCCAGGTCAGCCCTGAGCGGGCTCCCCGTCCTCGGTGTCCTCGGCGGGGATCTGGCCGCG